>NZ_JAIVEM010000004.1 GCF_020404765.1 Paenibacillus sp. BJ-4
AAAGAGCGATTAGCTCATGTTGAAACTGACGAGATAAAATATCTCATTGTTGATTTTGCGAACAAAATCATTACTCACTCGTTGTTCAGTTTTCAAAGATCAAACCTGCATTATTGTCTTGCTTTTGTTCTTGCTTTGTTTCACCACCGCGTCTCAGCGGCGACTTAAATAATGTAACACATAACCTCATTTTTCGTCAAGCATTTTTTTAAAATTTATTTTCCCACTTCATTTTTTTGCTTGATGCAACACGTTTATCCTGCTTTAAACAGTTCTAAATTATTCATGCTGCTTCATGGGGCGAGTTATAACTTAGCACATATTTTATATACTCGTCAACCTAAATTGATAATTTATATGTTTTAAGCCACTTATAACTTTATCCAAATGAAAAAAAGGAAGAAAAGTCAGCTTAACGACCTTTCTTCCTGACAAAACTGATCTTGCTCAATCAAATAAGAGAGTAACGCAGTTCACGACGATGCGTGCGATCTATAAAGCCCTCAACACTTGATTCCTTAATGAGTGAACGGTACACCAGTTTGCGAAGCACGACGGTAAGATCCAGTTGGAGATTTTTTAGCTCAGGATGATTAATGAGTTCATCTATAGACCAAGGCTCACGTCTGCTACCTAATATGCGGAATAGCGGGGAAGAGCACTCTTTCATTTTAGACATGACTGAAAATTCGCAAGCAAGCAGTACCAGTTCAATCCGCTGCTCCAAAGTTTCCATACTCAATGTGAGCTCGTTATACAGCTTATAGACTGTTCGATCCAACGGCTGTACCTGAAGCCATAAATGTACCTTCGGATAAATCCCCCGCTCAATGAGTTCAATTGAGGCCCAATGATCCAACGCCTTCAAGACACTTTGATACGCGTCAATGGTTCGACCTTCTCGCATTGCTCTTTTACCATGAACGTAATTGACCAGGAAGCGAGAAAACTCATGAAACCTCTTCTGCTCCCGCAGCGGTTCATTGAATTCGACAATTTCCTGTCTTAAAAGACGGACCTTGTCATCTCTCTCCCAAACGATACGGCCTTCCAGCAAATAATCTATAACGTAGGCATATTCACCAGCGATAATCCAGCCCTTCAAACAAGCAAGTGATACATGCAACACCTGACATCTTAATCCATCAATAAGTAAATGCTGTATGAACCTGGCTGGTGGCTGGCCTTCTCCAATAATTAGAATAAGTTCATCAAAGTCGTACAACATCGCTCCGTGAAAAAACTCTCCCGGTTTCCTGTACGAAATAACACCTATCGAATTTTTCTGCAACAATTCATCATACATCAAGTTTAATTTGGTTTGCTGCACTTCTCCCTCCATACCTGCAAGGCGGCTTAACCGCTAAATTTGGATATATGTGAACACTTCTACATAAAGAAACAACTTCCTTCTTCAATTGTATAATTTTTTATGCTTATTTACTTATTTCTTTTAAAGTCTCCCATGCGTTTTTATCTGCAAAGGACCGATTCCACACACCAATTCCTCCGAGTTTCAGGGATTTGGCAAGTTCCACTCTCGCCTCCAGAGACACCCGATCCTCCAGCCAAATCTTTTTGACCACACCGTCTTCAGTATACTCCACATAATTTTGACCTTCGGAAGCTCTGAATTTAGGCTTTAATTTAAACTTTTCTACGATGGCCGCTGCTGACTCCATGCCAAGTGATTTAGAGGTAACCTTAATCTTCCCTTTTTCAGGAGTCTCCGACCAAACACGGGTATATAACGGAATTCCCAACACTACTTTTTGCGACGGGACCTCGTCCTCCTGAAGAATTCGCTTCATTGACGCTTCCGTCCACGGCAGCGAGGCCACAGAACCTGCCTTGGGACTGGCAGCCCAATGTTCATCATACGCCATTACCATAAGGTAATCTGTAATACTCCCCAATGATTTTCGATCTAAAAAAGCAGACCACATCTCACTCTGAGATTTGGGCGTAACATCAACGGATAATATCAAATCATGTTCCCGAGCCATTGGCTTAAGCTCCCGCAAGAATTGGGTAACATTAGGGCCGTCCTTCGTATGAACATTTTCAAAATCAATATTAATGCCGTCCAGGTCATATTCTTGGGCATATGAAATCATCTGATCCACAATTGACTTTCGCCGTTCAAAGGTAGACAATGCTTCTGTCGTTAGTTCGGGATTAAAGCTGTTGCTCAGTAAGCCCCATACCTCCATCCCCTGACGATGCGCCCAACTGACATAAGCCGAATCAGCCTTGCTTTCTACAGTACCCTCCTGATCAACCACACTGAACCATGTGGGACTCACTACATTGACCCCAGGCATAGGATCAAATGTAGAAGGATTGGGCTTACGATTATAGACAGCCTCCCAAGCTAGGTTAACTGGTCTACCCTCCCAATGCTTCTCCGAGATGGACAAAACGTCCTTAACTGAAGGCACCGCAAGCTCTCCGCCTTCAAAGACATTGTCTACCTTGACGTATCCTGCATAGCCATTATCCAATTGCACAAAATACCAATCGCCCTGTTTGGACCAAATACGCACCTTCGTCTGCTGAGATATATCTGTCAAAATAAAAGATAAGCTAGAGGCATCTTTACGCAAAGCGATTTTATCATCCCGCCCCCCATCTTTCTTTTCTACACTTCCCAATTTGACCTTATCCCCGGCTCTCATTAGGATGACTGCACCTGTCACCGGATCTTCGTGAACGGACACACCATATACTTCACGAACAGCTTGTATAGGGATGTACAATTCACCGCTAATCACTTGCGGGGTTGCGGTCAGCGCGTATGCTTTCCCATTTAGCTCTCCTTGCCACTTCGAAACGTTCATATAGAGCAGGTTTTGTCTTGTCGCCAAAATGATGGTCTGGTTCTCATCCTCATACCGAATGGTAGGATCAATTTGATTTTGTACTAACTTGAGGGGAATCAGCATGTTCTTGCCGGAGCTCTGTGCCTCATATCCGGTTAACTTGCCCTCGATAAAAATAGGACGCACACTGCCTTGCCAATCGGGTTTCTCATGCAAGGGATTACCATACCTTACGACAGTAATTGTGCAGATGATCGCTGCAAACAATAACAAGCCTGCTGCTCCTTTGAATCGTGAACGCTTACGGCGACGTCTGGAATGATTTCTGGCCAATATTGAACCTCCATTATATGAACTTTGGATTTCTGGATATTGTAAACTTGATAGATTACTTGAAAAAGTGATTTAAACAAAAAAACGCGGTAAATCCCCACTTATGGGGAGTTCTCACGTTTCCAATCCATTACAATATATGCATGCTCATCATGAAGCTTCTATTCCTACGTTTGTTGGTTATTACAATCTTTGCATACTCCGTATAACTCCATACGATGTCCACGTACCTCGAAGCCTGTCTCCAACGCAGCATGGCGTTCCACATCAGCCAAATAAGGATAACTGAAATCCTCAATCTTACCGCATTTTTCGCAAATGATATGATAGTGCTCCGAAACATTAGCATCGTAACGACTGGCGTTATCTCCATAGGTCAACTCATGTACCATACCCGCTTCTATAAACATCTTTAAGTTATTATAAACCGTAGCCACACTCATGCTTGGAAACTTGGATTCGAGCGCTCGATATATTTCATCTGCGGTCGGATGCCCCATAGATTCCATCAAATAGTTTAATATGGCATGGCGCTGGGGTGTTATGCGTACACCTGTCTTCTTCAGAAGTTCCAAAGCATGCTGGACGCGTGCTGCCATATATGTCCACCGCCTTATCCCTTACTTACGATTCTATCCATGTATAACCCATCTATTTACAACCGATTTTAGACATACTCACATTGTACGGTCTACCGAAGTTTCTTGTCAACGCGCTGTAGTATCGCCGGATGTCTCTGTGGAGGTATCTGTAACAGAGGCTTCCGGTTCAACTAGAGAGCTCTCAGATGGATCAGGCACAGTCGGATTCCCGGACCCATCCAAATCAGGCAACGTCGGCATTAGTAACCTTTTAATCATTAAATTACTGTTACCTTCTACGTTGATCACGTATTTGCCTGTCCCGTTTTGGCCCGAAATACTTTTACTATCTATCTTAAAAGGAAATTCAGATTGAAGATTGCCATAACTGCTGGAGCCCTCTAACTGAAAATCTCCGTTCGACGGAAGATCTAAAGCAATATCACCGACGGCGCTGTATATTTTCCAATCTCCACCCACCTGCTCGCTATGCACCTTGATCGCACCATTAAGCGAATTTGCATTCAGTTGGGCTGTAGAGTTCAGTACATTGATATCCCCATTTTGCGTATCCGTCGTGATATCTCCTTTTGAGCGAGCGAGTTGAATATCGCCTACCACTGTGTACAGTGACACGGCGCCTTCAATATCTCCTGCCTGCATGTCGCCACGGTTTGTTCGCATATCCACATCTCCGGTAATCCGGTGCAATTTGACCTGACCATTCAGGGTTGACCCTTTGACATTCCCGATAGCATCATTGACGGTGAGATTCCCATTGCCGCTCTCAAGCCGGATGCTGTCGATGGCATCTACTCCGTTCAGGGTAATATTCCCGTTGGAAGTTCTGATCTGCATATTGAAGCGCCGATCCTCCGGTACGGTAATCAGCATATTCATACGGGGCTGGCGCTTGCTGGATGCTCCATATGACTGAACCTCCGGACGAATCTGAATGGTCTTGCCGTCGGTAGAAGTCAGTGAGGAAGCCTGGGCAATCTTGTCCGCTTCAGCGGCAGGTGCTTGATCCACCCACAGGGTCCCACGCACCTCTATATTGGACACAGGCCGTCTGATCAGCGTTATATCACCATTAACCGATTCAACCACTAAATCGGACGTCTGCATGGTTACAGGCACCAGCACACCGCCCATATCATACCGGTTCTCTTTAGCCTGGCTAAAATCCATGGAGGCTGACGTCAGATTGAGGCTGACCCGGTTCCACAGGTACATATAATGATTTTGCTGGGTCACGATAAATACAGAAGCAGCTACTACCAATGAAGAGATAATCCCTTTCAGATCAGGTCTGAAACGCCTACCATTGTCAGGCTTGCCCTCTTTGCGGTAGTACACACCAAAAAAAATAAGATATTCCAGTCCCCAAAGCACGAAAACTACGGGCCACCATACAAGGAGTTGAAGCATATATTCAGCATTTTGAAGCACATCTACGATAAGCAGAACACCTACAGCCATCAACAGAAGCGAAGAGGTGTAGCGCCCGACTCTTATTTTACGGTGCACGCCAACTTCACCCTCTTTCCTTCAACTTGTTCCGCTTATAGGATAGGACAATTTCCCGCACAAAAATGAATAAACCGATCAGTATTAATAAAATGGCCAGCGTCAGGAACCCATAATCCTCAAAAAAGATGCTCAGCCAGCGAGGCTTCATGCGGAACAGAATCATAAGTCCACCGCCTGCTACCAGCAGTACGGCAAAAGCCAAGCCTCTCTCCCATGCATAAAAAGGACTACTTTGCTGACCTCTGGCATCCATTCGTGCATAACGATCTGGCTTGCGACGGTAACGAACCATGTAATCTGCTGATTGTAAGACGTCATACACATTGTAAAAATATAAAATAGGGATAAATAATCCAAGCAAAATAAGCAACGGGATGTTGATCCTTAAGCCGTCGGAGGAAACATACAGCATCGCAAAAATATCTAACAGGAGCAATACAATGAATGTAAGCCCCCTAATAAATAACCCCAAAAATAGATGCCCCAGTCCAGGTATTAACGCCGCCATGATAATGGCAATCACTTTGCGAAATTTAGCGTATTTTAGACGTTTCGCCTGTGAGGGTTGTTCCCGCTGTTCTGGCCCTTGTAGACGCCGTGCCTCTCCAGACGGTAACGGTTGTTCCGAGTTCATGCCATCCTCCCCTTTGAATTCCATACGTGTTCCGTTGAAAACACATTGATGGTTAAATAGTACCCCAATTGGATTTAAGAGTAACTGGAAAAAACGTGGTAACCCATCATTCTACGGAAACTGCCGCTACATCTTCCCACTGTCGAAGCTCAGCTGCAATACGTACGGGATCAAAATCGTGGCGGGCCAATACTTCCAAAGAGACCTCCATACTCTGCTGATTTGGGTGTAGTTCATGAAAAGGCACATGCTCATGTTCCTTAATCGTTATTTTCCGTATTTCTACTTTTTCTTGTTCTAAATAATTCGAAATTTGCTCCAGTAATCCATGAGAGGACAATCCGTACAAAGTAATTAAATGACGTTTGCGTCCACTCATATACCGCAGTTCGATTTTGTTAAATACCCATAAATTCAAAAACACAAGCACCGTCGCTGCGATTGAAGGGAAATAAAAGCCTGCACCGACACCAAGGCCAATGGCTGCCACGACCCAAATCGAAGCGGCAGTCGTTAAGCCGGTAATGGATTTGCCTGTAAACATAATGGTCCCTGCGCCCAAAAAGCCCACTCCAGTAATCACCGCTGTGGCCAAACGGGCTGGATCTATACGTACATTGGCTTCTTTAATAAAGTCGGCAAAGCCATAAATGGAGAGCAGCATAATCAGTGTCGAGCCAAGGCTGACCATGATATGAGTTCTCAAACCGGCAGCGTGATTGGAGCGTTCGCGCTCAAAGCCAATGAAACCTCCGAGAAGCATAGATAATAAAAGCCGTAAAATGATATGTGAATCGTCTATAATCCACGGATTATTCATTCGAGTCTCTCCTCCCGGTTGTGTGTGCTTCCCTCTCCGGGTGCGCGGTTTATGAGCATTATTCCACGTTATGCAGATGGTAGGTGGTTAATTCCACGCCGGGAGCAACCTCAGCCGCTGACACAGGACGAAAGCCATGTTTACGATAAAGTGCAACCGCGGGAGTATTTAAAGTTCCTGTGGAGACGATAAACAATGGTATATTATGATGTTCATTCAAAACATGCCTCATTAGGGAGTCCGCAATCCCTTTACGAAAATGATCCGGATGAACCATCATACGCGTAAAAGTAAGTGAACCGGGCGACTCAGACTGCACAGCCAGTGCGCCTAGCAGCTCCCCATCTTCCATCCAGCCATAAAAGGACTCACCACAGCTTTTCAGCGTATCAAATGTATCCATGAGGGGCGGAATCTCGTCAAACCCAATTCGCTCCGCTTCCAGCCTATAAGCAAGGTGTTGCAGACGCCATATCTGGCTTACGATATCATCGTCTTTTAATGAACACAGGGTAACCATGTTGTTTTCCCTCCTAAAGGAAACTCATAATTTTTCTCATCGTCTATACAAAAAGAGGCCTGTCCCTTAAAGACAAGCCCCCCTGTCAAAACTATGCCATTAGCGATTTAGCACTTCAGTCAGCAATTTATTGGCGAGGCCAGGGTTTGCTTTACCCTTGCTCTCCTTCATTACTTGACCAACCAGGAAGCCGATGGCCTTTTGCTTGCCGGCTTTGTAATCCTCCACCGATTGCGGGTTAGCCGCTACAACCTGTTCGACGATCGTCAGGACCGCACCCTCATCACTGATTTGCACAAGCCCTTTTTCTTCAACAATTTGCTGTGGAAGCTTATCACTCTCCAGCATTTCCTTGAAGACCGTTTTAGCGATTTTGCTATTAATCGTCCCCTTCTCCAGCAGTCCGATCATTTCACCCAAGCCCTGGCCTGTCAACTTAACCTGCGACAGCTCTACACCGGCACTGTTCAAATAGCCGAGTAAATCCCCCATTATCCAGTTGGATACTGCTTTGGCATCCTTGGTATATTGAAGGCTATCCTCGAACAAATCAGCCAATGGCTTGGAGGACGTAATCACCTGGGCATCATACTCAGGCAATCCATATTCCGAAGTGTAGCGTGCTTTACGCTGGTCAGGCAATTCAGGAATCGAAGCACGGATGCGCTCTTTCCATTCCTCATCAATATGCAGTGTAACAAGATCCGGGTCCGGGAAATAACGATAGTCATGCGCCTGTTCCTTGCCACGCATGGACAGGGTTTTACCTTGGGCCTCATCCCAACGACGTGTCTCCTGTACAATCGTTCCGCCTTCCTCCAGCGTCTGCTCCTGCCGGAACTGCTCATATTCCAGTCCGCGCTGTACGCCACGGAAGGAGTTCATGTTTTTCAGTTCCGCTTTGGTACCCAGCTCTTTTTGTCCACGTGGACGAAGACTGATGTTCGCGTCACAGCGAAGTGAGCCTTCTTCCATCTTCACATCGGATACATCACAATACTGCATGATGGCACGTATTTTTTCCAGATAAGCCTTGGCCTCTTCCGGCGAAGAGATTTCCGGCTCCGAAACGATTTCAACCAATGGTGTACCGACCCGGTTAAAATCAACCAGTGACGCATAACCGCCATCCACATGGGTTAATTTACCTGCGTCTTCTTCCAGATGCAGTCGAGTTATGCCGATACGTTTGGTCTCACCGTTCACCTCAATATCAATCCAGCCGTTCTCGCCGATGGGTTGATCGTATTGCGAGATTTGGTAAGCTTTCGGTGAATCGGGATAAAAATAGTTTTTGCGGTCAAACTTGCTCACATCAGCAATGGTACAATTGAGCGCCATCGCTGCTTTCATCGCATAATCGACGGCCTGACGGTTCAGTACCGGCAATACTCCTGGATGTCCGAGACATACTGGACATGTATGTGAGTTTGGCGGTGCTCCGAAGGATGTCGAGCATCCGCAAAATATTTTTGACTTCGTATGCAATTCCACATGGACTTCAAGTCCGATGACCGTCTCATACTTGGATGTAGTTGTAGACATGAATGGGTTCCCTCCTTTTCGGTAAATTACAGCTGTGGGCGCTGCTTGTGAAATTCGGTATTTTGTTCGAATGCATGCGCGACGCGCAGCACGGAAGACTCGTCAAAGGCTTTCCCGATAATTTGCAGTCCGACTGGCAATCCATCTGCAAGACCACAAGGAATACTGATAGCTGGCACACCGGCCAGGCTCACCGGAATCGTCAAAATATCGTTCAAATACATCGTCAATGGATCATCCACCTGCGAACCGATTTTGAAAGCAGTTGTCGGCACAGTAGGTCCGATAATAACATCATATTGCTCAAATATACGGTCAAAATCCTGTTTAATCAGCGTACGTACTTTTTGAGCTTTCAGGTAGTAAGCATCATAGTACCCGGAACTGAGCGCATAGGTCCCCAGCATAATCCGGCGCTTCACCTCAGGGCCAAAGCCCTGCGTACGGGACTGATGATATAGATCAAGCAGGTTGTCTGGATTGTCAGAACGCACACCGTAGCGCACGCCGTCAAAACGGGCCAGATTGGAGGATGCTTCGGATGAAGCCAGCAGGTAATATGTAGCTACCGCATATTCAGTGTGGGGGAGAGACACCTCTTCCCATACCGCGCCCAGTCCTTCCAGCGTTTTCAGTGCATCCAGCACCTTTTCCTTGACCTGTGGATCAACGCCCTCACCAAGGTACTCCTTAGGTACAGCAATGCGGAGTCCTTTTACATCTCCGGTCAAAGCGTTCAAATAATCAGGAACGTCAACCTTCGCAGAAGTAGAGTCCTTCTGATCGTAGCCTGCAATAGCCTGCAGGACATACGCCGAATCTTGAACACTTTTGGTGATAGGTCCAATTTGATCCAAGGAGGAGGCGAAGGCCACCAGTCCATAACGTGATACCAGACCATAGGTCGGCTTCAGACCAACTACACCGCAATAAGAAGCGGGCTGACGAATGGAACCTCCTGTGTCGGAGCCGAGGGTGAAATAAGCCTCACCCGCTGCTACAGCCGCCGCCGAACCGCCACTGGAACCGCCAGGTACACGCTCCAGATCCCATGGGTTACGGGCCGGGAAAAAACTGGAGTTCTCGTTAGAGCCACCCATGGCGAATTCATCCATATTCATTTTACCGAGTGTCACGGTTTGGGCTGCTCGTAATTTGTCGACAACCGTGGCATTGTACACAGGATTAAAATTTTTCAAAAACTGACTGCCGCATGTTGTACGCAACCCTTCCGTCACGATATTATCCTTAATACCGACTGGCAGGCCAAACAATAACCCGCGTTCCTCTCCCGAAACCAGCTGATCATCCAGCTGACGTGCGGATGCACGGGCCTGCTCCTCGTCAACGGTGATGTAAGCCCTGATCTTGTCTTCCCGCGCACCAATCGTCTCCAGAGCGTGTCCTACCAGGTCACTCACAGAAATTTCCTTTTGATGCAGCTTGTTATGTATTTCCGGCAATGTGTTATTGAACAAGCTCAATTTGCATCCTCCTTTCAAATGTAAAATCTATTCCAATACAGCAGGAACTTTAAACTGTCCGTCTTCTTCTTCAGGTGCATTACGCATGACTTGCTCCAGTGTCAAACTGTCGCGAACTTCGTCGTCCCGCATGACATTGCTGACGTGCAGTACATGAGTGGTCGGCTTTACCTGCTCCGTATCCAGCTCATTCAATTTCTCCGCATAATGGAGAATGGCGTTCAATTGCCCTGTCATCGTTTCTTCTTCGGCCGCGGTCAGATTCAACCGGGACAGCTTGGCTACGTGACGGACATCTTCCGTGGAAATGTTCATACAAAACCCTCCTCATGTATATCAAAAAATGCTGCACCGAACTTTGAAATAACGTTTTTAATTATAGGATAGAACCTTTTACAATTCAATCTTTGGCGCGGTACAGAAGCAAACCGTACATCAATGAGGCAAATGTTGCTAAAAGGATATAAAAAAAGCACCTCTCGGTGCCTTTCGCGAAAACTATAGGAACGAGATCGTGCATTATATATTCCTAAAAAGAGTCGGCAGTAGCCGACTCCTATATCCAAGCACGTAAATTGACTTGTTTGATAAAATCAGCCTGTGACAATAATTCTGCCGCGGTTTCTTCTTCCTCAGCCTCTACTGAATCAAGACCACCGTTCATCACATGCTTGAACAGTTTCTCATTATGAGTAGCAAGGGCGTAATCTATCAGCGCTTCACGCTCA
This sequence comes from Paenibacillus sp. BJ-4, assembly GCF_020404765.1. Lineage (GTDB taxonomy): Bacteria > Bacillota > Bacilli > Paenibacillales > Paenibacillaceae > Paenibacillus. The sequence continues at coordinate 11,001 of NZ_JAIVEM010000004.1, forward strand.
ATCCGCTCGGCTTCCAGCTTCAGAATACTTTCTTCTAACTCGACGTCCCCGGATGGTACAAAAAAGTTGCGATTTACCTTCGGGACGCGAATGACATAGTCAAAAGCATTGTCCGCATTACGATCGTAAGCAATGATATAACCGTGTTCGCCCACAGGAAGATTCTGCTCAAAAGCATCCGCGACGATCATAATTCTAGCTCCTAAATGATGCATCGTTAGCCCCCCGTTTGTCTGAACTTATCTGCTAAGTCTACTAAAAAATAAGTAGCTTGTCTATATCATCTATGCTTCTTAAAATTGACCGTCTCCACGCCCCAGCCTGTGCTCATTCAGCCTTACATGCCAGTTTTGTGTATAGGTACAGGCCCGTCTTGTTACCTTCTTCCATGTTATGACCTTCGGTTCAGAGCCTATCAGTGAAGCTTCATCTTCTACTATATTAGAAAAACGGAGGCTGCCTCCACGCTCACGCTGTAACCCATATATATGTTTTCTTTTCATCCTTGCTCCCCCTTGTGATCTAACGGCCTCATGCCTCTTTATCCTCTTAATGGGCAAAAAAAAGAACGCAAACCGGGATTCATCCACAGCTTGCGTGCTTCGCGAGTTTAGTATGTAACTTCAATAAATTTATGTTAACAAAAATAAAAACCTTTGTCTATACATAATTTATAATTTGTTGTCGAAAAGGGGCAACACCTGTCACATCTTTGGTTCTGCCCCAATTCAAACATTCGTACATTTTACCGGATATACGGATTATTGGCTTTTTCATAACCGATGGATGTTTTGGGCCCGTGACCGGAATACACTGTAACATCATCTCCAAGCGGGAACAATTTGTTCTGAATCGAATCATACAAGTCTCGTTCCCGACCGCCAGGCAGATCCGTACGCCCGACGCCTTGACGGAATAGCACATCCCCGGAAAAAAGATCCTTGCCGCACAAAAAGCTTACACTACCAGGTGAATGCCCCGGTGTATGGAGCACCTTGAATGTATGCCCGACCAGGTTCAATTGCTGGCCTTCCGCCAAATCATATTCGGCAGGCTCCGTCGAGATCGGCGGGGACGCCTCCGGCCACATCAGGGAGCCATTCAGCTTAGGAGATGTTAGCCAGTCTTGCTCCAAGGCGTGCAGGTAAACCGGGCACCCTTTGGCGTTGCGAATCGCTTCTACTCCACCGATATGGTCAAAATGGGCGTGAGTCAGCAAGATTGCCTCAATGGTCAGCGGTTCAATTGCTTTCAGCAAAGGGCCGGGATTCATTCCCGGATCAATAATAATGGCACGCTGCGGATCATCCCCTTGAAGCAAATAAGCATTCGTTTGGAGTGGACCGAGATTAAAGCTGCGAATGGATAATGTCATGAGTTAAAATCCCGAGATCAGCTCGCGCAATTCCTGAACAATTACAGGATGAACCTCGGTTCCCTCCCCATATTTTTCAGCCATTTCTTGGCGGGCCACCGCAATTTTTTCTTGATAATCATCGGCTTCCCGATCTGGATTTTCACGTTTGAACTCGATCATGATTTGTTGAACATGCGCAGGGCGTGGTCCCCAGTGACCCAGTACGTGGCCCCCTGTATCTGCAAAAATCACAATTGGCACTGCACGTCCGCCCATGGTCAGGAAGTCGTCCATTAACGCCTGATGATTTTCCAAAATCAATACTTCGGTCGGAATGCCGCTATTCTCCAACGCACGGAATACAACTGGCACGTTGCGTACCACGTCGCCACACCAGTCGGCAGCCAAAATAAGCACACGCAGATCATCCCGATGGTTCAAGCTTTCAAAATACCCCCGATCCTCTTCGCTGTTCCAGACAAACTGGTCGTACCCGGAGCGGAAAGCTTCCTTGTTCTTTTCCATTCCCTCCATAAACTGCTCAGGGCTCAAGCCCTTTCCGAAATATTGCGATACGTTAGTACGGCTCATGTTATACACTTCCTTTTTTGTTTTTGGATATAATCCATTTGATGACAAAATAAATGATCAAGAGCGCAAGAGCAACCAGCAAAATCGGTTTGATGTAAGGTGCAGCCACTTCATCGATTTGCTCCCATTTGTCTCCCAGCAGCATACCTAAATAAATAAACAGAACAGACCAAGGTATAATCGCCAGCGTCGTCAAAATAATAAAGCGCCATACGTTCATTCGAGCAAGCCCGGCAGGAATTGAGATTGCGTGACGCACAACAGGGATAAAGCGAGCTGTGAAAATGACCCCTGTGCCGTATTTGTTAAACCATGCTTCAGCGTGGTCGACATGACTCTTTTTGATAAGTATGTATTTGCCGTACTTATCCAATACCGGCCTGCCACCATAACGTCCAATCCAATAAATAAACAACTGAGCCAGCACCCCACCAATGGTTCCAAACACGACCGCGCCTATAAAATTAATATGACCCGAGGATACTAAGAAACCACCATACGCGAGAACAATTTCACTCGGAATGACCTCAACCATCAATCCGAGCATAATACCAAAATATCCAAGACTACGAATAATCTCAAACAAATAATTAATGACACCAGATATATAATCCATCTCTCTGCCCACTCCCTGCCTTCTTTGCTCTATTTTCATTAGTTTATCACAGCGGCTGAACAAGTCGCCACTTCGCTCAAACAGGGAGTCAGTGACCCCTGGCCTTCTGTCCGCATAAGCTGTGGGAGAGAGGAGGGGGTACGATATGCCTCCCGGCAAATTTCCTAAACATGACAATCCGCAATCCCGTTTACCCACAGCCCGTGGTATCAGGCGCGCATGCAGCAAGGAGCTATACCGAGCACGCAAGCGTCTGCCTGTTCATATTGCTCCTAATCTGGTCAAGCAGGGCGAGGAGCTGTACTATCGCAAGGTCATCGGACATCTTATCTGGATTGCGGAAAACCGTAGCAACCGCAAACTACTGTGCGACTGGTGGGACGAAGATGTGAGCGAGGAGCTCGCGACATTGTGGAAGGTGGATCGCGACGCTTTATGCACTGCTTTCAGAAGTGCCTACGGCGGGTAGAAGCTCCCTATACATGAGTACGTAGAGCACGGGTAAACCACCTGTGACCTGTGGCTGCAAACTGCAAGCTGTGAACTGCAAGCTGTGAACTGCAAAAAAGTGGAGCCGCTGCAGTGGCCCCACTTTTACTATATTTCTAATGATGTGTCTGCGTCTTCCCTGCTCCCTCAGGAAGCAAATCTGCACAAGCCCGCTCCAAATAAGGATCAGCATGAATAAAATCCCGAAATGCCGTGTATTCACGCCATAGAACGGACTTTTCTCCCGCTTGACCTTTGACGGCACGAATCAGAATATTTTTAGGTGTGTGCTCCATGTCGATAAACTCCAGCAGCTGTGTCCGATATCCCATCATATCCAGGAGCTTGGCCCGGATTCCATCCGTTGCCAGTGCAGAAAAACGCTCCTTCAGAATACCATGAGAAAGTAATGGCTCCAGCACGGGATTTTCCAGCTGGCCAAACAGCTCATGCTGGCAGCACGGAACCGACAAAATGACGGACGCTCCCCAGCGCACGGCCTTTTCCAGCGCAGCATCCGTAGCTGTATCGCAGGCATGCAAGGTAACGACCATATCTACCTGCTCCAGTTCGTTATAATCTGCGATATCACCGACCAGAAACTCCAATTGGCGATATTGCAGCTTTTGCGCCAGAAGGTTACAGGTTTCAATGACATCTGCCTTCAAGTCCAAGCCGACGATCTGTAAAGGTCGTTTTTGCTGTACAGCCAAGTAGTGATACAAGGCAAAGGTCAAATACGATTTGCCACAGCCAAAATCCACAATCGTCAAAGGACGGCCTACGGGAAGGCTAGGCAGTACATCCTGCACCATTTCGAGGAAACGGTTGATTTGACGAAACTTATCGTACTTGCGAGCCAGTACCTTGCCATCCTCATTCATAATCCCCAGCTCAATCAGGAACGGGATTCGTTCCCCTTCCTCCAGCACATACTGCTTTTTGCGATTATGAGACAGGTCGGCTTTACTTTTACTCGGTGATTTTGTCAAAATGGAAACTTTATATTTTTTACTGATCAGCACCTGATAATCCGCATTCTTGGCACATAAAAGTCCTTGACGGAACGTATCCTCAAACAAGGCGGTCATGCGCTCATTAGCTTCGTCAGGGCTTAGGTTTTCATGAATGACTTTGTTGCTGTAATGAAAAGCAAACTGGTAATGCAGCTTGTTTTTCAATTCCACAGGCTTGATGTGTACTTTAGTAAAGGAAGCATCCTCCCGTTTGCGAAGCTGACTTAGCGTCGCGGTTATAAGAGAACCTCCTGTGGTCAATTGGTATATAAGTTCACGCAGTGAATCCAAAAGGTACATCTCACTTTCTTTCATGTAATTGGGTGATCTCGGCCAAACCCTCGATGACTTCCTGGCGTGAAATTCCACCCCGCTCCAGTTCCGTATTGGTCTTATCCAGCAATTGGCTGTAAAATGACTTTGCTTCCGACAGCAGCTCTGGCTGCTCCCATGCCAGTCCGAACCAAACATCAGCAGCTTCGTCCAGCCTGTCTTCACGCTCATAATAAGCAGCCAACAGCTTACTGGTTTCAGGGGGCAGCTCATATTCACGCACCAGATTCACGATACACGCAATCCGTTCAGGCAGGACCTGTAGCTCACGAGTTGCGCCGTGCGAATCGCTGTACAAATATAGATGAAGAGATTTCATCAGGATTCGTATTCCTTCGTCTGTTCTGTCGGTTTCCAGGTAAATCACGGCTTCTTCTTCCAAAATACGTGCCACCTGCTGAAGCTTATCCGCTTCAATTCCAGGGCCCAATCGGAAAAGCTCAATCATTTGTTCCGGCGGCAATCGTCTGAGCAAATCTGAACGAAGACGAAACTGCTTGTTGAGCAGGTCATCTAGTTGCTTCAGCGCTTCGATATGTTTATTTTCACGCCTTAGACCGAGCACCGTTGCTACTGCGGATGTCAATTCTTCCATCATACTGAGCAAATAATCTTTTCTAAGCAAGCCGTTCCCTTCCTTTCATCCCGATGCCTAGACAACCAGGAACCCCGTTCCTTCTGATTGTAAGACATCCTTCTCCAAAAGCCAAATACCGCCGCCATGCAGTAATCCGACTTATAACAATTGCACTCAGTTTATAGCATCAGTGATCTGGTAGTCAGAATGCTCATGTATGGCATCCGACATTCCGACAGTACAATGCTTTGTAGCCGATCATGTGACTGGTGAAATACAAGTGTTTTAAAAATTTTATATTGCTTCTCCGTTAGTATCATGTTATTTTTGTTTCATATGAAACGAAAATAATCTATTATAATTAATTGATTAGTATGTAAAATGTAAAATTTATTTTCTACAGAAACAAAATCTTTAGTTAAATGTTTTATGGGAAAGGATGATGGAGTATGGGTAAACAATTCAGTTCGATTTTACCGGAGCATAAAGAGTTCATACAGCGACAGCATATGTTCTTTGTAGGATCAGCACCGCTATCCAAGGCAGGGCACGTTAATCTTTCTCCCAAGGGATATGATTCCTTTCGTATTCTGTCAGACCATGAGGTAGCCTATCTCGACTTGTCGGGAAGCGGCAACGAGACAAGTGCGCATCTCATAGAAAACGGACGGGTAACTATTATGTTCTGCGCATTTGAGGGCGAGCCCTCTGTATTAAGGCTCTACGGTACTGGCACAGTCGTGCTGCCCGACACAGAGCGATGGAATGAGCTGTATCCTCTCTTTGACCCGCTTCCCGGAGCAAGACAAATCATTGTTATTGACGTTCACATGGTACAAGATTCATGTGGCTTTGCGGTCCCCTTCATGACTTTTACGAGCGAACGGGAAAAGCTGAAGGACGTGTCGATTCAAATGGGCGAAGAAGTAATTAAAAAGTATGCATACGAGAAAAATTTGGAAAGTATTGACGGTTTGCCGACGGCGTTTGCCTTGAATAAAAGCAATATGAATTAGACGCCTGGCAGAAATCCGAAACCCGAATATATAGTTGCTGCATCTAAGACAATTTGCAGCACAAAAAAACCGGAGGCATCTTATTATCAGAACAGATGCCTCCGGTTTTGGAGTTCTTCTCCAGGCTTACTTTTTCAAATTTTGTTCCAAAAATGACAAGATTGCATTAGCTAATAATTCAGGTGCTTCAAACAGGCTCATGTGACCCGCTGTCGGTATGGTAACCTGAGTTACCCCGGGCCGATCCGTTGTAAACGTGCGGGCTGGAGGAACTGCATGATCCTGCTCACCTGCCACTAAAAGGGCTGGCAAGACTGAACCTGACAGCACATCTCGACGGTCAGAACGCTCACGCATAGCCAGTGAGGTTCCTACAGCCCCTTGCGGTGGCGTTTTATAGCCAATTTCTTTGGCTTTAAGGAGCTGTCCGGGCATAGACTCCACATGGTCTGGAGCAAACAGCCCGGGTACGAGACCGTCTACAAAGCTTGTAATCCCCTCTATTTGAATGGTGGATACAGCCTTGTTCCGCTTTTCTTTACCTTCCTCGGTATCCGCATAAGCAGTTGAGTGAATTAGCCCAAAGGCTGTAAGACGCTCCGCATATCTCTGTACTGCAGAAAGCGTCAAATAGCCGCCTAAGGAGTGACCGAACCAGGCAGCCTGCGGGATGTCCAGCTGCTCTTGAAGTTTAAGCACATCGTCTGCCATTTGATCAATGGTATAGGCCCCGAGCGGAGCATCGCTGCGCCCATGCCCACGCAGATCTGGAACAATACAACGATAGCTTCGGGATAACAAGGGAACAACCTCATCCCAATAGGAGGAGCTTCCGCAAAATCCGTGCAGCAGAATGATCGGTTCTCCTTTCCCCTGTTCGGCATAGCAGATCGTCGTTCCTTCGCACAATACCTTCTTCATGTGAAACCCTTCCTTCTCTGTATATAATCTATTGGAGCTGAATATATTAGTAAGTAGAATATGCTGATGTATATTATTAAGCAGACCATCAATATCTGAAACGGTAGCCATCTGGAAAATCTTGCGTTGCTGCTCTTAGTCCAAATTCAGAGGCCGCGGCGTGAGCAATATGTGCAGCCATCGTCATGACGAGGTGGAGCGATGTCATTTGCAAGGTCCAATAGGGCTTGGGGCTGCGCTCGTTCACAATAGCTGCGACGCTGTAATGTCCGACAGACGGCAGAGCCAGTCCAACGGAGCGGGCCGGGGTCAACGGCTCGCGTGCAGTAAGAAACATCCCCGTCGATCCCTGTTGTCCAAGACAAGCGTCTATGGCGATGACGTGATGATCCTGGGGAATACGCTCCAGATACGAAACCAGATGATCCGCGTCACACGGCTCCGTCAATGTGCCAATTACGTGCGGAAACCCCTGCTCCTTAAGCATGGTGCCAACCAGCGGCCCCAGCGAGTCACCTGATGAACGATCCGTACCAATACAAACAAAGGTCAACTTATCTATAGTATGCTGATCATGAATTTCCCGAAAAAACGGTAAGAGTCCCTCACGATCTGTTTTTTCTACATTACGATCTAAGGGGGAGCGACCAGATGCGGAAGCTCGATTATACAAAGACACCTTTGTCCATCCTCCTTGATTCTGTTGTTTATCGGCATTCTGGCTTTCAGTACATTCTACAACAAAAACATGATACAATACAGGCAACTTCCCCTGTTATGAAAGGATGGAACATTAACAATGGATTTGTCTGTACCGTCTCATGCCAACATTGAGTATATGATTGAAGGTATTAAAACCAAGCTTCGTATGGCGAGTGGAGCTGCTATGCAAGCCTCCGCTTTCTCGCTGGAGCAATATGAGGACATTTACGATGTCTATGATATGGTGATAAGCAAACCTAACCTGAGTATCTCAGAGGTTGAAGCCGTCGTCTCTGAACTGGGCAGATTACGTAACCCCTCCTGATCACCCGTACGACAGGGCGTTTAATGCCTTATGACCTATCTTTTTTTGGCAACACTGATGATGTGCATAAATAAAGCTCGTATCTCCGGTCGCATCAACAGAAGCGCAGCGGAATACGAGCTTTATTTTTATCATTCAATATATATACATTTTTATCCATTTTGTCATTTGCCATTTTTTCATTCACCTGTAGAGGTCTCAAGGCAAATCCGTCAACACCAATTCAGACACATCCTCATTGCCCGTAGCTTGTATTTTTAATGGACATCTTTTATGAATCCGCGCGGCATCACCGGGCCCTAACTGAAAGTCGCCGTCTTTACATGTAATTTCTACATGACCGCTAACGACGTAAATATGGGTGCGTCTCTGCTCCTGCTGTGGATACTCAAGCTGCTGTCCATTTTCCAATCTGCTCAGATACAGATTTACATCCTGTGCGATGATTAGTGCACCTTCCAATCCGGAGCCGGATACGACGGGCTGAAGTCGGTTTAACCGCTCACAATGTTTGAAACTATGCACCTGATAGGCAGGCCGAATACCTGGACTCTCGGGTAAAAACCACATTTGCAAAAAACGGACTGGCTTTTCGTCCCTAATATTTCGCTCTTCGTGTTCAATCCCGGTGCCTGCACTGATAACCTGAATGGTGCTGCTTTTCAAATCCTGCTCATGCCCCAAGCTGTCACTATGATGTAGCTGGCCTTCGATTACATAGGTGACTATTTCCAGATCGTGATGCGGATGTCTTCTAAACCCTTGCTGCGGTTTGAGCTCATTATCATTATGAGCTAGCATACAGCCAAAATGAGCATTGCTCGGATCCTCATAATCCGCAAACGAAAAGCTAAACTCGCTATGAATCCATCCTTTATTTGAGGTATGTCTCTCTGCCGATGTCACTACTTTAATCATCCCTAGCACCTCCATGGATTCCAGTTCCGTAAAGCAGCCTTTACTTTGTTCTTCTTGTCCCACTTCAGGCCCTGGCATTTACAAACGCTGTGATACGATCCCTTTACCCCGGGCTTATATACGTCAATCAGCCTACGCTTCAGTCAGGTTTTTGCTTTCAATTTCATTATTCGTTAAGTTTATAGTACAACATAATACATCTATCACTTAGCCATAAGGAGGAGATTGACTATATATGCTACTTCAAGAGCCTCAATCATTCCGTTTCTTGCCAAGTTATTTACGCCGCAGTCTGTATGCGTCTATCGTCATGATTGTTGTTTTGCTTCTCATTGCCTACTTGATCCGATGGATCGGCACAGCTCCTTTTTTACATTGGGATGAACGTATTCAAAGTGTGATTTTTCCAGAGAAGACCACTACTTATTACAGCCTGCTCCCTGTTGCTATATTCATTACATCCTTCGGTTCATTCCGTATATCGTTGCTCGTTGCCCTCGGCGTTGCCGTCTTGTGCTGGGTATATTTTCGGTCAAAGACTTATTCCTTTGCAGTCATAGGCAGCTTTACGGCGATGTGGGGACTGAATGCGCTCATCAAAGAAATTTTGCAGCGAGAGCGCCCGGCACTTCAACATTTGGTAGAAGCCGGAGGTTACAGCTTTCCCAGTGGACATGCCATGATCTCCATGGGATTTTACGGAACCCTATTTGCCATTTGGGGCATAGAACGTAAGATTCATAATCGTCCGCTCTTCCTTCCGTGCGTCCTTGGTACACTGCTCATTCTTTTGATTGGGCTGAGCCGCGTATATTTAGGGGTTCACTTTCCTACCGACATTGCGGGTGGCTATCTGGCGGGTATCATTTGGCTGATGTTTACCGTTCCTGTGCTTTACTGGCGAGCGTGTCTACGGCCTTCTTCCCCTTCCTCTACTCCTCGCCTGTAAGCCTCGCCTGTAAGCGAAGCCGGATGGCTTGTTGTTTCACTCAAGGTCCCTGCGTTTATATACGAAGTAAGCATGACAAAGCAGCACACGAAGCTTTCGTATTATCAAAAGTATTATGCTTCTGTGAGACTGAAGGATAAGGGAGGCGATCCTTGTGTGGGGAATTGTACTAAGTGTTATCATGGCTATTATTATCGGATTAATAGGCGATGCGCTGGCTGGACATGAAATGCCAGGCGGCATTGCAGGCTCCATGATTGCCGGATTTGTAGGAGCTTGGCTCGGTGTCACCCTATTGGGAAGCTGGGGTCCGGTCATTGGTGATTTTGCAGTCATTCCCGCCATACTCGGAACCGCATTGTTCGTGTTCCTGCTTGGACTTGTGTCCAGGCTTTTAAGAAGGGCTACTTAATATTTATATATATTTTTTTATTATATAAAAGGAGTGATATGACATGAGTAACATGGACAATCAAAATACGGTAGGCAATACTTCAAGCTTTGCAAAGGGTTTATTCATCGGAGGTTTAATTGGTGCTGCGGCAGCCCTGCTGTTCGCACCGAAGCCAGGACGTGATTTGCGCAGCGAACTGTCTGATAAAATGACGATTGTATCCGATAAAACAAAAGACGTCGCATCTGTAGTCAGCAGCAAAGCGACGGATTTAGCCAAAACCGTTTCCACCAAAACAGCAGATGTAGCCAAAACAGTAGCCGAGAGTAAAGACAACATCGTATCCAGCGTAGCCAAAGCTTCTGCCGATGTTGCTGATGAAGCAACCAAGGCAGATCAAGAGATTATGGATGCAACAGCCAAGGCAGCCAAGGATTCGCAAAAACAATTGAATGCAACATCCTAGTAGCCAAACGTTCTGATTACAACAGGAATAGATCTTAAACACTGAACAGCCAGCATGCAAGAAGCTGGCTGTTTTTTAAATGATAGAAGGGCAGGGATGACGATGAACAAGCCAAACTCATATGGAGATGATCTTACCGCAAACAACAAAAGAACCTTTCATCCCCGACAAGCTCAAGATCAACCAGAGGTTTCATCCAAGCAGGCTTCCTCAGCTCATAATCCTGTTAAAAAGCATATTCGAGAAGAGGATTTTGACGTTAATGAACATCCTTTTGAGCTACGACATGAGATCAAGCGGCTTAACAAACGGTTAGATCAAATCGCAGATACGCTGGAAAGAGCAGAATTTCGTGATATTCTGGAGAACTACTCCAGCACTAAACGAAGAATTATGAGTAACCTGACGGCAGGGATTGCACGGGGACTTGGCCTCACGCTGGGTACAGTGGTTATACTCGCCTTACTCGCCTGGTTGCTTAGCTTCCTGGTACAGCTAAACCTTCCGGTCATCGGAGATTATATCGCTGAATTGTTGGAATATATTAAAATGAGCCAAGGTGGTAAGTGATCATTCCTCCATCAATCCTATAAAAACGATCCATTGTAACCGTAGCGTGCTCCTACAAGAGCCTCAAGTTACAATGGATCGTTTTTTATCTTTATATTGCAGCTGCTAGGCGGCCGCTACAATTTTCTGCGCTTGTTCGTTTTCAACAAGTCTCCTGTCCACCCCTTCATCATTAGCCAGCCATACATCCCCGCCATACTCAGCAGGGTCGCTGCAATCACAGCGGTAAAGCCCCAGCCTGTTTCAAGCCAGGGCAGATTTTTAAAGTTCATGCCCCAAATGGCCCCCACTACGGTTGCGGGTGTAAACACGGCAGTTACAATGGTAAGCGTCTTCGTAATCTCATTCCCCCTAAACGCGGAAATGGCATCGTCAATAGAGATCAGCGTGTCGATCTCCTTTTCATAATGCCGGAAAAGCCCCTCCATCCGGGTGACACGGTAAAGTAGCTGCTTAAAAAAGCGGTTCTCCTCCAGCTTTTCGAGATACGCCTCTCGGGAGGCTGTTACCAGCTCTGAAAAAGGAATAAACATATTGCTCCAGTACAACAGCTCGAAACGCGCATTCAATATAGAATCCATCAGTGTGCGTGCATTTCTTCTCTCCATGTCCTCTTCCAGTTTTCTCAGATTGATCTCGAACTTGTCCATCCCTGTATGAAAATAATGAAGCACGGCTCTGGCCAATACAAACATGCCGTCAGCTGCGTTCTCACACTGTGCAAGCATTTTTTGTCGTTCAGCGGTGTGCATAATTTCGCGGGTATTTTGATCCAGATTTAACGTCACCAGCTTCTGGTTCAGAACCAAAAAATAAAACTTGTTGCAATTACGCTGACTGTCGATCTCCTCCTGAACGGAATAGATCAACGACCCGCACATCAAAGGCCGAATGGCATCTGGGAAGCGAACAGAAATAAAGCTTGAGGGAATGTCCTCCACCTTATTCAGCCATTCTGCGGCCTCCGGGAGCTTCCCCTTCAACTCTTGTATGACCGGGTCCTGCCAGTTCGCAGCGCTGATGTCCCACCATTCCCATCCTCCACGAAAGGAAGAAATCTGTTCAAATGCTGGCATAAATTCTATCCTTCCTCCCTTTTTTCGTTTTAAAAAGGACACGCTTCCCTAATGGAATAACGTGTCCTTATGATGTGACGTCAAATATTCGAAACGATAAATTCCATGGTCTTCTCATGAGATAGAGGAATTAGACATAATCTGCTTCAGCTTTTCTGTTGCCCGCTTCTGGATACGGGAAACACTCATCTGTGATACGCCCAACGTCTGCGCAATCGCACGTTGGGATTGGCCGTCTTGAAATGCGAGAAGGAGCACCTTTTGTTCCTGCTCTTTCAGCTGACTTAAAGCCTGCTGCAAATCCATCCGTTTTTCGACTGTATCATAATCGTTGGCCTCCGAACTGATAAGCTCACCTAATGTTGCTGCACTCTCTTCCTGGGATAAAGGCGAGTCCAGTGAAACATAATGGTAGCATTCACGACCCGCAAGCACTTCGATCGTTTCTTCTACAGTCAGATCCAAATATTCTGCAATCTCGTTCACATTCGGTGAACGTTCCAGTTTAACAGTCAGTTCGTCGATAGCATGCTGAACAAGCGCCCCCTTTTCCTTAATGCGGCGGGGAACCTGAATATACCATGATTTATCGCGTAAATAATTTTTCATATGTCCCAGCATACTTTTCATAGCATACGGCTCAAAGGGAATACCCAAGCTGATATCGTATTGCTGAAGCAGACGGATCAAGGCCATCTGACCGGTCTGATATAAATCCTCGTATAAGTCCGGGCGATTACGGGAGATCTTCCCGGCAGCCATTTTAACCATCGGCTCATACTTGCGAATCAGCACGGTAGCAATCTCGTTATCTTTGGTTTGCTGGTACTCCCAGATTAGACCAACGGCTTCATCCATCGACTCCGGGGGAGTTACCTTTTCATTCATACTTTCTCCTCACTTCTGGTTAGACGCTTTATCAGCACCACTTCTGTACCTTTTCCAGCCTCATTCAAGATATGGACATCATCCATAAGCGCCTGCATGAGATAAAAGCCTAGTCCGCCCACCTGTGCATCATTTAGCTCCTTGTCATGCAAGGATGCCATACGGGACGGGTCCTCTACCCGTTCAAAGCTCTCCCCTTCATCTTTGACACGGATAGACAACGAAGCTTCGTCAAATTCGAATGTCACTTCCACGACTCCTCCCTTATGACCATATGCATAAAGGACAGAGTTATTACATGCTTCCGATACAGCCACTTTCATGTCTTCAATCTCCTCATAAGAGAATCCCATTTTCGCGGCAATACCGTATAAATTTAATCTTACAATATCAACAAAGTCAGCAGTGGCGGGCAAATTAAGAACTACTTTTTGAATTTGAGCGTTCATTTCTTTTTCTTTCCTTTCCTATTGGGAATTCTCCTGAGGGACAAAGAATTTGGCAATACCGGTCATATCGAACAGCTTTTGAATTTGAGGCGGTACCTCCTGAACGGCAAACCGAGACTCCATCCCGTGTCTTGCTTTTAAAATAGATAACAAAATGCCGATGCCCGTGCTGTCAATGTATTTAAGGTCTCTCAAATTAATAATCAAATCCTGGCTGGATTCCTCTACCAAAGGCTCCATCACCAGACGAAAGTCAGGTGCTACCGAAAGATCCAATTCTCCACTCAGATACACGATATTTACGCCATCGCTCGTTTCTGTAATTGCATTGAACTTTTCATTTTTATTAGTATTCATAGGCCTACGCTCCCAAAAAAAGATTTCCCTACATACTAACCCATTATACGGGTCCTTGAATCACGCTATAACCTTTTCAGCAGCTTCCAAATGCCACCAGCTAAGCTTCATTGATTTGATTTTTGCCTGACCGCATCGGGAAATGATCTGGAGAATGCCGTAGCAGCACCTGTTTTACACTGCTGATTTTAACAGGCTTGCTAATATAATCATTCATACCGGCTTCGATACAGCGAGGCTGAATACCGTCCATGACGTTAGCCGTCATGGCGATAATGGCAGGTTGAGATCTTCCAGCCAGCTGTTCACGCACTCTGCCTGTACACTCCAGACCGTCCATCACGGGCATTTGCAGGTCCATAAAGATATAGTCATAGTCCTGATTAGTGATAACCATATCAAGCGCCTGCTGCCCGTCAGCCGCAACGTCTGAAGCCAAACCGAGCTTATCCAGTATATTAACCATCAGCTTCTGGTTGATCGGATGGTCATCCACGACCAATACAGGTTTACGGCTTGGGGTCTCCTCATGCGGAATTTCCCAATCATGACTGGACTCTCCCTCCAGTTCATTTTCCTGAGCAAAGCCCATCTTCATTGTAAAATGAAACGTTACACCCTGTTCTCCGCTCGTATCTACCCGGATATCCCCGCCCATCATATTGACCAGCGTTTTGCATATGGCGAGTCCCAAGCCGGTCCCTCCATATTTACGTGTCATTGAAGAATCAAGCTGGGAAAAGGGCTGAAACAGCCTTCCAACCTTAGCTGGCTCAATACCAATACCGGTATCCTTCACAGAAAACTCAACGGTAAGTCCCTTGTCGCTACGCTCTTTGACAGAGGCAAAGACATATACACCGCCTTGGTCTGTAAATTTAACGGCATTGGATACCAGATTAATCAGTATTTGACGCAGTCTTCCCATATCTCCATACAGCACGGAAGGCATCTGCTCATCGAGAAAATAAACCAGCTCCAAATTTTTTCGGTTCACTTCTACCGTAAACAGGCTGAAAACTTCCTTGATACAGGAAACCAGTTCGAATGGATATTCCTCTACTTCCATTTTGCCTGACTCCAGCTTGGTAAAATCCAGAATATCATTAATGACCGCAACAAGCGCGTCTGCACTGCGGCGGATGATATCAGCATATTCCTGTTGATCGCTTTGCAGCTCCGTCTCCATCAGCAAATCAATCATGCCAATGACACCGTTCATAGGTGTGCGAATCTCATGGCTCATCATCGCCAAAAACTCCGTTTTGGCATTGGCCGCAATTTCCGCTGCCTCCTTGGCGGCAATCAGCTCGCTGTTCATCTTCTCCAGCTCCTGAGTCTTCTGGTGAAGCAGCATAGACTGTGTCTTCAAGCGCTTGTTGGTCAAATACATTTGCACAAAGCCATCAATTTTGGACTTGAGAATTTGAGGAATGAATGGCTTCACCATATAATCAATCCCACCCGCTGAATAGCCTGCAAACAAATGTTCAGCTTCCTTGCTGTTAGCTGAAATGAAGATAATCGGAATATCCTTTGTTTTCTCTCTGGCCTTAATCAGCTTTGCAGTCTCAATTCCATCCATACCCGGCATTTGCACATCAAGAACTACAAGTGCGAATTCATCTTTTAACAGACATCGCAGTGCTTCTTCTCCGGATGTAGCTTTTACCAGATTATATTGTTCACTCTCCAGCACCGCCTCAAGAGCGAGCAGGTTCTCAGGTCTGTCATCTACCAGCAATATATGAATCGGTTCATGAAGCCCCATGGAATCCTCCTAAGCATCTCTATTTAATCTTCCGGTATATTTTTTCTAACCGGTCCAGCGGCTCGTAGGAATCACTATAATCGGTAAAATGTATGGATTCCTTGGCCCCAAGCACCAACACGCCAAAATGACTCAAGCTATCATAAAACAACCCATGTACGTGGTTGCGAAGTTCGTCGTTAAAATAGATCATGACATTCCGGCAAAAAATAACATTAAATTCATTAAAGGACCGGTCTGTCGCCAGGTTGTGCTCCGCAAAAATGATGTTTTTACGTAAAAAGGGGTGAAACATCACTGAATCATACTTGGCTGTATAGTATTCAGAGAACGATTGCGTGCCCCCTGACTCCAAATAATTTTTGGTATACAGCTTCATTCGATCAATCCCGTATACGCCTTCCTTCGCCTGCTGTAAAGACAGATTATTCATATCCGTCGCATAAATACGGGCCTTATCATATAAGCCCTCCTCATGCAGCAGGATCGCCATAGAGTATACTTCCTCACCTGTAGAGCACCCTGCATGCCATATTCGAATGTACGGATACGTCCGCAAAATCGGTATGATTTTCTGCCTGAATTTCAAAAATAGCTCCGGGTCGCGGAACATCTCGGTCACTGGAATCGACAGGCTCTGTACCAGCCTGTCGAAGGCGCTGCGGTCATGCAGCACCTTCTCCTGAAGCCCTGATACCGTGCTTACATTCTCGGACTGTGCATGATAATAAATACGCCGCTTGATCGAAGGCAGAGCATAATTGCGAAAATCATAGCCGTACAGTCGATGTATTCCTTCCAGCAACAGCTCAATCTCAATCATTTCCCGCTCCGTGTCATTCGATTTTGGTTCCTTAGCAGCATTATCCGCCATATCCTTCGATGTCATAATCTCTCTCCAATTCCTAAATAGGTTCTGCCTGTACCGCTCCAATCATGTGTTGATGTATATTACCCATTTTTTCGGGCTACGAATACAGCCACACCCGCATTAATGACAAAAGCTGTTCGGTTTGAATCGGCTTCTTCACATAATCGGAAGCACCCGCCTCAATACACTTGGAACGATCATCCTTCATGGCCTTGGCCGTCAGCGCGATAATAGGCAGCTTCTCAAAATGTGGCATCAGCCGGATACGCCGCATGGCCTCATATCCGTCCATTTCCGGCATCATCATATCCATTAGGATCAGATCAAAATCAGGTGTTTGCTCCAGCAGCTCCAGAGCCTCTCTGCCATTTTCCGCAAAGGTGACTTCCATGCGATAGCTTTCCAGCACACTCGACAGAGCGAACACATTGCGGATATCATCATCGACCAGCAGTATCTTTTTACCTTCAAACAGTTCTTCCTTGTTGTATAGCTTCTGCAAAATTTTGCGTTTATCCTCAGGAAGATTCGCCTCGACCCGATGCAGGAACAGCGTAGTTTCATCCAAAAGCCGTTCCGGGGATTTGACATCCTTAATAATAATAGACTCTGCATATTTGCGAAGTTGCGTTTCTTCTTTGCTATCCAGATCCTTGCCTGTGTAAATAATGATCGGCAGATCGGTTAGTTGCTCATTCTCCCGAATACGATCCAACAGCTCAAAACCTGTCATGTCGCTCAGCATCAGATCCAGCACCATGCAGTCATACCGCTGTGTTCCCAACTCATTCAGCGCTTCGTGACCAGTAGATACCGCCGTAATGGCGACATCATCATGGTCAATCAGCTCAATAATGGACTTACGCTGATTATCGTCATCCTCGACCACGAGGAGGCGTTTTACCGTTTGGTCTGTATACGATTTAATATGTGAAAATGCCTTATCCAAACTTTCCTTCGAGGATGGCTTTTTGAGGTAGGCAATCGCGCCCATCATCAATCCTTGCTTCACATCATCTATGACCGAGATGACATGCACCGGAATATGACGTGTTGACGAATTTCCTTTCAACTCGCCCAATATCGACCAGCCATCCATCACAGGTAGCTGAATATCTAAAATAATGGCATCCGGTAAATAGGATTGGGCCATGTTCAGCCCATCGTCTCCCTGGAGAGCAATAAGTGCCTTAAAGTCTCGGCTACGGGCCATATCGTATAGGATATTAGCAAAATGAACATCATCCTCAATAATGAGCAACACCTTATCCTTCGAGGTAATTTCATTTCGGTCGTCACCCGGATGTATAATGTCCTCCGCTTTATTCTTCGAGGACATCTGATACATTGGCAGCCGTTCCGCAGGCACAATCATAGGGAGATCCTCTTCGGCCGCTGCGGCGACATTCTCGATATCCGGGTTCACAAGCGATCCGTTAAGGCTCTCTCTCGAATGTTCCATATCCGCAACCGTAGGCTGTTGTTCCGGCAAATACAGTGTAAAGCAACTGCCCTGCCCCTGCTCAGATTCCACGGTAATGGCACCGCCCAGCAATCTGGAGAGCTCGCGACTAATCGACAGACCAAGCCCCGTTCCGCCGTATTTGCGGCTGGTGGTTCCATCTACCTGCTGGAAGGCTTCGAAGATCAGCTCCGTTTTATCTGAAGCAATCCCGATGCCCGTATCACGCACGGATAGAGCTAGATAAGATTTTTGTGGATTCAGCAGGCCAGGAAGCTGCTCTCCAGTTGCCCGAGACACACTGAAACGAACAGAACCTGCTGTAGTAAACTTGAACGCATTGGACAGCAAATTACGTAGAATTTGTTTGAGTCGATAGCCGTCACTTATAATGGCCTCCGGCAGATTTTCTTCGATCTCGGTATGCAGTTGAAGCTCTCGTTTGGCTGCAATTGGAGCAAAATTCTGCTCCACAAATAACTCCAGTTCCTTCAAATGGACTGTTTCATGGTTAATATCCATTTTTCCAGCGTCCACCTTGGATAAATCCAGAATTTCATCAATCATTTTCAACAAATCCGCGCCTGACATATAAATGGTTTGTGCATATTCCACTTGTTTGGGCTTGAGATTGCCTTCCTTGTTTTCAGACAGGAGCTGAGAAAGAATAAGCAAGCTATTTAGCGGAGTCCGCAGTTCATGAGACATGTTGGCCAAAAACTCGGATTTGTACTTACTTGTGATTCCCAACTGCATCGCCTGCTGCTCCAACTTGGCTCGTGCACGTTCGATCTCGTCGTTCTTTTCTTCCACTTCCCGAACCTGTTCTTCCAGCGCTCTCGTTTTGGCAATTAGCTCGGTATTAAAATGCTCCAATTCCTCCTGCTGACGCTGTAGCAATTCTTCGGAACGTTTAAGCTCCTCTGTCTGCTCCTCCAGGCTTTCGTTGGAGCGCTTGAGTTCCTCTTGCTGGGTTTGCAGCTCTTCGGACTGGCATTGCAATTCCTCGGTCAACGCCTGTGATTCTCGCAGCAATTGCTCAACCCGCATCCGCCCCTTGATGTTGTTCAAAATGATTCCCAGGCTTTCTACCAATTGAGCAAGCAGCTTCGTTTCCAGCTCACTGAAGCGATCCAATGATGCAATTTCTACGGCACCAATGCATTCATCTTCGAACAAAATAGGGAAAATCATAATCCCCACCGGCTTGCTTTCTCCCAAGGCGGAGCCGATAGACAGGTATCCGTCAGGAGTCTCTGTAATCAGGATCGGTTTTCGATCCAGAACAGTTTGTCCTAGCAATCCTTCGCCAACATGGATGGTATCCTTAAGCGAGTCTTTGCCGTCTGCCTTGGCATAGGAGCCATACAGCTTAAATTGGTCCTCTTCCACATCCTTGCCTTGCAAATAAATCGCTCCATAGCTGCCTCCCAAAATGGGCGTAAATTCGCTGATAAACATCTGAGCGACCTGCTCCATTGAATTCACACCTCGGAACAGCTCAGTCACACGCGCAGTATTGGCATTAAGCCAGGTTTGATCCTTCTGCGCCTGAAGAACGGAATGCTCGAATCTACGCTTTTCCTCCAGGTCTCCAGCCATTTGTTGAAATACGCGGGCAACCTCCCCGATTTCGTCCTTGGAAGCGACACTCATCCGGCTGATCGCCCTATATTTTCCTTTGCCAAAGCCGTTAATCATCAGATTAACGGTATTCAAGCCTTTGGCTATGCTAGGAAGCACCCATAAAATAACCAGTAACCCCATCATAAGACCGATAGCCATCAGAATCGTGGTCATCTGCACAGATTCCTCATAAGCCTGATTGGCTTGCTTCATGTCGCTGTCTATTTCCCGATCCTGAAAAACGGCCAGGGCATTAATGCTGTCCATCGCCTCCTCTTGAGCAGGCAACCCTGTGCTATTGCGGAAAGCATTCGCCTCATCAATGCGATCTTGCCCCAATAAGGAAACGAGCCTCTCTTGGTAGCTTAAAAATTCTTTCCATGCAACAGCTACCCGGTCAACTTGCTGCTGTTCTTCACTGGTGCCGGAGCTGTCTTGCAGATTTGCCAGCACTTTCGTTCCTGTAGCGGAAATATTATCAAGCTCGCGTTTGGCCTCACTGACGGAGGACCCGGGATTCAAGATCAGGTTGGCCATAACCTTGGCCATATCGTTCACCTGACCGCGAATAGCCGTTGTTTTTCGGACCTTCATATATCGGTCCTGATAGACCTGATTCAACTGCTCATTCAGGCTCCCCATCCGATCATAGCTAATCAATGTCAGCACAAGGAGGATCGCCATTAACGATCCAAAGCCGATCAGCAGCTTATTTCTGATTTTCATGCAAGCTCTCTCCCTCTTTCAATGAAATCCAGATCAGGCACTTGTCATCATCACGATCCTGAGCTGCCTCTTTACGAAAAAAAGCATCCAGCATCGCTTCTTCATTCCATTCCTCATACTTGCGAAGACACGTAGTCAAATACTCCAATTGCTCCTCATATTCGCCTTCTACGGCCTCCAGCAAGCCATCCGTATACAAAGCGATATGCCCCGCTCCTTCATAATGGATCGTGTGCATTTCGGCATCAATTTTATCAAACAAGCCTACCGGACTACAGGCCCGGTCGAACTTGATGATGCTGCCGTCCTGACCGAACAGCAAACCGGGAGGATGCCCTGCGTTCACATAGTCAATCCGCCGGGAACGAGTATCAATCACCAAATAGATCGCTGTAAAATAATACTGTACCAGCTGTTTGCCGAGATCCAGTTGGTTAAAACGGCGATTCAACTCCTGTATGACCTTCTCAGGCTCTACATATGTGGTCACAGTATCCTTAAGCACTGACGCAATGAACATGCAGAACAGCGAGGAAGAAATGCCATGCCCCATCATATCCAGCAGGATGATGGCATACCTTCCTTCTCCTAGCGGATACCATGAATATAAATCTCCCGCTAATTCAAAGGAGGGCTGATATAGAGCATTCACTTCCAGCACCGGGTCTTGAATAGCTGGACTCAGCACCGCCTGCTGTACCATCGCAGCCAGCTTCAGCTCATCCTGAATCCGCTGATCCCGATCCTTGTGCCAGTCCTTCTCCTGCTTAAGACGCAAGGCAGATCGAATTCTCGCCATCAGCTCTACCTTGTTAATCGGCTTCGTGACGTAATCAACGGCCCCTACATCCAGTGCTTCAGCCAGCTTCTTGGAATCCCCTACAGCAGTTACCATGATGATCGGAATATCTTTTAAATGCTCATATTCCTGCACAATGCTACAAGCTTCAATGCCATCCATTTCGGGCATCATCATATCCAGCAGTACCAGATCAATATCAGAAGGACGAGGTCGAAGACCGATGGTGCGATCACCAATCCCCAGATGCTCCAACATTTCTGCAGCTGAACTAGCTGAAATAACATCTCTATAATTTTCCTTTTTTAGTATTTCGCGAATAATAATGACATTGGTCGGATTATCGTCAACAATTAGAATTCTCATTGGCCTCTCCTTATCTGTAACCCATGTATTATACTATACCTACTTAAGCGGCGACATCCTTGTTGATTAGGAATACCGTTCCCTTAAAGAGACTACCCGTAAAAGAAGGCATTCCAAAAACATAGATAAGGAATGAGGCTGAAACCCCATTCCTTATCTATGTTTTTGGAGGACCCGTTAAGCACTCGTGCTGAGGTCAACATCCTGTTTACAAGTCCAATGCCAGTCTCATATGTTGATTAACCGGCACTATCACGCTTTTTTTGCGATGACCAGCACCTTGCCCTGATCCAGTTCTTTTTCATAAAAATCAGCTTCCGTGTCTGTAAATCCCAAGGAAGTAATCTTGGCACGAAGCTCGTCGCCACGGGAACGGAACAAATTGGCTAATGAGTCGAAAACGCCCTCTTCCTTAATCCCGATTTCCTTGGCATCCACCGTATCGGCAATACGATCCGTCCGATCCTGATCATGAGCGAGCACGAACACATCCTCATAACGATAGCCCGTGTTGCGCAACTCATTCACCGCTTCAACGGCTTGTACACCGTTCTCTACCACTTTGGCATAAGAATTATGATGGGTCTGATTCATGTTTCTCACGCTCCTTTAAGGATTGACTTCTCTGATTATTACACGCTACACATGCATTTGAAACTTCCATGTTATGTCAAGAGCTTAAAAAATGGATTTACCACTCGGTCTCATCAAAAAACTCAACATATTTGGGCTTATCTGACGTCTCATCCGTAAATACCTTAATCGCCCGCTGTCCACGTACATATACCTCTCCGTCTTCTGCTGTAAATTGTGAGCCACCGAGCGCCTGATCCAGCGTTTGCCGTTTCAGCGGCAGCCACTCGTCATTTACCTTAATTCGGCCAGCAGCAGGGTCTACATGTACATAAGAAACGACGTCTCCACGCATGCCTACTATGACATCAGGATATTGATATTCTGTAGAAAGCTGCAACATATCCTTCTTTATCCGAAGCGGCTTGCCCAGTTTTTTCAATACAACCGCGCGTGTATCCTCCAGAGATATGCCATTTAACGTTTGAAAATCAGCCGGTACGGCATGTTGAGCGGGGATCATCTGCACAGCCCTCACCATATGCCCCGCTGCTTGCGGGGAAACGGTTTGGTGAACCGTATCCTGTCCGGAAAAGGGAGTGAGCAAACCAGCAATCAGTAATAAAGTCTTCATCATAAATCTCACCCTTTCAATGAATTTCCTGTAGTTTACGGTTCGACCCTGTGCTACTGGCGCATTTTCTGCCACAGGCTGGCAGCGATATCCATATAGCTTAACCAGTTTTTAGCCGACTTCGCTGCAGGCTCCTCATAGGTCGCATTGTAGCTTTGAACCGTCCGCTCTGTTGCGGTTAAAGGTCTGTCCGGTGTCACTGGCTTGATCGCGGTTCCTGTACTGGATGTCTTGTCCGCTGTGCTATGTGGCTTTTGAAACCGGGTCATTAACGCGGTCGAAGCCTGCTTGGCAGCCAGTGTCACTTCGCTCAGCACCTCGCCCAGGTTTTTAACAGATTCCATCACAGGCTCTATTTGCTTTAATTTATGATCAACATCTATGGTGATGTCATTCGCATGTCGAACCGTTTGTTTTACTTCATAGCTCAGTTCGTCGACTGTTTTTTGTACATCCTGCAAGGTTTGAGTTACCTTATCCAGAGATCCTTGTGCTGCCTTAAGTGTTTTAATAAGGAAAATAACGAGAACTGCAAATGCAATAGCAATAATAAAAATACTGATCTGTGTTAACATGGCGTAACCTCTCTTTCATCCTTCACGATGATGTGTTTGATTATTGCATAGTTACCCTTTACGTTCAGACGCGAAACAACGTCGAAACTTGCTTCTTCTACGCGCCCCAGACGCTATGTTTCACGGAATAGATCACGGTTTAGAACACCGTATAACGATGGCTCAGCCACGAAAAATACGAATGATCTTGCATCACTCGCGACTGAGCCCTAACAGGCACGAGTATGCCACATTATATACAAAAAAAGGAGGATACAGAACAGGTTGAAATGGTCCGAAGAAAACAGGCTTCATATCGTTGGCATAGACGCGACAGATGGATATTTCCCAATATTAAAAAAAGGATGTTTCCAACCTGATTACAGGGCTGTGAAACATCCTTTTTTTGATGCAGCTTTTTAACTGTTGCGATGCTTTATTGAATTACGCTGCCCCCGAACAGAAAACGGTCCTGCCAAGCTTTGCTGAAATCGGTAACTTTAACACCGCCACCCGCTACAGAAAACGTATGAAGAAGCTTGTTGTCTCCCAAATATACAGCAACGTGCGTAATCGTTTGGGAGGAATTGTCCAGGGACGTGTACGCCCCGGAAGAAGCATTATAATTGGTAAAGAAGAGCAAATCGCCACGTTTGAGCGTAGTCATGTCGGTATTCGGCTGACTGTTTTGTTTGATCCACTCACCCTGTGAACGAGAATCTGCCGGAAGCTGGATACCTACAGCCTGACGGAAAATTTGGCGGGTAAATGCAGAGCAATCAAAAGTAGCCGTACTATTACGATCAGAACCATATTCATAGGGTGTCCCGAGGTAAGTCATACCTGTGTTAATAACCTGTTCGATTGCAGCCGCTGCATCGCCGGAAGGCAAGCTAACCGTCGACGCAGAAGACGCTACCGCAGGCAGAGCAGTAGGATCCGAAGCAGGTGCCTCTGAAGAAGCCACAGGCTGCTCCACAATAATGCCCTCACCAATACGAATATATTGTGGAGATGAGCTGACATAGCCTGTAGTACCATCAGTCGTGGTAACCTTGAACCAATAAGAGTTACTTGGATCGGTAATTGTAACGACATCCCCTGTATTCAAATAGCCCAAAATCTCGGAAGAAGTGGATGCCTCCGCCCGCAAACGAACGGACGTTTGAATCGTAGCTTTCGTTTGACCGGCAGAACTATTCACTGAGGCTGAAGCCTCTTTAGTTGAAACGTTGTTTTTAACTGATTCTGTGACTTCCGGTTTGCGGCTGGCAGACGGGATGACAGTAGCAGCGACGCTGGTAGCGCCAACTTTTATGTACTTGTCGGAGCTGCTCGTGTATCCGGTAACTCCACCAGAAGTCTTGACCTTATACCAATAGCTGTTTGTTTTCTCTAATACCGTTACGGCCTCTCCCTGCTTCATAAAGCTGACGACATCCCCTGTCGTCGAAGGATTGGATCTGAGCTTTACAGCCGCTTGAATAACCGCCTTCTGGCCTGTGGATGCTGTCGATGCCGCTGCGTCAACCTGACCCGGCGATATGTGAATTGCTGCCAATAGCGCGGCTGACGTCATGAGCGTTCCCATCACGCGTCTTCTCAATGTTGCACCTCCTGGCTGTTTTTACAAATTTGAAGAGCTGTCCAATTCCGACCAATATAGCCGGACATGCCTTCATTATAGTAAAAGCAGCAGGAAGAGAGATATAATCCAAAAGTCACAAAAGAGAACGCATCCACTCTTTATATATAGGTCTAAAGTCTCTTTTAACGTTAACTATTTAATAATTAAACTATAATTTGGGTTCCACATGAACGTGGACATGCATCGTGTTATGAACCTCTTGCAAGCGTTCTTCAATTCGGTCACTGATTCGATGTCCTTCAATCAAGCTGAGTTTCGGATTCACCTCAATGACCACATCCACCAGCGCATGATTACCGTGTACCCGTGCCTTAACGTCTCGAATCCCCTCTACTCCAGGTATATGGGCAATCGTACTCCGTAAGTCAGACAGCTCCTGCTCGTCAAATCCATCTGTCAAACTGTGTGTAGAATCTTTAAAGATATCCCATGCCGTCTTACATATAATAAATCCTACCGCGATCGCCGCAACAGTATCGAGCCATGGCAATCCGAACTGTGCGCCGATAATACCTACCGCTGCTCCGACACTGACTAGCGCATCTGACAGATTATCCTTAGCCGCCGCCTGCAAAGCCTTATTGTTAATCTGCCGGGCCAGTCTGCTATTGTAGAGGTACACTCCCAACATAATAACTGCACAAATCACTGCTACACCTGCGGAGATGATATCCGGTGTTTGCTTTCCACCCTTAAAAATACTCCCGATTCCATCAATAAGCACCTGAAGACCGACGACAGCCATAATAAAGGACGCCAGCAGCGCTGCGATCGTTTCTGCCCGAAAATGTCCGTAGGCATGATCAGAATCCGGCGGTTTCTGGGATATTCTCAGGCCAATGAGCACGGCAACAGACACTACAATATCGGTGACATTGTTAAAACCATCGGCCAGCAACGCGCTGGAAGCAAAAATATATCCACTAATCAGCTTGAATCCGGACAGCAAAAGGTAAGCGCCAATGCTCACCCACGCCCCTCGCTCACCTTTTCGTATTTCATCATAAACATTTACCACAACGGAGGACACTCCTTCAAAAGCAACTGTTAGTTTCAGCATAGCAGACGATCTTTGTGTGGGTCTACAGAAACAGTCTTTCCTCTCCGCACCGCTGTAGAGGCAACGAAAAAGTATTGCCGAGCCCCATTCCTGTAGGGGTTGCAAAACATTTTTTCCTTCGTGCAAAAAACAGGCTCTGCGCTCCCAATCCGCCCTATGCTCGTGTTATTATTGTTGCCCTTGTCCCTTCTTTTAAAAACGTATAAAATGAGGACACAGCCGCGTTGTTCTTCAATCAGCATGATTGACATGAATCTGGCGGCAACAGGAGGAATTTATTCATGAGCGATGCCAATGAACCACGTAAAATTAATCTTGCAGATGCCATTAAGGAAAAACTGGCACAAAAAAAACAGCAGTCCGGGGCTTCACAGCAGGGCGGCTTTCAAGGCGGTTCCACCAAAACATTGAAAAGCCAAAATACGAAGAAGCCGAACAACCAACGCCGTCGTACAGGCGGATCATAAGCCACCCCGTTCATAGGCTGTTACGGTAACAGAGGCCTGACGAGGTAAATCTGACCTCGTTACCGGAACCGAGTTAGTTATGGACAATGGCACAAACGAAAAAGAGGAGCCTCCCCAGCCATATCCATGGCTCAGGGAGCTCCTCTTTCGTATCTATTTGCTGAAATTAGCTGGGTTAGCTGTTAGGGTATTAGCCGATTTCTACCGGATACATACGCTCACGCAATTTCGCAATTTCTTCGCTTTCCAAGTATTCATCATAGCTCATCGTACGGTCGATTACACCGTTTGGTGTAATTTCGACGATGCGGTTCGCGATGGTTTGAATGAACTGATGGTCATGGGAAGTGAACAAAATGGTACCGTCAAAGTCGATCAGACCATTGTTCAGCGCTGTGATGGATTCCAGATCCAAGTGATTGGTTGGTTCTTCCAGCAACAGCACATTGGCGCCATTCAACATCATTTTCGCAAGCATACAGCGAACCTTTTCTCCCCCGGACAGCACGCTTGCTTTCTTAAGCGCTTCTTCACCTGAGAAAAGCATACGTCCCAAGAAGCCACGCAGGAACGTTTCGTCCTGATCCTTTGAATATTGACGCAGCCATTCCACAAGATTCATATCCACACCTTCAAAATAGGTGGAGTTATCTTTCGGAAAATACGCCTGGCTGGTCGTAATCCCCCAGGAAAATTCGCCGTTGTCCGCTTCCAACTCGTTCATCAAGATTTGGAAAAGCGTCGTTTTAGGCAGGCCGTTCGGGCCAACGAACGCAATTTTATCCCCTTTGTTCACAACCAGACTGAACTCGTTCAGCACTTGCTCGCCTTCAACGGTTTTACTGAGGCTATCTACGGTCAGCAGCTGCTTGCCCGCTTCACGCTCAGGCTTGAAGTTAATGAACGGATATTTACGGTTCGACGGACGGATGTCGTCCAGCGTAATTTTATCCAGTTGCTTTTTACGCGAGGTTGCCTGTTTGGACTTGGAAGCATTTGCGGAGAAACGCTGGATAAAGGCTTGCAGTTCCTTAATCTTCTCTTCCTTCTTCTTGTTGGCATCACGAGCCAGTGTAAGCGCGAGCTGGCTGGACTCATACCAGAAGTCATAGTTACCGACATACATCTGAATTTTACCGAAATCAATATCCGCAATATGCGTACATACCTTGTTCAGGAAGTGACGGTCATGGGATACGACAATAACGGTGCCTTCATAGTCCATCAGAAAGTTTTCGAGCCATTGAATGGATTCGAGATCCAAATGGTTCGTAGGCTCATCGAGCAGCAAATTGTTCGGACGACCAAACAACGCTTGTGCCAAGAGAACGCGTACCTTATCGTTGCCGCTCATCTCAGCCATCTTTTTATCATGCAGATCACGCGGAATACCGAGGCCGATCAGCAATGCGGCCGCATCCGGCTCGGCATCCCAGCCGTTCAGCTCTGCAAATTCGCCTTCCAGCTCACCAGCGCGCAAACCGTCTGCTTCAGAAAACTCAGCTTTAGCGTACAGCGCATCCTTTTCCTTCATGATCTCATACAGGCGCGTGTGACCCATAATAACGGTTTCCAGAACAGGGAATTCATCGTATTCATAATGGTTCTGCTTGAGCACTGCCATCCGTTCGCCCGGTGTCATGTGGACCTCGCCTGAATTGGCTTCGATTTCACCGGAAAGAATTTTCAAAAAAGTGGATTTGCCCGCGCCATTCGCCCCAATCAGGCCGTAGCAGTTCCCAGGAGTAAATTTGATATTTACGTCTTCAAAAAGTGGGCGTTTACCATAACGAAGCGTTACGCCGCTTGTACTGATCATATAAGCATACCATCCTTATCATTAGTTAAGTGCTAAACACAAAATTACCGACGGCAATAGTATAACACACAAAAGATCGGATTCGAACCGTAGTATAAGTAGAATACCTCCAGAACATCAGGTCATATCTTAAAATAAAATAAAAAATGCTTCTGTCTCCACAATTGTCACCCCTGACAAATACGCGGACCAGAACCATTTTCTTGTTTTTAAACTCGATACCGCCAGAAGCCAGAACTGTCAGGAAACACCGACACCCATCGGAATGAGATACATTCCCGCCTCGTCGTCCTGTCTTACAACGACCTCCACACCATAGACGGCTTGAATCAGCTCGGATGTTACAACCTTTGCGGGCGGGCCGTTTGCTATGATCCGTCCTTCCTTCATAGCGATCATCACGTCGCTATACCGAATAGCCTGATTAATATCATGCAGCACCATCACGATGGTCAGACCGTGCTCCTGATTTAGCTGCCGGATAAGCTCCAAAATCTCAAGCTGGTAATACATATCCAGATAAGTAGTTGGCTCGTCCAAAAATAAAATCGGCGTTCGCTGTGCCAAGGCCATCGCAATCCATACGCGCTGTCGTTCTCCCCCTGAAAGCTGATCCAGCGTACGT
The DNA here is from genome assembly GCF_020404765.1 of Paenibacillus sp. BJ-4. Lineage (GTDB taxonomy): Bacteria > Bacillota > Bacilli > Paenibacillales > Paenibacillaceae > Paenibacillus. Next base: position 40,012 of record NZ_JAIVEM010000004.1, read on the forward strand.
GTTCTGCGTTCCTCCAGGTTGGTACAGGCCATCGCCCATTCAACTGCTTCCTCGTCCTCGTCCCGGTTGCCTGTGAACATATGCTTATGAGGCAGTCTTCCAAAGCTGACGAGCTTCTCTACCGTCAAGTCCGATGGCGCCTCATTTTGCTGGTGAACCACCGCTAATTGACGGGCCAATTCCTTGGGCTTATAGCGAGCAAGCTCCTTGCCGTCCAAAACTACTTGTCCCAACCGGGGAACCGCATTGTTGGACATTACACTAAGCAGCGTCGATTTGCCGCAACCATTGGGACCAATAATAGTGGTAATCTGTCCCGGTTCAATCACAGCATTAATGGCGTGTAGACGATCCGTTTTGCGGTCGTATGAAAAGGTAATATCCTTAATGTCCATAGGTGCGATCCGCCTTTCTGATCAGGAATATCAGGAACGGTCCACCAATGACGGCCATAATAATAGAAGCCGGAATTTCATTGGGAGCAAGCACCGTTCGCCCCAGTGTATCCGCAAGCAGCAACAGCAAGCCGCCGCATAAGGCAGAGAACGGAATCAGCCACTTATGATCCGAGCCAACCAGGTAGCGGGCACAATGCGGAACGAGCAGGCCGATAAAGGCGATAACTCCTGCGATGGCTGTAGCCGTTGCTGCCAGCAGCACGGCAATGACGGAAATCAAAAGTCGTGCGCGCGTCACATTGAATCCGAGGTTTTTAGCCGTTTTATCCTGAAGGGACAAGAAATTACACCAGGAAAACACGAGCATGGCCAAAATCAACCCAATTCCGCCGTAGCTCACGATCACCTCAACATCAACCCATTTTTTCATGGACAGGGTAGAGGTAGTGACCTGATTAATGCTGGTAACCGCATAACTTCCCCGATAGTTAAACGACTGCCCCAGACCGGAAAAAATGGCATTCACAGCAACCCCGATCAAGATCAGGCGAATCGGGTGCAGACCTGATTTCCAAGAAAATCCGTAGACCATCAGGCAGGCCAGCGCGCCGCCTATAAAAGAAAAGAACGGCATCCAGAAATAAAGCGCCGGAAAGATCGTCACCGCAATCAGCGAGATCAATGCCGCTCCCGAAGAAATGCCGATAACCCCGGCATCTGCCAGCGGATTTTTCATGACAGCTTGCAGCAAGACGCCCGCCACTGCAAGAGCTGCTCCAGCCATCACAGCCACAATAATTCTCGGTAATCTCAAATCCTTAACCACATTGACCTGCTCATCTGTCCCTGTCCACAAACCTGTAACCAATTGATCCAAGTTGACCTTGAGACTGCCCGTCATCGCCGAATACAAAATGACGCCGATGAGCAGGACGATCACAATGATAATGCTCCAACCTTTTTTTGACATGTCATCAGCTTCCTTTAGTTCGAAGGGTACATCATCTTCATCAACTCATCCAGCGCCGAGCTGGCAGCCAGATTGCCTGTGGTGCCAAACAGCGGCTCAGGCAGATCGTAGACGTGTCCATTTTTCACAGCGTTAAAATGCTTCCAGATGTCGTTGGTTTTGAACTCATCGTCGAACATTTTGACCACCTCATCCGGCATCCCGTGCGCGGCGCGCAATATAATATCTGGATTGGACTGCTGCAAGGCTTCCGTATTGTGAGCAATATACTCAACCTTCTGATCTTGGACTACATTCGTCCCGCCTGCAATTTTGACCAGATCGCCAATATAGGAATGCTCAGTAGCCACCAGATAACTTCCCGGTACCCCCAGCAAAATCAGGACTTTAGGAGATTTCTTTCCCTTGATTTTCTGTTGAACCTCGGCTACTTTGGCATCCAAAGCTCCATTCATCTCTTTTGCCTTATCGGCTTTATCAAACCTGTCTCCCAGCTTTTGGATTTCCTTTTGCATATTCGCAAGGCTTTCAAAATTCAAGAATTCAGCATTGATGTTCAAGTCCTTAAACTTGGGCTCCAGATCATATTTAAGCGTCGTGACCGATAATACATCTGTCGGCTTCAGTGACATCACTTTTTCCATATCAGGGCTCATCGGATTACCCACATCAGGGACATCCTTGTATCGGTCAGGCAGTGCTTTTGTACTTGTCGGCTTGCCTGCCAAATCCAAACCCAGTGCATCCGTAATTTCTGTAATGGCTACCGTAGTCGCAACAATACGCGGGGTTTGGGCTTTATCATCAGACGACTTTCCTGCGGTCTCAGACGTCGCTGACGATTTCGAACCATTGCTACTGCTCGGTTCGGCCTCTGCTCCTCCCGAGCATCCGGCGAGCAACAAGATTAGAATACCGATCAACATGTAAAAGCAGAATGATTTGCCTTGTGCAAAAGCTGTATAGCGTTTCATGAAAATCAAATCACCTCAATTCAAAATATTAGAGAGAACAGCATAAGCCCCAGCTTTTTCGGGTATGTAAATGCTGACAAGTCTTGATGCCAGGCACCAAGACTTGCTTACATACAAATTTTACTGTTTATTGGAGTTTCATTGATGTTGTAGCCTGAATTTACTTCGCTTTCAGGCTTGCTTCATCAAATTGGAACTGAACCGTATACCAGTGATCATATGGCACCCCGCCCAGGACCAAGCCAGGTACAATGACGTGGGTGTAGGCACTGATTTTCTGGGACAAGTCCCCTATCTCGAATTGAACGATGCGCGTATCGCCGGATGTCGAGATTACTTCTACGTCTTTCAGGGTACCGTTCTGCTCCACTTGTAGAACCGGCATCCAGGAGCTATTTTTCAAAGTGACTTGAATATAGCGCTTGTCTCCCTTTTCAATCAGTGTAGCTGGCTTATCGAGGTATCCATCCATAACGGAAGCTTCGCTCGTTTTATCTTTAAATACGTTGTAATTGATCGTGTACTGCTTCTCGGTAGCTGCGGGCTGAACAGGTTGTTCCGCTACGGGCTTTTGTTCAGCCACAGGTGTGGTTGTTTGTGCTGCTTTGTCCGGAGAGGCTGGTGCCGGTTCAGCGCCGGTTGCAGTTGTAGCTGCACTTACTCCCTCACCTTTAAGCGATGCACGGTCAAATTGAATCTGTCCGCCGAACTTCTCATTTAAAATGTATTTCTCAGGCAGATATACCTGGGTATACACACTCAGCTTTTTGTCCAAATCAGGGACTTCAAAAGCGATGGTACTCGTATCACCCTTGGTGCTAGAACCAACAATAGTCGGAGTGGTATAACGACCTTCAAAATCGGTTTGGAATTGTTTCAAAGCCTGTCTGTCCGTAATGGTCAGATGAGCCTGAACCCTGCCGTTCTTCACGACCAGCTTCGCGAGAGGCTCTACAAAAAGAGCTACAATAGAGTCCTTCTCTGTACCGTTCGCCAGAAGACGGAAATCCGCTGTATACTCTCCGTCTGGCAAGTTGTTTTTCCCTTTTTCTTCTTCAGCTGACTTCTTGTCGTTGTAATACGATACATTACTGGTATCGAATTTAAATTCAAAGTCGTATACCTTTTCAACACGATCCTCGGCCTTGAAGACCATCGGAGTGGCAATTGCCACTTTAGGGGCTTCATAAACAACCAGTTGGCCTTTCACATTGCTCTTAAAGTCATTTACGCCAAAACGAACGTCCTTCGTATTGCTTGCTGCATCTTCCTGGGTCACTTCTGCGTCTCGGTAGTCCCCAGTTGTGTTATCCCAAATGCGCAACGCCTTCACTTCATTACTGTTTTGCAGCTTCAGACCTACAAAACGTTTGTCGCCTTCCACGACCAATTGCGCAGGTTCATCGCTGATGAAGCGTTGAGCCGGTGAATCCACTCCTGTCGAGCCATCTGGTAAAACAATGCTGAATTTCAAAGCATATTTACCATTGACAAGCTTGTCAAAATCCAATTTAACGATAGGATCTGCCGCTCCTGAAGAGGACGGTTCGACAAAGCTGCGAATGGTAGCAGGCTCGAATTGGAATTGCACGTCATATACGTGATCATATGGGATGCCACCCAAATCCAATCCAGGTACGATCACATGAGTATTTACTGTCACTTTATCCGAGAGATTTGGCACTTCAAATTGTACCGTTCTTGTATCTGCAGAGGTCGATTGATCAACCACCTGAGCTTCTGAACCATTGACTTTGAACGTTTTTATCCAGCTGCTCTTGTCCATTTTGATCTGAATCACATTTTTACCAGACTGTCTTAACAGCGTGGCTGGTTTTTGCATATAGCCATCCATCACAGATATTTCATTGCTTCCGTTTTTAAGTACAGAAAAATCAATACTATATCTGCCGTTTTCAGTCACAGGAGTTGTACCGCCATCCGTTCCTTTCACCGCAATGCTGCTACGATCAAATTGCAGACGGATCTTATGATCCATTTCATATACCGATCCATTAAAACTCGTACTTACGTGGACCTGTGCATTCAGAATAGCGTCCAAATCCGCTACTTTAAATTTCACGACACGTGTATCAGCTGTCTTGTCTTCACTTACAATATCCGCATCCGTCAACGTTCCGTTTTGTTCCGATTTGAACGCTGTCACCGTGGCGCTGTCTTTGATGGTAAAAGAGGCTTCATACTTGCCTTTCGATACCGTTAGTGTGGCTTGAGACAACAAATATTGCGCCATGGCTGATGGTTGATCTTTTGTTGCATGTAGCGCGTTAAAGTTAATCGAGTACGTTCCATCGGCTAAAACCTTTCCCGGGGTACCTGGCGTTCCAGGATCAACCGGAGTTGTTGTCGCTCCTAATTGGAGATCTACATTATAGGTATTCACGTAGTTCAGCTCAGGCCAATTAATGCTTACCCACGCGTTCAGCTTGGCAGGTACTTCTTTTACTTCGAATTCGATCACGCATGTATTCGCAGTTTGATCTTCACTTACTGTCGTAGCATTCGTTAATACTCCGTTCTGCTCTACCTTAAAGCCATCAATCTGCTTGCTATTTTTCAAGGTAAAACGAACATACTTCTTGCCATCACGTTCAATCAAAACGCCTGGCTTTTCCGTATATCCATCCATCATGGACTTTTCATTCGTTCCATCTTTTAAAAGGGTGAAGTCCAGATTGGAGCTCGTTTCTGGAGAGGTGCCATTTTCAGTAATACTACTCTTGTCAAATTGAAGACGAAGCTTATGATCCATCTCATAAACTCCACCCGGATAGGTCGTGCTTACATGCACCTGTGCGTTCAGAATAACATCCAAATCCGCTACCTTGAATTTCACCACACGGGTATTGGCTGTCTTGTCTTCGCTTACAATATTCGCATCCGTCAATGTTCCATTTTGTTCTGTTTTGAATTCCGTCACCGTGGTGCTGTCTTTGATGGTAAAGGAAACCTCTTTTTTCCCTTTGGATACCGTCAAAGTTGCCGGAGATAACAGATATTGCGCCATGGCTGACGGTTGATCTTTTGTTGCGTGCAGCGCGTTAAAGTTAATCGAGTACGTTCCATCTGCCAAATCCGATGGTGCAGGTACAGAAGCCAATTCAAGATCCACATTATACGTATTCACGTAGCTCAGCTCAGGCCAGTTGATACTCACCCATGCGTTCAGCTTGGCAGGAACTTCTTTTACTTCGAATTCGATCACGCGTGTATTCGCAGTTTGATCTTCACTTACTGTGGCAACATTGGTCAATACTCCGTTTTGCTCTACCTTAAAGCCATCAATCTGCTTGCTATTTTTCAAGGTAAAACGAACATACTTCTTGCCATCACGTTCAATCAAAACGCCTGGCTTTTCCGTATATCCATCCATCATGGACTTTTCATTCGTTCCATCTTTTAAAAGAGAAAAGTCCAAATCAGATAGCTTGTCTCCTCCGATAGGAGGCGTTACCGGCGGTGTCACTGGTGGAACGGTTGGATTCTCCGTCGAGTTTTTAAGTCTCAGACTGGAGGGATCAAACTCAATCCATTCCTTCACCGAATAGTCCGGATCGGTATCTACATACCATGGAGAACTGCTATTAAATCCAAACTCCGTATTTACATTTTGATGAAAATCATAAACATCGAAGTTTACAGTCCCGGAAGATTTTCCGGAATCTACTTCTATTTTGGCGGGAACCGTTTCCCCGTTTTGTTCTACTAAAAATTTCGAGAGACCTTGTGCTTCCGCAAACTTAAATGAAAAATGGTATTTTCCATCTTTAATGATCAAATCTCCAGGAAAGGTGTAGTTTGTTTTGAAACTCGAATCCTTGGTGCTTCCACTGACTGTTTTTCTTAAAGGCTTGTAGTCAATAAGATACTCTCCATCTGCATAGGTCGCGTCACTAGCGGTTAAAGTAGTAGTAGGTTCAGAAGATGGGGTAGGCACTTCTGCCGGAACCTCATAAGTAGCATAAGTAGCACTAGTCACTGTAGTGCTTGAATCAGACGAATTCGATGAGGTGGACTCCCCCTTAGGTGTCGCCCGTACATATGGTGAAAATAAAGAAAACAACATCAGAATAGCTGCAAATGTCGTAATATATTTGTTAAATCGGCTTTTCAAGGTGATGTATCCCCCTACTTAAAATATACTCATTTGGAGCTTTGAAACTAAACTCCAAATGAGTATTCAATTCAAATCCATATTTCCACAAAGAAACTGTTAAATATCGCTGTCGTCAAATTGGAATTGAACAACATAATCGTGATCGTATGGAATACCACCAGTGTATTCTTTAGGTACACTGACATGTAGTTTAACGTTCAATTTTTGGGAAGGGCTAGTTACAGGGAATTCTACTATTCTTGTGTCTCCTGATGTGCTTACCACAGTCGCATTCACATACTGACCATTTTGTTCTGTTTTGAATTCAGTGACCCAGGCACTTTTGGTAATAGCTACTCTCACTTTATATTGACCATTCGTAACAATCAGAGTGGCTGGTTTTTTCACATAACCATTTGTATCCATGTAAGATGGTTCGGTGGTTCCATCTTTATAAACGGTATAAGGCAATTGATACGTACCATTTGGCAAAGCCGCACTCGCTTTGTTAGAGGAAAATGGAGCTAGTACCACAAAAACAAGCGCTGCCATCAATACCGTGAGCATTACCTTTTTCAAAGACAATTTCTCCATACGATTCATTACCATGTTCATGTTCTCAATCTCCTTTTACGTTGTATTTGGATTAGATTTCGTCGAATTGCAGTTGTACATGGTACTTGCCTGTGTAGCCGATGACCGGAATTGTGATTTCAGCATAAGCATTCACTTTGGCATTCAGATCAGCAACTTCGAATTCCACTACACGAGTGTTGCTGGCAGTATCCGTGCTCACTACAGTTGCGTCTTGCAGAACGCCATTTTGCTCTACTTTGAACGCTGTAATCAGATTGCTGCTTTTCACAGTCAGACGAACGACATTTTTACCATTAGCTACAATAACCTGAGCTGGCTTCGTCAGATAGCTGTCCAATCGGGACGTTTCATTCGTTTGATCCTTCAAAACGGTATAGTTTACGGTGTATGTCCCATCGGCTGCTGCCGCTTTAGCTGAGAATGGCGCAATGAGTGCAAAAACAAGTGCTGTCATGATCAACGCTACAAAAACCTTCTTCAAAGAAAATGGCTCAAAACGATTCATTACCCTATTCATATCTACACACACTCCTCAATGGTTTATGCTTGAATTTATGTTGATTTTATGAACGATAAAGATGCTTGAATTACTTCTTGGAAGATTTGGATGATTTCGCAGACTGGACGGCTGCCACTTTTTTGACGCTCTTGGAATCAAACGCGAAACGGATCGTGTAGTCATGATCGTAGTTATACGCAGGAACAGTAACATGAATTTTAGAGATCAGCGGACTGTTCACACTTGCAATTGGAAATTGTACAGTTCGGGTATCGGTTTTGGCATCCTTATGGATGACCTTTGTATCTATGATTTTGCCTTTGTGATCTACTTTAAACCCGGTTGTCCATTCGCTATGATTCAGCTTAATTTGCATCGTCATTTGGCCTTTTTTCACATACAATTTAGCTGGCTTCTCAAAATAATCATTAGCCATGGATACCGAATCATTTTCCGCCTTGAGAATATTGTATTTGAGCGTGTATGTACCATCCGCCAATTTTGGAGAAGCCGAAGCGGCTCCTACAGATGACGAAGTTGGCCAGAAGCCCAGCATACTCACCAGCAGAAACACACCAATAATTGCAGAAAGCCCCTTCTTCATTTTGACAGCAGTCCCTCCCCACGAGAATATAACTAATTGATTATCATTCTCAATTGATAATTGAAAAAAAATAGCTCTTATTGAGCTTCTCTCCCCACCTCTCTATTCCAGAAATTCGCAAAACCAAGTGAACCCATCATCAATATATCTTACACTTTTCAAAAATGTCAATATGTATTTGCGTGTATATAACTCCTTGATATATGCTATTTTTTAAGAAAAATTTGGAGCATCTTCCTCTATAACATGAACAACCCCCTCCTCATTTTCAATTCAAAATTTATTTAAAATTTTGTTTTTTTAATTGACAATCCCCATTGATATTCATTATCATTCTCTTATGTTTAAATGAAAATGATTATCATTATTATTCAACACAAAATTGCAGGAGGAATGACATGAAATCTCATGTGTTGTGGTCATCCGCGGCGCTTTTATTGGCTGTCACCGGATGTAGTAGTGGCGCTCCGACCGCAGATCACAAACCAACCAATGTATCTGTATCTGCCACTTCAAGCCGGGCAAACAATGCCACGATTCAGGTTACTGATTTTTCCAAGCGAACATTGGCGTTCCAAGGTATCCCTCAACATATCGTGGCTTTAAGCAACGGCGATCTGGACATTATATATGCTTTGGGCGGGACTGCCGTCGGCAGACCCAACTCGAATGGACCTTCCGTCGTCCCAACTGCTGAGAATGTTCAACAGGTAGGCTCTACTCATGAGGTCGATCTGGAGAAAATTACGATGCTCAAACCAGATGTCGTATTGGGCAATTACCCAATGAATGAAAAGGACATTCCGGCCATTGAAGGGGTCGGTTCACAACTGCTGCTGACTGGAGCTAATTCAGTCAAAGATATTCAATCGCAAATTACATTATTCGGACAATTACTGCAAAAGCAGGCTCAGGCCGTGAAGCTGAACGAGCAAATTGACCAACAGGTAGCCAAGCTGCAAAAGGATACAGCCTCCAGCTCCAAACCGAAGGTGCTGCTGGTCTACGGAGCCCCAGCCACGTATATGGCGGCATTGCCGAATTCACTAGGCGGAAACATTCTGGAGGTTGCAGGCGGCTCCAATATTGCCGCTGATTTTCCGGGCCTGCAAAATTTCCCGCAATATGCACAGCTAAACACAGAGCGTATCATACAGGCCGACCCTGATTACATCTTCATCATGACCCATGGCAATACTGAAGAAGTGAAAGCCGCATTTTTAAAGGAAATGCAGGAAAATGCAGCTTGGAACGGAATTCAGGCGGTCAAAAGCAATCAGGTCGAGGTGTTGCCATCAGATTTGTTCGGAACGAATCCAGGCGCGCGGGTGACAAAGGCGCTGGATTTGATGCACGACAAGCTGTATCCGGCGAAATAGGCGATGAACAAACTACAGCGTGCCAGAAGGCGCACCATCGCCTGGATTACCCTTCCGGTCCTACTGCTGGCTGTCTCTGTGTACGGCCTGGCCTACGGTTCGGTGTCGATTCCGCTCCAAGAAATCAATCAGGTTTTGTTACATAACGATGACTCTATCTATCGCACGATCCTGATGGATCTCCGGCTCCCCAGAGTGCTCGTAGGTTTGCTTGTAGGAGCTTGCCTCGCAGCTTCTGGAGCCCTTCTTCAAGGAGTCATGAAAAATCCACTGGCCGACCCTGGTGTTATTGGTGTATCTGCCGGGGGTGGACTCGCTGCCGTCATTACGATGGTCATGCTTCCACAGCTTAGCTACCTCCTTCCGGTAACGGCCTTTTTGGGCGCCTTTCTGAGCGCGCTCATCATTTACCTGCTGGCATGGGACCGAGGAGCTTCCCCTGTCAAAATTGTGCTGGCTGGTGTTGCGATCAACGCGCTGCTGGGTGCACTCACCAATGGCGTGATGGTCATGTACAGCGACCGCGTCCAGGCCGTTCTCCCTTGGCTATCCGGCGGATTAAACGGGCGAAGCTGGCATCACCTGGAGTTTATGGCTCCTTACGCCATCGTTGGCTTAATCGCCTCTCTGTTGGCGATCAAGCCTGCCAATTTGCTGCTACTAGGCGACGATTCAGCTCAGCTGCTAGGTCAGCGGGTAGAGCTTCAACGTCTGCTGATTATCCTGCTCTCAGCCCTGCTCGCCGGTACAGCGGTCAGTGTAGCCGGGCTGATCGGTTTCGTAGGACTGGTCGTTCCCCATGTCATACGACTGCTGATTGGGGAGGATTATCGTTTCCTCCTGCCCCTTTCCATTTTGGGCGGCGGGACGCTGGTAGTCCTGGCGGATACGGTGGCACGCTCCTGGTTTGATCCGATTGAGCTGCCTGTGGGTATTTTACTGGCCGTCATCGGGGCGCCGTTCTTCTTAATCCTGCTCAAGAAACGGGGGAATTTCGGATGACAGCCATACAGGGTGAGCATCTCTTCTTACAGCGCGGATATTTCCAGCTGAACGATGTAAACATCACCTTGCCCGCCGGGAAGCTCACCGCAATTGTCGGACCCAACGGCTCAGGCAAATCTACGCTTCTGCGCATTATGACCCGGCTGCTCAAGCAGGATCAGGGGCAGGTTTCCGTACTAGGTAAGCAAGTAGAGGACTACAAGCGGCGCGATTTTGCCCAGACGATTACGATGCTGCCGCAAATGAAGGATATGCTGCCGTTATTAACGGTTCGTGAGCTGGTCGCTTACGGAAGATCTCCTCATGCCAAAGGCTTGAGAACACGACATACCGGACAGGACCAGCATATCGTGGACCATGTCATGGAAATCACAGGTATCAAGCCCTATGCGGATCGGATGTTCCATACTCTATCGGGAGGTGAACAACAAAAAGCGCGAATTGCAATGACTTTGGCCCAACAAACAGGTATTCTTTTGCTCGATGAACCGACCACTTTTCTGGATATCGCCCATCAATTTGAGGTTATGGATATGCTGCGGCGTATCAATCACGAGTCCGGCTTGACGATTGTTATGGTACTGCATGATTTGCAGCAAGCTGCGGCCTATTGTCATCATATGATTGCGCTTAAAAGGGGACGAATTGCCGTTGCCGGCGAACCCCGTCAGATTTTGACATCTGATTTTCTTCGCGACATTTATGAAATGAACGCCACGATCAAATTCGAGGATGGCTATCCGGTCATTATACCGACCATACCACATCATTTAGGAGGAATTTAAATATGGTTATCGTTACAAATACGTCTAAAATCACACCGGGCAATGCCCATCTGCTCATCGAACGCTTCAACAAAGAAGGAAAAGTAGAGAAAATGGAGGGCTTCCTTGGTCTGGAAGTGCTGCTGACTGAAAACACGGAGGATTATGAGGAAGTAACGATCAGCACACGCTGGAAGGAAAAAGAGAACTTCCAAGGCTGGACGAAAAGCGAAGCGTTCCGCGAGTCCCATAGCCACCGTCAAATTCCGGACTACATTATTGAAAATAAAATCACGTTCTATGAAGTTAAAATCGTTCGTCATCCCATCGCCAACAGCGACTCCTCTTTGGCGAGTGACACCGAAGCCGTTTAATCCTGAATCATAGCCTTAAAAACAAAAAAAGCGGCTCCGCAGACAGCATTATATGTCCGCAGGGTCGCTTTTTTCAATGAGTATTTTGTTGAACTCCTCAGATTGTAGTGGAGCTGCGGCGCCCAATTTTTAGCGTCTCTCCGTGCCCCAATACATGGATACGTTCCTTCGCGATGCCCAAACGCTCGCGCTCGGCTTCGAGACGATCCAAGGCCTCTCTCGGCGTATCATCCGCCAGCTTAAAGGCTCCGTAATGCATCGGGATCATCTGATCTGCGCCGCAATCGACAAATCCTTGCAATGCCTCCTCTGGTGTCACATGCTGCGAGGTCATGAACCATTCCGGTTCATACGCGCCAATCGGCATAAAAGTCAGGTCAATGGCAAAACGCTCGCCAATCTCCTTAAAACCACGAAAATACCCGGTATCTCCCACAAAATACAACGTCGGTGCATTCGTTGAATCTGAATCTGCATGAGAATCTACGTCCGAAACGGACGTGGCAGAGCCGATCACCTGCTGCTCACTTTGCAGTATATATCCACCCCAATGTGAAGTGTTGGTATCGAACGGCGTACGCCGTGTCCAGTGCTGTGCCGGAACAAATGTAATCCGCACCCCGCCTACCGTAAAATGCTCCCACCATTGCAGCTCATGGCAATTGCGAAAGCCTTTGCGGACCATTTTCGACTTTAGCCCCGAGGGTACGAGCATAAGCGTGTCTGCGCGATATAATTTGCGCAACGATTGTATATGTAAGTGATCATAATGCGAATGGGACAACAGAATGATATCCAGCGGCGGTACATCCTGAATGCGAATGCCAGGCGGAGCCAACCTTTTGTCCAAGGCCATACGCTCGGCCCATACCGGATCAGTGATGATATTCAGCCCAAGATACTGGATGAAAAAGGTGGAATGCCCTACCCAGGTTGCTGTCGTCATTTCCCGATTACTGTGCAAAAACTCCAGCTCTGGAGGATGGTTTGGCACAACGAACGTATAATCCTTTATTTTGCTGCGTCGCTCCTGCCGCCATTGTCTGAATTGCTTGATGGTTTTATCGGTATTTACATGATCCATATTGTTAAAACGAACTTTGGGCATGATGTAATTCCCTCCCTGACAAACCCGTTCTCCCAAGTGATCCAAAGGGTTTCATTCATCTATATATTGTACACATGAGTATGAAAACCAAATGATACAACATGCTGGTATATGTAAAGTATAATTCAATCCCCAATCTAATGGAAATATGTAATGGAAATTCCACAGCATACATCAAAGCACATCAAGGCACATCAAGGGACCCTCCTCATGAATCGGGAAGGCCCGTCTGCCGATGATTTTAGTCCTGTGGATTTTTAAAGCGTGCCGAATACATAAACAAAAACACAATCGCCACGACAATAATGATAGGCGACTCGTACATAATCGTAAAATGCTCGAAAGCAGCCATTGAACTCACCCTTTCTTCCCCGTTTGTCCTCGCACATATTTTGCATCGAACAGGAACAGTCTTAAGATCAGAATTAGCGAAGGGATCAATACCAGCAGTCCCGCACTAAACGCTGTAATCAATGCATACGCCATTACAGGGTTCGTAAAGCTGTCATGCACATTAATGTAGGGATACAAAACATACGGAAGATGTGAGCGCCCATAGCCATACCAGGCAAATGCAAATTGCAGCATCACCAGGATGAATGAGGTTCCCAAATAGCGCCGTTGCCATACCAGATAAACAGCCCCCACAAAGCATATGAAGGATGCGACAAACATCCAGGCCATGCTCAGCATATTGGCAAAATGGTCCGGATTTTGTTTGTTAATCTGAAAAAATGCGAACAGACTCGCCAAAATCGTAGGAACACTCCAGAACAACGCGTATCCCCGTACGATTTCGAAAGCGACCTTGTCTCCCGCCCTTTTGGCATAAAAGGACAGAAACATCGCAGATATATACAGCACACTCACCAGCGCCAGAATAATAACTGCCCACGTGTAGGGGTTGCTTAATAGCTGGCCCCATTGCAGATGAACACCTGTGCTGTTTTCCATAATAATGCCGCCTTCCGAAATGACGAGAACCGTGGACAGTGCCGCCGGAATCAGCAACCCTGTCGCACCGTACAACGCCATGTAGACAATATTATTTGTACCGGAATGCCCATACGTATTGTACGCATAATACACTCCCCGGATCGCGAGAAGCACAATCGCAATACTGCCGGGAACGAGTAACGCTGTGCCATAATAATAAGCCGCATCCGGGAAGAACCCGTTCAATCCCACCACGAAAAAAATAAGAAATACATTCGTTACCTCCCACACCGGGGACAGATACCGTTGAATGATATTGTGGATTTTGTTCTGGTGACCTGTCAGCACACTGTAAAAGCTGAAAAAGCCTGCACCAAAATCAATAGATGCCACAACCAAATAACCAAACAGGAAGGTCCACAAAATGGCGATACCGACAATTTCATAGCTCACTTGCTTTCAGCCCCTTCCAGGCCCAGCTGCTTCATCTCTTCTACCGCATCCTTATTACGGAATAGCTTGCTTAGTACCTTAATGGCCGAGAAGCACAACACGAGATACAAAATAACAAACAGCACCAGCATCCACCCGACACTGGTAGAGGTGGTTGCTGCCTCGGACACCTTCATGTATCCACGTAAAATCCACGGCTGTCTGCCGACCTCTGCGAACATCCATCCCAGTTCAATGGCCACCATAGCCATCGGTCCGACCAGAATGAGCGCTAGCAGCAGCCATTTGGGATATGGTTTGCGACCCGGCAAACGCTTGCGGATCAGATATAGCAGCGGGATGACCAAAATCAGCACCCCGGTGGTAATTTTGAGGTCAAACATATAGTGGATAGACAGCGGCGGACGCTCATCTACGGGATAATCATTTAATCCCTTGACCTCCGTACTGGGCAAATTCCCGGCCAACACACTAAGCGCATAAGGCACTTTCAGGGCATACTTGATTTCACCGTTCTTATCCATGTAGCCGCCATATACAAAGGGAGCATGCGTCATCGTATCAAAGTGCCATTCGGCAGCAGCCAGCTTCTCAGGCTGATATTTGGCTAAAAATTTGCCAGAGGCGTCCCCGATCATTACTGTGCTGATGGCAAACACAATGGTGCAGGTCGCAGTCAGCTTCAGCGCTTTTTTGAAATACGGGTGATTACGCCCCCGCAGCATACTGTAAGCAGCCAGTCCCATCAGCACCCCGGCGCTCAATGTATACGAGGAAGCCAGTACATGTGAAACCTTGGTCGGCGTGGCCGGATTCAGCATGGCCTCGATGGGATGAATATTTGTCATGACTCCATTTTTGAGTGTAAAGCCTTGGGGCTGGTTCATGAACGAGTTCACAGTCGTAATAAAAACCGCTGATGCAGATGAGGCAATCGCTACCGGGATAAGCAGCATCAGATGAAAATATTTGCTTTTAAACCGATCCCAGGTGTACAAGTAGATCCCCAGAAATATAGCTTCGATAAAGAAAGCAAACGTCTCCAAAAACAAAGGCAACGCAATCGCTTGTCCAGCCACCCGCATAAAGGTAGGCCAGAGTAGGCTGAGCTGCAGACCAATCGCGGTGCCTGTAACGACACCTACGGCAACAGTGATGACAAACCCCCGCGCCCACCGTCGGGCCAACAAAGTATAATGCGGATCACCGGTTCGCAGCCCGCGCCATTCTGCAAGTGCAATCATTAAGGGTACGCCAACGCCGATAGATGCAAATACAATATGAACAAACAGGGTAATTCCGGTCAGCATCCGGCTTAGCAATACAGGGTCCAGTGAAGACAAATGATATTCACTCCTTCATTTCACATTTTAAAATAGGAAAAACATCGTGAATTGCTCTTGATTACCAGCTAAGGAGTCAAGCGAGCTATGCTTTTAATTACGGCGTACAGCATAATAGCCGCAATCACAATACATACAATAATGAGCGTTCTTTCCTGCTTGCGGAACATGGGAACGCCTCCTTCACTTATCTTTTGGCGCATTTTGGTAACCTACTCTCAGTTTGGTTCACTCAGCCGATTTTTAACCCTGCTTTGGTGCTGAATGTAGCCGTTTTTCTATTTAGATATTGTTTTATGCCTTCAAATCCGCTATATTAAAAATAGTTAGATAACCTAATTACATGAAAAGAGTGAATGTATGCCGCCAAAACAACATAAGCGGGACACCGTTCAGCCCCCCCTTCCCCGTCTTGGTCCAAAGCCCTATCTGGAGTTAATGGATGAAACTGCTCTCCCGGAAACGGATCGGGATCTTGCCCGTATGGGTCTGTTTTTGCTATGGACGGGTGATAACGTGCTCGACGCGATTGATCTGGATTTGTCTGCTTACGGACTGACAGAGAGCAAGCTGGATTTGCTGTTGCTGCTAACCCTGCACCAATCACAAAATCAGATGAGCCCATCTATGATTGCCGACCGTCTTGGAATTCGACGCGCATCCGTGACATCGATCCTGGACTGGACAGAGCAAAGAGGATGGATTATCAGGGAACATACTTCCACAGATCGACGTAAGATTCATGTACGTATTACAGAAGAAGGCTCCCGGCTTGTACAACAGGTACTCCCTGTATTTTGGTCTTCCTGTGCTTCTCTGGCGAGCATTTTGGAGCCTGAGGAGCAGGTCGTTTTTTCGCGGATTATAGAGAAGCTCCACCATCATATGGAGCACAGATTGGGGGTGGGTAGATAATTTTTTTTGAGTATATAATTAGATTATCTAATAGCTTCAATTGTATACATTAACAGTTGATTATTTTGTCATGAAGGAGTGTTTAATGAATGAGTAAATTACGAACAAATCATACCGCTACACAGAAGGAAACTACAGTTCTCCCTTATGGTTGGATGATAGTCATTCTATGCTGGTCAGCGGTTGCCGTCATGTCCAGCCTGTATGTAACAGTTCCTCTGGTTCCCCTCTTTGACAGTATATTTGGAATAACGCCTGCCGAAGCGACCTTGCCAGGCAGTATCTTTTCTTTGGGCTTTGCGGCGGGTTGCCTTGTTTATGGGGGACTGTCTGACCGCTTTGGACGAAAGCAGGTAATTGTCTACGGACTGCTCGCATTAACGATCATTTCGCTGTGCCTCGGCTTAACCAGTCAGTATTCGGTATTGGTGACACTGCGCTTGCTTCAGGGCTTGGCGGCAGCCACCTTTTCTCCCGTAGCTCTGGCTTACGCTGTAGATATGTTTCCGACCGAGAAGCGGGTAACAGCCATTGGCTTTATCAGCACCGGGTTTCTGGTAGCAGGTATTGCCGGGCAGGTATTTAGTATTGTTGTTAGTGAATCTATGGGATGGAATATGGTATTTCGGATGCTAGGCGTATTGTACGCCATAACCTTCCTGATCGTCTTTTTTTTCCTGCCTAAAGCTTCCTCACCACAACGAGACGTCCGAGTTTTAGCGGCCTTCAGTCAGTTGGGCACCGTTGTGCGCTCGTATCCTTTATGGTTAAGCTACACGGTCGCTTTTGTTCTCCTGATGTCCTTTGTGAGCATGTATACCGTTTTAGGCAACTATCTGGGCGGATCCGAATTTGCCTTGAATCGCACACAGATGCTTTATGTAAGATCCGCTGGCATCATCGGCATGCTTCTATCACCGTTTGCCGGAAAGCTAGCTCAAAAATTCGGTGTACATTTTATATTACGTACAGCTCTTGTCCTTGCCATTCTCAGCTTGGCGCTGATGGGAATGACGCATTCTCTTATCGCTATCGTGGTGTTGAGTATATGTTATGTAAGCGGCATTGCCCTCAGCGTTCCTTCACTGATTGCCATTGTCGGCCAGCTTGGAGGTTCGGCAAGAGCGATAGCGGTCTCACTGTATACCTTCATTCTGTTTGCCGGTACGAGTCTAGCCCCTATGCTTTCTATTCGTTTGATGGGTGATGGCGGAAATCAGGCGGCTACATTTATGCTGCTGGCAGCTGTACTCTCTGTGGGCTTTATCGCCTCCCTGCTCATTCGCAACCACCAGAACGATTCGCTGAAGCAGAATGCATAGTACAGTATCAAACTATCTAGAAAAGCCTATGATTAGGGTAGAAATCCGAGGAAGTGATGCTTCCGAAGCGAGCTTTCCTATGGAAAGCTTTTAAAGCGACCGCTACGCTTGTACAGCACCATTCATCCTGTTTTCACTTAAAAACTCCATATTCATCAGGCATGTTTATACGATTTGTGTGAGATATGTCATTGCATTTTCCTCAAAATTACAAACTCTCTCTTTGGAGACATACGTAGAATGAGGTACAATACAGATAAGCTATATATGGAGAACTTTTGAACAGGAGGCTGTACCGAGCTATGAAAATAACATCTATCGAGCCGACTCCCAGTCCGAACACCATGATGCTGCATCTGGATGAGCGACTGGAAGCAGGTATCCGCAGAACATATACACGAGACAATGAGCGTTCCGCCCCCCCATTTATCCGGCGTATGCTGGCTATTGAAGGGGTCAAAAGTGTGTTTCACACGACGGATTTTGTCGCCCTTGATCGCAAAGGAAATGCAGATTGGTCTATCATTCTGGGTCAAGTCCGGGATCAACTGGGCGAGGAAGGTGCTGACGCCAATTGGGATTTGCCGGAGGAAACCTCGGGGGAAGCGTTTGGCGAAGCACAGGTCTTTGTGCAATTTTTCCGCGGCATTCCAATGCAAATTCGGGTTAAGGCGGGACAGAAGGAGGAACGGATTTCATTGTCCGACCGCTTTGTGCAAGCCGTTACGCGTGTAGCGAGTGCTACGCTAATCAAGGAGCGCAAGCTCAGTGATTATGGCGTTCGTTACGGTGAGTTGCCGGACATTGCACGCGA
This sequence comes from Paenibacillus sp. BJ-4, assembly GCF_020404765.1. GTDB lineage: Bacteria > Bacillota > Bacilli > Paenibacillales > Paenibacillaceae > Paenibacillus. The sequence goes on from NZ_JAIVEM010000004.1 coordinate 58,584, forward strand.
GGTCGAGCAGGAGTTGGAGGCCGCCTTCCCGCAGGAACGGCTGGAGCAGATTATCCAGCAGGCGATTGCCCACGGCACAGACAACAACGAATTCGTGGAGGAGCGCCGCGAGTGGAGCGATGCCGAACTGGAGCAAGCCCTGCAGCACGAGGATTGGCGCACACGCTATGCCGCGCTTGATCGGCTGGAGCCAACACCTGAGCATTTGCCGCTTATTCGGCAAGCGCTGCATGACGAAAAAATGCAGCTGCGACGGCTGGCTGTCGTCTATCTGGGCGATATTCGCTCACCGGAGGCGATGGAGCTGCTGGGCGAGGCGCTGCGCGATCCTTCAGCGGCAGTACGCCGTACCGCAGGCGACACGCTGTCGGACATCGGCGATCCGGTCGCTACTGGTGCGATGATTGGAGCCCTATCGGATAGCAGCAAGCTAGTGCGCTGGCGGGCCGCCCGTTTTTTATACGAGGTCGGAACCGAGGATGCGCGTGACGCGCTGGAGAAGGCTGTCGATGACCCCGAATTCGAGGTCAGTCTACAGGCCAAAATGGCGCTGGAGCGCATCGAGTCAGGCGAGCAAGCCGCAGGCACCGTGTGGCAGCAGATGGCCAAGCGCAACTCTTGATTTAAGATTTTACGAGTGGATTTTCAAAAAATTGTCGATTGTCAGAAGATGTACAGGTACGTTATACTGTAGTTCGCTATACAATAAAATATCATGTCATACACCTCATCAACCCTGTTTTATGATGAGGTAGAGGTCGCGGATGTAATCAGTACACCGGGGGAGACGTCAAGAGCCGTCTGTGATTCCAGTGGAAAGGTACACCCGCCGAAGTATGCGGAGCTGACTCTTTGTAAATACTCCGAATGCTGGGGCTGCTGACCGAAAGGAGCAGAACTGTCACACGATGTCCTAACACAGACACGTGTGTTGAGCTATCTTGTTATAGAAGAAGGTATGGTGCGGAATGCATAGACAAGGCCGCAGGCGTATTCCCTGCGGTCTTTTGGTTTATATACTCCCCCTCCTTCTGGCTCTTGCCCTGACATGAAATACAATTTCATGAAGGAGTGTTTGAACGTGCAACACAAAGCAACACCTGACGCAACCTTGCGCAAAAGTCTCAAAGCCCGTCATATGACGATGATCGCCCTCGGGGGCTCCATCGGAACAGGCCTGTTCCTCGCCAGTGGAGGCGCGGTTGCCGAAGCTGGACCCGGCGGAGCCCTGCTGGCCTATGCCGCAGTCGGCCTCATGGTTTACTTCCTGATGACCAGCCTTGGTGAATTGGCTACGTTTATGCCCGAATCCGGCTCTTTTAACACCTATGCAGGTCGCTTCGTCGATCCGGCCTTTGGTTTCGCTATGGGCTGGAACTTCTGGTACAACTGGGCGGTAACGATTGCCGCCGAGCTGGCAGCAGCGACAGTGCTGATCAAATACTGGTTCCCGGAAAGCCACTCCGCCTGGTGGAGTCTATTATTTTTGGCCGTAATCTTCGCGTTGAACGCGTTGACGGTCAAAGGGTATGGTGAGTCTGAATACTGGTTTGCCATGATTAAAATTGTGACCGTTGTGATCTTTTTGGCTGTGGGTGTGCTGATGATCTTTGGCATTATGGGGGGGCCGGCGGTTGGCTTCGCCAATTTCACTGTCGGAGACGCTCCGTTCCATGGCGGATTCTTTGCCGTATTGGGTGTATTCATGGCTGCGGGCTTTTCCTTTCAGGGAACAGAGCTGATCGGCGTAGCCGCTGGAGAGAGTGAAAATCCGCGTGATAACGTGCCGCGTGCTATTCGCCAAATCTTTTGGCGCATCCTGTTCTTTTATATTCTGGCGATTCTCGTCATTGGATTGATCATTCCGTACACGAATCCGAATTTGCTGCGGGGAGATATCAGTGACATTGGAGTCAGCCCGTTCACGCTTGTGTTTGAAAAAGCCGGGCTTGCGATTGCCGCCTCTGTCATGAACGCCGTTATTTTGACTTCCGTATTGTCGGCAGGCAACTCGGGGATGTACGCGGCGACACGTGTATTGTTTGCTTTGGCACGTGAAGGCAAAGCTCCCCGCTTCCTCGGACGCGTCAATCGACGCGGCATTCCTATGAATGCCTTGCTGATTACAACTGCTGTCGGGATGCTGGCCTTTCTCGCTTCTCTATACGGGGACGGTGTCGTCTATAACTGGCTGCTAAATGCCTCCGGGATGTGCGGATTTATTACGTGGGTCGGGATTGCGGTCAGCCACTATCGCTTCCGCCGTGCCTTTACGGCACAGGGCCGCAGTCTGAGTGAGCTTCCATACACAGCACGCTGGTTCCCGTTTGGGCCGTTGTTCGCTTTTGCGCTGTGTATCATTGTTATTATCGGGCAAGGTGCGGATGCCTTCACCGGACAGGAAATCGACTGGAAGACGATGATTGCTACGTACATGAGTGTGCCTCTATTCCTTATTTTGTGGTTCGGCTACAAATGGATCAAACGTACCAAAGTCGTTCCATTAAAAGAATGCGATTTGAGCTCAGATGCATCTTCGGAAAAATAAAAGATAAATAAAAAAGCCCGTCTCCACATATCAGGGAAAACATGCGGTATTTCTGGTCCTAGACCGTTCATCCGCATGTTCACCTTATATGCCCGGAGACGGGCTTTTTATTGTTATTTGGAGGAAGGAGCTGCTGCTACTGTAGCTGTCAAAGACGTAGCTAAGGCACGTCGGCTAAAGATGCCATATATCACAGCGATTAGTGTCAACAATGAGGAAAACAAGTACAAATTAACGATGCCCAGATGATCTGCAATCCAGCCCATTAAGAGCAGCGATATGCAAAAGGTCAGACTTGTCAGTGTGGCCTGGGCAGACAGCACCTTGGGCAAATCATGCACAGACACACTCATTTGCATCATCGTGCGGCGGGATACGACAGACATTTCCGCAGGTAGTCCCATCAACAGCACGATAAGCAACGTCAGCGGCGGCAGTGTGTTCAGTGCATACCAAGCTGTCAGCAGGCAGTAGCCTGCCATCCCCGCCAGCATGGCAGGCAGCAGTCTGCGCTGCAAAAGCTTGACGCAGGCGAGGACAACGATGCCTCCACCGATGGCGCCTGCAAAATACGCTGCATTAATGTATCCCCACCATGCCTCGCTCTTGTGCAGAACCTGCTGAGCGAAAGCAAGCGTGAACGCACCGACCCAAACTGAGCCTCCTAGCAGGTCAATCATATCCATAAAAATAAGAGCTTTGAGCCTTCGACTGGCTCCGATAAGGCTCCAGCCTTCACGCAGTATCTCCTTTTTACGCTTCGGAGGTAATGCCGGGCTCTCTGACTCATGGCCAAGCAGCGTATCTTCCAAATGCACAGGAGGCATGTCATGATGCCCTTGCCCCGGCTCAGATACAGTTTCGGACGCTAAAGCATCTCCGCTTCGTACCCGTGTTCCGGGCTGCAGCAAGTAATGAACCTTGCCCTCTAATGGATCTCGAATCAAGCTGGTGAACATCAGAGCCACCATATATAGCCCACCAGCCACCAGTAGTGTCTTCTCAGAGCCCAACATGGCTACAAGCACACCGCTAAGCCCCCAACCCGCTAACTGCACCGTCTGATCGCTGACCGATACAAGACTGTTCGCCCGCATCAGCCCATCCCCGGAAGCAAGGCGAGGAATCAGCGCATTACGTGCAGGCGTAGTCCAGCCGTCCAGAAAAGACATGGCTGCCACCATCGTAAACACAAACACCCATATCGGCTCCGTGCCCGCTGACCACAAGTGACCCAGCAGAACGGCGAAGAAAGCCAGCTGCCCGAGCTGGGAAACGAATAAAATAAAAGGCAGCTGAAATCGGGCCAAAAGCAGCGGTGCCAAAAAGCCGCTGATCATCTGTGCCCCCATCCGCAGCAACGGAACCAGCACCGAGGAAAAGATCGAATCCGTTTCGTGAAAAACGAGCGATACAAGTGCCATAATATAAAGAATGTCGGCCGCATTTGACATCGTCTGCGTGCCAAGCAAATAGGTAAAGGAACGCTTGTGCATATCAATAAAATACTCCTTTAGTAGTGTAGCTAATTTACAGCAAGATGATCAGGTCCATTTCAGCGTTACACGAAGATTCCCGGTACTGCCTAAATTCGTAATCTGATAGGAGATAGACTTCAAACCGAGCTGATACAATGGCTGCAAATCTTCCTTGAGGCTTCGCTCTGTTCCCTGATATCCGAAGGTAAGCGTCGTCCCCCCTTTATTTATAGCCGTGCGAACCTGCTCCTTGATGTCGGTAGATGTTTTAACCAACCCTTTGCCGTCTTGCAGTGGATATTCCAGGTTATTGTACAGCTTTTGATACACAGCAGCCTTTGGTCCTCCCGCAGCTATCCGTGCTGATAAGGTCTGCCGATATGTTGTGTTCGCCTGAGGGTACGGTTTAACCCATGAATGGTCCCGGCGCATTTCGGTATCAGTCAGCAGATAATAGGAAGTACTTACCTCGTTCCCGCGATCCGGGGTTGGATCATCCCAGGTCGTATCCATGTGATACCAGTGACCATCCAGCAATACAAGATTCCATGCATGCAGCTGGCCCCCTGCTCTTCCTTCTACAATCCGATTCGTAATCCCTGCACGTTCCAGCATTTTGTAGGCTAACAGTGAATAGCCCTGACAGACAGTGCTCCCGGTTTTCAGACCATCGTAGGCTGTATACTTTTGCTGCGTTTCATCATATTTCAGACGAACCACGATCCAGTCGTGAATGGCCTTTACCTTCTCATGATCGGTCATGCCCTTCGTAATGATGTCACCCAGCACAGATTGAACCGTGCTATCCACGTAGGCCGTCTGTTCCTTCGTTTCACGGTAGCTCAAACGAATCGTAACCTGAGCGGACGTGGTGGTGCCAGTATAGCTGAATGCATAACTTTTGATCGTATAATTCACATACGGATCGCTCTCCATGGCCTGTTGGATGGCTGTCTCTAGCTGCTGCTTGAGGCCGTTCACCCGCCCTTGATATGTAAAGGTCAGCGTTTCACTCCGCGTATCCATGGCCTGCAGAAGCTTATTCTGAAGCTGCTGCGATGATACGGATAAAGTCGGCTTGACCGACGCCGCATATACGTTGTTCCCCCACTCCACAGCCTGCGGCAGCAACACAGCCAGCGCTGCACCCGCAACCAGACATTTTACAAGCCTAACCCCGATTTTTCTATTCATACAGAGCGTTCCTGCCCTTCTTAACATAGTTGTAAACAGCTCTATCTTACCATAAAAACAGCTGCCCCAAGCGCTCTAGTTTTGTCGGTTGCAGACGAGTATGGGCCCAATCAGAGGCAGGTTGCGACACCATCCCCGCCTTTATAACAGACGGGACAGCAGCCATATATGTCATTCACAGAGAGAATTTTATCACAGCAGCCTGGCACTCCTTATGATATGGTACTGGCATCGGACTAAATGATATTGATTCTCATTCTACATCAGAAAGGCTGAGCACCATGCCAGAATGTATCTCGCTCCTTCGTACTCCATTGGGCCAGACTGTGCGTTTGCAATCTCTTGCACCTCTCCATCCCTCATTGCGCCGCCGCTTAACGGACATGGGTATTGACGAAGGTTCCATTATACGGTTGAAAAAAATCAGTTTGTTGGGCGGTCCTATTGTCATTGAATGCAATGGTCAACTGGTTGGCCTACGTCAAAATCAAGTGAAGCAACTGGAGGTCGTCCCGACATGGACATGATCGCTCTGTTTGGTAATCCCAATACGGGAAAAACCTCATTATTCAACAAGCTGACTCGTACGTATGCAGAGGTAGGCAACTGGTCGGGAGTCACAGTGGAAAAGAAAACAGGGCTCCTGCGCGACAAGTCTGCCGTTTTGGTGGATTTGCCAGGTGCCTATTCCCTACTTCCTCTTTCGCTGGATGAAGGTGTCGCAACCCGTTATTTGCTGGAGGAGCCACCAGCGGCCCTAATTAACATCGTGGATGCCTCCCAGCTCCAGCGAAATCTGTATCTGACCGTACAGCTACTGGAGTATGGCCGTCCGCTTGTACTCGGCTTAAACATGACCGACGTAGCTGATGCGACGGGTCTTCGCGTAAACAAAGAATTGCTGGCTAAGCAATTGAACGTTCCTATTATTCCTATGGTGGCCCGTACAGGCAGCGGAAGTAAGCAAATGCTTGCCTCTCTGCGAGAGGTACGGCGTACATCCAATAATTTCCGGTTGGACTACGGTCCCGCCGTCGAAGCCGCGATTACAGATATTAGCAGCCTGTTGACGGAGGCACCTGTACTTCAACTTCGATGGGCCGCGCTGCAATGTCTGGAAAACAATCCTGTCGTCATGGACTGGATGACGAATGAGGTACAGCGTGAAAAGGTCACTGCACGTATCCAGCGCTGCGAGGAAGATCTTCTCGGCGAAGGTTATACAGCCACCCCTGCCCAGCATATCCGTTCTGTACGTTCAGCATGGATCGCTGATCTGTGCGCCAAGACGCTCGACACCTCCAAGCTCAAGCCACACGGTCTGACGGATAAGCTGGACGCGGTGCTAACCCATCGGTATTTGGGAATTCCGATCTTTCTGCTGCTGATGTACGCTACCTTCAAGTTCACCTTCGATTGGGCGGGTACGATCCTTTCAGATATGCTGGACGGATTCTTTTCCGGGACACTAAGCAGCTTTATTTCCGAAGTGCTTGTTCAATGGAATGCCTCTGCTTTTACGCAAAGTCTGGTCGTGGACGGCATCGTGGCTGGAGTAGGGGGCGTGCTCGTTTTTCTGCCTCAGATCGCTATCTTATTCCTGATCATCTCGGTGATTGAAGATTCCGGATATATGGCGAGGGTCACGATATTAATGGACCGTCTGATGCAGGCGGTTGGCTTGAACGGGAAAAGCTTCATCCCGTTCATCATCGGATTTGGCTGCAATGTTCCGGCGATTATGGCGGCACGCACCATCGAGCAGCCGAGAGAACGCCTCATTACAACGTTGCTGGTGCCTTTTATGTCCTGCTCGGCCCGCCTGCCGGTGTATGCGTTGTTTGCGGGGGTATTTTTCCCGACACATGCGGCAAGCATCATTATGCTGATGTACGTACTCGGAATCACCGTATCGCTTATACTTGCCAAAATTTTTTCCAAAGTGTCCGTTTTGTCAGGCGAGCCCTCCCTCTTCATCGTGGAGCTCCCTCCCTATCGGGTGCCGCAAGCTCTTACACTGTTTCGCAGCACATGGGAGAAGGTCAAGGGCTTCGTCCGTAAGGCCGGAACGATTATTCTTGCAGGCTCCGTCGGCATCTGGCTGTTGTCCAATTTTGGTCCGCAAGGCTTCGGTGCAGAAATGGATGACAGTCTGCTAGCCACGGTTGGAGGATGGTTTGCACCCATATTGGCCCCTCTCGGTTTTGGCACCTGGCAAGCAGGCGCGTCTCTGCTCACGGGCTTTATGGCCAAGGAGGTTATCGTATCAACGATGAATATCATTTACCACGTTCCCGATATGCAGGGACTGGAGCTGCAAGTTAGCCATGCCTTTACACCGCTGGCCTCTTTTAGCTTTATGGTGTTCATTCTGTTGTATGTGCCGTGTCTGGCTACGGTAGCGGTTATTCGTAAAGAGACACTTTCGTGGCGCTGGACCGCATTTTCTGTGATCTATCCTTTGACCGTTGCATATATTATCGCCGTCTTCATTTATCAGTGTGGCAGATTATTAGGTTGGGGTTAAGCTAGACGCTATGAATATAAAAGGAAGTGGATTCCATGATTAATATTATTATTTTGTTGGCGATCCTTGGTTATAGCGCGTGGGTGTTGGTACGCTTTTTGCGAAAAAGCCGCCAAGGCGCCTGTGCCGGGTGCTCATCGAGCAAGTCATGTCCGGGCTGTGCCGCGAGTGCTGTGAATGAAAACCCTGCGAACATTAAGAGAAATATCTAATCCGTACTCAGCATCCCATGAAAAAAGCGTCTGCAGGTTGATCCTAACCCGCAGACGCTTTTCCTTTACACTCAAAGCCCGCCCTATCTAGCGATATTCCGCCAAATGCTCATTGAGCTCACGCGTGTGCAGATAAACTTCACGATACAGCTCATATAATCCTTCATATCGTGCCACACGCTCGGGGTTCGGGGAATATCTCGCCGCCTCCCGAAGAAAAGCTTCAGCACACGCTTGCAGCGATTCAAACCAGCCGCTACCGTATGCAGCCAGCATGGCCGCCCCCAAGGCAGGTCCCTGCTCACTCTCCAGCTTGATGATATCCGTATTGAAAATATCTGCCTGCATTTGCAGCCACGCCTCATTACGGGCCCCACCGCCGATGGAGATGACTTCCTTCACCGTCTTGCCCGTTCCTCTGAGAATATCAATCGATTCCTTGAGCGAGAACGTAATTCCCTCCAGCACCGCCCGTGTAAAATGCGCCAGCTTATGCCCCGCATCCATCCCGATAAAGCTGCCTCGAATGGTGGCATCCGGATGAGGGGTACGTTCGCCGACAATATAAGGCGTAAACAGCAGCCCGCGGCTACCCGGTTCAACCGAGTCTACACCTTCCAACAGCGCATCAAAGGAATGCTCCGGTGCAAAGGTATCCTTAAACCAGGTCAGGCTATAGCCGGCCGCGAGTGTAACGCCCATGATATAATAAGCGTCCTGCTCACTATGATTAAAAAAATGCGCCCGGCCCTGCACATCAATATCCTTGCGTTCCTCATAGGAAAGCACAACGCCTGAGGTGCCGATGCTGCACAAGGTACGGCCTTCACTCAAAATGCCAGCGCCAATCGCACCGCATGCGTTGTCCGCTCCCCCTGCATATACCTTCGTTGCAGGCGAAAGTCCGCTCTGGTCCGCCATCTCCGGCAATAATGTACCCGTCTGGTCAAAGGATTCCACCAGCGGAGGGAACAATGACAACGGCAGCTCAAAAGCAGCGGCAATCTTTTGGCTCCACTGCTTCTGAGCGACATCCAGCAGCAGCGTGCCCGCCGCATCCGAATATTCCATTGCCAGCTTTCCTGTCAGACGGTATCGCACATAATCCTTCGGCAGCATAAAATGAGCTGCACGAGCCAGCACGTCCGGCTCATGCTCCTGCACCCACAGCAGCTTGGGCAGCGTGAAGCCCTCCAGCGCGCGATTGCGTGCAATGCTCAGCAGCTCCGGTCCGAGCTTTTCTTCAATGTGGCGGCATTGAGCCGTTGTACGCGTGTCATTCCACAGAATAGCCGGACGCAAAACCTGGCCGTCCTTGTCGATCAGCACAAGCCCGTGCATCTGTCCCGAAAAGCTAATCCCGTCCACGGCCTCTGCCCCGCCGATTCCGGCCTTTTCAACGAGCTGCTTCAATGCTGTTAACGTGCCGCTGACCCAATCCTCGGGATGCTGCTCGCTATACCCTGCCTTGGGCTGATGGAGTGGATAAGACTGGGAGGTTTCCCAAGCTACCTGCCCCTTGCGGTTGACCAGTACCGTTTTGATTGCGCTGGTACCCAGATCGACGCCGATGACATAGTGTTCCTGCTCCTGTTTTAGCTTTTCCTGCATCGAAGTTCCTCCTTCCCTGCTAACGTGTAGCCTTGATTTCATGTACAAATTCTGGCTTTAATCCGCCAAAATGTATTGATTTAATGTCGCCTTCAAATACTCCTGACGACCGGACATGTTTTTGCGTGGTGCTTCGTTCGCCAGTGCATATTCAGACAGAGAAGCAAGCGTTGCCTTTCCAGAAACGATATCTGCCCCAATGCCTTCTTTAAAGCTGCTGTAGCGTTTTTCAATAAAGTCCTCAAATACACGATCCTCGATCAGTTTGGCGGCTATTTTCAAGCCTTTTGCATACGTATCCATGCCTGCAATGTGTGCGAGGAACAGATCCTCTGGCTCAAACGATGCTCTGCGCACCTTGGCATCAAAGTTGATACCACCACGGCCCAGGCCCGCGTTTTGCAGCACTTCATACATGGTCAGGGTCGCATCATACAGATCAACCGGGAATTCGTCTGTATCCCAGCCCAGCAGCAAATCTCCCTGGTTGGCATCCAGTGATCCCAGCATACCGTTAATCCGTGCCACACGCAGCTCATGATCAAAAGTATGACCTGCCAACGTCGCATGGTTCGCTTCCAGATTCAGTTTGAAATGCTGATCCAGATCGTATTTTTGCAGGAAGGCAATCGTCGTTGCCGCATCAAAATCATACTGATGCTTGGTTGGCTCCTTCGGTTTAGGCTCGATCAGGAACTGAGCGTCAAAGCCAATTTCACGTGCATAGTCCACAGCCATATGGAACATTCGTCCCAAATTGTCCTGCTCCAGCTTCATATCCGTATTCAGCAGTGTTTCGTAGCCTTCGCGGCCTCCCCAGAACACATAGTTGTCTGCGCCCAAGCGCTTGCCTACTTCCAGGCCCTTTTTAATCTGGGCGGCTGCATGGGCGTATACGTCCGCATTGCAGGTGGTTGCAGCTCCATGCAAATAACGAGGATGGCTAAACATGTTTGCCGTGTTCCACAGCAGTTTTTTCCCCGTAGCCTTCATATGTTCCTCAATCAGGTCCACGATCGTATCCAGATTGCTGTGGAATTCCTTCAGGGAAGCGCCCTCCGGGGCAATATCCACATCGTGAAAAGCGAAATAAGGCAGATTCAGCTTATCCAGCAGCTCAAAGGCAGCTTCCACACGAGCCTTCGCCAAATCCAGCCCGCTGAACTTGGACCACGGGCGTTCAGCTGTCTCTACCCCAAATGGATCAGTGCCGCCTGCGACGAGTGTGTGCCAATAAGCCATGCTAAAACGCATATGCTCTTCCATCGTTTTCCCAGCCACAACTTCTTGTGGATTATAAAATTTAAATGCAAAAGGATTATTGGATTGCTTGCCCTCAAAATTAATTTTAGATACCTGCTCGAAATAAGCCATCAATAAGTTCCTCCTTTATAGTAACTGCTATGTCAATCGTTATAGTAACCGTTTACAAAAAAGATTCTAGCACAGCAAAAAGACTTTGTCTATTGCTTAAACTAAGTTTGTTTTTATGATATAATATCGAGAATTACACCAACAGGAAGTGAAAAGATCATGAATGTCACTGGCGATCAGGCGCTTGTCAAAAAGCTGAATAAATCCATTGTGCTGGAGCGCATCCGCCTCCATGCCCCACTATCCCGAGCACAATTATCAAGTCAAACCGGGTTAAACAAGGCCACCGTCTCCAATCTGGTAGCGGAGCTGATCACCGAGGAACTTGTATATGAAACGGGATTAGGTGAATCCAGTGGCGGGCGCAAGCCTTTAATACTGCTGTTCAACAGCCGCGCTGGCTTTGTGCTTGGCATCGAGGTTAGTGTGCAGTATATCAAGGGTGCTCTAACTGATTTGGCAGGAGCCATTGAGACAGAGCTTACCCTCCCCCTGAGACAGCATGATCCTGCCTTTGTCATGGAGCAGATTCAAAAGCTGGTTCAGGAGCTTATGCAGGTCACTCCTCCCTCCCCTCACGGTATCGTCGGCATTGGACTGGGGGTGCCGGGTATGGTGGATGAATCAGGAACGGTTCTATTCGCACCCAATCTGGGCTGGGAAGAGGTCCCACTTCGGCAGCAGCTTGAGACAGCGCTTGGCCTTCCCGTCATCGTAGATAACGAGGCCAACGTTGGCGCGCAGGGCGAGCTGTACTATGGTATGGACGGCGAGCATCGACAGCTGGTACGGGATCTGGTCTATATCAGTGCAGGGTCCGGGATTGGGGCCGGAATTATCATTGACGGCAAGCCGTATCAAGGAGCCTGGGGATATGCCGGAGAGACGGGTCATATGACCATTGACTGGAATGGACGGCTCTGCTCCTGCGGTAGCCGGGGCTGTTGGGAGCTGTATGCTTCGGAAAAAGCATATACAGCATCCACCCTCGCCCTGTCCGCGCACAGTACAGCGGAATTACTGCCGTATGCCCGGCAAGGTGACGCGGATACGTTAAGCGTCTTTCATGACATCGGGCGATATTTGGGTGTGGGCATTACCAACATTGTGAACAGCCTTAACCCCGGAATGCTTATCATCGGCGGTCCACTGGCCGAAGCCAGACCATGGCTGGAACAGAGTATGCGTGAGGTGATTGAAGAACGTGCCCTGCCCTATCATCGTCGGCAACTGCAAATCCGTTTTTCCACGCTGGGCAGCCGTTCGACCATGTTGGGCGCTGCCTATGCAGCGACAGCCCCTTTTCTCGGGCGTGTACGGGTATCTCTGTAAAAAAAAGGCGTACAGGAACATTAAAAGCTCCTATACGCCCTTTTATTTTGATTATTCCCCAGTTGATTAAGCGTTCAACACTTTTTCAAACTTGGTTTTGTTCATACCGGAAATACGTTCTTCCCCGATCAGAGTCAACGGAACGGCACGAATGCCCATATCCCAAACCTCTTGTGCGAACGCTTCATTTGTTTCAATGTTGCGTTCTTCGTACTCTACGCCTTTTTCGCTCAAATAGCTTTTGACTTGACGGCAATGCGGGCAGTTTGTAGATGTGTATACAATTGCTTTTTCCATGATAGCTCACCTCATCAATTATTGTTGTAAATAATATTTTTATTCATACTTGTAACGAAATATTACAGAGCCAGTGCGCTGTGCTCCAGGCTTTCGATATACTTCTCGCTGTCCATAGCGGCCATGCAGCCGCTGCCTGCTGCTGTAATCGCTTGTCTGTAGCGTGTATCCTGTACGTCACCACAAGCGAATACCCCAGGTACGTTCGTTTCGGAAGTACCTGGATTTACGACGATATAACCGTTCGCATCGGTTGTAATTTGACCCTCGAGGAAGCCTGTGTTCGGATGGTGACCGATGGCTACGAATACGCCGCTAACCGTAATAATTTCTTCTTCGCCTGTAGCATTGTTCAGTACCTTCAAGCCGGTTACCCCGTTCTCGTCAGCAATCACTTCTACAGGAGTACGATTGAGCGCCCACTCAATTTTACTGTTGGCACGAGCTCGATCCTGCATAATTTTAGAGGCGCGCAGTTCTTCGCGGCGATGTATCAACGTTACTTTGGAGGCAAAACGTGTCAGGAAGTTAGCTTCCTCCAGCGCGGAATCCCCACCACCGATGACCACAATTTCCTTACCACGGAAAAAGAATCCGTCACAGGTTGCGCAGGTGCTCACGCCACGTCCGATGTTATCCTGTTCGCCGGGAATCCCCAGGTATTTTGCAGTTGCGCCTGTGGAAATAATCAGTGTGTCGGTAACCAGTTCACCCAAACCCTCAACATCCAATGTAAAAGGACGAGTGGTTGTGTCTACCTTGTTCACCCAGCCTGTACGGAATTCAGCGCCAAAACGCTCCGCTTGCTTACGCATATTATCCATCAAATCGGGTCCCATGATCCCTTCAGGAAATCCGGGGAAGTTTTCGACCTCTGTAGTCGTGGTCAATTGTCCACCTGGCTGTGGTCCTTCGATCACCAGTGGGTTCATGTTGGCACGTGCCAGATAGATCGCAGCGGTCAGACCGGCAGGGCCGGTGCCTATAATAATGGACTTGTACATATCTTGGTTCCTCCTAAAATATCATAAGTATTATATAGCGAGTTTTCGGTACCGGGCGCTGGGCTACTGCATATACTCTAAAAGCAGTTCTGTCAGAAGCCTATCCCAAAATGTGGACACCCGGCTGTTGCAAAAACGAATCACTTGTTTAATAACTTCCTATGACTTAGACTGATTCTAAATCCTAATTTCATTATGCGGAAATAGCTGTAAACAGTCAAATGAAGTTTTCATGAAGCGAAGCTGGAAGATTAATAGGTATGGAGGGGTTATCCCGATTATGAATGACGTTTTTGTAGGCAGTCTGATTTCTGCCCTGTCCACTGGACTCGGCGCGGTGCCCATATTATTTATGCGCAATGTTACCCATCGACTTCGCGATGTTTTGCTGGCTTATGCCGCAGGAATCATGACCTCTGCATCTGTGTATAACTTGATTCCCGAAGCCATCCGGCATTCCAATTGGTTTGTGCTGTCTGCCGGCATTTTGCTCGGCTGTCTCGTATTATTGGTGATGGAAATGTATATCCCCCACGCCGACCTGGAGGACCCGGATTCCAAGACCTTTCAGCTGGAGTCCAAATCTTTCCTCATTATTGCGGCTATTACGCTGCACAATTTGCCGGAGGGGCTTTCCGTCGGAGTCAGCTATGCAAGTGAAACCCAAAATCTCGGCAATCTGATCGCCTTTTCCATCGGCCTGCAAAATGCCCCGGAAGGCTTTATCGTAGCCTTATTTCTCGTGAATCAAAACATCGGTCGTTTCAAGGCATTGGGCATTGCCACCCTCACCGGAGCTGTAGAAATCATTACGAGTCTGATCGGATTTTATTTGAGCAGCTGGGTCAACGGACTGGTACCCTATGGACTTGCTTTTGCCGCTGGAGCCATGATGTTTATCGTCTACAAGGAACTGATTCCTGAAAGTCACGGGGACGGCAACCAGCGGATCGCCACATTCTCTTTTATTCTCGGCTTGATTACGATGATTGGGCTGACCGAATGGCTATAGCCGGGCAACACAAAAAGGCTGTTTTTCTGCCTGTAATCCAGACAGAAAAACAGCCTTTTGGCGTGTTCAATGAAGAACCCTTATTTTTTCCGATTCATGGAGCGCAGTGCCTCACGGTACTGCTCGTCCTCACTTTTCGGAGTCTCATTCTCTCCATGGGTCATTTGGGAGCGTCCATCCTTTTCCTCGCCCTTTCCAGCAAATCCACGTAAAGCCGCTCGGTAATCCTGATCATCGTAAGTAGCCTGGTGATCTCCATGCTCCCTTTCCACCTTCACATCTGCATGGGTATCAGGCACCTTGTGATGCTCCTCGGCATGATGTTCCCTGGTATCAGCAGCTTTATGCTGTGCCTCTCGCGCATGATCCGTCAACTCCCGGGTCTCGGGCTCCACTTGCACAGGATAAGGACGTTTGCTCCTTTGCCGTGAATCCTCATCGGCTTGACGAGCCTTGGGTGAGGACTTGCGCGCCATCTTCGTATTAAATACCAGCAAAAAGATAAGGGCAACCGCAGCTACTCCGATAAAAGCAATGGTCATGGGGGCCTCCTATTCTTTTGCAGCGTTACGATACCGTCCCGCCATCTTAGCGACCCGTTTGCCCAGAGAGCGACCTAATGCAAGATCATCACCTGTTGGGAAATTTGGCGGCCCATTCGGGTCTGTCTCCACCGGACAGGTTATCCCCACGCCGTAATAAGAGCCGTAGAGTGCATTTTCCGTAATATTGGCGGGTAGTCCTACAATAATCATGCCTTGATGAAGCATCGGGGTAATCAAATTGAGAAGTGTTGATTCCAAGCCACCATGAACCGTGGCGGTTGTGCAGAACACCGCACCGATTTTATCCACCAGCTTGCCCTGTGCCCACAGATACCCAAGCTTGTCGATCCAGCTTTTCAGACCGCTACTGATCGTGCCAAAATGACCCGGACATCCCCATATAATCGCGTCTACACTTCCCAGATCCTTCACATCGGCCTCATTCACATGCTTTAGCATCACTTCCGTGTGCTCCTGGCGCGCGCCTTCTGCGATCGAACGAGCCAGACGCTCGGTATGCCCATTTTCACTATCATATACAATCATGATTCTAGTCGTCATTATGCGCATCATCCTTTGTCTGCAAAATCATCTTTTCGCATGCGCTCTTAGCCTCTCCCAAAATCCATCTGAATATTATGAAACGTATGGCGCATACTTTGAAAATCCAAGAACTAGGGAGGCATGTAACATGAATTCACGCGCCATATTAGTCAACCTGCTAGTTATTATCATTATTCTGGCAGGAGGCGGAGCCGCCGCCTATTACTACAATCAAGCCGCCAACTACATAAAGACGGACAATGCCCAAGTAAGCGGACAAGCGGTTACCGTTGCCTCTCCAGGTGCGGGCAAACTCACGGGCTGGAATGCTGAGGTTGGCAAAACCTACACCGCCGGAAGCACAATCGGTACGGTAGAGGGAGGCGGAAGCCGGATTAGCGTCACGATTCCTACCGATGGTACCATTGTGCAGCAATCGGCGGTTAACAACTCGATTGTTGGGGCAGGCACACCTTTAGCGAAGGCTTTTGATCTAAACAATTTATGGATTACCGCCAATATAGATGAAACGGCTATACAGGATCTTCAGGTAGGACAGACGGTGGATGTATATATTGATGCATATCCGGATACGGCCCTGAGCGGTAAACTCGAAAAAATCGGCCTAGCAACCGCATCGACTTTTTCACTACTGCCCACTTCCAACACCACTGCCAACTATACCAAGGTGACACAGGTCGTACCTGTTAATATATCCATTCAAGGTTATAAAGGGTTAGGTATTATTCCGGGGATGAGTGCAACCATCAGAGTTCACAAGTAGGAGGCTGTCATGGATCAAAAAATGTCCGTCGGGCGTATTCTGTCCGTCCTGTTGTTAGGCGCCTTCATATCCATCTTAAATCAAACACTGCTTAACGTGGCCATTCCACACTTGATGAATGATTTCAATGTGTCGGCTACTACCGTTCAGTGGCTATCCACCGGATATATGCTGACGAACGGGATTCTGATTCCAATCACCGCTTTTTTGATTGAGTCATTCGGAACCCGTGCGCTTTTTATCACCGCGATGGGGTTATTCACCGCCGGGTCTGTCGTCTGCGCTACCAGTACCGGATTTGCACCGATGCTGGTCGGACGTGTTATTCAGGCCAGCGGAGCGGGCATCATTATGCCTGTGGTCATGAACGTGTTCCTGACGGTGTTCCCCCCGGAAAAACGTGGCGCCGCCATGGGTACGATGGGTATCGCCATGATGTTTGCCCCGGCGGTCGGACCAACTTTATCCGGCTGGATTGTAGAGCATTATAGCTGGAGGCTGCTATTTTTGCTCGTTATTCCGCTGGCGATCATTGATATTCTGTTCGCCGTACGCTGGCTCAAAAATGTGTCCAAGCTGACGAAGCCGCAGTTTGACCTGCTGGGAACCATTTTTTCCACCCTTGGCTTCGGCCTTCTGTTGTATGGCTTTAGTTCCGCCGGAGACAAGGGCTGGAGCAGCAACACCGTCATACTCTCCCTCGCTGCCGGGATCGTGTTTATTGTATTTTTTGTCGTGCGTGAGCTGAACATGATACAGCCCATGCTGGAGTTCCGTGTGTTTAAATATGATATTTTTACGGTATCTACGCTGGTTGGGGCGACGGTCAATATGACGATGTTCGGTGGGATGCTGCTACTACCGATCTATCTGCAAAATATACGCGGTTTTACGCCGCTGCAATCCGGTCTGCTACTGCTTCCGGGTGCATTGCTGATGGGTGTGATGTCACCGATATCGGGGGCCATTTTCGACCGTATCGGCGCGAGGCCGTTGGCGATTATCGGACTGATCATTACAGTAGTGACGACATGGGAATTCAGTCTGCTGACCGATGCGACCACCTACGGGCACATTATGATCATCTATACGATTCGCAGCTTTGGCATGTCCTTGCTGATGATGTCCGTACAAACGGAGGGACTAAACCAGCTTCCTCCCCATCTCGGCAGCCACGGCACAGCCATGTCCAATACGGTGCGGCAAATTGCTGGCTCCATTGGTACGGCTTGGCTTATTACTGTAATGAGCAGTCGAACTACGATTCATTTGGCGGATTATGCCAATGCAGCTACCACAGCCAATGCCTCTGTAACGGAAGGGGTATCACAACTGGGACAAACCCTCGCGCAAACGGCGGGCGTCTCGACGGAAACCGGCTCAGCACTGGCGCTACAGCAGGTATACCGAAGTGCCGTTACAGAATCGACGATCCATGGCATTAATGATGCCTTTATCATTGCCACAGGGATTGCGATAGCAGGGCTCATTTTTTCCCTGTTCTTGCGGCGCTCTACACCGCGCCGAAGATAGACATACAGCACCTGGCGAGCTAGATGTATGAGATGGACAGAAGGAGCATTCACCCCCTTGGATTTTAAGAGGGTTGAATGCTCCTTCTTGTTGTCGTGTGATTTATTAGCTTATGAACGCAGCAAGCGCAAGCCGTTCAAAATAACAAGTATTGTGCTGCCCTCATGCCCAATAACACCAAATGGCAGGGCTATATCTTTCGCAAAGTTGCTAACCACAAGCAGCAAGATGACACTTACGGCGAAGATCATATTTTGTTTGACCACCCGCTGCGCCTTGCGCGCCAGCGCTATCGTCGGAGCAATCTCTTCAATTCCGTCGTTCATCAGCACGACGTCTGCAACCTCCAGCGCAGCTCCGCTGCCGTGCATGCCCATGCCTAGTCCGACGGTTGCTGCGGTCAACGCCGGAGCATCATTTACACCGTCGCCAACCATGACGACATGCCCGTATTGCTCCCGCAGCATGCGAATATGGCTGACTTTGTCCTCCGGCATCAAGCCGGCATATACGGCGTCGACTCCGGCCTGCGCCGCGATCACGGCGGCGGTTTCTGGTCGGTCTCCGGTCAGCATGACGACCCGGATGCCCTGTGTCTGCAGGCGTTTCACGGACTCCTGCGCCTGTGGACGCAGCTCGTCACGCAGTGCCAGCATCCCGGCAATCCGGTCATCTGCGAGGATGATGGATACGGTTTTGCCCTCAGCCTCCAGTTGGGCGCGAGTCTCTATCCACTCCGGCTCTGCCAGAGGACTAGATCCATCCAGCACATTTGTGCGACCGATTTTCCACTTCACCCCACCGATGATTCCCTCCATCCCCCATCCGGTGATTGCCTGCACCTGCTCGGCTGCGAGAGGCTCTCTCGATCCGAACTCGACTTCCGCTTTGGCTACAATCGCCCGGGCCAGCGGATGCAAAGAATAGCTTTCGATCGTGGCGACAATGTGCACAAGCTCATCCGTATCGTAGTCTGAGGCGGTAACCCAATCGGTGACGACAGGTGTTCCCATCGTTAACGTGCCTGTTTTGTCAAAAGCAACAACAGAAGTCAATGCCATATTTTCCACATGCGCGCCACCTTTAAACAGGATACCCCGGCGAGCACGGTTGGAAATGGCCGACAGCATCACTGGCATGATGGAAGACACGAGAGCACATGGCGAGGCAACGACGAGAAACACCATCGCCTTGTAAAAGGCTGCTGCCCACGTCCAGCCTAATACGATGGGCGCACCTGCAATGACAATCAGCGTGACAACAACAACAATACGTGCATACACCGACTCGAACGTTTTGATAAACCGCTGGGAATCGGGAACCTCGGTCTGGGCTTCTTCTACCATACGAATGATTTTTGAAAATAAAGTGTCTTCGGAGGACTGGCTAACCTCTACGTACAGCACACCTTCCCCGTTAATGGTGCCCGCATATACCTCGTCACCCGCCACCTTATTCACCGGAACGGATTCTCCGGTAATGGACGCCTGATTCACCGCCGACATGCCCTTGGAAATTCGGCCGTCTGCCGGAATCAGTTCACCCGGCTTCACCAGC
Organism: Paenibacillus sp. BJ-4; assembly: GCF_020404765.1. Lineage (GTDB taxonomy): Bacteria > Bacillota > Bacilli > Paenibacillales > Paenibacillaceae > Paenibacillus. Next base: position 78,135 of record NZ_JAIVEM010000004.1, read on the forward strand.
AGCAGGTCACCTGGCAGCAGCTGCTCAATGCCGACAGTTTCTGTCCCCTCGGGAGACAAACGCAAAGCCGTCTCCGGCTTCAACGCCATAAGCTCGGAAATATCCTTGCTGCTGCGCTCGGTTGTATAGCTCTCCAACGCACCGCTGAGTGCAAAAATGAAAATCAGCATGGCTCCTTCATTCCAATAGCCAATGGTCGCAGCTCCCAGAGACGCTGCAATCATAAGCAGATTAACATCCAGATCACGTTCTCGGATCAGTGTTTCGATCCCTTCTCTGGCCTTGGACCATCCCCCCAGAGCATAGGACACCACATACAAGATGACCGATAGCCATTGCGACCAATGCGAGATGCCCCATGCCATCAGCATCAGCATTCCGCTGCCCAGGGCAGCCTGCATCTCCTTGTTTTTCAGCATGCTTTTGAGCTGAAACTGTGGTTTGCGATTCGGGCCGGGTCGTCCGCTGCCACTGTTTTTTGAACGTATCTGATTAGAAGGAGATAATGTCTTTTGAAGTTGTTGAACAGCTTGCATCATGTCACGTTCCTTTCCATATTTGTTATTTGTGCCTGCATCCCATTGAGAATGATATCCATTGTTAAGGGCCTTAAAATAGCACATGCTGCTTCGGGAGGCCCGAAGCAGCATGTTTGGCAATGAGAATGATAATCATTTTTGCATTAATACAATTATTTTGGTTTGGTGAAACTTTTGCTTTATTATATACTCTTCTTTTCTTGTTGTAAACCCGCAATAGCCCCAATTAAAAAGGATACCCGCGAAGACAATGCGGGTACCCTTTTTAATTTGAAGCAATCAGCATATGAGATTTATTGTTACCTTCATGCTCTGGCTCTTACAGTAGATATTGCTGTGCGTGCTAGTGTAAAGCGTCAGAGTTATGTTGTTGCTGCTCTGCATATTGCAGTAGTCCATAACGTGCAGCCGCCAGACGTGCAATGGAGACTGCTTCGCCTGGACAAATGACCCCCGTCAGACCGCTTCCCCAAATCGCATTCCCATCCAGAGACTGGCGAATTTCATCTAACGCCACCCAGATGGAAAGCTCTGGCTTTACACGCCGAATAGCATCTGTTATGCATTTTATCGCAGCATCAGCATTCATATGACCATGAGCGCAAGCTGGATTTAGCTGGTCCTCGGTCTCACTGCTATCGATTGGAATCGGTGCGACATTCAAAATCATCATATCGGCAAAACGTGCCATATCTGCGGCTTGAGTCGCCTGCTTGATCTGTTTCGCTTTCACTTCTGGCATATTATTGGCACTGGCGAACTCCCCGGAACGTACCGCCTGCCCATTCCATGATTGGCTTACGTCAGGCGTTAAAGGCGCATCAACCGTCAAAAGCACGCCTACCCGATATGGAATGCACCGCAAACGTCCACATAAGGTTTGCTCCGCCACACCATCAATCCAGTCTCGGGTTGCCCGGAATTGATTAGCATCAGCCGGATTGCGTACCATAATCTCCAGCTGTGGTTCTCCCCCTTGTCGTACGCTTCGCAACGCTGCACGCAGCAATGCCTCCAATTGCATATCCTGCAGGCTTGCAATCCCCACTACGTTGCTTTGTTCGATCAGGGCTATCGTGAGCGGTGATCCGTCGAGAGATTCGAACAAGCCTTCATACTCTGTTTCGAGCAGACCGATGATTCGCCGGGACAAATGCTCACACAATCCAGGCAAGCCAGAAGCCTGGTTAAAGCTTTTGTAAACGTCTGATGCACAAGCGCCGGGAATAAGGATGGGATTCGGCTCCCCGTCAGGGACATGAACCATCTGCCCAGACTCTGCGGCATCCAGATAGGCATAGCATAATTCCGCTACACGACTAGACGTCTGTGACAAAGGACCGCGCAGAAGGCTGTAGCCGTCAAGACTTCCTACTTCTAGTCTGGATGCTGGCTCTGTACCTATACGACTGACATTGGCAGGAGCATCCGCATAAATTCGTATAGGTGTGCGCCTGTATTCATCGCTCCATTTTAATAGTGCATCTATCGCTTCCCTGCCATAGGTGTTACCCTTATTCAGCGTTATTTCTTCAAGTAACTCCGGGTTCGCAGCCAGCAATGCCTCCTCCCGACTGATTAGGCCCTGATCGGCTAAATTGACCAGCCAGTTCAGCGGATCTTCCTCCTGCGAAGCAGATATTTCATTGTACCCTGTCATAAACGAATTGATAATCAACCTTCGTGCAGCAGCCTTGCTGCCCGGCTCTTGATCTTTGCGATCCCGGCTGTTTTGACTATCCAACAGCTCTGCGAATACATGCATCAGTTTAGCCTCCATGCTACTAATCCATCCTTTCTTCCATCAGCAAGTTGGCACACACAAATTCGAGTATACCACCCAAAAAGAGAGCGCTTACTCATTAATGGTCAAGCCAATTTCACATGGACCTTACCTGTAAAGTCCCTACCTTAACGTATTAGGTACACCCTGCATTTATACATCTCTACACAACGATCAAAAATCATAAAATACCCTCCATTACTGCCGACAGCAAGTTCCATCCGAAACGTGCTGGTTATAAAAGAACACCTCCGGGTTTCACAGGATGCATACATCCAATGTTCGTCCGGAAGTGTTCATTTTTTACTCGTAAGTTTTATTCATAAGAGCGGGCCTTCAATACACGCATCACATTCAATACGGCCAGCAGTGTTACACCTACATCGGAAAATACAGCCTCCCACATGGTAGCAATACCAAACGCGCCCAACGTGAGAAATACCGCTTTGACACCCAACGCAAATATAATATTTTGCCATACGATACGACGCGTACGCTTGGCGATATGAATCGCCGTAACCAATCTTGAGGGCTCATCGTTCATGATTACGATATCTGCTGCTTCAATCGCAGCATCCGAACCCAAACCGCCCATCGCTACACCTACGTCTGCCAGTGCCAGCACAGGGGTATCATTAATCCCATCGCCCACAAATAAAACCTTGTCACTCGTTTTCTTAGTTGCAGACAGCTGCTCAATCGCTTCGGCTTTATGCTGAGGCAACAGCTCTGCCCGTACTTCATCCAGACCCAGCTGGCGTCCTACAGCCTCAGCAACCGTCCGATTATCACCCGTTAGCATGATGGTTTTCACCACACCCAACTTTTTCAGCGAAGCAATCGTCTTCGCCGCGTCCTCCTTGACCTCATCCGAGATCAGAATGCATCCGGCATAAACTTTATCTACAGCTACATGAACGACCGTTCCTTCATCCAACGTCCCTGCCTGCTGTGCTGCGTCAAAAGCAACATGCTCCCGCTCCATCAGCTTCGCATTTCCGGCCAACACCAGACGACCATCAATCTGTGCTTGAATTCCGTGACCGGATATTTCACTATATTGCTGAACCCGCTCTGTCAGAAGCTCTTTGCCATAGGATTCACGCAGAGATGCTGCGATAGGATGCGTGGAGTGTAGCTCCGCCAATGCGGCGGTTTCCAGCAGACTTTCCTTCGTAAAGGCTTCGGCAGGATAAATCCCTGTTACGCGGAAAACACCTTTGGTGAGCGTACCTGTTTTATCAAAAACAGCGTATTTTACATCATTCAGAGCCTCAAGATAGTTCCCGCCCTTGATCAGCACACCTGAACGTGACGCTGCCCCGATTCCGCCAAAGAAACCCAGCGGAATAGATACCACCAGCGCACATGGACAAGAAATGACGAGGAAAACAAGCGCGCGGTATATCCAATCAGCAAACTGTGCACCCGGAACGACAAGCGGTGGAACGACCGCCAGCAGCAGCGCGACGATAACCACAACAGGGGTGTAGTATCTGGAAAACTTGGTGATAAATTTTTCAGTCGGCGCTTTCTTGGCGCTCGCATTTTGCACAAGCTCCAAAATTTTAGAGACTGCGGATTCGCCAAATTCCTTGCCGACCTCTACAGTCAAAAGTCCGTTCGTATTTATAAATCCGCTCAATACACTGCTTCCCGGCTCAACGGTGCGAGGCACAGATTCACCTGTCAACGCCGAGGTATCCACATGCGATTCACCGTCTACAACCTTACCATCCAGCGGAATCTTCTCGCCCGGCTTAATCACGATCAAATCACCTATGCGCACGTCCTCTGGCGAAACCCTCTGCACAGAGTCAGCCGTCTTCAGGTTGGCATAGTCCGGTCGAATATCCATCAGATCACCGATGGATTTGCGCGAACGGTTGACAGCAACGCCTTGGAACAGCTCTCCGATCTGATAAAAAAACATGACGGCTACGCCCTCAGGGTATTCTCCAATCGCAAATGCACCTACCGTAGCCAGTGTCATCAGGAAGTATTCGTCAAAGGCCATTCCCCGCACCAGACTGCGCGCAGCCTGTAGGACAACATCACCGCCAACGATGATATATGCCAGCAAGAACAGAGCCAGCTTGCCCACACCCTCCACGGGCAACCACCAGGCAACAGCAGCAATGACTGCACCGGCAGCCAAGCGTGCAATCATAGGGCGCATACCTTCAGTCCCATGATCATGTGTATGCCCGGCGTGGCTGTCATCTCCATGCGAATGAGAATGAGAATGGGTGGCGTGACTATGACCATCCGTTGTGTGGTGGTCATGAGGCGCGTGTGCACGTTTACCATCTGCATGATCGTCATGGTCATGCCCGTCGCGCACATGAGCTTCCTCGCCATGTACCTCATGGCTGTGATGATGACCAGCATGCGAGTGAGGATGATCAGCATGCTCATGACCACCACATGCGCAGTCCTCTGTGCTGCCTGCCTGCACTGTGCCAACTTCACTTCGGCTGTCTTCACGCAAGCGTCCCCGGGCATTTTTGACAATCATCCGAATGTGAGGCTCCAGTCTGTGAACCTTGCGTTCCGTTTGACGAAGAACCTCTTCTTCTTGGTCCGGGCTTGCGGTCATCGTCAATGTTTTCGTAACAAAATTGACCGAGCAATCAAGAACACCTTCTATTTTACTGACTCCATTTTCAATCTTTAGAGCACAGTTGGCGCAATCCAAGCCTTCCAAAACCCATTCGTGACGTTCCGTTCTTTTCAGAGCATCCATATCATTGGCCTCCTAATAGCTATATATGAGCAATTATTCATATATTATTTGTTAAGGCCATTATATTCAGAATTAGGGGCAGAAGTCAATGATCATAGCCCCTTTTTACCAAAAAAATCATTTTCAACGGACAAGCACCAAAAGAGCGCCAATCCCTTGGCGCCCTGCTGTTTGTTTATCCATAAAACTATTGATGTGAAATGTGCTGGTGGGTTTGCAAAAAGATCTGCTCCACATGATTATCATCCAGCGAATAAAACACCGTCTTGCCTTCCTTGCGCCGTTTGACAATACGCAGGTTGCGTAAGTAACGAAGCTGATGGGATACCGCAGATTGGCCCATGTTCAACACCTGAGTCAGATCATGAACACACAGTTCCTTTTGAGCCAGGGCGTATATTAGCTTGATCCGTGTCGGATCACCCAGTGCTTTGAACAGCTCCGACATTTTGTATGCGATGGAATCCTCAACAAGGGAAGATTTTATGCGCTCAATTTCTTGGTCTGAACCGTGACAAGCCGGCTCGCAATCCAAAGCTTCCGTTTCAGAATTCATCATTTTCACCCCATGTGTTTCGACTTGATGCTCCTATTATAGCAAATTCGTAGAATTTACGAATAGCTTATATTACAGCTTGCCCTGTAACAGAGAAATTTCAAGCTTAATTCAACGATTTCAAAACTTCATCACTGTAAGGGATAATTTCATCTATCTGTTGATCCCGCAGCTTGACCGCAAACGCCGGGTCTACCAGTAAAGCCCGTCCAACCGCGATCAGATCAACCTCTTCTCGCTCTACTAGCCCAACAAGCTGTTCTAGTCTCGCCTCAACGCTATTTGATTTATTGCTCTCACTATGGTGAGATTCCAGCTCACTCAAAAACGCCTTCTCCAAGCCAATGGAGCCTACAGTAATAACGGGCTTGCCTGTTAGCTTTTTGGTCCAAGCTGCTAAAGTTAAATCAGAACCTTCAAACTCAGGTTCCCAGAAACGGCGGCTTGAGCAGTGGAATACATCCACCCCGGCCTTCACCAATGGAGCCAAAAACTGTTCAAGTTCCTGCGGTGTCTGTGCCAATTTTTCTCCATAATGGTACATCTTCCACTGAGAAAATCGCAGTACAATTGGAAAATCCGGGCCCACTGCACGGCGGCAGGCCTCAATGACCTCTACCGCAAACCGAGTACGCTGGACCAAATTGCCTCCGTATTGATCTGTACGCTTATTCGTTTTGTCCCAGAAAAACTGATCAATTAAATAGCCGTGTGCTCCATGAAGCTCAATGCCGTCGAAGCCGACCCGCTTTGCATCCGCTGCGGCCTGGGCATAGGCTGCGATAATATCAGCAATCTCGGTCTCGGTCAACGGCTCAACTACCTTTTCACCGGCAGGAGAAATACCGGACGGGCCGACAGGCAATGCCTCGGGATTCGGTTGGTTATCCGCGCCTATTTGGCGAGCTGTACCCACATGCCAGAGCTGCGGTATAATCTTGCCACCTGCCGCATGAACCTCCTGGACAACCTTCGCCCATCCCTTCAAGCCTTCACCATAAAAATTAGGAATACTCGTGTGCTCCACGGCTGAGGGATGATTAATTGCGGTTCCTTCGGTAATAATCAAGCCCACTGCATTCTCCGCACGATGACGATAATACGCAGCAACTTCAGAGCCCGGAATACCTTGAGGGGAAAAATTCCGTGTCATTGGAGCCATAACAATCCGATTGGGAAGAGATAAATTACCTGCAGTAAAAGGCGCAAACAGTAATTCGGTATTCATTAACTTGTTCCTCCACTCTCAACTAGTATTATCGTTTTTACTCTTCTGCTATACAATTCCATTCTACACATATGTAAACTTGAGTTCAAGAAGCCACAGTTAATTTTTCCAACATATTCTATACACAAAAAAGGGATCGGCTTTAAGCCGATCCCTCTTTTATACGGTGGTCTCACACCATTTATTAGTGTGCCACCATGTTGTATTCCATAATCCATACGGAACCACCAACAATGGTCAACAGGATGACTACACCGAAAATCAAAGTCATGACATTCCAGCGTGGTCCATTGCTCTCACGAATGTGCATGAAGAAGAAAAGCTGAACCAGAAATTGCAGCACTGCCGTGGCCAAAATAACGACCAAGGTTGAAGTGCGGCTCAACATATGATTCATAACCACACCGAGAGGAATGATGGTCAGTACGATGGACAGAATGAACCCGATAACATAGGATTTCACTGAACCGTGAGAATCATCATGACCATGCGAACCTGCTCCTGATTGATGCTGTGCCATCTACATCACCCCCATCAAATAAACGACTGACAGCAAGAAAATCCAGACAGCGTCCAAAAAGTGCCAGTACAAGCTCAGTGCTGAGACTTTACCCTTCGTTTCAGGAGTAAGCCCACGCTTTTTCACCTGCAACATAAGTCCGATCATCCACACCAGACCCAAGGAAACGTGAAGTCCGTGTGTACCGACCAGAGTGAAGAATGCCGACAGGAACGCACTGGTTCCGAAATTGGCTCCTTCGTGTACCATTTCAACAAACTCGTAAACCTCAAAACCGATAAAACCAAGACCCAGGATCGCCGTCACGATTAACCAACTGATTAATCCCTTCAGGCTTCCCTTGTTCATAGCCAACACGGCCAGACCACTTGTAAAGCTGCTTGTAAGCAAGAGGAACGTTTCAATAATAACGCCCGTCATGTTAAACAGCTCTGCGCCCCCTGGTCCTCCGGCTGTATTGTTCCGAAGGACGACGAAGGTAGCAAACAAGGTACTGAACAGGATCACGTCTGTTACGAGGAAGATCCAAAAACCAAGCATCTTCAATTCTTGCGGATCGTGATGTCCGTGGTCATGATCATGGCTTTGATGTGCTGCTGCTTGTGCCATTATACAGACCCCCTTATTGCGGCTTCCGTGCGTTTAACTTCATCCGCAGGGATATAGTAGTCGCCATCATAGGAGAAGAACGAACGGCAAATCATACAAATTGCCACACCGATCAGCCCTGGAATATAGAAGAACGACCAACCGAATACGAACCCGAAGCCTGCGATGAAAAAGAATACCGACATAATGAACGGAATCGCCGAGTTTTTCGGCATATGAATTGCTTCAATTGGCGGTTGCTTTCTGAAAATACCTTTTGCACGTTTATCTTTCTCTGCCCACCAGTCGTCACGTTCTTCCACTTGCGGGATGGTAGCAAAATTATATTCCGGTGCAGGTGAAGGAATCGACCATTCCAACGTATGACCACCCCAAGGGTCGCCTGTTGTATCCTTCAGCTTGCGGAAATTCTTGATACCCAACAGAATTTGAAGAACCTGGAACAAGAAACCAATCCCCATCAGGAATGCTCCAATGGTTGAAACCATGTTAAGCGGCTGCCAGCCGGTATCCCAGCCGTAAGTGCTCAGACGACGTGTCATACCCATCAGACCGAGGGAATATTGCGGAATGAAACATACATAGAAACCGATGTTCCAGAACCAGAAAGCCCATTTACCAGGCGTTTCAGGCAGAGTGAAGCCAAACATTTTAGGCCACCAGTAGTACAGACCTGCCAGATAACCGAACACTACACCGCCAATCAGAGCCGAGTGAAAGTGAGCGATCAGGAAGTAACTGTTATGGAACTGGAAGTCAGCAGGCGCTACAGACAACATGACGCCTGTCAAACCTGCAATCAGGAAGTTCGGAATAAATGCGATAGACCACATCATAGGAGTTTTAAATGTGATTTTGCCCCGATACATCGTGAACAGCCAGTTAAATACCTTAACCCCTGTCGGTATTGCGATAACCATCGTTGAAATCGCAAAGAATGCATTCACATCTGCGCCTGATCCCATCGTAAAGAAGTGATGCGCCCAGGTGAAGAAGGACAGGATAGCAATCATGAACATGGCGTAAACCATGGATTTGTAGCCAAACAATTTCTTTTTAGAGAATACACTGATGACCTCGGAATAAATACCGAAAGCAGGCAATACTACGATATATACCTCAGGGTGACCCCACATCCAAATCAGGTTGATATACATCATCGGGTTGCCGCCAAAGTCAAGGGTAAAGAAGTGTCCTCCTCCGAAGCGGTCAAGGAATAGCAAAGCCAAAGTAACCGTCAGAATCGGGAACGCGAAAATGATAATAACACATGATGAAAATACGGACCACGTAAAGACAGGCATTTTCATCCAAGTCATACCAGGTGCACGCATTTTAATAATGGTCACAATAAAGTTGATCCCTGTAGCCAATGAACCTATACCAGAAATCTGAATACCCCAGATATAGAAGTTCTGGCCGACGCCGGGACTAAATTGCAGTTCTGAAAGCGGCGGATAACTCAACCAACCTGCATCTGGCGAACCGCCAATAACGAAGGACAGGTTGAACAACATCGCTCCCATAAAGAAAAGCCAGAAGCTCAGTGCGTTCAGGAAAGGGAACGCTACATCGCGCGCACCAATTTGAAGAGGTACTGCGATATTAAACAAACCAAACATCAAAGGCATCGCCATAAACAAGATCATGATCGTGCCGTGTGTTGTAAAGATCTGATTGTAATGCTCAGGATGCAGCAGTGTAACATCCGGTGTTGCAAGCTGAATACGCATCAATAATGCATCCACGCCTCCGCGGAATAACATCAAGATGGACGCGAGGATATACATGATACCGACTTTTTTGTGGTCAACGGTAGTCAACCAGTTTTTCCAAAGCCAGCCCCATTTTTTGAAATAAGTGAGCACAAACACGATCCCGATCGTCGCAAGAGCGATAGAAACGTCCGCTCCATAAATCATCGGATCTCCAGTGACGAAGAAAGTGGATGCAAACTCTTTTATTTTCTCAAGCATTGGGGGCCTCCTTCCCTATAATCATTTAATTGTGTCCGCTCATATTCATATGACTCATGTCCATTGCACTTTTATCCTCTGTGCCGGACTTGGAAGAATCTTCAGTGGATGCTCCTTCGCCATGTCCTGCATGCGGGTTAGAAGCGCCGTCTACTACATACTTGGTTACGATGTCCTGGAACAATCCGTCTGGAATTGAAGAATACTCATCAGGCTGGGACAAACCTGGTTTTGCAAGCGCCAAATAGCCGTCCTTTGTTAACGGTTTGGACTGCTTCTTGATGTCAGCGACCCAGTTTTTATACTCTTCATCCGACTGGACTTCTACATCAAATCGCATTTGTCCAAAATGCTCACCGCTAAAGTTTGCACCCGAGCCAAAGTAAGTTCCTTCGTGATCGGCCTGCAAATGCAGTTTCATAGCCATGCCTGACATGGTGTAGATTTGACCGCCTAATTGCGGAATCCAGAAAGAGTTCATCGGGGCATCGGCAGTCAGTTCAAAACGGACTGGAACACCTTTAGGAATGTGAACTTGGTTAACTGTAGCTATCCCTTCCTCCGGGTACATAAAGAGCCATTTCCAGTCCAGTGAAGTCACTTGAATAGTTACTGGCTTTTGTGTACTTGCCAATGGCTTGGAAGGCTCCAGCAAGTAGGTATATCTCGCAGTGATCACGGCAATAATACAGATAACGATAATTGGAATAGCCCACCATACAGTCTCCAGCTTTCTGCTGTCATCCCAGTGGGGTTGATACTTGACCTTATTTGCCGGTGTATCGCGATACCGCCAAATAATGAAGAAAGTCAAAATCATGACCGGTACAATTATAAGCGCAGACAATGCCGTTGAAAGAATAATCAATTCTTTTTGTGCTTGCCCAATGGGTCCTTTCGGATCGAAAACAACGTATTTTCCGCCAGCATAAAAACACGTCCAAATGAGCAATGCTACCGTGAGCACGGTCAAAACCAACGCAATAATCGCTTTTGGTTTTTTGTTCATGTTGTTCCCCTCTCCTTAAAATAGTAAATTACTCAAAACTAACGAACTCCTGTAATGTTGCCCCTATATAAGATAGCAGAAAAGCGGCCATTTTTTTTATTGTTAACAGAATTGTCGATTATTTGTCCGTTTTTTGTGAAAAACCTCTCTTAAAATAAAATTTCTCTTGCAAATTTAAAATCTTTTATTACTAAAAAAATGACATAAAATACGCTAATTTTATATCGCAAAGAAGCTATATTAAAGCAAAAAGCGGACCTCCGTACAGTTATCATGCTACACTGCTCGAAGACCCACGATGTTGGTTTCATTGAATATGTTGTTTTCATTTTTTATTTATACTAGCTGCGGCCGTTTTCCTGGTCTTCCTTCTTACGGGCAATGACAAATGATTTCCCAATGAGAAAAATAAAAATTCCGGCAACGACGCAGCCAATACCTACCATTAAATATATATTACGATCACTTAAATTGCCTAGATCAAACAAAATAAGGATAATACCTGCAATGCAGGCGATCCACGCGATAACAGATACCGTGCGGCTCATTTGCCTGTCAGTTGATCCAGATTTCCTAAAATTCGCAGCCATACCCTCTCACTCCCTTTAGTTTAAAATAGTTTCAAACGCCCTCGTCAGGTATTTTTGTCAGTATGCACATATCTTCCTTTTTTTATTCCTGTGGCCGCTGCATACTTGGAACAACCTGTAGCACATCCTGACTATTATTACCCCAGAGGGCCTGCTGTTCAAACAAAAGGGAGTGAAGACAGAACTAGCTTCGCTATGTCAAAGCAGCTTTTTTAGCGTCTGGTCTCCAGCCAGTTATTATTTACCACATTTTGATACCAGTAGTAGCTTTCCTTGGGTGTGCGGACCTGTGTGCGAAAATCGACATGAATCATGCCAAATCTCATATTGTATCCTTCTGCCCATTCAAAATTGTCCATCAGGGACCATGCCATATATCCTTTGATATGAAGACCGTCATGAATAGCCCGGTGTACCTGTACCAAATGCTGCTGCATATACGAAATACGGCGGTCATCCTGAATCTTGCCGTTTACGATGTCATCATTGATACATGCCCCATTCTCTGTAATGTAAATGTCGATGTTGCCGTATTTTTGCAAATAATGCAATACCTCATACAGCCCTCGTGATTCTACCGGCCAGCCGATATCCGTGACAGGCAGCCCCATATTGATCTCTTCGGATTGAAGGAAACCAGCTTCTGGATTAAAGCGATTAACCGACATACTGTAGTAATTGATACCGATCATATCAATCGGTTCACTAATGATGTCCATATCCCCGTCTTGAATCGGTACGCTGGCTCCCTGCTCCGCAAACCAGTCTACCAAAAACTGTGGATATGAAGCTTGATAGATAGGCTGGAGAAACCAGTCACTGTGCAAAGAAATCGTACGCGCACATGCGGCTTTATCTTCCTCGGAAGTGCTGTAGGGTACAGCCCATGAGACATTTGGCGCGATGCCAATCTGACCACTGGTGCCCAGCTCGCGGAAACGACGCACAGAAAGGCCATGCGCAACCAGCAGATGATGTCCCACATCGATGGCTGTCTGAAGATTCGTCAGACCTGGGGCGTGAACTCCCAGCATATTGGATAAAAAAGCGATGCACCATGGTTCATTGAATGTGAGCCAATGGTGTATTTTTCCGTGAAACTCGCGGAACATCGTTTCCGCAAACTGGACAAATGCCTGAACCGTGCGGCGATTTTCCCAGCCTCCCGCAGCCTGAAGCACCTGTGGCAGATCCCAGTGATACAGTGTGCAAAACGGTTCAATCCCGTTTTCGTTCAACAAATCGACAACGCGATGATAATAGTCCAAGCCTTCTTGATTGACTTCACCGTCACCATTCGGGAATATCCGCGGCCATGATACTGAAAAACGATATGTACGGATGCCCAGCTCCTTCATCAGCCGAATATCCTCCTCATAGCGATGATAGCTGTCACAGGCTACATTTCCGTTATCTCCGTTGAACACCTTACCGGGTGTATGGGCAAAAGTATCCCAAATGGACAGGCCTCTTCCCCCCTCCTGATAAGCCCCCTCGATTTGATAGGCTGCCGTTGCCGTTCCCCACATAAAGTCCTGCGGAAATTGAAAAATGGTCATATTTGATCTTCCTCTCCATGAATAATAATCGTATGTCCTTCCGTTATTTCCTGCTCTTTGGTAAAAATCCATGACAACATAAATCCTCCGTGCTTTGGATCAGGCTGAGCTAGCCGGGCATCTGCTCTAAAGGGCTGTGCACTGCGAATGATGCAGCTTCCTGTCGAGACAGATGCAGTAAGTTCCGCACGGACGAGCCGGGAACCGGACCATTCCATGCTGACCGTCACCCCGCCACGCCCCCGCAATCCGTTGACCTTTCCCTGCGACCATGCCGCAGGCAGGGCAGGCAGTAAAGTCAATTCACCCGGACGGCTTTGCAGCAGCATTTCCGCGATCCCCGCCGTCGCGCCAAAATTACCATCAATCTGAAAAGGCGGGTGGGCGTCGAATAGATTGGGATAGGTCGAACGCGACAGCAATGTGCGAATATACCGATGTGCCGCCTCGCCATCCTCCAACCGGGCGTACAGGTTAATCAACCAGGCACAGCTCCACCCGGTATGGCCTCCACCATGATCCAGCCGTCGGCGCAGTGAAATGCGGGCCGCCTCTGCCAGCTCCGGAGTATCGCGGATATGGATTTGTCGGCCAGGATACAATCCGTACAGGTGCGAAACATGTCGATGCCCCGGCTCCGCCTCCTCAAAATCGACAAACCACTCCTGCAGCTGCCCTTGACGACCCAGTTGATAAGGCAGTAGCCGTAGCCGTGTCTCTTCGCAGCGATGGCGGAACTCCTCATCTAATTCCAACAGATCCGCTGCCTGAATGCAGTTGCCGAGCAGTTCCCGGATCAGCGACATATCCATAGTAGAACCTATGGATATACTGCACTCCTCGCCGGACGGCGTTATGAATTTGTTCTCGGGTGATGTGGAGGGGGAGGTCACGAGCCAACCATCCAGGCCTTCTACGAGCCAATCCATACAAAAGGCAGCCGCACCCTTCATCAGCGGATAAGCTTGCTCTGCCAAATAGGCTGTATCCTGGGTGAACAGATAACGATCCCACAGATGGGCGGTCAGCCATACACCCCCTAAGGGCCAAAATGCCCAACTGGCGTGGCCTCCTGACGGTCCGGCGTATCTCCACAGGTCCACATTGTGATGAGCTGCCCACCCTTGAGCGCCGTAATTAACGGAAGCTACTCTGCGTCCCGTGCGACTGATTTCTCCAACCATGTCTAGCAATGGTTCATGGCACTCGGCAAGATTGCATATTTCAGCCGGCCAGTAATTCATCTGTGTATTAATATTGGTTGTATAATTACTGTTCCACGGCGGCTGCACCCGGTCATTCCAGATGCCCTGGAGATTGGCAGGCTGACTGCCCGGGCGTGAACTACCCATGAGCAGGTAGCGTCCATACTGAAATAACAGCGCCTCCAAACCCGGGTCCACCTCACCCTTCCGATAACGTTCTAATCGCAGATCGGTCGGTAGAACTGACTTGTCGGTTAGAGTATCACCCCCCAGCTCTAATGCGACGCGGTCGAACAGCGCGCGATGATCCTGCTCATGCCGTCGCCGCACCTGCTCGCTACCCTGTAATATCACTTTATCCAAGGTGATTTGGCAGGCTTCTGCTGACTCCACTGGATCACTATTGGGCATGGTGTGGAATCCCCGAAATCCGGTCGCTGCCGCCAAATATATCGTGAGTGTATCGGCGCCTGAGACGATCAATGTTCCGTCAGCCTCCACCGTCATAGTTCCCCCCTCGGGAACAACTCTCGCCTGAACCGCAAAAGCCATCCCCAAATCATTCTCGTAAACGACCGACTGCGGATGATCACCGTGAACATTCGATTCCACATGACTGGGCGCTCGTCCAGTCAGCGTAATAAAGTCCTTCGCCGCTTCATCGGATGACCCCTCACCCACATCGCTATCCCATTTGGACGAATCACCGAAATATACATCCTCTCCAGTTGTGTCATCACAAGGATGCGGTGTAGTGATGTGCACGGATGCATTAATCTTCTCAGCCTTATCCGCAGTCAGCGATACCATGATGATCCCATCTGGTGCACTGGCAATAACTTCACGGGTATAGCGGATGCCATCGCTATGAAAAGCGATTGCTGCTGTTCCGGTATGTAAATCCAGTTCTCGTTCATAATGCGTGATTTCCCCGAAGCCCTCCTGCGTAATCCACAAGTCTCCCAAAGGCTGATACGCTTCCGTATCGCAACCCAGCATGTACGTATTGATCAGATGTTCCGCGTCCTTGTATTTTCCAGCTGCAATCAGCTCTCTGACAGGCTTCAAGTATCGCAATACATCATACTGAACCCCATCTCTGGGAAATCCGGACCAGAGCGTATCCTCGTTTAATTGCAAACGCTCCTCCCTGATCCCGCCAAACACCATAGCGCCGAGTCTCCCATTGCCGACGGGCAATGCTTCCTCCCATACCTCAGCAGGTTGGCGATACCATAACCGCAGAGACTGCGGCTTTTCGCCTTTCGTCACGTCAAACCCTCCCCTTTGAGATCAAACAGAGCGCCGATCACGTTCTGCTCTTAAAACAAGCGCTCTGTCATTTCAGCGTTTCAAAGTTTGGTTCAATGGATTCGTTATTTGGAAGCCTTCCCACTCCATAACTCCACTCTGTCCTTGACCAGTTGCGTGTATTGCTGTTCCATTTGTACAGCGCCAGCCGCATCCAGCTCTTTCAGCATGTTGTCGTACACAGTGTCAAAATTGGAGGCTGGTGCCAAAATAGCTTCCGGTATACGCTTGCGGATAATATCCGTCGTTTTTTTGAACGTAACGTTATAGTTGGATTCATTGTCTGTCGTTAGGTTATAGGCAGCGCCCCATGGCTTCACTTCAAATTCCTTTTCGCTTGGAAACAGCTCCTTCCACGTTTTTACGCCATACGCCTTGAGCGACTCCTTTTCCGGCTCCGAATAGGCTGCGATAATTTGTTCCGGAAATTTGGTAGTATAGTAGTTCCCCGTAGGGTCCTTCACGCCATCACCATAGTGTCCGCTGATCAACGTGTACAGATCCATTCCGCTTGTTTTGTTGAAGCTGGTGGCGTTATTCGTTTTTTGCTCCAGTATATTTGCCGGAATCATGCGTTTGCCGTCCTTGAGCTCATAATGCAACCCTTCAATTCCCCAATTCACCAGCACCTGTCCTTCATCGGAAGCCAGATAATCAAGGAACTTAATGGCCCGCACCGGGTCCTTGCAGCTCTCGGTAATACCTACACCATAACCGGACATAAAGCCTGCATCTTGAAAGGAATGATCCTTATATTCCTCCGAAAGTGTAACTGGAAAATGTGCATAGCTGGCATCCGCCTTGCCTGACGTTTTTAACGCATTTTCAGCCTCCAGATAGCCCCACTCCTGGTCAATCAGACCGAGGACACGGCCGCTGGCAATTTTGGATTTGTATTGGTCACTTTTTTGCACAAAGGATTCCTTATCCAGCAGCCCTTCATTGTACATGTGGTTCAACCATCGGAAATACTCCTTTTCCTCCGGACGCTTGTAATGGAGCTTGGATTCAAACGTCTTGGGATCAATAAAATATTCGCCATCGTCCGCCGCTCCGGTCGTCAGGAAGGCAGGATTCGTGACGGTAATCATGATTCTCCAGTCGTCCGCGTCCAGCGTGAGCGGAATTGCCTTTTTGCCGTCAATGGTTGGGTGTTTGGCTACATAGGCTTTGAGTACGTTTTCAAAATCCTGTAATGTTTTTACCTTTGGATATCCCAGTTCCTTAAGTACTCTATGCTGGATTTCAAATCCACCCGTCGCATCAAAGTTTTTCTGTCCTACACCTGCATACGTAGGGATAACATAGATGGCCTGATCCTTGTTGCTGTATTTCAGTCGATTCATGTAGGGGCCGTACAGCTTTTTAAGATTCGGCGCGTGTTCATTGATTAGATCGGTTAGATCAATCATGGCTCCGGCATCCACGAGCTTGCTGATATTCGCTTTAGCAGAAACCAGATCAGGGTACTCTCCGCTCGCTGCCATCAAAGCGATGCGATCATTACCGCCTCCGCCGCTGACATCAAATTCAGCATTCAGGGTTACTCCCGTTCTTTTCGTAATTTCCTTGCCTATTTCATCCTTCATGCCGCTCCATTGCGGGCTTGGATCAGCCCCAAAAAAGCTAAACGTAATCGGGTCCGTTCCGCTGGATGAGCCTTCCTTTGCTGCGTTTTGGCTTCCGCCACAGCCTGCCAGTGCAGCAAGTGATACTGCAAGCAGGGGAATGAGTGCAAATCTGGACCAGTGTTTTTTCATGTTCGGATCCTCCTGTATTCTTAATGACTTTTCATTATGATTTGACCGCTATATTTCAACTGTTATGATTTAACGGCTCCCAGCGTCATACCGCCTACAAAATACTTTTGCAGGAATGGATACACAAGCAGAATGGGGAGCGTAACGGTAATCGTGATTGCCATTTTGATCGATTCTGGCGAAATTTGAGCCATTTGCTTCGCCATATCATTACTATTTGTCATGCTGGAGCCACCTTGCTGTGTACTTTGCAGCACCTTCATCAGCTCGTATTGCAGCGTTGTCCATTGCGAGGCTGTACCGTTGTACAAATACGTATCAAACCACGCATTCCATTGATTTACCGCCAAAAAAAGAGCAATTGTCGCCAGCACAGGCTTGCACAGCGGTAAAATGATTTTCCAATATATTGTAAAATCATTTGCTCCGTCCAGCTTGGCAGACTCCTGTAACGCATACGGCAAACCATCCATAAAGGAACGAATGACAAAAACGTTAAACGCGCTAATCAGTCCCGGAAAAATATATACCCAGAACGTACCCAGCAATTGCAAATCACGCATCAAAATAAATACAGGCACCATCCCGCCGGAAAAATACATTGTCAACGCCAGAAACGTGGATATGAATTTGCGGGCTCGAAAATCGACTCGGCTCAGTGTAAATGCAAGCATGGATGCACAAATGAGTCCCAGCACCGTTCCGACCACTGTACGCAAAATTGACACCTGTAGTCCTTGTAGTAGGCCATCATACTGAAAAATCGTTTTGTAATTTTCGAGCGTAAATTGGCGAGGCCATATATAAATTCCCCCACGAACCGTGTCCGTTGAATTGTTCAAGGAAATCGCAAGCACGTTCAGAAACGGATACAGCGTCACTACTACGATGAAAGCCATGAGAATATAGTTGAACAGGTCAAATAGCTTTTCAGACCGGGTCGCGTTAAAAGCCTTGGTTGTCATTTCGTCTCTCCCTCCCTACATGATGCTTTCTTTAGTCAGTTTTTTGAATATACCGTTCGCCGTAAACAACAACAAAATGCTGACCAACGAGTTGAAAATACCGATCGCCGTCCCGTAAGAGAAGCGGCCCAAATTAATCCCGTAATTCAGTGCGTACAAATCCAGCACTTCGGAATAATCCGTAACAAGACTGTTGCCGAGCAGGAACTGCTTTTCAAAACCGTTGCTGACCAGATGTCCAATCGCCATAATAAACAGAACGGCAATGGTCGAACGGATCCCCGGCAACGTAATATGCCACATCTGTCTCCAGCGGCTCGCCCCATCCACACGCGAAGCTTCATACTGTTCCTGGTCAATTCCGGTGATGGCGGCTAAGTAAATAATCGTATTCCAGCCTGTCTCCTTCCATATGTCGGAAGCGGTTACAATATACCAGAACCAACTCCCCTTGGCCATGAACTGAATCGGCTCATCCACAATATGAAGCGCTATCAATATATCGTTGACGACACCTCCGTCAATGGACAGCATCTTTGTGACCAATCCGGCAACCACCACCCAGGATACAAAATGCGGAAGGTAGGAGACCGTCTGCACGAAACGCTTGAACATCATTCCCCGCAGCTCATTTAGCAGAATTGCAAAAAAGATCGGTACAACAAAACCAAATACAATGCCCATCAGGCTCATCGCCAGCGTATTGCGTAATACCAGATAAAACCGTTCATCCTGAAAAAGCTCAATAAAGTTGTCGAATCCCACCCATTTCTGATCCCAGAAGGATTTGGCCGGCTTATAATTTTGAAACGCCATCGTCCAGCCCCATAGCGGAAGATAACTAAAAATAAACACCCATATAACAAAAGGAATGGACATAAAATAAAGATATTTTTGTTGCTTCACACTGTCCCACAAGCCCTTTTTGCCACGTTCTGGCTTCGGTCCGCGAGCCTTACGCGGTCTGCCTCGATTGGAAGCGGTTTTAGTTGAAGATTCCATAGCAAGCTCCTCCTCGTCTGTAGTTACTATTATCATACAGTTATCATACTGTGCTGGATCGGAAGCTGATACCCGACGAATTAGGAGAAAAATCAGTTCAAAATTAGATATATGGGAGCTGGATTGGGCAAACAAATAGCCCCCAGCACAAAAAATGTGTTGGAGGCTACAAGTTTACTTTATCGTATACAAGCTTATTTTACTGTAATAGTCCCATAGAACATATACATACCACAATTATACTTATATACACCAGGCTTCAGGTCTTGAGTGTCAAAATAATTATTTTCATGATCCAGAAAAACATCCATTCCGATCTTCAACGACTGTACTTCATCAATGCAGGTAAAAGATGTGGTTCTCTTGAAATTGATTTTAGTAGGGGCACCCGCTTTTACCTCAATATTTTTGGGATAAAAACCATCATCCTTGACCTCGACCGTAGCGATTTTGTATTTTGTAAGATCCGGTTGTTCTTGAAGTGTCTTGGATTGGCTAGCTGGAAACGACGACACATTCCCCTGAAAATAAAATAAGGCAAAGCCGCCCACGATAAGCGCGACAAAACCAATGAGCACAAAGTGCCAATTTTTAGAAAAGAATGTTTTCATTCTATCCATCCCTTCCAGTTGATTGTCCGCATGCGGCACATCAACTCTACTCAGTATATATAAATAAATCAAAATTTTAAATACCTTGCTCACACATGGTAGCTAAAAAAGTAAAAGACGACATTTCCATGTCGTCTCAGGCTGTCGAGAAAGTCTCGACAGCTTTTTTTATGTTGATTTTGTTTAAGACGACACCGCGTTAATGTTGTATAATATAGGTAACTATTGTATAGAACGGAC
>NZ_JAIVEM010000071.1 GCF_020404765.1 Paenibacillus sp. BJ-4
TTTCTGTCCTTTTTTAGCCATACAAATATCCCCTTCAAGTTCACTCAATCCTCATGATACCATGCGGACTTTTTTGAGTGTCTACTTGAAGGGGATAATACCAGTTTGAATAACGAGAGCAGTCTTTTTTGTTGCTGTTCAAATGTTACAGCATCCCTTACAATGATCCTTGACATGTTATGATATATCTTGTGGTATATCATAGTGACAATTCTTTAGTAAATGAGGAAACAAAATGCAATTAACACTTACAATGAGTCAGAAATGGAAACAGCTTTTTTACATTTTGCTACCCATCCTGATTACCCAACTCGCATTATCCGCGATGACTTTTTTTGATACCAATATGTCCGGACACTTTTCTCCTGCCGATCTGGCTGGTGTAGCTATCGGAGTAAGTCTGTGGATCCCCGTGCAAACAGGTCTCAATGGCATACTTATGGCGATCACGCCGATTGTGTCCCAATTGGTTGGGGCACAGCGCAAAGATAAAGTTTCCTACTATGTCATTCAGGCGCTTTGGCTATCTCTTGCCTTATCCATCATTGTTCTGATTGCAGGCCTTTTTATCGTCAATCCTATTTTGAATGGCATGAAATTGGAGCCGAGGGTTCATAGCGTTGCAGTGTACTATCTTTGTGCGATGGCATTTGGTGTTATTCCATTATTCGCCTACACAGTGCTCCGAAGCTTTATGGATGCTCTAGGACAAACCCGATTTACTATGGCGATCACACTGATGTCACTCCCTATCAATATTCTGTTAAACTATTTGTTTATTTACGGAAACTGGGGTTTTCCTCGTCTGGGTGGTGTGGGGTCTGGGGTTGCAACCGCCACCACCTACTGGATCATTATGCTGGTCGCTGGCATCACCGTCCACCGAGGAAAAAAGTTTGCCGAATACCGAATCTTCCGCAAAATATACGGAATTGCCTCCAGCGCCTGGAAAGAGCTTATCCATATTGGTGTACCGATTGGCTTTGCTATATTTTTCGAGACTGCCATTTTCTCTGCTGTCACTCTATTGATGAGCAGTTACAATACGGCCACCATCGCCGCTCACCAGGCCGCCATGAACTTTGCGAGCACACTGTATATGCTTCCGCTTAGCATATGTATGGCACTTACGATTCTCGTCGGTTATGAAACAGGAGCTAATCGCTCGCGGGATGCCAAAACCTATAGTGTACTGGGCATCAGCACCGCAGTGGGTCTGTCACTGATCACAGCTATTGTTCTGCTCATCTGGGGTGAACAGGTGGCTCGACTTTATTCCACCGATCCGCAAGTGATTCAGTTGACTCAGCATTTTCTTATCTATGCGATTTTCTTTCAAATCTCAGATGCCATCGCTACGCCTACTCAAGGGGCACTACGCGGGTATAAAGATGTCAATCCGGCCTTTCTACTCACATTCCTGTCCTATTGGGTTATTGGGCTTCCCGTGGGGTATATACTCGCACGCTGGACATCCTGGGGCCCCTACGGCTACTGGATCGGTTTGATTACAGGTTTGGCCGTAGGCGCTATTTTACTTCTCGGACGTCTGATGCTGGTACAACGTCGTTTTACCGATAAAAAACAACACGCAGAGGCTGTCTAGCCTTTGCGTGTCTCGATAACATATGCTGTGCCTGAAGTTATTCTTTTCTTCTCCACAATGGCTACCTCATTCAGCTTGGGAGGATACAGAAAGTGTCTCTCCACATGTTGATCCATCTCCTTAAATGCCTGTTCTTCATTTTCAGCAGCGAGAATGACCGTTAAAGCTCCTTCTGAGCTGTCCACTTCGATTTTAAACAAATACATGCGTTATAGCCTCCTCACAGTATTTAAAGCTAAAAAAATAGCGGATGACTCGGGTCATCCGCATGATTTTACGTTTCTTCAAAATCAGAACCGATCTACTACAAATAAAGGCTCTTATTATTGGGACAAACGTAATGCCAGCTCGTAAAGTTCCATATTGAATTCTTTTTTCGTGCTTACTACCTTACCAATATCTGTAGCTACCAGTTTGCCATCAATCATTCCGCAAGCTTTGTCAGATACGCCCTCGATCAATTGACGAACAGCAAAATCACCCAAACGGCTGGCCAGATTGCGGTCAAACGCGGTTGGTGTGCCTCCACGTTGGATATGACCAAGCACCGTAACACGCGGTTCATAATCCGGACAGTTTTCTTGGATTACCTTTGCTACATCTTCGCCTTTGCCTACGCCTTCTGCAACGATAATGATACTATGGCGTTTGCCATGCTTAAAGTTTTGCTTCATCCGATCCGATACTTCGTTCAGGTCAAACTCTACCTCAGGCACCAAAATAGTTTCCGCGCCGGAAGCCAACCCAGCATGCAAAGCAATATCTCCGCAATGACGTCCCATAACTTCCACAATGGAAGAACGTTCGTGGGATGACATCGTATCACGCAGTTTATTGATCGCGTCCACTACGATACTAACCGCCGTATCAAAACCAATGGTGTAGTCTGTGAAGGAAATGTCATTGTCAATCGTACCTGGAAGACACATGGTCTTAATGCCTTGCTTGGTCAGTTTGTTAGCCCCTTGGTAGGAACCGTCGCCACCGATCACGACTACGCCATCAATTCCACGGTCACGCAAAATTTGCGCGCCTTTTTTCTGCCCTTCTTCAGTTATAAATTCCAGGCATCTTGCAGATTGAAGTACAGTACCTCCACGTTGGATAATATCTCCGACGCTTCTCAGATCCATCGGGAAAATATCGTCGTTCAAAAGGCCTTGATAGCCGCGTTGAATCCCGAATACTTCCAGTCCAAAGTACAAGCCGCTACGCACGACGGCGCGAACTGCCGCGTTCATCCCTTGTGAATCTCCACCACTTGTTAATACTGCAATTTTCTTAACTGCTGTCATGATTTATGACCTCCTCAAAATAATCATATAAGCCTTCTTATCCATCGACTGTTCAATAAGAAAAACAAACGCATGAGCGGACTGTTTTTCATTAAACGTCTCGAAACAGCGCGCACATCCTGCTGCTCGCTAACTTTGGGGTCGGATAAATATAAAGCCAGCAATCCCTCGATAATCATCCGGTGAAAGGAGCTGGCAGGGACATCTGCAATATCAGCCCGCGCCCGATTCACAACGTAGGCGATCCGGTCCAGCATCATGTCGGCATCTTTATAATAGTTGCAAAAGTTAAGATCTCCGCCCTTCCGGTCTTCGTCTTGATCGATTAGATAATCCAGCAAAATATGAAGACTGCACACATGTGGAAAATACGATGCATGTATTGAGGCAGCCCCCGCATCTGTCAGATGCTGGTCGCTGGCAGCAAGAAACAGCATAAAGACCCCCAGGGTTGAACCCGTAGCCGCAGCAAATTCGTTCCAGCGCAGCTCCGGTGTACGGTCTTTATGTAACGACCACCAGTCCAAAAGCGCTTGTTCCCGCAGCTCGGGTTTAATATGCTTGTATACTTGCAAATCCGTGTATAATCCCGCTAAATCCTGAACGTAAGGCATTGCCGCCTCATAGCCCGGAAGTCTGCTTATACAAGACTGACAGGTTGTCACCAGCCCGGTCAAATAACCGTTATCCTCCTGCTCCCGACGCAATTCATAATAGTTCACTGGCTTAGCCGCCGGATTAACCGCATCCAGCATAGACTGATGGAGCAGCCTGAAATCATCAGGGTCCATAGACGTACTGCGATCACACAGGTTGTCCAGATAATCGCTAATGGTCTGGTACGCCACGATCAGCGGAATTAGCGTCTGTCTGGCAGACATATTGGCTGCGGCATAAACCGCCCCGCCTACACAGTGAAACGTCTTTCCCGCTATACTCGCAAGTGCCTGACTTCTCAACTCGGGGTCCGGGATCTGCTCCGCCTTGCTCTTCCAGTTGCTCAACTGTTGTTTTGTTTCAGGGAGAATATGCTTGTACATTCGGCTCATTAGACCTATGGGGCCTCTCGGTACTTGATAACGTCCTTGCTCAACATAACTCAAATGACGGTGCCTCCACATTGTTGTCTACGTAATTATACCTATCCAAACCATATTCATTATAATATGATCGTCCTTTTAGCACAAATGAACAACCTCACTTTTTTCTTTATTATCCAAGAAAAATGGGCTATTTTCACAAAAAGCTTACTCCTGTGATGTTTAATTAGTTAAAAATAGCATAAACGTCCTACTTATCCCCCATCCTTTGCTGGCTTCATGCCTTGGGGAATCTCTCCCATACTCGCTTGCTTCCATTTCCCGGAAGCATAATAGACAACGACCGCCACCGCAGAAATAGCAAAACCAACCGGGAAGCTCCACCATACGGCATCCAGGCCATACTTATCGACAAATGCATAGGCCAAAGGTATACGAATGCCCCATAATGAAACAATGGTAATTAAAAGTGGTATCATTACGGAGCCCGTAGATCGAACAACACCCGTAATAACATTGGTAATGCCGAATATAACAAAGGACCACAAGGTAATCAGATTAATCCGCATCCCCAATTCCATTGCACCTCCCGTAGAAGGAAGAAACATCAGCAAGGCCTGACGGTTAAACACGTAAATTAATACCACAGCTCCGCCAGTTAACACAAAATTGTACACAATCCCAATCCAGGTTGTCCTGCGCACTCGATCCCAACGTCCGGCTCCGATATTCTGAGCAGCAAACGAAGATACAGCCGCACCTAAAGCCATTGCTGGCATTTGCACATAGCTAGACAAATTATTCGCTGCCGTATAAGCCGCCGCTGCCACAGTCCCGTAGCCGTTAATCAGGTTCATTAATGCAATTGCACTGGTCGAGACAGCGATCATTTGCAAACCCATTGGCACTCCCTTACGGATCAGGGTCCAAATAATCTTCCAGTCGAATCTTAGCAAGTGAAGCTCTGAAGATGTAATGCGCAAAAAGTATTTTACACGATAAAGGTAAATGAGAATCAGCACGAAGCTGATCCCTTGAGCGATCAGGGTAGCAGCTGCGGAACCTCCAATGCCCATTGCAGGTATCGGCCCCCATCCGAATATTAATAACGGATTAAGTAGTACATCCAGCACGACGGAGACGATTAGAAAATAAAACGGTGTTTTGGAATCTCCAGCCCCTCTCATGACGGTCATAATGTAGTTATATCCGTACAAAAAGGGCATACCCGCGAAAATAATACGCGTATACGTGATTGCCATATCCACGGATTCGGCAGGTGTATTAAGCACGTGAAGAATCCACGGAACACCCACAAAACCGATAATGCCTATAGCCAAAGCAAGCACTAGAAAAAAAACTGCACTTGTGCCTACTACACGCTTGGTTTCAGCAATGTCTCCTGCTCCTATATTTTGTCCGATCATAATGGTAGCAGCCATCGTGACACCAAAGATCGAACTGATAAGAAAAAACATAATAATATTTGCGTTGGAAGCGGCAGTCAATGCAGCCTCTCCGAGAAACTTCCCTACCCAGATCGAATTGATAGTTCCATTCAGGGATTGCAGAATGTTTCCGAACAGCATCGGCAAAGAGAACATAAATAGCGATTTTGCAATGGGACCTTCAATTAAGGAAGGCTTAGAACTAGCCTCTGCTGCACTCATTTAATCAGCTCCTTCAATTTAAAGTGACTTCTGCTTGGCTTTATTACGTATAATACCCTATTCCAACTTAACCTCTTCATATCATAAACGTTTTCACGCAAAAAAGCGCAGTCCCTTAAACTTTAAGGAACTGCGCTTTCAATTCATCGTTTAACCGTAATATATAAGACATCCGTAGTAACGGAACAATTCTTACAATTCAGTTACACTTACAGTTTGATAACGTTAGCTGCTTGTGGTCCACGGTTACCTTCAGTAATTTCGAATTCAACCGCTTGACCTTCTTCCAAAGTTTTGAAGCCGTCGCCTTGGATTGCGGAGAAATGTACGAATACGTCCTCGCCACCATCCATTTGGATGAAGCCATAACCTTTTTCTGCGTTAAACCATTTAACTGTACCTTTCAAGTGAACAACCTCCTAAAAATACCGCCATCTATGGCGAATATCCATATTATACTTCATGCTTTTTCACAATGCAATTGATGTTTTTGATGAATTTTCAGGCTGGAATGATTTGCTTTTGCGGCGGAAACTGCGGTATCATGAACCAAAACATCTATATATCGGAGACATGCATATGATGAAAAAACACGAAATATACAAAAAAGACAATTGGAACATGATGACTGTCGAGGTGCAGGGCCGTTACATCGTTCTACGGGAAATATCCGATGATTGGGGCGAGGAAGCCCACACCTTTTTGAGCCGTCCGGCGCTAATGCAGTGGGCTCAAAATCGGTTTCCCAAGCAGTCCTTTCAAGATAACGAGGAAGAGTGGCAGCGGATCATGAACGCTTTCAAGCAGGTATAGCTGATTCATGGTGTCCAACAGCTATCTCATCTTCATTATTTTGGCCTTCACGCTGGGCGGAGTGCTGATCATGAAACGTGATACGATACCGGCTCCTCTCAAAAAGTGGATGGCCCTCACTGCCGTAATCATGGTTTGCCTTGCCTTTTATCTTATTGTATACAGCTTATTAAATATAGGTTCCAACCCACAGTAAGGAAAATTATACTTTCCGGGGTAAGAGGTCATACTATGGCATAACAAGCCATGGTATAAGGAGGATATGCCGTTATATGCATCCCGTAAAACCTCTTGCCTTGCTGCTTACGGTAAGCGTGGCGGTTTCTTCGTTTTGGCATCCGTCCCTTACCGCCGCAGCCCTACCCCACATTATGTTCGATCAGAGGAGGCTCCCCATGAGTAAAATTGTAAAACGCGCCGATGCACCGGTGGAAAATACATGGAAACTGGAAGACCTGTTTCCTGACCGCAAAGCATGGGATCAAGAATACGAAGAAGTCAAACAATTAGCCAAAAAGGCTGCACAATTCCAAGGCAAGCTTAATTCAGCCGAAGCGATTGGCAACTGCTTTAAACTGGAAGATGAACTGTCGCTTAAAACCGAGCGGGTCTATGTGTACGCCCATCTGCATCATGATGAGGATACGGCTGAACCTACATATCAGGGGCTTTCGCAAAAAGCCAAGAAATTAGGCGTTGAGGTTGGCGAGTCTCTTTCTTTCGTGACGCCGGAAATTTTGGCACTGCCGGATCAACAGCTTGATACCTTCATTGAAGATCCGAAGCTTGCGGATTACAAATTTACCCTTCAAGAAATGAAGCGGGAAAAGGCGCATGTTTTGGGCAAAGCAGAAGAAGCCCTGCTCGCTCAGGTTGGCAATCTGGCTCAGGCTCCGCAAACGATTTTTGGTATGCTGAACAACGCCGATTTGAAGTTTCCTAAAATCAAGGATGAAAACGGCAAAGAGGTTGAGCTAACCCATGGCAGCTATATTCAATTTCTCGAAAGTCCGCACCGTGAAGTACGTGAGCGTGCTTTTAAAGCGGTCTATGACACGTATGCAAAAAATAAAAATACGATTGCTTCCACACTGAATGCCAATGTGAATAAAAATATTTTTTATTCTCGTGTTCGCAAATACCCTTCCGTATTGGAAATGTCACTATACGGTGACAATATTCCGAAGGAAGTGTATACGAATCTCATTGATACCATTCATGAAAGCCTCCCTCTTCTCCATCGTTATATCAAGCTGCGCAAAAAATTGTTAGGTGTGGATGAGCTTCATATGTATGATTTGTTCGCACCGCTTGTGGACGAATATAAGATGGACATAACGTATGAAGATGCTAAAAAGCAAACGAAGGAAGGTCTTAAGCCACTGGGCGAGGACTATATGGCTTCGTTGCAAAAAGGCTATGATGAGCGCTGGATTGACGTTTACGAAAATGAAAATAAACGGACAGGTGCTTACAGCTGGGGTGCTTATGGCACCCATCCTTATGTGCTCCTGAACCATAAAGATAATCTGAACAGCATGTTTACACTTGCTCATGAAATGGGACACGCGTTGCATTCATATTATTCTGACAACGCCTTGAAGTATCGGGATGCACAGTACACCATTTTCCTAGCTGAAGTGGCTTCAACGACTAATGAAGCATTGCTCATGGATTATCTGCTTAAGAAGTCTACCGATCCAAAAGAGAAAATGTATCTTCTCACCTACTATGCGGACCAATTCCGTACAACTGTTTTCCGTCAAACGATGTTTGCGGAATTCGAGAAGATTGTACATGAACGCGCAGAACAGGGAGAATCCCTTACACCACAGCTTTTATCAGAGATTTACTATGATCTGAATGTGAAATATCACGGACCAGGCATGAAGGTAGACAAAGACATTGAAATGGAATGGGCGCGTATCCCTCATTTTTATAACAGTTTTTATGTCTACAAATATGCTACCGGCTTCTCGGCTGCAACTAGCTTCTCTAAACAAATTCTCGAAGAAGGCCAGCCGGCCGTTGACCGTTACTTGGGCTTCTTGAAGAGCGGCGGCAGCGATTATTCCATCAATATTTTGAAGAAAGCTGGCGTTGATATGTCCTCTCCTCAGCCGATTCGTGAGGCAATGAGCGTATTCGAGGAAGTCATTACGGAAATGGAAAAGCTAACTGAAGGAAAATAGAATCGTGCACGCATAAAATCCAGCATTGAAATGATGCACGGATAAATCCCTTGTCCATGACGGGCAAGGGATTTTATAATGTACCGTAAGAATGGAACAGGAGGAGGTGGCAATTTGAAAACACAATGGTCTTTAATCGCTGCTCTTGTTATCGCCTTGTTAACTGCTGTATTTGCTGTCATTAATGTGAACTCGGTTCAAGTGAATCTTCTGTTTAGTAGGGTGAGTATCCCCTTGATCCTGCTAATTCTTGGCTGCACTCTTTTAGGCGGACTTATCGTCGGTTCATTTGGTATCTTCCGCCAATATAAGCTTCAGCGAGAAATTAAACGTCTAACTGCTCAGCTTCATACACTTCAAGAAGAGCATAATTCCGCGATGGAAGCATACGAAGGTGGCATGACCTATGACACGCTTGATTCACCCAGTACGCTGTCTACATCCGACAAAGATACAGAGCAACCGTCCTCTAACCCTGATCGGTTGTCCAAATGAGGAGGAGCAACAAGATGACGATTCAATTGAATGAGAATTATATCATGACCTTTCTAAATCGGCTGCTGAATACGCCCAGTCCCAGTGGCTATACCCATCAGGTGATGGAACTGATCCGCAAGGAAGCTGAAAGCCTTGGGGTACATATCGAATGGAACGCAAAAGGCGGTGCCATCTTGACTTTGGAAGGTCAGGAAACAGGCTATACGGTGGCACTGAGCGCACATGTGGATACATTGGGCGCGATGGTACGCTCGATTACAAGTCAAGGCACCTTGCGTCTGACATCCGTTGGCGGCTTTATGATGAACAGCATTGAGAACGAATACTGTCTGATTCATACCAGAAGTGGACATACGTATACGGGTACCATTCTGTCCAGTCACCCATCCGTACATGTCTATGACGATGCACGCAGCTTTGAGCGCAAAGAAAGTCATATGGAGATCCGGATTGACGAGCTGGTCGAGTCCAAGGAAGACGTGCTTCAGCTTGGCATTGCGGTGGGTGATTTTGTTTCATTTGATGCCCGTCCGGTCGTAACACCGAGCGGCTTCATCAAATCGCGGCATTTGGACGATAAAGCTAGTGTGGCTGCGTTATTTGGTTTATTGGAATCTGCCGTAAACGAAGGCTGGAAGCCTCGGCATACCGTTAAACTGCTCATTTCCAACTATGAGGAAGTGGGACACGGAGCGGCATACATACCCGAAGGAATCACTGAGATGATAGCTGTCGATATGGGCTGTATAGGTGAAGATCTAAGCTGCAAGGAAACAGATGTTTCTATCTGTGCCAAGGATACCTCCGGGCCCTATGACTATAATATGACGACTCGGCTGATTGATTTGGCCAAAGAGCTCCATATTCCGTATGCGGTTGATATTTATCCGCACTACGGTTCAGATGCCTCGGCTGCGCTGCGAGCAGGCAACAACATCCGCGCTGCACTGATCGGCCCAGGTGTACACGCTTCCCACGCGATGGAGCGTACGCATAAGCTGGCCGTGGTGAACACTGCTCGTCTGCTTGCAGCTTATGTGACGGTTTAATCTGGATAATGACAACCGGCCTATTACCCTGGAGAATAGGTCAGTAAAATAGATCGGTTAAACAGATCAGTAAATAAAAAAGCAAGTCGTCCGGCTTTACGGAGACTTGCTTTTTTAGTATGAGTAACAAGAAAAAAATCGCTTCTGTACCATGTTGGTTGCGTGCTATATGAAAGCTTATGACTTGCTTTGTTCAATTTGCTCGGCAAGCTCGTTCAGGTAGGTCCAGCGCTCCATTTGATACTCCAGATGCTCTTCGGCCTTCGTTTGCTCAGCCATAAGCTCCTGTAGCCGTGCCGAATCACTGAAAGCCTCCTCCATCTGTCGTTGGATGTCGGCCAACTTCTCTTCGGCTTGTTCAATCAGCTCGTCAATTTGCTCATATTCTCGCTGTTCCTTAAAGGTGAATTTAAGCTTGACTTTGCTTGTCTCCTTGACCGAATTCGAAGCACCTTCTGACTTTGGCGCAGAAGACCGAGCCGAAGAAGCTATACCCGGCAAAACAGACGTAGCCGCAGATGATTGAGCATTTTTGCTCATCCATTCTGCATACTCGCTATAGTCGCCCACATGCACTCGTACCTGTCCTTCGCCTTCAAATGCGAGTATTTTATCCACCGTTCGATCCAGGAAGTACCGATCATGAGAAACGATGAAAACCACACCCGGGAATTCATCCAGATAATCTTCCAGTACGGAAAGGGTCTGAATATCCAAATCATTTGTAGGCTCATCCAGCAGCAGCACATTCGGTGCGGACATGAGGACACGCAGCAGATACAAGCGCCGTTTTTCGCCCCCGGACAATCGCGAAATCATCGTCCATTGGGCGTTTGGCGCAAACAGGAAACGCTCCAGCATTTGCGCGGCTGTAATCGTTGATCCGTCTGCTGTACGAATCACCTCAGCTTCTTCCTTAATGTACTCAATGACACGCAGTGATTCGTTCATTTCCTGATGTTCCTGCGTAAAATAGCCGAGTTTCACAGTCGGTCCCAGCACAACACTGCCGGAATCCGGTTCTACACGCTGGGCAATCATTTGGAGCAGGGTAGATTTCCCACTGCCGTTGGGACCCAGGATACCGACACGATCCCCTGGAACAGCGATATAGCTCAAATCCTGTATCAGCTTGCGAGAATCTACCGATTTGGACAGATGCTCCAGCTCCAATATCTTTTTACCGAGACGCGTAGAGGCTACGGACATTTCTACCGATCCCGAACGAGCTTCCGGCTGTTGATCCCTGAGCTGCTCATAGCGCTCAATGCGCGCTTTCTGCTTGGTCGAACGAGCCTTGGCCCCCCGGCGAATCCAGGCCAGCTCATTACGCAGCAGGTTTTTCCTTTTTTGTTCCGAAGACGCTTCTCGCTCCTCGCGTTCTGCCTTTAGCTCCAGAAAACGGGTGTAGTTAGCCTCATAACGGAAAAGCCGACCATGATCCAGCTCCAGCATGACATTCGCAACTCGATCCAGAAAATAACGATCATGCGTGATCATTAATAGCGCACCGCGTCTTTTTTGTAAATATTGCTCCAGCCATTCCACGGAATCATTATCAATATGGTTGGTAGGCTCGTCCAAAATGAGCAGCTCACAGGGTTGGATCAAAGCCGCCGCTAAAGCTACCCGCTTGCGCTGACCGCCGGATAGAACGCCCATACGCGCCTCAAACTGAGTGATTCCCAGCCGAGTAAGTATATTTTTGGCCTCGCTCTCCAACTGCCATGCCTGAAGCGTATCCATTTGCTGGCTTGTTCGCAACAGACGGTTCTGAAGCTCCTCGCTGCCCGGATTCAGCTCCAACAGCTCCATGGTTTCCGTGTATTCACGCACCGCTTTCATTTCTGGCTGGTTGCCGTGAAAAATATGCTGGAGTACCTTCATTTCAGGATCAAACTCCGGATTTTGCGCCAAATACTGAATACGTACATCATTGTTCACTGCAATATTGCCATCATCTGGTGACTCCAGCCCAGAAATGACTCGTAAAAACGTCGATTTGCCGGTACCGTTCACACCGACGACACCTATTTTGTCACGTTCATCCATACCAAAGGAAGCATCCTGGAACAACACTTTTTCACCATAGCTTTTCGTTATATGTTCAACGGTCATAATATTCATACGGATTCCCTACTCTTCCCCAGTTTTGTGCTGCATCCTTTTTATTTTAACACAGACACAGCTAATGATTAAAAAAAAACCGTTACCTGAACAAGGTCAGTACGGTTTTTAGCTACAAGATGTCAGAATTATTGCACCCCAGCGGCTTTACACCCGTGCATAAATAAATGAGCTGTCCATTCAGCCATCTGGTCCACGTCGCATTCGTGGAAATCCTGATTCAATAAAATATCCATTTTCATACGTTCCAGCATACCGATAAAGGCCTTTGCATGGAACTCGGGCTGCTGCACTCCCTCTGACGCCAATTTATTTGTGACCATATCCGTATAGTCTTGAATAAACCCCCGCATAAATTCCATTAAATCAGGGTCGTTGTTCGGAGTCATAAAAAATAATTGGGTATGCTGCTTGCGCTTGTAATAGTAATGCAGGTGCAAGTTGGCCATCCGCAGCAGTCCCTCTGCCAAATTACGTTGGACCAGTGCACCCTGCATTTCAGCCAGATATTGCTCGCAATCTCTGCGTGTGACTGCTGTAAATAACTGCTCCTTGCTTTTAAAGTACAAGTATACCGTGCCTTTGGCAACACCCGCATAATCTGCAATCTCGGAAATTTTACTCTCATAAAAGCCTTTGGTGCCGAAGACTGTGTAAGCGGCGTCCAAAATAGCTTCATACTTATCTCCGTGTATACCGCTCATCTTCGCACCTCCTTATACAATGATTAAAGCACGGTCAATTTTAAAACAGTTATTTTGTTGTATCGATCTCCATCACGGTGTTCAGAGTATAAAGAAAATACCTATAAGAGCGACCAAGCCTCCAAAAATTGAACTAATGCTATTCACCCGATCATTACTCATCCAATGCCAGCCACGCTCATATACTGTTGTTTGTCCACAATGCGAGTCAACTTCTACTTCCCGTCCACAAACTGTGCAGGAACGCATCCTCTGCACCGTAGCACCTAGATAGGAATCAGCAAAGGCTCCCGCACTGCCGGATATACTTCCAATTAATGCCCACAGCCATAGCGGTAAGCCCGGCGTTCCTATGGCATATCCAAAAAACCATGCACCTATTCCGATCAATACGCCCCCAGCCAAGGCCGCAGTCGTTCCCATTACAGATACGCCTCCCGAGGTTCCAGGTGCCAGTACCTTCCTGTTAAGCACCGAACGTGGCGGCTTACGGCTCAGACTGCCGAATTCTGTTGCCCACGTATCGGATGTGACCGTAGCCATGACACCTACAAACGCTAGCTGCCAGGCCATATGAGGCCATATTGCATACCCCAGACATAGCAGCATGCCTAATCCCCCATTGGCCCATACCTGACCTGCATCCCGATTGCCGGTTTTGGCATACGATTTTTCAAGCTCTGCCTTTCGCTCCTTTTTGAACCTTGACAGGAGAGTTGATGTAATGAAGAACAGGAGCAATGTGCCGAACCAGAACAGATTGCCCGCCCCATAATACACGGTTCCCATCAATACAGCTGCGAGAAAGCCCGATAAGGTTAAGGATTTTTTATAAAAAGCAGCCCCCGCTACTACAGCAGCGCAAAGCATTCCGATGATCCAGTCCATCCAATACCCCCCGCTTTTAAATGGAATCTCCGTTTTCGTTTTTCAGTTCTTTCTATTATTGTACATCGCTCTGCGCTGATATAAAAGCCGTGCCCCATGCTTTGGCAGAGGACACGGCCTTCACAATTCTTATTTACTGGGATCAATCTTTAGCCAACCACCAAGAAAATCCCCTTTTTAATCCTCTTCACTGATACCGTTCACAGTCTGTTTAGGCGATAGTGCAGCTTCCCTGACAATCACTTCCCCAGAAAAGCTCGAATCGATCCCCGCTTGTGATAGGACCAACACCCGCCGGAGTACCTGTAAAAATAATATCCCCCTCACCCAGTCCATAATGGATCGCTATGTAGTCAACGATGTGCTGGATGGAAAAAATCATGTCCCTGATATGGCCGCGTTGTACTTCCTGTCCGTTTTTGAGCAAGCTAAAATCCTGCTGTTCCAGCACGCCCAAGCTCTCCAAGGGCAGAAAGGGAGTCACAGGAGCAGCCGATTTAAAGCCCTTGGCGGCAGTCCAGGGATGGCCTTTTTTCTTAAGAACGCTTTGTACATCACGCAGAGTAAAATCGATGCCGAGTGCAAATGCGCTCAGACACGTATCCGCAGACATCCCAGGCTCGTAATTACGCCCGACAGCCACAACCAGCTCAGCCTCAAAATGAATATCACCTTTCCCCTGAGGAAGCTCCAGCGTGGCACCATCCAGCGGAACAACCGCGTGGGAAGGCTTTAAAAAAATCATCGGTTCTGTAGGAACATCATTCCCCAATTCCTCTGCATGCAGCTTATAATTGCGTCCGACACAGTAAACATTACGAATTTCCACGTTCATTACGACCAGCCATCCTTCCCCCATATGTAATGCGTTAAGTTAACGAATAAGATTACGTATATAGTGCCACAATCGGTACTTGGAAAGCAAAAAAACTTGCTCCCAGCGATCCGGCCAATTGGTACAAATCATCAATTCAGGATGCAGTGCAGACAATTTCCGCATGATACGGCGGTCATCCACCGTCCATGCCATAACCGTAATACCACGTCCCGTCAGGTCCTTCATCAGGTTTCGATCCAGACGCGGATAGCCCATGGATAGAAAAGAGCATTGCAGCTTTTCCAGCTGCTTCACCAAATCGTCTGGACGTGCGTCGATAATCAGTCCGGTACGGATCTCAGGTGCCAGCTCTTTGGTGCGGCGTAAAGCGGTACGCTCAAAGGAGGTCAATACTACTTCACCCTCCATCTGCCTCATCACAATTTCACGAAGTACAGCTTTCTCGAGGCCTGGATACATATCGCCCGCTGTTTTAAGCTCAATATTGAGTGATACACGGCCGCGACACATATCCAGAACCTGCGCGAGAGAAGGAATTTTTTCTTCGCGATATTTCGCATTTTTCCAGCTACCTGCATCAAGTTGTTGCAGCTCTTTCCAGTCCAGGTCCTTTACCCGTCCCGTCCCATTCGTCGTTCGCTCCAGCGTAAAATCATGAATGACCACCGGAACATCGTCCTTCGATAGCTGTACATCCAGCTCAATCCAGTGTACAAACGGCTGCTCCAGCGCAAGCCTAAAGGCCGCCATCGTGTTCTCAGGAGCCATACCTGAAAAGCCGCGGTGAGCCACGCACAAATGATTCATCCCAATTATGACCTCCATCCACAAAGGAGTTCTTCATATAATTGTTCTGTTAATTCTCAATTTAAAATTTTTTCCAAACTTCTAGTGTGCACTTACTGTACCATCCGCACCTATCGAGACATTTCCCGGCGACAATGCTGCTACTCTCTGCAAAATTTTGTTGGCCTCCGCATCCTTCAATGGGATTGGTTGACCCAGCTCCGCCCGGTAAGGAGTCAGCTTCATATCGCAAGTCCCACTTCGGGTACAGGTTGCCTGAAATATCGCTGTATCCCAAGTGGCTGGCACCGTAGATTTGGAAAAAATAAAATTGCCTGTACTGTATGCAATCCATTTGCCTTTGTATTGCTCCATCCCTTGAAGCACATGCGGGTGACCCCCGATGACAAGATCTGCTCCGGCATCAATAAAAGCATGTGACAACTCAGTTTGATGCGGCTCCAGGGCAGTGGCGCGCTCCTTCCCCCAATGGGCAATGACAATCACCAGATCTGCCTGTCTTCGGGCCTCGCGGATGGACTTCACGATGGCAGTCGAATCATATGCTCCGGCAACACCAGGCTGTTTGACGCCTGCATTCCAATTGGCTTCGGGCATGACACGTGTAGCTCCTAACAACGCAATTTTAATGCCTTTACGTTCAAAATAATGCGGAGCATACGCTTCTTTTGCATTACGTCCGGCTCCAGCATGCGCTATACCCTTTTCATCCAAATATTTCAGTGTATCCAGTAATCCGCCTGTACCCTGATCCAAAATATGATTGTTAGCCAAATTTACAGCATCTATTCCTGCTGTAGCCAACGCAGTTAACGCCTTGGGAGAAGATTTATACACATACGTTTTATTTAACGCACCAACACCACCGGTTGTCACCGGCGTTTCCAGATTGGCAACCGTCAGATCATCTTTACGAAACAAGTTGCCAAGATATTGATATGGGAAATCAAATCCGTTCTTCTCCAGCCGCTGCTCAACTTTACCGGAAAACTGCACATCCCCTACAAAGTGAAGCGTGACTGTGGGTGAAGCCTTCCCTTCATTCTCCTGAGGCGAATCCGAGTTTGTAGTGTTGCCTTCGGAGTCTTGCGTATCAGACGGTGTCACAGGACGATTGCCCGTATCTACAACAGCATCAGAAACTTGCTTCGCTCCATCGTCAGCAGCTTGCTCATCTACATCGGAGCCTTCGTTCAGTTGTTTACTGGACAAGGCTGTAAAATTTTTACTCACCGGGGCAGAAGCCTCTCCTTCCCCAGTAGATCCCGTATGGATTTTCTTCTCTGATTGTGAATGCTCTTCGTTGTCCGCAAGTGAGCTACTACCGCCACGTTCAAATATGTAATAATAACCGAAAAGACCTATAATCATTAGCAGCAGGACAAGATTCGTTAAGATCCAAGCCTTGCCTATTTTGGTTTTTCTCGTTATCTTCCTACCTTCATTTCGCTGTGATCTGGGAGGGTACATTCTTCACTCCTTCTATGCCATTGCATATACATGAATTCCTTTTATTCGGCGAATTTTTCACCTTCTCCATTATATATCAAATTTCAATATAAATAGAACCCCTCGCCTAGAACACGAAGGGTTCATTATCGAACTTTTACACCTGTACCTTGACCGCTTCCTGCTGTGCTGCTTGGACGGCATTAGCGGCCCACTCCTTGGCCTGACGGATGCAATCCGGTAAACCGATCGCATCATAGCCAGCGCCCAAAACATACACTCCCGGCATGGCAGTGCGCAGCTCTTCCCGCAGATCGGCTATAGCCTGCGGATGCCCTACTGGATATTGCGGCATAGAATTGCGAAGACGTGTGATTTCGGTAAACAACGGAGTCGCCGTAACTCCCATCATCTCTTTCAAATCCTGCCGTACCAGCGCAATCAGATCATCATCCAGCAATTCTACGGTTTCCTCGGCTCCTGCTCGCCCTACATAGCAGCGCAGCAGCACCTTATCATCCGGGCTGGTATGCAGCCACTTGGCAGATGTCCACGTACATGCCGTCACACTGCGTCCCTCTTTACGGGGAACGAGAAAACCGGAACCGTCAAAGACATTCTCAATATCTTTTTTATCGAAGGCCATAACCACGTTGGCCACAGATACATAATTTACAGCCTCCAGGGCAGCCACATTCACATGCTCTCGCAAGAGCGGTGCAGCAGCAAAGGTTGGAGTCGTTACAAAAATATCGTCTGCCTCCAGCATCTCTCCATTATCCAATATAACGCGATAGGCGCTTTTTTCACTTTCTGCTGTCTTTGTGAATTCGGTAACAGCAATTCCCGTGCGCAAATCACAGTCATACAAATCGTTCAGTAACGCATGCACCAAACTTTGCAGGCCTTGACGGAAGGTCATAAAGACGCTTTTTTTCGTACCAGTATGTGTCTCGGCTGGTTTTCTCCCGGTCATCATCCCGTGAATGAGGCTTCCGTATTGCTGCTCAACCTCTGCAAATTGTGGGAAAGTCGCCTGCAAACTTAGCGTCTTCATGTTGGCGGCATAGATCCCGGCCAGCAGCGGCTCGGTCACATTTTCCAGCACTTCCTTACCTAGTCGACGTTCGATGAAATCACCCAATGCCTCATCTCCAGGTTCGCGGCGGGGCGGAATGACAAAATCCATCATAGCCCGCAATTTCCCACCCAAGGAAATCAAGCCGCTGCGCAGAAATGGCTTCAGCTCCGTCGGAATACCCAGTACCAGACCGGG
Source organism: Paenibacillus sp. BJ-4 (assembly GCF_020404765.1). Lineage (GTDB taxonomy): Bacteria > Bacillota > Bacilli > Paenibacillales > Paenibacillaceae > Paenibacillus. The sequence goes on from NZ_JAIVEM010000071.1 coordinate 18,253, forward strand.
AGGCATCGGATGAAGCTGTCCTTCATGCAAAATGTACGTCTTTTTTGCTTCGGGATTCGTGCTCACCAGTTCATGATCCAGTTCCAGCTCTTTCGCCAGGTCTATCATGGCCGTTTTACGGGCCAGAAAGGAATCCGGCCCCTTTTCAATCACAAACCCGTCTTTATGCAACGTTTCAATTTTGCCGCCTAGCACAGGAGCCTTCTCCACCAGCGTAATTCGTGGTGTGTAGCCAGCTTCCTTGTACATTTTTCGTGTGTAAAAAGCTGCGCTAAGCCCAGTCAAGCCGCCACCAACAATCACAATCTTGCGTAATTTTTGCTCCATTATGTCCTCATCCCTTTTTCCATTGGTCTATGATGACATCACTAAGCGTCTCCATATACAGCGGATCACTGTTGAGTGAATCTATGCGCTGAAAACGCATATCCAGCTCCTTCGCCAAAGCCTGCGCTTCAATATCCAGATCGTATAGCACCTCTAAGTGATCGGATACGAAGCCAACCGGCGCAGCGAGTACATACTCTACCTGCTCTTCCCTGAGACTGTGCATGGTATCCAAAATATCAGGCCCCAGCCAAGGCTCTGCTGTGCGACCCGCGCTTTGCCACGTAAATTGCCAGTTGGTAATTCCCACCTTGTCCGCAACAGCCTGCGAAGTAGCCATTAATTGCTCCACATAAGGATCACCCATAGCCACAATCCGCTCAGGCAAGCTATGCGCACTGAACAGAACACGAACCTCATCACGTTTGGCCCCTGCTTCTTCAAAAAGCGCCAGCTTGGCATTCACACGCTCGGTGAGCGTCTTAATCAGCTTGGGATGAAGATGATAGCTCTCCACAAAAGATATGGCCAGATCCAGCTCCTGTGCCTTGGCCTGTGCACGCTTAATGTAAGTACCTACACTCATAACGGAATAATGCGGAGCCAGCACGACACCCACCGCTGTACGAATGCCATCCTGCACCATCGCTTCCACACCATCCTCAATAAACGGCTTGGCATGTTTGAGTCCCTGGTAACAAATAAATTCAATGTCCGGGTTGCGATTCTCCCGATTTAAGGTTTCTTGCAGATTTTGAACCTGGCGATCCGTATTCTGACGCAGTGGAAAAACACCGCCCACAATAGCTTCATAGCGGTCTTTTAATTCCTTTAACTGCTCCGGTGAGGGGGCATTACCGCGACGAATATGTGTATAATAGGCCTCGACCTGATCCAGACTCTCCGGCGTCCCGTAGGACATAACCAGAACACCCACTTTGGTTTTCATTTACAGATCACCCCTTGAATATTACTTAATGTATTAATTCTTTGATATAACGGAGCGGGAATACTCGTGTACATATTCGGTAAGCTCTCTTAGCTTATCTAGCGAGGCTTCAGGAAATAACCCGTGACCCAGATTAAAAATATATCCTGGCTCCAGTATTCCTTCATCTACGATTTTTTTTGCATACTGCTTGATCACATCTATTGGGGCAGTGAGCACATAAGGGTCCAGGTTTCCCTGCACACCAAAACCGTTCCCCAGACGACGACGTCCTTCAGGTATACTTACCCGCCAGTCCAGTCCAATCACATCGGCTTTTAACTCCCTTAAATGCGGGAGCAACTCACCGGAGCTTACACCTGGAAAATAAATTTTAGGTACATTCAGATCGGACAACTCATGGAAAATACGTGTGATGGTCGGTAGGACAAAAGTTTGGAAATCATAAGGCGTAAGCGCGCCTACCCAGCTATCAAACAATTGAAATGCCTTACCGCCGTTAGCGATATGGGCACGCACGTATGTAATCACCATATCCCCCAGCTTATCCATCAGACGATGCCATAGTTCAGGCTCTCCATACATCATCGCTTTGGTACGAATATATCCTTTAGATGGTCTTCCTTCTATTAAATAGCTCGCAATTGTAAAAGGTGCTCCAGCGAACGTGATTAATGGCACTTTTAGCTCACGGTCCAAGATACGAATCGTTTCCAAAATATGACTCAGATCGCGTTCCACATCAATCGGGCGCAGGTTGTCTACATCCGCAGCTGACCGGATCGGATTTTCAATAACAGGGCCAATATTTTTAACAATATCAAAATCAACCCCAAGCGAGGCTACCGGATTCATAATATCAGAATATAAAATAGCAGCGTCCACCCCAAGCTTGCGCACGGGCATTAAAGTCACTTCGGCGGCCAGCTCGGGCTGGCGGCAAATTTCTAGCAACGTATATTTTTCTTTAATTTTGCGATACTCAGGGTCATACCTTCCGGCCTGCCGCATGTACCATACGGGAATATGATCCACAGCCTGCTTGCGGCAAGCGCGAATAAAGGTATCATTGTAGGTCATGACTTCAGCCTCCAGTTCGAATCATACATACTATATTTTATTATGCCCTTTTTCAAGAGTCGTAACAACCGCCGCTCTCGAACAAACCATGACAAACCCATGACATTTGGATAAAGTTTCAATGAAGTGTGCTATACTAGAGGAATGGCTTTTTTAAAGCTCCGGGTAATTATATATGGATGAACATTTATTACAACAGGATGAGAATGGCAGAAAGGAAGTGAGCGCACATTGAAATCGTGGGAGACATGGAAAATCAACCTCATTGTGCTTTGGTTCGGTCAGTTTCTGGTCAATGCGGGTATTACAATGATAACTCCGTTCCTCGCCCTGTATCTGGCTCATGACCTCCATGTAAAGGGAGAGCACGATATCGGTCTATGGGCCGGAGTTATTTTTGCCGCTAACTTTTTGACCTCATTTATATTCCAGCCTTTGTGGGGCAAGCTGGCTGACCGATATGGGCGCAAGGTCATGCTGCTTCGCTCAGGCTTCGGTATGGCCCTAGTAATCGGATGCATGGGCTTGGTCACCCATCCTTGGCAACTGTTGGCACTTCGTCTGCTGAACGGTACCATTTCGGGCTTCAACCCAGCCTCCATTTCTCTGGTCTCGGGTACCACGCCTAAAGAGCGAACTGGATTCGCTATGGGCATTATGCAGTCTGGTCAAATGGCTGGTACGATTCTTGGCCCTCTGCTAGGTGGCTTTTTGGCTGACTGGGTCGGGTTCAGACCGATCTTTTACATTACAGGATCTCTTATTTTCCTCGCCTCTTTAATTGCAATGTTTCTGGTTAAAGAAAACTTCAGCAAAGCGGAAGCCGCACGCACTCCGCAAATTTCGGTACTTGCCGGGCTAAAGGAGCTAAGCCATACGCCTCAGCTTCCAGCTTTGTTTACTGTAACCTTCCTGCTCCAGTTTGCCATGATCAGCACAGTATCACTACTACCGTTGTATGTGCAGAAGCTATATGGCTCCGCAGAAGGCATCGCACTGATTGCCGGGTTTGTTACGGCCATTACCGGCGTATCCAATATGGTGGCTGCACCGCTGCTTGGAAGATTGAGTGACCAGGTAGGAGCGCACAAAATTTTGACCATCTCCCTGCTGGGAACAGCAGTTATGCTCATTCCACAGGCATTTGTCAATGAAGTTTGGCAACTTGTCATTATCCGCTTTTTCATGGGTGTGTTTATGGGCGGTCTGTTACCCAGTGTAAATGCGCTGATTCGCACGTATACACCGGAAGGTATGGAAAGTCGCTCTTTCGGCTTCAATACTAGCTCGCTTGCACTAGGGAATATGCTGGGAGCTGTCATTGGTGGGGTACTGTCTGGGTTTATCGGTATCGAAGGATTGTTCATCATGTCAGGCGCCCTACTGATCGTCAACATCATCTGGGTACGTATGAAGCTTTATAATCATAAGACCACGCATGATTTCAGGTAAGACAACCCTCCGGTGGGATTAGAATTACGGTACAGAGAAGAACCTCCCTCCACGTTGCTGTGGACAAGGAGGTTCTTTTTGTGCAGCTATAGAGATGGGAGGCTGTGTGCTATTTTACTCTCGCTAGTGCTAAACCATCATAGGCTGGCAAAAGCGTACTGACCAGACGCGGATCTGTAGCGATCGTTTCATTAAAGCGTCTCACGGCCTGTACGGCAGGACCGTTTTTATCTGTATTCAGCGTACGTCCACGAAGGAAACAGTTATCGCCGGCAATAATGGCACCCGGCTTCGCCAGAGCAATTGCATATTCCAAATATACCGGGTAATTCTCCTTATCCGCGTCAATGAAAAAAAAGTCAAAGGTTCGTCCCTCTTCCTGAAGTGCCTGCAAACTGTCCGCTGCAGGTCCAATACGATATTCAACACAATCACCGTAACCGTTGTTCTTCATATGCTTATGTGCAAGTAGCGCATAAGCTTCTTTCAGCTCCAAGGATACAATTCGTCCCTTTTCCCCCAGCCCACGAGCCAGACATAATCCGCTGTATCCGCCCAGTGCGCCAATTTCCAATACCTCTTGTGCGCCGGACACCTCAATTAAAAAAGTCAGTAGCTTGCCGTAGGGATGGGCAACCGATACCTCAGGCATCCCCTCTCCAATGATGGCCTCCCTGATGCCGCGCAGCGCTTCATCCTCCTGCACCAGTTGGTCTACATATTGTTCAGGCGTCATATTCGGTGTAATTTTCATGTTTCATCTCTCCTTCTTGCTTTTATCATAACGCAGGTTGAACACAGTGTCCTTCGTAAATGATTTGTCTGAATGATTTGCCTGATTAATTTGTCTCTTTGTGTACAATGACCTATACTATAGGGATTGAACCAAGCTTACATGATTATGGGGACGGAGTGAATACGTTTAATGACTCAACTGCAACTAATTGCAACTGCGCCGATGGGACTTGAAGCCGTCGTGGCCCGGGAGCTCAGAGAACTCGGGTATGAGAATCTGACCGTCGAGAATGGCCGCGTCGTTTTTTCTGGAGATTATATGGATATATGTCGATGTAATCTGTGGCTTCGCACATCAGATCGCGTTCTTATTAAAATGGGTGAATTTGCCGCAACTACCTTCGACGAGCTGTTCGAGGGCACCAAAGCATTGCCATGGCAGGATTGGATTCCTGTAGATGGTGAGTTTCCCGTGGAGGGACGTTCGCACAAATCACAGCTTAGTAGCGTACCAGCCTGTCAGGGAATCGTCAAGAAGGCCATTGTAGAAAAGCTCAAGGAAACCTACCACACAGATTGGTTTGCCGAGGACGGCCCTCGTTACGTCATTGAGGTCATTCTATTGAATGATCGTGCATTGCTGACGCTTGATACGACTGGGCCAGGGCTGCACAAACGCGGCTACCGCAAACTTGTTACAGAGGCCCCTCTCAAAGAGACGATGGCTTCTGCTCTTATTCAGCTTAGCCGCTGGAGCCCGGATCGACCCTTCTACGACCCGTGCTGCGGTTCTGGTACTTTATTGGTCGAAGCCGCCATGCAAGCCTGGAATATTGCGCCAGGTCTGAGACGCACCTTTAATTCCGAAAACTGGCCTGTCCTTGGCAAAGAATTATGGAATCAAGCTCGCGACGAGGCGATGGATTTGACCCGCGATGATATTCCTTTTGAGATCGCAGGCAGCGATATTGACCCAAGTGCCATCGAAGTTGCTGAGGCGGCTGTGAAAGCTGCAGGCTTCGCTAAAGACATCTCACTGAAGGTGATGCCTGCAAGCAAGGTCAGACTCGAGGGCCAATATGGTGTGATGATTACCAACCCACCTTATGGCGAAAGACTGAGCGAGCAACCCGAAGTGGAAAAGCTGATTCGTACACTCGCACGCACGGCAGCCGAAATGAAGACCTGGTCCTTCTTTGCCATCAGCTCCACCAAGCAATTTGAGCATTATTGGGGCCGCAAGGCGGACAAGCGCCGCAAGCTGTTTAACGGCCGGATTGAATGCCAATACTATCAGTATCTAGGCCCTCTACCTCCGCGTCGCAAAGATATTTCGCCGTCACAGTCCTAAATAGATGAAGTTCAGGCCAGGAAACGAACTCTCCGTTCGACTCCTGGCCTGGTTTGTGCTTGCTCAGCCTAATAAATTGTACCGCTGCATCTATGACCGAAAGGAAAATGCTGTATTTTCTTTACTAAATCATTGAAATGCGCCAGATGAGCGCTATAATTATTAAAGGCATTTCGGTTTTAACATTACGTTAATCTATAGTTTATACTAGCCGAACATTTCTGCCGGAGGGGGTAAAGTGTTGGTTATTCGCACGGCCAGTGCAAGTCGCACTGGTAACATGTTCAGCAGATTACTGCTGTCCCGATATTTCGGGTTGGGGCTGTTTTTTGTACTTATGATTGGCAAGCTCGTATTGATTCACTATAACCTGCATGCCCAAAATATTGATATGAATCCGCTGGATTATGTCATCGCAATGGGTTCACTCTTGCTTGTGAGTTTCTGGACCTTGTGGCTACCAAGTCGCGGACGTCTGGTTGCGCTGGTGGTGCTCGATATTTTGCTCACCGCGCTCATTTATTCCGACATGGTTTATTATCGGTATTTTCAGGATTTCATTACGATTCCCGTCTTGCTTCAAGCCGGACAAGTTGATTCTCTGGGGGGAAGCATCGCATCCCTGATGTACTGGTGGGATATTTTCTTTTTTGCAGACTGGATTCTGTTCATTCCATATCTGATATTCGTGGCTTCCTTGCGGCGTCGGTATACAACACCTGATCCTTACGTGGAAACGTCCCGAAGCTCGCTCACCAAGAGATTCCTGCTTCGCTTCTCCAAAGGCGCATTGGCCTTCCTAATCGGCTACATCCTCACCTTTGGACCGATCAAATATTATACCTCAACCTGGGCAACCGGCATATTTGTCGGTAATTGGTGGTCAATGGCCTTGTACAATGTAACCGGATTGATCGGATTTCATGGATATGATGTCTACCGCTATGGTCAGGATCATCTTGGAACCCAGCCTACATTGGCTCAAGCGGAATCCGACAAGGACAAGCAATGGTTTAATCAACACCAGAAGCTGCTTCAGGTGAAAAATGATCTGTCCGGCAAGTATAAGGGCAAAAATGTGATGGTCATTCAGGCTGAAGCGTTCATGAACTTTTTTATCGGCAAAGAGATCAACGGTCAAGCGATTACGCCTAACTTTGACAAGCTGATGAAGGAAAGTATGTATTTCAACAATTATTTTCACCAAACTGCACAGGGCCGTACCTCGGACGCGGACTTTTCTACACACGCTTCACTACATCCGCTACCTACGGGTTCAGTATTTATCCGTTATGCAGACCACAAATTCGATACATTGCCTTCTATTTTGAAGGATACTGGCTACAGTCCAAATGCGTTTCACGTATACGACAGCAGCTTCTGGAACCGCTACACGATGTATAAGGCGATGAACTATGATAAGTTCTACAGTAAAAAAGATTTTAAAATAGATGAGCCACTGGGCTGGTCACTGGGAGACAAATCCTTCTTCCGCCAAACGCTCAATGATCTCACTTCCGAAGTCAAACAACCGTTCTATGCCTATATGGTTGGTATTTCCAGCCACCATCCGTACAACCTGTCCCCTGACGCAGTAGATCTGGATGTCGGCGAGTTCGAAGGTACGATGTTCGGAGACTATCTAAAATCCGTCCATTATGTAGATGAAGCATTGGGCGAACTGGTTGATCAAATGAAGAAGGACGGTTTGTGGGACAATACGGTCCTGATGTTCTACGGAGATCATGACAATTCCATTAAAGATAAGACACTGTATGAAAAGTTTTTGGGCAAGCCACTCACAGACTTGGATATGCAAAAGATCATGAACCAGGTGCCGTTGCTTGTGCATCTTCCTGACAGTAGTCATGCGGGAACCTATACAGAACCGGCAGGCCAACTGGATTTGACGCCTTCTGTGATGCATCTGCTCGGAATTTCTACCAAACCCTATCATTTTATGGGGAACGATCTGTTTAGCGGAAAGCCGCGCATGGTTGTGCTGCGCACTGGTGCCTTCACGGACGGTCGAGTATACTACATTCCATCTGAGGATGGCATGTTCTCCAAGGGAACCTGTTACAACCTATCTACAGGCCAGCCTACGGATGTGAATGCCTGCGGACCGGGATATACTGAAGCTCTCAATCGGTTGAACATCTCCGATCAGGTCATCACGTACGACCTCATTCGCCAGTGGGAATCACAAACGAATAAGTGACGAGGGAAAACAAAAATCCCGATCAATCAGCCTGTAAGTGCTGTTGATCGGGATTTTTGTTTTCACAGTCGCTAGACTACGCACACTTGCAATGACGAATGCTTAGGAACGCAACGTCTTTTTCGCCTGTTCAAGCCGCCCTACCTCTTCACCTAGCATTTCCTCAGCAACTTCCACTGCATCGTCACCAAGACTATCTTTCGCCTGCTCTATGGCATTCTCCGCATGAGTGCGAGACTGCTCCGCCTGCTCAATCAATTGCTCAGCCGGATGCGACAATGCCTGAGACACGGCATTGTGGAGCTTGTCCACCGCGTTTTGCGTTTGAGCCTCGACACTGTGATCGTCGAGATTGGAATCATACTGGGCCATGAGTCACTCCTCCTTCTGCGCAGTGGTCTACACCCATTAGCATGGATCAGAAGAAGGGGAACTATGCAAAAAGTTGTGAATGCTGTGCACCGAGCTATTTTATAAAACGCGCAGCCTTTTCCAAGACTTCATCCTCTGTAGCCGCACTCACATAACGTCCGTTCACATACACAAACGCCCGTTTCCCACAAGGACCGCAATACGATTTGCAGCCGATTTTGATCTCGGCATCCGGTGCCATTTTTTGTAATTTTGGCAAGATCGTTTTCAAGCGAATATGATTACATTCATCACATACGCGAATATCATTGGCCATATGTCATCCCTCCGTGCTCCGGCCTAGTGGTCGCCGTGATTACCTTGGGAAGGGTTAGTAATGACAAATCCTTCTTCGGGGAAGTACAAGTAATCAATTTTCACACCATCCAGCAGTGGCTGACCGGTTTCCAAAATAACATCGATACCTTTATCCGTAGATACTACAGTATCTGTTTCTTTAGGCGTGTCCAAATCAAGCCCGTAATGAGCATGATCTCCGTGAGCATGAGTAATGACAACACGCAGGCTCTTTCCCTGGTTCTCTGCCTTATCCAGTTCAAGCTTCAATACTTTAGCTGCGTTACGAGTAATTTTGCAATTCATGTAACTTCATCTCCTTCATATTCATTAAATGAAATGTGGCCTTTGGGATACCAATCACACCACACAACCTAGCAGGTAAAATCAACAACTACAAATGATTAGCCTCTATCTCAAAGAGAAATAGGTAAATGGCAGCATAACAAAAGTCAATATTCCTATTGTAAAGAAAATCGCGTAAAATCGCAATCACGAAATTCATAAGTTTACGTCTACCGAACACGTACATGCTGCTTTTCAAGCACGCCGGGATACTTACGTTCGGCACGGGTTACAAACCAATTCATGAGCAGCAGCGTCACCCCAATGTCATCGATGGGCATAAAGGGCATAACATCAGGCAGCACCCAATAAAGCAACACAGGAACGGCAAAAAGTAATTTTTCACTCCAAGGAATCTTCGAAGTTGTAATCAACCGGGGCATACGCCGAAATACATGAGACCATTGACGGAGAGACAGTAATCTTTTCCACTTCATAGGTTGTTCACTCCATTTCCAATGCTCCTAAGTATATTTACCCGTTAAAGGGATACATAAAAAGGAACACTTTATTCGAACGTGTTCCCCCTACATACGTACGAATGAATCATTACGTTTCAGATGGCTTAGTCTTTTACCATGACAGCACTGCTGCCATTAACATACCCACTTCTGCAGCAATGTCGTCGTAATCTCGCATGGGCAGCGGGTTTACGCCCAGTCCGACCTCAACCGTAAAACCCGGTTTACCAAACCGCTGTATAAACCAGTCCTTGTAGCCTGCATCGCTCCCTCCGAGCTTTACCGCCCGGTATCCTGTCACGGCAGCTAGCCGCAAGGCCAAATCTCTGCTCTCCTTTGGCTCCAGATCCCGATAATTCCAATAGATTTCCTGTCCCTGACTGTGAATGGATAACACCATATCAAACTGTTCGCGCTCCGTCAGATCGACAAGCGCCCTGGATTCTGGCTCAGATAAAGGTGCAGGCCCAGCATAGTCTCTTCGAGACGGTCCTGTTTTGCCACGTCTACGTACCTCCTCTTCCCAATACGCCGGAAATTGATCGTTGAGGTCGACACCACGAATATTCGCCTTCCACCCCCGATAATCAGCGCGTCCTTCATTCCATTTTCGGAGGTCTTGATACATCGGATGATCCGGAAGCACGCCCTGCTGCACCAGCTCAACCCCATCCGGGTTGACCATCGGTACCACCCATAACGAGGTGTGCTCCAGCAAGTCCTGCGGAGAACCACCATACACCCATGGTAAAGTCCCCTCTCGATTCGCTCGTTCACCCCGAAGCTCTCTTTCTTCCTGTTCCCGAGCAGTACTAATTCCTTGCGCATATTGCTCTATAAAACGCAGCAAACAAGGCGTCGTCAGCCATTCATTAGCATGTACAGAGGCGTTGGCGTGAATTTTCCGCGTTCCCCTCCCAATGCGTACATAGGGGATATCCTTCCCCATGACACTTGTGCCGATGCTGCCAACTTCAATAAACGGATACCTGCGGACCAAGGCCGCAATGTCTTCCTTCAAATCCTTATATCCATACTCTCCACGCAACCGTACAATCTGATCCTGATGGCCATCAGGAATAACAATTGTTTGTCCCTCCACAAGCTCATGCTCCGCAAGTCCGGGATTGACCAGCCGCAGCTCATCAAGCTCCACACCAAACTGCTTGGCAATCTGTCTTGCGTACTCACCGGGCTGAATAACATATTTACGATCCATTGACGGACGAATATATAGCACCTGACCACAAATCAGGTAGGGTTGAGTGGCGGCCCACGGATTATCTGCGATCAAAGTATCCGCCGTTAGTTTAAAAGCCGAGGCGACCCGGTGTATTGTATCTCCTTTTTGAACGATATACTCCCTCATCTTCTACGCCCCTTCCATCTGCCTTAATGCATGTTATGCAGATGCTGCGTGTCTTGATGTAGCGAAAAGCAAAACAACCGTCTTCTTTTGTCCAATGACAAAAAAGACGGTTGTCTCGTCAATCCAGATTGGTCACTTGCCAGACGACAGGCGTTTGCCGAATTTGCTCCCCGAGCCACTGGGCGGCTATACGCTGAAACAGCTCCGGATCGCCGGAGCAGAAAAGCTGATGCACCGGCGTTTCATCCCCTGCCTCCAACCTGCCCTTGTTGTACAAAATGGTACTCGTCTCACGGGCCGTTTCGTCTGCCGAGCTAATCAGCTTCACCGCAGGGCCCATCACTTCCTGAATCGTTTCCTTTAAAAAAGGATAATGCGTACAACCCAGAATCAGGCAATCAATTGGATACGCTTGAATGGGCTTCAGCGACTCCTCCACAATCTTCGATGTCGTCTTCGAACGGAATTGTCCTTGTTCCACCAAAGGAACAAGCGCAGGACAAGCGTGACTCACTACTTCGACATAGGGAGATAACTGCTTGAGCGCAGCCGTATAGGCCCCGCTTCGGATGGTACCCACAGTCCCAATCACCCCGACATGTCCGGTAGCGGTTGCGCTGATTGCAGCACGAGCCCCGGGATGGATAACTCCGATCACCGGTATGGACACCTTTTGGCTTATATAGTCCAATGCCGCGGCTGTTGCCGTGTTGCAAGCAATAATAATGACTTTCGGATCAAACTGAATCAGAAAATCAACCATTTGCTCCGTAAATTTCTTAACCTCTTCCGATGGTCGGGGGCCATACGGGGTGCGCGCTGTGTCTCCAAAATAAATGATTTTTTCCCGCGGAAGCTGACGCATGACTTCTTTGACAACCGTCAGACCTCCTACACCGGAATCCAATATTGCAATCGCTTGCTGCACGTACACACCGCTTCCTTTTTTGTTCAAATATAAGTTGTTCCCTCTCGGGAAGCTATCCGTTGCTACATACCTTATGTCGCAGTCATGTAAAAGGTACCCCAGAAGATTACCCTAAAACGATGAAATGAGCAATAAAAAGGCTCCACCCTAAAGGGAGAAGCCGCGAATCCAATCGATATTCAGCTATCTCATCCAGCGCTTACAGACCATTACAGAGCATCTTTTTCTGTATCCTCTTGAACAGGAATAGATGAAACGCTGATCTCCTGAATAATTCCGGCGTCTTTTTTACGCCATTGCCCAATTTCATGAATGACGGCTGAGGCCGCTTCCTTAATCTTGTCGGTATACTCGATTGAGGTATCTGAAATTTTCCCTGCAAGCTCCTGTCCCTTATCGCTCACGTGACGTGCCTGATCTGTAATATCCTGACGCAGCTCGCGACCTGACTTGGGGGCTAATAGCAACGCAGCAAGCGAACCAGCAAAACTACCTGCCAACGCGCCACGGATAAAGCTTTTGTAGTTCTCCTTCATCATCATCTCTCCCTTGTGCCCGGGCGTATGCCCATCTGTTAGTGCATTATAAGCACGGAGAGCTTGTCATGATACAGGGAACAAGCCAGAAAAACTTTTACTTTTTTCGTGAGCGAATACGGTACAGGCAGCAACGGCCTCCATCCGCCAAACAATCCTCACGGACCACCTCAGCATCAAGGAGTTCCTCGAACATTTGCTGTTCACATTCGCAAGCCTTGCGGTAGCGGCCTGCAATTTGAGAGATCGGACAATTGTACTCCACAAGAGAGTAACTACCATCCTTCTCCTTGCGCCACTCTGCCATATAGCCGGAAGCGTTCTGAATGCCTGAAAGCTTTTCCACACGTGAAGCCAGTGTAGTCTCACTTTCTATGTGTGGAGCGTACCGCTTCATCATTTTGCGTTTTCTACCATCAAACAGAGAGTGAACGGCTTCCATTCCCTGCTCTTCATCCAGCTCCTCTAACAGTTCCAGCAGCAGATGATCATAATTGCGAGGAAACTGCTCACTTCCCTGCTCGCTCAAGCTGTACAAAAACGTCGGACGTCCCATCGCTTGTCTCACAATCGTAGCAACGATCAGCCCATCCTGCTCCATCAATTTGAGATGCCTGCGCACCCCCATTTCTGTAATGCCTAATTGAGCTGCCAAGCTTCCGACGCCCACAGGTCCCTGGGTTTTCAATAGTGTTAAGATCATGCGCCTGGTGGGCATTTCGGGTACGATATACTTATCCGTCACTTTTGCCTTTACACTCCCTCGGGCTGCGGACCCAATTCCTTATTTAAATAGTCATGCACGCTTAATACGAAATGCTCCAGCAACTCAGGCAGCTTAGGTGTAAGCGGGTGAAGGCTTGTCCGGTCCCAATGGAAGTACTCCTGTACTAAGGGTTTACGCAAGGATACCAGCTCCAACAGCGAATGAAATACGGTATCATCCATTACGCCTTCTTCATGAATGATACCGATAATATCCTCATAGCTACTGGCGTCGCGCATAATAAATCCGTCAATGATATAGCTTCCTACGTCCGTTACCGTCTCAATCGCCAGATGAAGGCAGCGCTCCTGCACCAAACCCTGCAACAAATCACCGTTCCAGGTGGCAGATATATGGCGGAGCCCTGCGGCAATGTCGGGAACGGCTTCTAGGCGAAGCTCAATTTGTTCCCGGTTGACATAATACAAGTTACTGCACCTCCAATCATCGCTCTAGATTTCATAATCAACTGCGATTGAAACATCCTTCACTTCATTCATGTGTGCAATGATTTCCTGATGTACAGGGTGTACCTGATACGTTTGCAGGTCCTCCAGTGTTTCGACAACAGCTGTAAGGGAAATATCATAAGATCGTTCAGAACGAATCACATCCGTACCTACTTCGAGCGACAGCAATTCTTTGATTTTGCCATTCATGCTACGCAAAATGGATGCCGTATGCTCAATGCTTTCAGGGGAGCGGTCTTTCAATTTGAACAAAACAATATGTTTAATCATGCGTATAGGCTCCTTATCTTAAAAATGTTCTCTTGAAAATTTTATCATAACGCCCCACATACGGAAAGAAGCTTTGTAATTCTAACGATCTTTTCCTCCATCTTTCCCGTCAGACTCCTTGTCCTTCAGCAGAGCAAAAAAATTTTTGAGCTTTGGCGGCAGTGGCAGACCCATTCGTGAACAGTTTTCCGTTATAGAGATTAGTTCGTTGGATAAATAAAAATACGTCGCCGCTCCTTTCATGATTTCAGTACCCATCAAGAGATCCACATGATGTGCCAAAGAAATCACCATGAGCATCAAAGCCTTTCTCGTCAACCCCCAAAAACCAGCTTTGCTGCTCAGACCTTGTCCGGTCTTAATCGCTGCAGCAACTCCTGTCACATAATCCACAGCCATGGCAACGGTGAATAGCACCATCAGCTGATTCCAGCCCCCAAAAGCAAACGTAATAATGGCTCCTGTGGTAGCACAAAACACACTAAACATACTTGGATTAATATTCATACCTGCTCCTCCTTCTCGGGGCGGTTACTGTAATATATGCAGTGACGCAGCAACCCGTAAAGTCATATGACCTGAACAGGATGTGAATTCATAGATTCATATGAATCAAGCTATGAACTTCATGGACTCACCAGATAGCCACAACAAAAAAACACCCTTAAAACCCTAAATACCTGGTTTTAAAGGTGTCTTGACTTCCTTTTTGGGCAACATAACGCTTGTTTAATTAACGATGATCATTCCAAAAATTAAGCGGAGTCAGGTTGTTATTCAACGGCTCGAACGAATAGCCTTCTTTCTGCAAAGCAGCCATGATTTGTGGAAGCACCTTGATCGTAGATGGCTTATCATGCATCAGAACGACTGGTGTTCTGCCTTGCTTTTTCAATCTTCGAATATCACTTAAAACGGTTTTTACAAAATGCTCGGGATTTTTGGTATAACGCCAATCATTAGAATCTATATTCCAATCCCAAATATGATAGCCTGCACCCGTCAGTTGGTCGCGGTAGGCTTTCTTTAAGTACGGTTTGCTGCCATAAGGCGTACGAATTAAAGAAGTGCGTTTCCCAGTTGCCTGAAATAAAATTTCATTATCCTGATTCATTTCTGCAAGTGCTGCTGCAGGAGACGCATAGATTTTCTTTACCTGATGACTCATTCCGTGTAAGCCCAGAGCATGCCCCTCTTCTACCATTCTCTTCATCACCGCACTATGTTGACGAATTTCCGGTCCTAGCATGAAGAAAGTAGCCTTGGCATTATATTTGTCCAAAATATCCAGTAGCTGCGAAGTGTGCGCTGTAGGACCATCATCGAAGCTCAAATAAATCGTACGGCTGGATGAGGAAACATTCCCTTTATTGCCTGCGTTACTTGGCTTGGTAGCCGCCTGCTGCTTAATTTCTGCCGCAAACTTATTCACAAATTGTGCATCGGACAAGCCTGCATTTGCATTCTGAATTCGATACAAATTACTTGATGGAAGCGTAATGGTAAAGCCAAACGCATCTGTCAAAGTGCGAATCGGCACCATTGTACGTCCTCCACGTTCAAAAACATCACCCTCGGTCAAACTCAGCGTAAAGCTGCGGTTATGTCCCGTCAATATCAGTGTGTTCCCGCTCGCCGAAGCAGAAATGCCCATCTTTTGCCCTAATATAACGATAGGTACATACAGCTTATCATTTTTCATCACTGGCTCAATTGTATTGGAATCTAGTAACACATCATTGACTCCCAGCAAAGGAGCCTTTGCTTGCGCGCTCGCTGTATTCGTATGTATGCCCAGTAGACCCAAACAACAGATTGCCATCAAGCACACTGCCATCCATTTAACTTTTAAAAGCTTCATTCACTACACCATCCTGTGCTGTATTTTTTTATCTGCGGGAGCTTTCTCTAGCTTGTCTATGAAGTTATACAGACATGACGATATAGACATGGCAATATAGACATCCACTCAACATTTAGAACATAAACGCATCTCAACCGACTGAATCCGAACGTCTTTTCGTCCCCCATATATATTAATAGATTACCAGACTATAGTAAGTAAACATAGTAAAACAATTTGAAAACAATCTCGCAACCCCTCTTGCCAGAGAAGTTACAAAGTTGTGAATAAATCGACTGAGTTAAGAAGAATACAAGCGATTAATAAATTCTTTTGGTGGAACTAGAACTATTCTTTCATTAATAAACCTTGTTACATCATCGGATCATATTCTTCATTGGATTGATAAATTCTTAACCCGTCGGAATTCTTCTGTACGCGCTTTGCTTGTTCGCTGAAGCATTTCACGATCCGCATCCGCTAAATGCAGTTTCCGTTTTTCTTGACTCTTAAATATACGCCTATTTTTAATCCCTCTGAACCTGGTATAATATCCTGCAGTATTCAACCACCTAAAAGTTTTTTTCTTCTAATATATAATTTTGCATCATAGATATTGTCTGCCATTTCGGCGGCTTCCATCGCAGTAGGAATATGTCTACTAGGGTCAATAAACCTCAAAGGATTATTCTTCACATACGCATACCCGTTCAAGCTTTGCGGATCGCTGATCTCCCCCTGATACGTATCCTCGCCCATAAAACATGCTGTACCCGGATCGTACCAGCGAGCCCGCAGGTACTGAAGCCCAGTCGTGCCGTCCCAATACTCGCCAGCATAACGCAGCACGTTTGGAACAGTCTCTTTGACCGTCTCCGGGCCGCCCCAGATGTCATAGCTGTAGCTGTTAAGTTCCTTGCCCGAACTATCACTTAGGCGTACCACATCACCGTGACCGTTGAGATGATAATATTGCAACTGCCCGCTTGCCTTGTCTTGTCTGGCCCACAGTTGACCGGACAAATCATACACGTAAGCGTAGGTGATCTTGGCTGTTCCACCTTGGACTTCGGCTTCCGCAATCAGCTTCGCTTCTTCGTCATAGTAATACCGAGTCGTTTTGCCGCCCTCTGTACGCTCGTATAGCAGCCCGTCTCCGTTATAGCTGTATCCGACCTCTTTGCCCTCACCGCTCACATGGGTTAGACGACTGACGGAATCATAGCCATAACTGGCGCTTTCGATACCGAACACTTTGCCACTGCCTTCGGCGCTTCGGTTTCCATTCGGATCGTAGCCGTAGGTCTTGTTCTTCTCACCTGCGACTTCGCTGGCAATTCGGTTTGACGGATCATATCCAAATTGGTCTGTTGTTCCGTTAGAATATATTACCTCCATTTCCATAAAAAACGTCACATTTTAATATATCGACACCTTAAGCTTCCATTTTTATAGGCCAAATGGACCTTATTTTCCATAAACCGGTTAAGCCCATGGGATTAAAAGAAAATCGGGAGAAGAGCCACTTGCAAAGCCCCCTTCGGGTATAGTAGTATGTGTTTAAAAAAATCGGAGGGTATATGCCTAAACAACAAGACAAACATTCCATTCAGGCGTGGTCTCTGATCAATCGCAAATATTTGGGAAAAGGTGTGCGTGTCAAACGTTTTCGCAAGCCAACACGCTGTCAAGTACGCAATCGCGTTCTGCTTGCCGTTCTGATGGCGAATGACATTAAACTGTCCCAACTTGCCGAGGAGCTTTCCATCTCCTCACGCAGTGTCAGCGCGTGGGTATATGAGGGCCGTATTCCTGGCAACACCAATCTGGAAAAGACGTGTAATACACTTGGTTATCCGCACCATATTCTGTTTAACGAAGAGGTTGTTCGGCGTTCACCGCTCATCTGTCAACCAGCGCCGTCCCGTTTTATGAAACGGACTGTAACTCGTTCTCCGGTAAAAAATCGGATCTTGGCGGGTCTATGCATGGTTCATGATATTTCGGTGACCGATGTCAGTCATTGGATTGGCGTTCATCCCGGCACATTCCGAAAATGGTTGCACCAGGGTACCGTTCCTTCGCAAACCTTCCAGGATCAGGCGGAACAGTTTTTCCGTATTCCAAAATCCATTTTGTTTGCTGATGCCATGCTGAAAAAGTAAAAATGTCCATTGAAACGAAACTATTGTACTTCTCATGAAAGTCTTTGAAAGGAACGCATTACCATCTTTCATTTGATGAGACTTTCACATCATGTGATTCACACAATATAACAAGCAAAAAAAGCACAGTCTGCCGATTTCTCGGCGTACTGTGCTTTTTTAAATACCATAGAACCTCACGAGGCTTCTAAGTCTATATGTTCTTAGCTTCTTAAGAATGAGTGCTTGCCGCTTCAGATGAGCGTCCTGCTTCTTCCTTGATGGCCTTCAGCTTTTTCATGACCGGGTTGCCTCCACGTCCAAAATAGTCGTGAAGACGGCTGTATTCCTCGTACAGCTTATCGTAGACGGCAGCGTTCTCAGGGATCGGTTTGAAGCTCTCGTCCCGTACACGTGCCATATGGCGCGCTGCTTCGACGATATCGTCATATCCCCCAGCCTCAGCTCCCGCAGCCACGGCCGCGAACATGGCCGCACCCAGTGCAGGAGTTTGGGTAGAAGCTGCGACCTTAATTTCACGTCCGGTTACGTCAGCATAAATTTGCATCAGCAGACGGTTTTTCTGCGGCAATCCACCGCACGCGTACAATACGTCTACCGGCACACCGTTATGATGGAACGCATCGACAATTTTACGTGTTCCGAACGCGGTTGCTTCCAGCAATGTACGATACACTTCCTCTGGCTTCGTCAGCAGCGTATACCCGACAATCAGCCCTGTCAGGTTGGTGTCCACCAGCACAGAACGGTTACCGTTCCACCAGTCCAGCGCCAGCAATCCGGTTTCACCCGGTTTATATTCAGCCGCTTTACGCTCCAGCCATACATGGACGTTTACGCCTTCTGCAGCGGCCTGCTCCTTTACCTCAGCCGGAACCGCATGCTCTACGAACCATGCAAAAATATCTCCTACTGCCGATTGTCCAGCCTCATATCCGTAGTAGCCCGGGATAATTCCGTTCTCTACGACACCGCACATACCTTCTACTTCTTTTTCTTCCTCGCCGAGCAGCATATGGCAAATAGAAGTTCCCATCGCCATCACCAGCTTGCCTGGTGTAACGACGCCTACTGCCGGAACGGCCGCATGTGCATCCACATTCCCTACTGCTACCGCTGTGCCCGGATTCAGCCCTAGTTTTGCAGCCATTTCTTCTGTCAATCCACCCGCACGGCTACCCAAGTCATAAATCTCGCCACGCAGCTTCGTATCTGTCAGATTTTCCAGACGCGGATCAAGCGCCTTAAAAAATTCACGGTCCGGATAACCATCGCGGTGATGGTAAATGGACTTGTAGCCAGCAGTACACTGATTGCGTTTTAGCTCGCCACTGAGCTGAGAAATAACCCAGTCGGTCGCTTCCACAAAACGATCGGTTTGATCATAAATGTCTGGTGCCTCATTCAGAATTTGCCAAATTTTTGCGATCATCCATTCGGATGAAATTTTCCCTCCATAGCGGGGCTGAAACGCCTCTCCGCGCTGCGAAGCAATTTCATTCAAACGATCCGCCTCATCCTGTGCGGCATGGTGCTTCCACAGCTTTACCCAACTGTGCGGGTTATCCTTCAGCTTCTCGTCAAAGCACAGCGGTTGCCCCTGTGCGTCGATTGGTAGCATCGTACAGGCCGTAAAATCAATTCCGATCCCGATGATGTCGTCCGGAGAAATACCCGTTTCCTTCATAACAGCAGGTACAGAAGTGGTCAGCACCTCAATATAATCAGCCGGATGCTCCAGCGCCCAGTCCATTTCCAGTTTGCGTCCGCTACCAGGCAATACTTCATCAATAACCCCATGGCGATAAGGTGTTACATGCGTAGCTATTTCAGCTCCGTTCGACAGGTCAACAATGACCGCACGGCCGGACTCCGTTCCATAATCGACACCAATGGTATACTTGCTCATTTGTGTGCCTCCTCCTTTTTCATCTGCCCATAATAGGCATTTGCTCCATGCTTGCGCAGAAAATGCTTATCCAGCAACGCCTGATCCATCGAGGTTAATTCCGGATTCAGGATAAGGGAACGGTATGCCATTTTGGCTACTTCCTCCAGCACAACTGCATTATGAACAGCATCATTGGCATTATTACCCCAAGTGAACGGCGCGTGTTGATTCACGAGTACACCTGGAATGTCGGTTGGATTAATATCCTTAAATGTCTCAATGATCACATGTCCTGTCTCCAGCTCATATTCCCCGGCAATCTCCTCCGAAGTCATCGCACGAGTACATGGAACCGTGCCATAAAAATAGTCACCTTGAGTTGTGCCTAATGCCGGAATCGCGCGCCCTGCTTGCGCCCAGCTTGTAGCCCAGGAAGAGTGGGTGTGCACAATGCCTCCAATTTGCGGGAAAGCACGGTACAACGCCAAATGTGTAGGCGTATCTGACGAAGGACGAAGGTCACCTTCAACAACATCGCCTTGAAGATTAAGCACAACCAGCTGCTCGGCTTTTAGGTCTTCATAGGCCACACCGCTTGGCTTGATAACAACCAATCCCTGTTCCCGGTCGATACCGCTTACATTTCCCCACGTGAAAGTAACCAGACCATGCTTTGGAAGCGCCAGATTGGCCTCCCACACTTCCTTTTTCAATTGTTCTAACATGTATAAGACACTCCTTTTACTATCATTTCTGAAATCTGCAATGGAAGTGACTGAACCCAACTTCAAATGGAAAATGACAGGAGGGTCGTAGCGACCCTTTATCCTTGGTTCCGCTTTCATTATACACTTGTACGTACAACTTAGCCAGTCTTTTTTTATCTCTTTTCTTGATCAATTTCCACGCCTATTTTCAGAAAAAACATAGTAAAAACAGCCTATTTTCTGCAATCCAGAAAACAGGCTGTTTGGTGTGACGAGAAGTGTGGCGAGAACCATACCGATAAAATATGCAGGTTAGAAGCTGTATATTCACTAACTTGTCCTTACATGTCCCTAGGCATTTCCTGGAGCTGGCCCGGTGGATTCGCGAACAATGAGCTCAGGCGGTATAATCCACTGACGATCCTCTTCACGGTAGCCCTTCTCTTCAATCATCGACAGCATAGTATCGGCAGCACGCAGCCCCAATTCTTCCTTGGGATGCCGAATAGTCGTTAGCTTGATTTCCGTTGCTGTCGCCAAAAATGAATCATCAAACCCAACCAGCGATAAATCATTGGGAATGCTCAGACCCGCCGAACGTACAATATCCAGTAATCGAACAGCCAGCTCATCATTATATGTCACCCATCCGGTCGGGCGCTCCTCTGCTTCCATCGCTAGCAGCTCTGATGCACGTTGTAACGGAAGCTCATTTTTTTCTTCGGTTCGGTAAGTAGTGACTGCATTTGGGTGTAATGTCACCCCATACTTGCGGTGAGCAGCCACAAATCCCTTCATACGCAAAATTCCCTGCATATCATCGGTTTTAAAAAATCCAGCCAAACGTCGGTGTCCCAGCTTGATTAAATGCTCAGCCGCCAAGAAACCACCCTTTTCATCATCCACACGCAGACAAGGCGCATCCATTTCCTCATAACGTGCATTGATCATCAAATAAGGGATCTGGCGATTCTCCACGGTCAAGTAATAATTCAGATTGGGATTGCGCTCCCCGCTTTTGGTCGGTTCAATAATAATTCCGCTCAGCGGTTGACTCAGCAGCATTTCCAGACACTGACGTTCCTGCTCGGGGTCATTCCCTGTGCTGGACAGCAGCAGCTTGTAGCCTTGACGGCTTAATTTGGATTCGATTCCCTGTACGATAGAGGGAAAAATATAATCCGATATATAGGTCGTAACCACCCCAATCGTCCGCGGATCTTCAGGTTGCTTACTATCCCGTGTCGCGACAAAGGTTCCCTTGCCCTGCATGCGAAACAGCCAGCCTTCCTGTACCAGCTCGCCGAGCGCCTGACGCACCGTTTGCCGACTAACCGCAAATTGCTCAGACATTTCATGTTCAGATGGAAGCTGGCTTTGAGGCTCCAGTTTGGATGAATGAATCCATGATAAAATTTCCTGTTTAACTTGTATATATTTGGGCGCCATAGTTTCCTCCGTACTTGCAATATCGTGTACCCGTTCGTATTGCACGATTATAGCATATCGTTCATTTGTACATACAAATGTTATGGGAGCAGGGCATCGTTGTATAGCTGCCGGAGGCGAAACCCATTCGCTAATCCCCTCCTTGCTACATATGCTTGGCTAACTATCTATAGACGATTGGTATTCATGCTGCATATTACGAACGAAGCAGTCGATGTTCGTTCATATACTTGAGTCCAGTACAGCGGTCACGCAAAGTATGGGCCGTGCGCAAAGCACGAGCAAGCTGTTCCTCCGTCACCCCAAGCTCGGCAATAGTAGATGGACCACCGACCTGAGCGAGCCATGTACGCATCTGTTCCGATGTAGGCAAAGTCCGATATACTTTAAAAGCCTCCACATCCAGGCTGGCAGCCAATTCCCTGTACATGTCAGACAGCAAAGCGGAAGCTACGCCCACTTTGGCACCATGCAAAACCTGCTTGCGTCCCTCTGCAATAAAATCCATTTCAATTCGGTGGGAGATATGGTGTTCTCCCCCCGAAGCTGGGCGCGAATGATCGATCATCAGCATCGAAATACCGGATGCAATCAGTGCATTCATCAAGACCTCGACGCCTGCCTTGCTGCCTGCCGCAATCTCATCGACATGCTCTATACAGGCACGTAAAGCCTCCTCGGTAATGCGGTTAGCCACGGGTGAATACGGCTCATTTCCCAAATCTCTGGATACATGCCAATCTGCTAATGAGGTGAATTTACCGAGCATATCGCCAAAGCCTGCGGCAGTCATCGTCTGTGGTGCACTCGCCAGCACGGACAGATCCGCAAAGATCGCTTCCGGCGGAACCGCCTGAAACGTCTGCTTGCTGCCGTCTACGATCAGCGGCGCACCTGCGGAGGTAAAACCATCCACGGAAGCGGCCGTCGGTATGGACAAGAACGGACGATTCATTTTATAGCATACGAAGCGAACCAGATCGTGAATCGTACCGGAGCCTACAGCCAGTACAGCCTGACTCTGATCTTTCACGCCCAGCAGTACCTTCATAATATAGGTTTCATCAGCAATGACATCTCCCACAGCATTCGGAGGCAGTTGGACCACATCAACCGTCAACCCTGCCTCATGTATCAGCTTAGCCACCTTTTGGCCTGCTGCTACCGAGGTATTCTCATCCTCTACTAGAGTTACATGACGATAATCCTGTTGGTTCAAATAAGGGACAACGGCTTCAAGTGCTCCATCCCGCATCTCGATCAACAATTCAACCTTTCGGTGAGGGTGATCAGCATTGCTTGCCTGCGCCTCTTCGTTCCACTGCTTGATCTGCTCATTCATATTCATTTCATCAGCCTCCTGAAAAGGAATAATTTGCATAAGAATGACCCATAATGATAAAAGATTCAGTTTGAAAACAATTACTACTTAATTGTACGCACAAGTTTATACCCAAGTCCAGAGAAAAAGTACAAGTTAATATTTAATTCATACATTAAGAAAGGAAAATAATAATGAAATATAGAGCGGACATTGCCTGCTCGCTTGGATTACTGGCAGGTACTACATTTGGCAGCGGGATTGCTTTTTTGTTCGGCTGGCAAGCCTATCGAGCTCTGACTTCTGTCACCGTCTTTGGGGTTGCTGGAATCATCATCACCATTGCCGTTTTTCGCTTGCTTCACCGTAAGTCGCTTTCTACGTCCAATTCCCGATAAATTCAAGTAGGCGGGGATGAGCAACTCGTAATTTGCATCTATCTGCATACATAGAAAACGGGTACTTACAAGCCATTTGCAGCGCTTGAGAGTACCCGTTTTTATTTGACTCATATTTATTTGTTAATTAAGCGTGAACCTCTGGATCGACATCCAGCTCATAATCAATCTCTTCAAATCCAAATCCAAATAATTGAAGGAAATCCAGACGGTATTGTTCAAGATCACCCCGTTCAGACACGTTTTCTGTAGTGATCTCGGACCAGGCAGCTTTGACTGCTTGCTGCACATCGTCTCTCATTTCCCAGTTATCCAGACGAATGCGCCCTTCTTCGTCCGTTTCCACAGTTGACCCGCTATACAGCTTTTCGAACAGACGTTGCGCCTGCTCAATGCATCCCTCATGTAATCCCTTTTCTTTCATAATCTTAAACAGTAAGGAAATATACAGAGGTACAACTGGAATAGCCGAACTGGATTGTGTAACTAAAGCTTTGTTCACAGAAACGTAGGCTTTACCCTGATAACGCTCCAGTTGTTTCGTTAACGTATGCGCTGTGGCTTCCAAATCGTTTTTGGCTTGACCAATGGTTCCTTTACGATAAATGGCCTCCGTGATCTCCGGACCAATATATGAGTAAGCTAGTGTGGTTACCCCTTCAGCCAGCAGGTCAGCTTCTTCCAACGCTTTTAGCCACAAGGACCAATCTTCGCCACCCATTACCGTGATGGTGTTCTCAATTTCCTCCTGCGTAGCCGGTTCCAGCGTAATTTCTGATACGACACCTGTATTCGTATTCACCGTTTTATTCGTAAAAGGCTGCCCGATGGGCTTGAGAACGGAATTGAAGGTTTCACCCGTATCTGGATGTGTGCGCCGCGGTGAGGCGACACTATACACAATCAAGTCTACCTTGCCCAGCTTTTCCTTTACCAGCTTCAACGTCTCTTGCTTAATTTCATGAGAAAAAGCATCACCATTAATGCTTTCCGCTATGTAGCCAGCCGCTCTGGCCGCTCTTTCAAAGGCCACAGTGTTATACCAGCCTGCTGAAGCCGTACGTCCCTCTGAAGCGGGACGTTCATAGGATACACCTATGGTATCAGCCCCCATACCGAAGCTCGCAGCAATGCGGGAAGCCAGCCCATAGCCTGTAGATGCTCCGATCACGAGTACCTTTTTAGCTCCTTGTATTGCCGTGCTGTCTTTGATGTAATTGATTTGACGATTGACATGAGTCGCACACCCTGCAGGATGCGCAGTCGTACATATAAAACCACGGATTTTCGGTTTAATAATCATTGCAAGGGTCCCCCTACTTAGGCATTCATTTAATATAGATGGTATGGTTGTTCAGTCATAACTATATAGTAAAATAGCCTGCGGCTCAACCTGGATTACAGTTACGAAAAAACATACGCGGATTCCAAATAATATTGATTTCAAGCTTGTTTTTCATTTTCCATTATGAGTCTCTTCTTTCGATATAGAATTAAAATCATTAATTAGTTATGGCGAAGCCCTTATTACAAGGTCGATTTTATTTTATTAATAACTTCTTTAAGATTTCAGCCTCTTCTGGAGTAAGCCCTTGAGTGATACATTTTCTACTTCCATAAAAATTTCGTTAAATTCCTCCACTAAATCAGCGCCCTTTTGCAATACGTATATTTTTTTTGCGTTCATTATCTTCTGGTACTACACGTTTAATGTATCCTTTCTTTTCCAAGCTTTGAAGCATGCCGGTAATGCCGGCTCCTTTTCAATTAAAACGATCCGGCAAAGAATTCTAACTGTCAATATTCCAACTTTATATAAATTCGCTTTCCTCGTTCTCCTGATTAAAGCTTCAAAATCTCTCCCGCTAAGGTCACAAGCAGTAGCTTGGAATATAAAAAAAGGGTTATAAAATTGCTACAAGAGCAATCTTATAAACCTTTTTTAGTCAATTGATGCGGTCGAGAGGACTCGAACCTCCACGGGGGGTTAGCCCACACGGACCTGAACCGTGCGCGTCTGCCAATTCCGCCACGACCGCATATTATATATTCATGATGATGTTTTCAATCACCGCAATTAAGATTATATCTCCCATAGTTCATAAAATCAAGTTATTTCTTAATATATATTTTCTATTCATTACTCCTGAAATCATACGAAAATAACTGGATATCACACACCATATATGGTAAGATGAACGTATCAGGAAAGGAGGTGCGTCAACATTAGTAATCACATGTTGAGCGCATCCCTTACCCGGTCCGTTATTCTCTAATTCTCAGAGTTGACGGAGGCGCGGGATACGGATCAAGGATTTAACCAAGCGCCACGGGTAGAAAGACCGTCTGCAGACGGTCTTTTTTATTTCAACATCATACTTATACCATAAATTAACTATCGATAAGGTTACATACTGTGAAAAGAGGCGATACCATGTCTATTAGACCAGCGAATGTGGAAGAGTACAAGGAGTTGGCAGCCATCTGGCTGGATGCTTCCATAGAAGCCCATCATTTTATTGCTTCGCAATATTGGACTTCACAAGTCGCCGAGATGGAAAACAGATACCTCCCTATCTCTCAAAACTACGTTATAATACAGGCTGATCATACCATTGGCGGCTTCGTTTCCATGATCGATGGATATTTAGCAGCTCTGTTTGTACGTGTTGGTTCTCAAAGAAAAGGCTATGGCAAGTTGCTACTGGATTGGGTCAAGAAGCAACATGAAGAGATTCAATTAAAGGTATACCAGTCGAACACGAAAGCATTTAACTTTTATACTAAAAATGGATTTATCATTCAAGAGGAATCTGTTGATTCCGAAACGGGTGAGAAAGAGTTTGTCATGCTTTGGAGCTCAGTCCGTAAACCTCGGTATATAAAATCTGTTTAAACGGAGCAAAAGCCTGTTCAGCCAGCGCACCTGGATAGCTCATAATTTGAAGCCGCAGATCGGCCTGCCCTTCTCTTAAAGGAGGCTGCACATACTCAAAATGATTCAAATGAAACCCCAAGCGTTCGTAAAAACCGATTCTTCTCCGTGACCATTCATCCACTGGCGGCTCAACCTCCAGCACTATCGGTTTGTCAGACTCTGAGATAAACCTGATCATGAGTTTTTTACCTAAACCGCTACCACGTATACCCGAATCTACCGCAATATGCTCTACAAACCGAAAATGTGTAAATTCCCAGCCCGCCAAAAAGGCCACTGTGTTGCCCTGCTCATTCTTTTCAGTGATGATGCGATAGCCAGGATGCTTCAATAAAGCCTTTTGAGACTCAAATGACCTGCATTCTGATTCTGGAAAAGAGGCCTCCATGATCGCATATATTTCAGAGAAATCATGTTCATTCATTTTATTATCTCTAGGCTCCTTTCCCCAAACTTTATACCTTGTTCAATTCTATAAGCGTCAGCAACATATGTTCCAACAGCTCTGGAATATCCTCCATCTGTTCTTCGTTTATTTTCCTGGAAAATCGGAGTTCAATCCTGTTTTGGTATGTAGATGTCTTCTCTCCGTAAATCTGACTGAGCGTTTGTACCGGTCGAAGATCGGGCTTCCAAATTTCGGCCAGTATATTTTCAATCTGGCTGCATTGTGACTCCATCTCATGAATTTCCATGTAAAAACTCAGCAACAAGCTACATCCCGGAATTTGATCTTCGATTTCCAAAATTTCCGCAGCCAAGTTGTTTAGATCCGCCTTTAGTTGAATCTCTGCTGTCACACTCGGGTGTTCTCTCAGCCTGAATTGGACAGCAAATTCACGTGACATCACAGACATTTCCAATCTGTCGATCCGCTGTGTAATGTCAATACGTGAATCCAAATTATCCAGATCGTAAACTGCATTTTCCATCGCCACTTTTAAATTATCAAAAACGGTCGGGTCGAACATGTATTTTCACCTCTACCTATTGTTCCATATTATTTACCAAGTCATAATCCAAGTATGGTCCCAATTAGATGAGTATACCATATATATTTGCCTCCAAGAAATCCAACCTTTAAACAGAGCCCCCTAGAACAAACCTGTGAACATTCAAAATGCAATCTTGTAACAAAATGTTCTATTTTATTCGTTTTATTGATAAATATCCCTTTTTATTATTCCAATTTCCTGGTGAATGATATACAATAATTCAGAAGAATTTACTAATATATTCATATAAATGAATATAAATTCCAAAATAAGAGAGGACGTTTATTCATGAAAAAAACACTGTTAGCTTCATTAAGTCTGACACTTATGCTAAGTACTACTGCCGGTGTCGCTTTAGCCGAAGAAGCAAATCCTGTACCAGTAGCAAAGGATTTAACTCTTGCCTCTTCAATTAATAGTCATGAACAGGAGCCAAATAATAGTTTTGAACAAGCTAACGGATATTTTATAGGTGATGCTGTCATTGGAACCCTCGGTCAAGAGGTTGGGGGGATGTGGGAAGCCTACGATGTATATACATTTCATGCTTTTGAATCGAACAATGTTCATTTTACAATTGAGGGAGATAGATATTCTGATAAATGGTTGCAAATAAGTATTTACGATAGTAATGGTAAGTATATTAAAAGATCAAAAGACGGCCGATACTTTTTAGATATAAATGTTGAAAAAGGTAAGGAATACTACCTAGTTGTCCAGCCAGATGGGCCAGGAGGGTTTCAACCTGGAGATAATTACTTTGATTATAGAGTTTCTTCTGAAATTGTAAATTAAATTACTGGACGATCGATCCTTAATTATTAAATTTCGAGAACTCTCACCTACAAAAATCAAGAAACTCTAACTATACAAAATGGCCTCGCCCTATATCAAAGGACGAGGCCATTTTGTATTCCGTTATTGAATCTCTAATCCGGCATCCAATTAGCAGATCTTACGACAAACGCGAGCTAAAATCCTCGTAGGAAAATTGGCGGATTACCTTGATGCCTTCTTCGTCGTTGTAGCTGGCGATGGCTGGCAGGTTGACTCCGTTGAACATGTGGTTTTTGACCATCGTGTAATGGGCCATGTCGCAGAATACAAGCTTGTCTCCAGGCTTCAATGGCTCTTTGAATGAATAGTCTCCAATCACGTCTCCGGCCAGGCAAGTAAGTCCACCGAGTCTGTAGGTGTGTGCATACTCACCGGGCTTGCCTGCATCAATGATATTCGGGCGGTATGGCATAGCCAGCACATCAGGCATATGACATTCAGCCGAAGTATCCAGAATGGCAATATCCATTCCATTCTTCATCGTATCCAGGACGGTAGCGACCAGATATCCGGTATTCAAAGCAATAGCTTCGCCCGGCTCCAGATAAACTTGTACACCGTATTTATCCTGAAAATATTGAATACAGCGTACCAGCGTGTCCAGATCATAGTCTTCTCTGGTAATATGGTGACCGCCGCCGAAATTGAGCCATTTCATTTGCTTAATGTATGGCCCGAATTTCTCATCCACAACTTTGATGGTGCGCTCCAGCGTATCTGAATTCTGTTCACACATTGTATGAAAATGAATACCATCTACGCCTTCCAGCTCCTCAAGCTTAAAGTTAGCCAGGGTCACACCCATTCTGGAGTTGTTGTAGCAAGGATCATACAACGGAGTTTCGATTTCCGAATATTCCGGATTTACCCGAATTCCGATGTCGATTTTTTTGGAAGTTACGCCTTGCACTCTACCTTTGAAGCGTTTCAGTTGATCAAAGGAGTTGAAAACGATATGGTCAACATACTCCAATAGCTCATCAAATTCACTGTCCACATAAGCAGGTGCGTATACGTGAACCTCCTTGTCCATTTTTTCGCGACCGAGTCTTGCCTCGAACAACGAACTGGAGGTTACGCCTTTTAAATATTTGCCAACCAGAGGAAAGGTCGAAAACATCGAAAATCCCTTAAGAGCAAGCAAAATACTGCAGCCTGTGCGCTCTTGAACGGAATTTAAAACCTCAAGATTTTTGACAAGAAGTCTTTCGTCAACAAGATAACAGGGTGATGGAAGTCCAGTAATATCAATATTCATCGCAGACCTCAATCAAGCAGCGTTGGCGTAAAGCTCTCTTGCCATGGCAATCCATGTTTATTCAGTGCTTCCATGAATGGGTCTGGATCAAATTCTTCAACGTTATAAACGCCTGGTTTTTTCCAGATGCCTTTAATGATTAGCATAGCCCCGATCATGGCTGGAACACCTGTTGTATAGGAAATGGCTTGGGAGCCGACCTCTGCATAGCATTCCTCGTGATCACAAACATTGTAAACATAATAGGTTTTTGGTTTTCCATCCTTTACACCCTGGATGATACAACCAATGTTTGTTTTGCCTTTCGTTCTTGGTCCCAGAGAAGCCGGGTCCGGCAAAATTGCTTTCAGGAATTGCAGTGGAATGATTTGTTGTCCTTCGTACTCAATAGGCTCAATGGAAGTCATGCCTACGTTTTGAAGTACATTCAAATGATTCAGATAATTGTCCGAGAACGTCATCCAGAAGCGGATTTTTTTCACGCCTTTAATGTTCACTGCAAGAGATTCCAATTCTTCGTGGTACAAAAGATATATGTTTTTCGGTCCAATTTCAGGAAGGTCATATACCTTTTTCTCAGAAAGCGGCTCAGTTTCAATCCACTCTCCATTTTCAAAGTAACGGCCCTTCGCCGTAATTTCACGAATATTGATTTCCGGATTAAAATTAGTTGCAAATGGATATCCGTGGTCCCCTGCATTCGCATCCACAATATCAATCGTATGAATTTCATCAAAGTAGTGCTTTTGAGCATAAGCTGTAAATACTCCAGTCACGCCTGGATCAAAACCGCTTCCCAGCAGAGCTGTAATTCCCGCTTTTTCGAATCTTTCTTTGTAGGCCCATTGCCAGCTGTATTCAAACTTCGGCGTATCCGGCGGTTCATAGTTCGCCGTATCAACGTAATGAACACCTGTCTCAAGGCAAGCATCCATTATCGTCAAATCCTGATAAGGGAGAGCCACATTGATAACTACATCCGGTTGAAAGCTTCGAATCAAGTCAATGACCATGTCGGTGTTGTCAGCATCCAGCTGAGCCGTTTGTATCTTCGTACGACCTCCACCCAGCTTCTCTTTAAGCGCATCGCATTTCTCAACAGTTCTGCTTGCGATACAAATTTCTTCAAATACATCTGGGTTTTGGCAACATTTATGCACCACAACGCTGGCCACGCCACCGGCGCCAATAATCAATGCTTTTCCCAAAATAAATAACCTCCTTATTCCATACGCTAATCGCTAATCATTCTTGCAAACAAAATGATTATAAAGACATCCCACCAAATAATCAAGAAAAACGACAATTTGCTGTGTTAAAATTCACACCAGCATGTCACAAAAATTTTACAAACCCCAGAATCAGGAATAAAAACTATAAAATCATGAATAAAGCCGCCCCCGATACGGGAACGGCTTGGTGTAGAACAAACATTTGTTAAACCATGATTTTGCAAATATCGTTCGTGAATTCAACCGGATCTTGCAGCGGCAAGCCTTCGATCAACAGGGCCTGATTATACAGCAATGCCGTATAGAGATTGACCTTCTCCTTGTCCTCGGCAAAAGCCTCTTTCAAAGAGTTAAACACTGCATGGTTCACGTTGATTTCCAGTACTTTATTTGCTTTGACATCGGCGTTATTCGGCATGGCGTTCAAGATCTTCTCCATCTCAATCGTCACTTCGCCGTCTGCGGACAG
This sequence comes from Paenibacillus sp. BJ-4, assembly GCF_020404765.1. Lineage (GTDB taxonomy): Bacteria > Bacillota > Bacilli > Paenibacillales > Paenibacillaceae > Paenibacillus. The sequence goes on from NZ_JAIVEM010000071.1 coordinate 49,724, forward strand.
ACATACCGGATGCGTCTTCAAGCGCTTGGAGGCTTTGACACTGGATACCTTACCCTCCAGCAAGCCCTTCATGTACTCGAACAGCTCCTTATTGTCGTTTTGCTCCGTTTCTGTTTCTTTCTCGTTCTCGTCAGCCTCAATGCCCAAATCGCCACTTGATACGGATTTGAATTCCTTCTCTTTGTAGCTCAAGAGCATTTTAATAGCGAACTCATCAATGTCGTCGGTAAAGTACAAAATTTCGTAGCCTTTGTCGGCTACCATCTCGGTCTGTGGCAGCTTTTCAATACGCTGGTTGGACTCCCCGGAAGCATAATAAATATACTTCTGATCCTCAGGCATACGAGATACATACTCGTCCAGTGTAACCTGCTTTTTCTCTGTAGAAGAGTAGAACATAAGCAGGTCCTGAAGTGTCTCCTTATGGCGGCCATAGTCATTGTAGACACCAAATTTCAATTGTCTGCCAAATGATTTATAGAATTGATCATATTTTTCGCGGTCATTTTTGAGCAGTGTCAGCAGCTGGCCTTTAATTTTGCTTTCGATATTTTTGGCAATCAGCTTCAGCTGACGGTCATGCTGCAGCATTTCTCTGGAAATGTTGAGCGACAGACTTTCGGAGTCCACCATACCTTTAACAAAGCTAAAATAATCCGGCAGCAGGTCAGGACATTTTTCCATAATCAGCACGCCGTTGGCATACAGCTCGAGCCCTTTTTCATATTCCTTGGAATAGAAATCAAACGGAATATTTTCGGGAATAAAAAGAATAGCCTGGTACACCACCGCGCCGTCCGCGCTAACATGGATATGCTGGAGCGGCTTGTCGTAGCCATAGCGTTTTTCCGCGTAGAAATTTTGATAATCCTCGTCGGTCAGCTCGCTTTTGTTCTTTCTCCAGATTGGAACCATGCTGTTAATACGCTGTTCTTCTTCGTAATCCTCGAACTCGTTATCACTGCCTTCTTTCAGACGTTTGCCTGTAACATCCATTTTGATCGGATAGCGGATAAAGTCGGAGTATTTCTTAATCAAGGCCTTTAAACGATACTCGTCCAAATATTCATCATAGGACTCATCCTCGGTGTTTGCTTTGATTTTCAAAACAATCTCGGTTCCAACCTCGTCCTTCTCAGCCGGCTCAATAGTATATCCGTCAGCACCTGTGGATTCCCACTTGTAAGCAGTATCGCTACCCAGGGCCTTAGTGGTCACTGTAACAACATCCGCTACCATAAAAGCCGAATAGAAGCCAACACCGAATTGACCAATGATATCATGCCCGTCCTTGGATTCATTTTCATTTTTGAATGCCAGCGAGCCGCTTTTAGCAATGACGCCCAGGTTGTTTTCCAGCTCCTCCTGGGTCATACCAATTCCGGTATCACGCAGAGTTAGCGTTCTATTTTCCTTATCGGCAGTTACTTTGATATAGTAATTTTCCTTGTCAAACACCAGTTGATCATCTGTCAGTGCTTTGTAATAAATTTTGTCAATCGCATCACTTGCATTGGAGATCAGCTCTCTTAGGAAAATTTCCTTTTGCGTGTAAATCGAGTTAATCATCATTTCGAGCAGACGCTTGGACTCAGCCTGAAACTGTTTTTTCTCCATTTTGATATCTCCTTTCAGATATGAACCTATGTAGGGCCAGCGGGTATGAGCTATGCAAACGATTCAAATTTGTTAGCACTCCCACCATTCGAGTGCCAGCCTACCTTTTTTTATAACATTCCTCATTTTTTATGTCAATATCATAGTTGGGTGTACAGTAAAATTCCATTGTAGGGAATCGTTAGTGTCTGATCTGCTTAAACATGATGTTAAACATTTCGACAGAAGACGGGAACAGCCCTTGCACATGAGGAAGCAGGTTTCTTCTGATTCGCAGCTCGTCCTCGTCCAAATGCTGCAAGTCCTCGTGAAAGAACCAAACAATAGGATAATCGCCGTCCTTATGTCTGCTGCCTGCATTCAAGCAAACGGGACCCTGATCATCCTCTGCAATTGCAAATGGAATGTAGCCTGCTGACAGCAGAGGTGACCATTGATTGATCAAATCATAAAATGCTTTTAGCCCTTGGCCCACAGGCAGGCGTGGAAATTCTACAAAAGTACAGTCGCTCCAGTATACCCCCGGTATGGCTTCATTATCGAATTGTAAAGATACATAATGGTAGGACATGATGAAGCTTCTCAGCAGAGGAGGCAGCTCAAAATGATAGGTTTGTTCCAGCTCCCGAACCTCCTGTTCTGTAATCTGCGAAGGAAGAGGCTTCCACTTGATCCACCCTTCCTTATCAACGACCCCGTCACGCATTTCGAAGGGTACATTTTCGACCACTTCCATAAAAAAAGCTTCATCCATCTGTGCAAATAACTCCTTCATGGATGTGCGAATATCCGCTTTCTTGTCCATGTCCTTGCACCTCTTTCCTCTCTATTAACAGTATATGATGTGCTACTATTTGTTTTTAAGTTCAGCTTATCAGAATTTGCTATTATCATCATTTGCGGAATATTAGTATTACCAGCGCAATGGCTCCTGGTTACGCCAGATGATCCAACGCTTGCTCATCCAAATAATCAATCGGCATGTGAACAGGGTCCCGATCCCATTGATCCACATTCACATATAACCAGTTATTTTGCAGTTGCTCCATACTATGTACCAGCTCCTGCAACCCTTCAAATATTCGATAAGACGGGTGCTCTCTGCGACGGTAATCCTCAATTCGCATAACATACATTTACAACTCATAAAACCCGATATAAGTACAAGCACCTCGTAAAGTGTCAAGACTACATAAGGAGATTGATCTATTCATGAAAAGAATCACCGCACTTGTTATTCTGTCCTTGCTATTACTTGTATCCCCGATCTACGCTTCTGCACCAGCGCCTATGCTGGTCTATGTGGATCAAAGTAACCATTCCTTTATCCCGCTTCGCCTCCTGAACAGCTATGAAGGGATTACGCTCAACATGACGGCAGCGAACAAAAAGATAGAGATTGCGCAAGGCAATACCCGGCTCACATTATTTGCGGGACAAGCCACTGCCAAAGTGAATGAGCAGACAGTCCGTATGCAAAATGCTCCTTTTACCGATAATGGTTCTACCTATGTCCCCTTGCAGTTTATCAGCCAGCATTTAAACCTGCAGGTCTCATGGCAAAAGGAAGCTTCAGCCGTACGCATTAAACAGGGCGCAACGTCCATCACGCTGCCGGTACTCAATGGCAAGCTCCTTGGCAGCACCTCACCGATCACGACAACCAACAAAAGCTTTAAGGTCGGATCACATACCTTTTCCGCGAAGGTAGTGACCATCTCCATGCTCCATCCCAAGGTAAGTCTGGATGTGGCGCTGGCAGGCAACACTATCGGCAAAGTAGAAGAGTTAAGCAGTCTAGCCAAACGTAATCAAGCAGTTGTAGCCATAAATGGTACATTCTTTGACGCCTATACCAAAGACTCCTACAAAACGCCTTACGGCTACCTGGTCAGCCACGGAAAAATGTTAAAGAAAAGCTCTGGCGACCAGCGAACCGTCTTCTCCTATGATGCTAATCATTTAGCCGAACTGGTTTCCGGTTCTGCTTTTGAACAGCGGTTGAGCCAAGGCAACGTTGAAGGTGCCCTTCAAGCCGGGCCTCGTCTGGTGACAAACGGACAGGTGTCCCTCAATGTCAAAGCCGAAGGCTTTAAGGACCCGAAAATATTAACAGGCGGCGGAGCCAGAAGCGCACTCGGAATTACCCGGGATCATAAGCTGATCCTCTTGACTACAGGCGGAGCCACCATTCCACAGCTCGCCCAAATGATGAAGCAAGCGGGCGCTTATCAGGCCATGAATCTGGACGGCGGTGCTTCCAGCGGACTGTATTATAACGGCTCTTACCTCACCACACCCGGCCGTCAAATCAGTAATGCCATTATTGTAAAGTATCAATAAACGATATAAGGGCTGTCTCTACAGATGCATAAGCTGTGGAGATAGCCTTTTTTCTTTTTTCTCCAGCCTCGATTGTTCCAGCTTTCACCTGTGCAGGCGGCTTGACCGTCTCGTTACAGATGCACCTGCGCCTACAATCGAATCAGACTTGTAAAGCTGTTGCTCCCCTCGTTGCTCTTAATTAAAGAAATATAAATACGGTTGTCTTCTCTGGTCACCAAGCATTCATAAAGGCCGGGTTGCAAGGACAGGAAGGTCCCTCCCCATATACATTCGGGCTCCAGCCCACCTCCTGTGGCTTCCTCTCCTGCTCCGACAAATACGTTGCCTGAGAGCACCTTCAAAAACAGCCTGACAGCAGGCTTTTCAATATAATCTGTCAAGATAACCTCATACGTCCCGTCCGCACCCAGATTCAAAAAAGCGGCATTTCCCTCGTTCAACTCGCCCAGCTCGTCCTCTTCAATGGACCACCAATCCGGATCATCGTCCAAGCGATGCTTAAGTGCCTCGGTATCAAATACGCACAGGGTTGCCGTGTCTGTTGTGAATTGAAATGGACTGCTTGCTGTGTTCATCCTGTATCCTCCTGCTGTGGACAGCGAATTTCCATTTTTCCAAGTGTGTCGCCATCCATATATACCAAATAACTGAGGGAAATTCTCCCTCCATGTAAAGTATAGCAATGCTTGCTAGACCAGACAATATGATTGGGCTACCATCTATCCTGCGCCAAAAAAGCCTTCCCTCACTGTAGTGAAAGAAGGCCAAGTTGTGGAAGTAATCGATACTAACCTACTGTTAGATCCAAAAAGATTTTGTGATAATCACCAGCAAAATGAACAATACCAGAATCGCGCCTGTGGATGTCCATGCTCCACCGTAGCCAACTTCACCCATGTCTAATCCCTCCTTACTTAAAGCATACTCTCAGGGTATGAAAAAAAAGCGATTTACGACAGGGCACATTGGAAAGTTTATTGAAAATAATAGGACTTTTTAGAAAATGGACTGGTACGTTTCGGAGGGATCAGTTATGAGTCTTGGCGATAACTGGCAGAGAATGTCGTCGGTTCTACGCAGCAGCCTGTTCACATCCTTATGTTTCATATTATGTAGGAGTGGAGTTTCTAATTAGGATGATAAAAACTGGGTGGTGCCTATAAACACAACAACATCCAATCCCGGGTTAGTATCTGTATGTAATAAATGCAGTAGGTCAGTCATGGACAGGAATCTTGGAGGGAAATGGGTGTTGTTTTCTTTCATATATAGAGCTTTCAGCATCGAGGTCAACGCCCAGTCACATAGGATATTGCAGCAATGAGACTGGTTATGTTTTTGCAGGATTCGGGCCAGTTTCATGTGGTATTGGGCTAGGCTGTGAAAATCGTTCCTCCAAAGAATTTCAATATTAGTCTTATCATTCGATGTTTTCCTTTAGATATCTTGTCTACACTTTTAGAATAGTGAGGTGTAGATGATGGATGATAAAGAAATTCTAAAATTAGTGGGTGCCAGAATACGTGCTTTACGAAAAGAAAAAGGATTATCTCAGGAATCGCTTGGGGAAAAAGGCGGATTTCATTTTTCATACATAGGGTAGATTGAACGTGGGGAAAAGAACGTATCATTATTGAACGTAGCTAAAATTGCTGACGCAATGGATGTTAATTTGATTCAGCTATTTGCTTACGTAAATGAGGATATTAAGGTTACAAAGCATGTAACTGATATACAAGAGATCGTAGAAATACTCAAAAAGTCGAATCCAGAGAAAGTACGCTTGGCGAGGAATGTGATAAGGGAGATTATCAACTAAAAAGATTTTTTTGAAAATTATGAAAGCAAAATAAACCCACCTGTTTTTTTAAAATACAGGCGGGTTTTTCTAGTGCTTTCACACTCAAAATATGCATGAATTGTACAGAGTTCTAGTCCATATTTCTATTGTAATCGATCGTCAAACATTAGTTGTATTTGAATACCGAACGGGTCTTCAATAATACCATATGCTTTGCTAAACATATTATTGGATAAAGGAACAATAATTTTCACTCGATCATCTGTAATTAAGCTATTATAAAACTGTTCAATTTCTTCTAAGTCGGCACTTTGAATACATAATGAAGTGTTATTCCCAACTGTATATTCTTCACTGTTATTCATCGTATCCTCTGCTATCATCACTTTTGTTCTTCCGATGGATAAGACAGAATGAGAAATATAATTCTTATTGTCATCAGTAAGCTGTATAGAGCTGTCACGTTTTGCAATGTCTTGATAGGTAACAAGTAATAATTCCTCTGCGTTGAAATGATTTTTGTAAAAATGGATAGCTTCTTTGGCTTTTCCGTTCATTGATAAGAAAATAGCCACTTCCAGTGTTGTACTCATGGTATCAATCTCCTTTTATATAACGATTTTGGGTAGATATCTTATACATTTGTACATTGATATATTCCCTTAAACTCATTATCATATATAAAGGTATCAAAACATGACACCTTTATAAGGAGATGGGTATGAAAAAAACAGAAAGATTACATCACATGATCAGATACTTAAACAGTCGGGAGTTCTTTAATTTAAATGACCTGATGGACCAATACAATATTTCAAAAAGCACCGCGCTGCGTGATATTAGTTCGTTGGAACAGTTAGGTATGCCTATTTTTTCAGAACATGGCAGACATGGACGATATGGTATCTTAAAAAACAGATTGTTATCCCCCATTTTTTTTACTATGGATGAAGTGTATGCTCTGTACTTTGCAATGTTGACGTTGGAATCCTATCAATCCACACCCTTTCATTTAAGTGTTAATCAACTAAATGAAAAGTTTGAGAACTGTCTTTCTAATCTACAAATCAAGCAGATTCACAAAATGAAAAAAGTCCTACAATTTGAAATATATCAGCATAATAATGTTAGTCGTTTTTTAGATCAAATTCTAAAAAGCATTCTTAATGAGAGTAACTGTAAGATTCAATATTTAAAGAACAGCCAGAAAAAAAGTTACCATATTCAATTTTTCAAAATTTCCGCTATGTTTGGTCAATGGTATGCTGCTGGAATAGAGCTACATACGAATAAATATAGAGTTTTCAGATGCGATCGAATCACCTTGATAGAAGAAGAGGAGATCAAAGCTCGCTTTTCTATAGATGAACTCCTTAGTCGTTCATTAGAAATGTATCAATCTGAGAAGAGTATTGACTTTGAAGTGGAGATTTTAGAACAAGCAAAGGATATTTTTTATAAAGAACATTATCCTTCTATGAAAATAGAACATGGTCATAAAATAGTTATTAAGGGCTTCTATAATCCAGGAGAAGAGGAGTTTATAGCTAACTATTTTATGAGATACGGTAATTCTGTTAGATCAGTGAAGCCTGAATCATTAAAGCAAATCATTCAAGATAGGGTAGAGAATCTTTTAAATCACTATCAAAAATTATAATGTGCTTTTAGATCACTGAATCTGCAACACTGTGTTAGAGCATTTCAACTTCTTTCCTTATCATATGATAATTTACGACTTGCCTCTTCTTGAAATTCAGTATCCGTTAATAATTTATAAAAAAACAAATCCAGCTTCTGTTTAAGCCAGATATGATCCATCCCAGATTCATCTTGAATAAACATGGCTAATTGAATATCGTTTCCTTCCAGATCCGTACAATATAAAGCCTCTGTTAGAATAGAAATGGTAGATCCACCTTTATTTCCAAACTCTATTAGCTTGGAATTATCTACTTGTCGCTGAATTAGCCGTTTCAGATATGAATTTACAATAGGAGGAAACAACTCCTCCTTGTGTATAAGCCTCATGACGTGAGCATATTCTTTAGTTGTTGAACAAGGAAGCTTTCGCGATTCCAGCACTTGAAGCTTTCGTGCATAACTCTGCTTGGTATTCCATTTCTGAATACAACCTATCCCCTGATGACTATTTAAAATCTGGTGAATTTTGATAGATTTTTTCATATATTCTTCGTAGCTCATCTCACTTATTTTTTGTATCGACTCTTTAAACCCTATGTTTTCTGTTTCTTGGATATAGGGAGACATTAATCCTGCAGATGAAAAGGGAAAGATTTTGTCATGTGAAGAAAGTGAGAGTTTCATAATATTCTCATTGATCTTATCCAAACCCATTTTCGCCATCAGAAATTCTGTATTGGCATTGGAACTGTATGCTAACATACCGTGAGCAATATCCAATAACGTAATTCTTCCTTGAACCTCTTTATGGTTTGAGCGAATGGATTTGATCCAGTTATGATGAGCATTACCATCGGAACCAGGGATATAAAATTTATTTAATTCCTCTAAAGGAACAAGTTCCTGCTCGTCTAATATTTTCGTCGCTACTTGGCGAGCAAATTCGATTGCAATGATCACTTTGGCCGTGCTGGCAAGCGGCATTTTAACTTCTGAGTTGTAGCTAATTTTCTCTATACCATTTTTAATCATATACAAAGAAGCTTTATTCGGATTTTCCTTCAAAAAGTTTAGAACATCCATTTCTGTTTTGTTATTATTTTGGCGCTTTGCTATGAACAAAAACAGGATACATATGAACACAAATATTAAAATCATAGCTACTATCAATAAAATTATTTTCATACTTTGCTCCTTAATGGACACGCTTAGGATGAAGCTATATAATCATACAAATAACCGCCTATGCCCATTTTTTTGAAAATAATTATAAAAAGAACCGCCCACCAATAGAGTCAATTCCACATTGTATTATTTCACTGATGAACATTTAACGCAGCAGCCATTCCTTTATTGTCAATGTGGAGGAGCCATTTTGAATGAGTGGATCTAGATTCCCAATCTTTGTCGCCTCCTCAAGTGACGTTGCTTTTATTAAATAGGCTCCTCCCGTTGCATCGCTAAACGGACCGTACATTTCAAGAAGCTCCTCTTTTTTCAACTTTTCCAGATGGTCATAGTGTCCTTTGACATCATTAGAATCAAACTTGTTTGTTCGTGTAGTAATTAATAAAAAGTAGCTCACTGTTATCTCCTCCATATTTCACTTGTAATAAAAATCTAGCATCACTAATCAACAAAATGAATATCAATTCATACATTATTCAAACCGTATTTGAACACTATTTTGGCAAACGGTAATAGGGCACTCTTGTTGCTTCCTCAAACCCTAGTTTGTGGGCAAGCTTCCTAGATCCTATATTTCCGGAATGACATGACCAAATCGGTTTATAGCCATTAGCCATGCAATAATCAATTAATTCTGTACATACGATAGATCCGAAACCTGAACCTTGATTTCTTTCACAGGTTTCAATTCCTATTTCAAGCTGATCATCTATTATAAATGCTGCAAATGCAGTAGAAGCAGGATGGTCATTCTCCGAAAATATAGTAAAGCCTATTCCGTTTTTCATGAAATCATTGTAATTATTCCAGAAGTACTTTGGCACTACGCTCCCATCCAATTGATCAAAAATAGCTTCTGATGTTGTTACAATTTTGTAGTTCATATCCGTTTGTCTTTTTTTAACCGCTAAAAACTTTTCCTTATTAAAACCAAAATTTATTCTCTGATACTCCAGAACTTTGTTATCTTCTTCCACTAACAATGATTTTTTATATGGTTCATTCGGGTTCTTTTTGATTAGATTGCTTCCCAAAATAGCTTCCATTTTTGAATATAATGAAGCAGGATATACTTGCAGCCATTCAAATTCATTCCTGACATTTTGGACATTAAGCATATAGGATGCCAGCTGTACATAAAAATCTTCCTTGTTGGTTTCTCCGTAAAGCAAAGCCATTCCGTAAGGATGCTGGATATAAAATGAAGCAGGAGAAGCTTCTTCATCAATAAATACCTTTCCTTCCACCTTTCTTTCCAAAACAGATAAAGCAAACATGGTATTTATACCTGCAGATTGAATGATGGGTATTACTTTTTTATAATTCCGACTATCCAACAATTTCATTTTATTTAATCTTCCTTTCTAAATTATTTCATCCAGCCAAGAGAACCAGAGAATAAATAATTAGATTAATTCTACATTTTAATATACAATAACGGAAAAAATAGTCCAAACATCCGATTTTAATTCTGTACTACTACAGGTAATAAAAATATATGGTATTGGGAGATTGGGATTATGAATAAAATGGTGTATATACATCAAGTTCACAGACCCTGATCACTCATGTAGCACAACAAGGAATTTATATAACATTGAAGGCTTTATTTCCTGCCCCATCCAACGACAAGCTTTTAATAGAAGTGCCAACCTATAATTTGGCTCTGGATATGCTAAAAGTCTTAATATTGATTGCAAAGGGATACAAAGAAGTTCTCACGGAATTAATCTGGATGAACTGGAAACTATTTTTAAAAAGGAACTCATTAAGGCGTTCTATATTATTCCAAGGCACCATAACCCAACTGGATATTCACTACTGGAAAAAGATAAGAAAAAGATTGTGGAGATCTGTTATCGTTATCAGGTTCTATTAATTGAAGATGACTATTTAGCTGATTTAGAGCAAAACCTTAGGCACTGTATATCTGGTATTTCTGAAGAAGATATTACAGCGCTAGCTACTGTAATAGAAGCCATCAAAGATGAAATGCAGCGATAAACTTGTCAGCTTGATATTAGCAATAAAGATTGCAAATAAATGCTGTAGATAGATTCTCACACAAAAAAACACGCCCACAAATGGCGTGTTTCCTTTTAAACCCTTACTTCCAAATCTCGTCCGCAATTTCTTTAATGAAGGCAAGCTTTTTCCACTGCTGCTCTTCCGTCAAAATATTGCCCTCTTCTGTGGAAGCAAAGCCACATTGTGGACTGAGGCAGATGTGGTTGATGTCGACGAATTGAGTTGCTTCCTTAATGCGGTTAATGACTGTCTGCTTATCTTCCAGCTCACCCGTTTTGGAGGAAACGAGGCCCAGTACGACCTGCTGCTGGTCTTTCAGATGCTTGAGCGGTGTGAAATCGCCTGCACGGTCAGTATCGAATTCGAGATAGTAGCCGTCGATGTTGTCGATGCCGAACAGGGTTTCGGCAACAGGCTCGTAGCCGCCTGAGGAAGCCCAGGTCGAATGGTAGTTACCACGGCATACGTGGGTTGTAACGACCAAATCGGCTGGAAGATCATTTACGGTTTCCTGATTCACGCGAGCGAACAGCTTTTTGGTTTCTTCTATATTCTCACCCGCATGCTGTCTGGCTTCCCAATAGTTTTTATCACAGAGCATGCCCCATGTGCAATCATCCAGTTGCAAGCTGCGGCAGCCTTCATTATACAACGCTTGGATCACGGATTTATAAGCTTTGGCAATATCAGTAACCAGCTCATCCAGGTTGCTGTAATAGGCATCGGTTGTTTCTTTATTCTCTCCACGCAACAGCTCAGCCAGAAATTGTGCCGGTGCAGGGATCGCTTGGCGGGCAATGGCATCCTCACCTGCTACTTGCTTCAGAAATTTAAAATCTTCAATAAAAGGGTGACGGGAATGTCCAATTTTACCGGACAGGCGTGCGGTTTCCGCTCTTGTTTCTACGCCTTGGAATTGGTAGCCGTTTGCAAGCTGTACCTTTTCCACACCGTCCAGCCCCCACATAAAATCAAGATGCCACCAGGAGCGTCTGAATTCACCATCTGTCACGGCTTTCAGCCCTACCGATTTTTGTTTTTCTACCAGCTTAATAATTTCGTTGTCTTCAATCTTTCTCAATTCGTCCGCAGAGATTTCGTTATTTTGAAATTGAATTCTGGCGTCTTTAATCGCTTGCGGGCGCAGAAAGCTGCCGACGATATCATGTCTGAAAGGGGTCGCTTTACGTTGGGATGCATTGTCAAGGATGCTGCTCATTAGGGTTATCTCCTTTTTACTTCTGTAGTGAAGTTCTTGCAAGAAAGATAACATACATTTTCAGCTATAAGGTAACTCCAATAAACTATAGCTAGTTATAGCCTAAAGCTATATCCAGCCTTTTATTCCCCTATCGCCTCATGCAGTGCTTCTACATAAACAGTAGCCAGCTTGGAGAGCGCAACGTTTTTATGACAAATCCATCCCACATTAATAGACTCATCGCATTCCAAAGGCACGGAAATAATCTCGTTACCATTCAGATCCGCACTGATGACCCCGGTCGAAATAGTATAGCCGTTCAAGCCAATCAGCAGGTTAAAGAGGGTCGCCCGGTCATTGACACGGATGCTTTTGGAATGCGATAACGTGCTGAGAATCTCCTCAGAAAAGTGAAAGGAATTAAACTCCCCTTGCTCAAAGGACAAATACGGATAGGGGTGAAGCTGGTCAATCGTTACAATGGATTGGCGGGATAATGGGTTTTTGCTGCTGATAAAAATGTGCGGCTTCGCCGTAAACAGGCTGTTAAATTGCAGGTTCGCATCTTTTAGCAGCTTATTAATGACCTTCGCGTTAAACTCGTTCAGATACAGGATTCCAATCTCACTGCGCAAGCTTTTGACATCCTGTATGATTTCATGGGTCTTCGTCTCCCGCAAAGCCAGCTCATATTCATCCTGTCCATATTGATTCACCAGATTTACGAATGCATTTACGGCAAAAGCATAGTGCTGTGAGGACACGGCAAAATGCTGTGGTGAAGGCTTGGCATCCAGATAGCGACTTTCCAGCAGCTCCGCCTGTTCAACAACCTGACGCGCATAACCGAGAAACTCTACGCCTTCCTTGGACAAAGAGATTCCCTTATTGGTACGTTCAAAAATAGTAATATGAATTTCTTCCTCCAGATCCCGAATCGCATTCGACAGACTGGGCTGGGAAATAAACAACCGCTTCGCTGCCTCATTCATGGAGCCACGATTGGCAACCTCGATGACATATTTTAATTGTTGTAAGGTCAATGCTTGATGTCCTCTCGATTTTGTTTTCTTTATTATATAACACTTGAGCACACGTCAAAAAATAAAAGAAACCACTTTCGAAAAAGTGGCTTTTTATAGGCTCTGATCGAATACACCCTTGGACGGTGTCCGATTAAATAAAGATTTTTTTAGGCTTATGCGTCAGTCTCTTTTTCTTTGCAAAATACGTCTTTGGCAACCTGAATAGCTGAAGCTGCCCGGGGCCATCCCACATAAAAGGCAAGCTGTGTCATGACCTCAACCAGTTCTTCCTCTGAAATACCGTTCTGCTTGGCTAGAAACAGATGATAGGGAAGCTGATTCACATGCTCACCCGCTACCAGAGCGGCAACTGTAATGAGACTCCGTTCTCTGAGAGACAATGCCTCTCTCCTCCAAACATCCCCAAAAAGAACGCCCTCCGTATAGCTCACAAAAGCTGGTGCAAAATCGCCTAGCGTTTCCCGAGCGCTCGATGTGATTAGTTTGTGCTTCATTTGTTCAACGCTTCCTTTCCTTCCTAATTGTGCAGTGTGCAGTTTCCAGCTACAAAATCATCTGGGCAAGTCCGTTGCCAAAGGACCAATTTTCAAATTCAGTCTCCACCAGCGTTACAAATACATCATCCGATCTAATCTTACACTCAGTAGATAGGAGCTCGGCTAGCCTGTGGTAAAAACTCTTTTTTTGCTCCGTAGTTCTACCCGATCCCATTGTAATTTGGATATACAACAGCTTGTCTGTTCTGGGTACATTCAAATAATCCGGGCTATAATAAAACTCGCTTTGCTTATGAGCATGAAAAACCTGAAAGTAATCCTTTTCCGGTACCTGAAAATGCTCAATTAGGGCCTTCAGAATACAGCGGCTAATGCAGGGCAGCTCTTGCTCTGTATATTGCTGCTCCATGTAACCTACGCGTACAAATGGCATGTTCATCTCTCCTGTCCATTGGAATAAGATGATTGTACTCTACCTATCTTCATCTGTATAATTGAAAATAATCATAATTAAATTCATTTTTCCCGATGGAGATGAGTGTGCATGGATCTGAAAGAGCTAACTACATTTCGTACCATTATCGAAGAAGGGACTTTCTCAAAAGCTGCTGCCAAATTAAACTACGCGCAGTCTACAGTCACAAACCAAATCCAAAGGCTGGAGAAAGAGCTGGGATTTCAGCTTTTTAAAAGAGGTTGGGATGCGGAATTAACGGCCTCAGGCAAAGTGTATGCAGAAGAGGTAGATGGGCTTATTCAGCATTGGAATTTTGTGCTGGACCAGGCCAAATCTCTGAAAAAGGAGGAAGTCGGCACGCTCCATATCGGTGTGATTGAAACGGTAGCGACTACCATACTCCCCTTGGTTCTGCAGCGGTTTCGGGAGCATAAGCCGAATATTACGTGCCATTTTACAGTTGGAAACACGGATACACTCTCGAACGCTCTGATGGACCATACGCTGGATTTTGCAATCTGCGGGGAACCTCACTCGATTCCCTCCTTACACTTTGAACCCATTTATCACGAACAAATCGCTTTTATCGTGTCCCGTAATCATCCCTTCGCAGCAAAAAGTGAGCTTCATCTGGAGTATCTGTATGAATACCCGCTTATAGCCGGAGGTAGAAGCTGCCTGTACTCTATCCGGCTGGAAAAAGAATTTTCCCGCTTCCCGTCGATGCCGTTTTTGTATACTATCAGCCAAATTTCGTCTATACCCTCATTTGTAAAAACAATCTCTTCAGTAGGAGTGGTTTTATCGTCACTACCTTTGCCGAATGAACTGGTCACCATCCCCCTCCAGCTAAAAGACCCGAATATTCCCATTGGAATATTACAGAACAACCAGGATCAGCAATATATGTCTTCATCCCGAAAGCTGTTTATGCAGCTGATTAAGGAGCAATGGTCAGTCCAACTGCCCAGGTCTAATTAAACCGGGTTTATGGGAGGCTACAAGTCAGCTCCCGAACCCACATCAACATCAAAAAAACCGCTAAACACATTGTTTACGTGTGTTTAGCGGTTTTACGTTTATGAAGAGGGGTATGCGTTGATACCGGTTATTTCGCTTCGAGCGGTTTTTTCCACAGTCCCAGAATGAATGCGGAAATCACAGAGCCAATCGCCACTGCAAGCAAGAACAGCAAAGCATGATTGGCAAGCGCTGCTACAAAAATGCCGCCGTGTGGAGCTGGAAGATTGATTTGCCAAAACTGCGTCAGACCACCAGCAATCGCTGAACCTACAATACAAGAGGTTAAGACACGCAGAGGGTCAGCAGCTGCGAATGGAATTGCTCCTTCTGTAATAAAGGACAAACCGAGTACATAGTTCGTCAAACCAGATTTGCGCTCTTGCTCCGTAAATTTATTTTTGAAGAACGTCGAAGCCAATGCGATTGCCAGCGGAGGTACCATACCGCCCGCCATAACAGCAGCCATCATAGCCCCGTTCGTGTTACCACTGGAAGTAAAGACACCGATTGAAAATGCGTAAGCCGCTTTGTTGAAAGGTCCACCCATGTCAATCGACATCATTCCACCCAGAATCAGACCCAAAATCACTGCATTACCTGTACCCAAATTGTTCAGAACATTAACAAGCCATGTATTAATACCACCGAAAATCGGATCGAACAGGTAGAACATAATCGCGCCTGTAATTAGGAGTCCAAATACCGGGTATAACAGGATTGGTTTTAGACCATCCAGTGCTTTCGGCAGACCTGCTAAAGCTTTACGCAGGAAGATAACTACATAACCAGCCATGAAACCTGCTGCCAGACCGCCAAGGAAGCCTGCATTAGAGTTTACAGCCATCAGACCCCCAACCATACCTGGCATCAATGCCGGACGATCCCCAATGCTCATCGCGATAAATCCAGCCAATATTGGAATCAGGAAGTGGAACGCACCTGTTCCGCCACCAATCGTTTGCAACAGCTTTACGATCGGATTCTCTGCTCCTGCTACCTGTTCGAACAGGAAGGAGATGGCCAGCAAAATCCCGCCGCCTACAACAAACGGCAGCATATGGGAGATACCGTTCATTAGATCCTTGTAAATTTTACTGCCGACGCTGGTTTTTTCTGTTGTCGCTTCCTCCGCGTTTCCCTTACCTTCACTGCGGTAGATTGGAGCATCGCCGTTCAGCGCTTTGCGGATCAGTTCTTCAGGTTTACGAATACCGTCGCTTACTGGTCTTTGCAATACAGGCTTACCGTCAAATCTGGCCATTTCAACCTTTTTGTCAGCCGCGACGATTACACCTTTGGCACGACGGATTTCATCCGCTGTCAGTACGTTTTGTGCACCCTCCGAGCCATTCGTTTCCACTCGGATATTCACGCCCATCTCTGTCGCTTTCTTAATGAGAGCGTCTTCAGCCATAAACGTGTGCGCAATACCTGTAGGACAAGCAGTCACCGCAACCACAAACTCGTCAGAATTCGGGTTACCAACGATAACGTCCGGTTTTTGCTGGGCTTTGGCATTCTCTTTCTTCGCCTCTTTTGCTTCTTTAGCCGCTTCTTCTTCCGCTTGCTTGGCATCAAACAGCTCCGACACTTCGTCCGGTGTTTGCGTATTCATCAGCTTATCAATGAAATCGGTATCAATTAGCAGCCGGGAAAGAGCCGCGAGTGTACGAAGATGAGTATTAGCTGCTCCCTCTGGAGCTGCAATCATGAAAAATATTTTCGCAGGCTCGCCATCCAGCGATTCAAATTCTACGCCTTTGCTGCTCTTGGCGAACACTACAGTCGCTTCATTTACAGCTTTGGTCTTGGCATGCGGCATCGCAATGCCGCCACCAATTCCTGTGCTGGATTCTGCTTCGCGTTTGTAAATCATTTCTTTGAACAATGCCCGGTCATTAATGCGGCCACTTGCTTCGAGACTAGTGATGAGTTCCTCAATCGCCCCGTCTTTTGTCGTTGCCTGCAAATCCATGATCATCGTTTCTTTAATCATCAGGTCTGTTATTCTCATTTTTCACACTCTCCTAAGTTCGGTCAGCGTGTGGACACACGCATAATAAGCTCATGGTGTAGCGGGATTACCAATTTGAAATCGTAACTTGCGGCCGTAATTGTTCAATTTTCTCTCTAGTAGCCAGATCATCGGAGAACGCGGTTGCGCTTCCGGATGCCACTCCTGCACGGAATGCTTCGATCGGATCGCCAAGTAGAGCCAGCGTACCCACGAATCCAGCAATCATTGAATCACCTGCGCCTACAGAATTTTTAACCGTTCCTGCTGGTACATTTGCGTGATACACTTCATCTGCCGTAATGAACAATGCCCCTTCTCCAGCCATGGAAATCAGTACATTTTTTGCACCTGCTTCCAGCAGCTTACGGCCGTAAGTGACGATCTCCTCCTTTGAATGAATAGTTACGCCAAACAACTCAGCCAGCTCATGATGATTCGGCTTGACGAGCAGCGGCTTATGAACCAGTGCCTTCATCAGCGCCTCACCTGTGGTGTCGATGACGAATTCAGCCCCGGTTTGCTGGCATACGCTAATCAGCCGATTATAGAAATCTCCTCCAAGTGACGGCGGGATACTTCCCGACAAGACAACAATGTCATTTTTCTGAAGACCCGACAGCTTCTGCACCAACGCATCCGCCTCATGCTCACGAATCGCAGGTCCCAAGCCGTTAATTTCCGTCTCATCGCCATGCTTAAGCTTAATGTTGATCCGTGTGTCATCTTCGATAATTACAAAATCAGTTTTAATGGATTCTTCCCGCAAAGTATCGTTGATAAACCTGCCTGTGAATCCGCCGAGAAAGCCAATCGCCGTGCTGTCTGCTCCCAATTGGTTCAGTATCCGGGATACATTAATGCCCTTACCACCCGGCAATTTCAAATCTCTTTTCATCCGGTTCAAATCACCAAGCTTTAAATCGTCAACTTCCACGATGTAATCAATAGAAGGGTTCAGCGTTACTGTATATATCATTGTTATCCCTCGATTATCTTAGTTTTCTGAGCAATGGATCGGCGTGAGCGTTCAGACACCGATTCGGTAATAAGGATAGCTTCCTTGAGTTCGAACAGCTTGGCGAAGGTAACTTCTCCAATTTTACTGGAATCCGCCAACACATAAGTTTTGCCGGACAGCTGATGGGCTCGCCGCTTAATCAGCGCCTCTTCAGGATCAGGAGTGGTATACCCCATTTCCACATCTACCCCGTTCGTTCCCAGAAAGCACTTGTCGAATCGAAAATTGTCCAAATTCTGCAGGGCAATACTCCCGATTACGGCTTTGGTATGAATTTTCATCATCCCTCCCAGTAGATAGCTTCTGATTCGCTTGCTTACCAGTGCTTCTACGTGGGATAGGCCATTGGTCACGACCGTCACGTCTTTAGCTTCAATGTAAGGAATCATCGCCATCGTTGTTGTTCCCGCATCCAGATAAATACATTCGCCATCCAAAATTTCTTTGGCTGCTATACGGGCGACTACATTTTTTTGTTGAACGTTTTTGAATGTTTTTTCTTCCATGCCAGGTTCCTGACTTTTTTGATTCAGCAAGGTTGCCCCGCCATGAATCCGCTTTAGCAACTGACGGCCTTCAAGATCTATCAAATCACGCCGAATCGTTGACTCAGAAGCCCCCAACAGATCGGCTAATTCCTGCAATTTTACAACACCACGTTCTTGTAAGCGCTGTATTATTAAATTGTATCTTTCTTCCGTCAGCATCTTCATTCCCCCAACTGTTCATATCGTACCACAAACTTCATAAAAAACAATCATTTTTATTCAAAAAACTTCAAAAAACTTCATCTCAAGTTCATTTTTTTACAAAATGGTGAATTCCTGCCCCAATCATGATGGTTGCGTTTACATTGTTAGGAAGGCTCATCCATTTTTATGTAAATTCATTCTTCTTACATAGGAATTCAGCAATAAACGTTCATAAACATTCTGACGTTTACCAGCAGCACCATTTTACCATTATTGAAAATATATTACGTACAATTCATAAACGGCTACTGCACATAGCAAAAAAGCTAAACACCGGGATTTTGATCCCCTCCATGTTTAGCTCATTATGACCGTTTCCCCTCAGTCCTTGACGATCCCAATAACAAACCCATCATGTCCCTTGCTCCCTACGGTTTGAATGGCTGTTGCTGTAATTCTCGATTCTTCAGCCAGCAAATCGTAAAACTTTCTTACCCCTTGCACACGAGGGTCCGTGCTGTAAGCTTGAATAATTTATCCTTCACGGATTACATTATCGCCGATAATTACAGTACCTGGATGCGAAAAGCGAAGTGCCCAAGTCAAATAATATGGATTATTGGGTTTATCCGCATCGATAAAAATAAGATCAAAGGGAGCAACCTGTTCTTCCTTCATTTGTGCTAACTGTTCCAATGCATCGCCCTCCCGTAGTTCTACCACTCCATCCAACTGAGCCAACGATATATTGGATCGGGCTATTTTAGCATGAGTCGGATTAGCTTCCAGTGTAACTAATTTTCCGTTCTTCGGCAGCGCTCTTCCCAGCCAGATTGTACTGTAGGCCCCTAATGTACCGATCTCCAGCACACGCCCAGCGCCTTGCATCTGAGCGAAAATATTCAATAGCTTTCCCTGATTGGGCGACACATCATGCGGAGGCAATCCCGCTTTTTGGTTCGCAGCCAATACCTCATCCAAGACAGCATCATACGGAATGAGACGCTCCGTGATGTACTGGTCTACTTGATCCCACGTGTTAGATGGATTCATTCTCTTCACTCTCCTTAGGATTATTTACATTTTGATTGTAATTGATTTATTATTATAAAAATAATATATGTTTTTGATTTATTCATAAATTAAATATATGAGTACATACGAAGAGGAGTTTGATCATGAATCTGCATGCGTTACGTTTATTTCATGTGGTCGCATCCACCGGGAGTGTAACCCGAGCCTCTGAACTGCTAAATATTAGCCAGCCCGCTATTACAGCTCAAATAAAAAAATTCGAAAAAGAAATATCCCTCACACTGCTCATGCCGCAAGGAAGAGGAATTACCTTAACCGATGCCGGTAAAAAGCTTGCGATGCTCGCCAAACGACTTTTTGCCGTCGAACAGCAAATCGAGCAATTTTCACAGGACTATCTTGATGGTACTCATGGGCATATTCGGCTCGCGGCTACTTATTTACCGGCGCATTTTCTTATTCCAACCTGGATCGCAAAGTTCAAGCAGCAATATGAGCACGTTGAAATGACGATTAACACCACGAATTCCAGTGGCGCTTTACAGCAGCTATTAAATATTGAAGTGGATTTGGCCGTTTACGGGGGACTACCGGAACAATATCCCGATACGATACAGACCGAAGAGCTATTTCGTGACGAGCTATGGTTTGTAGTAGCACCGAATCACCGGTATGCCAATCAGCAGGTTTCTTTACTGGAAATGATGCATGAGCCCTTTGTTATGCGTGAGAAAGGAAGCTCGACACGGGAAAGATTATTGTCCTTATGTCGAACCTACAATGTTCCTGACCCCAAAATCACGCTAAACTTTACGGGGCTGCATGAGGCCATTACCGCAGTTCTTGCCGGATATGGTGCGAACTTTGTGTCCTCATTGGTCGTGCGCGAGTATGTAGAGCGCGGTGAACTGTGCCGAGTCTATGTAGAGGACATTGAGCTTCTCAATTCAATCGCCATCTGTACCCGCAAAAATGAGCCACTATCTGCCGCTGCCCGAAACCTCATTCAGCTCATTCGTAATAATTCCAAAATAATTCCGGATGAGCATTAGGTAGCCGGATACCTTTTGCGTTGCTTTAAATTTAAAATTGTTGGTTTACTTCGGATTCCACACCAACAAGATATCCGAATAGTTGTTACAGGCTGAATGCGGACGGGAAGCAGTTTCGTAGTTTCGGGATCACCAAAAAGTAGTAATCGAAGACTCTCCCCCATCCAATCCATATCCAGATGCGTTAATTCAAGCCTGGTATGAAAAAAACGATGCATACATGGCGATCATCAAGGATTGGAAATCCGAACTGCCTTCTGAGAATTTCTCAAAGGCCACATTGAAAGAATACGCTGAGTTTTTAGCTCAATTAGTACTTAAGAGGTCTGGAAAAGGACTTATTTTGACGGGGCCAGAAAATGTCAATATTAACGGAAATCAAGGCTTGCAATACGAAGTATGGGTAGAGAGTGATAAAGTAAAAATTGTATATCTAATTCAAATATATACCAATACAGGGAATAATAATTGTAGATATGAAAAAAACCGCCAAACACTTAGAAATCTTTGTGTAAAGCAGTTCTTTTCTATATGACTTTCGTATGACCTTCCATTTGCTTGCACTGTCGACTGAGTTCTACCATACTGTTATGTTCCAAATCGTTTACGGTACCCGCATTTGCGACACAGCTCTTCCACCGCTTCTCTCTTGGAGAACCCGAAGTACAAACGATTTGCACGCTCCCCTTCAACAATGTCGCTAAAAGATTGCTCATGCACGTTACCTAAATTAATTACGCCTTCACCATCAAGACAGCAAGGAACAACCGTTCCATCTACTAATACCGCCGCTTGGCTGCGAAGCGCATGGCAAAAGCCTTTACCATCATCTTCCGGGGCACTTAGGCTTGGCCATTCAAATTCGTGATCCTGATTCAAATAAATATTGGGGGCAATCTTAATCCCACTCCCAGGTACAACCTTTTCCTCAATCCGGTAATCCAGCCCAAACTCTCGCTCCAGCTGCTCAAGAGTCACCCGGTTGCGCTGGCGCTCCGCATTGGTCAAATTATCCGGCGTCAGGTTCCAGAGACGGAACGAAATAATGACATTATGCTTCACAGCTTCTCTGACAAACGTGAAAATATTTCCCAAATATCCTTCTCGGTCCACGGAGCCTTCATGTCCGTCAAAACTATGAAGAGAAAAGTTCATCTGACGTAGCGCCGGTTGCCCTAGCAGCTTATGACCGGTCTTGGGCAGCAAAGTACCATTGGTAGTAATATTGACCTTTAGGCCCTTCTCATGAGCACTCTCCAGCAAAAGATCAATTTTCGGATGGAGCAGCGGCTCTCCTTTTACGTGCAAATAAATGTAATCTGTATGCGGCTTGACCTGATCAAGCACATTCCGAAAGACTTCCGGATCGATAAATTTTTTGACACGCTGTGTCTGAGGGCAGAAACTGCATGCGAGATTGCAGATGCTTGTGATCTCAATGTATACCTTTTTAAAAGTTTTCAACATAATTTCCCCATTCTAACCTTCATCCTGAACATCTTGTTTATGCTCACTAATCTTATGATTATAACGGGTTATCACGAGTAGGTAAATCATTTCTGTTCGTTCACTTGCGCTATTACTGTCCTCAATTTGCTATTGACCTTAGGTCTGACCTAAGGTTTATAGTGAAGTTATTCAACTATCCAGTAAGGAGTCCTGTCATTGAAAGAACATATTACAATCAGCCAGCTTTCACAGCTTATGAATGTATCTGTGCATCAGCTTCGATATTTTGAAGAAAAAGGGGTACTGTATCCGTCTTACACAGAAAAAAATCAATATCGAATGTACGGGCTGCATGAAATCTATCAGCTTTCCCATATTTTAATGCTGCGTAAATTAAATGTCTCAGTCGCTCAGATTGAAGAATGCCTGACTTCCTACACGGCCGATGATTACAACCAGCTTTTAGAGAATTCGCTGCACAAGGTACAGGATGAAATCGCTAGCTTGAAGCTGCTCGAACAGTTTATTCACAAGGTGCTAAAAGAACATCATAACTCCACCCAGCAGAATAATGAGTATCAACTCAAGTTGTTAGGCCCCCGACATTTAAAGCTATGGTTTGCATTTGAGAGTGATCATGAGCTGTCTGCCAGGGATCTATTCGAACAGCAGCCCACTCCACCTCAATTATTTGAAAATGACCTGCATTATCTATTGGATTCTGGACAGGTGAAGCTATGCTATGAAACGACAGAAATGACAGAGACGGCTGACTGTATCCTGGAAGAAGGCAGCTATCTTTGCAAGCATTTTTCCGTCACTGAAGACGCTGAGATCGAACATGAAATTCAACAACTGGAGCATTACGTGGCCCAGCACCAATATGAATACCTAAGCAAAATCATTTTAGTAGAAAAATCCTATCTTTCCATGTTCAACAACAACATCCTTTGACATTGTTGCTTATCAAGAGCAAGACCATGAAGCTGTATGTAAGCTCTTAGTGGAATCCTTCAAAGCGAAATTTCAAGCCCTTGTTGTATTGGAGGATCAGGATATACAGCAGTTACTCATGAAGGTTTGGGTTCAAGACCCTAATCCTTCAACGATGAAGCAATTTGTAGTTAAAGAGAATCAGGAAGTGGTCGGTGTCCTCTCCCTCAAATGGAAAGCAACCTCCTCCTTGCTCCCTAAAACAAAACCTATTTCTTGGACTCCGCTCATAAAACAGTTTGGCTGCTTCAATGTATTTAAATTTTTGACAGGTATGCATGCGCTGGATTATAAGCCTGCCGCAGATGAGTGTTACATTGATCATTTGGCAATTCGCTCAAGCCATCGCAATCAGGGGATAGGACGACGTTTTCTAGCTTTTGCACAGCAATTTACGATTGATTCCGGCTTCCATGTGTTGACGCTTCATGTAGCGAACAAGAACCAGGGGGCGATCCATTTGTATCACAAACTGGCGTTTGAAATAGAACAATCCAAATACAATTATTTGCGCCATTTTTGGTTTAAGGAGCCTGTATGGCACCTGATGAGCTGGAAAGGAACAAAACTGCCTTCGAGGAGAGAGCATCATTGAAAAAGACATTTAAGCTTACCCTTGGTATTGCCGCAGGTCTGGCTGTTGCCTTGATATTGATTGTTCTATATCAAAATTCCTACAAGATGACGGAAGAAAAAATACAAATTGCGACTCCTAAAGGGGTTTTAACGGGTATATTAGCTTTGCCTAAGGACTACTCGGGAAAGGTTGGATTGGTTGTTTTTGTCCATGGGGATGGTCCCATCAATGACACCTATGATGATGGCTACAAACCACTGTGGGAAAGGTTCGCTTCCAAAGGGTATGCCTCCTTGTCCCTAAATAAGCCCGGCATTAACGGCGCTCCTGGCAATTGGCTGGATCAAAGCATGGAGGATCGCGCACAGGAGATCAGATATGCAATAGACTGGGCGAGGACCTTACCGATGATCGATAAGCAAAAAATCGGCCTATGGGGAGCCAGCCAAGCAGGATGGGTCATTCCGAAGATCGTTAAAGAGGAGCACAATATTGCTTTTAGCATCCTTGTATCACCCGCCGTGAACTGGATTACACAAGGGCAATTTAACACCAGAAAAGAGATGGAGCAAGAAGGGGCTAGTCCACAGGAAATTACAAAGAAATTGAACTACAATCAACAGGTTTTGCAATTACTGAAAAAACAGGCTTCTTACGAGGAATACCTGAAAATAGCCAGCCCCAACAATGTGATTTCCAAAGAAAGATGGAGCTTTATAGGCAAAAATTTTCGGTCGGATTCTACCGAAGAATTAGGCTACTTCCATTCTCCAGTACTCTTGGTTCTGGCTGGAAAGGATATTAATGTTGATGTAAAAGATACCGAGCGTGTATACCGACAGAAGGTGCCTTCACAGCTGCTGTCTGTCATCCATTTGCCTGAAGCCGATCATTCCATGATGAATGAACAGATCGCGCATTCCAAATCTCTAACCTTTTTAACAGCCGTATTTGCCCCCAGAAAATTGGTGAATGAAGAGTATCTAAAAATCCTCGCCGATTATGTCAGCCAGCGTTAAAGGTGTAAGTCCTTTACTTGATATGATATTCACTGCTTCTTGTAAAGGAACGTTTTCAATATCATGTACCCGAATTCCTAAATTTGCATTCATACCCGTCCTCCATTTTATATAAAGCCGCATCACATGAAATCCATGCGATACGGCTTTGTTGACTTGATCATTTCAATTCACCCATATTCACACTTATACGATTGCTTCATGTTTGGTTTCATGATTATCTTTATATTTTATAAGATTTTCATACCCCACAGTGTTATTTCCCCATGTTTTTTCATATTCCCAACCTGTTAATTGTTCAAAAACTTGTCGGGCTTCCGGTGTAACCTCTTTTTTAGAGCCGCCATTTTTCAAGCGTTTAATTTCATCCATCAAAACGACATGATTCTCTTTAGTTAATTTGTAACGATAGGAGATAATCAAACCTCCCACCAAAAAGAAGAGTGTACCAAACAGCAAGATCGAAATAATAGTTGTTACAGCTGAAGCCGGTTGTGATGATTGCCCGGATACAAAGCCTGCTTCTTGCAATGCAACACCTACTAAAAAGACTGCTAACGCCTGTGTCCCTTTTCTGATCAAACTCATTACACCGGCGAACACACCTTCACGTCTTTGACCCGTTAAAGCTTCATCTACGTCTGGAATAAATGCGTAATTGTTCCAGGGGATATAGTTCAAGCCACCGCGTCCCAACCCGCAAATTCCAATCATAATAAACAATAAAACGGTGCTATTTAGCGTTCCAGTGATCTTTAATATGATAAATCCAACAACTCCTGCGATAAAGAGAGAAATTGCAGCTCTATACGCCGGGGCAGGATTTAATTTAATCGTTAAGGTAAGAGCAATCCATACGCCAAAAAGCTGCATGACATACATAAAGGTTAATAGGTTGGATGCGGCAACGGCATTTTGCATGAGAGCAAAAACAACAAAATAAGTAAATACGGCGTTGAAAACATCCTGACTTAAATATCCACCCAAATACATACCCAGATGGTGGCGGAATGTTTTTACTCGTAAAGTTGAGAATAAATCCGCATAGATCTTATGAACATTTTGTAAAAAAGTTCTATTATCGATCACTTTCTCTTCAGGTATTTCTTCGAAAGGACGTTCCCATGTGTATCTATAAAGCAGTGACAATACCACTATAAATATGACAGTGAAAATAATACCTGAGTACAGGAATGTAAGAGGGTCATCCTTACCTAATGCTTCCACAAGACGGCCAGGAATAAATGCAGCGAATACAGCTGAAGCCTGAGCAACAAACATTCTTGCACCTGTAAACTTCGAACGTACTTTATAATCGTTACTCATTTCAGCGGCAAGTGTATCATAAGGAATTAATATCATGGAGTACACAATTTCAAACAAGATATAGGTTAATAAGTAATACCAGTAAGAAAAACCGGAAACCCAAATTGCTGTATAGACAAGTACAAGTGGAATGGCGGCTAATATAAAGAATTTTCGTCTTCCAAAGCGTCGGCCAAGTTTTGTTTTATGGAAATTATCTGTAATATATCCCATCGTTGGCGCTGCAATCGCATCAACAATCCGAGCAATAGCGAAAATAGAACCTGCTTGAACGGCAGTTAGGCCACAAAAAGTGGTTAAGAAGAAAAGCAACCATGCTGCTGTCAATGCAAACGCGCCTGCCCCTAAGAAATCACCTAACCCATAGGACAAATAATTTATAAATTTGGGTTGTTTAACCATTTTATTTTCCTCCATTTTGGGAAATGAACAGCTGGAGATTTAGATATAAGTATGAAGATATTCGGATAGGCAAAGCACAGCAAGCGATTGTCCATAAGGCATGGTAGTCTTTCTGATTTCCTTGTAAAATTCCAAAGTATCTCCCATACCTGTTCCTACGGATACCCTTTGCAATGCTCCTTCTTTATTAATTTCATTGATAATTCCGCAAATAGCCTTGTGAGCGACTTCTTTATAGTCCTGGCTGATATACCGCTTATGAACGGATTTTAGAATTCCATATGCAAATCCAGCTGAAGCTGAGGCTTCCAAATAAGAGGTCTGGTCATTAATTAGTGTATGCCATAATCCGCTTACATCCTGATCGTTGGCAAGAGCTTCAATTTGCCTGTTTAATGTATCAATTAGGAATTCACGGAGAAAATCCCCTTTTTCCAATTCCAATATTTCAATAATCTCGGGAATCGCAATGGTAATCCAGCAATTTCCTCTTGCCCAAAGCGCTTCGGCATAATTATGGTTTTCTTCGAATGTCCAGCCGTGGAACCATAAGCCTGTCTTTTTGTCCGTTAAATATTTGATATGGATTAGAAACTGCTTTTTGGCTTCTTCCAAGTATTCAGGTTTGTTGAGCAGCTTACCGATTTTCGCCAAAGGCAGCACGGTCATCATCAAGGTATCGTCCCAAAGCTGATTTTTATTCTCAGGTCCATAGGTCATATGCTGTAACCCGTCTTCTTTGGTACGAGGCATATCATGCATTACCCATTCAGCCCAATCCTCCAAATAGGGCAGGTATGTCTGGTTTCCGGTATCCTCATATAAAAATGCCAATGTTAATAGCGGCGCCATCGTATTGACGTTTTTCGGCGGTGCACCTTCTTGGATTCTTGCATTGAACCATTCATTGATAATTGCCAAAGCTTTTTGGTCATTAGTCAATTTCCAATATTTGTATATTCCATATAACCCTACACCCTGAGGCCAGTTCCAAACATTCCAGCTTTTATCATCCACAATTAACCCGTCAAAATGGAGTAAAAATTCACCGCTTTGGTCTTTGATTTCTGTGAGATTATTCATTAATAAATGAATACGATCAATGACCTCTTTCTTTTCGAAAGCTTTTACCTGCAACACAGCAATCCCTCCAAATAATGATCTCTTTCTCTTGATTTGTCACCGCTTACACTTATACTGTTATTGTATTGAAAGTGCTTTCTTGAAACCATAAAAAAAACAGTGGATTACGTTTAAAAAACATACTTGTTTCAATAGACTGGTTTATTTCATTGATTATATCCACGGCACAACTCACGCTGGTTGCCAACGCAAAAACACCTCCAAGGTGATCTCCATATCTGACGATACGGATGAATTCTCTTGAAGGTGTTTTGATTACTTATTTTTGCCTAAAATCCTTTCAGCTTGTTTTCTAAAGGATTTCGCTCCATCTTCCGGAGTGATTTTCTTAAATAAAATCTGTTCGGATATATAATCAAGCGCTTTCATTATTTCCGCATTACCCAGTGGATCAATCAGATCCATAGTGCGTACATTTTGAGACGCTTTTTCAACATAATCAAAGATTTTGGTTTCAACTTCGGATAATTCTGGCTTGATTTCTTTGATCACCTTTGAAGATACCGGGACACCTCGATCACCTTTGATCAACTTATTTGCTTCCATATTATTTACAAAGAAATTAATGAACTTGGCCGCTTGTTCTTTTTGTTTTGAACTCTTAGGGATTGAAAAGAACATACTCGGTCTTAAAAATAAAGCAGTTTCGTTCGCGTACTCAGGAGGAAGTTTAATGGATAAGGGTGCTTTAGCCGATTCGGCAAATCCTGAATATTGATTGGACCAGTTCCAACTCATTGCTGCCTTTCCTGTTACGATAAATTCATCATTCGTTCCTGCTACATGTACTTGAACGTCTGGAGTCGGGAATGCCTTTGCATCAACTAACCTAAGCTGCCTTTTAAAGTAATCAACAAATAATTGATCATCTGTATAGCCAAGGCCTGTACCGTTTTCATTATAAAGACGCGAGCCTTGTGTTCTTAAATAGTAAGGGAAAAATACATCGGCAGGGTACATTCCATTTGTACCATACACGCCTGTAGCATTTTTGACCTCGATTGCTACTTTTTCGAAGTCATTCCAAGTCCAGCTTTCATCTTCAATTTTAATACCGGCTTCTTTTAACAGATTATCATTTGTAATCACAGAAAGAACGTTTGATCCAAGTGTGAAGCCATATAATTTACCTGCAATTCTCCCACCGGAAATGGCGTTTTCATCAATAGAGCGAGTATCAATCGTCCCATTTTTTATATACGGAGTTAAATCATCCAGCCTACCTTTTTCTCCATATTGAAACAGGTAGGCTCTATCCATTTGTATCACATCTGGCAATTGGCTGGCGGCAGCCATTGGAGCAAGCCTCTTCCAATAATCATCCCAGTTGGCATATTCCTCTACAATTTTTACATTTGGATTTTCTTTCTCATACATTTGAATAACTTTCAAGGTATAATCATGTCTGGATTGGTCACCCCACCAGGCCACACGCAGGGTCACTTTTTCACTTTCTTCTTCATGATTTCCTTTATTGTTTAAATCGCAAGCAGCGACTGAAAGGAGCATTATAAAAGCTAATAATGCCAAGCCAAACTTTTTCAAGCTTTAACCTCCCTTTTGCGAGTGAGCTTATGGATTCATGTAACTTTCCGGTATTCAGATGGTGTATAACCCGTATATTTTTTGAAAACCTGACTAAAGTATTGGGGGTTGTCACCAAACCCGATTATTTTGGCCAACGTTCCAACCTTCACATCGTCCATTTTTGAAATGTACTCCACTGCCTTTTCAATTCTTAATTTAGTGAGAAAGGTTGAGAATCTCTGGCCAGTTTCCTGTTTGAACAGTTTTCCCAGATAATCTGGATTCATATATAAAATGTCATTAGCTACCATTTTTAGTGATAAATCAGGGTTTCCTAAATTCTCAATTAAAATTTCCATTACTCTGCTAATTACAGAAGAGTGTTTTGACTTGAAACGATTATAGTACTCATTGGTCATTTTTCTGGCTGTTGCTTCGATATAATCTTTCATCTGCTGGACAGTTTCCATCTCTAACAATACAGATGTTCCCATGAGGTAACCTTGCATGCGATCTGTATCTACCGTCTGTACAATTGCAATATAGAGCTGTATACAATAGGATTTTGTCAAGTCAATCCCCAGCCGTAAATCCGTCATTTTTTCAAAAATACTGGTAATTCCTTTGCATACATCCTGGATATGCCCGGATTTGATTTTTAGAACAAGTTGCTGCTCATCGATCATAAAATCATTGGGGACGGCTGCATTTGCCGGTAAAATATCTTTTCTCGTTATAATGCTTCCTTCCCCTAAATAAAAACGATGTTCCAAACACTCCATGGCCTCACGGTACAAGTTCCTGGCGTATCGGAAATAGTTCCCTTCACTTATAGCAACAGTGGTATCTCTTTTGAAATATTGATAAATGGTTTCTCTTATTTGATTAATTTTTTGATGTAATTTTTCCGTGTCATGATCATCCTTGATTAGGAACAGTGCATATTCGCCTATATTGGTAGTTACCAAGACAGAGTCAAGGATCTCAGCTCCAATATTTTTGATGGCAAACAAATGCTCATAAGAAAAATAACCTTCCATCATAAAAAGAACGATTCTGACCTGCTGATTATTTATTTCAAAATCAAAAAGCTGCTGATAAAATGATAAATCATTGTCTAAGTAGCTTTTACTAGTTAAGAATTCGGTTAACAGATGTGCTTTGATATAGGGCTGAGCGTTTTGATATTTTTCCCGGAGCTCGCTATTAAAGGTTTCCTGAACCTTTTTTTCGTTTAGTTCATTAACGGTTTCGTTAAGTGCAGCTGTAATTTTATCCTCATTACATGGCTTTAACAAATAATTTTTAACATCATAGTGCATGGCGGTTCTCGCATATTCAAACTCACTATATCCGGACAACAGGATAAATTTTATAGAAGGATATTTCTTATGTGCCTTTGAAACAAGACTAAGTCCGTCCATACCAGGCATTTTGATATCACTGATAACAATATCAGGTTTTAGTTCAACAATTTTCTCATACGCATCGATCCCGTTTCTCGCCGTTGCTACAAGTTCTGTATCCAATGCTGCCCAATCGATCACATTGGAAATACCTTCAACAATAATCCTTTCGTCATCTACCAATAACACTTTATATGACATTCTATCACCCCGTTTGAACAGGTAAAACTACCGTAATTGCGGTCCCTTTTCCCGAAAGATTTTCAATTCTTAAACCATACTGTTCACCAGCATAAAGCTTGATCCTATCATCGATATTATTCAATCCTATTCCAGTACCTTTAGGATTTACTTTGCCTTCTTTTACTTTTTGGAGTATTAGGGGGTCTATGCCAGGCCCGTTATCTTCTATCCGAATAAATAGCTTGTCCTCTTCCTGATAAACATGTAATTTAATAACTGACAAATAGACGGAAGGCTCAACTGCATGCTTGAACGAATTCTCCAGAAGCGGCTGCAATATTAATTTTGGAATCTTATATTTTGCAACATGGGAGGGGAAGTCCATTTGAAAATCAATCCGATCGTCAAACCGGTATTTTTGGATGGTTAAATAACTATTTAAAATGTCGATCTCTTCTTCAAATGTAATAATATCCTGCTTAAAATTTGTGGAGTATCTCATGAGATGACCAAGGGCTTCCACCATGCTTGAAATTTGCTTCTGTTTATTTGTTTTAGCCAACCAATTAACAGACTCCAGTGTATTGTATAAAAAGTGCGGGTTTATCTGAGCCTGCAATGCTTTAAATTCAGTTTCCTTGATCAGCAGCTGCTTAGAAAAATTCTCCTGGATCAACTCATCAATTCTTTGGATCATTGTTATAAAATTCCGATAAAGAATCCCTACCTCGTCTTCATTAATCGTAGAGGGATTTAATAAATTTACAGCGTGAAAGTTCCCCTTTTGGACTTCCTGCATGGTAGATGCTAATTCTTGAATGGGATTCGTAAACTTTCTTAAAAATTTAAAACCAAGGGAAATAAGAAAAACGAACATTAACATAAAAACCAGCACCAAGGTATATTTCGCCGCAGTAATCTTGGAAAACATCATGTTAAATGGAATGATGCTCCAGTATGTCCAGTCCTTAAAACCGGTTGTAATATGGCTGACAAAGGTTCTTTCCCCATTAATGTATTCAATACTATAGCCCTGATCATTTTTTGCATTGAAATGATATTCTTTAAAATCATCTATCCCTTTTTCTGAATAAAAAACCTCATCCTCTTTTGTAATCACAATATTTCCTGCTATTTCTCCGTGAGGCTTTGGTAAACCGCTTACAATCTTATCTAAATTAACACGAACAAGCAGTTTGCCGATGGTTTCAAAGTTTAAATTCTCATAAGACTGGATAAGGCGAACAGAAATTAAATCTCCATTGTTCCCTTCCAGCTCCATCCAATGGTTTTTACCCTCATACTTATCCGCCTGACTAAGAGCAAGTTCCTTATCTTTATTCTTTATCGGTTTGCTGCTATCCCCGGCCAAAAACTCCCTTCCTGCTGAATCGTACAGATAAATGGATTGAATGTAATTTGCCGGATCTACATATTTTTCCAACTCATCTCCAATTTTCTGTTCAAGACGATAGAAATCATAGCCTTTTACATTTCCTTGAAGATCTAATAAAATTTTTTGAATATACGGGTCGACTGCTATGTTATAACTGACTTCTTCCACTCTTTCAAGCTTCTCTTCTACGTTGTTGGACGACATCATCAGCACTTGTGAGGATTTTGCATAGATTTGCTCATCATAGAGTGAAAAAGCATATTGAAGACCTCCTAATACAAATACTAGCGTTGTCATCATAATCAATGTAATCGTTAAGAAAAGCTTTACGTTTAGCTTTGAATTTATATAAAAATTTGCAAAGTAAAACCATATCTTCTTCATGAACCTAAAACAGCTCCCTCAGTTGGGGAATGATACTTTATTATTCCAAATAAAATACTTCCTTTAAATTTCTTGACACAGGACTGTTATCAGAATTTGTCTCCATTAAAGGCTCCATAGGCGGCGCTTATACTCTTCATAATAATCAGGAAAAACATGCATAATACTCGCTTTTCTAATCACTTTTCAACACACCAGACTTTAAAAACAATTTTATCTTTTGCAGTATTTTTAGGATGAATTTGTTTATCTTATTTATCTTAAATTACACTAAAACACGATAGATGCCCTATGACGCAATTCACTAAAATATTGTTTTTCACATCTTTTCATTGAACTACTCTTCATTTACGAAATGCATGTAGCTAAGAGATTTCTCAATCTTGCGGATCTGCAAGGATGAGCAAAGAATAAATATATTGAGCCTTTATATTTGGGTATCTTTGAGGGGACAACATGTGAGGGCTTTGCGATCACGATGCGGAATGAGTCAGGAACTATTGGAAGCTATTTTAAAATTCTTCAAGTGAACTATTATGTCACACCAAATGTTAATATTGAGTCTTAGCCTGCCATAGAATTTCATAATCTGTACTTAATCAACGCAAAAAAACGGCATCTCTGCCGTTTTTTTCTAAAGGATGGACTCTCAGGGACTCGAACCCTGGACCAATTGATTAAGAGTCAACTGCTCTACCAACTGAGCTAAGAGTCCATAATCAAAACTTTGGTGGAGCCTAGGGGGATCGAACCCCTGACCTCATCGCTGCCAGCGATGCGCTCTCCCAGCTGAGCTAAGGCCCCATTATGTGTAATCAATAACGTTTCAAGCGACTTCTATATCATATAAAATATTGCACCCTTTGTCAATACTTTTATAAAAAAATTATAATCATCTACTTACCATTATCCTAGATACAGTCAGCGATCAGTCGCTGGCTGTATCTTTGGATAACAGTGTTTTCAGTTCCTTCATAAACATGTTAATGTCTTTGAACTGCCGATAGACGGACGCGAAGCGTACATAAGCGACTTCATCTACAGGATAGAGCTGCTCCATGACTAGCTCACCGATCTGCTGGCTGTCCACCTCGGTGGCGGCTGTATTGCGAATAGCATTTTCCACCTGGGATACGATCATATCCAGCTGCTCGACGGATACAGGACGCTTTTCACAGGCACGAATGAGACCGCGCAGCATTTTATCACGACTAAACTCTTCGCGGCTTCCATCTTTTTTGATGACCATAAGAGGGGTCTCCTCCACCATTTCAAAGGTGGTAAAACGCCTGGCACACTGCTCACATTCACGACGGCGGCGAATGGACTTATTATCATTCGCAGGCCGTGAATCCAATACTTTCGTCCCATTGTAAGTACAATATGGACATTTCATAATATCATCACTTCCTTTTTCCAATAAATTCCCGATGCTTTTCAGTAATAATTTTGTCAAAACGGATCATAATATGTTTACCACGTCGCGAGGAGGTGAACAACAATGGCACAAGGAAACAATGGCAACTCCAACAACCTGGTAGTCAGCAGATCCTCCGGCGCTCTGGAGCAAATGAAATATGAAATCGCTCAAGAGCTGGGTATCAGCATTCCTCAAGATGGATACCAAGGCAACATGACTTCCTATGAGAACGGTTCGATCGGGGGCTACATCACAAAACGCCTCGTAACGATCGCCGAACAACAATTGGCAGGTCAATATCAATAATCGCGGTAATAACGTAGAAGTAACAAAAAAGTGTACGGACAGGCTGCAAGTACAGCCTGTCCTGCGCTTTTTTCATTTTAATGGCAAAAGGCTCATATTGTCATTAATTTGTGATTCAAAACTCATTATAAATTTTTGTATATTGCCTGTAATAGTAAATGACTCGCTGTACATAATGTCGCGTCTCACCAAAGGGAATTTGCTTAATGGACTCTTCCTTTCCATCCCACACTCCCTTATCCAGCCACTCCTGAACTTTACCCGGTCCTGCATTGTAAGCGGCTACGATCGCTACCGGGTTGTCTTGAAATTTGGCAGACAGATTATGCAAATACCAGGTCCCCAGCTCAATATTGGCGCCCGGCTCGTGCTTTACGTCATCCAATGGAACCCTCTGAACCTGAGCACTGTCCATAATCCAATTGGCCGTATCAGGCATAATCTGCATGAGCCCCAATGCGCCTTTGTTTGACTGCTTACTGGTTTTGAAATTCGTTTCCACACGGATAATAGACGCCACCAAAAAAGGGTCTACTTGATACGTCTGCGAATACTGCCGAATTTCATCCTTATACTGAATCGGATAAAACCACGACATCCAATTGGAACTAAAAAACAGAATCAGAACAAAACCGACAAACAAAGTGAGTAGGACTCTCTTTTTACGCAGTATATTCATGCAAGTCCCTTTCGCTGCCAAAACAGATCAATTTGACGTTCCGTTTCAGCCTGTGTTCCACTATTGTCAATGACGATATCGGCCTTGCTTCTTTTTTGTTCAATATCCATTTGCGCAGACAATCGGAGTCCGGCTTGTTCCTCTGTCAGTCCATCTCTAAGCATCAGACGCTGGAGCTGGACATCACGTGGCACATAGACAACCATAATTTCCTCGTATAAGCTCTCCAGTCCAGACTCATACAATAACGGGATATCTGCCAAAACAAGCTTGTCCGGCTGCTCCCGTTCGTAAGTTTCCATGCGCAGTCGCATCTCCTCACGTATCGCGGGATGAGTAATATTATTAAGCGCCTGTCGCTGGGCAGGGTCTGCAAATACAATTTCCCCCAGCTTTTTGCGACGCAGGGTTCCGTCGCTGTTCATCACAGCTTGTCCAAAATGCTTTATGACCGCCGCCAGCACCGGATGCCCCGGAAGCATGACTTCCCGGGCAATGGCATCTGCGTCGATCAGCAGCGCACCCTTGGCGACCAAAAGAGCCGACACGGTGCTTTTTCCGGTAGCAATACCTCCGGTTAATCCGATATTCATGCTCTTTCACCTCATAACAGCTTCAATATGCCCATCATAATCAGTAATAATGCGGGTAACACACCCAGCGCCTTCATAAATCGGAATGCCGACAAGAAAAAGCCTGCCTTCATACCTGCAATCAAAAACGTCCCGCTGAATAACGTAATAGCCAGCGCGGTAGACAGCGGTTGGAAACCAAGCATAGCCGCTCCTAACCCTGCTCCAAACGCATCGACCGATAAGGCGATGCCCAGCCAAACCGCTTCCAATGCGGATATACTACCGGAACTGTCCATATCCGCAGCAGACGGACTTCGAAGAATACGAATGACAAGCCCCCATTTGCGAAACTCCAGAGAAAATACCGTTCGTTCCCGCTGCATCTCTGAACCATTCGAGGAAGCTTCGGCTATTTCTGTACCCTCTGTACCTTTCTTCTGGTTCAGAACAGATCCGCTCACAGGATCGTCCGTCAAATCCTCTTTTCGATGCAGGGCTTGAATCAAAGAATAGCAGCCGATACAGATCAGGATAACAGCGCCGAAAACAGTCGTATATACAGGAGACAGAACACGGGATAGTAATGCGCCGAGCTGCATCGATATGCCGATCACCAGACCTGAACATACTGAAATGATGGCAATCGACAGCAATGGAATTTTCATCTTGCGCAGACCATATGTAACACCGACTCCGAAACTGTCCAAACTTAGCGCAAATGCCAGTAATAGCAGGGCTCCCCAATGATTAGCCACTCCAATTCCCTCCCATTGCGAAGGAAGGGCCTTACAACAGCCGAAGCCCTTCGCAGTATTGGTACTTGGAACAATATATGAGAAGGATGGGCTTGGCGTGACTGTATCTGTTTAACGGAGAGGCTGGCAGACCGGGCAATGATGCGTGCCACGTCCGGCCACGACAGACTTTTCGATCAATGTACCACAGTTTACACAAGGCTTGGCGTTACGTCCGTAGATTTGCAGTTGATGCTGGAAGCCACCTGTTTTACCCTGTCCGTTGACGAACGATTTGATGGACGAGCCTCCAACCTGAATCGACGCGCCCAGCGTGGAGACAATAGCTTCATGCAGAACATGAAATTGACTATCAGTCAGGCTTTTTGCCGGCTGTGCCGGATGAATGCCCGCCTTAAATAGCGATTCATCTACATAAATATTCCCGATACCAACAACATATGACTGATTTAATAGCGCGGCCTTGATCGAAGTCGAACGAGTTCCGACAGCGGCACGAAGCATTTCTGGTGTAAAGGACTCGTCCATCGGCTCCAAGCCGAGCTTGTTCAACGGTTTTTCCAGCAAATCCTGTCCTGCCGGAAATAAGTGCATTGTTCCAAATTGACGTACATCCTGATAACGCAGCTCCGTACCATCTTTAAAATGAAAGATGACATGCGTGTGCTTTTCCACAGGATCATGCTGCGAGTACAATCCATATCGCCCTTCCATTCGAAGATGGGAGACAAGCACCAGCCCGTCCAGCAAAATCCGCAGAAACTTGCCGCGTCTCTCCACCCCCGTAATCCGGTGGTCGGCCAATTCCATCGCAAAAGCGTGGATATCATCAGGTCGTTGAATGATACGCGGCAAATTTACGGTCACATGATCTATATGTTTATCGACGATAAGCTCGTTAAGTGTTCGTTTAATCGTTTCTACTTCCGGTAATTCCGGCATGATGTCTTCACCTCACCCTATATTATAGCGGAAGTAGCGCCAAAATGGGACTATCTGCTCATTGAAAAATCTTACTTCGCTTCATACCAATTGGAACCGTAGCTTACTTCTGCTTTAAGTGGCACAGACAGCTTCAACGCAGCCTCCATTATAGCTGGGACAAGCTCTTTCATCGTTTCTATTTCCTCAGGCGGAACCTCGAACACAAGCTCATCATGCACTTGGAGCAGCATACGACTGCGAAGGTTACGTTCTCGAAGCGCTGCATCCATCTGCACCATCGCCAACTTAATTATATCGGCTGCCGTACCCTGAATCGGCGTATTCATCGCTGTACGCTCGGCGAACGAACGCAGGTTGAAATTGCTGGCGTTAATTTCCGGCAAATAGCGTCTTCGTTCCAGCAGCGTTTTTACGTAACCGTCCCGCTTCGCATCCTTCACAATATCATCCATATAACGGCGAACACCTTGGAACACGTCAAAATACTGGTCGATAAAGCGAGCCGCTTCTTTGCGCGTAATATTCAAGTTTTGCGACAGGCCATAGTCGCTGATCCCGTAAACAATCCCAAAGTTGACCGCCTTTGCGGAACGTCGCATATTGGAGTCCACGTCTTCCGCCTGGACACCGAACACATCGGATGCGGTCTTCGTATGGATGTCCATATCATGAACAAAGGCTTCCTTCAAACGCTCATCATCCGAAATATCAGCCAGCACCCGCAGCTCGATCTGTGAATAGTCTGCCGCCAAAATAGACCAGCCTGGCTCCGACGGCACAAATACTTTGCGAATTTTACGTCCTTCTTCGAGACGAATCGGAATATTTTGCAAATTCGGAAATTGGCTGCTCAAGCGTCCGGTTGCTGCAACCGTTTGTCGGAAATACGTATGCACTTTACCCGTTTTCTCCGAAATTTCCTTCAGCAATCCTTCGACATACGTCGATTGGAGCTTGGCAATGGTGCGGTACTGCAAAATGTTTTGCACAATATCATGGTAAGGAGCGAGCTTTTCCAGCACCTCTGCATCGGTCGAGTAACCGGTTTTCGTCTTTTTAATAACAGGCAAGCCCAGTTTATCAAACAAAATCTCACCCAGCTGCTTGGGTGAATTCAGATTGAACTCTACACCGGCAATGCTGTAAATCTCACCCGCCAGCGTTGCAATCTGGGCTTCAAATTCTTTACCCAAAGCGCGCAGTTCCTCTACGTTCACCAAAATCCCCTGCTTTTCCATATCGGCCAAAATGCGAGACAACGGCATCTCCAGCTCATGGAATAGCTTGTGCATTTCCGTTTTTTCCAGCTCCGCCTGCTGTACGGGTACCAACGCTTCGATCACCGCCGCCTTGCGGGCCACATGATCGGACAGTACATCCACGTCAGGGACTTTATATTTAGCGCCTTTACCGAACACTTCATCGTCCGGACGAATGGAGGACAAACCGTATTTGGCTGCCAATCCGCTGAGCGTCTGATTCGCATCGGTCGGGTCCAGCAAGTATCCAGCCAGTTGGACATCAAACTCGGCTCCGGCAAACTCTATTCCGTGCCAATGCAAAGCCAAATCCGTACGATGCAGATCATGACCGCGTTTTTTGCGTTCAGCGTCAGCAAGCCATTCACGTATAGGCGTTGCTGCATCACTTTGCAGTACACCCAATGTCATAAAAAACTGTCGTCCCGCTGCGGCAAATATCAGACCTACGATTTCAGCATGGTGCGGATTGTCACCATGCGTCTCCACATGCAGCACATCTACATGATTCAGTACTTCTACCAATTCGCTTATCCGCTGCTCATCCAGCACGGTCACGTCAGCCGTGGCTTCCTCTACGTCTGTCCCCACACTGCCAACCTCACCCGAAAGGGATAAGCGTTCCAGCAAGGACTTGAACTCCAGCTTCGCCAGAGCAGGTCCGGCTGTTTCTGCCTTCAGTCCGCTGAAGACGACATCTTCCAGTTGCTTGTCCAGCGTTACATCTCGATAAATGGTCGCTAATTCTTTGCTCATTCGCGCATCGTCTGCATGGGTTTCAACTCGCTCTTTCATTTTGCCTTTCAGCTCGTCCGTATGCGCCAGCACCTCTTCGACTGATCCATATTGGTGCAGCAGCTTGAGCGCTGTTTTTTCCCCTACACCCGGAATTCCAGGAATATTGTCTGACGTATCACCCATCAGTCCCTTGAGGTCGATAATTTGCAAGGGCTTCAAGCCGTAGCGCTCCTGAATCTGTTCAGGTCCATACGTCTCCACCTCGGTAACCCCTTTGCGGGTCAAGCCGACAGTAACGTGATCCGAAGCCAATTGGAGCATATCCTTATCCCCGGTCACGACCAATACATGGACACCCGCTTCGTCCGCTGTTTTGGACAGGGTACCTATAATGTCATCTGCTTCATAGCCATCCAGTTCGAACTGGGCAATGCCGAAGGCGGTCAACAGCTCTTTCAGCAGTGGAAATTGCTGGGACAGCTCCGGCGGTGTTTTTTCCCGTCCACCCTTGTAATCCTCGTACCCTTTATGGCGAAAAGTTATTTTCCCGGCATCAAAGGCAACCATAATATGTGTCGGTTTGTGCTCCTCCAAGAGCCGCAATAACATCGTTGTAAATCCGTACACCGCGTTCGTCTGCTGTCCGCTCGAATTCGTTAACGGCGGCATTGCAAAAAACGCCCGGTAAATAATACTGTTACCATCTATAAGCATGAGTTTATCCATTTTGCACCTCGCAAGTTCATCAATACATTTGAAACGTTGTTACGATTTTACGCATTCCTCTTCTATCTTAACATACAAGGCTCCTTTTTCAGAAAAAAACGGCTGTTTCCTAACCAATTTGCCTTTTGCTCAAAGACAAGTCTGGTTCAGAAACAACCGCTAATACCCGATCGCTTTACTGATTCAAATCTGGCCGCTCCCCTGTCACGAGATATACAGTGCTTTCACCGATATTCGTAGCATGGTCACCAATCCGCTCAATATATCGCCCTACGAGCAGTTGCAGCATGGCTTGTGAAGCTTCTGCTGGCTTTTCTACCATAAAGGCATACAAATCGCTGATCATGTTGCTGTACATGGAATCCACACGGTCATCCTCTTTCGCCATTTTATAGGCCAGATCCGTATTTTCATCCAAATACGATTGTATAGCATCGTCAATCATTTCTTTAACAATGGAAGCCATATGAGGAATATCTACCAGCGGCTTCATCATTTGCTGCCCCTCCAGGCGCAGAGTGACCTTGGCAATATCGAGCGCCAAATCTCCCATCCGCTCCAAATCACTGGAAATTTTAAATGCAACAATAATCCGGCGTAAATCCTTGGCTACCGGCTGCTGGGTAATGATGAGCTTGGAACCCATGTCGAGAATGTTCTCTTCCAGCGCGTTCAGGGATGCATCATTTTTAACCACCTGCTGAGCCAATTCTGTATTTTTGGTCTGCAAACATTCAATGGCCTGATCAAGCGCCTTCGAAACATGTGCACCCATTTCGCGCAGTACGGCTCTCAGCTCATCTAATCCCTCATCAAAACCTTTTCTACGTATCATTTCGAAGTCACCCCTTCTGGCATAATCATTGGGTTGGCTTTAGCCAAATCGCCCGGAAATATAATCTTCTGTGCGGGAATCCTGTGGCGTGGAAAACATCGCCTCTGTATCTGCCGCCTCCACCACAACACCATTCAAAAAGAACGCAGTCCGACCGGACACACGCGCAGCCTGATGCATGTTATGCGTCACCATGACGATAGTATACCTGTCCCGCAGTTCTTGAACCAGCTCTTCAATCTTGATCGTGGAGATCGGGTCCAGCGCAGATGTCGCCTCGTCCATAAGCAAAATATCCGGCTGTACAGCAAGCGCTCTGGCAATACACAACCGTTGCTGTTGTCCACCGGACAAGCTCAGAGCTGAACGCTTCAGAAAATCCTTAACCTCTTCCCAAAGCGCCGCCTGCCGCAAGCTTTGCTCGACCAGTTCGTCCAGCTTTTCCTTTTGCCGAATTCCATGCAGACGTGGTCCGTAGGCCACGTTATCATAAATGGATTTGGGAAACGGGTTAGGCTGTTGAAAAACCATCCCTACCTGCTTGCGCAGCGTTTCTACTTCCATCGTATCGCCATATATATCCTGACCTGCAATACTCACGGTGCCTTCAATACGCGTTCCAGGTATCATATCATTCATCCGATTTAGCGTACGGAGCAAGGTTGATTTGCCGCAGCCGGATGGACCGATGAAGGCTGTGACCGTTTTTTCAGGAATATCGAGGTTTATATTTTTAAGGGCGTGAAATTTCTCATAATACAAATTCAGCTTATCAATCCGAATTACGGAATCATTCATGGATTTATGATCTCCTTCGTGTTGCAGTTATGGTCCTCAAGCATTGCACCTGATTTGCACAATATGAAGATTATATAAGCTGTGTGTAAAATCAGTGTGGTGTATTTGTTAACGGTATGTAAAATGATCATGGATTCAGCATCAACTCAAGCTCCTGCGCAATTCCGGCTGCGTTCAAAGCCGCTTCCTCTGCTGAACGGGACATTTGGCTGTTTTTAGCTTCAATTTCCGTGACAGCCTGCAATAGTTGGGCAAAGGTTTGGGTTCCGGCCGATATATATTGGGAGCCTGTATGAATCTGCTGCATGCTTGTATCCGTCAGCTCTGCGGTGTCACGCAGCATTTGTTCAATATCCGCTAGCAAGCTGGTAATCTGTACGGAAAAGTCTTTCGTCTGGAGGGACATGTTACGCACCTCCTGCGACACAATCTGGAAGCCACGTCCATGTTCGCCGGCATGTGCGGCCTCAATGGATGCATTGATGGCCAGCAGTCCGCTGTGATCTGCCAGTGCGCGAATCGACGAGGCCATGCCTGCAATGTCATTCAGCGATTGAGTTAGCGCCGTCATCTGCTCATGCTGGCGCTGCATTTGCTCAGTCACTGCCCGATAGGAGAGAAGAACATCCTCCAGCTCTACTTTGCCACGGCGCGATAATTCACTCATCGAGCGAGTGAGCCGCATACTGTCATCGGCCTCTTTGGCGGCATCCAGCACTGTCGTCTGAATACGATGGACACCGTCATAGCTATGCCGAACCACATTACCGCGGTGTTCGTCGGCTTCTTTTTGCATGCGCTGAACGACAGACAGGATATCACGAATGGTGAGTACACCGAGTAGCCGCGTACCTTCCTTTAGAAGCAAGCAATCGTAAAAACGTTGATCATCGCGCAGCATCGCCAGTTCTACAATGTCCGATGCTGGACTTTTCAGATCAACAATGAGTGTGTTGGGGTCGGCAAATATCGCCGCAGGCTTGTCATAAAAGAGGGCCGCAGCAAACCTGCCAGTAAAATGGCGATTATACGCATCCCTCATAATAATGCCCAATGGAAGGCTATTTTTATCAACGACTATGACACAAGGGATATTTTCCTGCGTTTTCATAAGAGCTAACAGTTCTTTACAGGACATGTCCGTACCAATAATGGGAACCTCCCGGCATGGCACGTAAGTAGTAATCGGCTTGTATGCATCACGTTCAATCACGGCAGTGGAACTCGGCTGGGTCTTTGGTTCCGTTATCATCGTTCTGAAGTCCCCTTTTTTTAACTACTTGGAGTGACGGGAACATCATATCGGTCATTTATTGATTGTAACGCCTATATTTGTTAACGGAATGTAAAATCACAAATTGGACACAAAGAAAAACGCTCCTCATTTATAGCAAATGAGAAGCGCTTCTTTTCTTATTTACAACCAGTTTGTACCCTACACCGCGGATCGAATCAATATGAACCGAGTCGGGATCGAGCTCCAGCTTTTTGCGTAATGAGCTGACATGCACATCCACCGTCCGTTGACCGCCAATATAGTCAAAGCCCCACACCGCGTTCATCAGATCATCCCGAGTGAGTACCACACCTGGCTTACGGGACAAGTAGAGAAGCACCTCGAATTCCTTGGGCCTTAAGCTGATAGACTGCCCTCCAAGAATGACTTCATATTTTTCAGGGTAAATCTCCAGCTCGCCCAGTTGAATTTTGGAGCCGTCTTTCTGATCTGACAGCACCCCTTCATCCCCGCCGGATGTTCTTCGCAGCACCGCAGTTACACGGGCCAGCAGCTCAGAAACGCCAAAAGGCTTCGTGATGTAATCATCCGCACCCGACTTCAACCCCTGAACAACCTCGGCTTCACCGTTTTTGGCTGTTAAAATAATGATTGGCGTCGTTAGTCC
Organism: Paenibacillus sp. BJ-4; assembly: GCF_020404765.1. Classification (GTDB taxonomy): domain Bacteria; phylum Bacillota; class Bacilli; order Paenibacillales; family Paenibacillaceae; genus Paenibacillus. The sequence continues at coordinate 93,131 of NZ_JAIVEM010000071.1, forward strand.
CTGATGGCGTAGTCTGCTCAGGATATCCAGTCCGTTCATACCGGGCAGCATCAAATCCAGCAGGATCAAATCGTAGGACTCTCTGGATGCTTTTTCAAACCCTGCACTGCCATGATCCTCCGTATCTACTTCGAAACCTTCTTGTATCAAATTGTAGGATAGCAATCTGGCAAGCGTTGGTTCATCCTCAATAACCAGCAGGCGTTGTCCCATAAAATAACTTCATCTCCTGTTTACCTGTTAAAGGCGCATTGGTCAAAATTCCGAAAGCTTTTCCATACTCATGCGACACTCGTTTATTTTATCACGACATTGTTAACAGAATGTAAAAACGATTATAGTTCATTCTTCCTGTTGCAATAATGGCAATTCAATCGTAAATGTAGTACCTATGCCAAGCTCACTTTCCACCGAAAGTGTTCCATGATGCAGGTCAACCAAATGCTTGACAATCGACAACCCCAGACCCGTTCCGCCCGAGTTGCGCGAGCGTCCTTTATCTACCCGGTAAAAGCGTTCAAAGATACGCGGCAAATCTTTTTTCGGAATCCCGATGCCTGTATCGCTGACCGTAAATACGACTCTTTCCGTGTCGTTCTCACGCTGTACTGTCATAACCTTGATCTTGACCTTGCCGCCGTCCAGTGTATAGTTAATGCCATTAGACAGAAGGTTCAGAAAAATCTGCTGGAGCTTATCTTCATCTGCCTCCATAAACAGTTCATCCGGAATATCCATATGCAGCGTAATTCGTTTTTTGGCAGCTACATTGTTCAGTTTCTCTAGCAATGATTCAATGAACGACGAAACATGCACTGGAGAGCAATCCAGCGGAGAACGCTTGGACTCGATTTTGGATAGCTCTAGAATGTCGCCGATCAGCCGATTCAGCCGTTCACTTTCATCATAAATAATTTGTAAAAATGAACGGGCTGTCTCCTCATCCTTAACCCCGCCGCCAAGCAACGTTTCGGCAAAGCCCTTGACCGCCGCAATCGGTGTTTTTAGCTCATGAGAAACATTCGCCACAAATTCGCTTCGCATATTTTCCAATCGGCGAATCGCCGTAATATCCTGCAAAAGGAACAACATCCCGCGGTATCCGCCGTCATCCTCGTACATGGGTACACCATCCAGCAAAACCAGTCGTTCCTCGGGATTGTACAAATGTACCTCACCATGCAGCCTCCCACGGCTTTGTATACTGCCCTCGATCAGCTTGGTCAGTTCGTAATGCTTCTTTAGCTCATGGTACGGTTTATCCGTCACCCGCTTACCCGCGACACCAAGCATCCGCTCAGACTCACGGTTTACAAGCGCAATACGCTCACCGGCATCAATCATCAGAATTCCACCAGTCATATTGCTCATGACGCTCTGGAGCAAATCCTCGTTATCACGGATCGTTTTCATTTGGTTTTGGAGACTGTCTGCCATGCGATTAATAGCTTCGCCCAGTTGCCCTACCTCATCCCTGCGCTCTATGCCTACCCGGGCGTCATAATCCAGCTTGGAAATACGATTGGCTACACCCGTAATATGCTCAATGGGTGAGGTTAGGCTGCGGGCGATACGATAGCTGACCAGCCCGGCAGCGAGAAACAGCACCACAAGTCCAATTCCAATGGCTGTCCAGCCGCGTTGTACTCCCTCCTCTACCGCTTGCAGGTTCATGGACAAACGGATATATCCGTCAAAGCCTTTATCCGACACAACAGGCTCTGCAACGTACAGCATGTTTCGCTGCAAGGTTTCGCTGTAGCGTATCGTGCGTCCGATCCCCTCTGTCGAGGCTTGCTTAATTTCTTCGCGGGATGCGTGGTTTTCCATCTTGCGCGGATCGCTTAACGAATCGCCAACCACCGTCCCATCCTTGCGAATGAAGGTCACACGCGATTCCGTCAGACGAGCAATTTCCTTCGCCTTTTCAGAATAATAAGAGACATAATCTGTGCTGGAAAGAGCGTCTGCATTGACAAAGGGGAATGTAGCGCGAAGCAGGTCGATCTCACGCCCCATGTTCTCCTCAAGCACCTTCATGTTTGAATTTTTAAAAATTTGTCCCATGGTAATTCCCGCAGCAAGGACAGATACACCAATCAAAATCAGCATGATCAGGGTAAGCCTGAAACGAAATGATTTCATAAAATATGCCCATCCTTTATGTAAGTTAAGTCCCATTCTACAGGCTACCTGCTTTTTGTTCCACTGCTAAAGAAAAAAGGTCGGGGCATGGACTGCCCCAACCTCCTGCTTATCCGTTAATGACTTCACCGCCGTTGATATGAATAACCTGCCCGCTTACATAAGAAGAATCGTCTGAAGCTAGGTACACATAGGCTGGCGCCAGTTCTTCCGGCTGACCCGGGCGCTTCATCGGCTGTGCTCCACCAAACTCGCTGACGGTTTTGGCATCGAACGTAGACGGAATTAGTGGTGTCCAGATCGGACCAGGTGCTACAGCATTCACCCGAATGCCCTGTTCCACCAAATTGAGTGAAAGGGAGCGAGTGAACGCGGTAATCGCCCCTTTGGTGGAGGAATAATCGATGAGCGTCTTATTTCCGGCATACGCAGTAATTGACGTTGTGTTGACGATGGCGCTCCCTTTTTTCAAATGTGGCAAAGCTGCTTGTGTCAGGAAGAACATACCGAAAATATTCGTACGGAAGGTGCGCTCCAACTGTTCTTTGGTGATATCCTCCAGCTTTTGCTGCGGATGCTGCTCCGCCGCATTGTTCACGACAATATCGAGCTTGCCCAGCTCGTTAACCGTCTGTTGAACCGCCTTTTTAGCAAATTGGTCATCTCCGATATCACCAGGGATCAGCACGCATTTGCGTCCTTCCTGCTCTACCTGACGTTTCGTTTCTTCTGCATCCTTATGCTCATTCAGATAAACGATGGCTACGTCAGCCCCTTCTTTGGCATACGTTACGGCTACAGCTCGTCCAATTCCACTGTCTCCGCCCGTAATAATCGCAACTTTATCTGTCAGTTTGCCAGCCGCTTTGTAAGTCGGCTTTTCAAATTGAGGGGCAGGCGACATTTTCGACTCAATTCCCGGTTGCTGCTCTTGATGCTGTGGGGGTAAGGTTTGCTGGGTTTGATTACTTTTTGGCATGGTAAAAACTCCTTTCAGAATCAGATATCCCTTAGGATGCAACATTTGCATCCACTCTACTCCTGATTTACCCAACAGCTTTCGGATTAAACGGAATGTATGATTATTATATGGAGATCGTTAAAAAATAAGGTATCCCAACATCTTGTGGTCTGCTAGACTATGGAAGGGAGCTACGTATATAAGCAGCAAAAAATAAATTACGAGAATAGCATGAGGAGGTTTGTTGAATAGAATGCTGGAAAAAAAGGTGACCTGGCTAGAGCTTTTTTATGATTTGCTCTTTGTGGCCGCAGTTTCCAAAGCTACTCATGTTTTATTGCACGTGGAGCACGGTAGTATTGCGATGGAGCATTTGGCAAAGTTTGTTCTTATTTTCATTCCCATTTGGTGGGCTTGGGTGGGACAAAGCGTTTATAACAACCGTTATGGCCAAGATACGACGACACACCGGATCTTCATGATCCTCGAACTATTTTTTGTTCTGATTATGACCGCCAGTCTGGATGCAGATTTTGACGCTAATTTCGCACCATTTCTGATTGGATATATCGGGTTAAGAGGCTTAACTGCGATTCAATATTTGGTATCCGCTCGAAGAGAAAAGCATCATAGGCAGGAGACTGCACGCTTCTTTGGAACCTACTTCTGGCTTGGAATCATCATCTCATGCTGCTCCATGTTTTTTGATTCATCGCTTCGATATGTCATTTTATATGCAGGTATTGCGGTTGACATCCTCGTGCCTTTAATAGGCCGTAAAAACCTGGTTAAAACACCAATCCATACAGCACATCTATTAGAGCGCTTTGCGCTGTTCACCTTGATTTTACTGGGTGAATCGGTTGTCAGCATGCTGTCAGTGTTAAAATCCGATAAATTCACACCTTCGTCCATTGGTTTTGCCGCTTTGGCCTTTGTATTGGTCATTGCGATTTGGTGGCAATACTTCGAAAATGTAGAAAAACGTATAGATAAAACAAAGCAAACGGCAGGACAAACCATCATCTACGGGCATTTGTTTATTTATTTCTCACTCAGTATGATTGCAGCTTCAATACAGCTCTTATTTCTGCAGCAATTGGCGTATCTGTTTATCCTTTGTTTTACTTTTGGATCTGTTTTGATTTACTTCTTATCCGTGATGCTTGTATTTCATCAGTATCGGTTTCATCATCTCAAGCCACGCTTTAAGGTCATGCTTTTATTATTGGGCCTGTTATGTGTCCTGTTTATCTTCAATCTCGTTATTGTAGTCTCCCCTCATCTCATCGTAGGTGAACTCATGTTGTTTTTTATCATTTTTGCCAAAGCGACTACATAATGTGCATAGGAATTATTGAAATTCAGCTATGACAGCTTGATATCGCAAAATGGCCTGTGCTAAAGAAGCACAGGCCATTATATTGCAATTCAGGAATTCGTAAAATCCGTTCACTTATACCTTTAAATAATGTGGTTGTACACCATTAAAAAGGTAATCATGATCAGGAATACTGCGAGCAATGTACTGAATGTACGCATTTTGCCAATATAGCCGTTAATCGGCTGATTATTGGGAAGTGCTTCCAGCGCCAAACGTAATGGCTTGCCCATAATGCCGCCAATGGCGGAAATAGCCAAAAACAGCACAAGCACGATGACGATCCATGCCACGGAATATGGGCCGCCAATAGTCAAAAATATACCGCTAACCAGCAGAATGATAAGTGCAAATTGGGCGATACGGTTTAAGAGCTGAACAGCTGACACCATACCTTCCTGCGCCGTGGGAGACAGGCTTCCAATCTTCCCCACTAAAAACGGCAATACTAGATAAAAGCCCAGTGCCAATGTTCCTATCATGTGTAGAAAAAACATTCCTCATTACCTCCGTTTGTATGAAACTCAAATCTATTATATCGGGCAAAAGGGACAAAGAGAAGCGGGAAAGTTTCAGATTGGGGGCTTGGGAGGCTCCGCGAACGAAACGTTGCTACCATCGCTGTTGTCTCCGAATTTTTTGAATATAGCTTTATGGTAAAAATCCGGAGACAAAGGCGAGCGCTACGCTTGTCCGCAATCGTTCCGTCCGCTTCGCTGGTGCCAGCAAATCCAATCTGATATTTTCGGTAATTAGAGAAAGGAATTACTCAAAAACTAAAGGGGGCCCGCAGCCAATAATATGGCTTATGGGACACCCCTTTAGTAAGTGAAAACAAAGATTACACGATAAACATATTTAGACGTTGACTACTTTAACTACATTGCGAACTGATTCGGCGGATTGATCAAGCGCTGCTTTTTCTTCAGCGGTCAATTCCAGCTCGAACACCTTTTCGATGCCATTGCCACCCAGAAGTGTCGGTACGCCGAGGAACAAGTCCTGATAACCGTACTCTCCCTCCAGATAAGCAATGACCGGGATAATACGTTTTTTGTCTTTTACAATCGCTTCTGTCATCTGCGTAAGCGAAGCGGCCGGGGCATAGTATGCACTACCATTACCCAACAGGTTCACAATCTCACCACCGCCGACACGCGTCCGTTGTACGATCGCTTCGATACGTTCCTGTGGAATCAAAGTTTCGATAGGGATACCACCGACGCTGGAATAGCGTACCATCGGCACCATATCATCACCGTGACCACCCAAAACGAAGCCGCGCACGTCTTCAACGGATACGTTCAATTCCTGTGCAATAAAGGTACAATACCGCGCTGTATCCAGCACACCCGATTGGCCGATAACCCGATTTTTCGGGAAACCAAGCGTCTGGTATGCAGTAAAGGTCATTGCATCGACCGGATTACTCAGAATAATGACAATGGAATCCGGCGCATACTTCTTCACGTTTTCGCACACGGATTTTACGATTCCTGCGTTGGTATTGACCAAATCATCACGACTCATGCCGGGCTTGCGTGCAATTCCAGCTGTTATGATAACAATGTCTGAATTGGCTGCATCCTCATAGTTGGAAGTACCTGTGACCAGGCTGTCAAAACCCTGTACCGGACCGGCCTCCAAAATATCGAGCGCCTTGCCCTTGGTCGGATTCTCAAGTTGCGGAATATCGATCAGCACGACATCGCCCAGCTCCTTTTGAGCCAGCATCAATGCGGTAGTGGCACCGGTAAAACCGGCGCCAACAATAGATATTTTTTTACGTTGAATGGTCACGTGGCATTCCCCTTCCTACAGGTTACTAATAATAGTATCTGCAAATTCGGAGCATTTCACTTGTGTAGCACCATCCATCAGACGGGCAAAGTCATACGTTACGATTTTCTGATTTATGGACGTTTCCAGTCCTTTATAGATCAGGTCAGCGGCTTCCTTCCAGCCCAAGTGCTCAAGCAGCATGACGCCGGACAAAATCACAGAGCCAGGGTTCACAACGTCTTTGTCAGCATATTTTGGCGCTGTGCCATGTGTAGCTTCAAAAATGGCATGCCCTGTTACATAGTTAATGTTCGCACCTGGGGCAATACCGATTCCACCGACTTGAGCAGCCAGTGCATCGGACAGATAGTCCCCGTTCAGGTTCAGCGTAGCAATAACATCAAATTCGGATGGGCGTGTCAGTACTTGTTGAAGTGCAATGTCAGCAATCGCATCCTTGATGATGATTTTGCCTGCATCTTCAGCAGCTTTTTGAGCTGCATTGGCCGCATCTTCACCGTCTTTTTCCTTAATGGCATCATATTGAGCCCAAGTAAATACTTTATCTGCAAATTCTTCCTCGGCTACTTCATAACCCCAGTTTTTGAAAGCACCTTCGGTAAATTTCATAATGTTGCCTTTGTGTACGAGCGTTACGCTCTTGCGTCCGTGGTCAACAGCATACTGAATGGCTGCGCGAACCAGACGTTTTGAACCTTCGGAGGAAACCGGCTTAATCCCGATACCCGAGGTTTCAGGGAAACGGATTTTGTTCACACCCAGCTCTTGCTGGAGGAACTGAATGACCTTTTTCACGTCTTCGGAGCCTTCGGCATACTCAATACCTGCGTAGATATCTTCTGTGTTCTCACGGAAAATAACCATATCTACCAACTCAGGACGTTTTACCGGAGACGGTACGCCGTTAAAGTAACGAACAGGACGCAGACATACGTACAAATCCAGTTCTTGGCGCAATGCCACATTCAAGGAACGAATGCCACCGCCAATAGGTGTCGTAAGTGGACCTTTAATGGCTACAATATACTCACGGATGGCTTCCAGTGTATCGTTAGGCAGCCACTCGCCGTATGTATTGAAAGCTTTCTCACCAGCGAATACTTCATACCAGGCAATCTTTTTAGTGCCGTTATATGCTTTATCTACAGCTGCGTCCAGTACGCGCTTGGATGCTTTCCAGATGTCACGTCCTGTGCCATCACCTTCGATGAACGGAATAACCGGATGGTTCGGAACCTGTAGCTGACCGTTATCAATCGTAATTTTTTCGCCTTCAGTTGGGAGCTCAAACTTTTCAAATTTCACCATAAGTTCCTTTTCCTCCTCAGATATGAATGGGTACATGGCGAAAGAAGTGATCTTCATCACAGACAAAAAACGTCTATCCCTCGCCGTCCCCTTTATTGTACCTTATTTTTTAAATTCAGGATATACAACCTTGATATTCCTTCAACAAGGAATTAGCGCAGCTCTGGCGCCACATATTTTTGATCCATCGGACCTGTATACTCGGCACGCGGACGGATCAGACGATTATTTTCGTACTGCTCCAAGATATGCGCGGTCCACCCGGATACACGGCTCACAGCAAAGATCGGTGTAAACAAGTCTCGCTTTATACCCAGTTGGGTATAAACAGAGGCAGAATAAAAATCCACATTCGGTTTCAAGCCCTTTTGCCCTGTCACAATTTCCTCAATTCGAACCGACATATCAAACAACGTGGTGTCACCGTTCATTTGGCCCAGTTCACGGGACATCTTGTGCAAGTGCTTGGCACGCGGATCACCGTTTTTATAGACACGATGCCCAAAGCCCATGATTTTTTCACGGTTATCCAGTTTGGCCTGAATATACGAGTCCACCTGATCCAAACCGCCAATTTCCTCCAGCGTCCTGGCAACAGCCTCATTGGCTCCGCCATGCAGTGGTCCTTTTAAAGCGCCAATAGCAGACGTAATCCCTGAATAAATATCCGACAATGTAGCTACCGTTACACGCGCAGCAAAAGTCGAAGCATTCAATTCATGATCGGCATGCAGCACAAGAGCCTGATTAAACGCTTTGATAGCCGTCTCCTCTGGCTCTTTGCCAGTAAGCTGGTACAAAAAGTTTTCAGCGATGGAAACATTTTTTTTAGGCGCAATCGGCTCCAAGCCCTCGCGTATACGCGCTATGGCTGCCACAATGGTGGGCAATTGCGCCTGAAGCTTGACGGTTTTGGTCACATTCGACTCTCTAGACATATCATCCGCCTCTGGATCATACAAAGCGAGAGACGATACGGCTGACCTCAAGGCGGCCATCGTGCTCAAATCTTTCGGGTACAACTTTAACTGAGTAATAATTTCCTCCGGAATAGCAGCATATTCGCTTAATTGGTTGCGAAGCTCCTGCAATTGCGCTTGATCGGGCAGTTTTCCAAACCACAGCAAATAAGCTACCTCTTCAAAATCGGCGTTAACAGCCAAATCATCAATGTTATAACCCCGGTACGTGAGAACGCCATCTACGATAGAGCTTATGGAGGAAGTGGTTGCCACAATTCCTTCCAGACCTTTAGTCGCTGTCATCGTTACATCTCTCCTTTGTAAAAACATTGTGAACGGACTTGCAATGTAAACATTTTCAAAAGTAAGATATGCCTTTTAAATAGCTAAGTAATGTTAACGCCATATGTCAATATTTAAACCTTCTTTCACTATACTGGATTTTGTCGTTTATGTGAACATTCAGGGCTATTCCGACACATTCAAATGTTTTATCGCTTCTATAAAGATTTTTTTGAAACCCCTTACATTTTTTGAAGTCCGTTTGCACTTTTTTACATAGGTCTTGTCTCCCCCCCTCCCAGCATATGTATAGTAGAGCACTTATTTTGTGGAATACCATCGTAAAAGAAAGGAGCCGTGAGAGCTTGAGCCGATTGATCCTGAACCGCATATTTCGTGCTCTGTGGGTCACTATTGTGATAGTAGCTCTGTTGCTGGGCATATATGTGCTGTTCCCACTCGTTTATCCATTCCTGCTCGCCTGGCTTGTGGCCTATGCCATGAACCCGCTGGTTGGTTTTCTGCGTACAAAAGCCCGCATGCCGCGTTGGATGGCTGTCACGGTCTCATTGTTTGTATATTTAGGCGGAATCGCAATTGTCCTGTCTGCGGCAATAACCCGAATGGTGCGAGAGGTTATTAAGCTGACCATGACGTTTGACGGACATATTGAGCATTTTAAAAGCCTGTTTATCGACTGGACTCAGAGTGATCTGATTCAAAATGTAATTAACGAAATCAATCATTTCATTCGCGATAATCCGGATTATCAGCATACTATAAATAGCAATATTGACAAAACCACTCAAACGGTCAGTTCGGCCGTCACTACGCTGGTCGCCCAATTTTTTAATGGCATTTTGAATTTGCTGACCTCTCTGCCTAATATGGGCGCCGTGCTAATGGTCATTGTTGTAGCCGCATTTTTTATCAGCAAGGACTGGAACCAGCATAGCCGGATACTCTCCAATACGATTCCGGATACGATTCGCAAGCCATTATCGGGTATATGGCACGATCTTCGCAAGGCACTGTTCGGCTATTTGCGTGCACAATTTATTATTATCTCCATTACGGCCTTGACGGTCATTGTTGGACTATTCATATTGCGTGTGGAATCCGCCTTTACCATCGGTTTGATGATCGGGCTGGTGGACTTGCTGCCTTATTTAGGGGTTGGCCTAGTGATGATTCCATGGATACTGTATGCCTATATGTCGGGTAATTTGGCATTAGGGGTAGGATTATCGATCCTCTATATCATCCTGTTGGTTGGACGGCAAATTGTAGAGCCGAAGGTGTTAGCCAGCAGCGTGGGTTTGAACCCGCTTCCCACCCTCATCGGCATGTTCATCGGGCTCAAGTTGTTTGGCGTTTTGGGGCTGATTATCGGTCCTGTATCACTCATAATCGTCGATGCCCTGAATCGCGCGAATGTCATTCAGGACTTACGCAACTACATTCTTGCCGGAAGAGTGCGTTAAGTAGGTAGGAAAAACGGCCTCACGTCAAAACCGTCGAAACGTAATACTGCCATTTTTCATTTTTTTCTCCAGCCACTTCAATAAAAAGCGTCGGTACAACGCACGTGTTAAAGGAAATACCAGCGTAAAACCAATAATATCGGTTAAAAATCCGGGGATAAGCAGTAAACTTCCGCCGAAAAAAACACATAACCCATCCAGCATTTTACGGCCAGGTACTTGCCCCCGGTTCATTTCATGTTTCGCATCGGCAATCACCTTGCGACCTTCAAATTGCATCATGGCTGCACCAATCAGGGTCGTCAGAATGATGAGCAGAATCGTTTTGCCCGCTCCAATCCAGTGACTTACCCATATGAACCCGTACAACTCTGCCAGAGGAATGAGCAGCAGCAACAGCCACAGGCGCTTGCGCATCATCATGATTTCTTTCCCTCCCCGCCTGTAAAAGCAGACCTTAACGCCGTGTATAGCTCAGGTAGTGCCTGATCTAGCCTGACGGGCTTCCATTCGGTATTTACCCATGCGTGGCGTGTCTTTCCTGTGACGAGCAGCTCTCCCGGCAACGTATCTACCTGTGTCCACACCTTTCCAACATTGTTTTGATGCTCGTCAGCCGTTACACGCCGAACCTCATAAATATAGTTTAGACGCAGTCTGGAGAAGTCCGTGATGGCTGTATAAACAGTAATCATGTCATCGTAGCGAGCAGGACTCCCATATTTCGCATTGATTTCAAGAACTGGCAGCAAAACTCCCCGTTCCTCCATACTCCGATAGTTAAAGCCTGCCTGACGGATCATTTCGGTACGCCCAATCTCAAACCAGTTCAAATAATTCGCATGATACACGACCCCCATCTGGTCTGTTTCCTGATAACGGACACGTAGCGGTGCACCATACCAGCGTAATTCGTTTTGTTTCTCCTCTTGAGTCATACTAGCTCTCCTATCTTTGCACATCTTTATCTCTATGTTGCCCTCTCTCCATTAAACCATATTTACAGCCAAGGAACAAAAAGAGGGCCGACCGACGGTCAGCCCTTTCAACTATGGTGAAATGATCGCTTATTATTTAGGCAACGGCTTGGACAATTTATAATATCCGCTTTCCGACGCCGCAATCAACAGACTTTTTGCTTGACTTCCTGCCCAAGCATAACCAAGACGTCTTTCTTCACTGATTTTCATAATGTCTGTATACTTTTTGCCATCTCGGTCTGAGAAAAAATACTTATTGTCTTCCACATTGTAGAAACGATACCACATAACGCTTGATGCATCCTTTTGGAAGAACTCTGGACCTTTACGATTGTATTTGATACCGTCGATTCGGTTCGTGTCAAACCATTTCAAGGCGCTCAGTGCTGCTTTTTTCACCTCAGCCGTTTGCGGTTGGGACATCAGAAAGGCCGTGATGCCTACCGATTCCGTAGTTGTTTTGGAAGCAAGCTCAAATGCCCGGGCAGGCACAGATGCATAAGTAACCGGATCATGCTGTGCACCCCAGATCGTCGGCGTACCATTGTTTACAATTTGAGCTTTAACCGTATACTGTACGCCTTTATTCAGAGCCTGCTGAAGTCTGGAGCGATATGTATTGTCAAGAATATCGCTATCAAAAGGCTGTCTCTTGTTCACAATATCATCAGCCAAAACCATTATTCTAACCATTGCATCATCGTTGTAGGTTGCGGCATCAGAATAATTACCACGTTTAGGGTATACTTGCGGCCAACCACCGGAGGAATATTGAGAGGTTAGAACGAAGTCAACTGCTTTTTGTACACTGTTCTTCATGTCTTTATTTTTTGTTTTTTTGTAAACATCCGCCAAAAAACGAATCTCGGTTGTCGTGGCCTCGTTATCAAACGTTCCCAGTTCCACGCCATCCTTGTTCACCCAGGTAGAGCGTGCAGCTTTGCCATCCCACTTGGATTTATAATTTTTTTCCATAGCTTTGAAAAACCCGCCATGCGGCAATTGCCACGATACAATATTCAAGGCCAGTTTGGTATCCTTGGATACATCGCCTGTAGAAAATTTACTAAAATCACGATAGTTGTCCAGCAGGCTGCTCGCACTCACGCTAGCGAATGGAACAACAGCATTTTTGTAAATGGTCGTATCCCCGTATACTGCCTGGGTAACACTCGCACCCGTATCAGCTGTATCCTGCTCTGCTGCCGCCCATGAAGGGTTAATAAGTCCCGTTGTTACCGTAATCGCCATTCCAGAAAGGGCGATCCATTTGACAGATTCTTTAACATTAAACCTCATTCCAAACCTCTCCTTTAATTTGAGTGTGATGCTTCAAAATCTATTAAACACATGTATTATATGAAAATATACCCAAATAATCAATATATTTTATTATATACAAATGTAAGAGTTTACTAAACTAATAAAAAAACCTCTTACTAATACTTGATTAGTAAGAGGTTTTATCCCGTTTCATATATATAGTAAAGTTGTTGAAAACTGTACGGCTTACCCAAAGCGACCCATAATGTACTCCTGGGTCAGTTCATTTTCAGGATTAGTGAAAATATTGTTTGTTTTTCCATGTTCAATCAGATTCCCGATATAAAAATAAGCAGTATAGTCTGAAATCCGTGCGGCCTGCTGCATATTATGCGTCACAATCACGATACGCAGCTCTTTTTTCAATTCAGTAATAAGTTCTTCGATCTTGCCTGTAGACACGGGGTCCAGTGCAGAGGCCGGCTCGTCAAGCAACAAAATTTTCGGCTGGACGGAGAGCGCACGCGCAATACAAAGCCGCTGCTGCTGCCCGCCAGATAACGCTAGTGCGGAATCATGAAGGCGATCCTTGACCTCATCCCACAGCGCTGCCTTACGCAGGCTGCTTTCCACGATTTCATCAAGCTGCTTCTTTTTGCGCACCCCCCGATATTTGGGACCGAAGGCGATATTATTGTAAATAGATTTATAAAAAGGGTTGGGACGCTGCCACACCATGCCAATTTGCTGACGCAGCTTGATCACGTCCGTTCCCGGCGCGGTCAAATCCTGCCCGTCCATCCAGATGTGCCCTGTTGTAGAGGAAGACGCGATCTCGTCGTTCATGCGATTAAGTGAGCGTAAAAAGGTCGACTTGCCACAACCGGAAGGACCGATCAGGGCGGTCACAGTTTGCTCGGGAAAGGCCAGATTTATTTTTTTTACAGCCTCAAAGCTGCCATAATAAATACTCAAATCCTCGGTACTAAATGGCTGCGGCGGTTGCCCCGCAAGTTGTTCCGAGCGTGTAGACTGAACGGGTGTTGTTGGTGCTGCAGGTTTTGCCGTTCGTGTAATCACTTGTTCCATATTCCCCATCCCCTTTCTAATCCATACGTTTGGCAGCTGTCAGACGGCGGTAAACGACTCTTCCGAACCATCTTGCACACAAGTTGAAGGCAAGTACGAGCAATACCAAGACCGCGGAAGCGCCTGCGGCGATATCCTTGGAATCAGGAGCAATGCCTTCACTGTTCACCTTCCAAATATGCACAGCGAGCGTTTCGGCAGGTCTCATCGGATTAATAGGCGATCTGGCATGCAATGGATTCCAATCGGTAAAATCAAGCGGCGGCGTACTCATCCCTGCTGTAAACAGCAACGCGGCGGCTTCCCCGAAAATCCGGCCTGCGGCCAAAATGGTACCCGTAATCAAGCTTGGCAGCGCAGCTGGCAGTAAAATGGAGGTGATGATTTTCCATTTGGATAATCCGAGCGCAAGCCCGGCTTCCTTTTGCTCCTTAGGTATAGCCCGGAAAGCCTGCTCTGTTGTACGAACCATCAGTGGCAGATTGAATACTGCCAAGGCCAAGGCTCCTGATAACAGAGAAAAACCAAAATTAAACGTATTTACGATAAGTAAAAGTCCAAACAAACCGATGACGATGGACGGGAAGGAAGACAATACTTCGACGACAAGTCGTATAAAGTCCGTAATTTTTCCCGGCTTTGCGTATTGCGCCATGTATATACCGGCACCCCAGCCAATCGGAATGGTAATGATCAAAGTTAAGATTAGCAAAAATACAGAGTTAAATAGCTGCGGGCCAATGCCTCCGCCTGCGCGTAACGTTTGGGGAGCACTGGTTAGAAAATCAAAGGAAATGTGACTTACTCCACGGGCCAAAATGAATCCCAATAATCCGACCAAAAGTACAACAATGAACAAGGCAAAGAAACAGATTACAAATGTAGCGATTTTATCGGTTGTTTTAGCTCTCATCAAATCCGGTTTCTCCTTTCAAGCAGCCTTACCAGCAGCACAAAGATAAATGTCATGAGCAGAAGCACAAGCGCCATACTCCAAAGAGCGTTGTTATGAACTGAGCCCATAGCTGTGTTGCCCATGCTAAGTGTAATAACGCTGGTCAAGGTCGAAGCGGATTCCAACAAGGAGCTTGGTATGTGCGGTGCATTCCCGATGACCATCTGCACAGCCAGCGCTTCCCCAAAGGCACGAGCCATACCGAGAATTATTCCTGTCAAAAGAGCGGGCAGCAGCGTCGGAATAATGACGCGTGCAATGGTCTGCCAGCGGGTAGCCCCTAAAGCGTAAGAGGATTCGCGCAGACCACCAGGCAAGGATGACAGAGCATCCGCCATAATACTCGTAATGGTCGGCAAAATCATCACAGACAACACAAGGCAGCCTGCCAAAATGCCGATGCCTTGTCCTCCGAACACGTTCCGCAGCAACGGGACGATCACGGTCAAACCGACAAAGCCATATACAACAGATGGAATACCGGATAATAATTCAATCGCGGGTTGAAGGATACGTTTACCCGATTTCGGCACGATTTCCGTCATAAATAAAGCCGCACATAAGCTGAGCGGACTGGCAATTAGAGCCGCCAGTATGGTTACTGCAAAAGAACCCGTAATAAACGGAAGCGCGCCGAAGGACTTGGGTTCACCGTCCGGGCTCCATTTGGTGCCAAAGAAAAACTCACGTAGACTTACTCCATTCATCGCAAATGTAGCTACACCTTTGGAGGCAACAAAATATACGATGGAGACAATGACTGCAACTAAAAAAACGACACAAACCGACGTATAAATGCGGCCGGTCCATTCTTCCCAGTAATGTCTTTCTTTCATAACTCGGGAACGTTTATTCTGTTCCATGTATGCCTTCCCTTCAATTGGTTCCATACTGTAACTCCTTTAACCGAAGAATAGAGGCCGGACGCTAGTCCGCCTCTTCTCCGTGAATATACTTCGCATTAGCTGCATTCATCCGAACAGGAGGTGTATCTCCTTATTTCGTAATGTTACCGTCAGCATCGCGTTTAACTTGCATGCCTGATACTGGAATGTATCCCAGATCTACGACATCGGATTTCTGGATTTCATCAGACAGGATATAATCCAGGAATGCTTTGACGTGTTCTTTTGGCTCACCCTTAGTGTACATATGCTCGTAAGCCCATACTGGATATTTACCTTGCTCTACATTTTCCACGTTGGCTTCAACACCATCGTATTTCAAAGCTGTTACAGTGTTGTCGATGTAGGACAGAGCCAGATAACCAATAGCACCCGGTGTTTCAGCAATCAGCTTTTTCACAGTACCGGAGGAATCTTCCTGAATGGAGCCCGGCAGATCTTCCGTTTTTTGTCCCAATGCATATTTTTCAAATGTTGCACGAGTACCGGAGCTGCTTGGACGGTTTACAATAACGATTTTTTGATCCGCACCACCAACTTGTTTCCAGTTCGTGATTTTACCTGTGAAAATTTGTACCAATTGATCTTTCTTTAGGTCTGTTACGCCAACCTTAGGATTTGCTACTGCTGACATCGCTACAACAGCTACTTGGTGATCGACTAGCTCATCTGCGCCGCTCTCCAGTTTTTCTTTGGCAAACACGTCAGAGTTACCGATATCCGCTTGTCCGCCGGAAACCTGAGTCAAGCCAGTACCGCTGCCGCCGCCCTGTACTTGAACTGCAATGCCTTTATATTTATCGACAGCCATAAATTTTTGTCCTGCTTGCTCTACCAATGGTTGAAGTGCCGTGGAGCCAACAGCCAGAATGTTACCTGTCAGTTCAGCAGCTGCTTTATCGTCTGTTCCTTTAGCAGCATCTCCTTGTGGTGCAGCATTGTTACCTGACCCGCAAGCTGCGAGTGCAAATACCATGGTGAGAGTCATCAGAATGAACGGCCATTTTTTCAACATTTTTTATTGTCCTCCCCTTAGTTAAGTGACGGTTTTTTATTTATGACCATCAACACTTTACATTGTAGACCTGGAATGTTAGACGAACGACGTGGTTTTGTAAAACAAATATAAAATATTGATAGATAAATTATTTTTCGGTATATAATTAATCTATAGTTAAAATTCACATATGAATGACATATAAGGAGAACTGTTCGATTCCATGAATATTCTAAAATTGCGTATCTTGATGCTGATCGACAAATTCCATAAGGCGACGGATGTGGCCGCAGCTTTGCAAGTCAAGCAGCCTACCGTCAGCTTTCATATGAAGAGCCTTGAAAAGGAAATGGGTGTTTCCCTATTTTCTCTTCATCAAGGCAGAATTATGCTAACCGAAGCCGGAAAAAGAATGCTGCCCTACGCGAAGCAGATCATCTCTCTCGAGCAAGAAGCAAGACAAGCTGTAGATGAACTCGCAGAGGAATCGCAGGCCCAATTACATCTGGGCGCAGAGTCGATATCAGGCACATATCTCCTCCCCCCTATCATTGCTAAGTTTGCTCAACAATATCCAGAGTGCCGAATTCGCTTGGAAATTCAACCACCAGATACAATCAGACAGTTGCTGCAGCAGGGAGAACTTGATTTTGTTTTTCTGGACGATAAAGGTCCTCTACCGGAATATACGGTGGCAGAGGTGGTGGCTTCGGATCGAATTGGGATTATCAGGAACAAAAATAATGCTTCCAAATCAGTGGATGTCTACAGACCTGATATGCTGGACAAGCATGCGTGGGTGAGATACAGCGGGGCATCTGCTATCGATGCGCATTCCTCTCTGCTTAAACCCTATCTGGAGACCAACTCATGGGAGGCGTTAAAGCAAGTAGTAGGCGACGGAGAAGCGCTTGCCTTCTTTCCTGCCTGTGGTGTTCAGTACGACAATAGCAGCGTTCCTAAGGTGGAATGGCTTCCTTATGCTGAGGCTACTGAGGTTGATGGACAAAGTGACTGTTATCTAATAAACATTGTGTATCAACGTGGTACACACCAGAGCATGATCCAACAGGCATTCCTGGATTTCATGCGGCAAGAAGCGCAGAAAATTAAAAACTAGAGAACACCAAAAAGAGCATCCAAGTCGCAATGACCTGGATGCTCTGCTTGCTGTATCCAAACGATACAGCCTGTTTAATATTCCGAACAGGATAAAATTATGCTTGTGCAGGAACACAGCTAATTTTAATCAGGTTGGTAGAACCGGAATCGCCAAGCGGTACGCCAGCGGTAATTATAACCAAATCGCCTTCTTTAACAAGACCGGAATTGCGACCGCCTTCCAGTGCATTGTCAAACAGACTGTCCGTTGTGTCCACAATCGGTCTTCCTTGGACTGCATGTACGCCCCAGATCAGAGCCAGGCGGCGAACGGTTCTTTCCTGTGTTGTCACAGCAATAATCGGAGCTTCTGGACGGTATTTGGAAATCATACGCGCCGTTGTTCCGCTTTGTGTGGACGTCAGGATCGCTTTGGCATGCAGGTCAAGTGCAGAAATGGAAACGGATTGGCTGATTGCTTCCGTAATACTAATTTCTTGTGCCGTTCTTTGTTTCTTGAACAAATCACGGTAATTCAGAGAGGACTCTGCTTTTTCTGCAATACGGGACATTGTCAGTACGGATTCTACCGGATATTTACCCGCAGCTGTTTCGCCGGACAGCATAATTGCATCTGTTCCGTCAAAAATAGCATTGGCTACGTCACTTGCTTCCGCACGAGTCGGACGCGGGTTACGTTGCATAGAATCTAGCATTTGTGTGGCCGTAATAACAGGCTTGCCAGCTACATTACATTTGTTAATCATCAGTTTTTGCGCCAAAGGCACTTCTTCAGCAGGGATTTCCACACCAAGGTCACCACGGGCAACCATCAGGCCGTCGGAGGCTTCCAAAATTTCGTCCAGGTTGTCAACACCTTGCTGATTTTCTATTTTGGAAATGATTTGAATGTGACTTGCGTTGTGCTTCGCCAGCAATTCACGGATTTCCAGTACGTCACTTGCTTTACGAACAAAAGAAGCCGCGATGAAATCAATGTCCTGCTCAATACCGAAAATGATGTCGTTAGCATCCTTCTCTGTAATACCAGGCAAAGAAATGGCTACGCCTGGCACGTTAACGCCCTTCTTGCTCTTGATCGTTCCACCATTGACAATGCGGCATTTGATTTCAGTGCCTGATACTTCAATAACGGTGAGTCCGATCAGACCGTCGTCGATCAGAATGGTGGAGCCGGGCTCCACGTCAGCGGGAAGGTCCTTGTACGTAATGGAAATACGATCTTTCGTACCAAGAATTTCTTCCGTAGTCAGCGTAATGAACTCGTCCTGAACAAGCTCAATAGGTTCAACCTCGAGCTTTCCTGTCCGGATTTCCGGCCCCTTCGTATCGAGCAAAATAGCAACGTTTTTGTTAAGCTCCTTGCAAGCTTGACGGATATTTTTGATCCGGTTGCCATGCTCCTCGAAATCACCGTGAGAGAAATTCAGGCGGGCTACGTTCATACCAGCCAAAATCAGTTTCTTCACATTTTCCAATGACTCACTGGAAGGACCGATAGTACATACAATCTTAGTTTTGCGCATTTGGGTTTTTCCTCCGTTTTCAAAGGTGCTACTTTATATCTTTTTCCAACAATTAAATCTACTACACTTTTTCCTATTTGTATAGGAAGTTCGTCATATTTATTGTTACCCGTTTCCAGTGTTTTACAACATAGGCTCCGTTTCCGAAGGTTTCAAAAAGGTGTATTGACCTATTTTCCGGAATTTTCGATACCGATCTTCCCTCAATTCATCGCAGCTCATATTCATCAGTTCGGCCAAATGACGTTCCAACAGCTCCTTGATTGCAGCAGCAGTCATTTCATAGTCGCGATGCGCGCCCCCTTTCGGCTCCGGCACGATGTCCTCGATGACCTCCAGACGCAGAAGATCATTTGCCGTAATCTTCATAGCTTCAGCCGCCTGATCCGCCTTGGAAGCATCCTTCCATAGAATCGAGGCTGCCCCGTTTGGAGAAATGGCCGAATAGATGGCATGCTCCAGCATCAGCACCCGGTTGCCGACCGCAAACGCAAGCGCACCGCCGCTTCCACCCTCGCCGATGACCACACAAATAACAGGCACCGAAAGCTTTGCCATCTCCCGCAAATTGCGGGCAATCGCTTCCGATTGACCTCTCTCCTCTGCTGTATTACCCGGATAAGCGCCCTTCGTATCAATAAATGTAATGATTGGGCGTTTAAACTTCTCGGCCTGCTTCATAAGACGCAAACCTTTCCGGAATCCTTCCGGGTGCGCACTACCAAAAAAACGCGCAATGTTATCTTTGGTATCCTTACCGCGCTGCTGACCAATAACGGTCACCGGAATACCATTCAGCTTGGCAATCCCGCCCACGACCGCCAGATCGTCTCCAAACAAGCGGTCGCCATGTAATTCAATAAAGTCCGTAAACACTTGCTCGATCAAATCAAGAGACGTCGGCCTTTGATGATGACGGGCCAGATGCATCTTTTGCGGTGCTGTAATGTTCGTGTATATTTCTTCTTCCATCTGGAGATAACGTTCTTCCAGACGATTAATTTCATCTGTAAAATCAATTTGCTTATCCTGTCCGAATTGCTTGAGTTCTTCGATCTTTTGCCGCATCTCGACCAGGGGCTTTTCATAAGGCAATTCGCCAGCCATCTATTCCACCCCTTTCACACTGTGTAAATCAAGCAGTTGCCCAAGGGTATCGCGCAGTTCCTTGCGGTGTACAACCATATCCAATTGTCCATGCTGCAAATTAAACTCGGAAGTTTGAAAATCATCCGGCAGCTTCTGTCTGATGGTCTGCTCGATTACGATACGGCCTGCAAAACCAAATACAGCGCCCGGCTCTGCCATATTAATATCTCCAAGCGTAGCAAAGCTGGCCGAAACTCCACCTGTAGTCGGATCCGTAATAATGGAAATATAAAGCAACCCCTGCTCGTCCAGACGAGCGAGAGCAGCGCTTGTTTTGGCCATCTGCATCAGACTCAGAATACTTTCCTGCATACGTGCCCCACCGGATGTGGAGAAGATAATAAGCGGCAAGCGCTTGTCAATCGCCTGTTCAATGGCGCGGGTAATTTTTTCTCCCACGACCGAGCCCATGCTGCCTGTAAAAAAGTCAAAACTCATCACCGCTACGACAACAGGAAGCCCATGAATAAGGCCGTCGCCCGTAACGACAGCCTCTCGCAAGCCAGATTTCAGTGTCTGCTGCTCCAGCTTACTCGCATATCCAGGAAAGTCCAGTGGATCAACTGAAATCATATCAGCATCATATTCTGTAAACGTGTCTTCATCCAGGACCATGCGAATACGTTCCATCGCATTAAGACGCATATGATATCCGCACACCGGACACACCTTTAAATTCTTTTCCAGCTCTTTGCTGTATTGAATGCTTCCGCACTTGCCACATTTGGTCATAAGACCTTCGGGAATTTCCCGTTTGGGACGATCCGGCATGTCCGCTTGATCGCCGCTCAGCGAACGTTCCGAAGGGATCGTCGCGTATTTACGCTTCTTTTGGAATAAATCTTTAAACACAACTACACCTCTCCAGCCGTTTATTTGTCAGCCGTAACCGATACAAGGTCCTCTGCCGTCTGTGCGGCACCTCTAAGCATTATGTTCATACACACGTCAACGCTTGTTTGTAAAACATTACCGCCGATCGTGCATCCTTTGTTCCATTCATGCTGCTGTATCACTTCCGCCGTTCCGGACTCAAGGGCGCAAAATCGAATTAAGCACTTCCTGTATTTCTTCGACTTCACCCGAAGGCACAAGTATCTCAAACTGTTGCTTGGACGCGCTAATGGCCCGGGTCTGTACCATAAAACCTTCTTCAGACAGTTTGAGCTTAATCATGTCAGCCAGTCTGGCCGTCGGTGCGATATAAATCACCGTCCACATGCCTTGTTTCTACCCCCTAAGCCTCAAGTTTTGAGCCCACATAATAGACTCATGATAACATACCTTACTTTTTTCCCGCAACAAAAGCCCTCCTGCTCATTCAGAATCCTTCGGAGGGCCTAAAAATTTATCCACTCTGCTCATACAGACCAATCAAGCGTCCAAGGACGCAGGATAATGCTTGGCATGAAGGCTCCGATGGGCAATACGCGAAGAAGCGGCAGCGGCCAAACCAGCGACGAGATCGTCTAAAAATACGTGAATACCGCTACCTTTTTGGTTCAACTGATCAATAATCCCAATCTTTTCCTTATCCAAATATCCAAAGCTGGTTAAACC
The DNA here is from genome assembly GCF_020404765.1 of Paenibacillus sp. BJ-4. Taxonomy (GTDB): domain Bacteria; phylum Bacillota; class Bacilli; order Paenibacillales; family Paenibacillaceae; genus Paenibacillus. Next base: position 115,003 of record NZ_JAIVEM010000071.1, read on the forward strand.
GATCATACCGTATACGCTCGTAATCCCGAGAGCCAGTGTCTCGTCCACCCCATACAACGGTTCGTCTGCCTCCATAATGGCTTGCAGTGGCTCAGGGAGAAGTCTTTTTTCGGCCAGCTCATCAAGTGCAATACCAGTGAGCAAAGTATATTGCACCTCGCGCTTTTGCAAAACCGCTTTGACACTGTCCACACATTCTTCCATCGTCAAATGGGGATAATATTTTTGTTGCAGTTGAAAAACGATGTCCGCAATGGACTCGATACGAATGCCTCTACGATTTAATAGAGTTTCTGCATATGCATAGGACATGATTTCCCTCCCGCCTCACCGTACAGTTCTATTCTTCCACTGTGCGGGGCCTCATGTGTGCAGGATACGTGTTGAAGCTGCTGTTCCGCCAGTTTTCCAAGTGTATGCGAGAGGGAAGGAAATTGTTCATTAAATTGTTACTATTAGGCAGGAAGGGCAGTAGGCAGGAAGGACAGGTTGCAGCGTGCCCATCATTTGACTTTCACCGTGCCTTCACCCAGCATGGACTCCATTCGATCAAAAAGCTGAGGCGAAGGCTTGATGCTGTAAGCATCGCTCAAGGCCAGCAAACGCTGGCTGCTCTCATAAAAGAGAACGGTAGGCAACGCACCGGGATGCTCCTGCAGCAGCGCCTTGAGGCTGACCAGCAGGCTGGCGTCCTCTTCGGCCTGGCGGGTGATTTTGACAAACACCCGCTGACGGGCCTCCCGCTCCTGGCTGTGCGGAGCCAGGGCTTGCCCGCCGTGAGCCGCTTCGGCGTTGCGCGGTGAAGCGCCTGTAGCCGGGCGAGCCGGCTTGGAATGCGACGGAGCAGACGTTGCGGCTGTTGACGGCACGCGCTGCGCTCCCCCGCCGGGGGTGCCAGCGGAGGAACCAGCCGCTGGCATGGATGTCCCGGCTGCGGCGGATGGACGCGTCCCGGCACGCCGACGCTGGAGAAGCCGTGCCAGCGAGTCCTCCGCTAGCGGCGCGGTCTCATCCGCGAGGAGCTTAAAGTGCTCGTCCTGCTGCTGCATTTTGGCACGCAGTGCCAGCAGAGCCCCCTTTTCAATCCACTGCTGGCTTCGCTTCCATACCTCAGGGAACAGTACAACCTCGCAGCGCTCAATCTGATCCTCCAGCTCAATAAAGGCCATGGCCTTGCCCTGCTTGGTCGTAATCGTCTTGAGCGACACAACCATACCCGCGGTCACAACAACCGTTTCATCCGGTACATCGCTCAGCTCCATCAGACGATCTGCATGGCTACTTTCCAGCAACGGCTCAAAATCATCCAGCGGATGGCCCGACAAATACAGTCCCAGCAGTTCACGTTCCAGCTCCAACTGCTGGCTGGCACTGAACTTCGGTACATCAGGATATTCGATATCCCAATTGGGCATTTCCACAAAGCCGAACATATCAATTTGCAGGTCGTCACGTTCCTTACGCCATTTGACGGCTGCGTCTACGGTTTCATCCAGCATGGCAAGCAGCTGTGCCCGGTGACCTGTCAGCGAGTCAAAAGCCCCTGCCTGAATGAGCGATTCAATAACTCTCTTATTGCACACCCGCAAATCCACACGTCGACAAAAATCGAGCAGGCTGTCAAATGGCCGTTCCTTGCGAACAGCGAGAATACTTTCCATCGCCTGTGTGCCGACATTTTTAATGGCGGCCAATCCGAAGCGGATGTTGCCCTCCAGTAAGGGAGTGAATAGCACCCCGCTTTCGTTCACATCAGGCGGCAGCACCGCTATATTCATGCGGCGGCATTCAACGACATATTCCGCCACTTTTCGATGACTTCCCATCACGGCTGTCAGCATGGAAGCCATGAATTGTACCGGATAGTGTGCCTTGAGATAAGCCGTCTGGAATGCCAGCACGCCGTAAGCAGCCGCATGGGCACGCGGGAAGCCGTAGTCAGCAAAACGGACGATCATGTCATAAACCCTTCCGGCTTCCTCCTCTGTGTACCCCTGCTTAATACTGCCTTCCACAAAATGACCGCGCTCCAAATCCAGCACTTCGCGCTTTTTCTTGGACACGGCGCGGCGCAGCAGATCGGCTTCTCCCAGGGAAAAGCCCGCCATGCGCGAAGCAATCTGCATGATTTGCTCCTGATACACAATAATGCCGTACGTGTCCTTCAAGATCGGTTCAAGATCAGGATGCGGGTAAGTAATTTCGATCTGTCCATGCTTGGCCTGTATAAAGTTAGGAATAAAGCCCATCGGGCCCGGACGATACAAAGCCACTACAGAGATGATATCCTCGAAGACACTTGGCTTCAAATCCTTGAGCACCCGGCGTATCCCCGCCGACTCCAGTTGGAATACACCACCTGTATCCCCTCTGCCCAGCAAGTCATAGGTATGCGGGTCATTATCGGAGATTCGGTTAAAATCAGGTGTCTCTCCATGCTCTTCCGCAATCCAGCGCATACACCGTTCAATAATGGAGAGCGTACGCAGTCCAAGGAAATCCATTTTGAGCAAACCGATTCGCTCCAGATTTTCCATCGAGTATTGCGTCAGCGGGACCCCTTCGCTCCCCTCCTGAAGCGGAACCGCATCGGTCAATGGAGTCCGCGAAATGACGACACCCGCCGCATGGGTCGAAGCATGACGTGGCATCCCTTCTACTTTGATCGCCATATCCAGTAGCCCACGTGTCTTAGGCTTTGTTTCATACAGCGCCTTCAGCTCCGGGGTAATTTCCAGTGCATGACGGATATTTATTCCGAGCTGTGCCGGAATCAGCTTGGCCGCCTTGTCTACCTCACCATACGGCACGTTCAGGACGCGCCCGACGTCACGGACAGCAGCTCTTGCCGCCAGCGTTCCAAAAGTAATAATTTGCGCCACATGCTCATTTCCGTACTTTTGTACTACATATTCGATAACCTCGTCGCGCCGTTCGTCACTAAAATCAATATCTATATCCGGCATGCTGATCCGTTCGGGGTTCAAAAACCGTTCAAAGAGCAGGTTGTATTTCATCGGATCGACATTTGTGATGTTCAACACATAGGCAACCAAGCTGCCTGCTGATGACCCCCGCCCCGGTCCCGTTGCAATTTTATGTTTATGAGCAAAAACAATAAAATCCCATACGATCAGGAAATAATCGCTGAAGCCCATGCTGTTAATCGTACTCAATTCATAGTTCAGCCGTTGGTCCAGCCTTTCCCGTTCCTCTGGCTGCTCCCATACGGGATCGCCTCCGTAGCGACGCTCCAGCCCCTGCTCGCACAGGCTGCGCAAATAGGACGAAGAGCTCAGGCCTTCCGGCAACGGGCGATATTCAGGCAATATGGATTGACCAAACTCCAGCTCCAGCTCGCACTGTTCAGCTATACGCACCGTATTGGCGATGGCTTCGGCCACATGCGGAAACAAACAGGCCATATCCTCCTGGCTTTTCAGATACAGCTGACGTGTCGGTATACGCAAGCGTTCCTCGTCGTCAACCGTCTTGCCTGTCCCAATACAGATCAGAACGTCCTGGACGTCCGCATCCGGCTCAGTCAGATAATGCACGTCATTCGTCGCCACCAGCGGGATACCCAATTCCTTTGCCAGTGCAATCAAAAGGGGATTTACACGCTTTTGCTCGGAAAGACCATGATCCTGAAGCTCCAGATAAAAATCATCACCAAAGATGCTACGGTAGCGTTCCGCCGCTCGTCGCGCCTCGGCTTCCCGGCCATGCAGCAAATGCTGCGGTACTTCACCACCCAAGCACGCGCTCAGACATATGATGCCTTCATGATGGGCAGCCAGCGCTTCCATGTCGATACGCGGCTTGTAGTGAAAGCCCTCCAAATGGCCAATGGAGCACAGCTTCATCAGATTTTGATAGCCTGTTTTATTTTTGGCGAGCAAAATTAAATGATATATGGGCTGGTCCTTCCGACTGCCGCGCTCCTTGCGTGATCCTGCCGTTATATAGGCCTCACACCCGATAATCGGCTTAATGCCGTTTTCCACACACGCTCTATAAAAAGGAATAGCGCCGTACATGACCCCATGATCTGTAAGGGCAAGCGCCTTCATTCCATAAGCTGAAGCCTGTTTGACCAACTCCGCGGTACGAGCCGCGCCGTCCAATAGACTATACTCGCTGTGAACATGCAAATGCACAAATGAACTCATGCGCTTCTCTTCCTTTCACCGCTTGTTTTTCTTCAAACTATTTTATCATATCCGCGTTAGTAGCGCCCATACAATAAAAGTACAGAACCGGGCGGACAAGCGCGGACCTGATGTGCACACTCAAGGAGGAAAAGAGCATGAGCACTTTTATATCCAAAGCGATACTCGACTTCTTCATCGCCTTCGGCATCGTGCTCGGGGGAGCCATGCTCGGCGGAATGGGAGCTGTGGTATCGCTTCAGCCACCCACCCAGACGATGCTGGAGGTTGCCGGGAGGATTAAAATTTGGGCACTTGCCGCCGCTGTGGGGGGAACGATGGACCCGATCCGGGTTATTGAGAGCAATATGTTGGATGGCAATTTGTCACCTGCCATTAAGCAAATTCTGTATTTGATCTTCGCCTTTTTAGGCGCTCATATGGGTGCGGAGCTGGTCAAATGGGTGTGTGGCAACGGACGGCCGTGAGGTGAAACGACCATGAGAGTCCCCCCCTTTGAGCGTCTACGTCCTTTTATGCAATTATCCTCCGTCTTTGTACTCGGTATGATTACCGGAGGAATGGTCTATAATGCCATCTGGCACGCCAGCTTCAATGAGCTGTGGAAAAACAATCAGGATCTTCAATTCCAGCTCCAGCAAGCTCAAGAGGACAACAAAACACTGCGCAAATATAGTAAGCGCCAAACCGTTATCAAAGAAATCAAGCTAACCGCAGAGGAAACGTCGGCTGAAAAAATTGACTCTATTAACCTGAAGGAGCTACTTCGCCGTGTCATTCGAGATTTGGAGGTACTGCGCGGCAGAGATATGTTCGAGATTGACTCCGACAGCAAGCTGGTACGCATGCTGCTGCATCAAAAAAAATACACCGTTCGCGACAAGGAGTATACGATCCAGGTCAAAACGATGCTTGTAATGGAAGGTGTGCTGCAAATTTGGCTGGAGGCGAAGGAAAAGCTTCCCGAGAGTCACTGAGCCGTTCTTTTCTGTCCCCACACCTCGCTCCAGTCCATTGACGCTATCCGTGTTCAATGGATTGAAGCGTCATTACCGCTTTGCATACCAAATGATTTTCCCGTGATATTGCAATTTCCAGCTTGCAGGTACGACGGCTCATCTCAAGCAGCAACGGACGCAGGACGACTGCATCCTCAATCTGTACTGGTCGGATAAAATATGTCATCAAATTATCAAGCACATAATCCTTGCCGCTCATGTCTCTAGCCGCTCGATAACCCGCTTGTGTCATGACGTTGACCAGCACGCCTTCCGAGATCGTACCCAAATTGGTGGCCATCTGCGGAATGATAAAGCCACGAAAAAACAACGATCCGTCCTCATTACGTTCCTCGGCAAACCCGTTCCAAATTAACTGGTCGAACGTCTCGCCAAGTTGTGGCTGCTTTTGGGCATTGCGCAGCGCCTCCAGCACCTCACGCCGTGTAACAGACCCTAGCAGCTTGCGGTTACGGTCTACAACTGGTAAGTAATCCACACCTTCCCACGCCATCATCTGCGCGGCTGAGGCCAACGAAGTCTGATAGGTGACCGTTACCGGATTACGGATCAGACATTTGTCCATCGTATGCTCGGGCAGGAGCCCCTCCACATCTTTGCGGCTGACGATGCCTATTAAACGATTCCATTCATCCACGATGGCAAAATGATGATGCCCGGTCGTCTTCGAAAGCTCTTCAAATTCGGTGAGCGTGCTATTGATTTTCAATGTCAGCGTCTTTGGTTTACCTGCGGCTATATCTTCAATCAGCATAATCTTCTTTTTGATCAAACGGTCGAATATCGCTCTATTAATCATGGAAGCCACGGTGAAGGTATCGTGGCGCGAGGAAATAATCGGCAGACTGATCTGGTCGGCCAGCTGCTTGACCTCCCGACTCGTACCAAATCCCCCTGTAATCAGCACGCCTGCCCCCTGCTCCAGTGCAAGAGAATGCGCATCCTCCCGGTTACCTACGATCAGCAAACTGCCTGCATCAATATAACGGGCCATGGCCTCTTCGCGCATCGCCCCGATGACATATTTATGCAAAGGCTTCTCCAGCCCCTCGCTTCCGCCCAGCACATGTCCTTCCACGATATTCACAACATCTGCAAAGGTCAGCTGCTCGGACAAACCGCGTGGACGCTTTTCTACCCTTACCGTTCCAATTCGTTCCTTGGTAATGACAATTCCCAGGTTTTCCGCTTCCTTCACGGCCCGATAAGCCGTTCCTTCGCTGACGCTCATTTCTTTAGCCAACCTGCGTACAGAAATTTTGGAGCCTATTTTTAACTGCTCGATATGACGCAATAATTGCTCATGCTTCGTAACTGCTTCATCTAGCCCGTCCAATTCTGTTACACCCCCAACGTTCAATCTGTATCATTCTGTATCTATTATAGCACAAAATTCCTTTATTTTAGACCCTTGTTCATTTCGATATCATTACCTCGGAAATAGCAAAAAGCGATCCCCTTTTTACAAGGGACCGCTTCTTAACTGTGCTTCATGTGTAGCATCGGAGCAAGCTCAGGATCATAGGGAAAGGCTCACAGCATGCTGCCTTTGTCCGTTTTATTATCCCACTTCATCTGCCACTGCTGCACTTTGGCCCGCCGCACACGCTCCAGCGTTTTGCGCTTTTCCTCATCCACACCCAGCAAAAAATGCAGGTTCGCGCCGATGACAAGCAACGCAAAAAGTACCCACACGATACCAAAGCCGTTGACCCAGTTCAAACCGCCTGCAAGCGAGATGCGCGGCACCGCAACAAACACCATAGCTAAAGCAATCAGTGTGTACAAACCGTGTTTCCATTTTTTAAGAGAACCCAATTGTATCCCTTCCTCTCCCTGTGACTCTATGTATCTAGTCTATGAGAGGACAGGAAGGAATATGAGACAAACTTACATAGAAGAACCATACAAATGCTGAAGGCTGTCTGAAATAATTTTGTTGACGTCCTCAATGATCACGCTCAGACGGCGCTCTGCGTCGAACAGACGACGGATGTTGAGGTTCAGACTAAGGACCTCGAACAGCTTTTCCATCTTTTCCATCTCTTCCTGTGCCGGCATATCGCCGCTCATCATCCGCTGCTGAACTTCCATTTGGCGCTGACGGAAATCGTCCAGCATTTGTTTGGCTTCCGGATCAGTTTCAATCAGCTTCATCGCTGCCGTAATTTCCTCTACCTCTTTGCTTTCCTTCAATGCTTTTGCTAAATCATGTGCTTTGTCATAGATATTCATAATTGTTCATTCCTCCAGTACAAGTATAGTGTCAACATTTCACATTGTCCGTCAATCACCAAGGTATATATGTCCTCATATGATGAATCAGTGCTATTACAGCCCATTTACGTTTCCCGTTACTTTCAAGACATCAAGTTGCTGCCCGGAAGGAGATCCACGATGTCCATCAAAAAAACAACGATTCAAATCATCGGATCGGGCATCTTGCAGGATGACGTACTCATGGTCGGCGAGTCCTTGCTTCGCAAATGGAAAATATCCGCAGGCCACCCCGTTCAGCTCGCCTTCGGTTCGTTCCGCCAAGAGGTTACCGTCATTTCGGTACCCCGCTACAGCGGCCTACGTGTAGGAAGCGTGCTGGCCCGTAAAATGGGGATTCATTCCAATTGTCAACTGCGAGTAACCTACAGCCGAGGCCGCCGGACACTTCGAGTGGGCCCACTTATTAGCGTGCTGGTCAGCCGGGACTATCCCGAACAGCCTGATAAGCCTTTCGGGTCGATCACCCTGTTCTGCCATGAACTGGTCGGGGAATGTCGTAGACAAGGAGCATATGTGTATTTTTTTACCCCGGAGCATATCGGAAGCCAGCCCGGTCGGGTTCAGGGATGGGTGTACGACGGAAGCTGGAAAAAGACGGTTATGCCCGCCGGCGATGTCGTCAATAACCGGCTTACCTCCCGTAAACTCGAGAACAGAACTAGCGTACAGCATTTCATGAAAGAAGTAAAATCGCAGTACGGTACGGCCATTTTCAATGAAAAGTTCTTGGATAAGAATGAAGTGTTTGATGCGCTTAAATCTAATTCTTCCCTGCGCAAGTATTTACCCGAGTCCCACTTGCTGCAAACCTTTGCCGTATTCAAAAAAATGTGCAACCAGTATCCCACTGTTTTTCTTAAACCGGTTCGCGGGAGCCTGGGCAAAGGCATCATGCGTATTAGTAAGCAAACGGACGGTACCTTTTCTGTACTATCCACGACAGCGGGTGCACCCCGAAAGAAAACGTATGCCAATGTCGACAAGCTGTACAAAGGCCTGGCAGGGAAAATGAAAACAACACGCTTTCAGCTCCAGCAGGGACTTACCCTGATTGATCACGGTAAGCGTCCGGTCGACTTTCGTGCGCTCGTGCAGAAGAATGCGACCGGGGCCTGGACGGTGACATCCATTGTCGCCCGGATTGCCGGAGGGAGCCACTTTGTGTCTAACCTGGCGCGAGGCGGCACGCTGAGTACGGTCAAAGAAGCACTGGCTAAAACGACACTGCCCGCGGCCATCAAATCGAATGGCCTCCTCTCTCTCAAGACAGCTGCACTGAATATCGCAAGCGGAGTTGAGAAGGCGATTCCCGCCCATTTTGCGGAATTTGGCATTGATCTGGCCATTGACAGCACGGGACACATCTGGCTGCTGGAAGTCAACTCCAAGCCGTCGAAGAATGACAATACACCATTAAATGATCAGAAAACCCGTCCGTCCGTGAAAAAAATGATTGAATACTGCCGTTATTCAGCCGGTTTCAAATGAATCCCTCTCTTCCAGGGTCCGGCTGCCAAAGGAGCTGTTGTTGGTGTCTCTTGTCGTGCCAGGCACGCTGGGCGTGCTCGTTAGCCGGAATCAGGCCGCCATCCCCCCCATTACCGAAGCCGATTTTTGCCGCAGGCTGAGTTTATTGGGCAGGCGCTCTGGTCTCAGCGTAATGGCGTTTACCGCCGAAGGAGTTTCACCTGAAAAGCATTCCATACGAGGTTATGTTTATCATGACGGAGTATGGACATCCGGTCGCTTTCCCCTGCCGGATATTGTGTATAACCGCTGTCTCCATGTCCATGAGAGCCAGAATGTCGGACACACGTTGGAAGAAATGGCGGAGCAGAAATCACGCAAGCTCCTCTACTGGTCGCGCAACCTGCCTGGCAAATGGCAGGTGTACCGCGCTCTGCACAAGGTAGATGAAGTGCGTCCCTTTGTGCCGCCTACGGCACCTTACCGGGATACGGCCCAGCTTGTGGAGTGGCTGCGACGCCATTCGGGGCTGTTTATGAAGCCTCAAGCCGGAACACACGGCAAGGGGACGCTGTATCTCCGCCTGGCGGGAGGAGATCGGGGACTGCTCATACAAGGCAGAGACCCCCGAAACCGCCCGTTCCGGCGTTTGTTTTCCGAGCTGGATGCAGGCTTGTCATGGATCAACGGAATTACAGACAAACGCGCCTACATCGTGCAGCCTTATTTGAAATTAACGAGTCAAAGCGGCCGTCCCTTTGATGTCCGCGCACTTATGCAAAAGGACGGCCACGGCTGTTGGTGCCTGACGGGCTTTGCCGTGAGAGAAGGCAGGAAAGGAACGCTGACCTCCAATCTGCACGGCGGAGGCGAAGCGCATCCGGCAGAGCCTTATCTTCGTGAACAATTTGGCGCGGACAGCACGCGTCACATCATCGGGCAGATGATGAAGCTGTCCTTGACCATTACCGGGGCGCTGGAGGAACGATATGGCCGCCTTGGCGAGCTGGGGATTGATTATGGTATTGATCGGGACGGGAACATTTGGCTATTGGAGGTTAATTCCCGGCCTGGTCGGGCTTCCTTTTTTCAGATCCGTCAGCCAAAGTGCGCTTTCCGGTCGATCAACCGCCCGCTCGAGTATGCCCGATATTTAATGACCCAATCCAAAACGACGGGGCCACAAGGCGCGGGCGCCTCCCTTGAACATACGGTATAGGAGGATAAACAGATGAGTTTAACGCATTGCAATGTGCATTTCTCACAGCAGCCCGACAAGGTGGCTTATATATCCACTGCCTTGTTGAAAAGCCTTAATTTATCCGGAGCCAAGTCCATTCGTTTACGGCTCGGTAAGGATCAGATTCCCGCCACAGTGAAGCCGATTCAGAAGGCGGGACGTCATCTATACCTGACCTCCGGCTTACGTAATGCAATCCGTGTTCCCAAAAGCGGGTCCATCTATTTGCGCAATCTGGACGGTGATGTACAGCTAGGGCCGTTGATTGGAGTACTGTCTGACGGCACCAACTCCACCACCCGCCCTTTCGGATCACGCACAGGCTTTATTAAGCAGCTGCTGAAGGAAGGCAGCAAGAAATCTTATATTTTTGCCTTCACCCCTCGGGATATCAACTGGCAAAATGATACGATTAACGGCTATTTTCTATCATCCAGCGGGGAATTTACACGTAAACTCGTACCTCTGCCGGATGTGATTTATAATCGTTTGCCGAGTCGTCGCTCTGATTTTTCCCCGGCGATCAATCAGCTGCGCGAGCGGTTTTCCCGCAAACGAATTCCCTTCTTTAACTGGAGCTTTTTCAATAAATCAGATATCTATCATCTGCTGGAAAGTAATCCAGAAGTCAACCGCTATGTCCCTGAATCGTATATGAATCCCAGCTCTGAACGAATCCGGGGCATGCTGGAACGCCATCAATTTGCTTATTACAAGCCAAGCGGAGGCAGTCTCGGCAAAGGAATCTACCGGCTTTCCCATGTTCCCAAGCAAGGCTATTTTGTAAGGTATCGCAAAAAAAATAGCAATGTATTACTGCGCTTCACCTCTTTTAACTCTATGCTCCGTATGCTTCAGTCCAATCAGGGCCAGACATTAAAAGGCTACGTCATTCAGCAAGGAATTCAGCTGATCGAGATTGACAATTGCCCGATTGATTTCCGGTTTCACATGCACAAGAACGGCAATAACCAATGGGTCGTCGTCGGAATTGGAGCCAAAAAAGCCGGTCGTGGCAGTGTCACGACTCATATTAAAAACGGTGGCTCCCTGATGACACCGGAGCAGGCGCTGAACCGGGTATTTGGAGATCGGGGGGGCGAGGTACTTCAACGTGCCAAGAATGTAGCGATTACGCTCGCGGAAGCCATTGAGAACCATCATCAGCATCTGCTGGGTGAAATCGGCTTCGATCTGGGCATTGATCAGCAGGAAAAGGTATGGATGTTTGAAGCCAACTCCAAGCCCGGTCGATCCATTTTTCAACATCCATCGTTGCGTGCGGAGGGTAAAGCATCCGTGGAGCATATTTTGGACCACTGTCTTTACCTCAGTAAATTCCGCAGAAAAGAGGAACTATGAATACCCGGGCGGAGCAAAAACCGGTCGTTGCTGTATTGACCGTGCACGACGATGGGCAATTCTTCAAGGGGAATCAGCGTAACTTTAGGGATATCCTTGAAACGGGAACACGAATGGGCTATCAGGTGTACATCGTTACCGTCAGGGATCTGAAGCTGGCAGCTGAAACGGTCAAAGGCTACATCTTCAACAAAACCTTACAGGCTTGGGAGGAAAAAAATTTCCCGCTTCCGCAGGTCATTTATAATCGCATCCCAAACCGTAATTATGAGCTTAAAACCTCTGTTCGTACAAAACTGGAGGAAATTTCACAAACTTCTGGCATTGAGCTGTACAATCCGGGCTTTTTTAACAAGTGGGAACTGTTCAAGTGGCTCCGCACCTCGGAATCTACACGTCAGCTCGTTCCAGCAACCAAAAGATTAAGCAACCTGTCTTCCTTGGGGAAGATGCTGTCTGCGTTTCCATACCTGTATCTCAAGCCGGAGAATGGCAAGGCCGGAAAGGGGATTATGATTCTTAAATTCCGGCCAGAGCATCTGATGGCCTACAGGCTAACCATTCAGCATGACAAAAAAAGCGTAACCTACAGATCCGTGTCGCTGTCCCGGCTGTGGGGACGTATTCGCCGGGAAGCAGGTAATTCACCTTATATCATTCAGCAGGGTATCGATCTGGCAACCTATCAGAAAAAGCCCTTCGACCTGCGTATCCTGGTGCAAAAAAATGTCCGCGGCTCATGGAGCATTACCGGGGTCGGCGCCAGACTGGCGGGTAAAGGAAGCATTACGACACATGTCCCGCGTGGTGGAAGTGTGGAGGACCCGTTCAAGCTCCTTTCCTCTCTGTTTGGGCCTGAGGACAGCACGGATTTACTGAACAAAATTAAAAATACGGCCATTCAGATTGCACGTCAAATTGAACGCGCGTCTGGCCTCTCCCACGGAGAAATGTCCATGGATCTGGGCGTAGATACGAATGGTACTCTTTGGTTTTTTGAAGCCAATGCCAAACCAATGAAATTCGACGAGCCGGAAATCCGTCAAAAATCGCTTAGACGCATATTCCAGTACAGCTCCTTTTTGGCTGGACGAATGAAATCATAATCAAGGAAGTGGAATCATGCCGCAAATTAGTGATGTTCAACATTTGCCCACCCGGAGCTGGCTGCTGAGACGACGACAGTTGCTGTTTCTGGCCCGAAGTTCAGGCGGCATGCGCATTACTCGCAATGCTCAGCGGCAGTTGGCCGTTCTAACGCCGGAGCAATTGAACAATCCAGGCTCCTCCCTCCTGTGCGCTTATGTGCGCACAGAGAAGGGCCTGCGGATTGCAGGTTTTTCCCTCGCTCTGAATTACGGTAAGGATGCGTGCATCGTGATCGTTCGTCCGCTTTACCGGGGCCGCAGACTGGGTGCTAGACTGCTGTCCGCCCAGCTCAAACAGCTGCACCGCCTGACGTGCAGCGTAGCCGCCGATAATATAGCCAGTCTCAAAACCTGTTTTCGCGCTGGACTTGTTGCGCATGAAATGACGACTGGACCGACCGGAAAACCCACGCTGATATTTCGCGGGGAGCTATCCGAAGATGAGCAGACGGCAGAGGAAGGTGGAATGCTGTGCCAAAACCTGTCCTAGGCATCATGACCTTGTATTTGAACAACAAGAAGCAATTGGAGGAGCGCGACATATATGAGCGCATGATTGCAGAAGGGAAAAGACTGGGACTGGATACGTATGTATTCACTCCTGCAGATGTTCATAAGGATCGCAGGCTGCTTCTTGCCCAAATCTATGATCCACACAGCGGTAAATGGACTCGAAAATGGCGGGAATTCCCGGACATGATATTCGACCGTTGCCGGGTGCAGCGTAGTGAGCGGTATCTTCAATTGAAGCAGTTTCGATTGCAATATACAGACATTGTCTATTTAAACCGACCGCTGAGCAATAAATGGGCGATTCATCAGCAGCTTGCGAGGAAAGCTGCCTTTCGCCCCCATCTGCCTGCAACCGAGCTGTTCGGTGGATTTCATAGTATAAAGCGGATGCTCAAACAGAATCCACTGGTATATCTCAAGCCGATTAACGGTACGGGGGGGCGCGGTATTTTACGCATTGAGCCTGTTAACAGGCAAGGAGGCCTGTATCTGATTGAGGGCCGCAATCACAAGCGTCATATTATTCCCCAGCAACGGGTACGTCTTGACCGTCTGGAGCCACGTTTAAGCAGATGGAACATGGATAACTACATCGTTCAGGAAGGCATTCCTGTACAGTTGCCAAATGGCAGGGTGCATGATTATCGCATGCTGGTACAGAAAAACAGCCAAGGGGTATGGGAATTAACCGGATGCGCCGGACGAATCGGGGCGCATCGAAGCGTCACTTCCAACCTCCATGGCGGAGGCAGAGCGGTACCGATGAAACAACTGCTAACGCAATGGATTCAGGATGAAAACCATAGAGAGAAAATCATCAAGCAAGGGGAAAAGCTTGGGCTGGATATTGCTGCTTATCTGGAGGAAAGCTACGGGGCATTGTGTGAGCTTGCGCTTGATTTGGCGATCAACAAGGACGGTCATATTTACGTGCTGGAGGTCAATCCAAAGCCAGCCCGCGAGGTATTTTCACGTATTGGTGAAAAAGAGACCTATCGCCGTGCCATCGCCAAGCCTATGGAATACGCCTTGTGGGTCTACAATACGAAGATTAATCCAAAGCCTCAGACGGATTACAAAACAGAAGATAAAACAGAAGATAAACCCGAAAATAAAACAGAGAATAAGGCAAAGGAAGGCTCCGCGTAAAGTGGCTGCCTTCCTTTGTTTTGTTGTCTGCGCGACATCGCTTGCATGTTTGTGTCTTATATATATGACGCGTCAGGCGTATCTAGAAGCAGTAATCTGATCTGTGAACCAGTAATCGGTGGTGCGTGATTACTCGGCATTTTTATAAAGCGTAAGCAGCTGCGTGAAATCCGTAATAATCGCATCCGAACCCTTCAACTCGTCGTTTACGCCAAATCCGGCATAAGCGCAGCCGATAACCGTCTGTCCGTTCTTTTTACCCGCTTCCACATCAGAGGAACGATCACCTACCATCCATACGTTCGAAATCTCATGCTTGCTCAACAGAATTTCCAGCAAATTCACTTTGGAAAGCGTGCTGTATTCCCCAGCGCTATATAATCCTTCAAAAATGGGAACCATTTCATAGGCAGCGGCGATCCCCTTTACATAATCCTCCAGCCCGTTACTTGCTACAAACAATCGTACGCCCTGCTCATGGAGGGCCTGGAGTGTTTCTTTTACATGTGGATACAGAGCATGACTTCCGTTCTTCAATCCCTCTAGCTCCAGCTGAAGCAGTAGCTCGTCCGCTCTTCTGTGGGCTGCTTCACTGGCTTCTGGCATCACTCTTCTCCAGATTTCATCCAGCAGCATGCCCAAACTATTCAAAATAAGCTCCTCGGGAGGAGTCTCTCCTTCATAAAGCCCTTCGGCGCGCAGCGTATCAAACAGCTTGTGGTATGCAGGAAGCAGCAGCGTCTCCGTCTGAAAAAGTGTACCGTCCATATCAAATACCATAGCCCCAGGTTTCTTCAACACAGGTGCATTGTTCATGTAGTTATCAGTCATTCCTTTCCTATGTAGGTTTACAACTCCAACCCCTCTCATGATAAGCAATAAGAGAGGTCTGTGTAAACCTCATTGCGCATACCGTTAGCTCTTATATTTTTTTAAAACAGCCCTAAAACAATGCAAGCCGCCCCACATATTCGTGTGTAAAGCACCAGGTGGAAGCTTGAGATCAGCACCGCTCCAATACGAAAATCCCGCCTGCTCTATCCATTGCTCCATCGCCGCAAGGTCAACCGTAGGGTAATCAAACGTCAACAGGAGCATCCCGTCATCCCGTAAAGTTCGATGAAATTCACGCAAGGCTGCCAACGATTCATCAGGTGTTAAATGCTCCAGCACCGAAATACATACAATTTTATCAAAACTGGCATTCTCATAGGGCAGGGCAGTCAAATTGGCGTGTGCGGAGTGGAGGCGAACTGGTAAAATTTCCTGAATGCGTTCGGCGGCCTCCTCTCCGATATCCCGCCGCACCTCGGCCAAAATGGCATCTACGGAAACAATCCGTATATCCAGATCGCAAGCATAGACCTGAGCGCAGCGCCGAGCCAGCTCAAATTTGAATGGATGCGGGATACCACATGCGGCGTCCAGCACCGTATCCTGCCCAGATATAAATTGCAGGCACCACTCATACTCATAGGGACGGCTCCACCAGCTTTGGGGTAGCCTATAGATTAGGCTGGAGGAGTTGGGATCAGAATATACAAAAAAACGGGAGAAATACGGGTCCGCAGTGTTCATGGATGCAGCCTCCTTCTCGAATGCTCAGATTGCTTTTGCCACACAGCACAGTTCATGACCCCGTTTCTCGCCCTGAAGTTTGGCCAGCAGCCCCATTCGTTCCGTAAAATCAAGCTCATCGTACAACGGATGGGCTTGTAGCAAGTCATCCAAACCGGAGGGAAGCTGACGGGTGAACAAAGCAACCGGACGCAAGCCGGACTTGGCCAGCAGCAGCGTCAGTGTATGCTCCGAATAATGATACAAATGATCTTCCTCTGTGAATAAAGGTGAATAAACGCCGTAAGCCTCATTGGTAAACGAGTTTTTGTTGGGCACTGTCATATATAACGCCCCGTCAGGTTGAAGCTGTTCGCGTAAATCCGTCAAAAATGCGATCGGGTCCGCAATGTGCTCCAGCACATGCCAGCATGCAACGGCTTCGTATTGGTGATTCAAGGATAAATCAGTATCCTCTTCATTATCTTGTGTTTCATTCACTTCCTGAGTTTGAGCATCTTCTTCGATTTCACCGTTCCAGTAGCCTGGCATCAAATCTACATCATATTTGTCTTTGGCATAGGCACGCGAGTCAATAGAAGGCTCAATCCCCACTGCATTCCATCCACTTTGAAGGGCAGCATGGATAAATTCTCCGGTACCCGATCCGATCTCGAGCAAATTTCCTTTACCGGGACTGAACATTTCCAGCAGCATGAGTCCAAAAAGGGCATGATCCCCGTAGGTTGAAGCCGCAGCACTATCGCGCATGGCAACCCAATTGACATTATAAATCTCTGAGATCATATCCTCAGGCTGTATACGATCCACATCATTACGGAAAACCAAGCCACAGGAGCCGCATCCTATCAATGTAAAACGATCATAGCGATGGAAAACACCCGTGTCGGATGAACCGCACAACTTGCACTTCATACCCTGCTCTGCTCCTTTTACCTTCCCATAAAATACGTCCTTTATTTCATCTTTGATTTCCGGTTCGGGATTGGTAACAACCTGGACACTGGCAACCTTGACAACTTCCGTGGTGACAACATGATCGATATCTTCCTGTTCAGAGGCGGGTTCGTCCCCTACAATTTTGTTGTCTTGATCTATCCAGAGCGTGAGTCGGGGATTCGGGTCCAAAATCGATTCATATTGCTCTTTCCAGCCATAACGAGCATTCGGGTCCAGCAGCTGGTACCGTTCAAATTTTGCTGCACGAATAGCAGGTGTATACCATCCCCAATGCTGGATACGGTAGTTGCTAATCTCACTGGGAAGGTCAAGCACATTTTCGGGAAATCTCCCACAGTGCAACGACTGCTCCTTCCATTTATAAGAAAATCCTTCCTTGTATCGAATTAGAAAAGGGCGGTAGTACCGATGAGCCTGCCAATAGTCATCATCACGGTAATGTGTGGAAGACCACATATCATACAGCCTGAAGCAAATCGTATCGCCTTTCGTTCCCGCCAACAAAGAATGTACCCCTTGAGCAAACCGGGATTCGAACATTTCGTCAGCATCCATATTCAAAATCCATTCCGGGGAGGAGGCCACAGTCTCTCTCCACTGCTGCTTCCGCAGTTCTACTTCATTGGTAAAGGAAGCTGTTTCATTACGGACTAAACGCAGTGGAATCCCCTTCAGTAGCTCTCGGCACAATTCACCGCTACCGTCATGGCTGCCATCATCGATAATGACCGCCTCATCAATGTATTCCCGATGACTTCGGAGCACATCTGTGAGCTTGCGATCCGCCTCATTGTATACCGTCATGCTCAGCGTCAGTTTGGGCTTGGAGGCAGCTGGTGTATGAAGCTCACTTTGACGTGGTCCGGAAAATGCTTGTGGCACAACAAAAGAATCCGCAGTGTACTTGGCAAAGACAGCAGACTCACGGAGATGATCTGGTATAATGGGAGGTTCAGAGTAGTTAGGGGTTCTTGATGGAGTGGAACGATTGTAGGTCAGAGAATGATCAGGAGTATCCGGGTGTTCTGCATGAGCTAAATAATACGGATGGTCCGTATTTGCAGCACTCGAAGTAAAATAGTTTAGGGCCGATAGCAGCTGCTCTGCCTTGATCCGATCCGCTTCCCGGTACAGATGCATCGCCGGATAGTACGTATCCACAAAAAGTGGGAATCCATACGCAGCCGCCCGGATACAAAAATGCCGATCTTCCCCCCAAAAGGAAACGTTTTTAATTTTACCAAAGTGAATTCCCGCTTCCAGCGCCCGTCTGCGGATTAAGGTACAAGCTCCCAGACCGCCCACCTCATACAAGCCCGGGACATGCAACTGGTGTATAAAATGCAACTCGCGATGCGCTTGTTCCTCTGCTGATAATACCTCTCCTTCTTCACGCTGAAACAGATTATATTCGTCACTAAGCCATACTTGAGGCAACAGCGTTCCATCCGGCTGCCAACGTGTCCAGAAAATCTCGGATACGATATCCTTCTCCGTCTCTACCAGCCTGCACAAGGTACGGGAATGAAGAACCAAGTCTGAATCAACTAAAAAGAGCGCGTCATAATGATGCTGCAGCGCGTAGTCAATGAGACGATTTTTAAAGCCAGCCACTTTCCAGACGAGGGCAGGCGGCCAATAGTGAGTGTGCTCATCACTGCGATTCTCCACTTGCTGCTGGCCTTTCAACAAGGGCAAAACCCGCCCCGGCAGCCGATTGGCAAAATCAACAAGCCACTGGCTTGAGATTGGATTGTCATTATCATCAACAAACAAATAATCCGGCAGTACGTCAGGTGCGTCCAGTCGCTCCAATGCTTGAAGAAACAAAATCAACGTTTCGGGCTTCTGATGTATCGGACTTCCGATTAGTATACGCATAATTCAACGCCTCCATCAGGCGGAAGCCTCATACCCGTTTTCCTCCATGTCCTAGCGCATACCATAATTACGATCAAGCGATAAGGGAGTCAGCGTGATATGAATGGACCTTCACCTGGAAATATCAATGAAACGACATCAGTACAAAAAATACAATCTCTCCATCCAATATAAAATCCATTTCCCGGTCACACGAGCTAATCCCGAATTCACGCATTTGCAAAATTACAGCCCTTACAGAGTAAATTGAATGGTCTTATCCATGCCCTCCTCCCTGCATCAGACTTTGATCTTCTAATTTATTAGTGCGAGGATAAATTTATGATCATCACATAACCTCCACACGTTCTATGAAATTGCTACATAATGAGCAAGCTATCCCAATAAAATAGAGGGTATACCAAGTTTTTTGGGAGGGACAAAGAGCATGGTAACTGTCAGCTTATGTATGATTGTCAAAAATGAAGAAGAAGCACTTCACACCTGTCTGAAATCGGTTCATGATCTGGTGGATGAAATCATTATCGTCGATACCGGCTCTACCGACCACACTCAAGAGGTGGCTGCATCATTCAACGCACGGATATACCCTTTTGCATGGTGTGACGATTTTTCTGCAGCCCGCAACTATGCGTTTGATCAAGCCACACAGGACTATCAATTTTGGCTGGATGCTGACGACATACTGGAAGAAAAAGACCGGGTATCCTTTCTCAATTGGAAAAAACAATCCACCCTCTCATATGACAGCATTACGATGGATTATGTGTTATCCGTAGATGAACAGGGACAGCCACTACATAAGCTGAAAAGAAACCGGATTGTACGCCGGGATCGTCAATTCAGATGGGTCGGATTTGTACACGAACTTCTGAATGTGACAGGCAGCATCTTTCACGCAAATATGGCGGTGACCCATAAAAAAATACGCGCCTACAATGACCGTAATTTGCACATATACCTCAAGCACCGGGAACAGGGCACCGTATTTTCTGAACGAGATCACTACTACTTTGCTAATGAACTGTATGACAACGGACGGACGATAGAAGCCATCCAGCAATATGAGCACTATCTGGGGCTGAATCAGGGATGGATTGAGGACCGGATTGCTGCTTGCTTTAAGCTTGCGGATTGCTACGGTCGCCAAGGCCAAAAGCAGGAGCAGCGGATGGCGCTGCTTCGCACACTTAACCTCGATGCACCGCGCCCCCAGTTCTGCTGTGCCTTTGGCAATTTGTTCATTGAAGACCAGCAGTATGCACAAGCCATTTATTGGTTCAGACAGGCCACACGGATTGAGCCGCCACAAGATGTCATGGCCTTAACTAATTCGTCGTACCACACTTGGCTGCCGCACTTGCAATTATGCCTGTGTTATGACCGAATCGGAGACATTGAAAAGGCAAAATTGCATCATCGCATGGCCCAGTTACATCATCCTACTCATCCGAGTGTTTTATATAATGAGCAGTATTTTGCGCAGCTAGAACAACAGGGATGAGGAAGACGAACACTTAGGAAGTTGTTCCTCTTAAATTCATTCCAGGTAAAGGAAAAAGGCCACCTGCACTTGATGCTTGCAGATGGCCTTCCCTATTTTAATAATGTATCGGACGAGAAAACAAATAAAACCAGTGCTGTTTAAAAACTCTCAAAATACTTTTTTCCGGTCGCGTTCCCCCTTCAAAATTTCCACAGACTCACGGAAACGCAGCGAATGGATCACTTCTCGCTCACGCAAAAACTTCAAACTATCCTGCAAATCCACATCGTCAGTCAGATCAATCAGCCACTGGTATGTAGCTCTTGCCTTTTCCTCTGCCGCAATGTCCTCATACAAATCCGCAATGGGGTCGCCTTTGGCTTGAATATAGGTCGCTGTAAAAGGAACCCCGCCTGCGTTTTCGTAAAATAATGCACGATCATGCGCCGCATAATGTTCGCCCAGACCGGCTGCCTTCAATTGCTCCACACTTGCATCCTTCGTCAGCTTGTAAATCATCGTGGCAATCATCTCAAGATGCGCAAATTCCTCTGTCCCGATGTCATTCAGTACACCGATGACCTTATCAGGAATGGTATAACGCTGATTCAAATACCGCAAAGCTGCGGCGAGCTCACCATCCGCTCCCCCATACTGCTCCATGAGCAACTTGGCCATGTGAGGATCACATTTGCTAACACGTACGGGATATTGCAGCTTCTTCTCATATACCCACATTTATGTTCCTCCTTTAAAAAAGGTTGTACCTGCCTATACCTGCCACGGCCAAGGGGCTTGGCTCCACTCCCAAGGATATTTGGAATAGGCACGGCCAAAGTTTTGCAAAGGCCCATATAGAAGCTGGTACTCGTTAGCAATCGCTGTTCTTTCCTGTGTGAGCTTGTTGAACTGTTCAATGGCCTGCAGATCATCCGGGTGTGTATCCAGATACAAATTAAGCTCTACCAACACAAAATCCACCGCTTGGAGCTTCTCCAACAGCGCATAAAACTGTGCATCCCCCGGTTTGGTTTGGGGCGTATAGCCCGGGGCCGGGTTTCTGCCTTGATTGTAGTCCTCTGTTTGGCCCTGGTACTGGTTTTGGTTTTGGAACTGGTTTTGATATTGATACTGGTACGAATTTGAATAGGGACTATGATATTGATTCTGCTGTTGCTGTTGATACTGACTCTCTTGCTCGTTTTGCTGTTGAAACTGGTTGTTGGACTGACCCTGATTTGGATGCTCCATTCTACTCGCCTCCCCCCTGGTTTCTCTTAGGCTGATAAGGGCTGTAAAGCAAAGGCCATAGTGTTCCCTTCGTCAGTGCCTCTTCCGGACTGAATTGGGGCAGACCGGGGGGCTGAAATTGCACAAACAAATTAGGCGGTAGCACAAAAGTCTTGCACAGAATGGGCGGACACGGATCGAACGGGCCGACAAACGGAGCATACTCACCTTGCTGGGGAAATTTCACGGGCCGGGACCTCCTTTGATTGATCCATCTGCTTTACTATTCAACATATGCCGCATCGCCCAAGTCTCGAACAAAAAAATTATAGATAAAAAAAGAACCTTCAAAACCACGTTAACGTGGAATCAAAGGCTCCTTGTCTATTCCTCTATAATAACTTACATACCTGAACTGACCGCACCTATCTATTGGGATCAGGATTCATCGGTAGAAAGCTCATCTTCAATCATAAGTTCAGGCTTGCGATGAATCTTAACCCGCATAATGCGAAGCCTGGTTGCTTCCTCCACCTCAAAGGTCAGATTATAAAACTCAATTTTCTTCCCCTTCACCGGGCTGCCTTCCAATTCCTTGAACAGCCAGCCTCCGATGGAATCCACCTCGTCATCTTCAATGTTCACACCAGTCAAATCATTGACATCCTCAATGAGCATACGGCCGTCCACAGAGATAAAGTTTTCCTTTATTTCCACGCTCGGACGCTCATCCTCAAACTCATCATAGAGGTCCCCGACGATTTCCTCCAATATTTCCTCAGCTGTCAGCAGCCCGGCCGTTCCGCCGTACTCATCCACCACGAGGGTCATTTGGGAATGCTTTTTCTGCATAAGACGGAGCACATGACTAACTTCCATCGACTCCGGTACATTCAAAATAGGACGAACTACCGAGGCCAGATCCAGTTGCTCCCCCTGCTCAGCTAACAGAAGATCCGTAATATGAACAAAGCCGATAATCTGATCTTTGTCCTCGACCGCTACCGGGTAGCGAGAATGCTTGGTATCACTGATGATTTTCAGGTTTTCCTTGAACGATAAGTTTGTGTACAAACAATCCATATCCGTACGGGGCAGCATAATTTCACGGGCAAGCAAGTCGGAAAAATCAAAAATATTATCCATCAGCTTGATTTCGTCCTTATCAATAACCCCGCTTTTGGCGCTCTGATTCATCAATATCCGAATTTCTTCCTCCGAATGCGCCGCTTCGGCTTCACTTGCCGGCTGGATACCGAATGTTCGCAGCAGTAAATTCGCAGCGGAATTCAACACCCAGATCACGGGCAGAAAAATCTTGTAAAAGAGCAGCAAAGGAGCTGATAAAAATAACGCCACCCCTTCGGTTTTCTGAATCGCCAGAGACTTTGGAGCCAGCTCGCCCAATACAATATGCAAAAAGGTAATAACGCAAAATCCAACAATTACGGATACTGTTGTAATCAGTGTACCGTCAGTTATACCAAGTCTATACATGAGTGGCTCAATCAGGTACCCGGATACCGCTGGTTCACCGATCCAGCCCAAGCCCAATGAAGCCAGCGTAATGCCCAGTTGGGTGGCGGACAGATAAGCATCCAGCTTTTGGTTCACCTTCAGCGCATAGCCTGCCAGGCGATGACCCTCGCTTTGGAGCTGCGTCAATCGAGATTGGCGCATTTTGACCAGCGAAAACTCTGCGGCCACAAATACACCGTTAAGAAAGACAAGCAGCAGTACCAAGAGGAGATTCACAACTAGCAATCCCCAATGAAACTCGGTATGACCTTCCAATACGAACTCCCCATTTCTTATAGATAACATTCTGCATCATTTGACTTGCAATGCTCATCGTGAATTCTCTAGACGAATTAGAGCAATTCAATCTAGATTGAATTGAAAGTTGCGAATGAAAACATGCAACATGCTTATAGTTGTAATGCTTTTCTTGATTTAAAATCTACTCCCTTGTAATACATATCCGCGACAAGCAGATTCGGTCCGCAGCAGGCAGCAGCATCACAATGACAGTTAACGGTCTGGTTTAGCGGGTGCTCATTCAGCCATTCACCGAAAATTTCGTCCAAACCTTGCTCCTGAATGTTTCCAAAAGCAGGAATGTCTGCGAAATCCGTCACATACACGCTACCCGTGAACATATTTACATTAACGCGGTTTCTACCGTCCGGATCATTACGAACCGTAATATTCGGTTCCTGGCGCAGGCGGCGAAGCAGCTTGCGATCCTCCTCCTGATCGGAGCAAGCAAAGAACGGCAGGGTACCAAATAACATCCACATATCCTGGTTACGCACATCCAGCAGCTTATGGATAGCGCTGCGCATATCGCCCAGTGAGAGCACAGGCAGGGCAGAGGCAAAATTTGATGCGTACATTGGATGGACCTCATGCCGTCGGCATCCCATTTCATTGATTAACTGATGAATGCCATCCAGCTTCGTGTGAGTCCGATAATTAATCATGGATTCAGCTGAAATGAACATGCCCATCTCGCTTAATTTACGGGCATTCTCCACCATTTTCTCATAAAGGCGAACAGCACCCGCGCGTGGAGTCGGACGTCCGGTATTCGCAAAACCCACTTCATAAAAATCGTCGGCATTCAAATAATTAAATGATATATGCATGACATCCAAATAAGGAAGCATCTTCTCATACCGGCGGATATCCAATGTCAGGTTGGAGTTTATTTGTGAGCGAATGCCGCGCTCCTTGGCATATTTCAGCAGTGGTACGATCACCTCATCAACCGTTTTATCGAGCAAAGCAGGTTCTCCGCCTGTAATACTGATCGTCTCCAGATGCTCAACCTCATCCAACCGCTTCAGCATCAGATCTAACGGTAGGAAAGGGGCCTCCTTCATGACTAGCATATCGCCAACAGCGCAATGCTCACAGCGCATATTGCACAGATGCGTCACGGTCATTTCCACACTTGTCAGCAAATGACGACCATATGTGCGCAGCGAGGCAATCGGGTCCCACGGATCGTATGCTGGCGATATTGGGGGAAATGTGTTGTTTTGTAGAACTGTCATTATGTTTTCACCTTATTTCTGTTATTAACCTCAAAAGACGTATAAATATCATATCATGATGTGTAAAGCGTCTGCATGCTTTCTTCCACATCTTCTGCTAATCCACATGTACTTCTCCGAAAGGGACAGCGGTAGCACCCAGTGTGTTCGTAATCATAACCGAAAGGGATACGGACAAATCCAAATCGTAAGGTGCTTTCAGCTCCTGCCCGTCCCGGTCTCTCACAATGCGAATGACAGGCCTTTGCGGAATTTTGGGGTGTATACGTACTACAACCCCTTCCTCCCCTGTATTGAGCACTACAGAGAGGCCCAGAGGGTAAATCGCTACACAGTCACGGAAGGCTTCCAGCATCCGCTGCTCATACAGCGTGCCTGCACCGGCGTACAGCACCTCCATCGCTTCATAAGGCAACAACGCCTGCTTGTATATCCGACTTGCTGTCATTGCGTCGTATGAATCCACCAAACCGATCCATTTTGCATATTCGTGGATTTGGTCCTTCTTCCAGGCGTTCGGATATCCGCTGCCGTCGATACGCTCATGATGCTGCAATGCACAGTGAGCTGACAACAAGGGAATCCCCGGTTCATCTTTAAGCAACTTGTAGCCAATCACCGTGTGTGTTTTCATATGCTCGTATTCCTCGTCCGTCAATTTGCCTGGCTTATAGAGCACTTGAGGTGAAATTTTCATTTTTCCAATATCGTGCAGTAATGAACCTATTCCTAGTTCCATAAGCTGGTTGTTATCGTAGCCATTGGCTATTCCCAGTACAAGCGAATACAGACATACGTTTAATGAATGATGATACAAATCCTGGTCCGCTGCCCCAATATCCATCAGCATAATGATAGCATCCTGGCGGCTTCCGATATCGTCCAGAATGGACTCCATCACCTTATAAAAGGACTTCCCAAAATATTTGTTCTTATGATCTACGGAATAGGATGACAGACCCTGAAACTGCTTTTTGATCTCCTGTAGCGCCACTGCTCTTGTCTGTTCATGGATCATTTCAGGAATCACGATATCTTCGGTTACCGCATCCTCAATGTATACATATCCAATACCGACTTGGCCTAGACGTTCAATCAATCGCTGAGTAAGCTCAACACCTTCCGAGAGCAGCACCATTCCGTTTTCATTGTATATTTTTTTGCCCAGCTTCATGCCGGCTCTCAATAATTTAACAGGTACCAGTCGCAGCTTAATCCTCTCCCGATTGTTTTGATACCTGAAGCCACCTAGCTGCAAAACACTCTTCCATCGCGCCCGGACGCTTCAACTCCATTTCAATCAAATCCCGTAAAAATTCTGGAAGCATAAATCGGAACTCCGTTCCGTTCGCAAGCACCTCATAGCCTGCTCTGAAAGTGAACATATCCAGTGTACCCACCGTATATTCCACATCCTCTACCAATAAACGATCCGCTACACGAATGTGCGTGACTTTATCATAAGGAGCGCGATCCGGGTCATACTGTATCTCCAAACCTTCCACACACATTGTGCCAAGCACTTTACCTCTGAAGCCAAATCCCATCATTGGCTTGTCCGCAAATTCAGGCAATAAGGACTGCTCCAGTGCCAGCCGAATGTCCCTTCCCCGCAACTTCATAACACAGGCATTAATCGGCGATGGGCATAAGGAATGAAGCATTCCTTTGCTGATATTCCCTTGGGGCAACGGGCCGAGCAGTTGCCCCGCATTAACCAGAGCAATGGCTGTCCCTGTAAAATGTGACACCGATTGTGCCAGTAAATTCCCGAAAGGGGACTCGTGATCGTATGCAATCCCCAGTTCACGATCCGTCACGGCTACTGTGCTCTCCAAAACACGCTCTGCATGTCTGCGATACAGAACGATGGCCGAGGCTACTTTTTCATCCAGCAGTGTAGGATCTACAGGAACTACGCTGCCTGACGCAACTCGAAACGGCTCATGACTGCCGCTACGTGTCAATGTCACTTTACCCAGCAGTGTCCCGAACTTCCCCGCTCCACACAAAGCGGTATTCCCTATCCAAAGCGGCTTCTCTAGCACATGATGGGTGTGGCCTCCAAGAATAACATCAATTTCAGGAAACTGTGATGCTAATTTCTCATCGGAAGGCAAACCCAGATGAGACATCACGACCAAAACATCAACCTGCTTTCTCAGTGCTGCGATCTGCTCACCCAGCACCTCGAACGGATCGAGAGCATTCCAACCAAGCAATCGATAAAACTCTGTAAAAGGAGCCGTCAAGCCGAGCAAACCAACCTTGATTCCTGCTTTGTCCAAAATCACAGATTCCTTCATCCACGAAGGTCTTACCCCCGTGGCACTCTCTATTATATTGCCACATACGACCGGACAGTGAATTCCCGCATAGGCCTGTTCAATGATATTCGGGGTAAACGTCAGTCCTTCGTTGTTACCGATCGTAATCGCATCATATCCTGTTAGATTGATCACATCCACATTTGCCCCACCCAGCGTTCCTTCCGTTTCGGGGGCCATCCGGTCCATGTGGTCTCCTATATCCAGTACAAGCAGCGCATCCCCAAATGCGGCTCTTTGTTCATCAATCATTGCGGCTATCGAAGGCATACTGCCAAAATGACTATGTATATCATTCGTATGCAAAATGGTCAACGTTTGCCGATTCGTCATCTCCATAACCGCCCTCCTTCTTTATATATCGACTTTAAAGCTTCTAATGTTTAAGGATACCATTTTCTTTACCATTATGGTACATATGAGTGTGTGGAGCCTCACCCGGCGATTCGGCTCCACTACAGGCTCAAATCATAGACACATTGAAAAAGCACTAACATAAGCTTCCGTATACATCTAAGATGAAAGGGTTCCTCGTACCTATTTTGCAACTCGGAATAATAGTAAATTAGTCGTTGTCATCCCATATAATTCTTGATATATTAGGGTTGTTTCGTATTTTCGACACATTTTCGACAATAAGGAGGTTAGCACATGAGAGTTCACGTTACCGATGCCAAGCCAGGAGATCGCCTCAAATCCGATACATACAACGGGCACGGTGTACCTGTCTTGGTTCAGGGCACCGAGCTTCAGCACGAAGATATCTCCAAGCTTATCATGCACGGTGTCGATTATATCGACATTGATGCTGGTTCAACGAGCATTCCGGTTGACTTTGCCCCCGATGTCCCAACTTCCCCCGAATCCCTCAGACGCGCCGTCCCCCTCATGGAGCAGACCATCAGTGGCTTTGAGAGCATGTTTCTCGAGGCTTCCGCAACTGGAAAATTTGATGAATCTCGAGTTGATGAGCTATTCGGCCCCCTCGTTTCAGAACTGACTCGTCAAAAAGATGTCGTATCTATGTTGTTAATTATGGAACGGGGAGATCAGTATACGTATAATCATTCTCTCCAGGTAGGTGTGCTCTCATATTACATTGCCACATGGCTGGGATATACAGAGGAAGAGGCTTATGCTGCAGGTAAGGCCGGATATTTACACGATATAGGCAAGTCCATGATACCAAATGAAATTTTGAATAAGCCTGATAAATTAACGCCAGAAGAATTTCAGGAAATGAAGAAGCACTCCCAATATGGCTTTGATATCATTCGTAATTCGACCAGTGATGAAATTTCAGCAATCGTCGCCCTGCAGCATCACGAGCGCGAAGATGGAAGCGGGTATCCCCATGGACTCTTTAAGGAAGAGATTCATCCTTTCGCCAGCATAACGGCTATTGCCGACGTGTATAGCGCTATGATTTCCAATCGTGTGTATCAAACAAAGCAAGAGCTGCTTGCCGTGTTACGCGAGCTGCATAGCATGAGCTTTGGACATCTGAACCCCGAAGCTACTCAGGTCTTCATTCGACACATGCTTCCGAATTTTATTAATAAGCAGGTGCTTCTAACTTCAGGTCAGACAGGGACGATTATTCTGAATAATCCAGTTGATTATTTCAGACCTTTGGTGAAGATCAGCGATAATGAGTATGTAGATTTATCCAAGGAACGCCATGTATCCATTGATGAAGTTTATCTGGAATCCTGATCTGCAACTGCTGCCCGGCGTTACTTTGGTAGAACGGAATGGTTTACCGAAAGCAGAGGCTACACGAATCAAAAGAGGCTGTCCTTGATCCGTAGGTTTTTCCTACAAAGGACTGCCTCTTTTTATGCTTAAACCTGATTATTAAGGGCCATCAAAACAATAAAAGCACGTTTCTACTATATAAAGTATGTTCCACCTCTACATTTGTACATTAGATAAGAGGTGACTGAATCAATGTTGCGAAATTAAACTGGTGTACATGACCATCATTTAATGTAGTTTGGCCCGTAACAAAATGTACGTGTTTCCCATTTCCGACTGGAATAGCGGGTCCTGTTCTAATCCTTCTCAGATTATGAAAATGGTTTACGAAATCAGTTTTCGTAAGATCAATTTCATGGACATGGCTTCTTCCTGATCGAATCGCTTGCCCAGTTACACCTGCAAAGCGATGATTATGCCGGTCTGCGCCTTCTTCAGCCAGTTTGGTACTACCTTCAAATTCATGTACATGCCTCTGTGTCTGTTTAGAAGAGAGGGTTTTCTTCTTTACTGCAGTTTTATTCTTCTGCATCCGTTGCATGCCTCCTTATGTTTGTGTCGCTCACAACATCCTATTAAGCAAACATATTTAAGTGCTAGGCAATCATCCACAGTCTTAACAATAAATTTTTTAATGCTACCTCCCCCATATAAACGAACTCGAATCATAGCTCATTCCTTTCTAATTTTCACGATTCAACTGCTGACACATATGTAAACATTACAGAAAAAATAGAAGGAGGCGAACTTAAAAAGTTCGCCTCCTATCTAGCAGGAAATCCGAGTCGGCACAAAATCGGCACAACTCGGATTTAACTCCTTTAGAGTATCTTAAAAACCTTGTCGTATCAAGGGGTGCTTCGTTTTAACCGATACTACCTTCCATCTCAAACTTGATTCTTTTACGATTTCATAACCTATTATAATAGGAAGAAACTCGTTTTTTTTAAAAGAATGCTTTCTTGACCAATCACTACATTTCATTATGTAGGGGGCAAAAAAGGGGCAATAAAATTCATTTAAAATAATGCTTAATCATCTGTATGGAATATTATAAAACTGAAATAAACTTAGAGCGATGCATAAAGGTGTTGTCCCAAAATCACCCTCATATTTTTCCAACGAAGTGGCAGACAGCCCGACAGCATTTGCTGCTTCATCGACTGTAATACCTCTCAGCATTCTGGCAAAATATAAGGTTTGGTTGTTTGATCTTTTACGCTTATGAATATCTGACATGGCTTACACTCCTTATATACTTGTCTTTACTGACAACTGAATTTCTTGTATACTCACGTTGAATCTTTTTCCGTGGGATCTAACATGGCTATCCTGGCAGGGATGCCAACCCACATTTGTGCGTCTCTCTTATGGGAGGCGTTTTTTTGTTACATCCGATCTATGTAATTATCTAGGCCTAACCACCTCCCTTTATTTTCAAAATCGAACCTTATACCTATATTAAATCCCAATATTAGGTGCTTTGGCAACATAAATTCAGCCGCTGAATGTGTTACAAGTTTCGACATTTAAAGACAATTGTTTTCGACAAAAAGAGCCACTATTTAATAGCGGCTCCAGTGATTAATATTTTCGAATTCATGAAGCCCATTTCTTCGACAACCTCATCAAACCGATGGTGAGAAATTGGACATCTTTTCGATGTTTTTGTTATTTCACACTCAAAGTAAGCATCCTTGAAGATGCCATTAACGATTTTAACTTTTTCTACATTAAGAGTGTTACTTCTATCTACATTCAAAAAATTAAACCCATTACTATTCAGGAAATTTTCCCAATGTCTTAAAGTACCTATCATGTAGTAGGTTCTTTCAAATGTGTGCACTAGAAGCTGATTCTTTTTACGGCCTTTAGAAATAAAAAGAACCTTGTCCACCGATACGTTTCCACCATCTATAAAACCTTCAGGATCTGCCGATACGGTTAAACTTAGCATTTAACATTCCCCGCTTACTTTAACAATTCTTCCGGTGGTTCTGGACTATGAATCCACGACAGACTTGCCGTGCTTACAGATGCAACTGCAAGAGATGTAAGAAGTGCTGCAACATTGTAATACATACCAGCCTTCACTTTACTCAGTTTGGTTTTCTTCATTTTTTCACACCTCCTTCTATTAGTGTTAAACTCTGAACAAAAAAACTAGCAGCTACTACCGGATAAGCCAACCCCAAATTAAGAGCAACAATTGCAACTCCTAAACATTTTAGCAATGGGTAGTATTGTCTTGGTATACGAGTCCTTCCCTCTATCCGTGATGGGGCATAAATTAAGACCAGTATCATACTTAATATCGACGTAATTACGACCCAATTGTAGTTGAAATTCGCAAAAGATAAAGCGGTAAGTAAAACTGTTGATACAACTATGCATGTCAGATTACTCTTTAAATGCACCCCACCCACAACTTGGCGCAGTAAAGAAAAAGAAATCATCGCCACTACAGCTTCAAGAGCCTTACCCGTGAAAAACGAAATGCCGATAGTCAATAAAATAATTGAAACAGTGTTGATCACAACGGCTATCCCATGTTTTAAAACATTCACAGATGCCGGATGATCGGGTACAACGGTTTTGATGTGTGTTGCAATATCAAGAGCGATGGAGTCAAGGCTTTTTATAATATTCACGCTCCGTTCTTAGCGCATAATATAAGAACATGATAGATGCCAAGGTTATAAATATAATGCTCAGAAAGAAATTGTTGAAGTAGAACATAAATGTACATGCAGCAAGTACCCCAACTATCAAGATAACAACAAGTACGTGTTCCCACCTAAAACGAAGGTTTTCATAATCTGCTGTAAAGCCTATTTTAAATTTATACAGAAACCACGAAATGGCTAACACCCATGCACTGGTTACTGCTTGCGCCAATGATCCCTCTGCTGAAGTCTGCATTTCTGTTGTTAATGTTCCAAAGAGCATCAATATAATCACTGCTTGGAATAACGTGTACAGAAATGAGCCTGTAATGGATATTATAGCTGCCCAAATAATAGGCATCCTAACAACAGTAGTGATCAACAAAGTGAACAATATAATGTTAATGGTAAAAACAAAAAAAGCTAAGGATGTTTCTTCCCTTAAAATGAAGCTTTGCAAGTTCATTATTAATCCAATAAACAATGCAGGCCATACATAGTCTAAAGCCCTTACTCTAAAAATAGTTAACATCAAAACAAATGCTGCAAATGTTTCTACAGTTGAAAAAAGCAAGAACCTAATAGGCTCCCACATAACACATATCCCCTTCACATAATTGGTAACAAACACACCTTAATACTACATTTGCTACCACTACGAGGCAATCCAATTACCATGTTAAATGGTAGTATTTATGTATTATGTGAGGTAATTATTTTTAGCCTGCCGACACAATATCCTCCAGCTTAATCCAACTATAATCATCTTCCCCACGAAACAGTTTTACTTCCCTTCTGCTCGTGTTAATGGAAGTTACTACGCCAGTCATAACCTCATCATCAAATGGGCTGAATACGGTCAATGCGACCGCTGTACGTGAGTTGTAAGAGTCTATAAGCGCCTGTTCGATTAGTTGCACCTCTTGGTCGTCGAGTTCTGGTTTACTGCGGCGCTGACGGTCTTTCATAAGCTTCAGATACGCCTCTTTATGCTCAGGTATGATGATCCGTGAGCTTTCCCATATACCGTTACCTTCTAATTTTTTAGACATGTATGTAGCCTCCTGATGTGTTATGTAGAAATTATAATGCGAACAAACGTTCCTTACAAGTGACATCTTTTCCAGCACATAAAAAAATAAACCACGGATTGCTCCGGGGCTTAATATTCTGTGAAGTATTTATTCGCGTCACCCATGCTCTATGTTTCATATTGTCAATAAAGGCAATCCCATTGCCTGTATAGTTTCGGTGTGGTAACATAAGAATAGAAATAAGGGGAGTCGCTACACTCCCCCTGAACAACAAAGTGCCTCACGGCGCGCATATATTACTGTGAAGACAGCAAAACCCACCGTAGGCGGTCAACCTTAGCGGTGGGTTTTGCGCTTGTTACGTCTTTTACGTATCCATCGGTAAACTTTCCGTGAACTAAACCATAGGCTTAGAATCGTTGAAATTACTTTCAGGATCATGTAAAACGCACCAAGTGCAGTCATGGCGTCAATCACCTCCTTTACAGAAGGCTGCGCCGTGACCCCACCCGTTGTCCAATCCAGATTATACCACAAGTCATCATGTCGGGGGCTTTTTTTATTTAAAAGAGCAGTGAGGCCTTATCCCTCCTGCTCTTTTGCTTGTGCAGTCATCCTATTTACCAACACGCTTACTGTACATTTCTCTTGCTCTGCCTTCTCTTGGAGCCATTCCAACAATTCCGGCTCAAAATAGATAGCCTCTCTAATCTTCTTATCTTTTTTCGGTGGTCTTCCAGCCATAAAATCACACTCCTGTTATGCAAATTTTAAAGCATTTAAAATATTTTTGCAACACTCAATAAAACTATTTACAAAGCATTTTAAATGCTGTAAAATAGTAAATGTGAGGGGGGTGAGCAAAGCAATGAAAGATTGGGTAAACCTTGTTACGGCAATCATCCAACTGGTTACAGCACTGGCTGTACTCAAAGTACACAACGCCAGCCGTAAAAAGGCAAAGAAAAAAGGAACCAATAAACGACGCGTGCGGCGCAGACGTTAAGGATTCCTTTATAGAGGGCGGCTTACACAGCGCCTTCTATCCCAATCTTAACATATAGGCTTTATATATACAATTGGCGGCGGCCTTACGCGGGAGGGTTAGAAATGAACAAGCTGACGCAAAACGATCTTGAATGGTTACAAGACATGGTTCGGCGCGGAGAAATGTCTGCTGATAGGGCAAATGTTGAAAAGGTACGTATGGCACGATTTGTGGTAGTGAAGAAGCTTCCTGCCGAAGTGCGTTCTGTGCTCAACGCTGCTGTTAAGGATGGAGAACTTGGTCATAAAAAGAAGGATGGACATAAACCAGAAGTTTATTATCATCCGAATTTCGAATATTTGGCTAATCAAGAGAGAGCGCTGATTGAAAAACAAACATTTGAGGTACTTTCGGGAGTTATTGCTAGGTAGGATGTTAATTGAAATAACGGGGCTTCGGCCCCTCTATAGGAGGTAATCATATGGAGACAGTGACAATGATTGTGGGCGTAGCTGCGTTGGTCGTATCGGGGATTGTGGCGGTTAAGGTCTGGAGGGATAAACGATGAGTAATAACGCATGTCTTGGGTACATCATAGCAGCTCTGCGCCGACAAGGTTGGGATGATGATGAAATAAGAGAGGTTACACGCGCAGTGTATTTCGAGTTTGATTTCAAAACCCCTTCCGAGGCGGAGGAAATATACGCGCATCGGAATGATTAAAGCAAAAGCTCTGCCGACCAATAAAGGTTAGCAGAGCTTTTTTGATATCTAAGTTTAAGCACCTCCAACGACATCCTGTAGTTGAATAACCTGATGACTATAGATTTGAAAGCCTACAAAAAACAAAAAACTAGTCGCGACAATCAAAACTGCCATTTTTTTTTAACATTGTTCATCCACACCTTTTCAATAAGTTTTTTAAGCTCCTCCTACTGTATCTTGCGGTTGTATCATTGGATTATGACTATTCGTCTGAACAGGTACAGTAACAATAAACAAAAAACTAGCCGCAATGATTAGAAAAGCTACTTTTTTCAACATTATCTAACCACACCCTTTCAATAAGATTTAGAAACTCTTCCTTGAACTCAGGAACTGCATGTTTTCTAAACTTCACGAAAAGCCCCAAACAGTTTATAAAATAAGTTTCATTATTTAGTGTATGCGCTTTTACCATTGAATACATCAAGTATTTAAAGCCATCACTGAACATACCACGATGTAAACAATAATAGGCCAATTCATAACCAAATCGTGCAAGCTGCTCTGGTATAACTTGCTTAGTATACATGTCAGATGATGGCTGTCCCTGTTGCACAAAAGAGTCAATAACCGTTTCAAAACGTTTAAGTATATCATTCACATCTAACTGATATCGGTTAGCCGCAAACATTACGTTCAACAGCTTAGTAACCATTTCTTTATCGGATTTATTGGTTGATGCAGCAATAAATTCAACATAATCCGTAAGCACACTTGTATTTCCAGACAAAAGCTTATATACGTAAGTATTACTCTCTGCCCAGTTCTTGAACAAGTTAACCCAGTGTCGAGTGTCTTCATCCGTCTCTTTGACCCAATCTAAATTAGCGTAGGCGTATGTATATTGTAAAGCTTGCTGATAATCGCCTTGGGCTTCACAGACACTGGCACACAACAGGTCGGCATAGGTGATGTACACAAACATGGGACGACTTAACTTTTTCGCAGCATCATTGCGTTCTTGGTTCTTCTGTTGGTGTTTCCAAGTATATTGGATTTCCGCTTTAGCTCTCATTTTCCTTGCCATTTCATCAACCTTGTCCCACTTACGTAAAGACCTATACACGTTAGCCAAATCCTTTAACGCGTCAAGCTGGTCTATTTCATCTAGACGCTCAACAAAAGCCTCAAATACCGCTGCTGCCCTGCAATTTTGGTTTTGATCGTCTCCAACCTGAATCGTGAATATCCGATATTGACAGAGTGCCAAGCGTTCAGAATGTTGGTACTTCTCCACTTCTGCCACATTCTCATAGAGTATCAGTGCCGCTTCATGTTGACCCTGCGCGAATAGGTCTTCCGCAATCTCAAATAGTTTTGATGAATAGAGTGGATTATCCATAACGGCTCCTAGCACTTTACGGATCGTATCCAGCTTGTTCAACTTCACACAGCGATACAAAAATGGCTCAATTCGTCTCATATTCAGGGGTACGTCTAAGATGTAGTTTTCTACGAACAAGTCGTAAAAGTAACCTTCCGGTAAACCCATAGCCTTAGTAATGCAATCTAACTGGTTAATGGATATAGGCTTATTTCCTGACACAATGGCACTTACTGCTCCCCTATTCATGCCTGCAATTTGCCCAAATTGTGATAAGCTCAAACCTTCTTGTTGAAGGTAACTATCTAATTCCGTCCGAATCGTAGGTGTATGCTTCATGTCATATCCACCCTTCGCATAAAAATTCCAAGATTTTTATATTCTTGCATTCTATTGTTGTCCATAATTTAACAGTTGTCAATAACTTTTGTAACTTCTATTCATGTAATATTCTAATTATTTTTATTTTTGAATATTGTCGAATTTTGTGGGATAAGTAGTTCCAAAGAGTCATTTTACAAATTATTCTAAAAAAATATCATAATTATTGGTATATATATGTTATAGTTCTATCGTTATATAAAATACACAATGATAGGGAGAGATTAGGATGAAGAGAATTTTTTCCGTCTTTGCTGCGTTGGTTTTATTGTTTACAATTGCGCCATTCGGTTTAGTGTCAGCACAAGAGACAACAACACAAGCCAGCAGTAGTAGTATTTTACAGTCAAATAACCCTGCCACTGTTACCAGTGAGACTTATGGTAATGGAGAGATAAGTCTGCAAAAAGCAGACACTTATGTTGATCTGACTGTGCAGAAGTACGGAGGACTACTTGCTGAGTGGGACTATAAAAATTGGGGCAAGGTAATTACTAGGGTGAACTTAATAATGACCTTAGAATACAGGGAAGATTTTTTACATGCTTGGAAAACAGTAGATACTGTAGTATATAATTATACTGGTGGTCTTGGTCCCGAAGAACATAATGAACGTACATTCTACCCAGATAAAAAAGGAACGTATAGAGTATTTTTGTCTGGTAATATATACCACAATTCAGGAGGAACTAATATCCAATTGTTTTCAGCAGCAAGAAGTTATGATCCGAAAATTATTATTTCCAATGATCCAGATAAAATTGAATTGAAATAAATATAAACTTTATAACTAACAATGGTCAGGACATTAGGGATAATGTAATCCTGACCATTGTCATTTTGTTGAAAGGGGATTTAAAATGATTGATGCTGAGAAAGTAAGGGAGCGTAAGAAATTAAGATTAGATATACTAGGAGAGCTATATCAGATTTGGTTTTCCGGAGAAGAAAATAATATGTTATTTGGCTCAAAAGAAGACATATATCAGAAAAGAAACACTGAACGACACTTAGCTTTCCATTTTATGTTTGAAATGGGGTTCATTCATATTTCGCCAATGGGCGGTAAAGGCATGGACGAAAAACTGTCGATAAGTATTACTGCAAAGGGTATAGATTTTTTAGAGTCTAACTTGGAAGAATAAGAAAAAGGGGTGGAACCCATAGGGCTTGATTTTATGTTTTGTCGTAATTACAATTAAATTGAGTTGCCATACTCAGCGTAAAGATGCAGAAGCTTTCCTTTAATGGAGGGCTTTTTTACATATCAATTCTTTTGGTGTAAATCTATGTGAGCAATAACAAAAAAACACCCCACCAGCTTAGCCAGTAGGGTGTCACCGATGCTTTCGGATTATTATCGAGTAAGCACAACTGTAATCACCATGCCTGCAATTCCTATGATAATAGCAACAGTTAAAGCAATTACTGTATTCCTTGTGGTTCTAGACTCATCCTTTACATCTTGAAAATCCTGTTTCAGATCAGTTTTAACCTCAGCAATCGCATTTAGAATACGTTCTTCTCGCTCGTTAGCTTCTTGCCGTAAGCGTCGATCCTGTTCCTTCATTTCTTCGCGATAACGTTGTTCACGTTCCTGGGCGTCTTTATGATAACGGGCCTCGCGTTCTCTTGAGTCGCGTTCTATACGTTCAAGCAGCAATTTCGTCGAGTCGTCCATGTTATCACCAGCCTCCGCATTATTTTCTGTTGTTGTTGCAGTTTCATAGTTTCCTATTAGTATATCACGAATCCGTTGTTCTAGTAGGGAAAAACCTTTATTTTGAGGATGATGGTTCCTGACTTTTCCATCTGTAATATCACTACTTAAGTATGGACTATACCGTTCCTCAGGCATATTTAACGGTTGTTTTTTTTCATTAGGAATCCCTATAGGAGCTTTACTGAACAAATCCACATCTTTAATGGCTATGGATTTACTCATGATTATTCGATAGAGCGGACTCCACTCCGCCTTTCAAGTAATTCAAAAAATTCTTTTTATACTCTTCATCAACATTTACAAACGATGCGTTCATCAAATTGAACATAAATTCGACGAAATAGGCGATTCCAACAGAATCGAGATCAAGATCAATGTATGATCTATCAGCTCTAAGTATTCTTACAATATTCGCATCTCCATTTAAAATTTCCAATTTGACCAAACTAAGCGGAGAATTATTGTACGACATAATAGATGCATGATAATCGAACCCGAAGCTTTGATTTAAAGAAATATAAAAGGATTTGTTTTTCATCAAAAAAGAAGATATATCATCACCTAAATCACCACTTAATAATAATTCAATTGCTCTTCCTGCTGGTGGTTGAAAAATCATATCTATTACGTCTGCTAACCTTTCATAATTGTTGTTAGGTCTGTTCAAAACCTTTTCAATTGTATTCCATAAGAATAGTTTAGTGTTACTGTCACCATCAATAGCATCGTCTATGTATTTAAGACCTTTTTTTACGAGCTCTGCTGGATCTAGTTGTTGTTCCTCCATTGTTTCTACCTCCTAAATATTGCCGTTTCTTGAATTATAACAGATCATTTGAAAAAATCTATAATCTCTTCTCTTTCGACCGATATTAATTGATTACCACAACTGCAGTAAACTCTATCAATAATATAGGCAAATTTTCAGCCGGTTTAACAACCAAGGAAACAAAAAAAGCCCCACCAGCCGAAGCCAGCAGGGTAGTTGATTACTTTGTAACTGTAGCCGTATTAGTCTTATTCAGCAGCAGGCGCTTGTACCGATTCTGCTGGTGCCGGAATAGGCTCAGGTTCAGTCTGCGCCTGAGTAGAAATAGTATTTGATACCTCCGCCGTAGCTTGAGCCAAGAAATCATTCAACTTTGCAGCCAGACCAGATACAGCTTCCTTAGCTGCTGCCTGTGTTACCTCTTCACTCGGCTGCGCTTCGGTAGCCAGAACCGTCTTTGTCTTAGCCTTATATTCCAGATATGCCTTCTCAATCGCTGCCTGCAACTCCGTAGACGATACTACAATACCCTGTTCCGTCAATCGCAAGGATGCATACTGCAAGGCCTCTTGCATCTTGCGAACCCCGCCAACATCTTTAAATGTAGTCTGAGCAAGCGCAAATGCCTCCCCTGCTACTTTATGAATTACCTCGCGCTGTGCAGCTGTTGTACGTGCATCTAACCAAGCATTAGCCTTATTCTTAAGTGTATTAATCCCTGCCAAAGCAAAGGTCACCAGTACACCTACAATGGCTGTGACAATGGTATTAATAGCTGGTTGAATTGTTTCGATTACATTTTGCATATAAAATCCCCCTATTATTGTTTGGGCAGACCTGCGGCAGAACGCAGGTAATTAGCCAGATTGTTATAGTGTTGCATTTGTTCCTTGTCGCCCGCCTGCTTTGCTTTAAACCAAGCTGGTTGGAGCCACCGGAAGATAATCTCTTGTGCATTGGATTTAAACAGCTTCACAGCTCCGGCAAGAGGCAGGTTCTTTTCGTTCAGCCCGGCCGCTGCCCGAAGGTTATTGGCAAGGTTATGAAAATGTGTCTTGCCCACATCGTCTCCTGCCTTTTGGCTTGCGAACCAAGCTGGAGATACATAGTTGTCAATAAGCGACTGAGCTATATAAACAGGTAACGGCGTAAAGTCCAGCGCAGCAAGAGCCACGGTAGTGCCTTTAAGCTCTGTTTCCACGTCCTGCACTAAATCCTTTAGCGTCTTACCAATCGTAGCTAGCGCTTGGTCTACGTCCCTCTTACGCGCTGGATCAAGCTGCTTATGGCTTGGTATGTGCGTTCGTGGGTTAATGCCCCACTTGTTACAGCAGTAAGCTAGATACCATACAAAGCGTTTGTAAGCCTCTAACGTGTCGATCTTGCCACCGAAGCATAGTTCTATTCCAAGGGCAATGTCGTTCGCGTCGTCACCAAAGCGCTCGTTATCTGTGGTGACGTTGTACAGGACGTGCCATGCCTTTTCTGCTGGATCGGGTCCAGTACCAGCCGGAATTATCTCAAGAATCTTTTTGTCGTCTATGAACGTCTGTGCTGAAGCAGAACGATCTACCAGCCCATTGAAATAGGTGTAATGGTTATCCGCTGACGCTCCTGGATTACCTGTATCGTGCGCAACTAAAAAGACCGGATTCCCGCTTATTAGGCGAGTACCCGGTCTTACGTTATGGCGCTTGTTTATGTAGCGCCGTTCTATCGTGTATTTGGTTTGATTAAACAAGTATCACAATCCCCCTTTTACAAATACCGCTGTAACGATAGCGATTATGGTCCCGCCCAATACAAAAGTCAGAAAGTTAAACCACTGTTTATTATTTGTGGTTCGTTCCTTAACACTGTCCTGCTGAGTTTGTTGGAGCCAGCTAAACAGTTTCATTTCCAGCGTATCGATCTTGGTCATTACTTGATCAAACTGGAGTTGCATCATACGTGTTGAATCCTTTAACTGGCGAATCTCATCATCATGCCGCCCTGTCGTCTGCTCGATCAGTTTAAAACGCGCCCCATCCGATACAGCCTGAGCGGATAACCTAGCGAATTCACCACTTAGATTCTGTAGTTGAACTGTTAACTCTTCTGTTTTCGTGTGCAATTGTTCAATCGCCATCACGTCTCCTTCCGGCATACCCTTTCCCCCGTCTCTATCAATTTTCCTGTATCACTCTTCCCGTTATTCCAATTGTGTGCCATCCACGTCTAATCCCCAACTTGCTAGGTAAGCCCTAACTGGCTCCTTCTGTATGTCTGGTACCTGGGCGAACGTTTTGAGACCTTTTCTAATCAACGATCCATAAATGGCTGCCACGTTAATCACCTCCCCTCTTTAAGTGCCGCAAGCTCGGCTTGCATAGTAAGCATCTGCTCGTACATATCCGCCATGGCGACTTGAGTGTTTGCAAGTTCCTCGCGTAGCTTCGGCTGTGACTCTGGCTGCTTGGTCAGCTCCGCGATTTCCTCCGGCGTAAGCCCTTCTTTCCACAATCCTTCCGGCTGCGCTAGCACGACATATACAGGCTGCTCTCCAACATCCTTGCCTTTGGTCTGCCAGTCATGCAACGCAGCTATATACGCCTCTTGCGCCTCGTAAACGGCTGATTGGTACGTTTCCCACGCCGCCAGATCAAAGCGCGGCTTGTACAGGCCCGGCGTTGTAATCGGTACACCGACAGTGTACCCGGCAGGCTCCGGTGTTGTTGGCTCAATATCTGTGTCCTGACCGGAGGTTTCCGGCTGGGCATAAAAAGGGACGACACCATTAAAGGCATCGTCCACTAGCTCGTCCTCCAGATAGAAGCCATCTGTATTTACTTTAGGTACTACTTTCATGGTGTGACCTCCTTTATCTATTCGCTAAGAACTTAATACCGTCTAACCTCAACCAAGCCAAGGATACAGTAGACTCCATTTGCACATTGCCATTCTCAGATACAAGGACTTTTACAGACACATCTGCGGCTCCTGTGTTGCCTGCACACATTAAGGCAACGAGTTGCTTAGGTCTATACCCTTCGGGCAAGCGGAACATTACAAAGGTACCAGCGGAAGGTGGTTTAACAGACCCTTGAAACGTTACCAAACCATCTGAGGATTTCACGTATTCTACAGGAGAAAACGACGCCTCAACAATGACCCCGTTTAGTAAGGTCGGACTTAACACACCTGGGTTATCCTTGTCAGCCTTCTTGTTCTCCAGCACACTCACACGCGCCGTATTCTGTTGCACACTGTCCACCAAGTCCGCAAGCAGCGTTTTTTCGTTGGTTGCGTAGGAACCTGTGAATGGTGCTACAGGCGATGGCATGAATGCCAGGTAGGACACTGTGTAGACAGCGGACGAATCGTATTCGACCTCTAGTTTTTGGGCCATTGCTCCTGCTTGAGTCGTGGTATTCGGAAACAATCTCCACTTATCTAAACGGCCATTTTTGTAGATGCCAACAAACCTATCAATGCGATAATCCGTTAGACTTTGCTCGTAACTTGGCGAA
Organism: Paenibacillus sp. BJ-4; assembly: GCF_020404765.1. Lineage (GTDB taxonomy): Bacteria > Bacillota > Bacilli > Paenibacillales > Paenibacillaceae > Paenibacillus. Next base: position 156,791 of record NZ_JAIVEM010000071.1, read on the forward strand.
CCGTTATTTATGTTCCATGAATATAGTGTTGGGTTTTCCGTTCCATACCCTTGCTTGAGCAACGCCCTAGCCCGTTCTCGTAGAACAACACCCGTACCCACTTCAACTTGGTTATCACCCTCATTGAAGGTCAGTTGCCCCTCTGATACGATAGGCTCCACGGTAGGCGTTGCGAGCTGGTATACAAGCTGGTACGGTGTACTAAAATCAGCGGCTTTTGTTGTCGGCAAGGTGTTGGTATAGTAATCTGTACCGCCAGATTTTAAACTGCCCCATGCTTTGACTCCACTTGTATATGGGGCTGTTGTTACTTGGTCGCGCATCCTCCAACCCATAAAATACGCCTTTATCTCGTCTACTGTTGGCGTGTAACCATCTGCCCACCCACTGTCTGCAACCCCTACAGTAAGTAAAATACCGTAGTCCGGCGCGTACCCCCCATTATGTTGGTCAGACGCTCCACCCGCAGAGCTTCCTTTGTTGTCCAACACCTTACCATCATACTTTGTTACCAAAGCATTACGATTCGAGGATATGTCCGATATAGGAGTATATCTGAATAGTTGCACAGCCTTAAATCCTGTACCAGACTTTAAGGCGTTTAACTCCCACGGCAAGCCCCCATCAAGAATTAGACGATTCCAATTCTTGCTTTTGAAATATTGCCCGTCGCGCTCATAGACTGTATCCGCATTAGCTCCCGTAACCGGATCGGCGTACAGGTCTGTTTGCAGTGCAAGCATGGAGGCGATAGTTGTTTTGGTGGCATCTGTCCAGCGTATAGCATAAGGGTTACGTACAGGCATTACACTGTCTACGTATGGGTACTTAGTTGCTGCTTGTGCTGGCGTAAGGCTTGCAGCGGCTGTATAGTCCGCCTCGCTGACCTCGTAAACGCGCACACTGTCCATATTAAAAGTGCTTCCGCTGTTGCCTGTGCCTGTGACAGTAACGATGTGGAAAAAATCTGTAGCCGCGAACCGTACAACGGACGAAGCAAAAGCAGAGGCCGCTGCTACGTCATTTCCATTAGCGCCAGTAACGCCATTTATGGATATGGCCACCTTGCTGGTATTGCCGTTTTTAACATCGGCTACGGCAATGTATTTGCGACCCGGTGTGGTCAAAAAGCTTGCTGAAGCTGTAGCAGGCACAGAGCCAAGTGTAAGCTTAAAACTGCTGCTGCCGCTGGTTTTGTTCGTGCTGTCGAGTGCGATTGCTACGTTGGATGACCAAGACGATACCGCTTCGCATCCACCAAGTCGCCCGATCAGGTTAACCAACATACGCCCGGTTATACCGGACAAAGAAAATGGCGCTGACTTGGCAGCATTGATGATCTGCACGCCTGGCTGCAGTGTTACGTCTTGACGGGATATAGTATTAAGGCGTTCTTTAACCGCATCCATACTACCAGCAAAACCGTCTATCTTCTCCCAGTTATCATTCATCATCGTTTTCACATCGAAGAAATCGTTACCGTCTGCTACTGGGTCCTTCATATATAAACTTAAATTAGGTGTATTACTAGCCAATCGGTACACCTCCTGCAAAATTGTTTAATAGTGTTTTATTTATTTCGTTTATCCGCATTACATGGTGTATTTCACGAATAACCAAATAGCGAAATTTATATCTTACTTCTAAATGTGCTGGTTTTATTTCTTCAATAGCGTCTTTCAAATCCTGTAGATTTGGCGGTATTCCTAAAGTGCCAATAAAGCGAATCACAAAATAATACTCAGACGGATACACAGTGACATCAACCTCGCCACGATCATAGCTATCTGCCACATTTTTTATCATGCTTGCAGACACTTTGCCGCTCCCGCGCATCTTAGAGATAACCACGCTGCGGCGCTGCTCTATGGGCTTGGAAGGCATGGAGACTATTTTCAGATCCTTCTCCCAATACTTAATGCCCCAGGTTGCCGTCTCCGGGTGAAACTGGCTGAATGTATCTACTATTGCTGCGTTCAGCTTGTCGAACTCGATATCTTCAGCGTCCATTATCTGCACGAACTCTTCAATCTCTTGGTAATAATCAGGCAGATAAGACATAAGTTTTTTAGACATGTACATCCACCGTCCCAAGCACAGCAACCGAATCCAAAGGTACTTGGATATTGCTGGTCACTCCGTTGATAGTCAGGTCAAAATAGTCGATAACAGGTGGCACATCCAATATAAAGTTGGCAATCCGCGTAATCCGTACTAGGGTATCTGTATCGTTAAAAGCTAATCCCTCCAGATACTTAGCTATGCTGGCTTCCAGCTGCTCTTTTACATCGTCTGTTGTCGCATCCCTAGCCAGTTGAACCCGCACACTGACGTTTATAGGCACTTCTCCGGCACCGACAACCGTTACTACTGGACCGATTGGGGCAGCGCCCTCACCATGTCCATCCTGAGTAGGGTCAATATAGGTCTGCACTGCCTGTACGACTGCTGCCGAAGGAGCACGCTTGTTATTGTCCAAAATGACCACCTTAACCGTTCCGGGACCATTCCAGAGTGGGAAGGTTTTAGCATCCCCAACACCAGGCACTTCCCGAGCCCACACAACATACTGGTTTTTGTTAGCGCTCGTAATTGGTTTAGTGACCTTGTCTTGGTACCGATCAAATAGAGCCGGACCCGTTTCTGTATCTTCGCCGGAAACAAGTAGATCCACCAATTCCGCTTTAGCCAACCCGTTAATAAAGTCAATAGGCAACAGCGCCCCCGAAAATTGATTGCCTATTTCGCCAGCCGTTTCGCATTCCGCAACAAACTGGCCGACACCTAATTTGCTGAGCACGACATAGTTTAGGTCCTCAATGCTGTAACGGCTACCTATAGGTACATCCATAAGCACACCTTGGTTGTCGAAAAACTTCCCTCGCCAATGCGCTTTGGTCGCTTCTTTCCGCACTATGCCGGACCACGCTATAGCCGAGTCCAAATATTCCTCATTATCCGCGTTCGGGAATATCAGGCTTATATTCGTATCCAACTCGGCATACATTTGGGCCAGTTCGTTCGCTGCCGGGGCCAGCGCGTCAAAGATAACGCTCCCCTCCCGTTTATCCATAGTATCCGGTATACGGGCCAGCAGACGTTCTAAGATGACCTCTTCTGTTTGATCCTCATACAATTCCTCCGACCCCCGTTTCGTCTCTAAAGTTTCCTTGCGTTGTTACGACCTCAAACTCTGCCAGCACGTCACTACCAGAAAAGGTAAACTGAAAATCTCTTACGTCCGTAATCCGATCATCCGCCAGTAAAGCTTCACGCACTAGCCGCTTAAGCTCTGTTTGCACGAATAATCGGCTCTGTCCTTGCAGCCGGTCTACTTCGGCGCCGTAATCGTCACTGTAAATGAGATTTTCGTAACGTAGTGTTTGCAGTATCTTGTACACTACCTGTCGCATAGCCTCCAGACCGTCCACAATGCCGCGTGCGCGTCCGTTTTCAAAGTCTAAGGCGTATGTCTTGGTGGGCATTTCTTCCTCTTCTATTTCCTCGTCTATGATGCTGCCGCCCTCTGGAATCATGCGCTCACCAACTTATCTATAACGGCGAATTGCTGGCCACCTTGCATGCGTTGTAAAAGTACAGCGTCACCGATCTTGAGCCCTTCGCGAATCACCAGTACATCCGGCAGAGCGGTTTGAGTAGCCTTGGTTGCTGTTTCTGTCGGAGTCTCGTCTTTATACGTGTGACTGTGCGTTAGGCTAACCTCATAACGGGTAACGCGCTCTGTAACAAGTAAAAGATCCTCGTCCAGAACCAGCCGCTGGTCTACAGTGATTTCAAGCGGATTTACTCCTGTCACCTGACCAACCATACCCGTAGATGGCTTGCTGGCCTCCACACTTCCAAGTGCTATTTTTTGTAATTGTTTTATCATTAAATCACCTTCAATTCGAGTGACATGGTATGTTCTAAACCCGAAAATTTATGTGTGCATGAATCTACCAAGTAAACTTGACTCACCTTCAAATCATCAATAAACACAGGCACATAGCACCCGGCCCGGATACTTAAATCCCCCATAGCATCTATACTCAGGCTCTTGCTTTCCCGGTTGTGCAGGGTAAGCAGGTTTTGGGCTTTTTGTTTAATCTGTGCCGCGTTCATTTTTTCATCGACTTTATCGTACAACTGGAGCTTGCCCCACTTTTTGATATTGTTGCTGTCCTGGTAAACGTAGGCATCCCGCTTGCCGGACTCTTTATTGTCCCGCACCAGCTTGACGTAATTGTAAGTCTCGGAGTCTATGCTCTTTTTAAGCGCGTATCCGGTCATAAGGCTACCATCACCCACCGACACCGATACAAGCATGTCCGCTGCACGCTTAAGAGCTAGAGCGCCAAAGTTGTCATAGAACACATAGATTGACCCGGTGGATGTTAGCGTCAAGTCTATAGCCTTATAGATGATGTCCAGCAGCTTTTGATTATCTTCGACCATAGATGGTATCTTAAATCCCGTGTCCGCGATATTGCCAGTCTTGAGCTTAAAATCCTCTGCAATCCGCTTAATAACCGCCCCGGCTGTCAGGTTCTTGAACACGTACGTGTCGTTGGCGTTAAGGTAACGAATCTGATCGTAAGCAGTTATCTTCATTTCGGATTTTTCAGATTGCTCCACCGAAAACACATAGCCATAAAAAATCTTGTACTTGCCCTTGGTGATCCGTACGATATCCCCGTTCTGGACCTTGAATTTTTTGTTCTGGTAGATGCCATCTCTTACAAGCGTGATATCTACGCTACCTGGGCTCCCGGTGCGTTCGGTCTTCCATGTGAGTTCAGACACAAGTCCTGACGCGTTCTCTTTGCCTGCCAGCGCTTCACCCGACACCTGCCATACGTTACCATCCCGGTTATCTATAAAAATGTCCATACCATCACCCCGGCAGTCTCAGCACTTGCCCAGCCTTTAGCCGTTTGGCCTGTGCATTTGTAATCTTGTTGAGTGTTTGAATCTCCTTGTAACGGGACCCGTCACCCAAGTTCTTCTTAGCGATAATCCAAAGTGTGTCGCCTGCTTTCACCTTGACCGACTTGGGTTTAACCTTCTCATTAGGCCGCTTGGCCTTTGCCTTCGTGGTCGTGGTCTTTTTTGCGCCTGCCTTGGTTGTGGTTTTCTTCACCTTGGCCTGCACCGCATTGTAAAACACGTACTTTTTTAAAGATATCGTGTACTCAATGTCTGAAGTACCAGCAACTGGTTTCCACTCGAACTCTTCTATTGTGACCGGCATGTTAATAGCGATTTCCTGCGGGCTCTTCTGCGCACCTGGATCAAAACTGATCGCAGAATAAATAAAACGGATGGGCCGCTTGGTGTCCATCCACTTATCTATTAAAGCAATATATTCAGGTATTGGACGTAATTCATCGGTGTTGACGAATGGGTACGCCTGTCCAGGGAAAAAGCTATCGAAGGATATCTCCGTAAGTTTCCGTGACTGAATCGCGTTGATCTCGCCCCCGTCCACGATTTTAAATGTGGAACCATCTCCAGCCTCTTTGATGCTCATTTCTGGCGGATTCACTGGGATACGGAATGCTTCTTCTCCGTTGTTGTAGCTTAGTAGTATGGCGTGTTCCATTGTTATGTGTACACCCCCTGTGCCGTAGAGACAAATTGTTCTTCCAGATGGTCACCGATCTTTTTAATGATCGTATCCACATCAGCGCCGTTGTTGATGTCCCCAGTCTTCACCTGGACAGTAGGCGTAAGTGTCACGAAGTTCTGTATGGACTTCATTTCTGCGATATCGCGCATTACCTTTAAATCCTCAGACGAGATATCTACCTTGTCCTCGATCTTGCCGACTTTATCTACCTTGCCAACGTTTTTCTTTTTGTCATTTCCAGCATTCGCTTTTTTAGCTGCGTCAGCTGCCGCGTTCCATTTGGTGAAGTCGAAAGTTTTATCTGCCTTAGGCGTAGCTGCGGCTTTTTGCTTCCGACGATCCATATCCCGTTGGCGGATATAATTCATGGTATCATCTTGGCGTTTTCTCGCTTTAGAAGCAGCAGCGGCTTCCATTGCTTCAATTTTAGCATTGCTTTCGCTTCGGAATTTATCAGCAGCTATCTTGGAATCATCTGCGAATCGAGTTTGACTGACAAAATTGATATCCGTCATTCCTGTGCTGTTCAGAGCATTAATCATGTCATTTACTTTGTTTATTACGCCGTTTGCCATGTCTTGCATCGTCTGCATTACGCTGGCCTTTGCATTCATGAACGCTTGAGCAATACCGACTCCGACTTTTGCGAAAAAGATAGGTACTTGATCGAAAAAATTTAAGACTTCATTCCACTTCAGCAACATCGCCGCAGCCACCATGTCGTTGGTTTGGTACACCTCGTACATCCACGTCACAATAGCCACCAGGACCGTCAGGATGGCAATAAACACGTTCGCCTTCATAACCGTATTCAGGGTTGCCCACGCCGCCGAAAGACCTCGTGTTGCTAATGTTTGGGCAAATATCACAGCTGTGCTACTCCCTGTGACGAAAGCAATGATCCCTTGCGTAACCGCTACGGCTTTCATAGCAATGTTCCAAGCGATAAACGCCGCTGCCACCCCTTTGACAATAGGTGCAATGTTTTGCCAATTGCTTGATATGAAGCCGTATACTTGAGCTATAACATTAAAAGCTTTAATCGCATTTTGGACTACCCAATCTAAACCTTTGCTCAGGTTAGCAAAGAATGCATCGAATTTGCCTTGCTTGAATGCGTTATTCAACATCTGGATCATTGGTAAAAGCGACTTGGTAGCCGCGCGCCCAGCATCAGCAAACATGGATTTAACATTGTTTTGCATCGTCTCCAACTGTTTAGCCGGACTCGCCAGCATGGTTTCGAATGCTTTTTGCCCCATCTTCTGCGATTCAAGAAGCTTGTCAAATCCTTTAATAAAACCTTCGATATCACCTTTTTTAGCGAAGTCCACAATACCGGATGCGCGGATATCTGATTTGCCCATGTTAAAGCGTTCTGCAAGAGATACAATATCGCCCGAGAGGGCTTCCTTAAGGGCGAAGGCGCTGCCTTCCATGCCATTTCCCGCACTGTCAAACGCATTCAACCGTTGGGCGAGATTGTTTAGCTTCTCAAGTTGATCAACATTTTGCGTTGCCGAGAAAAAGGAAAGGCTACCTTTCAAGGACTCATTCACATCTTGCCCAGCTTCCAATGCATTTTTCTTGAAGCGATCAAACATCGCGCGTCCTACATCTTCCTGCCCTGTACGAGCAACAAACATGTCTTCCATCTTCTGCTGATCCATCGCACCACCTACGGTAGCGCTGAATAATTCCTTAAGCCCTTGAAGCGACAAATACGCTGCGGCCATACCTTTCAGATTAGCCAGCAAGCCAGACGATGCACCTTCTCCTCTTCTTAGGCTTCCGTTTATCTGCTCTTGCAATTGAGCTATTTTGCGTTCTAGGTCCGCTATTCGTGCTAAAGCGGCTTGTAACTCTGCCGCATTCGCTCCGCTACTGGTTCTGAGTTGACGCACAACACGAATAAGACGCAACACAAGCATTTGAAGATTGCCAAACATAGCTTGCAATGACGCTGGTAGTTCAATTTGTATGCGAGCTTGGATAACCCTTAGTTGGCTCTGAATGCGTTGCCTTATGAGACGTACTTGGTTCATTAAAATTGCCTCATTAGCGATTTGGATATCAAACCGCATATGTGCATTTGTAGCAGTTCTTAACCTTTCCATTTGCCTAGTAGTGGCTTGAACGGCACTATTGACTGCGTTCAGGCGTTGAGAAAAGTTATCGAACAGTTGGAGACTCGCTGATACAGTTGCCATCATTTCTCCTTTCTGGCATGAAAAAAGACGCCTTCATAGGCGTCTGTCTTTTCAACCAATTTATTTCAGTTCATCAAAAATCTTTTTCGCTTCTTTATTGTTGGTGTTTAAAAGTATGTTTCCTTTCAACGAATACTTTTTAAGAAAAAAGATTTCTTCTTGAGCCTTTTTAGCATCTTCTGGCGTATCATACTCCATTATTTGTATAGGACTATTGTCAAGATACAGCATTTTTCCGTTGGAAGCTCTTCCGTTTTCAAATTGCAATTTCCCTCGCTCTATGGCTCCAGCATCAGTATAAGCCTTCACATAATCATCAAGAGTAGGAGTAGCCGCTTCTTCTTTAGCAGATGAACAAGCAGACACAATCATCAAAGACATAACAAGCATAAATAAAGTCAGGACTTTTTTCACAAATGACCCTCCCTGAATGGGTAGATTTTACCATCATTCTACCAAGTCATTCAGGGAACGTCTATTATTTTTTCTTTGCTTTCTTTTGTTCCGCCTTCTCTTGGTCTATTCGATAAGAGATCATAGCGTAAATAGCAGCGCGTTCACGCTGACTCATTGCCATGAGATCGTGCGGCAGGATATGGAGTTCATGGAGGGCGTAGTAGGCATAGTTAGCTTCCCCACTATCCTCCTTTATGAGTTTTTTACTTCATCAACCAATTCGTTCATATCTCGATCGTAACCGCTTAGAGACTGTACTTTATCCAGCAAAGTAGAATACTCACCGGATAGTAACATCTTCTTAATGAGTGATTCAGCACCCAGAACACCATACGATTTTTGTAATTCCGCATCTTTCAAATTTGGGTAAACAACTGCCGCTACTACCATTTTGGACAAGTATGCCTCTGAATCAAATTCATTGGAGTAAATACCGTTCTTCCCTTTCACTTTCTTTGTTGACTCCTTGCGAAGTACAGAGTTTTCAGTTTCCGGGATACTACGAATAACCCACTTTACAGGCTTGCCCTCTTTATCCTTGAATCGAGGTGAAATTGCCACATCTTCAGTAATTTCAGAATCCACGTTTTGTGCATAAAACAAAGTCAAGTCGCTCATTATATTAATCTCCTTTTAGTTAAAATTAGGCTCCCAATGTAGGGGCATTGAAGCTATCAGGTACATCCACGTCATCAAAAGTAAAGTCGATATCTTCGTCCAGAACTTCGGAATCGGTATCGACTTTGGCCATGATCACACTATCCAGGTTCACACTTTTCAGAACTACAGTTTGTTTCCCAATCGAAGAGGAAGGGTCTTCGTTTACAATCATGATGTCAAAGTAAGTATCCTTACCTGTCTTGATGTAATCTAACATCAACTGTCGGAATCTCGTTGTTGTATAGTAAATCGTCATGCTGCCTGAACCGCTCCAGCCATTGGCTTTGTGCTGTGTACCGCGCTTACCAAGGGTTTTGACATCGGTTTTTTCCTTCTCTGCTTTAGCCTCAAGGGTTTTAATGTAAAACATTTCTTCTACATTGCCGTTAATCGTGGCAAAGGCTCGTCCCTCTTGACCAGAGATCGTATCTCCAGCTTTTAAGTACGCCATATTATCTCACCCGCACTTTCATGTAGATTTTCTCTACTGCATCTACTGGTTTAACTCCCGTGTCCACCAATACTGCGTCTTTGTCTTCGCCAGCAGTAACTATGAAATCTGTTTGAGAATTGAAATCCTCAATTGCATTGATGCTTTGCAACAATTCCATGTAGGCAATACCTTCTTTTTTGAATATGTTGCGCCCATCGGCATTGTTGTCCACTTTGCCGATATAGTATCTTTCAAAAACCTTTTTGAGATCGTTACCGATGCTGTCCAGTACGCGAATTACGCGGTTCTTAGAGCGCTCTTTCCCCTTAGTAGGGGTGTAACTTCGGAAAGTATTGATATCCTTCTCAACGATGGCTTTATCGTCACTAAAGGTGAATACGAACTCCCCGTTTCGCAATGCCGTGATCGTCTCACTATTAGTCAAACGAACATCTACATCAACTGCATCGTCGTAGGCCGTGTAAGTAAGTGACTGGTTTACCTGCGCCGCCGCCTCTGCCGCAGCTACCCAAGCTACCACGTTAACCTTGTCGATCACCGTTCCATCCGACAGTATCACGCCGTTTCTAGCACTTATTACGCCTTCGTAGTCGGCAGTAGGGTAGTCAGAGAGGACAACTTGTACATAACGGCCCTCCGACTCTCTCAATCGCTTCACGAAGGATACGTAAATTGACTTGAGCGTTGCATCCGTTGATACCACACCGATGGTGTTGAAATTCTGTGTTTCTACAGCGGCCAAAAAGTCACTATGGTCTGTATTGGTTACAGTACCGTTTGCGCCGCCTGTAAGTGGTGCGCCCGCTGTAGCAGCCAGCGTCTTATCAGTTGCAGACGCCTTGAATGTTACCCAGTCATTGGCTACCAGTCCGTCGATGTTCGCCACCTTCTGCGTATCTACTTCCCGACCTTCCACAAGCGTTCTTACATTAAAAATAGTAGGAGTATCAATGTCGCTTTGGATCACAACGGTAATGTCGTTCCCACGCACGCCTCCATATTTAGCTGTGATGACTAAATTCCCACTTGTGGCGGTAGCTTTTGTACCTTCGTTGAGTTTGTATATAAGAAGCTTGGAAGCCCGTTTCATCGCTTCTTTAATTAGCAACAAGCTTGCATGTGTAATGTCATAACCCAACACCTTAGATACATCGTCGCCTGCATTAATGGTGATTATCTGTTTTGTTGCTCCCCAGGGAAGCGTCAAGGGCAGCGCTACTGTACCGCGGTCACCAAGCGTGCTGAGTGACTTTGGATCAGATACAATATTCATGTACACGCCTGCTCTGTCCTTATTTTGGGTAACCCATGTACCACCTGGCATTATTTAGCCTCCTTCGCGTTAAAATCCGCCAGCAGGGTCTTAGCCTCGCTGATCGTGTATGTTCGTTCATCCTGAAGCAGAGCGTTCAGGAAGTCTTTTTCAATATTTGTAAACTGCTGTGATTCTCGAAATTGGTCTTTGGAAAAGCGGGGTTCTACAGAAGCCGCAGACGTTGCCGTCTCTTTCTTTGTAGGCGCTACCGCAGGCGTTGCCCCAGTTTCGTTTTCTTGGTTATCAGTATCAGCCACGTATACCAGCCTCCTGTTTTAAAGTCCTCATTTTTGTTTCTGGTCCCTTTGGTTTCATAAGGTGAACGTTAATGTCCAGGAAGAAATGCAGCACATCATCGACGATTTGGTGTTTCATCCCCACCGCCCTGTACATACTGCCATCCCACTGGATGTATTCCATTTCTTCATATAGCCGATCAGCCACGGCCTCACATTCACGGCGCTTCTCCGGGTTGTCTGGGTCCGGGAAATAGTGAATGTCATAGTTGTCTACCCTCATGTAGCGGCGGCCAAATTCCCGGTCTTGCGAACCATGTATAAGCAGCACAAAAAAGCATGGCTCGTCGAAACCCTGCTCTATACGCTCGTCGTATGCTTTCACACCTGTTTGAAAGGATGAAAGATACTTTCGTATTCCGTTTTTTACATCTTCCATTGCATCACCTCAGGTGGTCTTCCATAAATCGTTTCAGCATACGGTCCATGAGCGCAGGCAATTCGCGTTCAAGTTCCCTTTCGGAAATGGTAAGCATGAATCTACCTTCCACCCAGCCCGTGTGTAACCGGGTGCGGTGCCCGTATTCCACGTAAGGCGCATATTCGATAGGGTTAAATAGTTCGATGCTATAGCCACCTCCTACACGCTCTACAGGTCCCAGCTGCCAGTTACGCCGGAGCATTCCCGTATCTACGGGAGTCCTCGCCACCGTCTTAGCCAGGAGCCTACTAGCAAGCTCGCGTATGCAGTCCTCCACAAAGCGCGGGTAGTCGGCGTGCATCTTTCGCAGGCTCTTGCCCAGCTGTTCAAACTCGCTAAAATCAAACTCAGCAAAGCTCATGCCTTACCAACCCGCTTCATTTTGATTTCTTGATGTGTTGGGTAAATGAACGGCTCACCTGACTGCTGAAACTCATAATTCATGCCATCCTGCGTAACAAAGATACGACTTCCGGACGGAATAACAATATCAGGCGCAATAAACAGCTTACCGTCATATGCGACATCATTGTTCGTGTCCATTTGGGCCGCGCTTGGCAAAGACGCTTGAGACAATGCACACGGCTGGTTGTCGAATATAATGCCCTTTGTGGGCCGTTCTACGCCTGTTACGGGGTCTTTGCGGGTTGTCTGTCCTTCGACTCGGCAAACCCCCGTATAGGTCATTTCAAGAAGCCTGCGTTCCACTGCGGGATTACCCAGTTGCACACTACCACCTCAGCTTTCGAAATGCATTAAGTTGCGCGGCGTACGACTTGATGAAAGCCGTACCCTCCACGCCCTTCTTGGCATATGCGGCAAAATTAAACTGCACATCGCCGCGCTTGACACTTTGGACGTTCAACTCAGTTTCTCCAGCCGTTGCAGGCTCCGCAAACTGGTTGAGGTAATAGTCCTTTGCGATCAGCAGTGTCGTGTTTTCCAATTGCTCCGGTATGTCGGATATGTTGCAGTAGTTCTTAATGCCATCAATCGTAAAATTGAGGGCAAAAGACAACTGCACATCCTTATCTGTTTCGGTCACTGGCAGGCCCAACAAAACCTTAAGCTTGGTGAGTAAGGCTTCAAGACGCTTCGGGTCCATATCGCTCACCAGCCTATTCAGTTTTATTGGTGCTGTCTGCTTCAGTTTTATTTGCGCTGTCCGTTTTCTTTGCTGATGCTACTTCCTCAAGTACGCCTTTTTCAACTAGTTTGTCTCCATACTTATCGTCAAGATCGATTTCGCCAGAATTCACAATAACCCCTGCTTGGATCACCGGGGATAGTACCTTATATTTTTGTTTTGCCATGATATAAGTTCCTCCTATTAAACCGACAGGCGGTAGATTTGGGATGGTTTTTGTACAGCTACGAAAGCAGATTCACCAACGTATACCTCTTCGGATGGTGGTGGGCCTTCTTTGACGATAGGCAGTACATAGATTCCTGGTTCAAAGTTCTTTTCGATTGTTGGCCCTTGCACCGTGATGATAGGCTGCTCACCCAATAATGCAACTGTACGAGCTTCCAGCAGCCGCGCAGGGGCCGCACCCTCCAAGGAAACCACATCGTCGTTAACACGGATCGTAATTGGAGCGTCAGCGATTTGTGTGATGAGGCCTTCTACTTGCTCCCGGGTAGGCAACATAGCGCTGTTAACACCGAACAATGCGCCTCTTGTCTGAGCGTTGAGAGTCAGATCGAGCATAACGTCACCCGAAATGTCGATATAGCGCGGCGCTTGGCCTGCGTTAGCGTCTTTGTATGCCTTAATAGCCACTCGTAAATCATCTAACGGCGTAGAAGCAGCACGATCCGACCATAGAACTGTCGGCGTTACCTTAGCCGTCAGACCAAAGCTTACATTGATCTGCACATCATTTTTGTTATACACGATAACCCCGTTGTAAACAGCCTGCGCTCTCAACCATTCCTCTGTATCGTTTACACCTTCAATTAGTTTGTCCGTTTGATCGTAGACTCTTTGAATAGCACGTTGTCGTTCATTTTCCACACGAGGATTGGTGAATTTGAGTTGTTCGCGCTCATCCAGGCGGAAGCCGTGTTGAATCTTAGCAACCTCTTGAGTGAGTGTTTTTAGCCCTTGTTTGTCCCGTAGCGGAGCACCTGAGTTCCATCCAGTAATGGAGGCGCTTGGTGCATAGGTTTGTGTAAATACGTCATAATCAAAAGTCAAATCGTAGGTCGTATCGGTGGCACTGATAGCTTTAAGAAGATACTTTTTTGGTATAAGCCGGTTCTCAACATACCCCATGAATTCCGGTTGTTTAAATTGATCTAATGAAAGAATACCCATTTATATATTCCCCTTCCCTTATCCCTGTTTTAGTAGTAACGGTAACGCCCGGCTGCTGCTGTTTTAAATGCTGCTGTAACGCCTGTGAGCTTGCTTTCCACAACCAAGGCTTCTGCCCATGCGCCTACGATCACGTTTTGGGTGGTAGCATCACCTGTGAATACGTCATGTGACGTGAGATAAACCTTACCTGTGTCTGCATCTGCAAAAGGCTTTGCCAGTCCGTTAGCTTGGATGCTTACTGCTGTACCTGCTGGGAAAAGCGTGTTTACAGCAAACTTCGTGCCATCCAGCGTAACCCCACCAATCTTTTCAATGGAGCCCTTCACCGTATAAAGGATTTCCTTCTGTGATCCATACTCTTTAACACGTGGATTCAAGTTCATTATTTTTCACTCCCATTTCTTTGCTCGGCAATAGACTTGCCTGCGTCATAACCCTTCAATGGTGCTGGTGGGTTGCCTGCTCCTGCGCCTTCTGCTGGTTTAGCACCTTTGAAAGTCGGTTGCGTATTGCCTTCCTCTTTTGGCACAAACAAAAAGCCCTTGCTTTCGCGTAGGCCAGTGAGTTGATTGTCGAGTCCGGCTTTAATGCTTCCATCCTCTGCAATTTCGATTTGTGATTTGTCCAGCAGACTAGATACGATATCAGGATCGTGGGCCTGACCGTTCAAAGCCATCTTAAGCGCCGTATTAAGGCGTAACTCCTGCATGTCGGCATTGTACTTGTCGGTAGCAGCTTTATTTTCCTCTTGAAGCTTGGTAATCTGCTCCTGTAATGCTGGCACATCCCCCGCCGCCTTCTGCAGATCAGCCAATTGCTTATCCCGGTCCTTCAGATCCGTTTCGAGTCGTTTCTTGGTATTGTTCACTTCATCGAATTTATCTTTTGGGAACCAGTTGCCATCATTAACGACCGCCAGTTTCTTATCACCAGCCTTTTCAACAACTTGGTTATACAAATCTTCTCCAAGCAATTCTTTCAAATCCATTAATAGCACCCCTATTTTAGTTTTTATGACGTGTAACCCACCACGCATAGGATACGTTCAGTCAGCCCCGAACCTTTAAAGAGGGCAATACCCAGTTTATAGCCATATGGCAGGGCAAATGGTCAGTTAGTAAGCCTTGCTTTTATTTCCACCCATCCAGTAGGGGATACAGGCAATGTAGTCGATTCAATTCGAGGCCATTCATGTTTTCCAACCGTCACTTTGAAATTAATAATCGGCTCCCAAGGGATATACAAGGCTAATGCCAAGTCAATAGTTATTTGCATAGCTCGTTCGTTGTCATAAAGAGTAACCCTATCATCAATAACCAGCTTTCCAGTCTTGTTTAGTTCATACTGCCATTCAATGTTCGATGCAGGTTCTCCGGCAAATCCTATTTTCTCTTTTAAGATGTCAATGACCTCAGCATTGGAAAGTACATCTGCCTTTACAACTCCATTCATGACTGCCCCTCCTTGTGTTTTTTCGCAAAATAAAAAGCCTGCTGCATCTAAATGTGCAATCAGGCTTTAATCCTTACTATTTTGTTTTTCAAACGGCTCTTTGACTTGCCTTAGCATGTCAGCAGCTATTTCTTTAGGCGTTTTAGTAAAATCTAGCTTCAGCGGCGTATCATCGATTAAACCGATAGTCCGCTTTGGCTGCTTGGAAGTCTTCATGATACGTCCACCCCAATTCTTTAATGATTAGTCGCAACCACAGATAATCCATATATTCATTCTTGGCTGTTTCTGACATTGTAGCATAGTTCTCGCTGCTTTGTAACTGCTCAAGAGCAGTCATAGCAGTGGATTCCAGCACATTATTAAACACAAGCAAATCGGATGATTTACCATTAGATGATACTCCACTTACTCCGCCATCATGCCCAACTGCAAGTAAACTAACTATGGCCGGATAAATCGCCATGTTGCGTATATCCTTAACGTTAACCCTTGTTCCTCTCGGATGATTGTGAGTCAGGATCACGCTATTTGGCGGTGCTTTAATAAGCGAATCGTGTATCTCAGGCGTGAATGTAACTTTATTTATGATGCCATCAGCTCTGCCGATTTTCTTGCCTGTCTGATCCATAATGACCATGATTTCTTTGCCAGCTTTGTGACCTTCTCGGGCAAGACTACGGTTAACCTCAGCCAACTTTTCCAATACCGGTTCAGATACGTTTGGCAGATCAACATGGTAAGAAGCTTTAGGATTGTACTTCCGATTAAAGTTGCCTCCAGGTTCTTCAACCTCTGGATCAGGCGTGTTGTTTTCTGTGGATTCATTCGGCGTGTTCGGCTTAACATACTCCTTTTCCCATTCGGAATAAGTCATATCCCCGGGAACAGCCTGATTCTTACCGTCTTCGTCCCTCGCAACTCGCTCTTGTACATTTTCCTCATAATGTGGAATCGTGGTAGAACGGCAATAAGCATGCAATGGTGGGTAGTTCACCCCTACCTCAGCTTCAGACACCCCAAATACCTCTCCATCCATGTGACGGCAAATTGAGGATGTGCGTTTGTCCAGGGTAGCCGTAAACTTGTATTGCTCTACGCCCAGCTCCTTATAGGCATCCATACGAGACTGGCCAGCAAAGTAGGCTGATTCAGTTTGAATGATCCTGGCTGCAGCTGATCGGGATACACCCATTCGGTCAGACAGTGCATTAATCATCTTGTCCGGTGTATCGCCGCGTATCATGCCTTGAGTCAATACAGTCTGGAGCTCGTGTACCAGCTTGTCCCGATCCTTCCAGATACGAGCGCTAAAATTAGATCCATCCGCCGCCCAAGGTTTCGATAAGACTGCCTCTATCTGGCGTTTGTCCAGCTTGGAAAATGTAGCGCCTAACCCTGTGCCTTTGTGTAGCTCAAACACAGAGTGATAGTACCCATTCTTATATATGTCGCCCATAAGCTCTTTAGCGCCTGCCTGACGCTTTCCGGTTAGGACTTCGACATGTTGGCGCATCTGCATTTGCAAAGCCTCTAAACGAGTCATACGCACTCTTATGGACGCATTCTCAAGCTCTTTCATCCACCGCTGATCGACCGCGTTCTCACGGCCTGCCTTAATGTAATCCTCAACAGTCCACTTAAACTCTTTGAGCTCGCCAGCTTTCAGCACTTGCCGTGCTTCCGCTAGGCTTATCTCGTTATTTTTCGCAAACCGCTGGTAGAACACGTCAATATCCTTTTGGATGGATGCGTTAGCCTTGGCGTACTCAATCTCCATTTTGCGAACGTAAGCATCACCCTTGCCTAGCTGCGCCTCATTGAGGGCATCCATACGACCTGACCAGTATTCCTCGGACCTCATGACTGTTCATCCTGTTTCGGTGCTGGTTCAGGCGGAGTGCCACCGGTACCGCCATATGATTGGTCTGTTGGAATAGACGCTGATTCCGTTCTTTCCTTCTTGATCCTTTCCAACTCATCCTGGACGTTAGTCACAAATGGATGGTTAGCAACAATGGTTTCGTCCGATATGACACCTACGCTGTCCTTAGCATTTGTCACGGCTTCCGTTTCATTAATAAGAATGTCCCGGTTAAAAATGAACTCCACATCAAATTTGGAGTAATCCTTGTTCGTCGTATTAGCTAGATGCTGATTCACAAACCATAGCAATTGCTCAAGACTGGCTTGAAACTCAGTCTCGATGATGTTCGCATCCATATCTAGGTCACCATACAAGAAGCGTAGAGCAATACCGGATGGGCTGTTACCAAACTTGTCTGACTGTGTATCAACCCCACGACCAAACTCATAAATGCTCTTACGAAGCATTTCCATATGATTACTGAATGCTTCTGTATCAATATCAAGGCTGAGCGTATCTACACCGCCTGGGTCCCTTACCTTAATCACGCGTAACTGTGACAGATTCCGGCGCATTTCTCCTACATCTGTGCCGTCATAATTCTTAATAACGTAGATACTGTTTGGCAGGTCTTCGAGGTTATTGGCGTTCTCGCTCATGCGTTTGTCGTAATCGTCCACCAGTGTTTTTAGGATCTCAACCAGCGGCATTTCCTCATCGTTATACTTAAATGGGACGAAGGGCACGCGCTCCCAGTTCAATTTCTCCTGACCGTTCTTCGTTTGCGCCGTGAAGTGCTCTTTTAATTCCTCGTAAAGCATAAGATCGGGGCTAATTGTTGTATCCTGTACCCACTTCATCACACCATCAGTACCCCATAGTTCTACAATATGAACAGTCTTTTTCGTCTTGGCCTCATAGACTTCCATCGGGTAGAACCGGATCATCTTGTCTAGCTCTGTATGGGCACCATCTTTCCACAGCGGCACACACTGTTCTGACGGGATCACCTTAAAGCTCAACTCGCCTAATTCGGAATAGTAGACTTGCAGCCAGCCGATACCTTTATTAATAGCGTTTTTCCCAAGATTCTTGAGTTGTCGCAAGAATGGTTTGCCAAAGAAACTATCTAGTTGTTCTTTGTATTCGTCCGGGCCATCTGTTTGCATGCTGATAGGCTTAGATAATAAATAACCAGTCTTTTGGTCAACCAGCTTACGAACGAATCCATGGACCAATTTGTTGTTAGCTAGATTTTTAACCTCGATCTGCGCGCCGCCCTCTCCAATGATATACCGCTTGTGTTTAAGAATCTCTGTCTGATTACGGTAGTAAGCTTCCCCGGTCAGCATCCATTCATAACGTTTGGACCGTTTGAAGTCGTTAACCTCTTGCTGAGCTATCTCCCTATTGGTCATAGGAGCATTCTTATCAAGGTTGTACATTATTTCTTCTGCTAATGTCATAGTGTCCTCCTTCCTCTAAAACTCAAATGTAGGGCCTCTACGCATCCCCTCTACGGCATAACGAAGAGCAGCCATTGCATCATCAAAAAAGTTGACTGGTTCATCCGTATAGGTGTTTGTCTTAGGATCATGCTTCCACTTCCACTGTTGCATTTCCTTAATCGTGTTCGAGCAGCTTGGATGGATGTGTATCTTATGTTTCTTGAGCCAGTCAATTTGAGCGTTTACGCTACCTGGTTCCTTGAACACGGCACTAGCCTTGTACCCAGCATTACGCCATGTCTTGATGCGGTCAGGCTCGGCAGAATCGCAATACATTGGTATCCGCTTATCCAACTTCCCGTCAGCTAAGGCTATGATTTCGCCCGTATCTTTCTCATGTACATATATTTCGTTGCAAATAAAAATCTCACCATCTTTGAATCCGACAGTGAGAATCGCGTTCGCATGATTGAAACCGAAGTCTTGCCCGAATGTCATACTATCGAACATGGCAAACGATGTATCAAAATCATGCACTGTATAGTTAGATAAGATTGTTCCCCCTAATTCGCCCCATTCACCAAGCCCATATATTTTATATCCGTCTGGATCCCGCTCTTTACGGAGCATCATACGGCGATGGTAAGCATCATCAATGAAACGGTTCATCAGGTACGTGCTATGGTTCGTTATGATATCCTCGTGCTCAGTGTCAAAGTATTTTCCCTTGATCCAGTGAGTGGCGGACACTGGGTTAAATGTGAACGTCATCTGATAATAGAGATTTGGGTTATCCAATATCCCCCGAAGCCGGTCATCAAGTATATCAATGTCTGATTCTTGGAGCTCAGTTGCTTCCTCGACCCATATCCAAGTCAGCTTACCATGCGCAAAGTTGATTGATTTAAGTTTTTCCCGGTCCCTGGCATCGTTAACACCACGGAAAATTACTTCATTGCCAGTAGATTTATGTTTTATACTCAAGCGCGATTGAGGCATGTCCCAATAATCATCCACTTGGTCGCCATAAATGCGATTGATTGCAGCCTGTAGTTCAGCGTATGTGCTGTTTCGGTTAGTATCATTGACCTTGCGGATACAAAGAAGATTGGCGCCCTTATAACGTGAATCTGAAAGCTTGATAACGTAATCTTGAGCCACATTCACCGATTTACCAGAACCAGCAGATCCCTTGAAGACTCTATAGCGTTTCCGAGTGAGGTTCATATCCTTGAAATTTGGGTTGAACGAGACAGTTACGGCACTCATGACCCATCACCATAATCAACGATAATATGGATAGGCTCTTTCTTTTCTGATCCGTCCATCTTCTCAACTTCGCCCTTGAGCTTCTTGATGCGTAGCTGCTGTTCCTCGTCGGCGTAACCAAGGCGACACATTTCCTCATACCGTTTAATGAGTCCTTGTAGCGTGGTCATAGCGCGGCTTTGAGCATTAAGGAATGTTGCCTGTCTATCCCAAGCAAACTGAAATTCAAATTCCTGTTCTGTAACAACTGGTTGAAAGGAAGTCTCTTCTTTAGTTGAAGTGTCCATAACCTCGAACTTCTCTTTTTTCAGTTCCTTAATCATTTCATCCTTATCAGTAACGTACATAACTTGTTGCGCCCTGAGGATTGCCGCGTATTGGAGAGTGATTTGATCCCATATCATATCCAAAGGGGACCGTTCTTCGATCATTTCCATTATTTCTGCGGTATCAGCTGGTAGGAACTTGCGAAAGAATCCATGCGTCACAGCCTTATCGTTCCCATAAGGACCACCAGCACCACCTTTGTTGCCCACTGCATTCTTGTTACCTTTGGGAGCACCGTGCCCCGCCGCATTCCGATTCCCCTTGGGCGGTCCGCGCCTCTTTTGGGATGCATCTTTATCGCCATTGGACGCATCTTTAACAGATAAGGATGCATCCTTGCTCCAGCTTTGGCGCTGCTTCCGACTCTTGATGGTCGGGTATTTGATATTATGTTTATCAGCTAGGTCCGTTAAGGAGATATCTGTTGTTTCATATTCTTCTCTGATTGCTGACCAATCCATGACTACATTTCACCACCCCCGGCTGGTTATTTGAGTTGGTTTTGCGCTATTGTGGAGAATCAGGAGGTTTGCCGTCGATGATCTTTACAACGTTATCGCCAGTCATAGATTCTTTCATAGCAAAGGTTACCGTTTCCCCGCCGATCTCCATACTCACCAAACCCATATCTGGATCTGCCGTAATGGAGCCGCCTTCTCTACTGAGTTTCTTCAACCATTCCTGATACTCGTTTGGCAATCCTAACGCCTCCCCTTATCTGGTCATTCTCCATAGCCTAAAACGATCTATAAGGCGTTCATACCATCTTGATTCCCGTCCATCCGGTTCAATGTATCCACTCACATCCACTGCCATGATCTTAGAGTGATGTAATGCGTGTATATCTCTTGTAGCAGGAGTGAAAAAGGTAAATACTTTCTGCCTCCCCGGCTTTCGGAACCAATCCAGAAAGTCTTGTACAGCTTCTGTGTATTCAAAGGGTAGATGTTGACTAAACGTGTCCCCATCCACAAAATGCACTTTTATTTCGATTTCGTGTATCTCTTGGCTTTCTGCATCTATGAGCCCGTTCATTTTACCTCCCCACGACAAATAGACCCGTGTATCCTACTTAGCTGTCACCTCTCAGCATTTTCAGATGTATATTACGGGTCTATTTCTCCTCATTAAACATTCGATCATATGCCTGCTCGTACTTGGTCACGACAGCTTCCAAGCCTTCTATAGCCTTCTTCCTGCGCCGTTCGTTCTTCCATTGCCATGCAGTGAGTGAAATGACGGCAATAATCATTACAATTAACAATATCTGAATAATCGTTTCTGGTAGAACTACAATCATATAGTTATGACCCATACTGTATCCCCAACCTTTTTGATAATTCTGCCGCCATTCCATCAATAATATTCTTAGCGTCACATTTGATATCAGCTGTCTTTATGGTTATAGAACGTGTGTTCAAACCTTTATACTCTGCTATCTCCTGTGGTGTACCCTCTATGGTTCCGTCTGTATAGAGTTTCATGGGTTTACCTCCTTGTCTTTCGCCTCATCAACATGATAGGCAATATAGCTTTACGATGGTCCAATAAAACAAATAAGCAATCGTTAGGTAAGTGAGTACAACTCCGTACGCCCATACTTTGTGATACCATGGCAACCTGTCTATAGATTCCTGCGTTATCATCGTATTCACCCTTTCAGCAAATAAAAAAGCCGCCTATTGGCGACTATTCGAGCAGCTTTTCAAGTCTACTCCGCATTTGCGCTATGTCATCTTCAAGTTCTTTGTTGTCTTCATCAATGGTACCTGAGTATTCACCTATTACCGCCGATTCAGCTCCTTCGTACTTGCCAATCAGTTCATTGAATAGCTTCCTAATTTCTTCTTTCTTTTGGTGATCCAACGTGCCACTCATTTCCACACCACCCCGACTCGTTTTGATCAATCTTATCATATATAAGACACACAGCGGAATCGAACCGCTATAATCCTGTATGTGTCATATCCCCGGACTAAGCCGGGAAAAAGGTGTTACTTGAGCTTACCTACCAGTTGCTTAATTACAGCCGGCGTACTGATACGTTGTCCGTCTTTACGGTTGCCCTTGATGTATGCTGCATCCTCGTCTGTGTAATAAACTACACCGTTACCCTCTACGATCGGGTAGCCACTCTCATCTGCTTGCAGCTCAGTGGCTACATGCTTACCATGTTTCGCCGCCTCTTGTTGATTATGCAGATGTAAGATACCGTACTGATCGAGATACGCGTAATTCTGTACCATCGTTTGTTTCCTCCTGTACATAGCAAAAAGGACACCGTATACCGATGCCCTCATGCTTGCTTATATTAGTTGCGCCCTAACCCTCCGTCATGCGCTTGCCACTGCCGCTCCCTTATACTTGCGGTATGGTTCCCTAACGAATTATAGCCTTGCCTGATAACCTGAACGGCCGTGTCAGATTACCAGGGCTTACAGGATACATAGTCCGCATTACGTGCGGAACAGTCTGCCGCCCTTATTGATGGGGTGTTATTACCCTCTTTACGGCTGTTTCAAATTAGTTGTAGTTAGTTTCGATGTGGGCGAGGCGTGTATCGCGGCCTTGCGTCTATCCCGCCACCACATCACATTTACATATTAACATGGATAAATCCTAATACCCTGCCATTCTCCTGCCAAATTCCTGCCACTATTTATTTCCTATGATCGGCTTGTGATACAATTCCTCACCGTGCTTCCGGGCAGCTACGGCATCTTCTTTTTTATCGTAATAACCTAGGTTGATTTGCTTACCTTTAAAACCAATGTGTGCAGTCCATTTCTTTCGTTGCTCATTGTACCGTACACCTTTTACGCCGCTCTTATTGTCCTTGTGTAATTTAGCTTTAAGAGCCGATTTTCGTGTACCGTCAACAGTATCCGTTTGTATGTGGTTGGCAATTCCTCTGTCTCGTTTTTCGACACGTTTGCACCCGCAGCTTTTGTAATGCCCGGCTCTCAAGGCTATACCAGGTACATATGTCTTATTTCCACAGCTACACAAGCATTCCCATAACCGAGTTCCGTTTTTGAGTTTCTTGTCGCTCAATTTCACCACTGTCAGGTCGTCAAAAACCTGATCAGTTAAATCAATCCTTTTCGGCATGTTCAAACCTACTTTTAAGCCACAGCGGACGCCCCTCAAATAAAGCATCCGGCCTGATCATGGTGCCTCTGTAACCAGGCTCCAATGCTCTAAGACCAGACTTTGTGATATTCTGCTGCGTGGTGCCTCTTCTTTTGGCTACCCACGCAGCTCCAACATATTCAAGGGGCGCTGTTACTTTTTTTCGACGTAGATTGTATCGCCCGTTCCGTCTTCCCAACCGTTCACGTCTTCTCCAGCGTCGAGATCAGCGATGATCTGCGCTTGGTTTTCCAGATCGGGAGGCGTGATGGTGAAGAGTGTTTCTCCGTCTTGTACTACTTCAAACTGATGCAAGTCATGATCAAAAGCAACCTCTACAACTGTATAACCTTCGCGGGTCCATGTTTTCATTAGAATCTATCCTTTCATCCTCATCCGGTATATCCGGCTTGTTGGTGTGTATGTATTGTCCCTTGCTGTGATTTAAATATATCACGAATGGTTGTGTTATACAACCGAACAATAAGGGAACATAATGTAAAATATGCCCTACCAACCAACTTGGGCCAGTAGAGCATACAATTTTTACACCTCTTTTTTAACCTCTAACCGTAATGCATAAGCCAACTCGGACAACGCTTCCCGTTTAAGCCTGTAGTATGTCCGCTCAGATAGGTTAAGCTCAATCCATACGTTTGCATCATAGACATCATCAGATTCCAAATAACGCGCCTTTATGATCTCTTGATGGATGTTTCTGAGATTGTCGATTGCCTTTTTAACTTGATCATAGTGTTTTTTTAGTCTGTCCGGCACATCTACATTAGCAATTGCCGCCGCCTCTACTGCTTTGCTGATTACATTTGTTCTTTGCGAAGGTTGATATTCATATGTTGCAGTATTTTTTATTTCCCTGCGTACAAATCCCAACCGTTTATATATTGCCGCCCTTTCCAATGCGCCTTCAACTCGTAAAAATGTTGCGTCCTCGTCAATTTCCATGCCTGGGAAAGCGATTTGAAACACTTCATTTTTCGCCTTATCTCTCGTTTCCATATAACCGCCTCCTAGATGAAATCAAATATTGTTGTCTGCCCTTCACGCGGCGAATCTGCCGAGTCCTGTATCAATCCATCATCCAACATAAACTTAGGAGCCTCATAGAGATATCTTTCATGGACTGGATCGCCTTCCCGTGAATGCGCTGGGTTCTTAATCTCTGCCTTTTTCGTCCAGACCCAAAAGCTTTTAGCTTTCACTATTTCGTTGTTATCTGCCATATTTAATCCTCACCTCGCTTGGCGGCACTGTTTCTATAAGGAAATACCGATCTATACTTACTACACCTATAAACAACAGTACAGCAGCTAATATAGATGTGTAGGCTCTTATCATGGGGTGTCCTCCTTGAGCAGTTCAGTCAGAGCGGATTCGTATTCCTCCGTTCCTTCTCCACTCAACAAGCGTTCATTTTCATCAGTGGCATCATTTATGATCTTAGTAAGTCTGGCTATCTCTGCATCCTTTTGTTGTATAAGGGATTCAGCGGCTATCGCTCTTTTTAGTGCATGCGGTAGAACTTCATTCATGATGAAATTTTCTGGTTCGTAATTGACATTGACCAGAGAGGTTACAATTTCTAAATCCTTCTGCAGATCACGTTTTTCCCCTGTCATACCTCTTCACCTTCTACCTTTTGGAGTTTTTCTACTTGGCAATAGCCAATCACTCTATCTCCAAACATTCCTTTTCGATCAGGCCAGAGTATAAGTGCCTTGTCTTTCTTTTTTGAAAACTCTTGAAAAATACCGATCCCCCAACTTGGATGATGTTTATGCTTTACCTTTGACCAAAGCTTTATATCTGGCTGCTGTGGTGGATCTGGATCAAACAAGCCTGCTGCTATGGTTATTTCAATCCTCTTTGCCGCCAGACCGCCTATTTCTTCCTCAAGAAATCTTTCCAGCTTATCTGCATCTATTAAGCGTGGTTTATCTGTCATTGTTGTTCCTCCTCGGGTTCATATTTACCGAAAACAACATCAGCAAGAAATTTATTTGGCCTACGGTCGTGCTTTTCCTGAATCAATTTGTACAACTGCACACAAGAAGGGCAAAATTCAAATCCCGCGTAATTCGTGGCGCATTCCTTGCACATTCCGTTGTTACAAGTCTGGTGCTGCCCTCCGATCATGCGACCTCTTTCATCTTTCATGCTGGTCCAACTGTACCCAATGACGAAATCGCATAGCTGGGTAGACTCTCTTTTTTTACAGAATGCACATGGATACTTTGGCATTTTAAATACTTCCGGCATACCATTGATCCTCCCTTAGTGGGTGCAGGACCTACACCCTGTATTGGTTTAATCCCGATGGTCCAATTCAAGTTCGTCCATGATCCGCTGCAAGTCTCCTAAATCCAGATTGTTGCCCTCAATCCCCTCTGCTTCAAGGCGGTTAATTTCCTCGCGCAGATCGTGCCACATCATATAATAATTTGGTATCATATCTATCATCCTTCCAACGCTCCGTCAGAGTGCAGGAGCGTATTGTATTGGTGGTTACTCCCCTAATGCTTCATCAATGCCATTTACTGAGGCATCTAGATATATTTCTGCTGCTTCCAGTCGCTTGGTGAGCAGGGCTATTGTCCGGTCCCTCTCTGCCAACTGTTTACCTCTCTCAGCAGCCGTTTGGAAGTTAGCTAGGCTTTCCTCATTCAAGCCATTTACCTGCTGCTGGAGTGAGTCTATTAAATTCAATAGGTATTGAATGTCTTCGTATTCAGCGCCCATCGCTCCTATTGCTTCTGCTATGTTTAAGTTGAATACGAATCGTTCTTTAATTTCTCTAATCCGTTCACTCATCCTGACCACCATCCCTTTCTACATAACCCGCACCGCTGCATCTTGGGCAATCAGGATGATTCTCCGATTCCGTGTATCCTCTACCGTTACAGGCGCTGCATTTCTCTATATTCCCAGTTAGTACATGTGTCCTTTCACTCACCTTTACCGCCTCCTTGGGAAACGACTTGTACATCTGGACGAAAGCCGCATGCCGCCCTATCATCAAATTCAACGTGTCCTGATCCATCAATTTTGGTAATTACATGCGGTACAGAAAAATCAAAGCCGGCTTTGCTTCCTCCGCTTCCCAAACGAGTAATCAAAACGGTGTCACCAACTTTGGCGCCAATACGTTCTATTTCCCGTGCCACCTCTTGAGCCTCATAATGCTCTTCGTCGATTTGATCCGTAAGCAATCTGTAAAGCTTACCCTCTGGCGTTTTGACTTGGTACAGATCGGGTCTTCCTCCTCTGTGGTAATAATCAAAGTAGATAATACCGCCTTCAAGCTCTTGTCCAAAGCACGGATGTTTTGGGTCAGTAATTTTAACTTTCATGTTTATCGCTCCTTATAAGGTATATAGGGGTATAGGGTAAGAGGCTAATCAAGTGGTATGTGCAATTCTTGCACTAACCACTGAGGTATAGGGTAAGAGGCTGTTATGCCTCATTCAAATTCAGGGTTTCCAAACTCCGTTTCGTAATCATCTATGACCAGTGTTGCTTTTTGAGTCCACATCTTGAACAAAGTCGCATCCAATCCGTACATTCCACCCATAATCACACGGTTATCGAATTTCTTATCTGAAACCTCGGCTCTTGATACGGTCATATCTTTTTCAAGCGATATCATGTATTTGCATTGGTACCACTCAACATCTTCTTTCGGGTCCATATATACGTACTTGGTTCCGTATTTTTCCTCTACAATAACCGTAATTTGCTCAACCTCTTCATAAGACAGTTCTTCAAGTTTAAGTTCATCCTCTACCATTTCTTTTACTAATTCTGACAATCTATATTCATTCTTCCCTGTTCCTAGCAACTCTTGTAACTGCTCTTGTATTCTCGCTGCGCCTTCTTCATGAATCGAACGCTCTATCTCAGCTTTAATAACGTTCAGAATAACTTGGTTGTACGAAGGGATGTCCAACTTATCGAGATTGATTTGCAGTTGCCCTTTTACCGTTTCTTTCAACCCTTTTCCGAAGTCACTCCAACTACGCAAGGAATCTTCGACAACATCCTTAATAGTTTCTTCTAGTTGCTTCCTAATGATTTTTTCTACGTAGCCTTCTTCGTTTAACGCTGCCAATTGGTTATTAATGATTAAGTTCATATCCATTTCTTATCTCTCCTTTGGTATAGGGGATGCATTGTGTCTCTCCCCCTTATGGAGGGTTGCCCCTCCTTCTTGTCCCCTATGGGGCTAATTTCTGGCCCACTTGACCTTAATTCCGGCTGTTTCACACGCCTTTTTCATACCCTCACGAAAAGCTGATTTCACATCAGGTTCAGCTCGATATGGTAGTCCTTCCCTATATATTTCCAGCAGTTTTTCTTCCACCGTTTGTTCAACTTCGTAGCCGATATAAAGCGCACGAATAATGAAATCCAAAGGTACTCTGTTGAGCACATCATAAGGTGCAACCCATTGGTGCGAGTTTTCTGCATGTCTGCGGACAAACGACTCTGCTGTCCAATGGGTTGCAGCTAGAATTGAATCAATTGCCTCCGCCTGCGCTTTGGTTAAAATTGCTTTATCCATTGTTATGTCCTCTCTGCCCTATGGGGCTATATTTTCCGCCGCAGCATTAACCTTTTCTGTCCATCTTTCCAATGCTTCTGTTCCTGGTCCGATAGGATATACACATTCCGTTCGGATAGGGCATCCACCACAATTTTTCTTGTGGTTTTCCTTGCAAATTTGCAATGCTTTGTCGCTCAATCCTGACATTTGTTTTATGTCCTCTCTGCCCTTGGGGGCTATGCTTTTTTCTTTCTTACCGTCCCTATTGGCAACGTGGATGCGTCTTTTTTGCTCCATCCGTATTGCTCTATTCGTTGGATAAAATATTCTTTCTTGATACCGTTTTTCTCAGCAATACGAATCCATTTTTTCTCCTGTTCATACTTGGTTTTTCTTTTCATATATCCACCCTATTTCGTTGTTATATGAATTAACCGCTTTTCCCACCGTCAAATTTGTACACCTCATCTACTGTGTACGTCTTAATCCCGTCCCATAATGTCCGTATCTCTTCCGCCTTTGCAAGCACCCGGTTGATAGTCGGCTTGCTTATCTTTGGGTCACAACTCATAGCCTCGGTAACGTGCTTGATAGCCATGTCGTAAGCATCTGAATTTGTGGCATCCATGAAGCGATAGAAGTTTTTTGTTGAAAGGGACTTTATCTTTTGGAAAGCACGCCGTTTCTCTGCCTCGTTCATCCAGTCTTCACCTTGCCTTTCCCCTTTTTGGGAGCCGGGTTTAAAATAGCCTGTATGACTTCATCTTGAAACTTGGCTGTGTTGGTATTCATTTGCAATGAACGAGCTATCTTAGCCAAAACAAACGCGTCTCGGACGTTATCTGAACCGTGTTGGAAACCCCACCGTTTAAATATTTCTACTGCCAATTCATCCTTCTTT
The DNA here is from genome assembly GCF_020404765.1 of Paenibacillus sp. BJ-4. GTDB lineage: Bacteria > Bacillota > Bacilli > Paenibacillales > Paenibacillaceae > Paenibacillus. Next base: position 185,512 of record NZ_JAIVEM010000071.1, read on the forward strand.
GTGTTTCCCTTGCCTGAAGCGAATTTTTTAAGCGCTGAAGGAGCAGCTTCCCGATATTTAATGTTGCGTTCGTATAAATTCAGTCTGATTCCCCAACCGATCCCACCGAGTAAGAAGCCGGATTGTGAAGCAAAGCCAAAACCCTCTATAACTACCACATCGCCATAATCTACGTTTTCGCAAACATCGGTGATGATATCATACATCCGCTCTGGATCTTTTCCGTCTGCCGTTATCTCCAACGCATCAAGTACATTACCATCTGCATCCAAAATGCATACCCCAGTTTTGGTACTCGGGTCAATTCCTACGTATCTGGTCATATTCATTCCCCTATCCTATTTTCTTTTTACGTCCTGGTTTGCCCAAGTCACTAGCTTCACGTTTTTCCGCAATTTGATCTATCATATCTACTAACTTACGCTTTATATAATCCGTCCGTGCTTCTGGCGGAATACCAAACATTGAACCCTCGCTTTGAATAAGCGCAACAATCCGGTCAGCACCAGCAAGCTTTTCATACAGGTGATATTCCCAAGTCTCAAAAATTGCGTCCATCCGGTTTGTGTAGTCCGTTGCCATCCGTTATACCTGCCCTCCGGTAGATTTCTTCTTGTGCGAGTATTCGATAATCATAATCTTTAGTTTCGTCATAAGCTGCAATGACCAGTTCCGATCCGGTCATGCTTTCAAACGGTCTCACGTTCGTTTTCAGTCTCCTTTTCAGCAATTCCATACGTTTCCCTGCCCCGCCGCATAAACTCTTCAAAATCCAAATCTATGAGGTCATAGTCGTCTATTGGATTCATGGGGTATCCTCTCCTTTTAGTGCTGTACGTGCCTTTTCACCTGCATCCTGTTGGACTCTTGATTCCCATTCATCTAGCTCTCCGTTTTGATCAACCGTGAAATTGCCGATCTTGTAATTTTCAATTGCGGCATACCATTTCAGCGCCTTGTTCTTTATCTCTATCTGTTGTAGGAGGTAATCGACGTATGAAGGTGCATTTGCTATAAATTTACGATTGTCGTCATTAACAACATCACAGATATGCACATGTCTATCTCCGCATTGGTATTCCTTGCCTCGCTTCCAAATCTCCATTCCTTCTTCTTGCCAGTCACCCGGTGTAGCTGCTTCCAGCGCTTCTCGTATCTCTTGTATCTTCTTATCCATGGTTAACCTCCTTTCCCGGTACACGTTTTCCGTCTTGGTATATCCAGCCTGTTTTACCTGTGCCTTCGCAATCAGGGCAAGTATATCCACTGTCAAATTCATGTTCTCTACACGTACCACCGTCACAATATGGGCAGTCAGGCAATTCAGAAAGTCTAAAGTCCTCTGTTTGCTCATATTCCTCTATAATTTCAACCATATGCTTTTTTAAAGCCTTTTTGGTTTTTCGGGAAATTGGTGTCACACCATGCATATGTTTATCAATGTATTTCCAATGCTTATTGTCATATCTCTTCTTATCCATGGTTTAGACCTCCACCCGAACTGTTTTCTTTACATCTGTCAAAAACCGTGCCGCCATTCTCTTTATGTCAAACTCTGAATAACAATTAGGACGGTCCATGCTGTCACAAAGGGGTACCCGTACACAAATATTTGATTGCTCATAGATTTTGTAATGAGCGGTCTTTTTGCCACACACAAGACACGGCTTGCTTTCACTGGATGATGAATGCCATACTCTCATATCCCTTATTCCTCTCCTTGCCCTTTAGGGGCTGTGATTTTATTCGGCTGCCGCTTCGCTAGGCTGTTCGGTCGTCTCGGTGGCCTGCGGCCTTAGTAGTTCCTTTGCTGCTCTTTCGCCTTCTACCGTGAGCCAACCCAAATCCATGGTGGTGCCCCATTCATACCAGTTCTTGTCTGACCATTTCTCTAATAGGTACCACGCTCTTTTATGATGCATATAAAAATCAGATTCATTGATTAGCACTCTTGGTGTGGTGCGTCTCGCTTGATTTTGTTCAGTGCGTTGAGGATAATGGATAAATTCATTGGCGCATCGCTTATACACGTCCAACAGAAACCTTTTTTCGTCCTCTTTCATTCCTCTATCCCCTCTATCCCCTCTCCTTGGGCAGCTATTAGAGCTGCTAAACAGATGGCTTCTGTTTCTATATCCGAATAAGCCACATCCTGATTTCTACCGACAATAACTCTGTATTTCATTCCTGAATGTGAAAATCCTGATTCGGAGTATGTGATTTGGTATGTTTTGAATTTCTTCAGCAATTCCCATGCTGCGGAAATGTCCTTTGTGAAATTAGGAATGCTTGACGACCATCGTCGCTCTCCAGTAGTCCATCCATGCCAATTTAGATTTTCATTGTATTCGGGCTTCATGTTCAGGACTGTTTCCCCTACCCAAGCATCCCGTTCCCTCGGTTGCATACTATTCCATTTAGCTATTACTTCATCTCTGGTCATGGCTGTTTTACCGCCTTCCGGTCTTCTTGATGGATTTTGTTGCTTAAGCATTTCTGACACACTTTAACTTTCAACCCCGGCACACCCATTGTCGCCGGTCGTTTACCTTCCCAATTGCATTTCTCACATACCCAAATTTTCATGTCTATCTTCTTCCCTTCTTATTGGAGTCTTACTGGAGACGGTAGTTTAACTCTATGCCGCCTTGAAGCACCACTTTATAGTTGCGGCACATCTCGTTAATACGGCTACCTATGCCCTCGTCAATCTCGCATAAGCCAGCTATTGTTTTTTCAGAGCTAATAAGGATTGGTTTCCGTTCGAGGTAGCGATAATTGATGATGGCGAACATTTGCTCAATTACAAAGTCTGTTGCCTTCTCCCGGCCCTTGAATAAATCATCTATATAAAGCACATCCGCCTGTTGCATTTGGTGTATGCGTTGCTCCAATGTGTCCAAGTTGGCTTTAATCTCGTTAAAACCCTCAACAAAAGGGAAATATAGCACCTGTATTCCTTTGGCTAATAGATTGTTTGACACTGCCATAAGCAGATGCGTTTTGCCGCATCCGGGGCGCCCTAGGAGCGCTATACTGCTATTAGGTATTCCTTGGTCATCCAAATCTCTAACGCAGTTGTACGCCGCGTTGTAGGCTTCCACAACCGTATGCGGTCTGCCCTCCTGTACAAAGTTGCCAAAGGTTTTCTTTTGAAACTCTGGCGTGATCCTGCTTGACTTCATCATTCGCTCTGCCACCCTTTCCTTTTTGCACTCACAATCTCGCCAGTCATCCCGGTAATCAAATGGTCCGTCTCCGGTTTTAACACGGATCAGAAAACCTTCTTCATCCCGGCATTTTTCACATCGGTGGTTCTTCGGTGGCTCCGGTTCGGTTTTGTCGGTCGAGGAAGGCGAACTCGCTCTCAGCCGCTTCAGCAGTTCTGCCGCCATTTCTTCGGGACTGAGACCCTTTAGTTGATCCTTCAGACTTTTCATTCGTTTGTTCCTCCTTCCAAGGCTCGTCTATTCCGTCAGAATGCCAGCTTTTTAAAATTCCATGGACATAAGCCATATTTCGTTTGCCTCTTAAAATTGCTATTTTCATGGCTTCACAAAGCCAACGATCACCGTATTCTTTTGATAAGTCGTCTATGTTGTCTCGAACAACTGGACTCATAATCCCAAAACCATTTTCATAATAACGATAAGGATTAAGGTTGCTGTCGCCATCAGGCGAAATCTGTTCCCTTCCCTTCTCTTCAGTTCTATTCTCTTCAGTTCTATTCTCTTCAGTTCTATTCTCTTCAGTTCTATTCTCTTCAGTTCTATTCTCTTCAGTTCCCTTCCCTTCAGGAGGAATTTTTGGGAAGTTCCCGGAATTTCCCGGAATGTCCGGGAATTTAGACTTCGTTCGTTTGTGTAAACCCTGTTGATGTTTTTCAAAATTGATCACCTGAACGACCTTTTCGCCTTCCGTTTCATACCAAACAATCAGCCCGTTTTTGTCTAATCTCCTTAGAGAATCAGCAATTTCAGCCAGTGTCTTATCCAACATCGGCACTACTAAAGCTTTCACTTTCGCAGGCGATCCCGCCAGACGACCGAAATCGTCTGTATGTGGAATCATCCATGTAAACAACAGCATGTCGAAAAGTTCAGGCAACATGTTTACTTTTTCTGATATTGATATCACTTTTGAAATCATTCGCTTTTCAGCCATCTCTAACGCTTCCCTTCGGTTCCGTGTGTTTCTCAGAAGTTCCGGGAATTTCCGGGAATTTCTCGGAAATGTTGTGAACAAGCATAGCCATGCATTTCCGCGCCCGTATTCCTTCCGGCGTTTCATCTAGCCAGTCATGGCATTCTGTACAAAGATGTAATAAGTCCGTTACTCTCGTTTTATGGTTAATGTGCTTACGTCCGATCAAGTGAGCTCGTTCAGTAGCCAAGGCGTTGTCACAAAGCTCACACAAGCCGTGTGACCGCGCTTTAAGCTGCTTATCTACCTTTGTGCTTATATCTCCTTTTTCTCGCTGTGTAAGCTTCACACGCTTAGACTGAGTTTGTTGGGCCTTTGAATAAGGCAAGAAATCATGCACTCTGATCCCCTCCTATATATCAGACTGGTATTTTAAGATAGTCTGGAGAGCTGACACCTGCACTTTTATGGCGTCCGCCGCTTTAATGCCAGATTGAAACTTCGTTTCTGCCAGATCCCGATTAAACAACAAATCCGAAACATTACCCTTCGCCATATCCGGTATAAGTGTGGCTGGGATTTTCTCCTGCCGTAGCTTAAACATTTCCTTAGCCAGTTCAGCGCGATATACACGCTCTGTCTCTGCCTTATCACGCCCCAAACCGAATAGAGCATCCGCTGACTTACCAAGCCGTTTTGAAGCGGCGTATAACTCTTGGCTTACATTCGTTATTTCCATTTATCCTCCTAGAAAGGTAAAGAATCATCATCTATATCAATTGGCTTTCCATCGTCTGCAAACGGGTCTTTATCATAATTGCGGCGATGATCCGGCTCGTTCGGATCTCTTTGGCTATCACGGTTTGACTCCAGAAACCGCACATTATCCGCTACAACTTCCGTAATATAACGAGTGCCGTGGTCCGACTCCCATTTGCGTATCTGCATGCGGCCTTCTACCGCGGTTAAACGCCCTTTCTTAAGATAGTTAGCTACGGTTTCAGCAAGTTGCCGCCATACCACAATAGGGATAAAGTCTGTTTCCCGTTGCCCGTTTCCGTTCGTGAATGGTCTATCTACAGCAAGCGTGAAGTTCGCTGTTCCAGTCCCGTTCGAAAGATATCGTAATTCCGGGTCCTTGGTTAAACGGCCTACTAGTACCACGCGATTAATTGACATTTGCAGCGTCCTCCTTTTGCTTATCTATAAGTCTCTTAGCTAACAGTTCATGCATTTGCTGCAACGTATGTCCCTTTTGTTTCAATCCCTCTACCCATGCTTCCATGCCATCCGTACTGCCAGATAAAACTTTCCATTTCATTTCAATATCCTTGAGCAATTTTGCTTCAGCAGCCTCTTTTTTCTCACGTTCAATCCGCTGTTTTTCGTCCAGTTCAGCACTACTTACCTTGTCCGGGTCTTCGCCTGTAGGAATCGCAAACGTCCGCAGGAACAAATATTTATATGAATAGGTCATAGCCTTGCCCACGCCTTTGTCTTGCGTGTCAGCCCCTGTGCCAGAAGAAACGATAATTTCATGGTCTCCGGTATCAATGTCAATAATCTTGTAATCAACATCTACCGTGGAGAGGTTACCTTCCTTGGTATGAACTTGTTTTATAGGAAGCACAATTAACCCGTGTTTAATGAGACTTGCACGCACTGTGGCCGTTACTTTTTCCTCGCTGATAGCTCTATATTTGGTATTTCCGAACTCAACCTTGTCGTCTTTAGAAAGGTATTCAACGTCACGCATGACAGCGCTGATTTTCTGGAACAAATTAAGCTTGATCTCTTCGGACATATTTACATCCTCCTAGAAATATGATATTGTTTCCGTAAATTGTTATTAATAAGTTTCTGATTCGACTCCGGTTGCAGCCAGAGTCGTTTGCTTTCCAGATCATTACGCACGTCATAGAGATTATTTAATACCTCTTGGAGTTTAATAGCTCTGAAATAGCCTACTTGTTCCATGATGTTATATAACGAGCTCCCGGACATTTCGGTATTAGCCTGAAATTCCTCCAGATCCCGGATAGCTTGTTCTAACGGCGTTTTCACGTTTCATTCCCTCCTTTTGTTCCCGCCGAATACGGCGATACTCCCGATAAGCAACATCACTATTGAATCTGAATTGAATGCTTCCGTTTTCTTGCTCGATGGCTTGTCCACCAACCTGCATCAATGCCTGTAGATCAGAGTAACTATTGCTTCCCTTGACGCGAGTTTGCATATGCATCGTCTATCATCCTCACCAAGACCTGATTTTTACACTCAACAGCTTCCAACATGCATTCTTTGCAGTGTGCTTCCTCATGTTCGTATACCAGATACTTTGCCTCAGCTCCGCATCCGCATCTGATCACCATATCAAACCTCCCACTGAATCTTTTGTGCCAACTCAACATAACGACCAAAGGTAATGCGATTTTTGATAAGGCCATATTCAGGCTCCTGCTCGTACAGTCGGCCCAAGTACTCCAGATGTTCATCCGTCAGTACACTCAATCCAGAAAGATCCTTAGTAACTACCGTAGGACGTATACGCCACCACCGCCACATACCTATCAACTCCCTTTGATAGATTCTGCTTGCCATTTAGCCATAGTCTTAAGTTGGAACCATGTCCCTTGGCGCTTTATCAGCAATACCCCATTTACTCTCTTCCCGGCATCGAATCCGCTAAAGAATGGATTCATACCCTCACCCCTTCAATCAATCCTTCTACAACGGCCAGCATTTCAGCATTACCCTTCCAATACAAACGCGTCCGATCTACAAACCCTAGTAATTGTTCTTTGCTCACATTACGTCTTAGGCAATCGTCAAAAGCTTCTATGAGTGCAAGTTTGTGTTTCATATAATCACCCTTTCAAGATTTTTCCTTCCGTTGTAATATTGAAGTTGTCCGTACTTCATTTAACAAGAAAGGAGTTGATAAAATGGCAGTTCAAGTTCACGCTTGCTTAATTGGTAATTGGGTAAATCTTAACGACGACCCCGAATGCACAATCGGTGAGAACCATGCATCACCTTCTATTTGGTGGGAAGAGAGTGCTAAAATTTATAGCCCATTTAGTAGAGCAAAAGCACATACAATGTATGAACAAGATTATGTTCATATTCACTACAAAGGCGTTGATTATCGAATACATCCAATGTTCATACAGATCGTTAAAAGTTAAAACCCCGTATAATGTTCTCCTTTAATAGTTTCAAGTCGTCAATTTCAACTTTGGCGGCTTGGGAACTATACATCATGTCTATGTGTTGCTGGATTCTGGACCACTCGTAACTTTTCAGGCCTCTTAAAGCTTCCACAATCGTTTCAATTCTTTGTTCCGACGTCAGTTCTTCTCTCTCAAATGTCTCTTTCAGAAACGGAACAGATGATGGCTTATTGGCAATTTCCTGCATCGTTTTAACATCTACTTCAGAAAGTTTAAGACCAGTCCGCTTCTGTGTTTCAGGGGCGGGCTCTTCATCCCCAAATACTCCCTTTGCCGTAGATACAAATTGGCTTTCCAAGTGATCGCCAATCTTTTTGATGATTTCGTCCATGTTAGCACCCGTTTTAACAACTACTGTAGGTGACAGAGTGACCATATTGCGTCCGACCTCTTCCCTAACAATCTCCCGTACCCTTTGCTCAGTTAACTTTTCCATTCCTCATTCTCCTTCTTCTAATCCAGAATAGATTTCCTTACGGTATTCTTCATTTGCTTCACCAAGTAACTGCTCAAGCTTGTCCATGTTTTCAGCTTGGCTTTTAAATCCTTGTGCGGCACTGTTAATTCCGTTGTTTGCATACACCACAGATTTATTAGACAAGTCTTCCGCTACAGCCTTAATACCGTCCAGCACGTTTAGCATGTCGTCAAAATCTAATGTACGAATAAATTGGATAAGTTCACTTTCCTGTTTGGTTAGTTCCATGTTCATTCTCCTTTCTTAATAGGACGCCAGTAGGTGATGTAGTTCAGGACGTTCTCCAATTCTTTCCGAAGCACATCCTTATAAGATGTCACTTGCCAGCGATCTTTGATTTCTCGGTGAAGTTGTTGGAATAACTCGCCTCGTGCGTCCTTATCTGGCTCAATGGCGTACACCTTTCTCGAAATTGCTCTTTGCAGCGTTCGTTGTTGACCACTATTTAAAGTAATCTGCTTGTCCAACTTCTGCTCAATTTCTACCAGTTTAGTCCCATGTTCTGCCGTAGTTGCTTTCACCACTTCGACTTCCTCTGCCATCTCAGCCGTGAGTTTGAGAGATTGAATAATTGCTTGGCGTTCTGTTAGTACAGGAACTTGAGGCGCGTTCAGTGTTTCCTTCATCCGGTTAAACTCGGTAATGTACATTTCCTTGAAGCGTGCAGCTTCTTTACCCGTGTAGCCCATTGCAAGAAAGGAGAATCCGTTTTCTGTAATAATAAATTTAGGCCTTGTTTCTCCCTTGCCGTCGATATAATCAACCGACGCAAAATTGCGTTCGTTGAATTCTTCGCTACATTCCAGATTAGCGATGCTACGAAGAACATCAGAATGCCTTTTCCCAAATACCTCCGCTACCGTGAGGCTGTCTGTGACGGTTTGTCCATTTTCAATGAATACTAATTGAGTCATACTGTTTCCCCTTTCAGTAGGTTTGTTCTTTGAGCCACGTTTCTAAAAACACTCGGGTTTCCTTGGCTGGAAAATACCACTTACCTCCGATCTTTCTTTTTACAAAGCGAGGATCGTAAAAGAATAATTCCTGAATAAAATTCCAGCTCATACAGGTTCGCTTTTTGAGTTCTGCACTGTCCCAAAACACATATTCACCTTCAACATCCTGTACAATTTCTTGAACTCGTTCCCGGCATATTTTTATTATTTCGTTTTCGTCTACATGAACATTTAAGATACCGCCCATTATCTCCCCTCCTTAACAAACTCCTTGTGTCTTTTTATGACACTTTGCATTAAAAAAAATATTAATTTCTGTCCCGAATAGCTTACTCAGCTTAACGGCTTCATCTACATAAAAGCGGCTTGTCCCATCTTCCTTACGTTGGTATCCAGTTAACGACAAGTTAAGATGATCAGCTGCATCTTGTTGTTTAAGTCCCGCGTTGACTCTAGCTGCTTTGACAGATATCGTCATGTGCTCACCTCCTTATGTGTCATTTAAGGACACTTAAATCATAACAACGTTTTATATGTAAGTCAACAAAAAAAGACACAAAAAATAAAAAAAGTTTGCATAACGTGTCTTTTTGTGGTTATAATAATAGACAATTAGATGAAGCGAAAAGGATGGGTAAATAAATTGACTAAGAATAATGATTCCAAACTTTTTTATTTTGCTGTCGGAAAAAACATAAATAAGTTCCGTACCGTTCGTAACTACAGCTTGCAAACGTTGGCAGACAAAGTTGGTTTAACAAAAAAAACCATCCAAAGATATGAAAATGGAGAAATAAAAATAGCTATGAATCGAATAGAGGACATAGCCGAGGCATTAAATGTTGATGTTCCTGTGTTACTTGAGGGTACGGAAACATTTCTTGGAGCAGACTTAACAGATTTGACAAATGCTATGCTGCCGATAGTCGGGAGTGTTTCCTGTGGAAAAGGGGGACTAGCTTTCGATAATATAGAAGGTTATGAACCAGCACCAAAAGAATGGATATCGGGAAGTGAGCACTTCTATTTGAGAGCTAAAGGCGACTCCATGATTGGGGCACGTATTTTTGATGGGGATTTATTATTAATTCGCAAACAAGAAACTATTGAAAACGGGGAAATTGCAGTGGTGTTGTATGGAGAGGAAGCCGTCCTGAAGAGAGTATACATAAATGGTTCACAAGTCGTTTTACAATCAGAAAACCCTACATATGAAACTATTTTCAAATCCGTTGAGGAGGTGAAGATTATCGGGAAACTAAAAAAAATTATAATAAATATGTAATTAAGGAGTGATGATAATGGCGTATTTTCGAAAACGAGGGACAAAGTGGGAATACAGAATTAAATTCACTAACCAAAAAACTGGTCTACCTGACGAAACTTCTAAAGGTGGCTTCAAGTCAAAAACAGAAGCTTCATTAGCGGCTGCAAAAGCACAACTGGAATTAGAATACTATGGATTCTTACCAGATGGCAACGAACTCGTCGAAACTTATTTTGGTAAATGGATGGAAACATATAAGAAGCCAAACCTTAAACCGATCACTTATAGTGTCCAAGAACGAAATGTAAGACTGAATATTCTCCCTCGATGGGGAAAAAAGAAGATGAAGCAGATAAATCGAAACGAGTACCAGGAATGGATAAATGAACTGAAAGAAAAGTACAGCGAAGGAACGGTCAGAAGAATACACAGCATCTTTAGTTGTGCAATGAATGATGCTGTACATGAATTTAATATCCTAAGAGAAAACCCAGTCCAACGTATAAAAATTCCTAAGGATAGAGATAAAGTTAAAAAAATAAAATACTTCACTAAAATACAACTAAAATCATTCCTTGAATATACTCGTCCAGTGAAAAACGCAAAGTATAAAGCTTCAATGCAATATCTTGCATTGTTTACACTTTTAGCTCATACCGGTCTTCGCATCGGGGAGGCATTAGCACTTAAATGGGATGATATTGATTTAGACAAAAAAACACTTGTAGTAAATAAGACCTTAGTTTACCCACTCAATTCAACTCCATATATATCAACCCCAAAATCCAAAACGAGTGGCAGGAGCATTAAGTTAGATGAAACCACAATAAAGATTCTCAAGAAACATCGACTTAATCAAAAAGAAGTCATTCTTATGTATAAAAATTACAAAGCGGCGAGAGAGGATATCATTTTCCACCAACATGACGGACGATGGCTCCGCACCAATGTAGTACGTGAATATTTTAAAGAAGTGTGCAAACGAGCAAGCATTCCAATTCTTTCACCACACGCACTGAGGCACACTCACGCGGTCCATTTATTAGAAGCTGGCGCAAATATAAAATACGTGTCTGAACGGCTTGGACACAAGAGTGTCAAAATCACCGCAGACACGTATTTACACGTCACCGAAAAAATAGAAGACGATGCCCTGAGTCTTTATGAAAAGTACGTCCAAAAATAACTCAGGGGGCAAAAAAGGGGCAAAGCTCGTTTGCAAGGTTAATAAACCCTTATAGGACGGACTTAACCGATACTACCTTCCATTTCAAACTTGATTAAACGGTTCATTTCTACCGCATACTCCATCGGCAGCTCTTTGGTGAACGGCTCGATAAAGCCCATAACGATCATTTGAGTCGCTTCTGCTTCCGTCAAACCACGGCTCATCAGATAGAACAACTGATCTTCCGATACTTTGGAAACCGTTGCTTCGTGCTCAAGCGTAATGTCATCGTTCATGATTTCATTATAAGGAATGGTATCGGAGGTCGACTGATTATCCAAAATCAACGTATCACACTTGATATTTGATTTTGCACCTTGAGCCTGACGACCGAATGAAGCCAATCCGCGATACGTAACTTTACCGCCATGTTTACTGATCGATTTGGATACAATGGTAGATGTGGTATCTGGCGCCAAGTGGATCATTTTCGCTCCTGCATCCTGATGCTGGCCTTTGCCTGCAACTGCGATGGACAAGACCATACCTTTGGCTCCGCGGCCTTTCAGGACAACAGCTGGATACTTCATCGTCAGCTTGGAACCGATGTTGCCATCGACCCATTCCATCGTTGCATTTTCTTCTGCAACCGCACGTTTAGTTACCAGGTTGTAGATATTTGGCGCCCAGTTCTGGATCGTTGTGTAACGAACGCGCGCGTTCTTCTTACAAATGATTTCCACCACGGCGCTATGCAGCGAGTTCGTGCTGTAAATCGGAGCCGTACAGCCTTCTACATAATGCACAAAGCTGTCTTCGTCGGCAATAATGAGCGTACGCTCAAATTGTCCCATGTTTTCCGAGTTAATGCGGAAGTAAGCCTGCAATGGAACTTCACATTTTACACCTTTAGGTACGTAGATAAAGCTACCACCTGACCATACCGCACTGTTCAGTGCTGCAAACTTGTTGTCCGCAGGAGGTACAACGGTCGCAAAGTACTCCTTCAGAATCTCAGGGTGCTCACGCAGCGCCGTATCGGTATCCATGAAAATAACGCCCTGCTCTTCCAGTTCCTTTTGCATACTGTGGTAGACAACCTCGGATTCATACTGTGCAGATACACCAGCCAAAAACTTTTGCTCCGCTTCGGGAATCCCCAGTTTATCAAAAGTTTCCTTAATTTCCGTAGGAACCTCTTCCCACGTTTTTCCTTGTTTCTCGGAAGGTCTTACATAGTACTGGATATCGTTGAAATCCAGCTCATCCATATCCCCGCCCCAGGTTGGCATTGGCATTTTTTCAAACTGTTTCAATGCTTTTAGGCGGAATTCCAACATCCAATCCGGTTCACCTTTAATTTTGGAGATTTCCTTTACGATTTCCGGAGTGAGACCCTTACCTGTTTGGAAAATGGATTTGTGCTCGTCACGAAAGCCATATTTATACTCTTCCATTTCCGGTGCTTTCTTGGCCATGTTTCTCAAACCTCCTCTGTACTATTTAAATTATTTATCTTCATCGATTCCTTTGCGCAGCGCATTCCAAGCCAGTGTCGCACATTTAATGCGAGCCGGGAACTTATTAACGCCGGACAAAGCTTCCAGTTCTTCATAATCGTCGAATTCCACGGCTTCCCCCTTCATCAGAGAAGAGAAACGACTCGCCATATCCAAGGCCTGATCAATCGTTTTTCCTTTGACCGCTTCCGTCATCATCGAAGCAGAGGACATACTAATCGAACAGCCTTCGCCTGTAAAACGAGCATCTTCAACCACGCCGTCTTTCGTTTTAAGCTGAAGAGAAATCCGGTCACCGCAAGTAGGATTGTTCAAATCCACCGTGACCACATCATCCTCAAAACGACCGCGATTCCGCGGATTTTTATAATGATCCATAATCACGCGTCGGTACAAGTCATCAAGTTGCATCGCCAAAATACTCCTTTGTTTGGATTAAGGCGCTGACCAGAGCGTCGACATCTGCTTCCGTATTATAAAGGTAAAAGCTGGCCCGTGCGGTTGCACTGGCTTTCAACCAGCGCATTAATGGCTGACAGCAATGGTGGCCTGCACGTACTGCCACCCCTTTGCTATCCAGTACGGTAGCTACATCATGCGGATGCACATCATCCAAATTGAAGGTTACGAGCCCTACATGACGTTCTGCAGGCCCGTAAATCTTCAGACCTTCCACTTCACGAAGCCGCCCGAGAGCATAGTTGACCAGACGATTTTCATGCTGTGCGATTGCATCCAGACCGATGCTTTCCAGAAAATCAATAGCCGCTCCCAAGCCGACGGCTCCAGCGATAATTGGGGTTCCACCTTCGAATTTCCAAGGCAGCTCTTTCCATGTGGATTCATACAATCCCACATCGTCGATCATTTCCCCGCCGAACTCAATCGGCTCCATATTTTCCAACAGCGCCTTTTTGCCGTACAACGCTCCAATCCCTGTAGGAGCGCACATCTTGTGACCCGAGAAAGCATAGAAGTCAGCATCTATCTCTTGCACGTCTACTTTCATATGTGGCACGCTTTGTGCACCATCGACGACGATAATCGCACCCTTACGATGTGCAATAGCCGCAATTTCCTTAACAGGATTCACAACGCCAAGCACATTGGAGACATGCGCAATGGCTACAATTTTGGTGTTTTCTGTAATGGTATTTTCCACGTCAGCAAGATCAACACTGCCATCCTCTTGAAGCGGAATATATTTTAAAGTCGCACCTGTGGCTTTGGCTACCTGCTGCCACGGAATCAGATTACTGTGATGCTCCATCGGAGTGATAACAATTTCATCACCCGCTTGGCAGTTGGCCCTGCCATAGGAAGAAGCCACCAGATTCAGCGCTGTTGTTGTTCCTCTTGTGAAAATAATTTCCTGGCTACGCTTCGCATTCAGAAAACGGGCTACCTTCTCACGTGCACCTTCATAAGCATCCGTAGCACGGCTCCCCAGCGTATGCACACCGCGGTGAACATTTGAATTGTCATATTCGTAGTAGTGCTTGATCGCCTCGATGACCGCCAACGGCTTTTGCGAAGTGGCCGCATTATCCAAATAAACCAGTGGATGACCGTTAATCTCCTGATGTAAAATCGGGAATTGTTCACGGATCAATGCAGTATTCATTGGCCCAACTTCCTTTCAACAAGGCTTTGCAGCTGCTGTTGAAGGCCTTCGAGCGGAATTTCAGATACGACTGGTGCCAGGAAGCCATAAATAATCAGACGTTCGGCTTCTGCACGACTAATCCCGCGGGACATCAGGTAATATACTTGTTCGCGGTTAACCTGACCGACCGATGCTGCGTGACCTGCTGTCACATCATCTTCATCAATCAACAGGATTGGATTAGCGTCGCCACGCGCTTTCGGGCTAAGCATCAGAACACGTTCTGTTTGCTGACCGTCTGCTTTAGTAGCCCCTTTTTCGATTTTTGTAATTCCGTTAATAATGGAAGACGCTTCCTCACGCATAACTGCACGTGTAATCATCTGACTCGCAGAATTTTTACCAAAATGCTGCGCTTGTGTCGTATAGTTCAGCTTTTGTGAGCCAGAACCTACAGCAATGACCTTGGCGTCCGAGTTGGAGCCATTGCCTTTGAGTACAGACATGGTATTGCTCGCTGTGTTGCCGTTGTTCATTTCGCCAACAATCCATTCGATCGCTGCATCATTGCCCAACGTAGCACGACGAATAGAAATATCTGTTACTTGTTCTCCTAGCTGGTGGACCGTCGCATAACGAACTTTGGCTCCAGCATTCGCAACCACTTCTACTGCACCGTTATGAATAACAGGTGCTGCCAAATTTGCAGATACATAGTTGTCTACATATGTTACAGAGCTATGGGTTTCGGCAATAAGCAGTACATGCGGCGCAAACGTTGCTGTCGCATCATCCGTCAGAAAAACAGCCTGAAGCGGAACGTTCAGTTCTACGTTTTTAGGCACATAAGCAAATACTCCACCGTTCCAGAGTGCTGCATGTAATGCAGACAATGAATTTTCCTCAGCTTTAATAACTGTGTTCAGGTGGGCTTTAACCAAATCACCATGTTCCTTAACCGCTGTTTGTAAATCCGTGAAAATGACACCTTGCGCTGCCAGTTCCTCGTTCAGCTTTACGTATACTGCGCCGGAGTTGCGCTGGATAATCAGACCGCCCTCCTGCTGTTCTTTAACCAGATCAGCAATGGCAGCGGGAACCTGCCCCAACGATGCAATCACCTCACTGTTTTTATGTTGACCGTAATCGTTCAAATTCCAACGTTCGATTTTTGTTTTTTCAAATACCGGAAGCTCCAGTTTGCCTGCAAGCTCAAGTGCTTTTTGTCTGTCTTCGGTTAGCCAAGACGGCTCGCCATTACGTTCAGACAGAACACGCAGTTGCTCGGAATCTACCGGAAGGATTGTTTGTGTACTCATCAGTTTTCCTCCTCGCTTCCGGCTTACGCCTCTTGTCCTACAGTTTCATCAACGATGCCCAGTTCTTCCTTGATCCAATCGTAACCGTCTGCTTCCAGACGTTCAGCCAGCTCAGGACCGCCGGATTTAACGATACGTCCTTGCATCATGACATGTACATAATCAGGCTTAATATAGTTTAGCAGACGTTGATAGTGGGTAATCACGAGAAAACCACGGTCCTCAGAACGCATAGCGTTCACACCGTTAGCCACGATTCTCAGAGCATCAATATCAAGACCGGAGTCGATTTCGTCAAGAATGACAATTTTCGGATCAATCATCATCATTTGCAGAATTTCATTCCGTTTTTTCTCACCACCGGAAAAGCCTTCGTTCAGATAACGGTGAGCAAACTCCGGATTCATTTCAAGCTCCTTCATTTTGCTTTCCATTTGACGGATAAACTTGATCAGAGAAATTTCTTGTCCTTCTTCACGGCGTGCATTAATAGCACTACGCAAAAAGTCGGAATTTGTTACCCCTGCAATTTCACTCGGATACTGCATTGCCAGGAACAATCCCGCACGTGCACGCTCATCCACTTCCATATCCAGCACGTCTTCTCCATCCAAGGTTACGTTGCCCTCTGTGACTTCATATTTAGGATGACCCATCAAAGCAGAAGCCAATGTACTTTTACCTGTTCCGTTAGGACCCATGATCGCGTGGATTTCTCCACCTTTCATTTCGAGGTTAATACCTTTCAAAATTTCCTTGCCTTCAATAGTCGCTTTGAGACCTTCGATCTTAAAGTTTGTAGCCATATTCGGAATACCCTCCAAAATTTGTAGTGTGGTGTCGAAATCAGAAAGTATATCTAAACAGGGGAGCCCCCTGATTTCAAGCAGAACAATAGTTAAAAATTTATTTATAATCATTCTAAACTGATTCTCAATGATTCTCAAGCTATTTTATAATAAATAGCTTTAAGGGTGCAACCAACAGACACACGTTATGCCCCTTTTTTCATAAAATATTCATTCTCGCCAGCACACAAATAGCCAAATACATCCTCCAGATTCATTATACACTTATATTTGTGCTCAACTTGAAAGTGTAGGATTTCTTTTTAGCCATAAAAACGCTACTGACAGCATGACGTCAGTAGCGTTTTTAAATGTAAAGGGTTTATTACAGAAGCAGCCTATCTATATGGGGTGCTATTAAACTGTCCGAATTGACATTTAGCCGAAATTCCTTCTGATTTAGCCCAGATAGGAACGCAGCATCCACATATGTTTCTCCAGATCCGCTTTGTAGCCGATCAGCAAATCTGCGGTAGGTTGATCGGAGTTGCTTTCTGCCAGTTCAATACCTTCCTGAAACTCCTCGCATACAGTTGCAAAATCCTCGATCAGGGTTTGTACCATTTTCGGAGCATCTTCACTGCCGGTTGCCTCGTGAATCGAGGACAGCTCCAGATATTCCTTTAATGTTGCGGAAGGAGAACCTTTCAATGCGAGCAGACGCTCGGCGATCTCGTCCATTTTCAATGTAATTTCATTGTACAGCTCTTCAAACTTAACATGGAGAGTATAAAAACTGGAGCCTTTTACATACCAGTGGTAGTTATGAATTTTCACATATAACACATTCAGGTTAGCGACTTGACGGTTTAAAAGTTCCTCCACCGAATTGACTTGCGTATTTTTCGAGTTACTTGTTGTTTTAGCCATCATAAATCCCTTCCTTTTTTATTAAATTGACATTCATAAACGAACCACTCTTATCCACCGTCATACTGACGGAGAGACGCCAACGGGCATCGTAATGATCATCTGCCATGATCACCTGCCGGACGTCTGCTTATTCATTACCCTTCCTGCAAGGCGATGAAACAAAAGAAAAAAAATGTACAAAACTTCACCGATTTTCGTTATACTTTTTATATCATATCAAAATACTTGGTTTAATATTGTATTATTTTTCGTATTTTACCGTGCACAATTTATGGAGGTGACTTCCTTGTCCCAATATCATCCTTTAACGACAGAAGAAGCAATCGAATTCGTCAAGAACATCCCTGGATTTTTTAGTCAGGAAGCCCGTCTGGAATGCCGAGAAATCGGTGATGGTAACCTGAATCTGGTTTTTCATATTACGGATTCTGAATCTGACAAGAGTATCATTGCCAAGCAGGCACTTCCCTATGTGAAAATTGTAGGTGAATCTTGGCCGCTGTCGCTGGACCGTGCTCGGATTGAACGCGAGGCACTTCAACAGGAGCACCAAATTTGCCCTGAATTTGTTCCTACCGTACTAGGCTATGACGACGAGCTTGCGTTGACCGTGATGGAGGATCTTAGCTCATACACAATCATGCGCAAAGGATTAATAGAAGGAAATACCTATCCGCATTTTGCCGATCATATCGGAGAATTTCTGGCACGCACGCTCTTTTTCACTTCCGATTTGGGCATGAATCAGCAGGCTAAAAAAGACCTGGTTAAACGCTTTATTAACCCGGATCTTTGCAAAATAACGGAGGATCTTATTCTGGATGAACCCTATCGATTCTCGGATAATAACAACTACGGTGAGTACATTGAAGACGAAGCAGAGGCACTCCGGACAGATCAGGCCCTTCACCTGGAAGTGGCTTTGCTGCGGGAAAAGTTTCTAACACGGACCGAAGCGCTGTTGCACGGCGATCTTCACACAGGCAGTATTTTTGTAACGACAGAGTCTACAAAAGTCATTGATCCCGAATTTGCCTACTATGGACCGATGGGCTTTGATATCGGAGCGGTGATTGCCAATCTGCTATTAAACTACGCAGCCCAGCCCGGCTGGATTTCTGGCGAGACAGCTGTACAGGAACGCCGTAACTGGCTTTTGCAGACAGCGATTCAGGTGTGGGAGCAATTTGAAAGCAGATTCCGCAAGCTATGGGACGAGCATGTCACCGACCCTATGGCACGTACGACCGGCTATCAGGATTTGTACCTACAGAAAGTGCTGCAAGATACGGTTGGCTTTGCAGGCTGCAAGGTGATTCGCCGCATTATCAGCCTCTCACATGTGGCGGATATCGATACAATTGCTGATCCTGACATCAAGGAAGCCGCCGAACGTCTGGCGTTATCTATCGGTAAAGCCCTGGTTCTCCGTAATCGTGAGCTGCATTCGATTCAGGAACTGGGAGACATTGTTCGGACAGCAACGGCTGCCCAAAATAAAGGAGCACAATGGATATGAGTGAAAAAAAGGAATTCACCCCTGTAACCTCTGCTGAAGCCGCAGTGTCTGGTCAGGCTCTGTCTTCGCTGGTGTGGAAAGGCGATCGCTTGTCCATGCTGGATCAACGTCTGCTACCCGAGACAATTGTCATGCTGGATTTGTTCACAGCTGAAGAAGTGTGGGATGGCATTCATGCTATGAAGGTACGCGGTGCGCCTGCCATCGGCATGGCTGCGGCCTACGGCGTTGTACTGGGAGCTTCCGCCTATGGCGGCACAGACGCTGCTGGGTGGCTGGAGCATGTACACAGTGTGTGCGGGCATTTGGGTACATCACGACCGACGGCCGTGAACCTGTTCTGGGCATTGGACCGCATGAAGAAGCGGGCCGGGGAACTCATCGCTGAAGCTAGCGGTGGTCAGGTCGAGGACTGGAATGCCGGGCTGGAGCGTGAAGCCGTAGCCATTCAGGCAGAGGATGAGGAAGTATGCCGCCAGATCGGCGTCCATGCTTTACCTTTGTTCGAGGATGGAATGGGCGTCCTCACTCACTGCAATGCAGGCGGATTGGCGACAGCGAAATACGGAACAGCGCTCGCGCCTATGTACCTTGCACAGGAGAATGGCATCCATCTGAAAGTATTTGCAGACGAAACTCGCCCCGTGTTGCAAGGCGCGCGCCTGACCGCTTTCGAGCTTCAGCAGGCAGGTCTTGATGTAACCCTGCTCTGTGATAATATGGCGGGCATGGTAATGTCCAAAGGATGGGTGCAGGCCGTCATTGTCGGCACGGACCGAGTGGCCGCTAACGGCGATGTGGCCAACAAAATCGGCACTTATAGCCTGGCTGTGCTGGCAAAGGCGCATGGCATTCCTTTTTATGTAGCCTCGCCGCTATCTACAATTGATTTGCAGACTGCAACAGGCGCAGATATTCCCATTGAAGAACGTTCTGCGGAGGAGATTACCGAAAGCTTTGGCAAAAGGACGGCCCCGCAGGGTATCAAAGTCTACAACCCGGCTTTCGATATTACCCCTCATGAGTACATTACCGCCATCATTACCGAAAAAGGGATTGTCCAGGCTCCCTTTAACGACAGTCTAACCGCCTTGTTTGCAGATTGATCTGTTCTTGCAGATCAATCTGCCCGTATGAGGACTGAATTGTTTTAATCATAAATAAGAGTAGAATAATTTCTCATCGACAGAACCGGAGCCAAAAGGCCCCGGTTCTGTCATTTCTTGTTCATCTACTTTGTGCAGCATAGTATAAAAATTTTATTAGACTAGTTTCAAAAGTGCTTCGTATCCTGGCATACCTGGCTTAATCCCCAGCTGCTCGGCTTCCGTCGTCACCGATTCCATC
This sequence comes from Paenibacillus sp. BJ-4, assembly GCF_020404765.1. GTDB lineage: Bacteria > Bacillota > Bacilli > Paenibacillales > Paenibacillaceae > Paenibacillus. The sequence goes on from NZ_JAIVEM010000071.1 coordinate 205,789, forward strand.
GGCGCTTCCAGCAATTCCTTCAGTGTCTTTACCCCCACAGCTCGTGCGGCGAGAATTTTCCGATCTCCCAGCCGCTCATTGAGCAATCCGACATCCAGTGCACCACACATGATGTAACCACGGGAGTTGGAGATCGTTAACAGCGTTGTTTTAGGCAGTTTGACCTCAACTCCGATAAATGTATGCTCACCCACTTGTACGGGTTCCATGCGTATCATGGTTATTACAAGCACCTCCTCTTTGTTCATCCGGGATATTTTATGCATCATTTACGGGTGGGTGTGGACGTCCGTGGATACCTATAAAATATTAGAGGCTTATTTATGTACAGCACACATATGACGAATTGTAATACAACTTAACTATCTTCATCCTTAAAAATAGCTTCAAACTCTTCATCTGTATAATCTCTATTGCTAGGCACATGATAACGCTGAGGAAGTCCATTATGATCTAATACATGATCAACAATCCCATCTCTATCCGAAACAACAAAAGTAATTTCATCATCACCTTCATAACTCTTTGGTGTGATATCAGCCAAAACTAACCAAGCACCACCCTCAACTCTGTAGAATTCCGGGTAAAATTTTACGGACTTCTCAGTGTTATCATGAATTACACCGTATAGCTTATATTTCTCTTGATAATCCTGAGCAATTTTTCTAGCTTGCTTAGCTGTTAAATTAGTATTTACTCTTTCGTCCACTATTCTTCATATCCTTTCCAACTAGGCAGAGGCCACTGCCCGTTTCTCAATTTATAAATATATCTCTGTGCTTCGTATATTTCGGAGGAATTAAATTTGTCTTTACTTTTCATAATTTCATTATAAACATACTCTTCTTTTTCTATAGTCGATAACTTCATATATTTTTCTTTTCCTAGTTCTCCAAAGTGTTTTGCATGGTAAGATTCGTGAATCGCACTTAAATAGGAAGCATCAGGCCGTAACACAATCTGTCCTGTACTAGGATTAAAGCCACCTACAGCCTTTTCAGGAAGTATAGCCCCCTTTTTATCAATCAAAACCTTTACATCAATATCATTCATTTCTTTTTTAAAAGCTTTCATTTCACTAACATTCATAATTTTCAGTCCATCTGGTGTTAACCTTCTCTGACCACTTACAGGCATCTCTTCCCAGGATTTCAAATCTAATTCATGCCCTTTGGGAAATGGTCTAACCTCACCGTTAAATTTTATTGTATTACCAATTCCAATTTTAGGCTTGATTACTGAACTGACTCCTCCAAATAATCCGGCTGTACCGATCATATTAGCCCAGTGTTCCTTTGACCAGGCATTGGTGGGATTGAATGCCCCCTGAATCATACCTGTTACTCCAAATGTACCGAAATTGAGCATGTCATTCCATGAATCGTTTTGTTTGGCTGCCCGTTCCATGTAACCTTCATACATACCCTTGGGAATACCGTAGGTCATATAATCAAGGAAGCTCCAGATTGAATCGAATTTTTTCTCATAGCGTACTGAATTAGCGTCTACAAAATCCTGACCTAGCTCAGTTAAGCTATCTACTGATTTCTGGAACGCATTCCGTGTATCTGGAGCAGGAACAGCACATGAATTAGGTGGAGGTGGTAAATAACTTGCGTCAATATTACCTGCTTCCATCAGATCTGCTAATCTGAATTTATCTGCATGATGACGTAACTCCCTAGCAATAGAATCCGTCAGGGTAACAAAGTCATTCATATTCTTCTGAGAGGTCTGGAAGGAATAGTAAAAGTGCTCTTTAGTCAGTCCTTCCCACAATTGCCCCATAGATGAAATTTGTTGTACTAAATTGCTATTCATTTGAGTTGCTGTTTGCTGTGCTAACTCAAACTGTTTGGAGATAGTCATAAGCTGCTCAGGTGTCACTTTAATTGTTGTCATAATATACCTCTGTTTGAGTTCGTTATGACATAATAACACTATTCAAATTTATGGAAAATTATCTCAATTCCTAATTGTTATGTAAAGTATTAACCTTTCTACCTACGTCTAAAGACTTAAAACGTGCCATGATCCTCAACCATATCCTGTAGTTCAGGAATAAGAGTGAGAAGTTTTTTATAATTTCTGTTATATTCAAATCGTTAGCTATATCCTCTTGAGTTTTTGCCAGAGCAAAATTATTTTGGTCTGCTTTTTTTGATACATATTGATTACCTCTGCTCCCTCCATTCTCAATCCCATTAATCCTTTCTAACTCAACAATACATTTAGCAAGCTTTTTCATACAATTCAAAAAGGCTAGACGGACAATCACGTCTAACCTTCAACTAAGTGTTCTGCCTTGCTTCCCATTGATCCTTTTGGGGAGTGCATTGTTACAAAGCCTTTTTCCATTCAATTTTTATTTACATTCATGCCCCTCCAATTTGATCATGGAGTTGGATATGACTTTGCGACTGAACAGGCACAGTAATAATAAACAGGAAACTAGCCGCAACGATTAGCAATGCCATTTTTTTGAACATTACTTAACCACACCTTTTCAATTAAATTGGAAAACTCCTCTTTGGTTTCAGGAACTGCATGAGCGCGAAAACGTTCAAACAGCCCCATACAGTTTATATAATAAGTCTCATTATTTAGTATATGATAACTTACCATTGCATACATCAAATTTTTAAAACCATCACTATACATACCTTTATGTAAATAATAATAAGCCAATTCATATCCAAAGCGCGCAAATTGTTCCGGTATAACTTGTTTAGTATACATGTCAGATGATGGCTGCCCCTGTTGCACAAAAGAGTCAATAACTGTTTCAAAGCGTTTAAGTATATGATTCACATCTAACTGATATCGGTTAGCTGCAAGCATTACGTTCAACAGTTTAGTAACCATTTCTTTCGTTACATTTGTTAACGCAATGTACTCAACATAATCCGTAAGCACACTTGTATCTCCAGACAGGAGTTTATTTACATAAGTATTACCTTCTGCCCAATCTTTGAACAAATGAACCCAGTATAGAGTATCCTTATCCTTCTCCAAGACCCAATCTAAATCAGCATAGGCGTATGTATATTGTAGAGCTTGTTGATAATCGCCTTGGGCTTCACAGACACTTGCACACAGCAAATCGGCATAAGTGATGTACACAAACATGGGACGACTTAGCTTTTTTGAGGACTCATCACACTCTCGACTCTTCTGTTGATGTTTCAAAGTATATTGGATTTCTGCTTTAGCTCTCATTTTCCTTGCCGTTTCATCAACCTTGTCCCATTTACGCAAAGACCTGTACACGTTAGCCAAATCCTTCAATGCGTCAAGCTGGTCTATTTCATCTAGACGCTCAAAGTAAGGCTCGAATTGAACGGCTGCATTATAATTTTTCTCCTGATCATCTCCAACACGAATCGTAAACAATCGATACTGGCAAATTGCTAATCTCTCTGAGTGCTGCTTTCTTTCACTCTCAGCCACGTTTTCATAAAGGTAAGCTGCTGTATCCCGATATCCTTTGTGGAACAAGTCCTCGGCTAGTTCAAAAAGTGATTGAGTGTAGACCGGATTATCCAGAAACATACTTACAGCATGCTGTAAGCAATCAAGCCGCCCTAACTCAATACATCGGTGCAAGAAAGGTTTAACTCTCCGCCAATTAAGCGGTACTTCTATAATGCACTCTTCAACGAATCGCTCATAAAAATAATCCGCTGGTAAATTCATGCCTATAGTAATACGATCCAGTTGATTAATAGATAAAGAACGATTGCCTGTTACGATCCCGCTAATTGTACCTACATTCAAACCAATGATATGTCCAAACTCGGTCATACTCAAGCCCTTCTGTTTTAGGTACTTTTCAATTTCTGTCCGAATCGTAGGTGTGATTTTCATTAATAAAACACCCTTTGTGAAACAAGTAGTAAAATATATTTTCTTATCGCTCATATCATACTATATTTTGGCATAAAATCATATACCTTTCATATATGTGATTTAGATACCTTTTGGGATAGTTTGCGATGATTTTATGATTAAAAGTATCATCTTTATGTTTATGTATAATTTATTGTGAAAATCAGAATACAATTGATCCAATATAAAGTTACCAGATTAATAGTTACATTCGTATTCCCTTGTAATTAATCTATGAATTGAGCTTAGATTGGATGTATAGCATACAAGCAACCTTAACGATATTTAGGAAGGCATCGAGTAAAATTTAGTCTGAGTCGGGGAATGGAAGTGCTATGTCCCTATTTGTGGAAGAAGAGTGGTCAATTGATTTTTAATATCCCCCGGTATCTGTGAGATTGGATAAATTTAGAAGTATAATATTTTACCAGTCCCCAAATTCGGAGCCGATTCCGATTTTCCAAACTGCTCATGAGCAGAAATCAGCGTTCATAAAATAACTATGCGATGTAGATGGATGTGCTACTGCATTATTTGGAAATTAAATAGGCATTTTAGGTGTAAACTATCCCTCCTCATTCAAATTAACGCCAATATATGGTTATTAAATCACAAAAAAGCCTAGACATAAATCATCTAAGCCGTGAGTGTGTACGTAGTGTACACATGATTATTATTTTATCCTACTTGTTTCTGTTGCTCATATTCCTTTATCCTACGATAAAATGTGTTAGGCTTCATTTCTACACGCTTCATTGCTTCAACTGCTGTTATGCTGCCTTCCTTCCATTCCTCATATACCGCAATGAAGTCATCACTTATTGCCTGTTTAGGCCGACCAAATACCACACCATTATTTTTTGCTGCTGCTATACCTTCAGATTGTCTACCGTTTATCTTCTCACGTTCACGTTCTGCCATGTAGCTGAGTAATTCAAGCACGATACTAGATATAACTTTCTCCAAGCCATTATGATATTGTCTGGTATCAAGGATAGGCATATCAAGAATAACAATGTGTGCGCCTATCTCGTACGTAATATCTTGCCATTCACGTTTGATTTCTTCTGCATTCCGTCCAAGTCTGTCTAGTTCCTTGATGAACAGAATGTCGCCTTTTCTAAGCACACTCTTCAATGCTTGATATTGTGGTCTATCAAAATTCTTGCCGCTTTTCTTATCAATAAAGTAATCACGTTCCATGATACCTAAATCTTGCATTGCTTCCAATTGTCTAGCTTCGTTCTGATCTTTCGTCGATACTTACAAAATATAGATTTTATTATATAATTTCTAATCTTAAGTCATTGTTTACAAAAAAAAAAAAAAAAAAAAAAAAAAAAAAAAAAAAAAAAAAAAAAAAAAAAAAAAAAAAAAAAAAAAAAAAAAAAAAAAAAAAAAAAAAAAAAAAAAAAAAAAAAAAAAAAAAAAAAAAAAAAAAAAAAAAAAAAAAAAAAAAAAAAAAAAAAAAAAAAAAAAAAAAAAAAAAAAAAAAAAAAAAAAAAAAAAAAAAAAAAAAAAAAAAAAAAAAAAAAAAAAAAAAAAAAAAAAAAAAAAAAAAAAAAAAAAAAAAAAAAAAAAAAAAAAAAAAAAAAAAAAAAAAAAAAAAAAAAAAAAAAAAAAAAAAAAAAAAAAAAAAAAAAAAAAAAAAAAAAAAAAAAAAAAAAAAAAAAAAAAAAAAATTAGGAGGAGTTAGATATTATAAAGAAAATCGTAACAGTTTCATTGTCATGTGCATTAATGTTGTCTTTGTCAAAAGCAATTTTTGAAGATAATAGTTACATAGCAAATGCGAAACAATCAAACCAAGGTAAAATCCATAAAAACGTAGTTAAAGATACTCCAATCATTAGTCCTACGAATTTTCTACCTATAAATTCTGTTCATCATAGAGGGAAAGGAGCTTTTAAGTACCCCTTTACTCTTTCTGCTCAAAAAGGTAAAAATTTAAATATTTACACCAAAAATAATGGTACGTCAACAGTTTATCTTAGTGTAAAAGTCAATGGTCAGGACTTCGGAGAAACAACTATTCCTGCTGGTGGACAAAAAACTAGGAATTTCGAACAATTAGTTGGTACTGGCTTATCAGGTAACTATGAAGTATATATATACAACAATGATGGCTCTCTCTACGACCTTAACATAAGTGCTAGACAATACTAAGGTACAAGAGGTTCGTCTCCTTTGTGAGACAGCCTCTTTTTTTTACATTCTGACGTTCTTAATTCCATTTAGACACCCTTATCGAAGCTCAATCGTCAAACTTGACCATATGTTCAAAAACTCCTTATTACATATAGCTTTCTGAGTCATTGTGGTTCAAAATTATGCCTGAATATATTTACATCGACCCGTATCGAAAAAACAGCAAAAGAATAGATAAATAAAGGGAATTGTGAAGAATTACTTTGCATCGCAGTTTCAATCGTAGGTATCGAGAAATAGTGTGTAAAAAAGCTTGATATATCAACGGATTATTTAATATTAATTGTTCCAACTCAAAATTGGAAAATCCTTTATTTATCTATGTTTTTAAACACAGCAAACACGTATCGTGAATCGTAACACGAATAGCGGAGTGGATGACATATTTTCATGTTTTTTCATCTATTTTCACTCTATCAAGTTGGTTCTATATAATAGAAGAAACTCAACTTTACCTCACGCAACTCACGCAACTCACGCACAGTCATTTCTTCACATGTTTCAATCGTCGCCCAATCTCAAATAACGACTGCCCAGCAATTTGCTTGTAGCTTATAGAAGATGAAAACAGCGCTGGATGGTATGCAAAATGGGAAGCAGTCAGATAAAACTCCTTGCTTCCCATTATGCTTAATTTGCGAATAAATGTTCTTTCAACCACTGCCTATAAAACTGCAGTTGCTCCTTGGTGTGAAAATAATGTTTTCCATGCTTCATCACTTTTAGATGGCAATGAAATCGGCTTGCAAATGTAGATATTACATCATATTCACATAAGTCATCTTCAGAACCATAAAGAATTGCAGTTGGCTTATTCCATGTATCAACCGGATGTGATTTAACATAGCAGTAATAATCCCAATAAAGTGTTTGTCCAATGGGTGTAGATATTTCTCTTTCAACTTTTAATCTATCCTCACTTACACTGAACCATGTCATCATATTTTTGATTATTCTCTCCATATCTAGCACTGGAGAAAGAAACAGGCATTGTTTAAGTGGGAAATTATTATAAGCAAGCAAACTAAAATACGCACCCATGCTACAAGCGAAGATACTGATGTCATCCGATTGCTTTTGTGTGTAACGCATGATTATGTCAAGATCATGAACACAATTTTGAACTTTACAGGCGTATGCTTCTTCTTTGCGGTCACCATGTTCAGGCAAATCAAAACTAATGACTTGATACCCTTGTACCGTTGCTTCTTCAGCAAATATAACGATCGCATCATCTGCCTTGTTTGACATATTACCGTGGATAGCTATAAATATCTTATCTGATTTACCCCCCCACAAAATTGCCGGGATACCCTCTATTTTCAATTCTTGTTTTATCATTACTTTATCCTCGCTTAAAACAGCCAGTTGTATGTTGTCTCCCTGTTCAAAATGTTCTTTGCGATTCCACTGCTCCAAATTTATTTTGTTAGAATTCATGATTATCCTCCTAAAAGTAGTAGTATGTGTTTTTAACTTTTAGGAGCTGTCTTGTCTGTCAGTACCATACTTTCACCCGATTCCGAATTTTTTAATTGAGTGCTATACCATATGATATTACAATGGTAAGAAAAACCAAACCACAAATAGCCCCACAGGAGGATGTTAGCACCCAAGAATTACATGATTGCACTCTCTATCATCAAATTCAATACCGACCATTTTATCTGTGGTAACACCTATCGCTGTGTCTGGGCTTTGCGTGAGTATCTTACCCGTAACTGTTAATATGAGAATAGCTGAAGCTGGAACTCAGGCTTTCTACATTATGTCATAACCCTTGATATCACTGAGTTTAACGCTATGTTAAATGTTCACCTCTCCACAAAATACCTATTCGTCATATACCAAACTTTCCCTTTAATCGTATCAACCATACCCTTCTTGCTATCCAAGAATACAATATCACCACACTCTTTACAGCCCCATTTATTCCTCTTATACGCCGATTCCTCTATATAAGAAGCTCCACATTTACACTCTACCTGAATCAATACCTTGTGCTGGCTGTATGCGTCTGCTAACTGCTCAGTGGCCTTACTTGCTGCTGCTTGTTGTATAGCCACTACATGTTCTCTCTGCTCAGAATATTCATTATGTACCTTAAAATCTGCTACAAGCTCAGGGTTCAATCCAAAATGTTCTTTGCCTACTGTTATTACATATTTACTTCCTACACGATAAGACTCTATCCAGTCCTGTATTTGTTTGCTGGATAGATTAACTGTTCCTTTGATACCGCTGTTTAGCGTGTAAGTCATTGTGTGATGCTGGTTTAGATTCATATATGAAGCTGCTCCTTTAATACTACGAATTGATTTTCTTTGAATAAATCTTCTTATTGAGTATGTCTTCTTGTTTCTTTAATATCTTGAATCCATCCCTAGAATAAATGTCTGGTTTATCAGACAATAAAATATAACCCTCATCAGTAGTTTTTAATAAGTAAAGCTCAATATCTGTGCCGTTTATGTTATCTGTGAAATAGTATACTCTTCCTATCTTCTTTGCTACAAAATATAAAGACACATAAGCAATTAAGCATAATAAAAAACTAAGAATTGAAGATCCTAATATTATAACCTTCAAATCTTTTATAGTTTTGATGTCCCCAGTAAAAAAACTCATGATGACAATTAGTGTAGCAGTAGCAGCGACAGTTAGAGCAATTGACAGTGGTGTTACCATATATTTTTTGTTGCTCTTGTACAATAGCTTTTCAAGAGGAGTTGAGTTAATTAACGCAATTCCTTTGAAAATTAGTATGGCGAGCGCGACTACAGATCCAGCCCCGACTAAAGGCAAATATTTAGTTATAATTCCCATATTTTACCCTCCATTATCTAGATTTCTTTATTCACCTAATAAAATCATCGTTTTACTACAGGAGTCTCCAGTATCTTGTTACCTGAAGCAATAAACTTTTCAGCCTTGCGATCCTTTTTAATCACTTTACTGTTATTCCTATAATCATCCCATGAATCCAAACTCAAGTAAGGCTCTGCTTCAATAATATCTTTTACCTTGCTGTGCTGTTGTTCTTTGAATAGCTCAATCATTTTAATTAAATCGTTGCGATCCAGCAGCTTTACTCCATTATAACTGGCTAACTGTTCACACGAAGTTGTGTATTTGCTCGAAGTAATAACAATAGATTTCTTAGCTCTATAAAATCGCATAGAACTATACACTTCCTGAACTGCACTCAAACCCACAGGATTGCTTACTGCATACCGTTTAGCCTGAATGACATTGCGGTAGCCCTCTCTGTCCGTAAATACCAAATCTGTTCCAAAATCTCTGCTGTCTTGTGTTTTATACGCATCGCCATAGCCTAAGCAATTGAACAGCTTGCACAAATAAATTTCAAAATCCTTGCCATCTTCCATACGATCTATTTCGTTAATGCCAATTTTATAAGGATCAATATCCTGCGTTACCTTGTACGGTTCCTGAACTCTAGGCTTTTTAAAAAAGCGTAGCAACACCAAAGCAATCAATATAGCAATGACACACACTATCACAAATATAGACAAAAATGCTCCTCCTTAGCTGCTCTAAATCCTTTTCGCACTTGCTTATAATACAACAAATAGGGACAATTTCCCACATTTTTTGGATGAGTATAGTAATTTAGCAACAAAAAAACGCCTATTCCTAGGCGCTTAGTATCATATTCAAGGGGTGACAATTTGGCATCCCCCCAACCTATATGCACATTTCTTCTTGTTTCAGCTTCCTTTTTCATACGCCTACCTGTTGGCTTGAGCCAGCACTTTCAGACTGATTAATTGACCATCCCAAGTCTGCAAAAAAAGTTTCCCCTTTATGAGTCGTCCACATCTGTACATTGTTATTGCTCCTTGTTGATTTGATAGGATATATTGTCGACGCTATTGTTCTTATTCCAGTACAGTGTAGCCTGTTACGATACGATGTTACGATGAAATGTAATTTTACATAAAGTCGATAATACATTGTTAGATGCATATTGTTCATTCGATTATTAATGTACCAACTTTATTCAACTAAGCGAACAAGGCAACTTGTGCCATATGCGAATACTTTCCTTGTTCAAGATAAGTGTCATAAATACGTTCAGGATCATCTGTATTGAATCGTTCCATTTTCCAGTCATGTACTGGTTCTTGAAACAGGCGTTCAAGTGCTGAACGTTTGTCCATATAATAGTCGTAAGTAAAGTCAGATTTATTAGTATAACCGTAAGCGTCGATATGCTCTTTACGCATTTTAGTGAGCAGGGACAAAGGATGATTAGCAAATGTGGAGCGATTCAGAAACTCATTTAACCGTTCGACACTGGTCAACATGAACTTCATTGATCCAATTAGAATTTCAGCTTTAGGTGAGATATCAAGGAAGTAGCAAAGCCTTTCAATTGTTAGGTCAAAGTGGTACGGAATTTCCGTAGTGGTCAAATTGACTACCTCTTGGTTGTTCAATGTGATTGTCATATGTATCTCCTTTTGGAAAATAGTTGTGTCACGTTACACATTAGAAGCCTGAAACAATCCCTCTCGCTTCATCCTCAGCACGTTCGATAGCCTGAATAAACAGCAACAAAGGTTCCTCACGTTTGTACTGTATAGCCTTCTCAGCTGTACCGTTAGCGTTAGCCCATTCCCAATAAGCGATTATATCAATGGACTGTAAAAAATACATAGTCAGAGCTTCTACAGGATTCACAGCGTACAATTGCATAAAGTGTTCATCTGTAAGTTGATCGTGCTGTAAATATTCATCTTTCATTTGGTGTAGCAAAAGAAATCTACTTTCACGATTCACATTGACAATACGATTTACATACTCATTACGGCGTTCAACTGTGTTCAATATGATTTGCATGTCATTGCGAATACGCCAAGCTTCAGGACTGATATTGAGCATGTTGATTAGATCATTGGTGGACAGGTCAGGATTGTACGGTGCTGGCTCGATAATACGAGTCCATGTGTCGTCATTACCATGCTCAAACACTTGGATAGCGTCTGACACGTTAAGGCCAATAGTCTGCCATTTGCGATTGAGGGAATCGGTGATATGGTAATAGTGTAGCTTTTTCGCTGGCCTCCTCTTCTGATTCCCAAACCTGCTCCTGTCTGATAATATTAATTATGGCTTGATTGTTAGCTTTTTGGGTCATTTAATATCGCTCCTTTTCTTATCTACTAATAGATAAAGTCAAAAGGTTTTTATCACTTCCCCGTTAAATTGTTCATCAAAGTGTTAGAGCCTGTTTTAGAAATAGATATTATTGAAAGGAACTATTTTGATATGATCAAGATAACACTAGGCGAGTCATTAAAAGAACTTGCATTAACACAAAATAAGTTTGCAGTAACATACGGTTTTCGTCCCAATACAATAAATGATTTTGTAAATGGAAACGTTAAAAGAGCAGATTTCGACACTTTAGATAAGATGGTTAATTCTCTAAACCACTACGCTAAAAAAATGAAGATTCAGTGTCACTTTACGTTGAGCGATGTTTTTATTCACGTCGACGAATCACAAGAAGAACCCAAAAACTAACCAAATTAAATAACTAAGTTCAGACAAAGCAAAGAGCCTAGATGATTGATTCTGTCTAGGCTTATTTGTCGTGTACACCGATTGGGCAAACACCATTCCTTTAACTTTGCATATAGTGCTTATGCCTAGATCATATTTTGGAAAGGTGGAGCTTTGAAAAATGCCAAGTACATTTGAAGACATGAAAAGAGAAATAGAAACTGGTTGGGATATAGTCTTGTGGTCAAAATCATACGGAATGGGCGAAGCAGCTAAATTAGCAGCATGTATCTATTTCGGATGCGCGGCAGCATATTTAGGTCAAGAACTCAAAGAACTAGCTGATAAAGTGGGGGAGGATTTGCTATCAAAAGCCTTACAAAACAAGGGGAAAATATTTGGAAGTGGCCAGTTTGAAGTATCTGCTGGAGACGCTTATTGGAGTGTATATCATAAGGTTTGGAATCCCTTTAAAAGAAGACATGAGAAAATAACCACTGAACGTTTCGTCAGACTCTATGTGAGAATGAGAAGAAAAGCAAGAACCGTCTGGGAACCTTCTTTTGCTGAAATGCTTGAAACATCAAGAGAATACTATGAGTTGCCTGAATACACGAGTGGAATGGTTTATCCACTTAATCCTGATGGTACAATAAATCCATAGATAGATAGAATAGGGAGGATATCATTCCTCCCTGAGCATTCGCTCATATCCAATTGCATGTAGAATGATTATTGCAACTTTAACTATTCTCCTATCCAAGTTAATGACCTCCTTTAGTTTTTAAATTTGAACAATAAGAATATAGATTAATAAAAACTCATAATTGACGATAAGTTTAAACCATCCGCTGTCGCACGATTCGGATACAAAAAATCCAGTCACCGTCAATATGAAGCAACTGGATGATGAAATTGGTGTTTTATAGAGACTTTTCTGAATGTTTATTATAATACATCTTTTTATCTATTTATAATATCCAATACTAAGTTCTTTTTGCATTTCATTCTTCAATTCTACCAGTAGACTAGATATCTTTTCATTGTTCTCTTTAATACTTTTCATGGGTTCTACTTTATCTTGACCCGGAACGTTTTGATCATAATAAGTGTGAAGATCCCAACATACCTGCCATAATAAATTTGAAAGCTCAGAACACAATTCATCAACGTTCTCTGATAAGTACAATTTTGAGTAAATCCACTCGTTATGAGCTTTCTTTTGTTGCTCATCCGCCATGTTTACACGAATTCTGTCCATGAGTTTAGAAAACTCATCGACTATTGAACTATTTTCATATCTGCTTTCCCATCTCTCTAAAAAATATTTTTTCCTTTCTTCTCCAACTTCTGACTCATCAAGTATTTTAGATATCTCAGAAGATGTATGATTTTTATAGTCTGGAACATGTCTCAAACCATACATACCACGAGCATAACCATCAGCCTCATGAAATAGGCGGTAAAGTGTTAAGTAAACCTCATGTTTTTTTACAGTATATAGATTAAAATCTTGGATTTTTCTTTGTATATCAAATTTATTGAATTCCATAATCGTTTGAAGTTCATGTTTGTGGGTTTCTAACTTTTTGTTAAATTTTTGATCTACGTATTTCTTAGACAAATATTTAGTCCCTGCCCATACAGTTGCAAGTATCAGAGGCACAGAAATAAAATAACTTCCCCAAACTACGGAAAAATCGATTATCATCATCTTCTGTTCCCTTCGAGTAAAATAGCCATTTTATCCGAACTCATAGTCGCTTAGAGCCATCTTTTATATCAAGCAACGTCTGTTATCTACAATTTATAAATTGTTCATATATTGTAAGTTCGGCTTCATTAAATTGATACATGTTATGTGAGAACAGACCTTCTTTAAGTCTCTGTTGTCTTTTTATCGGATGCTCTGCAACAGTAACACAATCTTTCCTCAATTTATCAATCCAACTAGAAATATATCTTTTTAATGGTTCAGTCAGAGAATTATAGTCTCCCGATCTATCTACCCAATGGCCAATATTCGATACAAAAGGAGCTGTTGGTTTCCATCCCCAATCATATACAAGCTCAATAGCTTTTGCTGCAATAAGAATATATGAAGATTCCTTGATTCCGTTCATTCCGATTATAATAAAATGGTTTTCTCCATATTTACTATTTGCGGATCTTTTGCATCCTGTCGTCATAAGTGCTGAATATACGAGCATTTTGTTTATATGCTTGTTTAACTTTAAATGCACCAATGCATAACTTAAAGTATTTGATTCCTTCTCATTCTCAACTTTTTTTGCAATTTCAATGAAAATATCTTTGACTCTGTCATCATAATCGTGGGGTATGATGGTTAAATCAAACACCTCTCGGAACGATCTAAGTGCAACATCAAAAGTATTCTCGCAAACCGTTTTTTCAAGAATTTCAAGTTCAAGCTTGCTGAGAACTTTTTGGGTTTCAGTGGATGTTGGATTGAAGAATTCGTCCATACTATTTTTATGTTTGATAAATCTTGTGTCTTCTGTTAATTTCCTAATAAATGTTTCAAATGCCACTTTGAAATTTTCACTATCTGGAATTTCTTTCATTGGGTCAATCAATACTATATTGTATTCATCGCAAATTTCTTGTAGCTCGTTACTATACTTATAAGCTACAAGATATGCTTTTGGGATACTTCCAAAAAAAGCCTTATTTAATTCTTCGAACATCAACCTAATATTAATATCTCTAAATCCGTAACCTATAAAGAGAATATTCTTTTCAATTAAGTCTGCGCGTAAACGAATGTTTAATGCGTTGCCTACATCTTGAATTCTATTTTGATAATCCTGTTCAGTAAATACAATTGAATTAGGGTGATTCAGATCTCCATGGAACTTAATATACAATTGCTCTGAAACTTTTATTTCGGCAAAATCAGGAAGATTAATGATCGATCTATATTTTTTACCGTACTTTTTATAACCAAGCTCCATGACGTTGTCTTGATTAGTCGTATAGATAACTGGAACTCCCATATTCATAACACTTAGATGAATATATCCCTGTTCATCATCAAACTCACCAATTTCCAACCTTTGTTCTAGTGCTCGATCCGAATTCTCCCCTACGTGGGAATCGACCTCTTGCCTCAATCAGTTGGTCAATCTGAAGACTGTCTAATTCAGCCAAGGTGTAGATGTATTCATTCTGTTTGGACAAAGTAATCCCTCATTTTCATATGAAATAAACCTTTAATAATAGGAACAATATACCATACAAAAGCACACTTGTTCGAGTATTTTTTGATGTTGAACTTTTCATACTGGCATAACCCTTATTTGCTCTCATGTTCGTTTTAAGGTCAGCATTTAAGTTCATGAATCCATCATTCTTCGAAAATCTGCTTATACATCCCCCATACCTTGCATCAACTCAAATAACCATTTGTTCTGACCTCACAGGAGTAAAATGCACAGTCACATGCTTGCCCCTCCCAAGAGGTCACAAATGCGGTCACAAAATTCAGTCATTTATAAGATTTTAATAGAATGAATCAGTACAGATCAGTAAATTGAAAATTGCTATGAAAGCTTGTCCCGTTTGACTTTACGGATTAGACAGCGAAAAATTTCACTGCCCCAAATTCGGTACATCTTAGACGCACCACACATGATGTAACCACTGGAGTTAGAGATAGTCAACAGCGTTGTTTTAGGCAGTTTGACCTCAACTCCGATAAATGTATGCTCACCCAATTGTACGGGTTCCATGTGTATCATGGTTATAACATGCACCTCCTCTTTGTTCATCCGGGATATCTTATGCAACATTTACGGGTGGGTGTAGACGTCCGTGGAGCCCTGTAAAATATTTGGGGCTTATTTATATACATCACGTATATGACGAATTGTAATATAAAGTGCGGCACTCGGCTAAAAATACATAAAAATAACCCATGGAAGGATCCGTGTAGAATAGAGTCATCACAACTACATTCACAAGTAGAATCCACCATGAGCTATTCACATCTTAGCTTCATTGAACGCTGCAAGTTAGAAATCCTTCACGGGCAAAGAAAGAGTTCAAGAGGACATCACCCAATAACTAGGAAAAGGTGCTGCTTCAATTCTTGTTTTCTTTGGACCGAGTAGGCAACACTTGCGTTGATCTGCAGAGCTCCTCCTCGGGAACAGTTGTGTTATTGTAATGCAACTTAACTATCTTCATCCTTAAAAATAGCTTCAAAGTCTTCATCTGTATAAGCTCTATTACTAGGTACACGATAACGCTGGGGAAGTCCATTATGATCTAATACATGATCAACAATCCCATCCCTATCCGAAACAACAAAAGAAATTTCACCATCACCTTAATAGTTCTTTGGCGTGATATTAGCCAAAACTAACCAAGCAGCACCCTCAACCCTGTAAAATTCCGGGGAAATTCTACGGACTTCTCAATGTCATCATGTATTATTCCGTATAACTTATATTTCTCTTGATAATCCTGAGCTATTTTTCTAGTTTGACACTCCTCACTAGTTGGCTCTCTTGGATTGAATTTATTTTCCTACATACTCATCCAAAAAGCGATCTACTCTTTGGAAATATTCAGTGGGGTAATGGTTGATGGCATCGATGTGCTCCGTATTTTGTGGGTACCACACTTCTGCACTTGGGTTATCTTTTAAGGACTCGTAAATAATTTCTGTATTTTTATAACTAATTTGCTGATCTCCAGTACCATGAATGAGCATAACTGGCTTGTCTTGCATCTTTTTTACCGCATCCATAGGAGATATGGAATCAAGATCAACCTTAAAGACCCAATTTGCCATCCATGTCGATGTATAACTGAATGGGAACGCAGGTAAACCTGAAAAGTAGGGCAAACCCTCTCTCAGAAATAGACCAGCATTACGAAAAGGACTATCCGCAATTACGGCTTTGATGTCATCACTTTCACTTGCGGCTAGCAAAGAAGTAGCAGCACCCATTGAAAAGCCGATAACTCCAATGTTATCACCCGTATGGTCTCTGGATTTTAAATAGCTTACAGCTCCTAGCAAATCGTATTTTTCATTGAGGCCCAGTGTAATCAAATCACCATCGGATTTACCTTGCGAGCTGAGGTCAAATGCCAATACATTGTAGCCTTTCGGAACGAAATGCTCTACTAACTTTTGGGTCCGCCCTTTGACTAAACGATTGCTCGTATATCCATGGACGACAACAATCGTCTTATTACTTGATTCACCAGAAAGACCACTTGCAGGAAAGAAGGAACCTCTAATCGTATTATCATTTTTCAAACTCTTGAACTCGACCTCTTCGTAGGGAGTTTTATCGATATTCAATTCGTAGCTGACATTAGTGTCTCTAGGATGGTGCAACAAGGTGTCTACTACTTTATAAGATATAAAAAATACAAGAGCCATCACAAGCAAAAGCACGATCCCTAGGCTCCATAAAATTTTCTTCCGTTTTTTCACACGAACGTTAAATGTCAGATCGGGTTGTAATGATGTTTGACTCATTCAGACTCCTCCAGTTTTTCTTTAGGTTGTATGGGTGCGAACAAATAAAAGGCATGCCCCTTCAGATTTTCCCACTCGGGATGATGAATAATACTTTCTCCAAGAGTTAAGCCCACTCCATTTAAGAAAGAGATATAGGCACGAGAGATCATTGCCGGAGAAAAGCTTTTGTTGAATTCCCCCATTAACTGTCCCTTGGCATAGACGGATTCGATCGCATCTGTCATTACCTTTATACTTTCAAGGACCTTCTGTGTAAGTTCAGGGAATCTTATTCGTTGTCCTAAGACAGATTGAACAAGCCGCAATTCATTTGTATAGAAGTAGATATGGTTGAATTGTTCTGCCACCATGTTCTTAATCAATACGCCCGGCGTCCCCTCTTGTTGTAGACAAGCAAGCGATTTCACCTGAATATCAGCAAGCGGCTCAAGGACAGCGGCATAGTATAAAGCTTCTTTGCTAGGGA
This sequence comes from Paenibacillus sp. BJ-4, assembly GCF_020404765.1. Classification (GTDB taxonomy): domain Bacteria; phylum Bacillota; class Bacilli; order Paenibacillales; family Paenibacillaceae; genus Paenibacillus. Next base: position 223,404 of record NZ_JAIVEM010000071.1, read on the forward strand.
AATATTGAAAAATGGTTCCAGGAGTCACTCCCACACTCTGCGCAATGATAGCCGTTGTGGTATTAGAATATCCACTTTCTGCGAACAGGACAACAGCTTCTTTTAGGATACGATTACGCCGCTCCAGTCTTTTTTCTTCATTGATGGGTCTTGCCAAATGTATTCCCCTCTCTTTAAACTAAACTTTTATTAATTAAATGATTGGTTATTTAATTAATAATATATCTTAAATTACGACTTATAGCAAGAGTGAATTTATTTATCTTACTTACGAACATCTCACCAATGACAAGTTGACTTAAGCCACACTACGAATACCCAACAGATAAGAAAATAGGTTTATTTTCTCGTCTCGGCTATATCAAATGCTTTCTTCACTCCACGGAAACCAGTTTACTGGGTTAATTAGGTAATCATGCTTTTTAAATATTTCAATATATATCAAATTAGCCAACCATTTTTACAGTCATCATTCTTTCTTATGTGAAAGTTTATTTTAACTCTGCTCTGGAAAACAACTCATGTAAATAATTTTCCCCTTCTTGTATATGAAACTCCTTATCCAATGAACCTATAATATTTAGTAATAAAAAACGCCTATTCCTAGGCGCTTAGATTCATATCAAAGGGGGTTAATTTTGACCCTCCTTGGCTCTATGTCACATTCCTTCTAATTTTGCCTTCCTCTTTGTAACATTTGCCTCACATAGACATGGCAAAGAGCCTCCACCAATTTTTTAGCCCTATTTGTATTGAACACCATTCTACGTTTAGTGGATCAGGAAGGAAAAGGAGTAAAATTCCTGATTATAAGAAGCTCTCTTTTCCTTATGCTTTCGACAAACTGTCATAAGCCTTGATGTGACTGGATTTAACGCAATGTTAATGTTGAACGCTGTCTACATTTTTAGGTGTCACTTGGTGACATAATTACAAGCAGCTTTCACACTACTGTAATTGCTCGTTCCACTTTCTTTTTAAGAGAAGTATTCACTGCAATTTTTGCAGCAGCAGGTTCAGTGTACGTACTTACACGAATTGCATTGTTTGTATCAACCTAATAGCCTAGAGTTTTTAGGGATTTTATCCATAGGGATCATGATCAAAAATCGGGTAAGATGATTATATCATTATTCCTTTTTCTTGATTTAAAATAGTATAATTAACATAATATCAATAAACATCCTTTTCAAAGATTTTAGGATCACTATATTTTTTATAGACTTATCTTGCATTACTTTGACTGGCTTCATAGTACAAAAAATCTCTTTTTCCAAAAACATTATTGGAGGCTAACAAATGAGTAAATTTGAAAAAAATCTAATTAAGTATTTGTCTTACGGTTTTTTTGTAGGAATATATTATTCCTTTATTAAAGGGCCAACAACAACGAGTTCTTCGGTCAACGGTATGTTTGAATTTTATACGGTACCCACTTCTACTTTTATTTTCAGAACATTATCAACTTCGTTTCTACTAAGTCTCATTGCTGGAGTGGTGTATACAATTATTTTTTTATCTATAAGAGGAAATAAGTAGATTTTACCTGAATAATTTCAAAGCAAAAGGAGCCGTCCTAATCTGAACGACTCCTTTTCTTAATTGACGGTTCGACAGCAAATATCACGTCATTGGTTGTGCCACTTTAAGCTTGCTCCAACAAAGGAGATAGTTATGAGAAAACATGGAATTGCAATATTTGTAGTAATGATATTTGCAAGCATTTGGATGCTTAATAGTTACACTAAAAGCCATACTCAAAACGAAGTATTCAATTATCTTGTAAAATTCAAGGATACAAACCATCTGAAATTTATTCAGTTGAAACTCAAATAGGTAAAGCTCCCTTAGTTAGTACTCAAGTTATATTCAAGGACGAAACCAATGCAAGGTATTTTTATAAAAAAAGAACAGGGTAAAATTATTCAGTATAGCCAAGCCCCCATTAAAGGAGTAGATGATGGGGCGTATAATTATAAACATAAAGAAAAGAAATAAAATGATCGTCTAGAAACCAAAATCGGCTTTGAAGGATTATAACGGAAATATATCGCACCGTCACATGCTTGTCCTCCTCCAAGAGGTCACAAAAATTCAGTCATTTATAAGATTTTAATAGAATGAATCAGTACAGATCAGTAAATTGAAAATTGCTACGAAAGCTTGTCCCGCTTGACTTTAAGACTCAAACAGCGAAAAATTTTACTGCCCTAAATTCGATACATCTTAGACGCACCACACATGATGTAACCACGAGAGTTGGAGATAGTTAACAGCGTCTTTGTAAATATTCTCGGCTACTTCAAAGAGTAACGGAGGATAAATAAGGTTATCCAACAATAGAAATACAACTCGCTGCAAGCAATCCAGTCGGTTAAGCTCCGCGCATCGATACAAAAAAGGGCTAATTCTTCGCCAGTTCAGCGGTTCTTCTATGATGCACTCTTCAATGTAACGTTCATAAAAATAGTCTGGTGGTAATTCCATCCCGCCAGTAATGCGATCCAATTGGTTAACGGATAAAACACGATTTCTAATTCTGCTCTAATCGTAAGTGTGATTTCCATGAATAAACCACCCTTTCAACATAGACTCGGCATTTGATGCATAGTTAAATAAACTATACCATCTTTTGGAACAAGGTCATATACTTTGCAGTTATTTACCTTAGATACCTTTTTGAATTATTTACATATATTTCTGAATTAAGGGTATCATCATGTAGCCAAGCGATCAAACTGAAACATTTTCCCAATACAGATCGTCTATAAAGCAAATAGATAAAGTTAAGAAAGGGGGAACTCTTATTATGTGGAAGAGTAGAATCTTATTTTTGGCAATCGTGCTGTTGTTCATAACCACTTGGAGCTCTAACGCAGCAAAAGAAGCTATTGCTCAAAGTGCGAAGGAGCAGGAGAGCATAATCGTTTATACACTACAAAAAGACACAACTTTGCCACAGCTAACTAAAGAAGATGTACTTGCTACATTCAAGGATAAAGCTGACATTAAGATTTTTAACAATGCAATTCATACATCAGAAAAAATATCAGGTATAGTGAATACGGCTTCTCCAAATTACGAGGTTGCTTTCCAAAAGGATGGAACTGAAAAGTCTTATTATTTATGGATTAACCCTAACGATCCAACCAGCAATGCTATGTATATAAATAAGGATGATCCCCATACTGCATACAAATTATCAGTCAACTCCACAAATTCGATAAAAAAATTACTCATGAAAACCAAAGATTAACTAAAAAGACCTGTTCTTTGGATTTCAAAGGACAGGTCTTTTTTGGATTTTATTTTAACCCGTATTTTTCCAACACGAATTCTCTAAATTGTTCATTTGAGTCTTGTTTTTCCGCCGAAGAATTAGGAGATTGAGATGTAGGTTCTATGGCAAACTTTCCAAGATCCATATTTATTACGCTATACTGTCCTTGTGTATTTTTTTTGAGAAAAATAATACTTTTTTCATTTTGCTTTAATTCAGTATAATCCTCAAAAGCTATTTTTTTCTTGCCTCCAGCGTCATCAATATAAGAAATCGGTTCCACGATAGACAAAGGCTCATCTAGGTTTAATGAAGACCCTTCGGGTGATTTAATCACTTTATCAATTTTTATATTCGTAAGCGTATAAAAGTCTTGTAGAGTACCATCATCAAAGCTTGTAACGATATGTTGTCGATCATCAAACCCTTGTAAAGGAGTCCCTATCACAATAAGCTCTGCATTTGAGTCCAATTCGCTTACCGTTTTGTAATCAATATAAGAAGCTTCCAATGAGATTTTTGGCGTATTCAGTTCTGAAAGTTTTGGAGCAGCATTCGTAGATGTAAAAAAAAGACTCCCTGAAGCAATTAATCCTCCTATCGCTAATACAGAAATACCCAATTTTATTTTTTTATTAAAAGTCATAACAATACCCCTTTCCCAAAATAGTGTTTACGCTCATCAGTTTCCCCACTTAGTAATTAAGGATTGCTTGTCATAGGGTTGAACACCGATAGACTGAATACCTTGTTTCATAACAGAACTACTAGAGGTTGATGGATGCGCTTGAGATAACGTATGACCGATCTCATGAGTTGCGTTGGAGGTTTTTTGCACGGAATTCATACCGTAAGCCTGCATCTGGTTATGATAAATCACCACCGTGGCATATGCCCATTTATCGCTTACACCCGCTACACCACCAGATGTTTTATACGGAGTTGTCAATCCCAATAAACCAGAAGTAGCCGTAGAACCGACATAATATCTGTCCGGGCTCCCACTCGCCGATGTCGTTTTGCTAATGTTTACCGAACCAGATGCAGCGTTCCAATCAGAACGGGCGGTATCATAGGCACCCGTATAGCCATTCGTAGAAACAGAGGAATCATAATAGGCATTAAAATTGGCTGAGCTTCTCCCTCCGGTAAAGCTAGTTGCAAAAGAAGTTGAACTAATAGAAATCACGGCAATAGATAATATTCCGACCATAGAAAAAAATTTTTTCTTGGAAGCTAATAGTTTTTTCAAGGTTACCACCCCTTTTAGGAAATTTGTAAATCTTATAATCCATCCTGACCAAACAGAAAATTGCTATAATCATTGTCTGTAATCATTGTCTGTAATCATTGTCCGTATTTTGATACCCGCTAAGTTCAAACGCATTCACCAGCTTAAAGAGGCCAACAGAGACATTGCAGGTTTCGTTTTGTTCTCAACGACTCCTCCTTTTCATTGGGAATATCCCCCTATCAATATACCGACTATTTTGTTTATGATCTACATTAAAAACAATATATTCCATAATACGACACGGATTTAGTTCTTTATTCCTACACTTGCCCTATGTATTCCCGGCAGCCTTATGGTGCATGTACAGGAAAACAAACGGTATAAAAAAAGGCTAGACGGATAATTCCATCTAGCTCCTTGATAATAGTTGATTTTCTATGTTCTACTTTGATATTGAGCTTGAGACCATTTTATTCTCACATTCCTCCGTGTTGTCCAGTCGGCTCGTAAGTCGATCCTTTGTCTTGAAGAGGGGGAATTACTACTACTAGTATAAAACTAGTAACTAAAAAAAATAGAATTATTTTACGTTTCATCTTTATCCACCTCATTTATCAAATTTCTATAAGCTGTCTTCGTGTCTGTTGATGCATACTCCTGATAAGACTCATACAGCCTCATGCATTTAATTATATACGACTTATTATTTATTAATGTAGATTTTTCCAAGCAATTTAACAAAAAAGTAAATCCATCCGCAAAATTACTTTTGTTAAAATAGTAAACCGCTAATTCACATGTGAAATGAACATAACGTTCTATAATGAAATGTTGATTATACACACCTACACACTCAGGTTTATCCAGCAAAGCTAAAATTTCCGTTTCAAATTGCTTTAGAATATTATCAACATTTAAATGATGTCGATTAGCAGCTTCAATTACGTTATCTAATCCGGGAAGCGTCTCTTCTTTCCTTGAAGAAAAAAATGCTACATAATCAGCCAATACACCAACTTCACCAGCATGAAGTTTATTTACATAAGTGTTGGCTTCAGACCATTCTTTATATCTCTTTTTCCATTCCAAGGTGATTTCATCGGTTTCCTTCACCCAACTTAAGTCAGCATATGTGTACGTATGTTGTAGTGCCTTCTCATAATCTTTATGAGCTTCACAAACTTCAGCACGAAGCAGATGGGAAAACGCCCAGTACGCAAACGATGGAGAAACAGGTTTCTTCAAGTTCTCTTTTTTCACATCATGATCTTGCTCCAGTTTGTATTGTATTTTAGCCTTATCTCCTAGAGCTTTAGCGAATAGTTCTACTTTGTCCCATTTTCGTAACGAACGATATGTATTCGCCAAATCTTTTAACGCCTCTAGCTGATCTATCTCATCTAACCGTTCAACATATATTTCAAATTGAACTGCTGCTTCATAGTTTTTCTCTTGGTTGTCTCCTTGCCTCGTTTGGAACAAACGATACTGACACATAGCCAAACGTTCAGAGTATTGTTTCTTTTCACTTACAGCCACATTTTCATAAAGTATGGCTGCTGCCTGATACATCTTTTCATGAAATAGTTCTTCCGCAAGCTCAAATAAGGATTCTGAATAACCCAGTTTATCCATCAATAAATTTACAACTTCATGAATACAATCCAGTTTATTTAATCTCGCACAATTATGTAGGAAAGGACTCATTCGACGCCAATTTGGATTAGCCTCTGCTAAATATTCAGACACATAACGTTCGTAGTAATAGCCGACAGGATGCCCCATCGCTTTTGTAATTCGATCTAGCTGATCCACTGACAGAGTGCGATTCCCATTAATAATACTGCTCATGGTACCCGGATTCATTCCTGCTTCTCGGGCCAGGTCGCTTAGTATTAAATCATGATCTTTCATATGCTTCATTATCTCGGTGAGTATCGTGGTTGAATTGTACAAAATAACCACCCCTTATCAGGAACTTGTTAGGACATCAACTCATTAAAAAAGGACTATTGCAATCCGATGATTGTATAGCCCTTCCGCAATTCATTGTACCATCATTTGGAACATCATCATATACCTTTCAGAACCTTACTTAAGCTCCCTTTTTGGATGGTTTACATAGAAATTGGCTTTATAAATCTTGAGACATACGGATCATATCTCTACACTGTATACCATTCTCATAAATTTCCTCTGGGTAATTGTGTCTGATAAAGAAATCTAGATCTACACCGACAATTCTAAAACCACATTTTTGATAGAGGGCTAACTGCCCAATGCTAGAGTTTCCTGTACCAATTTCTATCGTTTTATAACCTTGAGTTCTAGCTGTTTCAATTGCATGTGTCACTAATTGTCTGCCTATTCCTTTACCATGCATTACTTCTAATACTGCTATATTTACTAGCTCAACTGTTTCAGGTCTTGTAGGTAAAAGAACATAGACTCCAACAATATGATGGTCAATCTCTGCTACAAAACAATCCCCTTTTTTTGAATATTCCTCAACAAGTTGGCGAGAAGGATCAGCTAGTAACAAAAGCTCTATCGGATATTTTTCATTTGAATTAAGCAGTCTAATATTCATTTATTCTCTCCTGAATATATTATGGTCCCCGGATTTCCGCCTTATCGTAGGCTTTATTCCAGAAATCCGAGGGTGGTGGCGATGGGAAGCACTATCCGTCTGCGCAGTGCACTATATGAAACTCTTAAGTTCAGCTTATATACATTACGAAGCCCTAACTCAGGTTGATCTCAATTCATACAAACCATTATGAAGTGAAAGACTGGCAGAACGTGGTCCTTCAAACAAGACGCTGGTGCTGGAAACAGTCGGAATCCGATCATCAGGAAACCAAGGCCGCTGCTTGTCTATGACGATAAATGATCCTTCCACATCCCCCAGCGGTGCGAACTTCTGTCCAGCCCCTCCCCATGAATCAAGTTGGAACGTTCCTGTGATTATTCTAGATACTTCGGAGACGTCATCGACCGGAAGACCAATCTCGCTTATACGAAGTAGCGAGTTAGGCCCGAAAGCTTCAGTGACTGCGTTGTCGAGTGTATGGTGAGCGATGAATTCGACGAGGTTGTAATCTGGATCATAGAAGTAGAGTGCTGTCGCATTCCAGTTTTCGAAAAAAAACTCATCTTCTCCGGTTCTTGAAATCAATGAAATCCCCCGGTCGATTACCCACTGTTTTGCTTCTATGAATTTATTCGTTGGAATCGTAACCGCAATATGATAAAACTCATTTTCCATGTGGGAGGATTCCTGAAAAGCAAGAACCGATTCCCCTACTTGAAACGATAGCCGCGAAGGGCTTTCCTCCACAACCTGCAAATCCAAGAGAGAGCCGTAAAAAGCTTTTATCGCTTCGAAACTGTGGGTGCCTAAAAGCACTTCTTTTAATTTCAATACATTTGTCCTCCCCAGAAATAATTTAATTTCCTTCTCAGTTCATATTCAAATCAGCATTTCGTCTCGGGCTGTATAAGATGAACGCAGTTGTTAGTGATCAGCCTCTAAATCGCTCCAAAGCTTGGCATTTATCAAATATTCATCAGATTCCTTCAATAATTGATGCATTCTTAAATTGATGATCACATCCTTGATGATCACCGAAGACGCTTAATCAGGGAAATCACTCCCCAGATGAACAACGTCAAGATCACGCCAGCGACTAAGATTGTAATAAAGATTGAAGTCCAATTTAATTGCATTCACATCACCCCATGCATCATTTTATGGTCATAATGTAGAGTGCTCTTCTAATGTCTCTCCATATTTTAACGCACGTTAACTTCCTCTGCATTCGAATTGAACATTTTTATTTTTATGATAATGGATAAGAAAGCTAGTAATGCAAACATCATTCCGCTCCAGATGAGCTGGTGTATTCCCAAGTGAGAAATAAACCACCCACCCAGAGCAGTCCCTACCGTAATACCAAGATTAGAAAATGAGACAAACAGGCTGTTACCGAACTCTGGAGCTTCTTTCGCTTCTGTGGTTAACCATGTTTGACTAATAATAAGCCGCCCGGAATGCACGGCCCCCCAAATGAGCACAACCACAATCATCGGTAGGAAAGAAGCACCCAGAGCATAAGTGAATACGTAAATGACCATATATAGCAAAGGGAACATGATGACGGTCTTTGTCAAATCTTTATGTAACAATCCTCCAAATAAAAAGTTTCCAAAAATCATGATGATTCCAAAAACCATCAACATGATACTGATCCATGACCCGTTCATTAGGGTTACTTGTCCAAGATATTCAGCAAAGAAGCTATACACCGAAAACATAGCTGCAAAGATAAAAATAACAGACATAATGTTGAACCACAATTGAGGTTTACGTAGTATACCAAGCTGTTTTCCATAAGACATCTTTTCCTGAACAGGCAGGGAAGGAAGCCAAACGAGGATTCCTACAAATGCAATCATGCTTACGACAGCTCCAAACAAAAAAGCAGCCTGTAACGATATCTTTTCAGCAAGATAAGAAGTCAAAGGCACGCCAAAAGCAAATCCTACCGTAATTCCAGCGAAAACCTTGGTGACGGCTTTACTGCTCTTTTCAGGGGGAACAAGATTAGATGCGGTTACGAGGGCAACCGAAAAAAAGACAGGATGAAAAATAGCAGGGAGAACACGAAAAATAAGCATTACCTCAAAATGAGTGGTATAGGCATAGACTATATTGGAAATGACAAAACAGAATACAGCGGTTAATAGAATGACTTTACGATTCATGCCAGAAACGAGTAAGGTCAAAAACGGACCTGAAATGGCAACAACGAAAGAAAATATACTGACGAGCCAGCCGGCCTGGGAAGTTGATACATTAAATTTTTGAGTTACTTGGGGGAGAACGCCTATCATCCCCATTTCCGTTGTAATAATGCCAAATACGCCTAAAGCTAGAATGATAATGGTCATACCCCTGTCAAGTAGACAAGTGAAAAAAGGCTAAGCAGCCAGCGCGTGCCGGTACTCAATCGGCGCGCGCTGTTTGAGTTTGGCCTGAAATCGTTGG
>NZ_JAIVEM010000043.1 GCF_020404765.1 Paenibacillus sp. BJ-4
TCTCGATGAGATCGCAGCATACGAACACCGTCCGTTCTATACAATAGTTACCTATATTATACAACATTAACGCGGTGTCGTCTTAAACAAAATCAACATAAAAAAGCTGTCGAGACTTTCTCGACAGCCTGAGGGTAGCCATAAGGCTGCCCTTTTACATTTACAAGTTATGTTTGAATAAGCTAACTCATTTTTTATTACTCCGGGTTTTTATATATCAGGGTTCAATTAGGATATCAAGAATTTTATACGACTTAATAGACATGAACAGCACTACTTTTTACTGAAAAATGCACCTGCCCCAAAAGTGCATAAAATGATCGTTTTTTGCTAGTCGACAAAATATATTGATTTCAGGCGAGACAAACTTGGCGATTAACAGCTCTCTTATAACGGAAGAGGATTTGGTAATATTCACTTCGTTCAGCGGCGAAACCAAAATGATAAAAGGTGTCGTTCGAGCGTTAAAAATAAAAAACGTAATGATCGCAGCCATTACGAAATTCGGAAGTAATTTTTTGGTTGAGCATAACCGACTATGCATTCTTTTTTGAAGCAACACCGTTGCCAAGTTATCAAAAGCAAGTCGTTCATTCGTTGATTGGGCTAGAAGTGATACTGGATGTCATTGCGCGAAAATATCGTGAGTTTGTTCTCTTTGATGAATAACAGAATAGGACCCTTAATACATCAGAATGAGTGATGAATCAAGGGTCTTTAGATTCTAGGCCAATCGGCTGCCCACAGGGGCCCGGGGACAACGGGGATCTGGAGCGTAGTGCTGATCATATCCATAAGCTTTAAGAGCTTCCCTGACACATCTTCCGAGACCTTCATGACACCGCTGGAAATCGGAGCAATCATGGCAAGGTCCGTTGGAAACGGCAGCCTGCTGCGGGTAGGCCAGTTCCAGGGCTTTTGGCGAATTCCACACTTCCAGCAAAGTCTGTTTCGTTAAATCGCCAATAATGAAATGTTCGTGATTGTATAGCTCCTCGCAGATGGTTACCTTACCGTCTGGCAGCACAACAACACCGCGCCGGTTAGCCGTACAATAAGCTCTTTCCCAAAAGTTTTTCTTCCTTAACGATTCATCTCCAGCATAGGGATTATCATTGGCGCCGCTGAAATTTACTTTGTCTGGAAATTCCTTTTGGATCTTACTGAATTCTTCCTCGAAAATCTCTATATCCTCTGGGGAACAAAATAGGCTATCGTCGTGGCGATATAAGGAACGTCCGTAGCAAGTAAAGTTGCTCCTCAGTACATAATGCTTCTTCGTCAAATAGCACGCCAAGGATACGGCATCCTTGATGTTAATCGGAGTTAGCACCGTGTTGGTCCGAACCTTTATTCCCGCCTCACCTAAGTAATCGAGGGTTTGCAGTATTTTCTCCCCATAACCGTTAAGGCCCATAAGACGGTCAATGATGTCCGGGTTAAGAGCGTCAATACTAACCTGGATGGTGGATAGTCCGGTTGCCGCCAGCCGCTGGGCCATACCTCTGGATAAGGGATACTTAGTGGGTATATTGAGATACAGACCTGCAGACAGAGTGCTCTCAATGAAATCAAATGCATCCTCCCGGCAAAAAAAATCACCCCCCGAGAACTCGACGGTTTCTATACCGCAATCACGGGCCTCTTTCAACAGGCGACGGTACAGATTTAAATCCAATTCTTGTTTTCCTCTAAAACCCTCACGATTAGCATAGCAATACCTGCAATTGGTCACACAACGCATGGTCGGGAGTACCAGCAAGGTGTAGGGCATTTTGCACCGGGTATCATCCATATTAATCATTTCTTCAGGAACAATAAAAGTCTTGGGATCGTAAATCCGTACCTGATCCGGGTTATTGTCGGTAACTTCTATAATCAATGTTTCAATGGTCTGTTCATCATTTACCCGAATACCCAGCAGGGTATCCACTTGCCGAGACGCAGCTTCAATATCTAGATCGAAGATATAGGCCACCGCTTCACATACGGCAGTCAGGTCCCGTTTCCCGTCAAATAAGGAGAGGATTACAGCCTGCTGCGGGTAGAGAAATTTAAACACTTCCTTCGGGCTATCCCCCGGATTGGCGGTAAACAAGATTGACCTCCCCCCGTCAGGCCGCAGTTTCACCTCAGGGCTTAGAAGAAGTCCCATAATTATAACCCCCTATCATTTAATTGCTCCTCCGGTGGAGCATCCTGGATAACATGATGTGCAGCGCGTTGAACATCCCAACGTACATCTTGCGATATCCTCCTCATCCTCCGTTACAGCATAATTGATAAGTTCTCTTAAAAGCTCACGCTTCGAGAGACCTGTTTCGGAAAGAAGGGCCCTGATTTCCTTTAACATACTCATTAGTGTCACCTCATTCTCTATGATTTGAAGTCTATAACCTGTGAATCACCTTGCCGTAGGCCCATTATTGCAGCTTGAATTACAATTGATACACCCTGCTTCACACTGCCCGCATATGGCCCTATTGTCCATAGCAGCATCAATCAGCTCTTTTAGAAGCTGACGCTTGGAGAGACCGCATTGGCACAGAAGTTCCTTGAGTTCCTGTAATTCTCTCATCACTATCACCTCATAATTAGCTATATTGTACATTTTTTCACATGAGTTGGTTTTTCATACCTTTTTCTGAAAAATGGTTCTCTCTTAATTTAACGAGTGGTTGGATTACTTGGTAAATGAGGTAGCCCTTGAATGAACTCATCCTATTGTTGAAGTGACTTGCAGTAGGGCAGTTCATGAGGATCTGCTTTTTTTCATTGAAGTAACGGGCAGAATAGTTTAATCATTAAGGTTTTCTTGGTACCGAAAGAACGACTGGACAAGGATCTCCAAATTGACAAGTGGCTGGTCATCTCATTGCTTCCTTAGACGGATTACGTGCTGCGTTCATTTTTCAGCCCAGCTTTCAAATCGTGCACGAGGGGGAAGATCCTTAATTGTTTGATGGTGTCCTGCTTGCTTGTCTTCAGCTCTTCCCGGATGTTGGGAACAGTGAGGTACAAAAAAAGACCCAAATGTGATTTTGGTTGACGAGTGAAGGATGATTTAAATTATGTAATCATACTGAAAGAGTGTTGTGGTTTGTGGTATAACATCACCCTACTAAACACCCAATATTCTAAAAATGGTTTTTAGTCTAGCGAATAACCGGCTATTCGTCCATGCCTAAAATAAACAACTCACGTACACTGAACCATATTTATAGGGAGGTGTTGTTGTTGAGTTGTCCGGACAAAAAAAATCGTACAAAAAGAAAACTACAATTGTTTGCCATCCAAAAGAAAAAAAAGAAACTGTTGAGTTTTCTGGATAAAAAAAAATCGTGCAAAAAGAAAACCGCAATTGTTTGCCATCCAAAAGGAAAGAAAAAGAAACGACGTCTTCTAGTTATTAAAAAAATAGTGCGGGTACCGTGTCCCCCACCTAAAGGTCAGCAATTACTTCAAGGACTTGCGGGAGCAATTGCTGAAGCTGGACCTCAAGGACTTGCAGGAGCACTTGGACCCCAAGGATTGGCAGGGCTTGCAGGAGCAATTGGCGCACTTGGACCCGAAGGACTTGCAGGAGCACTTGGACCCCAAGGACTTGCAGGGATTGCAGGAGCAATTGGCGCACTTGGACCCCAAGGACTTGCAGGAGCACTTGGACCCCAGGGACTGGCAGGGATTGCAGGAGCAATTGGCGCAGCTGGATTGGCAGGACCAGTGGGACCAGCAGGACCAGCGGGACCAGCAGGACCAGCAGGACCAGCGGGACCAGCAGGACTAACAGGACTAACAGGACCAGCAGGGCCGGCAGGTGGAGTATTAGGCTTTGCAGATTTTTTTGCCTTGATGCCTCCTGATAATGCAGCAACTGTTGCTCCCAACACGGACGTAAGTTTTCCGCAAGATGGTCCAATCAGTGGGACTGCAATTACCCGTATAAATGCGAGCTCTTTTAACTTGGCTACAATTGGCACTTACCAGGTTTTGTTTCAGGTAGGTGTAAACGAACCGGGTCAACTCATTTTAACACTCAACGGCGCTGACCTGGCTTATACGGTGGTCGGGCGTGCAACAGGTACTTCTCAAATAGTAGGAATGGCTCTTGTGCAAACAACGGTCATTAATTCAGTACTCACAGTGCGAAATCCTGCTGGCAATGCCGCGGCACTCACGATCACTCCATTAGCTGGAGGAACAAGACCAGTTTCCGCGCACCTTGTTGTTACGCAGATTGCATAGAGGGAAAGAAATGCAGTATTTTTCGATAATAATGCCAATATCAAATAGAGGCCGCCCTCGATATTTCTGCGGTGCAATTATTTGGTACGGGGACATTATGCTCCTACGACATAAATGTATGGCGTTGTAGCGATCACTGCCCAAGGCGAACAGGACCGGAAATTGTGGAATGAGCAAGGAATCAGGCACATCCGTCCGGCCGCCATATGCACCACAAGAGATAGGGGGTGTTTCTCCAGACATCTGTGATGGGGGACGTCCCTTCTTTGATAAATGTATTAAAACTAACGGGAAACGTTAGCTCAATAAAACAGCGGTAGTCTAGTATTTATAAGGAGAGTTGAGGTTATGAATAAGAAATTGACCAACTATTTGAACGGCGTTTTCGCACCGTACGATGGGGTAAAAAGCGTCACCGAATTAAAGACCGACCTGCTTTCCGATTTGCAGGAGCGGTTCCATGAACTCAAAGCCGAGGGCAAGAACGATGAAACCGCTTTTGAGATGCCCTCTTTGACGGCGTGGAGTTCAAATATTCCGATCTGCGAGGGCTGTGTTTTGACGGGCAAACCTTTATCGGCGTCAAGTTTGACAAGGCGGCACTGAACGAAGTTTCGTTTAAGGATGGAGATCGCAGCATACCAACACCGTCCGTTCTATACAATAGTTACTTATATTATACAACATTAACGCGGTGTCGTCTTAAACAAACTCAACGTAAAATAGGCTGTCGAAACTTTCTCGACAGCCTGAAGGCGCTGATCCCCCATGGGTTCAGCGCCTTTTTTATCTGTCACGTCAAGGCTTACAGCCCAAACACACTTTTAGCAACGACCTGTGTCAATTCTGCCTTATGAGCTTGGTATTGCTCAAGCGTAATGCTGTTATTGGCCAGTCGTTGATCCAATTGCTCAGTTAACTGAGCTACCTGTAAGTCGATGACAGCCTGCGCGTCCCGTTTGTTCGTTAGAGCAATATCTGCTAAGGTTTGACCGTTATATAGTGCATCATACAATTGCTCATCCGAGGATATACCCAGTGTATCCAGCAGCTTATCATCCTGGGATGCCTCCTTATCTTGTACCTGTAGGGCTCTGTCTGGAGCCAATGCAGCAGCATTAGCCCGACTTCCCCATATAGAGGACTGCCCAATTGACAACGCTAGTAACAGTGTACAGATGACCATCATTCGTTTTCGATTCATAAGTATAAACTCCTTTATTGTTTCATTAAAATTCTGACAGGGTTCGAACAATATATGGATATCCCACGGGAGTCATGTTTATGCCTTTAGCCCATCCGGCTTATGTATTCACCAGACATAAATACATCATACACGTCCAATCTTAGCGCCAGCTTAATACTCGTTTAAAATAAACTAAAAGAGCACTTTGTAAACAGGTTTCGCCCAAAAAAGCACTGCAGACGAATCATAGATGTGATTTACCCTTTGGATTCTGTTCTTTTCTTGACCATAGTTTTCGTATCACATGAATACAGAGCAGTAGTAAAGGCAAAAAAAGCCCTACAGATAATATATAAGACACCCATACTGTCCCATCCCACTTTTGTTGGTAAGGGGCATTCGGATATATGATGACCGACATCACGACCAAGATCATCCCAAGAGGTAAAATTAGAGGCCGATAATCTTTCAGATTAAAAATTTGAGCTATCACCAACACAATTACGTACATATATATAGTGGTCCTAAAATAGAGTGAAATAAACCACATGACAGCCATGATGGCTTCGATGCGCTGCAGAAAATTGCCAATGCTGATTCTTTGGGCTAACGAATAGCTTGGAAATATACTTCTTGCCGTTAAATCAGGTCCTAAAACCAAAATTGTCAATGCAATAATCAGGACCATCATCAGCCCGCCAAACATGCTTCCGCTGAAAAAAGCTTTACGGGCTTTATCGGTGCGATTCACAGCCGGAATAATCATTAACAAAACGATATGGGGTAGAAACACAATACTAATAAAGGATAACGCAGCAGGCCAGATCGGTCCTATTCCGGCCTCCAATACGGGCTCAACATTTTCCAGTTTGACCTCAGGCGCAACTAAAATAACCAAAGAAATATAAAGAAGGATAAACAAGGGGAACAATAATTCAGCCGAACGGGCGAACGTTTCAATCCCAAGCCATGCTCCCATGACTACAATGATCGCAAAAAGAATATTTACGGGTTGAGCCGGCGTTTCCGGCATGATTTGGGTGGTTAGAAAATTTCCTACATCATACAATACTGCTGAAGGACCACCCAAGAAAAGAGTCACGACAAACAGAAGAGAAATGGTTTTGCCCAACCATTTTCCGAGAAGGGTTTCAATGATCTCAGCCAATGTCATCCGTGGATAAAGGATCACTATTGTGTTGTACATCCATACGAGGAATATACCGGCTCCCACGCCAACGAGCGCGGCAATCCACGCATCCTGTTTAGCCACGAAGGCCATGCCTGAGGGAATGACCAGGATTGCACTGCCGATCGTAAATAAAATCGTTAAGATCATAAATTGACGTCCGGAGATTTTAACTTGTTGAGACACCACTTTCACCTCGCCTTTATTTTATTAGACCGATATGGGTTAGAAAATCGGTGAAGGGTTTATACACGGCTGTAATCCAATTCAAAGGGGTGGGAGTAGTCCATTGCAATGACTTGGCGCTGCTGATCCCCACCCCAAGGAGGAGCAGGATGGAAAACACCCATAGTTCCTTTCTTAACCTCTTTCTCAACATGTAGGGGACTTCGAGAATCATGATCACAGCAGCGGACAGCATTATTCCCAGTATGAACGCCATATAGGTTTGCATCGTTAATCCCCTTCTTTCGCATGGTAAAATCATACCGATTGGCAGCCTACCTCTGAATTTCATTCAGGAATGAGCTTCCAGTTGTGCCCAAGCGTCGAATCCTGTAATCGACTTTGATGTTCACCGGCAGTTTTGCAAAGTGCTCATGATCCCAATTTTGTTTCAGTGACTTCCAGACCTTCGGGTTACCGCGGTGAATGGCTTCACCAAATCCGAAAATGTCAACTTTGTACGATTTTTGAGCCTTCCTGATTGCAGACTCCATAATTCCTGCTATCTTTTCTTCGCATTTCTTCTGAAGGTCATAAATCGTACTCGCCTTGGTCAGATCCAGATCGCTACACTCGACTTCCCCCACGTTGGCCTCAATCTGAAGGTTAATATTGATCCGGGGCTCACCCCTATAAACGTTCCCTTTCATGGAGGCATGGGTCCGGATGATCTCCATGGCAACTTTGCCACCTTTGGGGCAGGTTACAAAGCCAACAGTGCTTTGCACTTTGCCGAGGATGTAATTGTAACCTTTACTTTCAATTTCATTTAACCAGCCGATCAATCTGTCTTTTTTGAATACAGCAAGTCCAGAATACTGTAAACGAGTAGGAGGGGAGATCCTTTCAACATTCTTTTTTGTTTCTCCAGCTCCTTGTTCTCCAACGATCTGAAGTCCAGTCAAGATGGGCTGCTTTCCTTCACTTATGAGATCGGCCATTAATTGATCTAAGGTTACCGTTGTACTGGGGGCCCAGTTTTTTTCCGACGATTCCAGAGACGAGAATAGCTTGTCGGCCGGAATAGTTTCCAAGGGCGTCATGATTTTGAGCGTATCCTCCGCACTTGCGTGTTTCGTTACTACAAGGTAAAAATCGGAGCGAAATTCATGGTCCCTGGACAGGAAGTCCAGGGGCTTTGCTATTCCTTCCATGGCCATCGACTCGCCGATCACGCATATGCGAAGGTGGGAAAAATGAATTTTTCTAGGGCTTAGTGTTGTTAATCTTCGTACCGCTTCAAATACGGTATCGGCTTCTGATGTAAACAAGGTGGCGGAGGCCTGCCCGCCTGACCCTTTCTGTGTAGACGCTTCTTCAGGATCTACAACTTGGACAGAAACCCGGAATTGATCTCCCTTTTTATCGATTCCCAAACCAACGGCAATTGCAATCTCATTCAACTCTTTGCGGTTCCAACAACCAGTCAGAAGTATGACCAGTGTAAGAATTAGAAACAGAAAGGCAGCCTTTCGTTTCACGCTTGTCCACTCCTTTTCATCCGCACCTGTATCCTCCGGTTTATTCCCGTGATTTTCGGGGTGAAGCGTTGTTTCGGCGATTCACGTTCTTCTGATTAAGTAACCGGGGTCGAGAGATCATCATCCAGTGCGGAAGACGTATTAACGTATCCTTGGTGTCTGCCGGGATTAGGGGAGCAAACGGGCTCATATATGGAACGCCAAACGAACGAAGGCTGCACAGATGCAGGGCGAGGGCAATGCCTCCGATGATAATCCCGTACAGTCCGAATGAAGCAGCAAGCCCCATTAAGGGGAATCGCAGCATTCGAAATGCGATGGACATATTATAGGCAGGAAGGACGAAGCTGGAGATCGCGGTAATCGATACGACAATCACCATCACCGCCGATATGATGCCCGCCTCGACAGCAGCTTGCCCAATGACAAGCGTACCTACGATAGAGACGGCTGCCCCGATATACTTCGGCATGCGGACGCCGGCTTCCCGCAATATTTCAAAAGTCACTTCCATCATGAGCGCTTCGACAAAGGCGGGGAAGGGAACGGCTTCCCGCTGTGCCGCCAGACTGATCAGCAGTGAGGTTGGCAGCATTTCCTGATGAAACGTAGTGATGGCAATATACAAGGAAGGACTAAAAAGAGAAATAAAGACCCCAATGTAACGAAGAAGTCGAATAAAGCTGCTGATGTCCGCACGCTGATAATAATCCTCCGCCGCATGCAGGAAGGAAACAAACAGCGCAGGTACGATAAGCACATTGGGGGTCCCATCCACCAATATGGCAATCTTCCCTTCCAACAGTTCGGCGGCGATGACGTCTGGGCGTTCGGAGTTGTACACGGTCGGAAAAGGGGTAAATGTTTCGTCCTCGATTAACTCCTCGATATACCCGGTTTCGAGAATACTGTCTACATCAATGCGATTCAGCCGCTCATGCACTTCTTCGACCAATTTGTTGTTTACGATCCCCTTAACGTACATAACAGCGACATCGGTCTTGGTCACGCGACCGATTTGTTTCGTTTCCACCCACAGATTCGGATCTTTAATCTTGCGCCGGATCAAGGCCGTATTCGTGCCCAGTGTTTCCGAAAATCCTTCCCGCGGTCCACGGACGACATTTTCTGAGGCAGGTTCGGTGACCCCTCGCTCCTTCCATCCACGTGCACTGGCCACTATTCCCTGCGTCTCACCGTCAATCAAAATGATTGCATCCCCGGACAACAGCGCGTTATATAAGGTTTCAAAGTCGGTCATATCCCGGATGTCACCGATGGTCAGAGCGTAATCTTTCAAAATCTGCAAGACATTGGAGGAGATTTGAATTCTGCGGTTCACGTTCTCGGACAGGCTGTTATCGAGCATCATCGACTTCATGATGAAGTCGGAGATTATATTTTTATCCACCAAACCGTCAGTATAGAGGATCGCGATGATTTGGTCACCGTCCTTGCCAATACGAATTTCTCTGATGACGATGTCAGTGCTGTTACCCACTGTTTGTCTGATCCGTTGAAGGTTCTGTCCAAGACTTGCACTGATCGGTTCCCCTGAATGTGCAGGTTTACTCTCGTTGTGCTGGACCCGGGGTTCGTTAACTTTGTTAAGGGGGCTTCTTTTACGAAAACGCATGAACGTTCTCCCTCTCCTTGAAGATGCTTTTTAATCCTTCGTAAAAAGCGTTTTGCCTCTTGATTTTGGGTTGCCAATACAAATTGTTCAAAGGCTTGCTTGCACCGCTTTTCAAAGAAGCAACGTATTAACTCGAGACGCAACTGCACCGATATCAACTCCTTTTCAGGAGTAAGTGGTAGTTTGATGCGTAAAATGATCGAATGAGGTTCTTTTTTTGTGGCGAAAAAAAAGATTTCATTGTACAGAAAGCACTTTGTAAACCTCTTCAATACTTGGCACTCATACTGTGTAGATTGAAACAAATCCAAATAACCGTTTTCGTTTCGTATATATTCGCCATCATCATACCAATTCATGAATCGGTTATTCCAATTCTTTCGATTACATAGATATGGCTCCATAACAATGATTTTCCCGCCTGGTTTCAAGATCCTTTCGAATTCAAGCAGATATCCCTTGATTTGCTCGTCATCAATATGATGAAGAACGGCGATAATGAAAATATAGTCGATTGAATCATTTTCGGCTGGAATCCGATTTTCTGTAAAAATCATAAAATTATGATTTGGGTAAAGCCGCTTTGCAAGTTCAACTCTCTTACCATCCGGTTCAAGGCCCAGATAGAGCCCCGGTTTGAAGATACTGCAATTTGCACCAGTACCGGATCCGAAATCAAGAACGGTTTTGTTCTCCCAATGGAAATGGTTTTTTTATATGTTCATGGATATATTTTTGTGTGAACCACTTTGGACGAACAAACCAATGATACATGCGTGGAGTTAAAGGCATCGGATACTGTTCACTACCTTTCATCTATGTAATGAAAAGTAATATAACTCAGTGAGCTGGTAAACATTCAAGGAAAAAATTAACTTGAACCTCATTTCGTTTCCACCCTCTTACTATCTACTATTTAATTTATAAATGATCCATCAAATGCTTGGTATCCTCGACAATTAAAGGATAGGTTAGCGAGCGGTAGTGGATGTTCCGCGGTCGTCACGTATGGCCACCTGCTGCCATTGCGTATCCGGGCAAATATGTTTCCATGTATACAAGTTGACTCCAGCCCACACGAATGACATTGCTTATCGTGCTTGGAGCGAAAGGGGACAGATGGGGACTTTATGATAACGAAACTAAAAGGGGTAAGTCTGGCCAATGTGCTTGTGACCAGGCATAATGTTTACGTTGCGGCAGCCCTAAGATAACACCGGAATAGCCAGGAGGATCGGGTAGAAATCGCCGATCAGGCATCCATGCCTTTTGAATTTGGGCGCATTCAGGAATCGAGATAAACCCCTGTCGGTACGCGGCGATAACCTTCTGTTATCCATTTTTCTTCCACATTGAGCTCAACGCGGATCAGCAAAGAAGACACAACTATTTTTCGCCTCTAGAATAATGGAGAGAGCAATCGGGCAAAAACTTCTTTCATCTTTTGAATCCTGGAGCGCTTTTCAAATTCGGACAGTGAAAGTTCATGACTTACGCTAAGATCCTGGTAAAAATCTTGTACTAGTTGATCAACGACCTTCCGGTCAAAAAAGACTGCATTGAGTTCAAATTGCCCGCAAAAGCTGCGCATATCCATGTTTGCGCTTCCGGAACACGCCAATTGATCGGAAATAACCACTTTGGCATGGATGAACCCTTTTTGATAACAATAAAATCGGACTCCTGCTTGCAGCAAATCCTGAACATAAGATAAAGAAGCGTTGTAAACAATCTTTTTATCGGGAATCAACGGTAAAATGACCCGAACATCGATTCCTCTAATGACAGCTGTTTTTAGAGCTAATAAGATAGCGGGGTCAGGAACGAAATAAGGTGTCTCGATATATATCCGCTTCTTTGCAGAAACGATGAAGGAGAAAAGAAGCTCCAGGATCGTCTCATCTGGACCGCTTTTTACAATTTGCACAAATTCTTGCCCTTGACTTTCCTGAACGGGATAATAAACGAAATCAGTTATGCTTTGTTCTTTGACCAGATACCAATCTGTTAAAAATGTATATTGAATCCACAGCACTGCATCCCCTTTAATGCTAAAGTGCGTATCCCGCCAGTAACCGAATTTCGGATCCTTGCCCTCGTATTCGTCCCCTATATTCAAACCTCCGAAAAAGCCGATTTTCCCGTCAACAACAACAATTTTGCGGTGATTGCGGTAATTGAGCCGCTTATCGAAGAAGGTGGTGAACAGAGGAAAAAAACATCCTGTTTCCACACCGGCATCCCGAAGTCGTTTCAAATAGGCCTTTCCCAATCGGCGGCTGCCGATCCCGTCATATAACATCCGTACTTTAATCCCTTCCTGTGCTTTCCGGATCAACAACCGCTCGAATCGGGTACCGAGTTGGTCGTCGCGAATAATGTAGAACTCAATGTGGATATGGTGCTTGGCTGCGGCTATTGCTTCCAACATCGCTTCAAAAGCTTGTTTCCCTTCGGTATAGATCGTCGTTTCATTGCAAGCCGTAATAGGAATATCTGATATCTTTTGGAATGATGCGTGATCTCCCCTTTTTTTCCAGTTGTTTACCTCATCCATAGCTTTCGGTATCCACCGTTTGCTCCGGTTAATGAGGTCGGCTTTGATTTGTTCCCACTGTCTGTTTTTTTTCCGTTGCAACGTACGGTAGCAAGAATATTCCTTCGCTACAAAATAATATACGAGGAAGCCGAGCAGGGGAAAGAGGAACAAGATGATAAGCCATGCTATTGCTTTGTTCGATCGGTGATACTCCACAATGATGATGACTGCAATTTGAACGATAAACAATAAGAGCGCTAAAATGATCCAAAGCAACGTTACGTCTACCTCCTAGCCGAAGGGATTCAGGTACTTAAATGTTCTTTGTATAGAGTGCCAAATCTATACACAGGATACTACTAAGATTTTATGGATAAAGGAGCAAGGAGGATGGAAAGGAATACGCAACGATCAGACGCTATAATCATCGGGATTGACGTCGGTTCGACGACTGTCAAAGCAACTGTCGTAGATCCGGCAACCAAAGAAATATTGTGGTCGGATTATCAGCGTCACCACACCAAGCAGGCGGAAAATGTGCTGGAATTTCTGGTTATGATCGGTAACGAATTCCCCAGTGTCAAGCAGGAAAACATCCGCGTGTTCATGACCGGTTCCGGCAGCGGACCGATTGTAGAACATATCGGAGCAAAGTTCGTTCAGGAAGTTAATGCCGTTACGATGGCTGTTGAGTATCTTCATCCCGACGTGGGGAGCGTCATTGAAATCGGTGGACAAGATGCCAAAATCATTATTTTCAAGGTCAATGAGGAAACTGGCAACAAACAAGCGCTGACATCTATGAACGATAAGTGTGCATCCGGTACAGGCGCCACGATCGACAAGTGCATAATTAAAGTGGGAATGTCCATGGAAGATGTAGGCAAGCTGCACTTCGATGATTCAAAATTGCACCATGTAGCCGCCAAATGCGGCGTTTTTGCCGAAACGGATATTGTCAACCTGGTGAAGAGCGGTATCCCTTCCGCCGAAATCATGTGTTCCTTGGCGGACGCGATCGTCATGCAGAACCTTTCTGTACTGACTCGCGGAAACACGTTGCGGCATCGCGTATTGCTGCTTGGAGGACCTAATACATATTTGCCCTTTCTCCAGGAATGTTGGCGATTACGCATTCTTCAAACCTGGCGGGACAGGGGATACGAGTATCCCGAAGACATGCCTATCGACGAGTTGATTTTTGTTCCCGATAATTCCCAATACTACGCGGCCTTCGGAGCTGTCATGTACGGGATGCATGAACCGGCCAGTGTGGGAAATTATAAGGGCTTGCAAGCTTTGAAGCAATTTATAGCGCACGGCCGAAAAGCGAAACTGGGAGAAAACGCCGGCCCGCCGCTGGTGGCGAGCGAAACGGAGCTGGAGCAATTCCGCCGGACATACAGCATTCCCCACTTTACGCCTACGGCCTTTGCACCCGGGCAGAAGGTCAAGGCGGTGATCGGTCTGGACGGTGGCTCCACTTCGTCCAAAGCCGTTCTCGTCGACGAAAGCGGCGAGATTCTGCTTAAGGAATATCAACTATCCAAGGGTAATCCGCTCGAAGATACGAGGGAGCTGCTGAAACGGATTCGCGACAAGGTGAGAGATCAGGGGGCCGATTTGGAGATTATCGGTTTCGGCGCCACTGGATATGCGGCGGACGTGCTTGAAAAAACGTTAAAAGCCGACATCAATATTGTCGAGACCGTTGCACATATGATGAGTGCCGTTAACCAATTCGGTGATATCGACGTCATTTGCGATATTGGTGGTCAAGACATAAAAGTGCTCTTTTTGAAAAACGGTGCTTTCCGGGATTTCAGGCTGTCCAATCAATGCTCGGCCGGCAACGGTATGCTACTTCAGGCGATGGCAGATCAGTTTGGCATCCCGATTCAGGAGTATGCGGATACCGCCTTCGCGGCAGACCTTAGTCCCAAATATTCATATGGATGCGCCGTATTTCTCGATGCAGATCGGGTTAATTTTCAGAAGGAAGGGTATTCCAAAGAGGAATTGCTGGCCGGACTCGCGCTCGTACTGCCGAAAAACGTATGGCAGTATGTCGTACAAATACCGCGGATGGCAGAACTAGGCCGTAAATTCGTTCTGCAGGGAGGGACGCAATATAACTTGGCCGCTGTCAAAGCGCAGGTGGATTACATTAAACAGCGGGTTCCCGAAGCGGAAGTTTACGTTCATCCTCACCCAGGGGAAGCAGGCGCGATCGGGGCCGCAAGGGAAACGCTACGTGTGGTGAAACGGCGCGGATATTCCACGTTTTTGGGATTGGAATCGGCGATCATGCTGAGCTATGTGTCACGCAACGACGAATCCACTCGTTGTAACTTCTGTCCCAACAATTGCAGCCGGACCTTTATAGATTCCGAAACTCCGGACGGACAAACGGCCCGTTACATCTCCGGTTTCAGCTGCGAGAAGGGCACAGTTGAAGACCAGCAAGCCGTCATCAAACTGACCAAGGAACGGCAGATGCTGAAAAAGCATTACCCGAATCTGGTGGAATACGAAGCCCGCCGAATGTTCCAGCATTTTTACGAGCCTGAGTCGCTCCCCGAATCCGATTATCAGGTTCAAGAAGTACGGTTGCAGCGAAACTGGCTCGGACGCAGAAAAACAGCGTACCGGCGTGATTTTATGCGTTCTTCCGTTGAAGCGGCAGAACTGCGAAGCCGCATCTGTATCGGAATTCCGAAGGTTCTTAATATCTGGTCGACGGCGCCATTTTGGCGGACCTATTTCGAGACGCTGGGCATTGACCAGAAAAACATCGTGTTCAGCGATAATACGAGCGAGGAAATGTGGCAGCAAGGCGGCAAATATGGATTGATTGATCCTTGCTATCCGTCGAAGGTCGCCCAGGCGCATGTTCACAATTTGTTATTTAAACATCACGAGAAAAAAACGCTCGACTATATTTTCTTTCCGTGTATCACTCACATTCCGACCCATCTCCATAACGTGATGGATTCGGCCAGTTGTCCTATCGTTGCAGGCGCACCGAATGTCATCAAAGCCGCCTTTACGAAAGAAGTCAATTTCTTTGAGACGAAAGGGATTGTCTATCTTGATCCGGCGGTAACCTTCACGGAACCGAACCTGCTCAAGAAACAGCTGTTCGAAGCGTTAGCGGACTGTCTGTCCATTACAGAGGACGAGAGCGATTTTGCCGCCGATCAGGGCTGGAAGGCAATGGAGCTGTTTGATGCCGAGATGCAAGAGAAGGGCCGCTCGATTCTGGAGCAGGTGGAACAAGACAATCGTCTGGCCATTTTGTTGATCGGCCGCCCCTATCACTCCGATCCGGGCCTGAATCACAGCGTATTGGAGGAGTTTCAAGTACTGGGTTATCCCGTATTATCCATGCGCTCTATCCCCAAAGATGAAGCATGGCTTCAGCGGTTTTTCAAGGAAGACCTGCAGAGCGGGCGGGTGGAATATGCGCTTGAAGTGACCGATGTCTGGCCTGAAAATTTCAGTTCCAACAGTGTGCAGAAGGTGTGGGCAGCCAAATTCGCGGCACGGCATCCGAATGTAGCCATTCTGGACCTGTCCAGCTTCAAGTGCGGTCATGACGCTCCTACTTACGGGTTGATCGACTCGATCATCTCCACTGCCGGAACGCCCTATTCGGCCTTGCACGATATCGATGCGAACAAACCTAGCGGTTCGATTAAAATACGCATCAAGACGTATGCCCACAGCCTGGGGCTGCATGAAGAACGCTTGCAGGATTTAGCGAAGAAAAAGACGGAATTGCAGTATCTTATCGAGCAGAAACGTTCCGAGCTGTTGAAAAAAATGATCTAAGAATAACCCCACAAAGTGATAAGGAGGAGTGAAATGAATTATGGCAACAGAGAAAAAGAAGCTTGAGGACGAGCTCCGCCTGTTTCAGGAAGAACAGGAACAGGCACTTGGACTGGCAGGGAAGCATCAGTGGTTTGAACCGGTTCCCCGCCGGTTTTTGGCCAAAGACAAAGCGACCACAACGATTCTGTTCGGCGGGCTGACGATGGTACATGATTATTTGGTGGAGGGCGCTTTGGCAGGGCTGGGCTACCGTGTGAAGCATATGGACTGCCCCGATAGCGAGTCGCTGCGTTTCGGCAAAGAATTCGGCAACCGTGGACAATGCAATCCGACTTATTTCACCGTTGGAAATTTGATCAAATACTTGAATCATCTTCGTGACGTAGAAGGTAAATCGAAGGAAGAGATCATTGGCAATTACCTGTTCGTAACGAGTGGATCCTGTGGTCCCTGCCGTTTTGGCACCTATGTCACGGAGTACCGCAAAGCGCTGCGCGATGCGGGATTTGACAGTTTTCGCGTTCTCTTGTTTCAACAGACGGACGGTTTAAAACAGGCGACCGGCGGCCAATCGGCGCTTAAATTGGATACTTCGTTTTTTGTGAGCTTCCTGAAGGCCGTCCTGCTGGGGGACATTCTTAATGCGCTTGGATACCGCATTCGTCCCTATGAAGTGGTTGAAGGATCAACCGATGCCGCTTTGACTCGCTGCAAACAGTTTTTATATGACGCTTTAACTCAGAGAAAACGATTGATTCTGGCGCTCATCCGATGCCGCAAGGAACTGCAGGCCGTCCGGGTAGATCGGACGAAAGTAAGGCCGAAGGTAAGCATTATCGGGGAGTTTTGGGCGATGTCGACGGAGGGAGACGGCAACTATCAACTGCAGCGATTTTTGGAAAATGAAGGAGCCGAAGTTGAAATTCAATCGGTTACGGCCTGGATTCTCTTTCTCATTTGGGCTGGGCGTTATGATACCCGCAAGCGAATCAGCTTGCGGGAGGCGGATTCCGGACGCCAAGGATTAAAAGGAAAGAATCCCGCGTTAAGATTGCGCATGTTGGCCCTTGCCGACCAGGGGATTCGGGTCATTTTTCAAACCTATGCCAGATTGATCGGTCTTCGCGGCTATCATTTGCCTGACATGGAGGAAATCGCCCGCGTTGCCAATGACCATTACAATAACCAGCTGCGCGGCGGAGAAGGCCACATGGAAGTGGGCAAGTTGATTCTGAACGTGGTCAAACGAAAAGTCAACATGACGATCTCCGTCAAGCCTTTCGGATGCATGCCGTCTTCTGGCGTATCGGACGGTGTCCAATCGTTGATCACGGAAAGATACCCTGATGCTATCTTTCTCCCGATTGAAACGACCGGCGACGGGGCGATCAACGTATACAGCAGGGTACAAATGATGCTTTTTAAAGCCAAACAGGCGGCAAAGAAAGAGCTAGACGAAGCACTGACGAAAAAGGGTTTTACAGAGGAGACACTGCCGCGAAGATCCAAATATACCGATCCATTGCGCGCAAGCCGTCACGTTGTAGCTTGTACGGCCGCAAATACGGTTTACGACATGCCTTCGAGATTTTGGGGCCGATTTTCCTTTCGAAAAAGAGAGATAGAAAATGTAAATTAAAGTTGATCGATCTTCGTGAAATAGGGAAGGGGCATGGTCAGGCTATGTGTCTCTTCCCGTCAAATAGGCATTTCAATAAAGAAGGGTCCGATAGGCTCGAAAAATAAAAATGCCATTCGGTCAAGCCATTCTGGCTTGAAAGCCCCAACAGATGAAACAAAGAATAACGCAGGAGAGCAGATTATTTTCTTGTCTAAATATGGTATGACACCATATAAACCGAATAAGGTTAGCAAACAGCATGAGGGCTGCCGAAAGATGTAAAAGCGGTTTTGATGTCTTTTTTGGGATTTATTTTTAAAATTTATACATATTAGGTACAAATGTGGTTATTCTAATTGTTGGAAATTTGAAGAGGAGAAGTTAACATGAAACTTTTGATTCCGCCATACGAACCTCAAAGAGCGAAGCAACCGATAAAATGTCAGCATTGTATATGGGGGCGTTGGGATGGGATAAAACAATTTTGCTCTAAAATCAACTGCCTTAAAGAATAAAATAGGAATCAAGGGGGTGTCCTGGGTCATCTGTGATGACCTTTGAGATAGCCCCGATTCATAATTGAAGTTGGTGGAATGAATGGATTCAAAAGGAAAGTAAAAAACTAAAACAGTATTAGAGATTTCATTAATTGTTAAAGCGAGGAGAGTTTTAATGAGGAATAGAAAATGGACTAAAATGGCCTTATGAGTGTTTATGCTAATAAGTGTACCCATGAATGCGCAAGAACCACTAGAACTTTTAACAATAATACAGGAAAGAGTTGCTAAAAATATATTCCCTTAATAAATGGAGGAAGTTATCGCTGTAGTTTGAGGATAGAAAAATTACAAGAAAACTCTATGACGGATTGTCAAGCCAAGCACTCCTCATACAGCCAGCGGTAGATCGTTTTCGAAACAGACCGGCGTTTCGCCTTCAGCCCGTCTCTCTTCGGCGAACTGTTTCCGGTTGTACCTACTGGAATTCCGGTGATTCTCATAGGCTTTATGGGCGATACTGGAGTCCGGTTACTTCGTTTTGTTATTGCTAAGATGTGTAACCTATTTCTCTTCATATTTCAACGATTGTTTCACCCACTTCATGTTTTTTTAGGACAGAAGAACAGCCATGCTTCTATGAACATGGCTGTTTTTGTTTCCTCGTTCTTAGAAACCTTTGTATTGTGGTTCTTCATTCTCTAACTGCTGTACTCGGCCTTCGACTTGCTGCACAATTTGTTGTGTTTGCTCAGCCGCGTTTGTAAAAAGAGTTTTTGCCTCTTGATTTTGGGTGCTCAAAGCGAATTGCTCTAAACTAGCCTGAGCGCTTTTTAATGAAGCAACACACGTTTTAACATCGGAAGCTACGGTCATTTCCATTCACCTCCTTTAACGGATTAAGGCGTAAGGAACGAAAACACTGCTATTCCTACCCAGATTCCATAGTATCATCAAAAAATATGGTGCAGATTAATAAAAAGATATCTATGTTTTCCGATTTTTATAAAAGGGAGTAATTATTATGAGCGCAAAAACGATAAATGGACTCGTGTTTGATCAGGATTTAATTCAACTGCACGCACGTTACGATTCGAGGGAAGAGCTTATTAAAAGCTTTGGTAAAAAGATAGAAGAGGAAAATTATGCCAAAAAAGGATATACAGAATCATTGCTTCAACGTGAAATCGAATATCCGACCGGAATCAACATGGGGACAATTGGTATAGCAATTCCACATACAAATAAAGAATTCGTTAACGAAACTGCTATTGCCGTTGCAGTTTTAGATAATAGCATAGAGTTCGAGGATATGGGGGGATCTGATGTAACTGTCAACGCAGAAATCGTGATGGTACTTGTAGTAAAAAATCCTAAGATGCACATCTCATTTTTAAAGAACTTAACAAGTTTGTTTCAAGAAGAAAAATTCGTTAAACGTTTTCAAAACGCAACTAATCCTGCCGACATCGAGGAAATACTCTTGAAGTTGCTTTAATAGAGACACATAAAATAATGTTGTAAAATTAATTAAATTTGTTGATGGGATCGGATATGAAATTGCGACATATAACAATGATGGAAAACTGGATTTACAGCCAAATACAGATTATCATCTCAAAGTAGAAGCGCAAGGCAATATCACTAAGGTTTATTTGAACAATAAATTAGTTATCGGCACAAAAGATCAAACTTATAAAGAAAGATACTTTGGTCTCAATGTATGGGATACAACGGCTTTTTTTAATGATGTTAAAGTGAAACTAAAACATAAAGATGAATGATTAAGAAAAGTTAAATAATGATATTTGTATCTCTATGGATTTAGTTTGTGTCGCTGCACAGCGACACAAACTTTTTTTAATTATTTGGTCCATTTTCAGAGACAGAATATTTAATCCTGTTTGGTTCAATGTACATCGACACAAAGTTTCCAATCAATACTACCTTATAAAATCCAAGCTTGAGCAGGAAATTTGCAGAAACGGTTATGATTGAAGACGATACCTTCTATATATGGGGTGAAGAATACATTGTAAGCAAAATATCAAGTGGGAAAGGCATAAAGTCGGAAGAGCAATTTTTGTTTGTATTTAATCGAATTGAACAAACCAAACATAACTTAATGATGGGGGCATTATCAATGAATATGAATGATGAGAAATTACTGCAATATTATCTGGAACTCAAAGGTCCGGATGCGGGAGAATGGAACTCTTCTCCACAGTGCATTCACACACAGTTGGTGACAAGGGATTACGTAAAGAAGACATTCGATATGTTTGATGAAATCCAAGTATGTAATGTTGGNACCACAAGAAACCTTTGATATTGTAACCCTAATTGGGTCCGCTATTAATGAAACAGGGGACTTCAAGAAATGCTTGGATTCGTGTTTTAGTTTAATCAAGCATGGGGGATATTTGATGTTTATGGCAAGTTTAAAATATACACCCGTTGAAATGTTAGAGGAATACATAAGTAATACTAAATATCATATTGCGCAAAAAAATGTATACGAAGTGCTCCCTGAATATCCGTTTTTCATCAGCAAAATCAGAAAATAATCAGGCTAAGTGTAAATTGACTTACTGCAACCACTCTATTTGTATAGGCTTGGTTGCACAATCTTTGGTACTTCGCGAATAATTTTTTCTTTCATTTGCGATATAAAAGTTTTCATTTGTAAAGTGATTATATATATTCTTACCTTCATTCAGTCATTTTCATCGACCTATCAATTATAAGGACGCGATCCTCTCGCTTCATTTTATTAATCGAGAGTAACAGGGGTGCGCATCATAAATAATAAGTTTAAATTTTCACCAAGCTTTCCGTCATTCATTGGAAGGGCCCTGATCAGTAGCATCTTTCCAATGAATGACGGACCTCTACATAAAAAGGTGTCCAGCGACCTTAGGGATCGTCTGACACCTTTTGCTGTTTTTACGCTCCATTCCTTGATTCAACCTTGTGCTACGAAACGATTAACTTCTTCCAACGACGGCAAGGCTGCAATCGCTCAAACTTTAGTGCACACGATGGCGCCGACTTGATTGGCAAGTGTCACAAATTCCTGCTGCTGCTTTGCGTTGGAGGTAAATGCCTTAGGCTGACTCAGCTGGCTGATTTGATACAGCATTGCTCCGACGAAGGCATCGCCGGCACCAGTAGAGTCGATCGATTTGACAGCAATACTGCCGATTAACGAACGGGAGGCACCACTTGAGATGAGGGTTCCTTCTTTCCCCAAGGTAACTGCCACCGTCTTGGCTCCCAACCCATGCAAAAGATCCAATGAAGCATCGCGGTCAACCAACCCTGTAATGATGTTTAATTCCTCTTCTGGATAGTGTGATAAATTCCTCCTGCCTGTCTTTCCAAAGGTCTCCGCGGTAATTGGGATCAAAGGAGGTGAATTGTCCATTGGCCTTCGCTTCGTCCAATAAAAACAAATAGCGCCTACGGCTCGACCGGCGCGGAAGCAAAGAAGAAATTCGATTTAAAAGTCGATCTCCCTTAGTGCTTACACAAAACAAGCCGGATTTCCTTAGCGTACGGAATTCCCGGCTTGTTTAAATAATTTTTCGCTTAGCGTACGTTTTCCGCGTTTTGTTGGCGGTACCCCATACCCATCAAGCTAACCAAGTAAATTACTAGATATGAAACGATCCTTGTTTCATATCTAGTAATTTATAGAAAGGTAGGCATGCTAAAGAAGCCTATTAAAACGTGATTTTTTCGCTAGGCAACTTTTCTATGCTTCACCGTCGTTTTATACACAATCCCTAGAATATCAAAGACGGTCACCTTCTTATACCTATGACATTTACGACCGTTCTTTTTGAGCAGCTGATAAAGGCGATGCAGAATTTTTAAAAGTTCTTCTGTGCCAACGGCTATCGCTTGAAACAGTAATGGAAAGTAATCTTTAATCATATAAATCGCTTTGTATTCACTCAGCTCCTGCTTTTTCTTTTCAAGCAGAAACTGACGCATTTGAAACATCGTAGAAGAACAGAGGAGAATGCCGATGAGTTGTCCATATAAATGGCACTCTAGGCGTTCTCTTTTTATATTTTGACATTCATCAATTTCAAAGAGTGACTTCCACGTTTTAAACAAAATTTCAATCTGCCAACGAAGTGAATATAATGGATGCACGTAGTTCGTCGGTACTTCTTCTAGCGACGTGTTCGTGATATATACATTCATGCCCATTAAACGTTTACTTTTATCCTTCATGACAATGCCTTTCTTCTTTTCACGTATCGCTTGGTTTTCCAGACGTGTTTGCGTTTGATCATCGGTTAAACGATGGATAATAACACGTGCTGGAAGTTTCTGATTTTGGCCAATGTATGCCTTAGGGATTTCTATCGTTTCACCAGGGATTAGATCAGACATCATTTGTGTCATATCAAGCTGGATGTATTCTGTCTGCTTTTTTAACGTACCATTGTTGAAGTATTCTGGTTCAGGGTTCTTGGTATAAATGCGTGTATTCAGCTTCAACCGAGAGATATAGTAAGCCTCTTTATCATGAATGGTTTGTAAGTCTCCTAAATCGAAGTAACCAAGATCACGTAAACACAAATCGCCTGCTTCTACGGTTTCAAGGCAAATGGTACCATATGTTTTATCATTATTCTTTCCCGGTCCAAGCTGCACGTTAAGAAATTGACCACTAAGTAAATCATATTCCAATTGGATTTTCACGCCTGCCTTATTACTACTCCCACCTGAACCTTGATAGTCAGTAGCGAATTGATCAGGTAGTTGAAACACTGTTGCATCAAGAATACGCATACGATTGAAAGTAGAGATTATATGTGCAGAAAGTGAGTGATTTGAACAGAGTTTTTGTGTGAGAAGGGAAGTAAACACTTCTCGAAGAAATGCGACAGCTGCTGAATTAAAGCGTTGATTCAGTCCTTCTGGGCTCATGAGTGTAGCTGTATTTGTATAAAGCTGACTACATAATCGAGTAAGAGAATCGCTTGCTACGTGTTGACTAATCCAAATACATAAAGCGGCCAAATCTCGTGCGCCATATTTACTTTTACGTTTTACGAAACCCGTCTCCTGTGCGAGCTGTTGAAGGATACTTGGGGATAGATATCGCTGTAATTCTTCAGCGAATAAATGAAACTCATCTTGAATCGATAGAGTCATACAAAACGCCATCCTTTCTGTATTTTTCTACAAAAAGAATAGCGTTTTTTTGATTATATGGATACAAATTTACGTTAGATTGATAGCGATGTATGGTAACCCCAATTAGACCAACGATTTATCCTTGGCTGAGTTTCGCTCCCCGACTTTTCCTATGGAAACGTAGAAAAACAAATGATTAAACAATTTATATTTTGTCTTTTTGTGGCTTTGTAAAATAGATTGATCATTTATAACAAAGTTTGATAATTAATAATAAAGATTGATGAAATTGTTAATTCAAATAAGACTTGTATTTGAATAAGGGAGCTATTTTTAATTATTCGTAATCTAAAATAATCAAATTTTATTTTACAGTAACAATAAAACAAAATTATTGACCGCGCGGTACAAAAAAGAGTATTCTATTAATGTTATCTTTAAAATAAGAGGAGGATACGATTGAATAAACGCGGCAGACCCCGAGAGTTTGATTATTCCTCAATTGTAGATGTTGCAATGAAAACATTTTGGTTAAGAGGATATGAGGGGTGTTCTACACAAGATTTATGCAGTGATACAGGACTTGGAAAAGGAAGTTTATACAATACTTTCGGTAGTAAACATGAACTGTATAAACAAGTATTAGAACGCTACCATGAAATTGGGATTAGGGAACAAAAGAAATTGTTAGATACTCCAATTCCAGTTAAAGAACGATTAAGTAATTTTTTTGAATGGGCATTGAAAGAAGACTTTGAAAATATTGATCAAAAAGGATGTTTATTGATTAATGCCAGTGTAGAACGTGCTAAAAACGATTTAATGGTACAAGAAATTTTCTCGAAGCATGTTGAACTTCTTAAACAAGCTATTGAAACAGTGATGGAGGAAGGATTGCAAACAGGTGAAATTTCAAAGAAGCAATCAGCTGAGGAATTAGCTAGTCTGCTTTTAAGCAGTTATTACGGATTCCGTGTTCTTAATGTATCGATGCAAAATCGGATGTTAGCTGAACAAGTTATCAAAGGAACAATGGAGTCTATTTTTGGCGCTTAGTGCGCTCTTTTTGCGCACTATTTTTGTACCGATTATTACAATAATGAATTAGGAGTGTTTTTATGCCATCGATTATTTATTTATTAGCTTTAGCAATCTTTTGTATGACTACATCAGAATTTATGGTTGCAGGTATGATGAATGAACTTGCTCTTGCATTCCAGGTTTCTGTATCATCTATTGGGTATTTAATTTCAGCTTATGCAGGAGCAATGGTAATAGGAGGCCCCATTTTAACTGCAATCCTCTTACGAATGCGCAGCAAACAAGCATTATTGTTTTTAATGTTCGTATTTTTAATTGGTCAATCGCTCGGAGCTATTGCTTGGAACTATGATATTATGATGATTTCACGTATTATAACTGGTATTGCTTCAGCTTCAGCTTTTGGAGTTGCGATTTCCTTTTCTGCGACATTGGTTCACTCTGATTCAAGGGGAAAAGCTGCATCAATTGTACTTGCAGGTTTAATGTTCGCAACTGTATTAGGTTTACCTATAACAACCGTTATTTCGCAATATTTTGGCTGGCGTATTAGTTTTGGGGCTGTTTCTGTTTTTGTGCTAGTATCAGGGATTATGATTCAACGGTTGTTACCATCATCTTCAAATAAAGAGCAATTAAATTGGAAAGACGAACTTCTGCGATTTAAGAATATTCATCTTTGGGCAGCGTACGTAACAAGTATGTTCATTATTGGTGGTACGTTTGCAGCATTTAGTTATTTCACTCCTATCTTTACAAATGTCACAGGCTTTTCAAGTGCAAGTATTCCATATTTACTTGCTCTCTATGGTAGTGCGACGGTAATTGGGAATATAATAATTGGCAAGTTCGCTGATAAATTTACAATGAAAATACTTATGGGTGGATTAATTATATTAATCATAGCGTTGTCTTTATTTGCTTTAAGTGCAGAGAATAAATACATTGCAGTTATTTCTACGATTTTTATTGGTTTAACTGGTGTAGCATTGAATCCAGCTATGGTTGCGAGGGTGATGAAAACAGCTAGTAATGGAATAATGATAAATTCCGTTCATAGTTCTTTTATTACGCTAGGTATTGTTATTGGTTCGTCACTAGGTGGTCTTGGGATCAGTAAAGGATATGGTTTTGTATCTCCGCTATGGATTGGAGCTTGTTTAGCTATCCTTGGGGTAATTTCATTATTCCCATATTTACATAAAGGAAAGGCAGATTAATGGGTCACCATATATGCCCATCAACTTAAGAAATTCATTGTTCCCTTAAACGAAAAAAATGAGCTGAATTGTTATAAATAATTGTGGCAAGATAAAGTTTTCGTTTTGGGGACTTCAAAATATTAGTTTGATGGACATTGATGCTATCCCTAGGAGGAATGAGCTTTTTGTTTTACTACTGATAATGATACGTTATGTTAACCAAGCATGAATACGATATACATCCATTTTTTACAAAAATTGTTTATTCTCAATGGTAAAATACGTAGGGGAGGAGGGTTATTATGGAGAAACATCGTTTTAGAAATCTATTTTTCTGTTTTGTTATTCTCCTAATGTTAGTAGCTTGTCAAAAAGAATATAGCGGTAAGTTAGTACAGTGGGGTGATACTGCTAATAGTGTTGACACAACTAAACTAAAAAGAAATAACATTCCATATGAAATAAAAGACGGTAAATTGTATATTCCTAAAGATGCAGTAAGTGATGCTACATATTGCTGTACATAAGTAATGATGTAAGTCCCTTTCTAAATAAAGAGAAGGGTTTGCAATAACTTCCGCTAACGATAATTATGTAAATGAGCTGACTTATTTTATTCTTTGCTTAGCGTGGGGTTTTTCTAAAATGCTGGCGATGCCCTTTGTACTCTGAATAATGGTTTTCCGGTTATGTCTGTTAACCGGAAAATTGAAATATCAAATCTATTTCCTAAAGTGACACTTGACTGGAAGCCCCTAATTTTTAGTTCGATCACAATATATTCGGATTGGGTATTTATCCAGGCTCGTACTTCTATGGGGAATTCTTTAGGAGTATTGATACCTCCATAGTGATTTTTATATTTGTATGCATTTCATCAATCATTCCCTTGACTCTCCACTTGTAGTACTGTATAGTACTAATATGAAAAAAAATACACTTAGTAATAAAGATATTGCTCTGCAATCCGCTTTTACATTGTTTCTTACTAAAGGTTTTCTGGCAACAAGCATGGACGACATAGTCGCACGTAGCAAAGTTTCAAAAACGAACATTTATTATTATTTTAAGAGCAAGGAGGAGCTGCTGCTCGCTATTGTTAATCAGTTGATAGCACATTACGAGCAGCGAATTAATTATATTGTGTCTCAAACTGAGCTCACCGTTCAGGAGAAATTAGAAGCGGTACTCCACATTTTAAGCGATACTATTGAACAAAATAACTACCTTGGCGGTTGTCCTTTCCTGACTCTGTATACACAGACGCCTATTGACGCGGTTGAAATTAGAGATAGAATCAAGAGTTTTTTTGAAAAACAGCTGCATGGTGTTGAATTGATTTTAGCCCAAGGGATTGCACGACAAGAACTAAAGGAAGAGCTGCCCGTTAAACAAACAGCTATGTTGATTGTCTCCTCTATTGAGGGTGCTCTCTTCTTGGCTCAAGCTTCTAACAACCAAGATATGATCAAAAATTTATTTCCTGCTTTAGCTTCCATGCTAAAGTAATATTTTTAGATATATTAGTACTAGTTAGTACTATAAAATAATAAAGGAGTGTTTTTATTATGAATATCTTCATGACCGGCGGAACTGGTTATATTGGACGTCATTTAATCGCTGAGTTAGCTTCTCAGCATCAGATTTATGCACTTGTACGTCAAAAAAATCGTCTTCTTACCATCATCAATCAACTGGCACCCGATCAACAGAACAACATTGTTCCTGTTATCGGTGATCTAACACAGCCTCGATTAGGTTTAAGTGATGACAGCTACAAGCAATTACTTGCAACTGATCTAATTATTCATGCAGGAGGTCCAATGAATATTGAGTTGAACCTCAGTGAAGCTGAGCAGTCTTTCCTCGCCCCTGCAAAATCCCTTGCTCGGCTAGCACAGGATATCCACGCTGCAAAAGAATTAAAGCATTTTATCCATGTCGTAGGCTTTATGAGTCCCTATCATGAACAAAATGCATTGTTGGATCTAGATCATTTGCTGGACAATCAACCGCCTTATGAAAAAATGAAGTTTTTAGCCGACTCTTATATACGAAAATCTCTTCATAACATGAGCATTCCCTTATCTACTGTTAATCCTAGTGTAATCGTCGGAGACTCCTTCTCAGGGAAAACAGAACAGATTGGAGGCCTTAGTATCTTAGTCGATGCCGTAAGGCGAAATCTTATGTCGCTTGTTCCAGGCGGCGACGATTATTGGTTACCAATGGTTCATATTGATCATGTGGCTTCGTTTATTTCAAAACTTGCTAATACAGAAGGGTTATCAAGCAATACCTACTATCTTTTAGATTCTAAGCAAGAGAGTCCGTCGATCCGAACTTTCATCAAACTCATGGCACACGAATTGCAGACAACAAAGCCGTTAGGAACTATACCGCTTCCGTTATTGAAAACTGTGCTTAGAATGGGTGCTGGTAAGATGCTTGGTATTCCTAAAGAATCCATGAGTTTTCTTGTTAAGTCGGAATTCCCTGTTTACAGTAAATTAGAAATAGAACAAAGGAACGGCAGAAATTCATTCGTAGTTCCGTCCACGCTCCCTTTTATCATTAGTGATTTGGATTATCGGTTAAATCATTTAGGCCTGAATCAAAATGAGCAGAAAGATTTTAGTCAACGAAGAAGGGCTAACTTAGTTTCGCTAGAGAAAGATAGGAATGAAACGCCTATTATTTTTCTTCATGGGACGTTCAGCAATGCCGATGCCCTTTTGCCCCTCTCACAATTTTTAAGCAGTTTAAATACTTGGTTCGTAGATTTACCTGGATTTGGGCGTACCCCTTATCACCATAATCCTTCTGTGCTAGAAGGCTATGTAGAGAGCATTTCCACTATGATCACTGAGTTGAACAGACCCGTTATATTAGTGGGGCATTCATTTGGCGGATTGATTGCGGCTCAAGTGATGGAACGGCTGCCCTCACTGATCAAACAACTCATTTTATTGCAGCCAGTACTGCATCCTATCCAACCTAAATATAGATTTCGACGTATTACAAGTTTCGTTCTAAAATATATGGAGCCCGCCCGTTTGGAAAAAGAGCTACTTCAAGCCAATAGCTTCAGAACATCCAGTCAGTTATTGAGTAATTACGCTCATTCTGTGGTCCGTGATTTAAAATCCCCCCGTATACGCAAAACTAACGCTACGGTCATGTCTTGCTTAACTATATCAAAATCCATTCAGTTAAATCCCGAGACATGGGATAAGAGGAAAATTAAGATACTATGGGGAGCTTTGGACAAAGATCATCATGTCCCAAAGCAGTTTGAACACTTGGATATTACACGTATTCAGTACGGTCATCAGTTTCCTGTTGAATCTCCTGAATTAACTGCTCAATGGATTTCTCAAGCTGTAACAGTATAAAGGTTCTTTTGATAGTATTGATGGAGGTGTGGATTGTCAACACAAATTCAGACTGCTTTTTTAAGGGCTCGTTTTCTGAACTCAACTGGACTTAAATAACCTAAAGTTCCATGAACATGATGATGGTTACTGTTGCAAAGTTTGAAAAAAGCATAAACAGGTTGGTAAAT
Organism: Paenibacillus sp. BJ-4; assembly: GCF_020404765.1. Classification (GTDB taxonomy): domain Bacteria; phylum Bacillota; class Bacilli; order Paenibacillales; family Paenibacillaceae; genus Paenibacillus. Next base: position 29,422 of record NZ_JAIVEM010000043.1, read on the forward strand.
GAAGAACAATGTTTAGGAAGTAGCTAGTAATTGTTGAAGTTCATTGCACGTTGAAAAGGCGGAGTCTCTTTGAAGACTTCGCCTTTGTTTATATAGGGCATGAATGGTTTCATAAGCGTGCAGATTTATTTTTTACTTTCCAAATTTGATAGATGGGATTGCCATATTCATGAATCCATCGCATGATGGTTGTTGGGTGCACTGAAATACCACGTTCTTTCAGGATTTCAGATACATCACGATAACCTAAAGAAAAACGGCAGTAGTAGCCGACAGCTACTAAAATAATATCTTACTTGAATTGTTTTCCTTTAAAATATCTCATGTCTGATTCTCCTAGATCCTGTTTTCTAGAGTGTAGCTTCATGTAGAAAATTTTGCAACAGAACCAGTGCTCCGATACTTATTTTATTATAAAAAAATGGATATTTTGGTAATTATCATATAGTAATAATTTAGGAGGAGCTTTATGCCAATCATTACATCATTATTATCACAATACTGGATAAGCTACAACCCGCTTTGAGTACAGTATTAAATCCAACTGACTATAAAAGTCTCATTATTGCTAGGGACAATGGGCTAAGTGTTCCTTTTTACTGGCTTAACACACACCCAGATCTAGTGATTATCATTGTCTAAATAATCAAAATTATATTAGGGATATCTATAATCAGTTGATTTTACAAGGTTTCTTTTCAAACTCTATATTTTTTATTATGAAAAAAAATAGAAAACTTTTCTAAACATACATAAGTTTCCTGAAGATAAGGTTGTTTATGGTGTTATTACGGTAAGTATCATTTATTATTTGTTTGGATTATTGCTGGTTTTCGCCGAGAAAGGGAAGAAACAATTTTAAGAAAAAGTGGCTTACTTTATGCTGAAATTTGCTTAGTGTATATTTTCGTTAAAATGTTGAGCGGTACCCCATGCCCATCAACCTAACAGAACAGGTTGCCCCCAAAACGAAAATTTCATCTTTTCATAGGTGTCCATGGGAATTTAGTTCATTTTTTTCGTTTTGGGGAACAATTAATTTCTTAAGTTGATGGGTATGCGGATTCACCCCTATTTTGGTTATCTGCGTATGAACTTTGCTTTACGTAGAGAAGGTATCTTGGTCAATCGCAAAAAGGTGTACCGCCTAATGAAGAAATTGGGAATCCGTTCCCTCATTCGAAAGATGCGGCGCTTTTTCGGCAAACAGGCATCTGTGGCAAATGCCAACCGATTAGATCGACAATTTCAGGCAGATTCTCCTTTATCCAAGCTGGTTACCGATATTACATACATACGAGCTGGAGAGCGGTTTGTATATCTCTCTGTCATTCAAGATCTGTTTAACAATGAAATCGTGGCTTGGCGTCTTTCGGAACGAAATGACCTTGCTCTAGTTAGCGAGACGCTAGACGTTCTAAGTAAAAACATGATCATGGAGGGTGTCATTCTCCATTCAGATCAGGGGTTTCAGTATACCTCCAAGCCGCTTAACCGCAAACTTAAGCGGCTTGGAATGCTTGGGAGCCATTCAAGGCGTGGAAATTTCCTAGACAATGCCTGTATAGAATCCTTCTTTTCCCATCTTAAAACAGAGAAGATTTATTTAACGAAACCTGGAACCCTAGCGGAGGTAGAACAACACGTACGGGAGTACATTTCATTATATAATGAAAATAGATTTCAAAAAAAATTAAACAACCGTTCCCCGATTGAATACCGAGAAACGGTTGCTGCTTAAAGATGTCTTTTTAGTTCTGTCTACTTGACAGGGGTATGACCAAATTGTGCGGTTTTTTTGTTAAATTAAAACGTAAACAATTGTACCAACTACAGATATGGCCATCATCAATAGTGAAATAATATGTTTTTGTGAACTTCGAATATATTTCCATTGGAAGATAGATCGAACACCGAACACTAGAATAAGTAATACGCCAATCCAAACATATTTATAAGGTTCTTTAACAAAAAGAACTGACAAAATTACCACAATACCCCCAATCACAATGAACCACCTGTATGGGATAAAACCATCCGTGTCTGATATCTTCTCATCTGTTCTGTTTTGCTGATAATTTTATCCAGAACAAATTGAATCACAGCTGCAATAAATAATACAAGAGCAAAAGTCGTCATTGGTATCACCTTCTTTTTCAATTCAACTATACTACACGAATACAAATTTTTCTTTTATGCATCAATAAACATATGATCTAATTCTGTCCTTTTCTTCTGATTTCAAAAATATTCACGCACACACCAATAAGTAAATTTAGCTCCGCAAGCAGAAAAATTAATTGATCTGACCATGAAAAGTCCTTAGTTGAAAATATGGATATGATAACTCCGGATGAAATGAGAAGCATAAATAATTCTACAACCCAATCAGTTATCCTATTGATCATCCCATTTTTCTGATATGTTGCATGAATAGCACGTACAATTAAACGGATTATTAATAATGCTAATAACCAGTTATAAAGAGCATTCGGATAATTATATGAAATTCGCAAAACTAGACTAGCTATGAGCCATACCAAAAGAACAAAAGTTAAATAATAAGGATTTTTTAGCATCGTTCTTTCCTCTCGCCGAATTTACAGTTATACAATTATTATACAATGTTTGTGTGTAAGTTTACTAAAAAAGCATAATTCGTATAGGAAAGTATCTCGGAAAAGGTCATTGTTTAGAAAGGTGTTTCTGGAGGAATCGGGGAGCGCCCTTTTTTAATGAGCTGGTTGTAACCCTAAAGGCTGGTTTGAACCAGCTACGATACCTGTAGAAAGTGGTGGGCTTCCCGATCGGCAAGTAAGGGAGCGAGCAGGACAAGAGTGGGGAGACTGGCTCATGCTACTGGCTCTAATGCGGCATGAGCGTTCTCCTTAGAGCCAGTACGTGCCGCTGGACCGCTATTCATGCCGGATAACTAGACCGCTATGGCCGGGCGAGAGCACCCCGGCCAAGGCGCTCTACGTTCCTGGCATTCAGGTGATTGTAAATGGAATATAATGAGGAGGACGTAGCCCAAGCAAAGGCGCGGGAGCGTTCTTTTTATTGAACTAACTGACAGGATAGTTCAACCGTTTCTCGAATATTCTCTGAATTGGATAATTTAATGAACTTTGTGAATATCACGTTATCTGAAAGATACGAAATAATTATTTTTTGAAGGGATGATTAAATTGAAGCAAGGGATATTAGTTTTTCTAAATGGAACTTCAAGTTCCGGAAAGACCTCCATATCGACTGAACTGATAAATCAGAAAGAGATCCTTTTTTATCATTTATCAATTGATGATTTTTTTAATAATTACTATGATTTTATTAATAATAAATTTCCAGATGATCCTCCAAAAGAAATAGATCATCAAGTTGTCTCACAAATACTTGATGATTCCATATTATCAGTGTACCATTCGACAATTAAATTGTTATTAGAATTGGGTTTTAATGTAATAGCTGATACCATAATCGACAATGACAAGAGGTTTAATGAGTTTCTTGATCAATTTTTCGATCAGCCTACGTTATTTATAGGTGTAATATGCTCAGAAGAAGAACTCATAAAAAGAGAGCAAACAAGAGGAGATAGACAGATTGGACTAGTAGCTTCACAGTTTAGCAAAATATATTGTTTTGATGAATATGACCTCGAAATAAATACTGAAGAGATGAATCCAAAAGAATGTGCCGAAAAGATATTAAGTTTTATTAAGTCCAATAAGGAATACTCGGTTTTTAAGAAATTAAGTAAAAGAAATGTTAGTGTTTCCTAGATGGCGTATCCATCAGATAACACTATATTCAAACATTGGGGCTATCGCCTCTCGGTCTGCCCGAGGGATTTTCGGAATTAAGCTAACGAGGAACGTTAGTTCAATAAATAGGCTTTTACCACTTTTGAGCAACATGCTAAAATACCGTAGTACCAGTTAACCTCTGAGTCTAATGTGGAGCTTAGAAAGACAAGTATTTGTGGTAATTGGAACCGTATTAGAAGGAATTACCCTTAATAGACGTATATATAATTGTGCAGTGACCTCTCAGGGAACAACCGCCCAGAATAGGTTTGGAGTCGGCAGGATATCCTCCTGGACTTCTTTAACAGAAATGAGGCGCTCCATATTTTTGGCGCTGCACATTTGATGATTATTCAACCTGACGAAATGACAGGTTTTTTTGCGTAGAAAAATACAGAACTTATTATTAATTAAAGACATACGCGGGTAGCATCTTATTGATTTTTACACAACACTTGTGATTCTATCAAAAATATTATACATTTAAACACTTGTCGAATATTGTTAGTTCTTGGATGAATAAAAAATGTATAATTATACCCATAGTTTGATTCAATTCCGAGTGAAGATCAAGTTATTGGCTTTACGAATTGGAAATCATTAAGCTGGCCCTATTATCTTCAACCAATAACAGGAAGGCGACTGAATAATAACAGTTGCCTTCCTGTTTTGTAGTTTTACCATATTACTGCCTGAGTAAATTTACTCAATATGTGCATTTAACAAGTTAGTGAATATATGGTTGTCATACGAATGAAATAAATCGTGGGAGTTCTCAACGAACTCAATATTCTTGTTAATTACTCCTTTTACATAGGGTTTAATATCATGTGGAACAAAAAGTCCAAGTGGTTGAATGGTAAGATGTTTACACCGTTCTATAGCCTTATAAAAACTAGCCAACTCATACGGCATGGCAGATCCACAGAGTACAAGCAGATCAGCCGATATAAGATATTACATGGGGCGGGAAGCCATTATGAGCTGGTCACATGGCGAGTATGTAGAGTTTGATCGGCAGAGCAGCTATTACGAGCAGCATGAGGATGCAGAAACCGAGATGTATAACCAGCTTGGTCTGACAAAGTAGAGGCTACCCGAGCGGCCTTGAATCCCTTTAGAAAGGTGGTCGTTGCATGAATAATGTAGAGCTAATACAAAAGATGGAGCGAGAGCGCCAAGAACTACATGAGCTGGTCGGGCGCTATGGGATTCAACACACACTCGTCATTAGCAAGAGTGTACAGTTGGACCAAACGTTAAATGTTTTTCAGCGGCTGAAACCAGAAAGAAAGTCGACTGTATAGCAGTACAGACGACTTTCGGGGCGAGCGGCATACCAGGCATGAACCGCGAACATATAGCAGAGAAAACCAGAGCGGCGTACTGTTCTGATTCTGCGGCACTTACACTAGTTTGGCAGTCACCGAGAAGGGAGCTAGAGCAATGAGGGTGAAGAGAATAAAGGACCTTTCAAATCAAGAGTTAGTAGCTGAATATAGCGTTATTGTGGCTAAAGAATCTTCATGGATACCATGCCCGAACGGGAGAGGAATCAAGAAATTTGAAAAGACGATGCAGCGAAGCCAGCTGCTTCGTATAGAGCTGTTAAGCCGCTTGGGCGAGCCGGAGGAATCTATTTTTGCTTACGCTTGGGAAAAGGAAACATGGGCAGCAGATGCCAAGCGTTCCAGCCAGCTTCAAGATCACCTCAGAAGTTGGAAAATCGATAAGAAGCGGGCGCTCACGCTCTCAGACGCTATACAGGTAGCTATTTTTTAGGTGCATTTGATGAAGTCGGCCATGCGAACTATGTTTTAAAGAACGGTGAAGCTGTAGGCAGTTCACAGGAAGTAGAGGAACTGAAGGAAACTGCCCGTAAGGAAATGCGCCTAATTCGAGCATTTATACGTAAACATACGCGTTCGCGTCTGACTAAGAGGTAGAGAGTATCCTTGGTTGGATGTTCCCCGTCTTTAACATGGGAGCGCTCTTTGAATGACAAGTGACTAATTTCCTACTTTACAATATAAAAAGGAGGAATTTTGATCTAATTTGGCGTATTATATTATTGGCATAATTTACATCCTAAGTGAAAGCGGGAAGTTTATCATTTTTTGAAATTGCGTGATATTGATTTTTACATGGAATTGGTACTAAATTTATCGAACAGTTGAAGAAACGATATAAATAGGAGAGAAAACGAGGTTTAGACGATCCCTAATAACGAATATATCGACTTTGTATCTGGACATATATAGGTTAAGAGAGGGGGGGAATCCGATTATTATAGAGACGGACAAAAAATTAGCTATTTTGATGTTTATCGTTTCTTTATAATCAGCGTGTTAATTTACTATCTGAGACATTGAATTTCAATTTCAACTCCAATTCTTTTTACGGATGCGGTGCCAAGTGGTAATTGAAAATGAGATGATGAACTTTTTGTTTTTTTATGGAGAGGATTAGCCAGGATCAAGTCATATGTGAAATGAAAAAGGGGTAAAATTAAATTTATGAAAAAGATTCTTGTTTTACTAATTTTGCTAATACTATTAGGTGTTACTGCTTGCAGCAATCAAGATCCATCTGAATCTTATAAACAAATAGATTATGATTCAACGTCAACAAGTGAAGTTACAAAAGAACAATTTGTTCTAAAAAAAGTAAATTTACAATATGGTAATCAGCAGTACACGAATATACATGATGTCTCCACAAGCAGGTATGCCTTTGAGCAAGATGACAGATTAACAGTCTCTTCTCAAACGAAACCAAGTAATTATTTCGATACTCCAAAAATATATGTGTCAGTAGGAAAAGATGGAAACTGGGTATCAAAAGATTTAGCATTAGGTCAATTAGAGCAATATGCTGATGGGGTTCCTGGTGGCTTTATCTTTGCTGATAAGGAATCATATTCAGTAAAGTACCTAGACAGCAATAATAAAATTCAAGTACATTCTTTTGTTGATAATGGAATAGACAAATCTTGGAAACTGGATAAAGTTGTATTGACATCCAAGGGGTACGCTTTAAAATTTGACAATGGAGAGTCTGTGAAGCTCATTTTATGTGGGGATTATGAACATTCTATAGATTTTAATATTAAATTTAAGGTTGATTCATCGTCAAATTTGAATTTTCAATATGTAGACCTGAATTCTGGTGATATTATAGCAACAGCATCAGCATATTCAAGCATGTTTGTACTCAATCTTAAAACTGGTGAACCACAATTTGACAATCTGGGTCAACCTAAAAAATATCCACAATTACTTGGAGATTTTATTGGAAAATCAAAGAGTGGTCAATGGCTTTATGTTGAACATTCAGATGATATAGTAAGAATTGGATACCTAGACGATGAACTTCGCTTCGTCGACTATTCAACTATAGAAGGTGTACCTGATCCACATTTAGGTGATAAGTATTTTTTGGATGGGAAAGAGTTAAGAATGATAGGGACTTACAAGTATAGAGGAAAAGATTCTATTTATGAAGCCCTAATTGATATAAATTAACTGTTAGATAAGCAGTTTTGGTGAAAAAAAACTTGCTGCTTTGTTACGAGAAAGGTGCCTTGAAGAGTGTGGTTTAAATATGATGTATAGGAGCGATTAGATCAACTGTGGCTCTGTAGAAGAGCAAAATAAGGATACAGATTAAATTAGAGACATAATAAGTATAAAAGCCGGTGATCCTACTACAGAGTAGTTCACCGGCTTTCATTTTAATGGCCATCGGTATTCTAATATAAAATGCTCATGGTTATGATACTAATGATGGGGCTAGTCACATTTTTTCGTCCTTACTAGCTTGGAACTTTTCTATTAACTCAGCAATCCTATTTGAATGTTTTTCCGACAGTTCATTCTTCAATTCAGATAATTTTTCTTGCCATTCACTTTTTACTCGAAACTCTGCTTCTTTAATCTCTATGGCTTTTTCCTTTATAAATTTCAGAGTATTCGCTCAAATTCCTTCTTAATCTGTAATCTACATTCCATATACTAACATTTATTATTGAAAATTATGTAAAAAGAGCGAAGGAGATTGTTGATGTCTTAGGTTATCCTTAAGCCTTTGGGTGTGCCCCTTTTATGTGAAAAAAAATCGGTGGAATCGAATCTCATACTGACCGAATAAGTCAGACTTTCAATAGGCTAAAAAATATGTTTGTAGTTTCTCATATGTAGGTAGAGCTTGTAATCATTTTAGGTAAAATCAACCCCACGAATCAACCGAAAGGTTGATTCGCATTTTTTAGTTGAGAGTTTAAAATAAAGACGTAAATTAGAACAATATCTACTTGAATAAACGATAAAGAAAAACTTTTAGCTTGGGTATCATAATTCTGTCAAAAGCCGTTGAAGACAAATGGTAGAATAATCTTTAGAAATTACTACCAAAAAAGTTTTTAATTAAGTTAATATTTACTTTTGTTATAAAAATAACCATTATTGCATATGGAGTTATAAATTATAAATAGAACATTTATGATGAAAATTGTATTCTTAAATTTCTCAGTGATAGCTTGACGAGTTATCGCCTTCTAACTACGATCCAATTCCTTCCGTACATCTTGATTTTACATATCTGATTTACCAAAACCGCAACACCACTTTTTAAATGAGAGGAGTTATTAATATGGCACAAGTTATTCCGAGTTTAGAATTAAAATGGGGGTTTCCGTATACCTCTCCTAATGGAACAGAGCCTTCGCCTTATATGTACCAAATTGATTTAAATCATGAAGTAGGACCAGGTATGCTGTTCCATGATTGTTTGTTGAAAATTGCAAATGCTCACAAAGAACACGAAAATGGGAGCACCTATTCCTGTTATGGAAGTTGGATTGGTGAAGGAGTAGTATGGCTAATGTATCCATTAAATGACGCTGACGGACGTGAAAAAGCGCCCTCTGATAAGGAAATTATGTATGAAATATACGGCGAAAAGGAAGGCAAAGAATGCTTAGAAGCGTTTGCTTCTACGCTGATTTCAAGTGAAAGCAAGTTGCTAAAATACTATCCTACGGCCAGTAACCCTTCAAAAGAAAAGGAAGAAACGCCGTTGGAGTATATTTATTACGCCATCGTCCAGCTCAATGAGCTAACTGACACGGAAAAATATCAAGAAATGGTATCCAAAGCAGTTCAAGCCCATAATCAGCACAGTCAAGGCTTAAACTGGGTAACCTATGTCGAAGAGGGGACAAATCATCGCATGCTTCATCTATATGTGCCGATGAGAAGCTTCGGTGAAATGGATCATTGGCAAGGTCTAAGGGATATTTTAAGCGTATATGGAAGTGAAGAGGCAAAGAGAATTTATGACTCACTCCTTTCCGGCGTTGAAGACTACAAATCATATTTGATGACTTTCGTACCTAGTTGCGATAATTCCGGTTGTGAATTCGTTGAGTAGTAATCTAAATATATGATTATTTTGAACTTTAAAAAAGGAGTTGTTTACTTATGGAACAATTTTTATATAACCTTGATTTCTATATAATACCAAGCAAAAAAACTCAATTTGAAGAAAACTTCACCAAAATCCTTGTGGCACATAATAATCATCCTCAAGGACTGGGACACAGGCTGACATTTTACCGGACGTTTATTGGTGGAGATGACGTTTTGTCATTGACGCTTCCAATGGAGTCGTTGGGTGATATGGATCTATGGATGCATACACCTGAAATTGTTATTGAGTATTTCGGTCAGGAGGAGGGAATCCGTATTCTAAACGATTACTCTGCGGCTATGAAGATATGGAAGAGCAAAATTACAAAACGCTTCGAATTTAACACAGCAATTTAACAAATGCCGCCATCGATGGATCGGTGGCGGCATTATTCACTCTATCATTCCAGCCAATCTTATCTAAAAGTGTTCCTTCCCTTTTCAAAAGAAGAAACACTTTTTAATTATACATGGCTTTTTATTTGTGGAGGTGAAAGTAGTGCTAAAGAAATCTTCAATTCTGGAAATTATTCAACAACGTGTGGTAGAAATGCCAAATCAAACGATACATACGTTTCTTAAGGACGGAGGATTACCGTCCGACTTGCTCACTTATACTCAACTAGACCTTCGGGCCAAAGCCATAGCAAGTGCTTTACAAGTCAAGGTTAGACCGGGTCAGCGGGCAATTCTTCTTTTTAATCCTGGCATCCATTATATAACTGCGCTTTTTGGCTGTTTATATGCTGGGGTCATTGCGGTTCCTGCTTATCCTCCCCGTCTTAGGAATCAGTCGCTTGACCGGGGGAGCCTACGAATTTGCTCTATGATTCAAGACTCTAATCCCGTGATTGTATTAACTGAATCGGGATTATTGACACAACTTGAAGGTTGTAAAGAACAGGTCCCTGAACTCTTAACGATGCTACGCTTAGTAGTTGATCACATCCCTTGTAGTCAAGCGAACTCCTATGATCCATTCGATGCAGCTTCGGACATGGTAGCTTACCTTCAATACACATCTGGCTCTACGTCCACCCCCAAGGGAGTAATGGTCACGCACGGTAACTTGTTGGCACAATGCCATCTTATGGTGCAATCCTTACGATATAAAGAGAACTCCGTTTCTCTTATATGGCTTCCTCCTTTTCATGATTGGGGGCTAATCGAAGGGATTATGCTTCCTGTTTACAATGGGCATTGTGGATACTTGATGGACCCGGTCTCTTTCGTACAGCGGCCCGTCCGCTGGCTTGAGGCGATCACACAATGGAAAATTACACATGGCGGAGGACCAAACTTTGCCTTTGATTTATGTATACAAAAGGTGACTCCGGAGCAAATTTGTGAGTTAGATTTGAGCAGTTGGGATTCAGTAGCTGTCTCGGCAGAGCCCGTTCGAAAAGACACGTTGGAGGAATTTGCATCTAGGTTTGCCACTTGTGGATTTAGAAGGCAAGCGTTGGCACCTGCGTATGGCATGGCGGAAACAACCCTTCAAGTCGCGTCATCCTTAAATAATGGCCCGTCCTATGTCATAGCAGATGCTTCAGAATTGGCCTTGAATAGGATTGTGGATTGCAGTAATGAAGAAAATGGCGCCGCCTTGCCTTCCTGTGGGAAAGCGGGTTGGGATACGAGAATTCTTATTGTAGACCCGGAAACACTTAAAATCCGCGCAGAAAATCAGGTCGGTGAAATATGGGTGTCAGGCAGATCGGTAAGTGCAGGCTATTGGAACCAGCCGAAGGAGACGGTAGATATGTTCCAGGCCTATACAAGCGACACAAATGAAGGACCCTTTTTACGCACAGGTGATCTAGGTTTTTTACGGAACGAAGATTTGTACTTTACGGGACGTCTCAAAGATTTGATTATCGTCGATGGGCAAAATCACTATCCACAGGATATAGAACTTACTGTAGAGAAAAGTTGCTCTATTGTACGCAGAGGTGCGGGCGCAGCTTTTGCTGTAAGGACCTATGGAACGGAAGGGGTTGGTGTTGTCTATGAAGTCGAGCGTTCAGCTCGCAAGGCTAATCTTGACATAGAGGCGATTGCTCATCAAATTCGTAAGGCGATCTCCGCCGCGCACGGTATTTCTTTAGTATGTCTAACCCTAATTCGTCCTGGAAGCATTCCAAAAACAAGCAGCGGGAAAATTCAACGCAGCGCCAGTAGGAATGCTTATGAAAACGGATTACTGAATGCTATTGTCAGTTGGAAATCCTTGGGGCAATCTCAAAATGAAAACAGGGCTATTCAAGTGGATCATCACAAATGGCGACAATCTGCCAGTTCTGAGAAAGTAGAGACGCTGGAGCGATGGATCTGTGAACAGATAGCTCCCCGGCTAGGCATGCTTCCTGAGGAAATTAACGTGCGGATGTCCTTTTCGTCTATGGGGCTCAGCTCAAAAGAAACCATCCTTCTGACGGGTGAGATAGAGTCGTACGTCGGATGGAAGCTATCTTCGACGTTGTTGTATGAGCAACCAGACATCCATGAGTTAGCGAATTACCTAGTAGAAGGAAATTCCGTTAACAACAAGGGAAGCAAACCTGAGTCAAATCTGCCCAAGCCAACCGATGATGTGGAATCTATTGCGATTGTTGGAATGGCTTGTCGCTTCCCTGGAGCATCTGATCCGGAAGATTTTTGGCGGGTGCTTCAGAGAGGAGAGGACTGTATTACCGAGATCCCGCCAGATCGTTGGTCTCTGGAAGAATATTATGATGCTGATCCTGACGTGCCAGGAAAAACTTATAGCAGGCATGGGGGGTTCCTATCCGATATTGATGTCTTTGATGCCGGACTGTTCAATATCTCACGTCCTGAAGCAATGGAAATGGACCCGCAGCATCGGATTCTGCTGGAGTTGAGTTGGGAGGCTCTGGAACGGAGCGGTCAATCGCCAGATCGTCTAGCAGGTCATCCTACAGGAGTATTCCTAGGTCTAAGCTACAGTGACTATCAACGCTTGCAGTTTATGGATATTGAACGACTTGGCCCATATGCTGTTTCTGGCGGAGCGTTAAGTACTGCAGCAGGGCGAATTTCATACTGCTTGGGACTACAAGGACCTTCAATTGCAGTAGATACCGCCTGTTCATCTTCGTTAATGGCTGTGCACTTGGCCTGCCAAAGCTTACTCAATGGAGAATGCGAGATAGCTTTAGCGGGCGGTGCTAACCTTACGATCGCGCCTCAACTGTATATTAGCCTCTCTAAGGCAAAAATGTTGTCTCCTACCGGACGATGTCATACCTTCGACAGTACCGCTGACGGGTATGTACGTGGGGAAGGCTGCGCAGTTATTGTATTGAAGAAGCTCTCTGACGCTCAAGCTGCAAAAGACAATATCTTAGCGGTTATCCGTGGTTCGGCTGCCAATCAAGACGGGCGAACGAATGGTCTTACCGCACCGAGCAAGGCTGCCCAGACGTCGGTTATCCGTGAAGCGCTCTGCAATGCGGGTGTACTGCCGAATGAGGTTCAATATGTGGAGGCGCACGGTACAGGAACTGTATTGGGAGACCCTATAGAAATCCATGCTCTCGCTGACGCGTTTTGTGAGGAACGCAATGCGGAAAATACTCTTTTTGTCGGATCTGTAAAAACGAATATAGGTCATTTGGAATCAGCAGCTGGCATCGCGGGTTTACTAAAAACAGTTCTTTCGCTGCAAAATCGGTCTATACCCAAAAACCTCCATTTCTACCAGCCTAACCCTTACATTGATTGGAACTCGCTTCCTATCAAAGTACCGACACTAAATATGCCCTGGCAGCCAGGACCTTCTTTACGAAGGATCGCTGGAGTCAGCTCATTTGGATTCAGCGGAACGAATGTACATGTTATTCTGGAAGAAGCGCCATCTGTTGTTGACAAGCCGATAACGGAACCTGTCGATTCTTCGTTACAACTGCTAACTTTGTCAGCGAGCAGTGAATGGTCGCTACGGACTTTGGCAGAACGATACGGGAGGTTTCTGCAAGAATCTCCGTCAGTTTCGTTAGCAGATTTCTGTCATGCGGCAAATACGACGCGAGCTGATCTGCAGTATAGAATAGCTATGGTGGGGGCAACTAAAGAGGAAATGTCTGATCAATTGCTCTTAATCGATAAAAGAATGGACAAACCACTCTCTTTAACAAAGACGTTCAAAACACCCAAAATTGCTTTCATTTTCGCTGGACAAGGAGAGGCGTACCCCGGTATGGGTCGGCAACTGTATGAGACGGAATTCATATTCCGAAAGACCATTAATGCTTGTGATCTAACGCTTCAGGCATTTCCTGCATTTCAAGGGCGATCAATTAAAGCTGCAATTCTTGGAGAGAAGGAAGCAAACAACTGGATGAAAGACACTTCTTATGTTCAACCGCTTCTTTTTGCTTTTCAGTATGCCCTAACTGAACTTTACCGCACTTGGGGGATTGAACCTTCTGCTGTGAGTGGTCACAGTTTAGGAGAATTTTCTGCTGCGTGTGCCTCCGGCATGTTGGGCTGGATGGATGGATTGCAATTGGTGGCCGAACGCGGTCAGTTGATGCAATCTTTAGTAGAACCCGGCCGCATGGTCGCTGTTATGCTGGGATTAGCCGAAGTAGAAAACCTGCTGGCACCTTATGCAGATCGTTTATCAGTCGCTGCTATTAATAGTGCAGGGAATACTGTGGTTGCTGGGGATACAGAGGCTATTGACCAACTGTGCGAGCATCTGAATGCCAATCGAGTGGATAGTCGACTATTGCGGGTTTCGCATGCTTTTCATTCTGCCAAAATGGATGTAGTGATGGAGCCATTTGAGGCTGTTGCGACAAAATACGCTTATGGAGCACCTCAAATTCCACTCATTCGTAATTTGACTGGGACAGTTTGGCAAGCTGGAGAAAAGCCGAATGCCGAGTATTGGCGTGATCACCTTCGTCAGCCGGTAAAATTTGCGGCGGGTATACAAGTGCTCGGTGGGCTGGGTTGTGATGTATTTATCGAAATCGGGCCAACGGCAACACTCACACATTTGATATCTCAGACTCTGATTAATACCGTCTCTCTTCCGTCATTGAGGAAAGGAAGGGACGAAAGTAGAACTCTTTTGGAGACACTAGGATCATTGTATTCGAGAGGATCTATTTTAAATTGGAGCGGCAGAAATACACGACAGTCAAAAAAAAATGAGTCAAAAAAAATTGTACTCCCTACCTATCCATTCGATAAAAAGCATTATTGGAGTCCATCAGTAACGGCTGATTGGTCAAATTACAGGGAAGCAAGAGGAAGCGAGCTTACAAGTGAAGCTGAATTAAGTAACATCTTATCTTCTGGATTCGAGTCAACGATAGAGGATCACCCGTACTGCGATGTGCGGAAGGAGGACATCAACTATATTGAGCGAATCCTTGAGAACGGAATAGATCGAACAGAGGCGCTAGCCGCTTATCTTCACAATGTGCTAGCTTCAATGCTAATGCTTTCAGAACAATCTCTGGAAGACCAGCAAGTGATGAGCACAATGGGATTCGACTCGTTGATGGCTATACAATTGCGCAATCGTCTGAAATGTGATCTTGGGATTGATCTATCCATCGCCTTGCTGATGGGGGAAGCGACAATAGTAAGTATAGCTTCAGAATGTGCTCGACTCGTTGACCTTGCGATAAGCGCCGGTTTGCAAGTTGAGCCAGAGCTGATTATGCGACTGGACAGGAAAGAAAAATCGTTCGCGCTGTCGACGTCGCAAATGCAGCTCTGGTTGCTTCAAGAAATAGACCCTTTAACGACTGCTTACAACTTGCCTACTGGCCTGCGACTGAAAGGAACGCTGCAACAAGACATTTTGCACCGATGCCTTCAGGAGCTTCTTGACAGACATGAGATTCTACGGGTTCGTATTGATGTTGTTGAAGGGGAACCACGCCAGCGGGTACTTGCTCCCGAACCAATGCCATTACCAATCGTTGATCTTCGCCATCTCTCACTAGAACGGGCTGAGCAAGAAGCGCGCCGTATTGCTTTAGAGGAGGCCAGTTGTCCGCTGGATTTGAATAAAAATCCGCTTATGCGGGCGCAGCTTATAAGACTTAGTGATGAGGATCACATTTTGCTCCTCTTGTTTCACCATATCGTGGCAGACGGATGGTCTTTGGTCGGTGTATTACTACAAGAGCTGGATTTATTGTACACCGCGTTTTTGAAGGGGGATGATTACCCGCTTCCTGAACTGCGAATTCAATATGTTGATTATGCCCAGTGGCAGCGGTCACGATTAAGTGCCACTTATCTCGCTCCTCATTTGCACTATTGGAAAGAGCATTTGGAAGGGGCTTCTTTTGAACCCTGCTTTCCAGCCGATCGGCAGCGGAATGCCTTTACTAAGCATGTTGGGCGCAGGATACACGCTTACCTGTCAACTGATTTAATAGAAGCGGTGAATGCATTGAGTCGGGCTCAGAACGTTACTCCTTTCGTGACACTAGTTGCGGGCATGAAGGCTTTATTGTATCGCTGGACTGGCCGTGAAGACCTCATCATTGGCACAACTGTGTCCAATCGAACAACGGACGAGCTTGAACATCTGGTGGGTGACTTTACCAATCATTTGCCTTTGCGTACGACAGTGAGTGCGGAAAAAAGTGCTTTGTCATTCATTCAAAGGGTTGGAAACACAGTTTTGAACGCTTTTGTTCATAGTGAATGTCCTTTTGAGAAAATTGTTAATGCGGTTAATCCTGACCGTTATGGCAATCGAAATCCATTGTATGATATTGCAGTTGTGATGCATACATTTTCAGACAGAGCGACTTCGCTAAAGATTGGCCCTGCCTTGGATGTCTCCTTTATCGCTCCAGTGGCACAGATCGACAATGGTACGTCTGAGCTGGATTTGATTTTCGACCTTCTTGAAACTCCAAAAGGTTTGCTGATCGAATGCGAGTTTGATACCGAGATATTCGATGCTACAACTATTGAAAGATTTATTCAAAGCTATGAAACTTTGATGTGGGGGCTGGTCACTAATCCAGCATGTGCTGTTAAGGACTTGCCGCTTTTATCAGAGACAGAGAAGCGTAGGTTAATAACAGAGAATAGACAAAATCTTATCGAATTTTCACCACAAGCTTGTTTGCATCAATTGTTTGAGAAACAGGCTCAATCTCATCCTGACAACGTGGCCGTAGTTTGTGGCGACAGCCAACTGACCTATGAGCAGTTAGAAGTCAGATCGAATTACCTGGCACGCAGACTCATTGATTTGGGAGTTGGCCAAGGGATTGGGGTTGGTATTTGTACCGAACGCTCCATTGAAACGGTTATTGCAATTCTTGGTGTTTTGAAAACCGGGGCTGCATATATAGCCTTAGATCCAGTGTACCCTACAGAACACTTAAACTTTATTCTCAGTGATTCATCAGCTACATTCGTTGTGGTACAAGAGACAACGCGTGAGCGTGCGCTTCAATTAGAGGGGGCTCAAATCATCTGTATTGATGCTAGAGTGGAGCCCCGGTTAGAAGATGGCAAGCCTCTTAAAGTTGCTGTGAGTCCCCATGACCTTGCTTATGTCCTTTATACGTCGGGTTCAACAGGAAATCCAAAGGGGGCACTGATCACACATTATAATGTCGTTCGGTTATTTCAGGCAACAACGGATTGGTATCATTTTGGAGAAAAGGACGTATGGACTTTGTTTCATTCGTATGCGTTCGATTTCTCCGTTTGGGAGCTGTGGGGGGCGTTACTTCATGGGGGTAAGCTGGTCGTGGTCCCTTATACTACAAGTCGTTCGCCGGAATTGTTTTTGGACTTGTTACGTGAACAAAAAGTAACGGTGTTGAACCACACTCCTTCTGCTTTCCGTCTTCTGATTTATGCGATTTGTCAGCGCTCTGATTCGGTTCCACTTGGTTTGCGATATGTAATTTTCGGCGGTGAAGCACTTGACCCTAGGCAACTTGACCCTTGGATTGAGCGATACGGATTAGACAGTCCACAGTTAATTAATATGTACGGTATTACGGAGACGACGGTACATGTGAGCTATGCCCCAATCCAATCCATACAAGAGGCGATACTGCATCCCGCTTCGATCGGTATGCCAATACCTGATCTTCAGATTCATATTCTCGATTCTAGCCAGCGTCCACTGCCGCTTGGAGCTATAGGAGAAATTTGCATTGGTGGAGCTGGGGTTTTCCAAGGTTATCTGAATCGTCCTGATTTGACAGAATCTCGGCTGATTAAGAATCCATTCGATACACGCAAACTTTTATATCGATCGGGAGACTGTGGACGTATGTTGCCAGGAGGTTCGCTAGAATATTTCGGGCGTGGAGACGGGCAAGTCAAAATTCGTGGTTTTCGCATTGAATTAAGTGAGATTGAAGCTGTGATCAAGCAGCATCCAATGGTTCAAGATTGTGTGCTGCAGGTATGGGAACCGACATCAGAGGATCGCCGATTGGTTGCGCATGTCGTTGCAAAGCCAGAAAGTGCTAAAACTGTTTTGTTCGGAGAACAAATGGAACAAGAGCAAGTTTTTCAATGGCAAACCGTCTTCGATACGACCTATGGTCAGGGAGAAGCATATGAAGATCCTACCTTGAACATCACAGGTTGGACTAGCAGCTATACCAATCAGCCAATCCCTAAAAATGAAATGCATGCTTGGGTCGAACATACGGTAGCACAAATTAAAAGATTAAAAGCGGATTGTATTTTGGAAATAGGCTGCGGTACCGGTATGCTTTTGTTTCGGCTGGCTCCAGGTTGTACATGCTATACGGCTTTAGATCTGTCCGATGTGGCCTTGAACTATATTCGGAGTCAAATGGCAAATGTGGGGATAGAGGAAAACAAAGTGCAATTGCTCCATCGATCCGCAGATGACCTATCCGGACTGGGGGACCACTTGTATGATACAGTCATCATCAACTCCATGATGCAGTATTTACCGAGCATTGAGTATTTTATAAATATATTGCATCAAGCGGTGCAACGGGTGAAACCAGGTGGGACAATCTTTGTCGGCGATGTAAGGAACGCTGCTCTGCTAGAAATTTTTCATACCTCCATACAATTTTTTCATGCGCCGGAGGACATGAAGTTATCACGTATTTGTGCTGCTGCCCGGCATGCAGTAAGAGAAGAAAACGAACTGCTCGCTGAACCTGAATTTTTTTATGCACTCAAACGTCAGATACCGCAAATAAGTCATGTGGAGATTTATCTCAAACATGGAAGCTGCGACAGTGAGTTGGTACGGTATCGTTATGACGTGATGCTTCACATTTCTGCTGAGGATGCTTTCAGTGCGGATTCACCTGAATGTAATCCACTAGTGCTTGATTGGCAAAATGAAAGCCTCACCCTCTCTTCTCTACGAAGCATGATAGAGCAAGAGAATCCTGAAGCTTTAATCGTTAAGAGGATACCGAACCGGAGATTGTCCAGTGAACTGGGGATTTGGGAGCAGGTCATGCATGGACCCAAGGAGCGGACGAAATTGGACGTGCTGCCTCTGCTTTCAACTTGGACTAAGGAAGGCATTGATCCTGAAGAACTGTGGGCTTGGGAGCACGAACTGCCTTATTCCGTTCATGTTGGTTGTGGTGATACAGCAGATGAGCTCCATTCTTTTCATGCTGTCTTGTTGCATCGAGGGATGAGCAGACAGGGAAAACGTTTTTTTCTGCCTGAGCCTATATTTGAGGAGAGACCTTTAATTTCGTATGCAAATGACCCATTCCAAGGTACGTTGGCAAGGAAGCTTGTACCACTTTTACGCACTTATGTATCCGAGAGGTTGCCTGCTCATATGGTTCCATCTTCATTTGTGATTTTGGATAAAATTCCTCTTACTGAAAATGGAAAGCTAGACCATAAAGCTCTTGTTGAGCCCGATTCCGAACGGCCTGAGTTGGAAACTGTTTACGTGAAACCCCGCAACCCGATTGAAGAAATGCTGGCTACTATTGTTTCTGAGATTTTAGGTATCGAACAGGTTGGAGTGAATGACAATTTCTTTGATCTTGGAGGTAATTCACTGCTTGCCACCCAATTTGTGGGTCGAGTTCGCGCAGCTTTTATGGTTGAGGTACGTTTGGTTGAACTGTTCACCTCTCCCACGATTGCTTTATTATCCGAACACATAGCAGACTTGCTGGTACAAGAAGTAGGGAGCGAGATATTGGAAGAAATCGCATTAGCAGAAGATGCTTTCGAATAATTATGTTCGCCAAACAGAAGAAGCGAGGGGGGAGTAACGTGAACGATTCATCACAAAAAATGAAAGCATTAACGCAAACGCAGTTGAACCAAGTACTGGAGCGTATAGGAAGCAAGAAAAAGGGGATGACCCCTATACCACGCCGTGACTATAAGGAACATGAAGCAGGTCTCTCTTTAACCCAGCAGCGATTGTGGTTCATGTGGCTTCTTGATCCGTACAATCCGTATTACAACGTTCCTGGTGTTCTTCATCTAACTGGGGCGTTGGATTTCTCTGCACTGGAACGCAGTTTGAGCGAAATCGTCCGCCGTCATGAAGTACTACGCACCGCTTTTATTGAAGAAGAGGGGCGAGTCGTTCAGCGCGTAATACCAGTAGAAGATTTTCGTTTATCGTTTTTCGATTGTAGCACACTGTCAGAGCCTGACAAATCAACAGAAGCAGAGAGAATCGTCTTGGCCGAAGCCAGTCGCACGTTCCATCTGGGAAAAGCTCCTTTGATTCGGGGAGTGGTCGTGCAAATGAGCCCACAAGAGTCTTTATTTGTGGTTGTTATGCATCATATGGTTTCAGATGGATGGTCGCTCGGAGTGTTCCTGAAGGAACTGGCCGCTCTTTACGATGCGTTGAGATTAGGAAATGCATCGCCATTAGCCGATCTTAAAATCCAGTATTCTGACTTTGCCGAATGGCAACGGAGCAAGTATGAAGCAGGGGACATGCGGGAGCAACTAGCTTACTGGAAAAATAAGTTGGGACATGATAATACTCCTATTTTTCTTCCTGCAGACCATCGTCGTCCGGCAATTCAAAGGTACAAGGGAGCCAAATTGCGAGTAATGCTACCGTCTGACCTGCAGCAAAAGCTGGAAGATACTGCTCGTAAAAGAAATGCCACTTTATTTATGATCCTATTAGCTGGTTTGCATGCTCTACTGTACCGTTATTCTAACCAAAGCACGATTCGCATCGGCTGTCCTGTTGCGAACCGGAAATATCCGGAAATGGAGGATCTGATCGGTGTTTTTATGAACACACTTGTAATGCGCGCTGATCTGTCTTCTGAACTTTCTTTCATTGAGTTGTTGGATCAGGTTCGTACTACCGCTCTGGAAGCACTTGAACATCAAGATGTACCTTTTGAAAAATTGGTAGAGGAATTGCAGCCTGAAAGACACTTGAGTCACAACCCTTTATTTCAAGTGGCTTTCTTTTTTCAGAATTCACCGATGCCACCTCTGGAACTGGCTAACTTAACGATACAACAAATTCCAGTAGATTGTGGAACCTCTAAATTCGATCTTACGTTTCAAGTTACTCCATGCGAGGAGGGATTGGAGCTCGAAATCGAATATAATACCGATCTGTTCGATGAATCTACCGTAGCCCGTATTTCATCTCATTGGCAAACGTTGCTTGAATCCGCTGCAAGCAATGCGGAACTGTCGATTGGCGAACTACCGATACTTAACAAAGAGGAATTGCTTGATTTTCAAGCATGGAACAATACGTCGTCCAGTTATGACGGCCCTTGGCTGCTCCACGAAATGTTTGAGAATCAGGTTCGTCGTACACCGAATGCCGTAGCCTTAGAATTTGAAGGTGAAAAGCTCACATATCTGGAATTGGAGCAGAAAAGTAACCAACTGGCTCACTATCTGAGAAAGAAAGGGATCGAACCGGAACAGACGGTAGGTATGCTTTTGGATCGTTCGTTCGAGCTCGTTATTGGCATTTTAGGTATCCTTAAGGCCGGCGGTGCTTACGTACCTATAGGTCCGGATTATCCGTTGGAACGAATCCGCTTTATGATTGAAGATTCTAACGTGCAGGTTCTTCTTACACAAACGCACTTAAAGGAAGTTTTTCCTGAGTTGGAAATTCATGCGGTTATAGTTGATGCCGAATGGGAGAACAAAATTTCTCAAGAAAGTGTATTGCCGGTAAACGTCGATATAAAACCGGAGCATCTAGCATATGTCATATATACCTCCGGCTCGACGGGCAAGCCCAAAGGGGTTATGAACGAACACCGAGGAATTTGCAACCGAATGCATTGGATGCTTGAAACTTTTCAGCTTGAAACCTGCGATCGAGTCATTCAAAAAACGACATACACGTTTGACGTCTCCATTTGGGAGATGTTCTGGCCGCTGATAACGGGCGCACGGCTGATGATAGCCAGACCGGACGGGCATGTGGATAGTGCGTACTTGGTTGATTTCATCTCAAAACACAGAATTACCGTGGCTCATTTCGTCCCTTCTATGCTGCGAATTTTTCTGCAGGAGCGGGATTTGAGTCGCTGTTCCTCACTCCAGCAGGTCTATTGTACAGGCGAAGCACTTGCCCCAGATATTGCGCAAGCGTGTATGAAAAGACTAGGAGTCCGTTTGATTAATCTGTACGGCCCAACAGAAGCCGCAGTCGAAGCCACTTGGTGGGAATGCAAGCAGAATGAATTAACAGTGCCCATAGGTCGACCTATTGCGAATATGCAGATGTATGTATTGGATACCCAAGGACATCGTGTGCCGATCGGAGTGGCAGGGGAACTTTATATAGGCGGAGTAGGTGTAGCTCGCGGCTATTGGGGCCAGGAAGAACTGACAGCGGAACGATTTTTGCCTGATCTATATACAGACAGACCATGCGCTCGATTGTATCGTACTGGCGATTTGGCACGCTTTCGGTCGGACGGTGCGTTAGAGTTTCTCGGCCGTAATGATGATCAGGTCAAAGTCCGTGGATTTCGGATTGAACTGGGGGAAATCGAGGCAGTGATGAGGCAACATGCGGGCGTATGTGATGTTGTCCTGATTGCGCAGCCCGATGCCTCGGGTAGCTCCAGACTTATCGCCTATTGGGTGAGAGCAGAGGGCGCAACGCTATCGATCGCTGACCTTCGTGAATATACACGGCAAGCGTTACCTGCATATATGGTTCCTTCATTGTTCATTGAACTGGAACATATCCCCCTCTTGGGCAATGGCAAAGCTGATCGTAACTCCTTGCCTTCACCCGATGCGTCGCAGTGGGACAAAGACAAGGCAAAAGTATCTCCCCGGACACCGTTAGAGAGAACGTTGGTCCAAGTATGGAGCGAACTTCTCGGTATTGGTGAGATTGGAATAGAGGACAGTTTTTTTGAATTAGGAGGACACTCTCTTTTAGCCATTCAATTAGTTTCCAAAATCCGAGAGATTTTAAAAATAGAGTGCCCCCTGCGTGAATTAATCGCTGCACCGACGATTGCTGAGCTATCGGCTTACTTGGTTAAAGTTGCAGCCGCAGGAGCTTGTTCCGGGTTGCCGCAAAGTTCTGGAGATTATGCTTGGAAACCTGCTGTTCCAGCCCCAGAGGATCTCTATGAGCCTTTCCCGCTCAATGATGTGCAGCAAGCTTACTGGATCGGCCGTCGTCCTGAATTTGAGCTTGGCGATGTAGGAGTACATCTTTATATCGAGATTGAGACCGATATATTCCCGGTCTCACATTTGAATCATGCTTTAAACGTACTCATTAATCGTCATCCGATGATGCGAGCTATCGTCCGTAACGATGGAATGCAGATTATTCTTAAAGAAGTTCCGCATTATGAAGTAAAATACAGAGATTTGCAACATTTGAACTCCATCGAGGCAGAGCAAAAACTTAATGAAATTCGGAAAAAACTCTCACATCTTAATAAACCTGCTGATCAGTATCCTATGTTTGATGTCAGTGTAACCCGCTTTTCCATAGACAAGCTTCGTTTGCATTTTAGTGTAGACCTATTAATCGGGGACGCACAAAGTTGGTACGTTTTGCTGCAAGAACTTACTCAGCTTATCCATAATCCGCAAGTTCCTTTAAAACCATTAGAGTTAACATTCCGCGACTATGTGCTTGCTGAGCAGCAGATACTTGAAAGTGAAGCGTATACTCGATCGGAAGCTTATTGGGCCGCACGGATACCGGAACTGCCGCCAGCCCCTGAACTACCTATTGTCCGCTCGGCGGGTCCATTAAAAGCATCAAGGTTTCGCCGTCTCGCTTCTTTTCTTCATGCGGAAGATTGGCGTTTGCTTTGTGGCTATGGAGGACGCTTTGGAGTTACTCCATCGATTATTTTACTAGGGGCATTCAGTGAAGTGCTAGCTGCTTGGAGCAGGAATCCGAGGTTTACGATAAATTTAACGCTTTTCAACCGCCTTCCCTTACATCCAGATGTGAACCGGATTATTGGCGATTTTACGACTCTAACGTTATTAGAGGTGGACTGTTCTAAAGAATCTTCATTTGGATCGCGAATAAAAATGATTCAGCAGAAGCTTTGGGAGGATTTAGATCATCGTTTTTATAGTGGTGTAAGAGTGATGCGTGATTATGCGCGCACCAATCTGGACAAGGCTGGCGTAGTTATGCCGGTTGTTTTCACTAGCACTTTAACGGCGGTCGATGGTCTGGATGCCTCCGTGATGCGGGGCTTGGGCGATGTGGTGTATGGGATAAGTCAAACCCCGCAAGTCTTTCTGGATCATCAGGTTTACGAAGATGCCGGCATGTTGCGTTTTCACTGGGATGTGGCTGAGGAACTTTTCCCTCCTGAAATGATCGACGATATGTTTACGGCCTACTGTTCTTTGCTCAGCCGATTGACGGAAGAGGCTCAGGCTTGGGACGAGCCTGTCAGACACTTATTGCCGATGAACCATTTGGAGCGGATTCATGAAATCAATGCAACGGAGACAACACTACCGGGAGGATTGCTTCATGAGCCATTTTTTGAACTGTCACGCCAACATCCGGGGAATTTGGCCATACAAACGCCTGAATTAACATTAACTTACGGTGAATTGGCGTGTCTTGCAAACAACTTAGCCTGCTGGATCGAAAGCCGGGGTATAACTCGGGATCAACCTGTGGCGATAGTGATGGAGAAGGGATGGGAGCAAGCGGTAGCTGTGCTTGGAATCCTGCGTGCTGGTGCCTCTTATCTTCCGATTGATCCAAGCTTACCGGACGAGCGGATTCAAATGCTGTTTTCAGATGGAAACATCCGTTATGCTATAACGCAATCAAGGGTGAATTCACGTATTGACTGGCCCAACCGGCTCGAACGTTACTGTGTGGACGATCACAATTTTCAGGAGGATGAAATCCTTCAACCTATGCAACATTCGGCTTCAGAGGATGATTTGGCCTACATTATTTATACGTCGGGATCAACAGGGGTACCCAAAGGGGTAGCTATTACGCATAGAGGTGCAAAGAATACGCTAGAAGATTTGCGTACCCGCTATCAGATAGGGTTTGGAGATCGGGTACTGGCTTTATCTTCGCTTAGCTTCGACTTGTCGGTGTTTGATCTACTAGGTCTGCTTCAATCAGGCGGTGCAGTCGTCTATCCACATTCCGAGGGAGCGAAGGACCCCAAACATTGGCTTGACCGAATGGATGAATGTCAGGTTACTGTTTGGAACACAGTTCCTGCTTTAATGGGGCTTTTGGTTGATTATGCGAATGTGTCGTTTCGGCGTTTGCCGGACAGCCTGAGGTTGATATTACTAAGCGGCGACCGGATTCCTATCCGTTTACCAGAGAGGATTCGTGAAATTGCTCGGCCGGATGTGAAAATTGTGAGCTTAGGAGGTGCGACGGAAGCCTCGATTTGGTCGGTTCTATATCCCATTGAACATATTGAATTGGCTTGGAAAAGCATCCCATATGGTCGAGCAATGGCTAACCAGCATCTCTATGTGCTGAATGAAAAACTGGAGCATCGTCCTGTCTGGGTTCCCGGGGAATTGTATATTGGGGGAATCGGATTAGCCCGGGAATACTGGCGAAATGCGGAGAAAACTTATCACAGCTTCATTACTCATCCAGAGTCGGGAGAACGATTGTATCGCACCGGAGACTTGGGACGATACTTGCCAAGCGGTGACATTGAGTTCCTGGGACGAGAAGATACTCAAGTCAAAATTCGAGGCTTTCGGATCGAACTTGGCGAGATTGAAGAAGCACTGAGGGGGCATGAGGCCGTTAAGGAGGCACTTGTAACAGTGAAGGCGGGTCCATCGGGTGATTCTTCAGTTGCAGGATATGTGCTGCTTCATTCTACTTATACCAATAAACTAAACGGTCAGCACCTGAGAATGTACCTAAGCGATAAGCTTCCAGATTACATGGTTCCAGCGGCAGTCTTTATCCTGGAGCAGTGGCCAATAAACGCTAACGGAAAACTGGATGTCAAGGCTTTGCCCGCACCACATCAGATTGGACTGACTACAAAAACGGATGCAAGCCAACCAAAGAAAGAAACAGAGCGGTACCAAATTTTGACCTTAATTAGGGAGACCTTACAGTTTGAGATTTTAACAGAGGAATCTGATCTTCTTAAGCTTGGCGTTACCTCGATGGATGTTGTGCGAATGGCGAATGCATTGGAAAAGGCATTCGGTATTCGAATTAAATTCGATGAATTCTATCATCATCCGACAGTTGGGGACATAATACGCTCGTATACTTCCAGACTGGAGAGTAATACAATGGTGAAATCCCGGCAGGCCCAGGCGGTCAAAGCTGGGGAAGAACTCGCTATGGTAGATTATGAAATCATCTTGGACCCTGAAGAACGCGAGCGTTTTAAACGACAGCGTCACTGGTTGCGATCGGAACCGTACGCTCCTTCAATTGACCTAACCAACAAGAAAAAATCTGCAGGATTCAAAGGATTGGAGCCATGTCGTCATTTTGCGCAAGAGATTGTACCCTTTATATGTCTGGCAAGAATGCTCCAATCACTGCGGCATAATGAGGTGGGTGGCAAGAGCAGCAGGCAATACCCATCTTTCAGTGAACTTTATGCGGTTCAGACGTATTTGTATGTTCATGGTAGACACGTCGAAGGACTGGATGAGGGGATATATTACTATGATCCGTCCAAAAATAGGCTTCTGTTCCTGTCGCCTGAAGCGCGGTTAAGTAAAGATATTCACGTCCCGTTCGTATATCAGCCCGTATTCGAGCAGGCAGCTTTCTCGATTTTCCTAATAGCTGATCTGGATGCCATCGGACCGATGTACGGAGAGCAGGCTACACGTCTGTGCACGCTTGAATCTGGTTATATGGGACAGTTACTTATGTCTGAAGCGTCAGCATGTGAGCTGGGTCTATGCCCAGTCGGCGTAATCGAATTTGATTCTATCCGAAGTCTGTTCAAATTGAAAGACAATCATGTGCTGGTGCATTCACTTCTCGGCGGAGTACCCGAAAGCCAGACTAACGATCTGGAAGGGGACGGAGAAGAATACGTTTGGGAGGAAGGCATATTGTAATGAATGATACCACTACCAGCCTTATACGCGCCAAAGTAGACCAGATTCGTAAAAAGGGGATTGATCTGTGGGTTGAAGATGGAAATTTACGGTTTCGCGCGCCCAAAGGAGTTCTGACACCGGAGTTACGTTGCGATCTTCAAGCTCACAAAAAAATGCTGTTATCTTATTTGCAGGAACAAGAGGGAGGTAGTGGGCTGTTAAGCCTACCACTCGCCCCCATTAGTAGAAAAGCCGAACTGCCTCTGTCATTTGCCCAACAAAGATTGTGGTTTATGCAACAGCTTGATCCTACTCATATTTCATACAATGTACCGATTACTACTCAGATTGAGGGAGTATTGGACGCTGACATTCTAGAACGTTGTTTGAACGAAATCATCCGTAGGCATGAAACGCTACGGGCCACATTTCCATCATCTAATGGAAAGCCAGTGCAACATATCCAAGATTCGATGTTTCTCAAATTAGAACGTGTCGATCTTAGGGGGGAAGTAAATACAAATAGGAAGAACCTAGCCCTGAAGTTGGTCGTACAGGAAGCACGCATTCCTTTTAACATTGCATCGGGTCCGCTAATTCGTTCAAAGTTGATTCGTGTAGAGGATGAATCATATATTCTTGCATTGAATCTACATCACCTTGTAACTGATGGATGGTCTATGGGGATTTTGGGCCAAGAGATCTCGATTTTGTATGGAGCCTTTTTGACAGGAGAGCCGTCGCCCCTGCCCGAATTGGAAATCCAATATGTTGATTTCGCTTATTGGCAACGTCGATGGATAGAGACAGATGCTTTAAAAACTCAAAAAGCGTATTGGCATCAAAAGTTGGAGCATTTGCCTCCTTTAGAACTGCCTACGGATTATCCTCGTCCAGCCCGGCAGAGTTTTAAAGGGGACATGGAAACCTTTTTATTTCCTTCTTCATTAGCCGAAGCGCTCGCTGATTTTAGCCGTCAACAGGGTGTAACCATGTTTATGACCGTCTTGACAGTTGTCAGCGTGCTTTTAACCAGATATACGTCACAGGATGAGATTTCGCTGGCCACCCCCGTATCTACACGCAGGATAACCGGATTAGAAAAGGTAATCGGGACCTTTATGAATACGTTAATCATGCGGATTGATGTAGCTGAAGAACCTACTTTTCTTGAATTACTGGAACGTGTGCGGGACGTGGCTATCGAAGCATTCGAGCATCAGGAATATCCTTTCGACAAGTTGGTAGAAGAAGTTCAACCAGATCGAAGCGTAAGTCAATCGCCTTTATTTCAAGTGCTTTTCTTATTTGAGACGGTTAAGTCTTCTTTGATTCAATTGCCCGGATTGCAAACTGCTTCCATCCAGGTCCCTTTAGGCACTTCTCGCTTCGATATTGTGCTGTTACTCACTTCCACTGAACGCGGGTTAGAAGGAGCTTTAGAGTATGCAACAGATTTGTTTGAACCTTTAACTATTCGTCGAATGATCAGGCATTTAGAATTGCTTTTAAATGGAATTGTTGCAAACCCCCAAGCTCTTCTATCCGAACTGCCTTTACTTACGTCTGAAGAAATCCAGATGCAGGAAAAATGGAATGCGACCAAAACTGCTTTGGTGCAGGAACGCACATTGCATGAGTGTTTTGAAGCGGCTGTGGAAGCCTATTCTGATCAGACAGCACTTGTTTACAAAAAAGAGAAATTGACCTTTCGCGAATTAAATAGGCGCTCCAATCGTTTGGCCCATCGGTTACGTAAACTCGGTGTGGGACGGGGGACTCGGGTAGGCTTTTGCCTTAATCGTTCAATCGAAGCGATTGTGAGTTTGCTTGGGATTGTAAAAGCGGGCGGTGCTTATGTTCCAATTGATCCCACTTATCCTGAAGATCGAATTCGTTACATGATCCAAGATGCTTCACTGGCAGTGATCCTGACTGACAAGTTTCTGGACAGCAAGCTTAACGACAATTCAGCGATTCGTGTATATTTGGAGACCGGGGAAGAAGGGCTAGCTGAAGGATCCGATCTTAATCTGGATCGTTTGGCAATGCCAGAAGATCCGGTCTATGTCATCTATACCTCGGGCTCGACAGGCCAGCCTCGCGGGGTCGTTGTAACGCACAAATCAGTATTCTATTTAAGTGAGGCCTTAGAGGAAAGGATTTATCGACATCATTCAGGAGTACAGCAGATTGCAGTAAACGGTTCTTTATCCTTTGACACATCGGTCAAACAGATTATTCAGCTTTTTCGGGGCCGCACATTGCATATCATCCCTGAAGATATTCGTTTAAACGGCAGCGCCTTCGTGGCTTACCTTCGAGATGAGGGAATTGACGCTTTCGACTGTACGCCCTCCCAGTGCCGAATGTTGATGAGATTCGGGCTTTTAGAGCATCAGGGTAATCGTCCATTGCTTGGATTGATCGGCGGAGAGCCGATCGAGGAATCAACATGGTTGGAGATGCGTGAAGCCAAGGGACTGGAGTTTTATAACTTATACGGACCTACAGAGTGTACGGTAGATGCTACCGTTGCCCGGGTGCGAGACAGTGTTTTTCCTTCCATAGGCTATCCATTATCTAACGTTACAGTTCACCTGCTTGATGCACATCAGAATCGGGTTCCCCTAGGAGTTAACGGTGAAATCTGGATCGGTGGCTCCGGCGTATCCGAAGGCTACTTGGATAGACCGGATTTGACAGCAGTAAAATTTTTGCCGGATCACTTTTCTGATGTGGAAGGAGCCCGACTATATCGGACCGGTGATATTGGAAAACAGCGTGATGACGGTTCAATCACTTTTTTGGGCCGGATCGACGACCAAACCAAAATCCACGGATTTCGGATTGAGCCAGGTGAAATTGAATCTGTATTTACTAGTCATCCAGATATCGAGGAAACATGTGTCGTAGTTCGTAAAGATGAAGCGGGACAGGATTCTTTAGTTGCCTATGTCGTACCGACACTCGAACGTGCTCCCATGGTTTCAGGGCACAGGCGATATCTACTGGACAATGGTCTGGCTGTCGTGCAGTTGAATAAAAATGAGACTAACTTTTTGTATCACGATATTTATGAAAATCTGGCTTATCTTCGGCATGGTATATCGATTGAGGAAAACCATACTATTTTTGACGTAGGTGCCAATATCGGTTTGTTTACTCTGCAGGCCCATATGCAAGCTCCCGGCGTGCGTATTTTCGCATTTGAACCCAACCCATATGTAAGGGAATTAACGACTTTAAACGCTCGTTTGTATGAAGTCGAAGCCACGATCATAGACTGCGCGCTCGCTGCGGAGAAAGGAACAGGAGAGTTTGCTTTTTACCCCAAATTTTCATTTTTGTCAGGTTTACACACAGATTTACATGAAGAAAAAGAACTGGTGCGTTCCTACATTCGCCGTAACGGTACCCCATCGATGGACATGGATCAAGCGCTGGAGACTATTCTGAACGACCGTTTGAAAAGCGTACAACTGTCTGTTCCTGTCCGCAGGCTCTCGGATATAATGCGCGAATATCAGGTCGAACGCATTGATTTATTGAAAATTAATGTAGAAAAAGCTGAATTAGCCGTGCTCCAAGGGATAGACAATGAAGATTGGCCCAAAATCGAACAAGTTGTATTGGAACTCCACGATGTGGAGGGCCGTCTTCATATCGTCACCGATCTGTTAAGGCACCATGGCTTCGAAGTGATCTCGGAGAAAGATTGGTCTCTGGATGTTTCGCAAAGCGTCTATTATATTTATGCGACTCGCGAACTCAAAGAGACTAAGGTGAAAGATTGGGTGACTCCAACACTTCCGATGAGTGCCAATGAAATTCGAAGCTACGGTAAGCAAAGGTTGCCAAATTATATGCTCCCATCACAAATTGTGTTTATGGAACAACTACCATTAACACCGCATGGGAAGGTTGATCGCAAACGGCTTCCTGCACCTGAAGAAGCTCGTGAACAAGATTCAGGCACACAGCAGTTTCCTCAAACTGCAGTTGAATGCGCGGTTGCCTCCATATGGAAAGACCTGTTAAATATCAGCAGTGTGGGTCTTGATGAAAATTTCTTCGATATCGGAGGGCATTCTTTATTGCTTGCACAGGTCCACGCCAGATTAAATGCCGAACTTTCCAGCAATATTGAATTGTTGGAGTTGTTCGAGTATCCAACGGTTCGTTTATTGGCTCAGCGGTTAACTCACTTCTCAGAAGAGAATGTGGAGAACACTCCGAATCGAAGGGAACTTGCAGCAAGAGACATGGTAGATGCCGACCCCAAAGATGAATCGGTGGCCATTGTTGGCATGTCAGGAAGATTCCCTGGAGCATCCGATATAGAACTGTTCTGGGCAAATTTGACTAACGCAGTCGAATCCATCCGTCATTTCACGCCAGATATGCTAGAAAAAATCGGCCTTTCCAAAGATATATATGCATCGTCAGAATATGTATCTGCTCGAGGAACGATTGATGGAATTGAATGGTTTGATGCAAGCTTCTTCGGCTATAGTCCAAGGGAAGCGGAGATGCTTGACCCTCAGCAGCGTTTGTTTCTTGACTGTGCTTGGGAGGCGGTGGAGAAAGCCGGATACGATCCCTCAAGAGGAGAAATTCCTATAGGTGTTTATGCGGGGTCAGGCATTAGCACGTACTTACTTTTCGGGCTGTTCTCTCATTTTAATCTGGCAGATCCGCTACTTTCTTATCAAGCGCTTATGGGGAATGATAAAGACCATCTGTCAACGCGTACTGCCTACAAATTAAATTTGAAGGGGCCCAGTATTTCGGTGCAGACTGCGTGCTCGACTTCTTTGGTAGCCGTTCATCTTGCCTGCCAAGCATTGTCACGAGGCGATTGTGATATGGCCATTGCGGGCGGAGCGACCATTACTGTTCCTCACGAACAGGGATATGTCTACCAAGAGGGAGGGATTTTCTCGCCAGACGGCCATTGTCGGGCTTTTGACGCTCAGGCAAAGGGAACGGTCGCTGGAAGCGGTGTAGGTGTCGTGGTCCTTAAACTGCTGAACAAGGCATTACAAGATGGCGATACCATTCATGCCGTCATTAAAGGATCTGCCATTAACAATGATGGCGGACGAAAGGTGGGCTACACGGCTCCGAGTATTGGGGGACAGGCGGAAGTTATCCAGATGGCACTGGATTCGGCAGGTGTCAAACCCGAGACCATTTCATATGTG
>NZ_JAIVEM010000160.1 GCF_020404765.1 Paenibacillus sp. BJ-4
AGATCCTCCGGACGGGCTTCATGGAAGCTGTCGGTGCCAACATTCTGATGGCTCTCATCGCCGTCGTCCACAGCATCCGTCAGCTTGCCGGAGACAATGCCGGAGCCAATCGGCGCATTCGCCCGCTCCTCGCTGTACGACGCTTCGTCGTCCAGGTACAGCACCGCCGCCAGCGCCAGCTCCTCTTCGCCGAGCCAGGCTTCGGCACGCTCTCGCAGCGGCGTTTGCGTCAGCAGCACCTTCGCTCCGCTGTCTTCAAGCATGAACCGCACGCGGTCCGCCGGATAATCCGGGTCGAGCGGCACATACGCCCCGCCCGCTTTCCAGACGGCCAGCACGGCCACCAGCAAGTCCACCGAACGCTCGGCGAGAATGCCGACGATCGTCTCCCGGCCGATGCCGCTTGCGCGCAGCGTGGCCGCCAAGCGGTTCGCCCGCTCGTTCAGCTCCGCATACGTCAGCCGGTCGTTCTCGTACACGACGGCCGCCTCTTCCGGCGTGCGCTCCGCCTGTTCCTCAAACAGACGGTGGAACGCGGCCGCAGGAGCCGCTTCCGGCTGCGCCGGGTTAAACGCGCCGAGAATTTGCTCTTTTTCCTCTGCCGTCAACAAGTTCAGCTCGGCAATCTTCGCATCCGGACGGCTTACGATCGCCGTAAGCAAATGTCCGAAATGAGTCGACAGCCGCCGGATCGTGCTTTCTTTATAAAGAGCCGTTGCGAATTCAAAGCTGCACTCCAGGCCGCCGTTTTCTTCCGTAACATCCACACTCAGGTCGAACTTGGCCGTGCCGTATTCGCTAGGGTACGGGGACAATTTCAGCCCTTCCAGCTCAAACTCTTTATTCTCCAAGTTTTGCAGGGAGAACATCGTGTCAAACAGCGGGTTGCGGCTCAAATCCCGGCTGACCTGCACTTTATCGACGAGCTCTTCGAACGGATAATTCTGATGCTCGTAAGCGCCTAAGGTCGTTTCTTTCACTTCTTCCAGATACGACAGGAAGGTCTTCTCCGAAGCCGGATAATTGCGGAGCGCCAGCGTATTGACGAACATTCCGATCAAAGGCTGCGTGTCTCCGTGCGTTCTGCCCGCAATCGACGTTCCGACGATCAAATCGTCCTGACCTGTGTATTTATGCAAAAGCACGGTATATGCCGCAAGCAGCACCATATACAGCGTCGTTCCTCTTTGAGCGGCCAGCTGCTTCAAGCCTTCGTTCGTTGCCTCGTCCACGAAGGACGTCAGCGTTTGTCCCTCAAAGCTCTGCACGGCAGGACGCGGATAGTCCGTCGGCATTTCCAGAACCGGCAGCTCGCCCCGGTAACGGTCCAGCCAGTAAGCTTCCTCGCGTTTCAACTGCACTTTTTGCTCGTCCGACTGCTGCCATACCGCATAGTCCTTGTATTGAATGCGCAAAGGCTCTAATGACTCGCCGCCGTACAGACGAACGAATTCCTCGACTAACACGTCCATCGAAACCCCGTCGGAGACGATATGGTGCATGTCGAACATCAGCAAATAACGTTCGGCTGCCAGCTCTACGAGCTCCGCCCGCAGCAGCGGAGGCTTCGCCAAGTCGAAAGGCCGGATGAAGGCCTGCACGACTTCAGGCGCTTCTTCCTCGCTCGCATGACGGTACTCGACGGCAAAGTCGACGCTCTCGTAAATGCGCTGTACAGCTTCGCCTTGTACGATCTCAAAGCCGGTTCGCAGCGTTTCGTGCCGTGCGATCAGTCCGCGGAAAGCCTTCTCCAGCAGGCTCCGGTCAATCGATCCTTCCAGCAGCAGCACGCCCGGCATGTTGTAGCTCTGATCGGCCCCTTCCAGCTGATTCAGGATAAACAGCCGCTTCTGAGCTGAGGAAAGCGGATAATATGCTCTTGCGCCCGCCAGCGGAATCGACGAGAACGACTGCTCTCCGATCCGGGAGATGGCGAGAGCCATCTCTTCGATCGTCGAGTAGCGGAATACGTCGCGCAGAGGCAGCTCGACGTTCAGCTCCTGATGCACCTTGCTCACCAGTGTCGTCGCCCGCAGGGAATGGCCGCCCAGGTCGAAGAAGTTGTCATGAACCCCGATGTGCTCCAGTCCGAGCACGCTTTTCCAAATTCCCGCCAAGCTGGCTTCCAGCGGAGTCCGAGGCGGAGTACGTTCTTCGCCCGGCTGCAAGCTCTCCTCCGGCGCCGGGAGTGATCGGTGGTCGACCTTGCCGTTCGTCGTCAGCGGGAGCCGCTCCAACTGGATCAGGTACGCCGGAATCATATAGGCCGGCAGTTCCTGGGAAAGCACGCTCTTCAGCTCGGCCGCCGGAAGCTCGCGGTCCGCTTCATAATAGGCGCAAAGCTGCTTCTCGCCGGAGGCGTCTTCCCTCGCGAATACCGTCGCTTTCCGAATTCCCTCCACTTTCTGAAGCTGAGCTTCGATCTCGCCCAGCTCAATGCGGAAGCCGCGGATTTTCACTTGGTCGTCCGTCCGTCCCACGTATTCGATCGTGCCGTCCGGCAGCCATTTCGCCAAATCCCCCGTCCGGTACATGCGCTCTCCCGGCACAAACGGATTGTCCACAAATTTCTCCGCCGTCAGCTCCGGCCGGTTATTGTAGCCCCGTACCAAGCCTTCTCCGCCGACGCAAAGCTCCCCGGCCACGCCGATCGGCAGAAGCTTATTCCGGCTGTCGACGATATACACCGTCGTATTACTGATCGGCCGTCCGATGGGTACGGTAACCGCCGACTCATCGACAAAGTCGACCGGAAGGTACGTGGTATAAACCGTGCTTTCCGACGGGCCGTACAGGTGGTTGAGCCTGCCCGGTCCGATATGGGCGAGCGCTTGACGCACATGGCCGACCGACACGCGCTCTCCTCCGAACAAAATCGCCCGGACATCCCGCAGGCAGTCGACGTTCACATCTACAAGGACGTTGAAGAAAGCCGTCGTAATCAGCATGACCGAGATGCGCTCGCGCTGGATGAGATCCGCCAGCCGGCCGATTTCCAGCAAAGTCTCGCGGGAAACCAGCACCAGCCGCGCCCCGTTGGTCAAAGCGCCGAAAATATCGAAAATCGCTCCGTCGAACGAATAGCTCGAAAGCTGGAGGACATGATCCCGCTCGGTGATGTCGATATAATTCGTATTTCGCACGATCCGCACGATGTTGCGGTGCGAAACAAGGTTGCCTTTCGGCTTGCCCGTCGTGCCTGACGTATAGATGACGCAGGCCAGATCCGTCGCTTCGGTGCCCGGATTTAGATTTGTGCCGTCCTCGGGATAGAAGGACTCGTCATCCAGTAAGATCACGGAGTCCGAACCCGCCAGGCGCTCGCGCAAGCGGCTTTGCGTCAGCATGACCTGCGCTCCCGAATCCTCGATCAAGAAACGGATACGCTCCTCGGGATATTCCGGGTCAATCGGTACGTAAGCCGCTCCGGCTTTGTGTGCCGCCAGCATGCCCACCACCATTTCGATGGAACGCTCAGCCATAATGGCGACCAGGCGGCCTTTGGATATCCCGTGGCTACGCAAGGTACGGGCAAGGCGGTTGACGCGTTCGTTCAGCTCGCGGTAGGTCAGCTCTTGCTCATTCAAGGAGATGGCGGCTGCATCCGGGATGCGCTCCGCTTGCTCTTCGAACAATTGAATGAGCGTCTTCCCGCGCGGAAATTCCGTGGTGGTGTCGTTAAAACGTCCGAGAAGGTCGGCCTTTTCCGCCTCCGTCACAAGTTCCAGCTCGCCCACGGTAATTTCCGGGTTATCCGTCACCTGCTCCAGCAGATGGACGAGATGCCCCTTGAGCCGCTCGATGCTGTCTTTATCGAACACTTCGGCGTTAAAGTCAAACCGAATTTCGATCTCGGCTCCCGGCACCACGGTCACGTTGAAGTTATAGTTCGTCTGCTCCTCCATCTGAACGTCAGCGATCGTCAGGTCGCCGTGCTGCTGGTCGCCCACCTGCTCCATCTGCTCGTCCACCGGATAGTTCTCGAAAGCGATGATATGGTTGATCAGGTTCTGCTTTTGCACGCTGCGGGCTTGAATTTCATACAGCGGATAGTAATCATAACGCCCGGACTCCAGCGCCCACTCTTGGAGCTTCGCCATCAGGTCGGCGAACACGGTGTCCGCTTCGCTCGTGACGCGGACCGGCACCGTATTGATGAACAGCCCGATCATGGACTCGATACCCGGGATTTCCGCCGGTCTTCCGGCCACAATGCTGCCGAATACGGCATCGTTTGTTCCGTTATATTTTTGCAGCATCACGCCCCAAGCGGCTTGCAGCAGCGTATTGACCGTAACCAAGCGCTGTTTCGCCACCCGGTCCATCCGCTCGCTCAAGTCCTTGCCCAGCTCGGCGGTGACGTGATCAGCCGTAAATCTGCCGTTCGGCGCCGGTTCCTTTTGTCCCGGGAGTACGGTTTGCCCTTCATAACCTGCCAGGAATGCCGTCCAATAGCCAGATGCCGCCTGATCGTCCTGTTTCTCCAACCATTCGATATAAGCGCCATAATCCGATCCCTTATCTCCCGCTGGCTGCTTGCCGGATGCCAAGGCCGAGTACGTCTCAAACAGCTCCTGCGTCAGCTGCGGCAGGCACCAGCCGTCCATCAAAATATGCTGGAAACTCCACAGCACATGATAGCTTTGCTCTTCGGTGCGCAGGATCGTAACCCGAACGAGCGCGTCATGTTCCATGTCGAAGCCGCGAAGCTTGTCATCCTCGGCCTTTTTATCCAAATACGCTTGTTTCTCGTCCACCTGCAAATGAAGTAGCTCTTCATATTCAAAGCCGACCGGCTTGTCGCGGTATATGATTTGCAGCGGCTCGCCCGCCGGTCCTTTCACAAAATTCGCCCGCAGCACCAGATGACGTTTCGCAAGCTCCATCCAGCTCCTCTCGAAAAGCTGGACGTCGAGTGCTCCCCGCATCGTAAACCGCGTCTGCTCGAAGTAAGCGGCCGTTTGCCGGTCAAGCGCGCTGTGGAACCACATGCCCTTCTGCATCGGCGTAAGCGAGTAAATATTTTCGATTTCCCCGAGATGGCCCGAGCGCTGGGCGATTTGCTCCAATTCCGCGATGGTCAAGCCTTTAAATTGCACGTCGCTCGGCGTCAATTCGGTGTTTTCTTTGCCTGCGCAGTGGGTAATGAGCTCTCGGAGACTTTGCTCAAGCCGCTGAGCGAAGGCTTCCATCGTTTCCTTGCGATACTGCTTCCGGCTGTAGCTGAGATCAAGCGATAAAGCGCCGTCCAGCACCATGCCGTTGATATCCAGCACAAAGCTGCGGGCCTGCCGGTCGCTGGCCGGGCTGCCGCTGGAATAAGAAGATATGCCGATCTCGTCCTGATTGACATCATCGTCGAACTGGCCGAGGTAGTTAAAATTAATTTCCGGCTCTGCGCCCCAATCAAAGCCATCCTCCGATTTGGAGAGATAGCGGCATACGCCGTATCCAAGCCCCTTGTTCGGAATGCGGCGCAAGCTTTCCTTGACCTGTTTAATCTGATAGGCCAAATCCCGGTCGGTTTCCGGCTCCAGGACGACCGGAAACTTGGTCGTAAACCAGCCGACTGTGCGCGTGATGTCGATATCCGTTCCGATCGATTCGCGTCCGTGTCCTTCGAGATTGATCCGCACCCGTTCGTGTCCCGTCCACTTGCGAACGGCTATGCCGAGCGCCGTTACCAAAATATCGTTCATTTCGGTGTTGTAGGCCCGGTGAACCCGCTTCAGCAGTAGCTCCGTTTCTTCGGGAGTCAAACGGACGAACAGCGATTCGCTGTCCTGCTGCGTCGTAACGTCCGCCTCTAGATCCTTCGGCATGGCCGGAACCGCAATTTGTTCCACGGCCTGCCAATAGGCCCGTTCCTTCGCCATCTCCGGGCTTTGCGCGTAAGCGGCCAGCTGCTCGGACCAAGTGCGGTACGCATCCGTTTTCGCCGGGAAACGAATTTCCTCGCTTTTGCCGGCCTGCTCGTAACCCAGGACGAAATCCTCCATCAAAATGCGCCAAGACACGCCGTCCACCACGGCATGATGAACCGCGAGCAGCAAATGATCGCCGTCTGCGCACCGGAACAGTCCCGCATTCACGAGGGGCCCGTTCTCCAGATCGATGCCCGCTTGAATGTCCGTTGCCTTCGCTTCCACAGCCTGCGCGGTATTCTCCGCATCCTTGAAGTCGAACACATCCAGCGTGAACAGCCCGCCTTCCTGAATCGCGCGGTTCCGCGCGCTAAACCCTTGTTCCGTCTTGCGGAATACCATCCGCAAGGCGTCATGATGCTCAGCCAGCTTTTGCAGCACCTGACGCACCGTCTCTTCGTCGAAGCGTTCCTTCCGGTACAGCATCACCGACTGGTTGAAATGATGCGGGTCCGCAAAGGAGCTCTCGAAAAACCAATGCTGAATCGGCGTCAGCGCCGTTTCACCCGTTATTTCGCCTTGATCGATGGTACGTCCGATCGGTTTCACATGCAGGCTGAGCTGTGAAATAGTCGGATATTTGAACAAATCCCGGATTTCCAGCTTGTACCCGGCTTGATGAAGCCGCGAAGATACTTGAATGGACTTGATCGAGTCTCCGCCCAGCTCGAAGAAATGATCCGTTACCCCAACGCGATCGGCGTTCAATACCGCCTGCCACACATCGGTAAGCGTCCGCTCGGCTTCATTGCGAGGAGCTACGTACGCGCCGCCGGTCAGCGCGTTTCCTTCCGGAGCAGGCAAAGCCTTGCGGTCGATTTTGTCGTTCGGCGTGAGCGGCATCCGCGGAAGCTGAACAAAATGCGCCGGAATCATGTAATTCGGCAATTTTTGCGCCAGCGCGCTTCTCAGCTCGCCGAGCGTAAGCGGGTGGCCCGCGACCAGGTAAGCGCACAGTTCTTGCCCGCTTTTGCCTTCCCGCGCGATTACGATCGTCTCCTGCACGGAGTCGATCTTCAGAAGCTGCTCTTCAATCTCGCCGATCTCGATCCGGAATCCACGGATTTTCACCTGATGGTCGATCCGACCCAAGTACTCAATATTTCCGTCCGGCAGCCAGCGGGCCAAGTCGCCCGTCCGGTAAAGTCTCTCTCCAGGCTCAAACGGGTGTTCGATGAATTTCTCCGCCGTCAGATCCGGCCGGTTCCAATATCCCCGGGCGAGGCCGACGCCCGCGATGCATAATTCTCCCTCTACTCCGATAGGCGCCAGCTGATTTAGTGCGCCCAGTATATACAAGCGATGGTTCCAGATCGGACGTCCGATCGGTATCGCTCTGCGTTCGGTGTCATACGTAGACGCCGCCCACACGGATGTGGCGATCGAGGCTTCCGTCGGACCGTACGCGTTATAGTACTGCACCTTGTCTTTCCACTGCTGCACGAATTCGGCTGAAACGGCGGAGCCCGCCGTGATGAGCCTGCTCAGACTCGGCAGGCGGTCTGAATTCAAATAAGCTGCATAAGTTGGCGGCAAAGTGGCGATTGTAATTGCATGCTCGTTCATGAAACGTTCGAACAGTTGATCATCCAAAATCGTCTCGGTTGACGGTATATATAAGGCCGCCCCGAAATACAGAGCGTTGAACATCTCCCAGCACGACGCATCGAACGATAGGCTGGCGAATTGCAGCACTCGATCCTGTTCGGTCGTGTGAAGCGTATGGGCAAACGTCAGTTTCAGGCTGACCAGCCCGCGATGCTCCAGCATGACCCCTTTGGGTTTGCCCGTCGTACCTGACGTATAGATGACATAAGCCAGATCATTCGGACCGCTGGCCGGCTCCAGGTTCGAGCCATCGTCGCTGTAGGCCTGCTCGTCATCCAGCGCCACCACGGTCCCTTCGAACGGCACCTGCTGCAGCAGCTCCCTTTGAGTCAGCAGCAGCTGCGCGTTCGAGTTCTCCAGAATGTAGCGGATGCGTTCTTCCGGGTATTCCGGGTCGATCGGCACGTAGGCACCGCCAGCTTTCAGAACCGCCAGAATGCCAACGACCGTCTCCAGCGATCTCCTGGCCATCAAGCCTACCAGCTGATTGGGCAGCACGCCGACCGATCGCAGCGTCCGCGCCAGCCGGTTCGCCCGTTCGTTCAGCTCCGCGTACGAAAGCCGCCGCCCCTCGAAGACAACCGCCGTCGCTTCGGGCACCCGCTTCGCCTGCTCCTCCACGAGCTGATGAATCGTCCGATCACGGGGATAGTCCTTCTCGGTATCGTTAAAGCTTTGCAGCAATTGAAATTTCTCGTCCTCCGACAGCATGTCCGCCCGCACGATGTCCAGCTCCAACTCGTAAAGCCCCACGGCCAGCAGGCGATTCAGATGGCCGACGACCCGAGTCATGAACTCGGAGTCATATAAGTGCTCGTTATATGACAGCGCTAGCTGTATCGTTCCGCCGGTTAAGCTGAATTCAAAGGAACAATCCGTGACCACGTTTTGCCCGATTTCGTCCAGATGCAGCTCCTTAAGGGATACTAGCGTATGGACGACGGGTATCCCGTCTGCATATTGCAGGTCCAGCTTCTCCGTCATTTTCAAGAACGGAATATGTTGATGCTGAATCGCTTCCGGCAAGGAAGTCCTCAGCTCGCTCAGAAGCGTTTTAAAAGTCGCACCCGCCGAAAGCGAGTTTTTCAAAATGACCGTATGATTAACGGATCGGCGCGTCTCCGTCGGTTTCCGTACAACCGGCATGCCGACCAGAATGTCAGAAGCGCCTGTATATTTATGCAAGAGCGACTGAACACCGGCGAGCAAAATCATAAAAATGGCCAGCGGAGCGCCCTTGCTCATTTGAAGGACGCGCTGCGCCGCTTCCTCCGAAAGCGAACCGCCGACGGTTGTCATAATGGGCGCCAAGGAGCTTGGAGCTTTGCTGTAAGGCAGCCGCGTCAAGGTATAATCGTCGCTACCGAATTTTTCGTTCCAAAACAACGTTTCTTTTTCAAAAGCCACCTGGATCGTTCCCCTCTCTTCATCGGTAAAAGCAATTCGGCGGAGCATATGCCGCAGCAACGCTCCCCGCCTTTTCAAACATGTGACAACAATATCAATGGCTTTCGCCAGGTCACCGCTTCGCTTGCCCGGTTGATCGCATGCGGCAATCCTCTGCCTAGCAGCTGTCCCGCTCGGCTCACATTGCGTGAAAGACAACAAAGAGCATCGTTCTAAGCAAGAGATGCGGCTGCTTCCGGCTCCTCTGCTTCAATATGCTTGCTGCGGACGAGCCGCCCGAAGACGGGCTTTGGTTTAACATTGGGTTCGGAATTGGATTTGGGGGTGGACAAGGGATGTTACTCCCATCGATGTAAGGCTTGCTGTAGGGTTCCGGCCGGCCAGCAGGAAGTCGGCCGTACCTCCGGATTCGGCACCGGAGCTGCCTTTGTCGAAGCCAATGTTTAAGGGATATTGATACACTCTATGTACGATTTGTGTATTCCCCCGCCTGGTGTGGATAAGTAAAGATCCGGCTGCGGGGTAGTGAGCTTTTCCTGACGATTAGATGTGACGATGGTGCTGCATGAGGCTCAAGAATGCTCCGTATAGCATGAACGGGACAGCCCTTGGATTGGCGGTGAATTCCATGCTGCCTGACGGTACCGCAGGCAGCATGGGGAGAAAATCTTCCAATGGGGTGAAAACGTTATCTTAACATCAGGGCCGCACGGCCCCCGGAAGGCACTTCCGTGCCTCTTGCCGGGGCGGCCACCGGCTTGGCCGAGCTTAGGTCGTTACCAGCAAATCCTGGGTCTCCTGAGAGATCACCTGCTGCATACTGGACTTGATAATGTCGCAGCCGGCGGCCAGATGCTCCATCGAGACGGTCAGCGGAGGCATGATCTTCAGCACGCGGTCTCCTCTGCCGGCTCTTTCAATGATGAGCCCGTTCTCGAAGCTGATCTCCGTCATCCGCTTCGCCCCGGCTTCATCCGTGAAGCCCGAGACGTCAATGCCCCAGATCAGGCCGAGTCCGCGGATGGCGATGGACGGATGCAGAGGCTTGATTTCTTTGTCAAGGAACGAGCGCATAAACTCTTCCTTCT
Source organism: Paenibacillus sp. BJ-4 (assembly GCF_020404765.1). GTDB lineage: Bacteria > Bacillota > Bacilli > Paenibacillales > Paenibacillaceae > Paenibacillus. The sequence continues at coordinate 10,028 of NZ_JAIVEM010000160.1, forward strand.
GCTTCACCTGGGCTTCCAGGGCGGCTCTGTCCCGGAACTCGAGAGCGGCCTTGGCGGCCACAAAAGCGAGCTGGTTGCCGCGGAAGGTGCCGTTGTGCTCGCCCGGCGTCCAGAGATCCAGTTCGGGCTTCAGCAGCAGGAGGGACATTGGCAGGCCGTACCCGCTGATCGACTTCGACAGGGTAATGAGATCTGGCTCGATCCCCGCACGTTCGAAGGAGAAGAATTCGCCTGTCCGGCCGCAGCCGACTTGAATCTCGTCGGTAATGAGCAGGATATCGTGCCTGCGGCAAAGCTGCTGCAGCCCGCGCAGCCACTGCGCGTCGACGACGTGAATTCCGCCTTCGGCTTGTACCGTTTCAAGCAGGATGGCGGCCGGCTTGTCGATTCCGGAGTGCGAATCAGTCAGTATATTCTCGATATAGCCGAGCGTATCCATTTCTGCGAAAGTCCCGCTCGGGTGCGGCATGAACGTAACTCCGCCCAGAGGAAGCCCCGCCCCTTCCCTCATGGACTTGGAGCTTGTCGCCGACAGGCTGCCGAGCGACATGCCGTGGAAGCCGCCCATGAATGCGAATATCCCGGTTCTCTTCTTCGCCTTGCGTGCGAGCTTAAGGGCCGCTTCCACCGCGTTCGTCCCCGTCGGACCGCAGAATTGAAGCTTGTAATTCAGCTTCTTCGGCTCCAGGATCCGCTCCGAGAAGCTCTGGATGAATTCGCGCTTGGCCATTGTATACATATCCAGACCGTGCATAATCCGGTCGGAGGTCAAGTAATCGAGAACCCGGTCCTTGATATAATCGTTGTTATGACCGTAATTCAGTGCCCCGGCACCTGCAAAAAAATCAATATATGCTCTTCCGTCCTCAGAATATAACAGGTCTCCCTTGGCCCGGTCGAATACCACCGGAAAGCTTCTGCAGTAAGATCTTACGTTGGATTCCAGCTTTTCAAAAATGCTCACGCGCTTCATCCTCCATCGGAATTGGGATAAGGTTGGCTCATCCTTTCTGAACCTTCTGACGTCATGGAGCAACATATTCTCGACTGTCATTTTCCACAATTGTCGGTCCCCGCATGCCAGCTTGCTGGGTAGCCAGTGGACTGGTCTCTCGCGTACAGCTTGGATAGGTATAAAAACCATCCAATTCTATTTTCTATCATAATTGGAAAGGTGACCTAGGTAGAATTATATCAAAATTTCCAAGAATGTATAGTAAAACTTTAGTAAAATTTGGTCTGTCCAACATAAGGTGTTAATATTTTGCCTAAAAAGAGCGAATGGAGAAGAAACGCTGGGAATAGTTTGCCATCAATCGAGGAATTCGACGCGTGTCGACATTCAGGCGGGGTGCCGGCGATTTGGGGGATCTTCCCTATAGACATTCTCTGCCGGTGCTCCGAATCCTTGCGCTTTGCGATAACTTAACATGATTACCTGACGAATTTCTGGAAGCCTGGCTGGAAACGGGACTGGATGTCAGCTGGATATTCTGCTGGAAAATCCGTTGGATACTCGGTTGGAACACCTGATGACTGCCCGGCTGGAAGCTGGCCGCAGCGTCCGCCCGGATGGCAGCCGGCATAGTTTTGTATCCCGCCGTCTTAACTGCGCCTCTGCTAAAGTAAAGGGCAGATAAATTCTGCCCCTCCTCATCAAACTGTACGTGAGGTTTTCCCTCATATGAAGCCATTCGACATTCCTGACTAAATTGTAGTTTATCTGCCTTTCCGTAATAAGTGCCCCCTCTATCTTTTGGTCTTTAAAGAACTCTTTTTCAATCTGTAATTTCTCTACAACTCGTTTTGTCAACTTGTTAGAAGGTTTGATAGAATGTGCAATAAATTTTATACTTTCTTCTTGTTTTACTGTAAGTAACATATCTGTAGTCATAATGATGGGAAGCTTATTCTTGGGGTCAGTTGGATGTTTAATGCCTAACTTTTGTGCAATATAGAGGGTTTTATCTAAGGGTAATAAAGGAGATTGTTTGCGAATATCAATCACTTGCTCTGACCACTCCATTTGGTAATGATGTGCCAGTTCAAAGTGTTCAGACAGATAATGGTGAAGTCGACCACTTTTCCAACCAAGAATTCGAGTAACTATCCCTATTGAAGGTACATCATGTACAGTCAACCAAGGTTTATATTCCGAAAAGTGGCCTTGACCTCTTCCTTCTTTGATTTTCCGTTGAATAGATGCTATAGAGCTACTTGATCGAATTTTGCTCATTATTCACCTTCTTTTTAGAACTACTAAATCAGAGTAAAGTTCAGTTATCTTTTTCTACTCCTAAGATATATTTTAGTTTTACTTCAAAATACAAATGTAGAATATAACAACTCACAGCTTTATACAATAGCAAAGTAATATTTTTTAGCTATATTTTACTTCGTAGCCTATTCATAGGCTACTCGTAGGGTACAGTAGGGTATGAATAAGCTATAATATGGGCTATAAGTAGCTATAATTAGTAAGCAGATGGGTCGGGTTAAAACCTATTTGATATTCTCAATAGAGGTGAACTCATGAATACTTTGGGACAGCGATGTAGAAATTTAAGACTACTCCATAAATGGACACAAGAGGAACTTGCTAATAAAATCGGGGTAACTTAAACAGGTTGTTTCTAATTGGGAGCGAAATATAGCACGGCCTGAAATTAACCATTTAATATCTTTAGCAAAGGTTTTTGATGTTACAACCGATTATTTACTTTGTATTGCTAATCAAATGACGTTCCCTTACTTTTTGGACTCAATTGATACAATTCATTCGGACCTTAATAACGAGAAAATCAAAAAATCCTTTGATTTTTTAGCATTTCTAAATGCTGGTTTTCGAATTGAATTAAATGGGCAGGTATTAGAACAAGAAGATTTGAATCTAATCGGTAAAAATATTACCTTTTTAATGGAGCATTTTGTCTCTCCTTTGAAGAAAAAGTATAGTAAATAGAAAATTTTAGCGTCCATTAATTTATCACTTAAAGAGGTAGCGCCTCATTTTAAAACCTCCTTTTATAATTACTTGAAACTATGTGATGGGACTGTCTTTTTACCCTAAAGTCTACTTTTATTGATAATCTTTCAATATTTCTTTTGCAAGTTTCATTAGTTGCACACTCTGTAAATAGGTCTCTATGATAAGATCTTGTAATGATTCTTTTACCACCAATCTACATTCTTCATAATCTTCAAATTCATTTCTTATGTAAATTGATTTTAGATCAGTTGGGGTATATCTAATGCTGAGGTTCCAACCGCCTTCTTTCAAAGCTCTTTCAAACCATTTCTCACGTATGGCTCTTGAGCAAGTATAAAAAACTTGCTGAAAACAGATACCGTGGGGTGTTACAAAAGCAATATCAAATATGCTAAGTGAATTTAGTGACATGAATTATTACACTCCTTTCTCTATTCATATTATAGTCATTGTTAATTTTTTTATGCATAAATGCCAGGAATAATCGGTATACGGATAATTCGTGACTTTTATGTACCAAAATTAAAATGAGTATTTCTAAGACATATTATTAAGGAACTCCCGTGAAAGATTAGTACCGAACAATCTTCAGTTTTATAAAATCAATAATTTCATCTCTATCTTCTTTAGTAAGTTCTCGAAACAAAGAAATAAGTTCTAATTCCTGAGCTTCAATGGCTAAATTAAAAATAGTGTTCTTTGATATAGGCGTATCTCCAAAGATTAACCACTCTATATGGGAATTGAAGTTTTCTTTAATTGCTATAATTATATCAAGAGAGGGTCTGTATTTATCTTGCTCCAGCTCACTCAACGTTCCTTGAGAAACTCCAATTATATTTGCAAACTTTATTTGATTTAAGTTGTTTGTTTTTCTAATAGTTCGAATTCGTCGGCCTATTGTAGACATAATTGCCCTCCTAAGCTAAAAAGATCCCGATATATCATCGGGATCTTTCTTGATGTTTGTAAAATGACTAGTTCCAGACTTTTTTTACTGGTTCCACACTTTTTTATCACCAGACACAAATAACTCAATTACTGCTTATGATCATTCTACAGTAACACTTTTCGCCAGGTTGCGTGGTTTGTCGACATCATGCCCCAGTGCAAGGGAAGCATAGTAAGCCAACAGTTGGAGAGCTACAACTGAAATGGCAGCCGACAGAATCGGAAGTGTCTTCGGAATTGCAAATACTTGATCCACAGATTTCAGCAACTCAACAGCATGCTCTTCATACGTGATTGCAAGTACGTCGCCGCCACGAGCCTTGACTTCCTTAATGTTGCTCACGGTTTTCTCCAGCACGGATTCCTGTGTTACCAAAGCGATAACCGGAATTCCGTCTTCGATCAATGCTAGTGTACCATGCTTCAGTTCACCCGCAGCATAAGCCTCAGAATGAATGTAGGAAATTTCCTTGAGCTTCAAGGAGCCTTCCTGTACTACGGCATAGTCCTGACCGCGCCCGATAAAGAACAGGTGCTTGTGGCTCGCAATTTGCTCAGCATAGGCTTTGATCGAATCTGCTTTACCCAGCATTTCTTCCACTTGCTCTGGCAGTGATTCCATAGCGGCCAACACATGAGCTACTTGCTCATCTGTTTGTGTGCCTCGTACTTGAGCCAGATACAGACCAAACAGATAAAAGGCAATCAACTGCGAAGAATATGCCTTGGTGGAGGCTACGGCAATTTCCGGTCCTGCCAGTGTAACCAACACATCATCTGCATCACGGGCAATGGAACTGCCAACTACGTTTGTAATCGCCAGTACATGAGCCCCATTTGCTTGTGCTTCACGCAGTGCTGCCAATGTATCGGCAGTTTCACCGGATTGACTCACCACGATCACTAATGTTTCTGGTGTTACGATAGGGGAACGGTAGCGATACTCGGAAGCCACGTCGTTTTCCACCGGAATACGAGCCAGACCTTCAATAACCGTACGACCAATCAAACCAGCATTGTAGGCTGTACCACAAGCAACGATTTGAATGTTGCGGATATTTTTAATTTGTTCTTCTGTAAGCTTTAACTCAGGAAGAACGACTTTTTTAGTTTCTTTATCGATACGGCCCAACATCGTATCACGGTAAGCCTTAGGCTGCTCGTGAATTTCTTTCAACATGAAATGCTCATAGCCGCCTTTTTCCGCTGTTACGGCATCCCATTCGACATGAATCATTTCCCGAGAAATAAATTGGCCTTCGATAGTCATTAATTCGACGGCATCACTGGTCAAAACAGCCATTTCGCCATCGTTCAAAATAAATACATTGCGTGTATATTTCAGAATAGCCGGAATGTCAGAACCGATAAAGTTCTCGCCTTCTCCCACACCAATAACCAGCGGGCTCGCTTGACGAACAGCTACCAGCTTGTTAGGTTCATGTTCTGTCAGCACACCCAGGGCAAAAGCACCGCGCATAAAGGTAATTGCTTTTTGTACCGCTTTAACGATATCTCCTTTATATTCACGCGCAATCAGATGGGAAATAACTTCCGTATCCGTTTCGGAAATAAAGGTATGACCTTCGCTGATCAGCTGCTCCTTCAGTTCCAGATAGTTCTCAATAATCCCGTTATGAACTACAGAGAACTTTTGGCTCTCATCCATATGTGGATGGGAATTTTCATCTGAAGGCTTACCGTGCGTTGCCCAACGTGTATGCCCAATACCTGCATGGCCTAGCAATGGCGCACCATCCAGCTTGGCTTCCAAATTCGCCAGACGACCTTTAGCTTTGGCTACTTGCAGTCCTGAATCTGTAAAAACGGCAATACCCGCAGAGTCATAACCACGGTACTCCAGCTTTTTCAATCCGTCAATCAATACCTCTTGCGTATTCTGATCACCAATATATCCTACAATGCCACACATATTCGTTATCCTCCCGATCATCATTTCACAGGACGACGCATCACAGGACTAACGTGTGCGGTAGATTGAGGAATAAAGTTCATTCATCTATGAAGTTGTCAATAATAACTATAAAAATTACAGGCATCTCTTCACGAATGCAACGAAATTCCTAAACCGCGCACGCCAATGATGATGGCCGCACATTCATGAAATGAATCTTATAATTTAGGTTATAAAATAATATGGCATCTACCGGTGCGTTGTGTAAACAGTTGCCTGTTTATTTTCCGCTGCCGGTTTACGGCTTAATGCTTCACCGGAAGGTCCCCGCCGAATGTTTCGAACACCTTCACCTCGTCAGCTTGCTTTGTCGTGAACCGATTTGTGAGCAGCATATCCCCTAACTGATGCATTGCTTACCCACCAAGTTCCCCCGCACAAAATCAAGCTCTGGCGCTTGTATTACGTTACCTTACAACCCTCGCTTTCTCTATTTGAGTCACAACATCCCTATATTATATTCAGCTCCGTCTCATTTGGCAATAACACTTTATTCATATTTACCTATATAGGTTACGATTCAATGGAAAATATATAACCGCAAACGCGGCTGCCCGCTCTTTTTCTACAGGCAACCACGTTTACAAAATTTTAAACTAATTCTTTTTTGACGACATCTACGATCTGTCCGACAAATTGCTCCAGCTCATCCTTATCCGGGCCTTCTGCCATTACACGAATAAGCGATTCTGTACCTGATGCACGGACCAGTACACGCCCATTATCCCCCAATTGCTGTTCCACCTGCTCAATCGCTTCTGCAATAGCAGGATTCCCCTCGTAATTACGTTTATCCTGTACACGCACATTAACCAGCACTTGCGGATACTGTTTCATGAGCGATTTCAGTTCACTCATCTTTTTGCCAGAAGCCTTCAGGGTATCTACCAGTTGAATCCCGGTCAGCATACCATCGCCTGTCGTATTATGATCCAGGAAAATAACATGGCCAGACTGCTCGCCGCCCAGATTAAAGCCGCCCCGGCGCATTTCCTCCATGACATAACGGTCCCCGACCGCAGTCTTTGCGGTCTTGAGTTCCAGCTTTTCCGTAGCTTTATAAAAACCGATATTACTCATCACGGTCGATACAATGGTGCTGTCCTTGAGCTTTCCAGCACGGTTCATTGCATCCCCGCAAATGCAAAGGATATAGTCACCGTCTACCTCTTCTCCGTTCTCATCAATCGCAATCAGACGATCAGCATCGCCATCAAAGGCCAGACCAATATCCGCTTTCAGACGGAGTACTTCTTCCTTCAGCTTTTCAGGATGAGTCGAGCCGCAATGATCATTGATATTCAGCCCATTTGGCTCTGCACCAATTGTATGAACTTCGGCTCCCAATTCCGTAAAAAGCTTTGGTGCCAGCTCATAAGCTGCTCCATTTGCACAATCCAGTACAATTTTGAGTCCTTCAAAAGAATGACTAATTGTTGTCTTCAAAAACTCTAAATAATCGTAGCGGGAATGCTCGTCTACAACAACCGTACCCAATCCTCCACCAATCGGACGAGGCAGTTGGTCTTCTTTCGCATCCATCAACTCTTCGATTTTCAATTCTGTTTCATCCGTCAATTTGAACCCGTCGCCGCCAAAAAACTTAATCCCGTTGTCTTCCACCGGATTATGGGAAGCAGAAATCATTACACCCGCGTCGGCTTTCAATTGACGTGTGAGATAAGCAACACCCGGCGTCGAAACAATCCCCAGACGAACTACGTTAGCCCCAATAGACAGCAAACCGGCTACAAGCGCCGATTCCAGCATCAGGCCAGACACACGTGTATCCATACCAATAACAACGGTTGGTTTCTCCACATTACCTGCTAAAACGTATCCGCCGCAGCGGCCAATGCTATATGCCAGCTCTGCTGTAAGCTCCTGATTAGCAATACCTCGTACACCATCTGTACCAAAATATTTCCCCATGTAAAATGACTCCCTTTTGTCTAATAATTCTTGAGTATCTACTACAGATAAAACATGTTATGGCTGACTGTTCTCCGGGGCTCCATTTGCAGAAGAATCTGCGCCGTTATGAGGACTTGTCTTATCCTCCGCAGCTGCATTCCCCCCGGAATTAGCATTAGAGTATCCGCCCTGACCGTTTTGCCCCTCCTCAGGCCTCTCCTGACCCTTGTCGCCACTACCGGAAGGATTTGATTCATTCTCATTACTCGGATTCGTTACAGCAGGCGTTGAAGGGCCTACAATGTTTACTGTTGCCTTTAGCTGGTCGGCATTCCCGGCTTGCGTAATATATTTAGGCAGGCCTATCTGCAACGTAACCTCATGCTGACCAGCAGCGAGGCCACTTATGTCTGCCACCAGACTAATATCATCATTGGTTAGATTGCTTACCATATCCTGCGGTCCCTTCACAGTAACATCCATCGTCTTGCTAGTGGGCGCTGTAATGGTAGCAATAGTTCCATCCCCTGCACCTTGTAAAACGATTGGAATGCCAGTGAGCGTTCGTTCCGTATCTGTGACCTGATTGGAAGGAACGACTGTCACCTCAATTTGTATCGAGCCTGGCTCGATTTTATCAGAACCGGCGGGCGCTGCCAAATTAGCTTGGACTGTACGCGTCCCCGCTTCCGTAAATTGACTGAGATCCACGGTGGCTGTGACGTAGGAACTGAGGCTGCTCAATACATCCTGTGATGCATATACGGCGGCTTCCTTCATGTTTGCACTTACCTTGGAAAGTGCCAGTCCGTCTGGTAAATCTCCCGAATAGACGATCTTAACAGGCACAGACTTTGCCTGCTGTGCTACCGGAATCTCGACGGACACTGTAGATGGCTCGATAACGGCTCCTGTAAGTTCTTGCCCCTTTTTGTTATATGCCCTCAGTTTTACACGCTTCTGCTCGAATTTCTCTGTGATGCCATCCGTATCGACGGCCCCCTGTACCGCAGTCACGGTACTCAACTGACTTTTGGGTAGGGTCACCTTCACGGTTTGTGGAGTAATCACAGGCTTGCCAAGCTGCAAGCCAGCATCCGGGTTGCCTTTGGGCACAATAGAAACATTAAAAGATTTCGTTTGTTTTTCCTCAATCGTTACTGTAACACGATTTGGAGTCATGGATACCAGTTCCACCCCATCCGGTAAATCCGGTTCGAGTGACAATGTTCTGGTGCCTGCTCCTAAACCGCCTAGATTTAATTTTGCCTGATAATTATCTGCAAAAAAAGAAGTCAGTACAGAACGCTGTCCTCTGACCTCCATCCTTACATGGTCAGTATCCATCGTAGACAACACATATTTGGACTCATCCAGACCACTGGCCTGAATGGCCACATTATCAATCACCTTATTATCATAAGAAACGGTCAGCGTCGAAGAAGGTGTCCCTGTATCCAGATGAACCATTCCCCACAGCATCACGGCAACGGCAAGCGCCAATATTTTGGAAATCGTATTATTGTTAATCCATTTGTCCATCATGAATTTCCACGGCCTCCCCTCCGATTCCAGAATGAGCCGCGTTTTTCTTTCAGAGACGGTGTTGGCCGCAGCTCCTCATACAGCTTGGAAATTAAGGATTCTTCCTTAATGTCGCGCACGACCTGTCCATTAATAGCCAAAGAAATTTGCCCTGTTTCCTCCGATACCACGACAGTTACGGCATCCGTTACCTCGCTCACCCCAATCGCGGCCCGGTGACGGGTTCCCAGCTCCTTGCTGATGAACGGATTTTCCGACAACGGTAAATAGCAAGCTGCAGAAGCAATCTGCTTATTTTGAATAATCACCGCACCATCATGGAGAGGCGTATTTGGGATAAAGATATTGATTAGCAGCTCAGAACTGACCACTGCCTGTGTCTTGATACCAGACTCTGTGTATTCGTTCAGCCCCGTCTCGCGCTCAAATACAATCAAAGCTCCTATTTTTTTACGTGATAAATAATTCAGTGCCTTAATCATTTCTCCAATTAACTTGTTGATCTCTTCATCATCCGCAGACGAACGCCCAAATAGTTTGCCTCGCCCCAATTGTTCCAAAGCACGACGCAACTCAGGCTGAAAAATAATGAAAATAGCCACCACGCCAAAAGTGAACATCTGGTTCATCAACCACTTGAGCGTGTACAAATCAAACCAGGTGCTAACTGCCCAAATGACGACCAGAAACAGTATGCCTTTCAACAATTGAACTGCACGCGTTCCGCGAACAAGTAAAATAAGCTGATACATAATATAGGTAACGATCAAAATGTCGATAATATCTTTAATGGACTCTTTCCAAGTCAGGTCCGCAAAATAATCCAACATGCGCATGCCCCCGCAATTTTCTGTAGTGAGTGGGTGTAGTATGTACACAGTATGCTCTCTCTATCTAGGTTATAACGATAAGGCTCGCGTTGCAAGCTGTGCGACAAAAGAACCGCTAAAATCAGTAAAATACAGTACAATTCGCCAGTTTCATATACAAAAAAACGCCTTTTCCAACGGAAAGAGGCGCTCGATATCGTTCTTGTCATTTCAAGCTTCTTTTATGGAGAAGACGGGTCCTCGAACAAATCAGAAACTTTATACCAAATCCAATCCAAGGTTTGATCAATACTTTTGACCTGTCCTGCAATATGAGCTGTGGATGCTTGATAGTAGGAACCGTCAATCACAGTTACATTTCCTTCCACATCGCCGTATACCCGGGCTTCACCATTTTGCACTGTTAAATCTCCGGCAATGGATTTCCCTTCAGGCACAATCACAGTATCGCCTTGAATAACGACTTGATCCAGATGGCTTCCTTTGACTACCAATTGATGATCCGTGCTTGAAAAGCTGGCCATACTTGAGCATACAACAATAAGAAAAAAGGCGGCAGCTGTTACAGCGGGATGCCTTTTCACCCAAGACAGCATAGGAGCCACGGTCTGTCTTTTATGCGGCGGCAAAGCATTCATAATGCGAAATGTCAGCTCATCCGATACACACGGCACTTGATAATGGCGTGTACCATAAAGCATCGCATCCGTCCGCTCCAGCTCTTTAAAACGCATGCGACATTCCGGGCAGTCTAACAAGTGTTGTTCCAACTCATGTTTGTCCCGCTCAGACAGGTCGCCATCTAGATAGTCATGCATAAAAGAGACGGCTTGTTTGCAATCCATATGAGCCAATCCTTTCTAGTATTCTTCCGTGTTTCTCAACATAACATGCTCCGTCTTAGAGCTTTGCTCTTCTTACATACGTTATAGGGAGCATTATGTTTCATAAAAAACATCTATGCAGGTACTTTCCAAGTACCTAAGCACATAATTTACAGCTTGTGCTCTAATTTTTTGCGTAGAAAATCCCGGCCTCTATGGACCCTCGTTTTAATCGTAGTCACGGGAATATTAAGCACATCGCTAATTTCCTGCAAGGAAAGCTCCTGCAAGTACCGCAACACCATTATCGTCCTGTATTTGTCTGGAAGACTGTCAATGGCATCATGAATCAAGGCCTGTGTCTCGGACAACAACGTACGCCCCTCAGGGGTAAGCTCTTCGCTAGCGAGCATGGCGTACCCATCGACACCTTCCTGATCATTCATTTCAGCATCAAGTGAGTATGTAGGTTTTCTCCTTCGCAGACGATCAATGCATAGATTTGTAGCAATCCGGTAAATCCAGGTCGAGAACTTCTGTCCATGGTCATACTTCTCCAAATTGCGATACACACGCAAAAAAGTTTCCTGTACCAGATCCTCCGCCTCATGGCGATTACCTAGCATCCGGTAGGAAAGATGAAAAATCCGATCTTTATATAATTCGACTAGCTCCGCAAAAGCCCGCTGATCACCTTTCTGTACCAGCCTAACCAAGCGGCTTTCCATATTATCCACTCTATACTCCCCCAGACTTGCTGATGGGTTACCTATTGCATATTTATGATTATTCATCGTAGTTTAATTTTATCCGAAAATCAACTATAGTGTTGACACCATCTGGACACTCTTCTGTCATATTTTATTCACACAGCACAATCGGGCACTCCATGAGCGCCCGATTACCTGTGTTCATACAGCAGGCTGTATCAGCCTGTGTTCCTTAATCCTGCGGCAATTCCGTTAATGGTCAATAATACCTCACGCAGCAGCTCAGCATCGTCTCCATTTTGGTCACGCAGCTCGCGTAGCTCACTTAGCAACTGAACCTGCAAATAACTCAACGGATCGACATAAGGATTACGTAACCGGATAGATTCCTGAATAACCGGCACGTCGTCCAAAATCTCGGATTGTCCGGTTATTTTCAAAATCAGTTCAGATGTCAGCTTGAACTCCGCTGAAATCTGTCCGAAAATACGCTGTCTTGCCTCTTCATTATCGGACATTCCCGCATATTCCTCAGCAATTAGCAAATCTGCTTTGGCAATCGCCATTTGCAGCGTATCAATAAGGGACCGGAAGAATGCCGAGTCCTTAAACATCGTTTGCAGCACCTTGAGGTTATCCTCATTGTTCTGATAAAAGCTTTGCAGGCCTGTTCCAGCCGCATACCATGCAGGTAACAAGTAGCGACTTTGTGTCCATGCAAAAACCCATGGAATGGCGCGCAAGTCCTCAAAACGCTCGCTGTTCTTACGCTTGGACGGACGAGATCCAATATTCAGTTCGCCCACCTCAGGCAACGGTGTCGATTCTTTGAAGAAAGCGAAGAAATCCGGATCTCGGAAAATCAAATCCTGATACTTGTTCAATGATACCTCGGAAATACGGGCAATGATCTCTTCCCAGCTTTCATCGAATACTTCCTTCTTCCCGGAACGATGATATGCAGCAGCCGTGATCAAGGCTGAAGTCGCCTGCTCTAGACTCCGATAGGCAATGCCTCTGAGCGAGTATCGGGAGGAGAGCACTTCTCCCTGCTCCGTAATCTTGATCCCGCCTCCAATCGTATGAGGAGGTTGAGCTAGGATACTGCGGTTAAGCGGCATTCCTCCGCGGCCCAATGCTCCTCCGCGACCGTGGAAGAACTTCACTTTTACACCAAACTCATTAACCACTTCTGTAATGCTGTTCATAGCGACCCGAAGCTCCCAGTTGGCCGTAACCACACCGCCATCCTTATTACTGTCTGAGTACCCCAGCATGATCTCCTGAAGCTGATCCATCGCCGCTACAGATTGCCGATATACAGGCAAATTCAACAATCTTCTCATAATACTAGGTGCAGCGTGCAGATCGTCAATCGTTTCAAACAAAGGAACGGATTGCAGTGTACATACGACAGTACCATCCTTTTCAATGCGGAACAGCCCTACTTCTTTGGCTAGCACCATAACCTCAAGCAAGTCACTGGCTCCCTGGGTCATACTGATGAGGTAGCTTGTAATGGACTGCTTGCCGAATTCCTTCTGAGCCATATAAATCGTGCGATATACGTCAAGACATTCCTGCGTACTATCGCTATATTTTAAATACGGCGAAGTAATTGGACGTGGTTCGTTCAACAGCTTTTCCAGCAGATCTATCTTTTCTTCCTCTGGCAACTTACCGTAATCCGATACGATATTCATTTTGGAAAGAATTTCAGTCATCGCATTTTCATGTTCCTGACTATGCTGCCGTACATCCAGTGTAGCTGTATGGAATCCGAATAGCTCTACCTGGCGAATCATCTTTTGAATATACGTGTCTGCAACATAATCCGCAAAATGATGACGCAAGCTGTTATCAATAACATTCAGGTCTGCAATTAGCTCTTCAGCAGAGCTATAACGTTCCTTGGTATCCTGTTTGTTTTCATCCAAAATGTTATTCACCTTGGCAATCATGTATGCAAGTTTAATCCGATAAGGCTCTTTTTCGTTGTGCCATACTTCCATCTTTTTGAGCGTAATATGCGTACGATCTTCTTCAATTGAAGCCAGCAGATCATCTGAAACGCGCACAATGCTAGTGCTAAAGCTCAAGTATCCCATAAGTTCTTTCAGTGTGTGCTGATATTCTCTCAAAGCCAGCTTGCGTTGCATACGTAATGTTTCCCAAGTTACATGAGCTGTCACAGACGGATTGCCATCCCGATCTCCACCAATCCAGGAGCCAAATCTCAGGTAGGTTGGAATGTGCCATTTTTGTTCGGGATAGTATTTGCTTAAACATCGTTCTAATTCTTGGTATACATCCGGCAATACATGAAACAAAGTCTCATGAAAATAATACATTCCATTTCTTACTTCATCTAATACAGTTGGCTTGCGGTCACGCAGCTCATCTGTCTGCCACAGTGTAATCACTTCATTCAGCAGATTCTCCCGTACCTGTTCCCGCTCACGCAAGGTAAGCATCGGATTATCCAGCAGCATGACATCCTCAGAAATCCGCTTGTGGATATCCAGGATTACCCGTCGTGTTGCTTCTGTAGGATGTGCGGTCATAACCAGTTCCAGAGAGAGCTCCTCTAGCATGTTGGTAACGTCCTCGGTAGAGAATCCCCCTTGCTTAAGCTCCTGAACGGAACTTTCAATGGAGCCGGGTTGAACATCTTCACCAGCGGAATGCTCATAATCCCGCTTACGACGAATACGATGGTTTTGCTCAGCGATATTCACCAACTGAAAATAAATCGCAAACGCGCGAATAACCTGGTGACGAATATCCGTATCCAGTCCGCTGACCATTTGTTTGAAATTCTCATACAACTCCGGCTGATACCCGGCACGTAACGATTTACTTGTCTCACGTATTTTTTCCACGATATCCAAAAGTTCGTTGCCACCCTGATGAACCAAAACCTCACCAAGAATATTCCCTAGAAAACGAACGTCCCGCCGCAGCAGATTGTTGGATTGGTTTTTGTTTGCGGTTAACGTAAGCTCGGTCATGCTTTTCCCCCCATCTGATCTGTTCCACACCATATACAGTTTTGTTGCAAAGGTACGTATACACACGAAATTTGACACTTTCTTAACATCATACAATAAAAACGTATGAAAAGCTGCAAAATTTACAGTAAAAAATCATGTATTTTAAATACTTTTTTTGAGAATATATTGGTTTTTTATGCATAAAAATGAAATTAAATAAACCTAATTCGCTACATTCCAAGAATTTCATGAAATATTATACACAATTCTTATAAACACTCTGATTTCCAGAGCAAAAAATCTTGCATCACTATGTGTACATGTTTATGATTTGTTGACAACATGAGGCTAATTAAGCTTCTATCCACAAAGATATACACAAATTAGTTACTAATCAATTCAACAGATGTGTTTTTTCATCCAATCATCTGCTATTACCCACATAAAAGAAGAGAATGTGTACAACAAAGCGGCAACTTTAGAGTTATCAACATGAATTCATATCGTTAGCAATCATAGGATTCCTATTTTCAAGGGATTTGATCACGAAATTAGCCCTTACTACAGGAGAAAGAGATCCATTGGAGGAGAACTTCGGGATCTAGGCGTGATGGCAACAAGAGCCTATGTAGAATATGCACAACTCATCCCCGGCTGTGCATGAAAGAGATACATTGGCAACGGCCTCTATATACCGAAGTGGATATAATGTGGACAAAATAAAAAGAAGCCTTTCGGCTTCTAGGTAAACATTAAGCGGGTGATGGGAATCGAACCCACGCTATCAGCTTGGAAGGCTGAAGTTCTACCATTGAACTACACCCGCAAATTAGTATCGGGATGACACGATTTGAACATGCGACCCCCTGGTCCCAAACCAGGTGCTCTACCAAGCTGAGCTACATCCCGATATTATACATTTTATAAAGATGGCGCGCCCTGAGAGATTCGAACTCCCGGCCTTTTGATTCGTAGTCAAACGCTCTATCCAGCTGAGCTAAGGGCGCAAATATGGAGCGGACGACGGGAATCGAACCCGCGACCCTCGCCTTGGCAAGGCGATGCTCTACCGCTGAGCCACGTCCGCGAAAACAATATGCGCGTGGAGGGACTTGAACCCCCACGTCAAAGACGCTAGATCCTAAGTCTAGTGCGTCTGCCAATTCCGCCACACGCGCATGTAATATAATGGTGAGCCATGAAGGACTCGAACCTTCGACACCCTGATTAAAAGTCAGGTGCTCTACCAACTGAGCTAATGGCTCTCAATGGCTGGGGATATAGGATTTGAACCTATGCATGACGGAGTCAAAGTCCGTTGCCTTACCGCTTGGCTAATCCCCAATATGCATATGATTCACAATTCCCCAACTTTTCATCCTCTTAATTGAATAAAAAATGGTGGAGGCTGAGGGGATCGAACCCCCGACCCTCTGCTTGTAAGGCAGATGCTCTCCCAGCTGAGCTAAGCCTCCGTATTGCTTATGACCCGTAGGGGATTCGAACCCCTGTTACCTCCGTGAAAGGGAGGTGTCTTAACCCCTTGACCAACGGGCCATCCTACAACAAGCTCTCAACCGGGATCGAACCGGTGACCTCATCCTTACCATGGATGCACTCTACCTACTGAGCTATGAGAGCAAATGGCTCCCCGAACAGGACTCGAACCTGTGACAACTCGATTAACAGTCGAGTGCTCTACCAACTGAGCTATCAGGGAATATTAATTATAAAGCTTTGCTTGGCGGCGTCCTACTCTCCCAGGACCCTGCGGTCCAAGTACCATCGGCGCTGGAGGGCTTAACGGTCGTGTTCGGGATGGGTACGTGTGGAACCCCTCC
>NZ_JAIVEM010000052.1 GCF_020404765.1 Paenibacillus sp. BJ-4
GGAGGGGTTCCACACGTACCCATCCCGAACACGACCGTTAAGCCCTCCAGCGCCGATGGTACTTGGACCGCAGGGTCCTGGGAGAGTAGGACGCCGCCAAGCAAAAATAGTATGACCCTACAGGGTCATATCAGGCTGTCGAGAAATCTCGATGGCCTTTTTTATTCCCACTTCATTCAATACAACACCTTTTATATTGTATAATATAATAATTCTCCGTTTAACCGCAGACTTAAAATTTATGCTAGTAATGACTTTTAGAGGTCAAAGGAACAGTCTTTTATAACGGATTTTGCAGATTCCAGTGAGACTCTTTTTACTCTCAAACCCATTCTGTCAGTTACAGTGAAACGAAGCATTGCTCCCATTGATCGGCAATAGATGCCTTGTCCAGTTGCTCCCCAATAAGCGTGACATACCCCTGACTTACCGGAAGAGCTGTAGGCTGCCATTCGAAGTGATTTCCCGAGTATTGCAAAAGCATTGTACCTTCCTCTGGAAGCACGCAATAGCCTTTCGCCCGAAGCAGTGAGGAGCCAAGCCCGGTCAGGAAATTTTCCAAACGCTGTTTTTCCAGCTGCTGTGGAGAATGTTGATGAAGGGTTAAGCTCTCCAGACGGGAAAACGAAGGCGATTGATGAAGATCATGGCTATGGCTGTGCGCAGAAATAACTTTGAATGCCGCACTTCTGGAAATACTGGCAGGTCGTCCAATCTCTTTGATCGTAGTGGGAATGGACGTGGCGACTGCATCGGTTGGCTGTGCCTGTACGGGGACGAGTTGAGGCACCTGCTTAGGTTTGGCAGCAACGGATAAAGGGGCCAGGGCAGGCTTCAGCAGTGGCTCAAGGTCAACCCGGCAATATGCAGTCGTTTGCAGCTTGGCGGTATCGTTGTGCTTGCGAATACTCTTGATGACCTTCGTCACTTCACGGCTACTTGCGGCATCCGTCTTGTTCACCACAATGAAGTCTGCGGTGCGAAGCTGCCCGTGCAGAGTCCGAACCAGCTCCTTGTCAGCGGTGAAGCGGCTGTTGTATTCATGAAAAAGCTTTGCGTCCACAACACTGATGCTTTGAACCAGATAGAGCCGATTGGCCAGCAGCGGGGAGCGCAGCTCTTCCAGCACTTGCTCAGGGTTGGCTACTCCCGTAGTTTCCATAAAAATCAAATCTGGCTCCTGGCTGAGGAGGGTATGCAGAGCACCTGCCAGTTCGCTTTTTTTGCTGCAACAAATGCAGCCCTCCAGCAATCCTTCCACAGTTACGTCAGGCATTTCTTCTGAAATGATGGCGCCGTCTACGTCAACTTCACCCATTTCATTCATTAATACCGCAGCACGAAGCGGAATTTGACGGGTATGGGCCAGTAGGCGCAGAAGCAGGGTCGTTTTGCCGCTACCGAGAAAACCGCTGATTAAAATCACAGGAACCTTGTTCATCTTTTATCCTCCTTGCTAGGGTTAGTGTGCTGCATTTAAGCGATCAAAAGCAGCTACCGAGTCTGCTTGGGTGTAGACATAAGGAGATTCCGGCTGCTTGACTTCGGTTATCTTGTCGGATCGAATTTCAAGTATAGGCGCATTGTCCTTTTGCGTGGCATGCAAGGTTCCTTCAATGGTCACCCAGGTATCCTTGTCAAAGGACGAGAGCTTGTGGGATTGAACAATGATCCCGAAGGGCATGGCATCAGCAGTACAACATATGACCAGGAACCTTCCTACTGCAAATAGACCTTTATCCCGCAGATTACTGTCTTTATAGACAAAGCCGGTCACCTGTACTTTTTTTCCTTCAAAAGCGTGCTTGTATAATTCGATGGCTCCGATGGTTTCAGAGAAAATTTCCGGCTTGATCTGTATGATGGGCTGCTGATATAGGCGTTTTGCCAGCTCGGCGAATTCAGTATTGTACTTGTCAGGCGGAACGAACAGCTTATCCAGCATTTCTTGATTCCACTTGCTCTTCGATGGATGCGAAGCGGACACAGAAGACGATGTTGATAAAATGCGGGATGCGGGGGCTTGGGTGGGCTGTAAATCTGTTTTGCGCCGGATATCCGGGTTAGGGTAGGTGAAGGACATTCCCTTTTTGGCCGCCATATCACTACCAAGCGCCTGATTGGGCAGCAGGGCGCCGAACAGCAGCGGAATGAGCAACATTCCATATACAAGCATTTTTTTGAACCAGCTTTGAGGTAACGGATGCTCGCAATCACACATATCCTCACCGTCTCGCTCCCCAACTATTCCATGCCATGCCATTGCCAAAGCGATGAACAACAATGGCACAGGGCAGAGCAGAAGCAACTTTTGCATGTGTGGCGCCAAGTAGTAATGAAGTGCGCTTGTGCGGCTTAATGTGATGATATATACAGCTAATCCGATCATGAGCAAGGAACGCATACCATACTGCCAGCGGATGCTAAAGGCTGTATTCACGCTAGTATTCACCTCCCGAATAACCATTCAGCAGCTATAGAGCCAACCAGGACAAGCGAAATAATGAGCAGACATAGGACGGCGACAAATTTGGTGCGGAAGGTGCTTAGCAGCATAAGTGTACCTTTGAAATCGAGCATCGGCCCGAGCACAAGAAAGGCTGCCAGCGGACCTAATGTAAAGGTATGCGAAAAAGCGGTAGCAACAAAGGCATCAGAGGTTGAGCACAGCGACAGTACATAGGCAAAGCCCATCATAAAGGCATAGGAGCCAGCCGCTCCACCGCTTAACGAAAGCATTTCATCGCGCGGGATGAAGGTTTGAATACAGGCTGTCAATAATGCGCCAATAATAAGATATTTGCTCATGTCCAAAAATTCATCACCAGCATGTACAAAAAAGCCTCGCATAGTGCGCTGATGCCGATGAGTTTGGTCGTTCTGCTTCTGCTGGTTAAAAGACAGCAATGACCGTTTGAGCGGGTGTACACGCACAAAGGTATATACAATTAGTCCAATAATTGCGGAAACGGCAAAGGCTAGCCCCATGCGAACGGCCGTGACTTCGGGATGGGAAGGGAACGCCATCATCGTTGCAGCCAGCACTACGGGATTGATAATGGGTCCGCTTAATATAAAGGTAATGCCCATATAGGCAGGCATTCCCTTGAGCATCAATTGACGAACGACAGGGATCATGCCGCATTCACAGATCGGAAACAGCAGCCCCAGCAAGGAGGCCAGCAGGACACCCGGTACAGGATGCGCAGGCGCCATTTTACGTATCCACGTTTCTGATACAAGCCATTGTAAAAGAGAGGAGACGAGGACGCCGATAAGTAGAAATGGCATGGCTTCCAGGAAAATGCCCATAAATACTGTTTTTAACGACTGCATCTGACTCATATCCAACGAGCGAAGCCACCGGGGAGATAGCATAATAAGCACTGGGATAAGAAAGGTGAATGGAATCATAAAAGGCAGCATCTTCAACAGCGTACTGTTTTTCATTAGACGTCTCCTCGGAAATAAGGGTTGTTGTCTACATCCTATGCCTGTTACAGGACAAACATGCCCGCTGAATAGCGTTTGGATTACTGTCTATATTGACAAGTCCGAGTGTGTTCATATATTTATGTTTATTAATCGTAAATATTACGATATGTAAAAAAGTACAAAAAACCTCCAAATCTCACGCTTCAGTAGGATTGGAGGTTCTTTGTGTTATATGGGAATGTGAGCTACACAGCTACACAGGAAGCAAAGTTGCTGCGGAACCACTGCTCGTCCAGATTTCGGCCGATAATGACGATTTCACTGCGGCGCGGCTCATTCTCTTTCCAGGCTCGGTCTGTCTGTGTGCCAAATAGCATATGAACGCCCTGAAAAATGACACGTTTGCTGACATTTTGTAAATTCAGAATGCCTTTATAATTATTAGTAATTATTACGATTAAAATCCGATAAATGATTGCAAGAAGGAAATTTTTACGGTACGATCCATATTAAATGTTGTAAAGACAAGGAGGATTTTATGATACCGATTGCTGTTTTATCTGGATTTTTGGGCAGTGGTAAAACAACTCTTCTTCAGCATGCACTGGCTTACTATAAAGGGCAGGGCCTCAAGCCGGCTATTTTGATGAATGAGTTGGGCGATGTTAATCTGGACGGCAGTTTGGTGAACGGTCAAGCTCCCATGAAGGAAATGCTTAGTGGTTGTATCTGCTGCACTATTCGCGGGGACCTGGGCGTTGAATTAATGAATCTTGCCGAAGAATATAAACCGGACGTGATTATCGTCGAATGTACCGGAGTAGCCAATCCAATGGAAATTGTAGATGCCGTGACAGATGCTTCTATGTATTCCACTATGGTTTTACAATCCGTTATTACGGTGATGGATGCGCGTCAATTTTTGGATTTTGCCTCAGGTAACGAGAGAAGCAAGTCGTTTCGTTTGATGCAGGATCAGCTTCGATGCGCTTCCAAGCTGATTATCAATAAGACTGATTTACTGGCCGCGGGAGAGTTGCAGAAAGTACAAGCCCTCGTCAAGGAATTAAATCCTTATGCCCTGACCGTAAATACACAACGGAGCGACGTAGACGCGGATGTATTTTTCTCCATTCAAAGAGAGGATCGTATAGATGCCTTGCATTCAAAGGAGTCCATAGCCGATAACGGGAATGATCATCATTCGGAAAGTCATCTGCACGCTCATGATGACCATGCAGATCATGACCATCATAATCATAATCACGACCACGACCATGACCATGGCCACGGCCACGGGGAGCATTATCATTCCTACGACCATGTTGTCGTACACACGCATTTCTTCGGGCAACCTGTGCCGCGATCCAAGTTTGAACAGCTGTTCCGCAGCTTGCCCGCTGAAATTTACCGTGCCAAAGGAATTGTACGTTTTCTCGAAACAGAGGGTCAGATGATGTTCCAGTTTGCTTACCGAGAGTTGGAAATTATTCCGATTCGTCCGCAAAAATCGGTGAATGATGTTGCGGTCCTTATGGGCGAAAATTTCTCTGCTTCTGAGATCGAAGAACGATTGAGAACGCTGGAAACGGCCGAAAAGCCATGGATTAGTTCATGACCTCAGGAACGAGTAGCGTTTATCCATCAAAACATAATTCTAACGCCCATATAGCTGGAAAATCTGCTATGGGATTTACTACAATTCTGCTGTTATTGGCAGCTGGGTTGGTGCTGTCGATTACAGTCGCAGTCATGCTCGGTCCTGTGGCTGTCGCGCCAGGAACGGTATGGCGAATTGCTCTGTCCCATCTTCCCTGGCTGGACCAGTGGATACCTGTGACATGGACCAGGCCGGAGCAATATATCGTCTGGGAAATCCGTTTTCCACGCGTGCTGCTGGGCGTTATCGTAGGGGCAGGGTTAGCCGTTACAGGGGCCGCTATTCAGGCCTTAATTCGTAATTCGTTAGCAGACCCCTATATTTTAGGAGTCTCGTCCGGGGCTTCAGTTACAGCGACCCTGGTTATTGTGTTTGGAGCCTTTGGTATCCTTGGACGGTTCGCGCTGCCTTTGTCTGCTTTTTTAGGCTCGCTGGCAGCGATGCTTATGGTGTTCGCATTAGCCCGTGTGGCCGGACGGATATCGACGACCCGATTACTGCTGGCAGGCGTGGCGGTGTCCATGATGCTGTCGGCTGTGACCAGCTTTATCGTTACGATGGCTCCTAATGAAAAGGGTATCCGCGACGCGATGTATTGGATGATGGGCAGTCTGGCAGGCGCACAGTGGGATACGCTTCTTATTCCGACCCTCATTATAGCTGGCGGGACGATGATCCTGCTGACTCAATACCGCTCACTGAACGCTCTGCTGACAGGCGAAGAGGCAGCAGTAACGCTCGGTGTGAACGTACAGACGTTTCGCGTGCTTCTCGTCATTATAGCCTCGCTTCTAACCGGGGCGGTTGTGGCGGTTAGTGGCTCAATTGGCTTTGTCGGGCTGATGATTCCGCATATCGTGAGACTGATGGTGGGATCGGATCATCGCCGTGTTCTGCCGGTCAGTCTGTTGGCGGGAGCTATCTTTGTTGTGTGGGCAGACGTATGTGCCCGGCTCGTGCTGGCTCCGCAAGAGCTGCCGATCGGCATTGTGACAGCCGTTTGCGGAGGACCCTTTTTTGTGTGGCTGCTGCGGCGCAGTTCCTATTCATTTGGAGGCGAAAAATGAATATAGAAGTCGAACACATCACCTTCAGTATTCACGATAAGCGGCTGATCGAAGACATCTGCCTTCAGGTCAAAAAGGGAGAGCTGGTCGGTCTGATTGGTCCGAACGGCAGTGGCAAATCAACGCTGCTCAAAAATATGTACCGTGTACTAAAGCCTGACAACGGATGGATAACACTGGATGGCAGGGATATGCTGCGCATGAAGTACAAGGAAACGGCCCGGCAAATGGCGGTGGTGAGTCAGGATGCACCTCAGACGTTTGATTTTTCAGTACGGGACATCGTCTTGATGGGCCGCCACCCGCATAAAAAGCTGTTGGAGGCGGATACCACTGTCGATTATGAATTGGTAGAACAGGCATTGGAACGGGTAGGCATGGACACTCAGGCCGATCAGAGCTTTGCAACCTTGTCCGGTGGTGAAAAACAACGGGTGCTGATCGCCAGAGCGCTGGCTGGACAGGCGAAATTTCTTATGCTGGATGAGCCGACGAATCATCTGGATATCCGGTATCAGCTGCAAATTCTTGATTTGGTCAAAGCGCTTCAGGTAACTACGCTTGCTGCACTGCATGATCTGAATTTGGCGGCTTTGTATTGTGACCGAATGTATGTATTACAAGAGGGCAAGGTGGTAGCCTCCGGTAAAACAGAGGACATACTTCAGTCGAATCTGCTGCGCAGTGTTTTTGGAGTGGAGACGGAAATCTGCATCCATCCGAAAACCGGTAAGCCGAATATTACCTTTTTACCGGATTCTCTTAGGAGAGAAGACCATTTTTGATCTAAACAGAATGCAGCTATTATAAGAGAGGGGGCAGTACATATGAAAAAATATAGCAAACGCGCAATATCATGGATTATGCTCGCTTTGGTGACGGTGCTGCTACTATCAGCTTGTGGAACAGGAAACACGGCTCAAACAACCGATTCAGCTACAAATGGACAACAGTCTGCCGCATCGCAATCGGCGACCAAAGAGACGCCGGTAAAGCTTGAGAATATGGGCGTTAAGATGATATTTCCCGAAGCTCCCAAACGCGCAATTACACTGAACCAGCACGCAACAGAGGTGATGCTGGCTCTTGGGCTGGAGTCCTCCATGGTAGGAACAGCGTATTTGGATGATCAGATTTTACCGGAGTATAAGGCTCAATATGACAAAATCCCGGTGCTGGCCAAGCAGTATCCGTCTAAAGAGGTATTTATGGCTGCTGCGCCGGATTTTGCTTATGCGGGCTGGAAGAGTGCCTTTAATGATAAAAATCTCGGTTCCCGTGAGGAGCTTGCGAAGCAGGGAGTGTCGACCTATGTACAGGAATCATCCAATAAGCCGGGTCCAACGTTAGAAGATGTATATCTGGATATACTAAATATTGGACGCATTTTCCGGGTTGAAGACCGGGCAGACAAGCTGGTAGGTGACATTCGTGGACAAGTGCAGTCCATTCAGACTCAAATTGGTAATGTAGAGAAGGCACCGAAGGTGTTTGTTTATGATAGCGGCGAAGATAAGCCTTTTACGGCTGCCAACAATTATCTGACCTCGTTGATTAAAAGTGTAAAGGCGAAAAATATTTTTGATGATATTAACAAAAGTTTTGCTGAGGTAAGCTGGGAAGAGGTTGTGAGCCGTAACCCTGACGTCATTGTAATTCTAGACTACGGAGACACCTCGCTGGAGGATAAAGAGAAGCTGCTTCTAAGCAAGCCTGCACTGGGAGGTGTGGAAGCGATCAAAAACAAACGGTTTGTGATGCTGCCTCTGTCCGCAGCGGCTGAAGGCATACGCGCACCGATTGCATTGAAAACCTTGGCTGTAGGTCTGTACCCGGACAAAGTGAAGTAAACAAAAGAGTTGTCAAAGCATTGACGAACCTTGCCTAAACTGTTAAACTTGCTAATGCGTAAAGGTTACGTTTATCGAACGCTTCTTTTTTTAATACCAAATCGTAATAATTACGGTAGATGGTTTAATGATCATAAACGACCTGGAGAATCTGCGCAATGATGATTGCTCAGTGGCTCCAGGCTTTTTAAAGGAAAGGGAGATTTGCGTCATGTTATTGGCCTCATTGGAACAAGTCACTTTTGGCTACGGAGACGTTCCTAACTTGGTGGATGCCAATGTTGAAATTTTTTCCGGAGAATTTGTGGCAATTACCGGACCGAATGGTGCTTCCAAATCAACAATGCTTAAACTGTTACTGGGTTTGCTTCAGCCTTGGCGGGGCAAGGTGTTTATGTCTGACCGCACAGGTGAAGGCAAGAAGCTCGTTGTTGGATTTGTATCGCAACAAATCGCTGCCTTCAATGGCGGATTTCCAAGTACGATTCTGGAATTTGTCCGTTCAGGAAGATACACGCATGGTTCCTGGTTGCGCCGTATGCGGCCTGAGGATCATGCCTTGACGGAGCAGGCGCTTCGTCAGGTAGGGATGTGGGAATTGCGTCATCGTAAGATTGGCGAATTGTCCGGTGGACAGAAGCAGCGCATTTGTGTTGCACGCGCGCTCGCTCAGGAATCGGATTTGCTTATTTTGGATGAGCCTACAACAGGTATGGATCAGGAAAGCCGCCATCATTTCTATGACTTGATGAATCAGCAGGTCAAGGAATATGGAAGAACGGTGGTCATGGTCACGCATGGACTATCGGAAGTGCAACATTATTTGGATCGTATTATTGAGCTTGAGAGGAAGGAAGATGGCGGATGGAAATGCTGCACTACGACTTCATGCAGCGGGCATTTTGTGCCGGTGGGGTAATTGCACTGCTGGCCTCGGTGCTTGGAGTGTACCTGATGCTGCGGCGTCAGGCTCTGATGGCGGACATGCTATCGCATGTATCGCTGGCAGGGGTAGCAGCGGGCGCCTATTTGGGCATGAACCCGACGATCACCGGTTTTATTGTAGCTGTGATCGGTGCGATTATCGTTGAATATGTCCGCAGGTCCTATAAAACATATAGTGAGATTTCTGTGGCTATTATTATGGTCGGCGGTTTATCGACGGCTGTTATTTTAATGAATCTGAATCAGAGCATTAATAAAGGGTTTTCTGCTTATTTGTTCGGTTCGGTGGTAGCGGTCAATCAGACAGAATTGATGTTGATGATCGTTGTGGCTGTGATCGGAGGCATTTTCTTTTTTGTCTTCCGACGCCCTTTGTACCAAATTACCTTTGATGAAGAAACAGCGAAGACAAACGGCCTTCCCGTCAAATCCATTTCATTTGCGTTTAGTATTTTGACGGGGATGATTGTAGCTGCTGCAATGCCGATTGTCGGTGTGCTGCTTGTCTCTTCACTAATCGTGCTCCCTGCTGCGCTGGCCATACGAATTGCACCGAGCTTTGCGGTAGCCATCTGGATATCTATGGTAACGGCTCTGATCGGCGTATTTACGGGTTTAACTGCCTCGTATGAACTGAGTACGCCCCCAGGGGGAACCATTGCTATGGTGCTATTATTATGCCTGATCTTGGGAGTGGGTATTCAAAAGCTGGTACGCAAGCTGAGTAAACAGCAGACTTCTCGACGGAAAAATGCGGTACGCAGTGAGAACAATTAAAAATAGCAACTAATAATAAACAGATAAAGGAGTTATGAACATGAATACATGGTTCAAAAAATCATTCGTATTGTCTGCGGGACTGGCACTTATTTTGTCCGGCTGTGGAGTCCAATCTGATCATACAGCTACAAAACCTTCCCAAACCGAGCCGGGTACGGAGCAAAGCGGTAAAAAGCTGAATGTGGTTACCACTTTTTATCCGATGTATGAATTTACAAGGCAAGTTGCCGGAGAGCATGCGAACGTAACGGCCCTGATTCCTGCCGGTGCTGAGCCACATGACTGGGAACCGAGCGCCAAGGATATGGCACAGATCAAGGACGCTGACGTATTTGTCTATAACGGTATCGTCGAAGGCTGGGCAGAGCAGGCTTTGAGCAGCGCAGCCAACGACAAGCGTTTTGTAGTTGAAGCGAGTAAAGGGCTGAACCTGATGGAAGGTACTGCTGAGGAGGAAGAAGCGCATGGAGAGGAAGGCCATGATCACGGTCATGTGCTCGACCCACATGTATGGCTTGATCCCGTATTGGCGCAAAAGGAAGTAGAGGCTATTGAAGCGGGGCTTGTAAATGCCGATCCTGCCAACAAAGCCGATTATGAAAAAAATGCAGATGCTTATATCGCCAAGCTGAAAGATCTGGATACAGCGTTCAAAACAGGTCTGAAGGATGTAAAACGCAAAGACTTTATTACACAGCATGCTGCTTTTAGCTATTTGGCCAAGCAATACGGTCTGACTCAAGTACCGATTGCCGGACTTTCTCCGGAGCAAGAGCCTACACCGGACAAACTGGCGGATATTATCAAATTTTCCAAAGCAAACAATGTAAAAACCATTTTCTTTGAAACCCTCGTAGATCCGAAGGTTGCTCAGACCGTTGCTACTGAAATCGGTGCAAAAACGGATGTTCTGAATCCGCTCGAAGGACTGACAGATGAAGACAAACAGAACAACCTCG
This sequence comes from Paenibacillus sp. BJ-4, assembly GCF_020404765.1. GTDB lineage: Bacteria > Bacillota > Bacilli > Paenibacillales > Paenibacillaceae > Paenibacillus. The sequence goes on from NZ_JAIVEM010000052.1 coordinate 10,697, forward strand.
ACTACCTTGGGGTGATGAAAAACAATCTTGAGGCTTTGAAAAAAGCTTTGAATGAATAAAGTCTGTAAACTGACATCGGTATGACCACGGTGTCAGTTTTTTTATGTCTATATAAACTGGACTTAAAAGCTATTTATCGTGCCACTGCGCATCCGGATGGTGCTTCCCATCGCCACCGCCCCCGGATTTCTTGAATAAAGCCTTTAATCAGGGTATAAATCCGGGGAAGTGATGCTTCCGAAGCGAGCTTAATGATCCTTGGCATAATTCAAACCTAAGAGATAAGCTTGGTTCAGCAGCATTTCGTAATGACCGGGATTTGAATCCAGAGTCTCATATAAGAATTCAACCTTGGAATTGGAAACACCGCAATAATCTGCAATTCCCACATTCAGCAGATGAGTAATCATTTCATCATAGTTACGCTTTTTCATCTGTTCTTTCGAAACGCCAGCCAAACCAATCCACAAGACATGCTGATGATGAAGGTGGTTCGAACCGTACGCAAACCCATTGTTCCATACACGGTCAATATACCCCTTTAGCATAGCCGGCAAATGCCACCACCAAAGTGGAAAAATAAATGCCAAAGCATCATGCTCCTTCATCCGCCTTATTTCCATTTCTACTTCAGGGGAAAAGGACTGTTCCGCAACTGACCAATCGGGTTCATCTGCTCCTTTTAAAACAGGATCAAAACCAATCCCGTGCAAATCCAATATCTCATAGTCGTGGCCAGCCTCGGCAAGACCTTGTACGAAACGACCGGCCACCTCAAAGGTCAAGGAATCTTTTCTCGGGTGTGAAACAACGCTTAATACTTTCATGCTTGTATCTTCACTACCTTTCTCAACAGCTAATTTCTAGCCATGATCAATGGCTGATGCTATTATAAACAGTAGGAAAATGATCTGGAAGTACGCACTTTTAAGTTCTATAGGATGATACAGGTGCCATAGGAACATGGAAGTACCCTAGGTAGATTCCCTAGAAACTGACCTGAGTAAAGGATTGAAGTGATGGGTTGCTTTAAGCAAACGTAGCCTTTTAACGGAGGTTTAAGAGATGACTGAACAGATGAAAAATAGCGTTCAAAAGAAGTATCAAGTTGGAGTGGAAGCGGCTTTAGAAGTAATGGGAGGAAAATGGAAGCCTTTAATTATCTACCATTTGATGACAGGGCGGAAACGAACGTCTGAGCTTCGTCGGTTAATGCCTGGCATTACTCAAAAAATGCTGACCACTCAGCTCAGAGGCCTGGAAAAGGATGAGATCGTTACACGAAAGGTTTATAATGAGATCCCTCCTAAAGTGGAGTATGAGTTAACGCACTACGGCTGGGGATTAAAACCCGCGCTAGACCATTTATGCTATTGGGGAGAGGATCACCTGGAAAAGATTCATGGAGACAAATCCAAGGTTTTGGAAGAATTCCAAGGCTGCTGTATAGAGTAAATTTAAGTTACTACTATAAATGAGCAAATTCACTTTCAGTAAATTGCAAAAACAAAATAAATAGAGACAGAGCGATCGCCACCGCACGACGATTGGACTTATGGTCTATACCAAGATTGATCACGTATGCGACATGGCCGCGACGCTGCCTCTTCCCCCTCACGGTGGCTATGGCTGGTCGATACCTGGTTTACTTGTGCCCGCATGATCGACAGTTATGCTGCTGCAGGCTACCACCTGATCGACGGTCTGAAATGCAATCGTATTCTTTATCCGCAAGGCATCCGTATTTCTGTACAAGATTTTGCTGCCCACCTTCGCAAGGAAGACGTTCGCCTCGTGACCGTGAACGGAACTTCGTACTGGACGTACCGATATGAAGGTCCCTTAAACGATATTGAAAATGCTGTTGTCCTCCTGTGCTGGCCGGAGCAAGCGTTCGGAGAGCCCAAAGCACTGCGTGCGTTTTTGTGCACGGATGTCTCCTTGGATACGGAAACGATCTCGAGCTATTACAGCAAGAGATGGCCCATTGAGCTCTTTTTCGCCAGTCTAAGAATAACCTTGGCTTCGACAAGTACCAGGTTCGTTCAGTAACCGCTTTTGTCCGTCTTTGGGCGTTGCTTGCGTAAACGCATTTGTACTGCACCACTGGGTTGGGGCTGCTTTGCCGATTTGGCGATGGGTTGCGTACCGTCCGCAAGCAAGTCCAACTGGACCGGCTTCAGTTTGTTTACGATTGCGGTCATAAAGGCATTCCTTTCCACTTGGTTTGTAAACAGCTCAAGGGCGCTTAATGCCATTTGGTTGTTTATGGATCCGTTTTTGCTTATTTATAGGAATAAATACAAAAGAAAGGACTATCACAATTTGTAGGACTTGTTAGTCGTGTTTTACAACTTTATGATTATATTTACTTATTACTGTAAGCATTTTCTCTATATGCAGAGCATAAAAAAACGATCTATCTCCATTAGACAGGAGAGTGATCGTTTTTTTTCGTTGCATGGGATTATTCCAGAACATCGCTCAGGTTATGTCTCTGACCTGTAAGATTTTCTAATGTATCGAGAATAGGACTTAATGTTTCCAGATCTATGCGTTTGGTCTTACCATCGCACATATCGTAAATTAAGTTCGGTCGAACTTTTGCTTCGCGAGCCAAGGCATTTTTTGTGATTCCTGCTTTGCCCAATGTTTCTTCTAGCTTTATATTTATCGCCAAAGATCATCACCTCCTGCGAAGTGGCACGATTGATGACTTTTAAATTCAACTTACATAGTGCTAAGGTTTCACTGGATACCTAGTACTTTGTGATCTTCACCCTACAGGAATGAATTACGTCATTGTGAAACGTTTTTTTGAAAACTAATTCTGTGGTAGCTAGTTTCCAATTGCTTTTATAATTCAATGGTAGCGTTTTTGTTTTTACAGATTTTTTCTATTAATTATGCTCGTTTTTTCACCGATATTGAACTTTGGAGATGGATATAATCTTATAACAGATTGGAGCGATTATTTTGGCAACAGTTGTAATAGTGGATGATTCTTTATTTATGCGATCTGTGCTTAAAGATATTTTTCTGGATTTAGGTCACTCTGTTATTGCGGAGGCAGAGAATGGGTATGATGCTGTTTTGAAATATGCGCACTTTCGCCCAGACTTAATCACCATGGACATCAATATGCCTAAGATGGATGGACTTGAGGCTGTTAAAAAGATTGTAGAGCTTGATCCACAAGCCAATATTTTAATGTGTTCTGCTTTGGGTCAGCAAGAAGCGATTATCAAAGCATTTAAAGCAGGTGCCAAAGACTTTATTGTTAAGCCATTTGAGATGGAAAGGGTCGTAAATGCAGTCTCAAAAATGCTTGGTAGTTAATGAATCCAGATTCTAATACATAAATATTGCAATTTGAAATGAGAGATCCATGGTTATTTTCACGAATATGGAGATGAATAGGATGAGCAATCGGGTATTGTCTCAAAAGGTATTTATAGATGAACTGATCACTACGATCAGGAATGGTGGGCTTGTTCCTGTAAATTATGAACAGCTCATAAATGAACAAAGAGAAAGAATGGATGCTCTTAACAATGAGCTTACGGTACGTATAGAGGGATTAGAGACGGATTTGGTTCCTGCCTCGACGCATTCCGTTCCTTTTTCCAATGGTGAAATTATATTTCTGGCACGGTATATTGTACTCATGGGGGATCATACCGAGGGCTATTTTGTGTTCTATCGAGCAGAAGATTGTGAAAGTCCGGAAGAGGTTCAGTTTATAACAAGCTCTTATCAGCTTCCTCATTTGTTGCTTGAGCTGGCTCTTACTTTAAAAGAACATGGCACGAGCGAGCCGGTTGATATTCTGACTTATTGGAATGGACCTGTCTATCCGCTAAAAGATTTGAATAAAGAGGATATCAAGCTGTCCACCTATGAATTTTAAAGCTATAGTAAGGATTAGGTACATCGAGTTGGGTAATACTTATACAAGGGAGTGAAAAAGTCTATGATTAGTAAAGTTGGTCAAATTATGCTGTATGTAAATAACCAAGATGAGGCACTGGATTTTTGGACAAAAAAAGTAGGATTTAATGTAATTTCTGAAGAAAATAATGGTCAGGGAATGAGATGGATTGAAATTGCTCCTGCAAAGGGTGCAGAAACAAGCATCGTGCTCCATAATAAGGAATTAGTTGCTAAAATGTCACCTGAATTAAATCTCGGTGCACCTTCCTTAATGTTTTTTTCGGAAAATCTCGATCAATTATATGGCGACTTATCAAATAAAAATGTCAAAGTCGGAGAAATAGTAACTATGCCTTTCGGAAGAGTATTTAACTTTGCAGATCATGAAGAAAATTACTTTGCTGTAATGGAAAAAAAGTAAATAATAAAATTCAATATAAGTTGAACTCGAAAACATACATTAAAACGGAGTAGGCGGAATAGTGCTGTACAAGCGAAGCATTATCCGTCTGCGCAGTGACACGTTAGATAACTTTTAAGTTCAGAGCTTATATATTTATAAAAAATCCCTTGAGAGAGTCAAATCCCTCAGGGGATTTTTTTACATTGATAATCAAACGCATGTTCGCATATAATACAAACAAATGTTCTGATAAGGAGTGAAGGATCATGCTGGAGAAATACGTGGGGCAGACCGTGGAAATCGTGTATATGGACCGGAAGGGTAAACTGTCTCATCGGCGTATTGAGGTGCATCGTGTGCAAAATGGCTTGATACGGGCTACCTGTTTACAGACAGGCCAGCCACGCGTTTTTCGATTAGACCATGTACTGGCATGGCATCCTGTAACCAAAACAGCATAGGAGGCGTTTACGATGGGGAAAAAGCTTGAAGGGAACGGTATATGGGAAAGCTCGCGCATGATCCTACCTGAGCATCGGGATGCGTATCTAAGACTGATGAAGGATCAGGGCAGACGTAACAAGCCAACACTGGACGATCAGGAAATGCAGCAGATTGAACAGGCCCTTATCATTTCCTATAATGAACGGAAGTTTATTACGCTGCGGGTATTCAATCCGTTTGATGATGAGGAGTTGTGTGGGCTTGTAACGGTGATTAACACAAGTCGACGAGAAGTGAAGCTGTCCCGTGGAGAAGAGGATTTTAGCTGGATTAAGCTGGAGGAAATTATCGAGGCGAATATATAAACAACAATAGGATTGTAGCCGTAAGAACTCGGGTTTAAAATGAAGCAGTAGCTGCAAAAAGAAGGAGGAATTCAATTTGAAAGTAAGTAAAAACAATGCTGAACACTATATATGGGGAGATCAATGTGATGGTTGGCGTTTGGTGAATCATAAAGATTTGAGCGTTATTCATGAACGTATGCCTGGCAATACACACGAGGTTAGGCACTATCACCATCATGCTCGCCAATTTTTCTTTATTTTATCAGGTACAGCGATACTTGAAGTGGATGGCGAACGAATCCAATTGGGATCTCAGGAAGGCTGTGAGGTTCCTCCTTTGATCGCTCATCAGATGTTTAATGAAACGGATGAGGATGTTGAGTTTTTGGTTATCTCTCAGCCTGCGACTAGAGGTGACCGGGTCCTGGCCGAAAACTAATATTTTGGGGCAGATAACATAGAGCAGTATAATGTTAGGGTGTAAACAAACAGAACCAGTCAGGTACATATCAATTATGTGCTTGACTGGTCCTTTCATTAAAAGATATCCTTTGCATCTGCTGGAAGGATATGTACATGATGAAGATAGTTTGTAACACGTTGATCGTCCTGGGTGGGGTATTCGTAACCATAATAGTTTGCCACACCCAAGGCTACTTCTCTGAACAAATCTCCCATGATAAAAAGAGCTTGCCACATATGCTCATAATCTGCATCCGAAAACGTTTGAACATAGGCCGTCCAATGTTCAGGCTCAAGAAGCTTTTTAAAATATTTCCCCACCTTGCCCGGATTCGCGGCAAAGTCCGTTTGTATACCGATATGCCATTCCAGCATGAGGTGAAGCATATCCCGTACAGGTCGATCCAACATAAATTTGGCGTAAGGAAGCTCTCGTCGCCATAATCCTTTAGCTACATAGGTACTGACCCACCAGAACTCATTGCAGGAGTTTGCATAGATTTGGGCTGTTGGGGGTATCGTTTTATAATCTTGAAGGCTTGGCGTCGGAAAAGGCTCCACAAGTCCGTCCTTATCCAGCAGCAGTACACTTAAGCTGTCTCGGGGCCAATTGGCGATGTTATCCGCAGGGCAGAGTGTGAGATCAATACGGTTGCCGTCTGTGAATAGCATAAGGAAAGCAAAGCGATCACAAGACATCGAAGCAGGTTCCATAGGCTCATCGGGCGTTTGCATAATTATTAATTCTCCAAAGCTACTGATCCAGCGACGATCCCGAATAAGACTCTCCATAGAGGATACGAGAAAGACGATATCATAATCCTGAAAGATATCTCGTGGAGCATGGGGATTGGCACGTGAACCATTCATAATTACAGCACGCACCCGTTCGTCCTCTTGGGCAAATTGAAGAATGGTACGAAACATTTCATGTTCACTTCTCAGGAAAACCACCTCCTGTAGGTCCATTTTTTATCTAAAAAAAATGTCATGTCTTTACAATAGCTCATGAATGAGTGCTATTCAACTTCGCTCTAGGCAAAAAGGCTCGGGAATTATACGAGGATTGCAGGACAAAGTATTGCTGACGTCTAATTTTCTTTACAGACTAGCCACTTGACTGAAGGGGGAAGTCCAGACCATAAAGCCTTTTTCAAGGAAATCAATAGGTTCATTCAGGAGAGCCTGCTGCCGAAGTTTGCAACTGAGGGAAAACTAGACTATGTACTATGTTATCCGGCAGATGAAAAGTGGGAAGCTGCTCTTGAATTTGTGATGAAGGATGTACGATCTATGAAGAGTGGACGAATGACGTTTACTCAGCATTTGGACCGTATAGCTAGCCCGCTTGGAGAGGATATCGTTGCAATTGATCGTGATTTATTAAAGCAGCGGCATCTGACAGGGCTTGATGATATCATCGATGAGACACAGGGGAACTGGCCTTCTCTGGAGGCTTACGAAAACAATGGATTTGGATGCGCTGCCATTCAACATACGGAGGAAGGCCCGACTATTATCAGCTGGTGTTTAAGCGATTGGGTTGTGGGTCAGGAGTGTGAATTAGGCATTCAAACCGATGCGGCCTGCATGTTTTATTTGATTGGCGAGCAAGAACGCGCACGGCATTATTGTCAAAAGGCAGTCCAAAAGGGTTGATCGGCATCCATCAGCCACATTATCATGGATTTGTATATAGAGAGGCGAACAGCGGGCAGATTGCAAGTATTCTTGCTGAATCGCCTGAATAAAATCATAGAGTGAAAGTAAGTGCCAAAGAACCACAGTGAAAATGGTCGAAATGACGATTTTTATTGTGGTTTTTTATTCTATTTTAGGAATTAAAAATAGGTTTTGTCCAAATTCCGGTCTGAAATGTCCATGGAATCAGGATATTTATTCCATATAATAAGAAGGTGAATTGATTGAAAATGATTATCAATATCAAAGGTGATCGAGTTGTCAAAAGCTATAACTGCTATCTCGCAAAACACCCGTTACCTGGAAAGCCAGGCTGCACGGGAATCCAATGCCAGATCCTACCCCCGGCGTATCCCGATAGCCATTGCCGAAGCAGAAGGCATCTATGTCAAGGACATGGATGGAAAAAACTATATTGACTGCCTGGCCGGGGCCGGAACTTTGGCACTCGGTCATAATCATCCAGTGGTCTTAGAAGCGATCAGAGAGCTGCTGGATCAAAAACGCCCCCTGCATACGCTGGATTTGACCACGCCAGTGAAGGAGCAATTTGTAGAAGAACTATTCGCCAGTCTGCCTCGTAAATTTGCCCGTCAGGCCAAAATCCAATTTTGTGGTCCGACCGGAGGCGATGCGGTGGAAGCCGCGATCAAGCTGGTCAAAACGGCCACGGGTCGTCGAAGCATTTTTTCCTTCCAAGGCGGTTATCATGGTTCGACCCACGCTACGATGAGTCTCAGCGGTACTTTGGGACAAAAAGAGCGGGTGCAGGGCTTAATACCGGATGTTCATTTTATGCCCTATCCCTATGTGTATCGTTGCCCATTTGGTGTAGGTGGCGAGCAGACGCAGGCACTTAGCAGTTGTTATATTGAGAACCTGCTGGATGACCCCGAGAGTGGGATTGCTACGCCATGTGCTTTTATTCTGGAGGTTGTTCAAGGGGAAGGTGGCTCCATTCCTGCGCCTGTCGAGTGGATTCGGGAAATCCGCCGCATCACCAGGGAACGGAATATCCCGATGATTATTGATGAAGTCCAGACCGGACTTGGACGCACAGGTAAGCTGTTTGCTTTTGAGCATGCGGGCATTATCCCTGATGTGCTGGTCTTGTCGAAAGCGATTGGCGGTAGTCTTCCGCTGTCGGTGGTGATTTATAACGAAGCGTTGGATATCTGGAATCCGGGGGCGCATATTGGTACATTTCGTGGTAATCCAAATGGCCATGGCCGCCGGGCTTGCGACCCTGAAATATATAAAGCACAACCATATACCCGAACATGCCGCAGCCAGAGGCGAACAACTAATGAGCCGTCTGAATGTGCTGAAGCAGCAAACAGGTTGCATCGGAGATGTACGCGGCCTCGGGCTTATGATCGGGGTAGAGATTGTGGACGACCGGCAGTCAGTGGATCATTTGGGACATCATCCGGCCCACAAGAAGCTGGCTGCTCGAATACAGCAGGAATGCTTAAAACGTGGACTCATTTTGGAGGTTGGGGGAAGGCACTCTGCCGTGATCCGCTTTTTACCACCGCTGATTGTAACCGAGCGCCAAATCGACGACATATTTCTTATTTTCAATGAAGCGGTGCATGCAGCCTATGCCGGGTTGCAGCACGAATACGACTAAGCAGGCTCCAGGATGAAAATACATGCTACGGCCATTCAATGGAAGGTCGTCATCACGGTGATGCTCGGCACCTTTACGGTTTTGCTGAATAACAGTTCGCTGAATCCGGCGATTCCATCCTTCATTAAGGTGTTCGATACGAACGCTGTCACGGCGAGCTGGCTCATTACCATTTTTCTAATTACGATGGGGATGACCATGCCTTTAACCGGGTACTTGGCGGATCGCTTTGGAAAAAAGAAAATCTACCTGAGTGGACTTGCACTCTTTGTTGCAGGCTCCTTGCTCGGTTCGATATCGTGGGGGCTCACCGCTGTAATCATGTTTCGTGGACTGCAAGGAATGGCGGGCGGACTGATGATTCCGTTATCGCTGGCGCTGATTTTTGAAGCCTTCCCCAAGGAGGAACGCGGCAGGGTTACGGGAATATGGGGGATTGCGATTATGGCCGCTCCGATGCTCGGGCCTACAGTTGGAGGAGTCGTTCTGTCGCTCAGCAGCTGGCAGGTACTTTTCCTCATGAATGTGCCAACTGGACTGCTGGGATTGCTGCTGGGGATACGTTATTTGGCCTCTACGCGTAGCAATCCGTCGCGCACTTTTGATAGCAGCGGATTTATAACGATCACCCTGGGGGTAGGATTCATTCTGTTTGCGCTGGGCCGAACAAAGACGGCGGCAGATTTAGTTGATCCGCTGCATATTCTGCTGTTTCTTGCCGGAGCGATGTTGCTGGTGATGTTTGTACGGATGGAGCTGATAAAGGAACAGCCCTTGCTGAATGTGCACATTTTTAAAATACCTACCTACAGCTTCAGCGTGATCGTGGCGAGTGTACAGGCAATTGCGATGTTTGGCAGCATTTTTCTGGTCCCGATGCTTATTCAACATGTATATGGCTATGACACCATGATGACAGGACTTGTGTTTTTGCCTTCTGCCATATGCACAGGCTGGTTCGTTACCCTTGCAGGCAAGCAACTGGATCGCAAGGGTCCGAAAGGGATTATCAGCGCTGGACTTGTCCTCACATGCGCGGCTACGGCGATGCTCGGTATGCTCCAGCTCCATTCACCGCTCTGGGTCATTTTTGTCCTCATGATGCTGCGGGGAGTTGGATTGGGTTTGTCCAATATGCCTGCCACAACCGCCGGGCTGAATGCGATTCCTGATAAACTGGTAGCCCAAGGCTCGGCGATGAATAATGTAATGCGCAGACTAACCTCTTCGCTTGGAATGGTTGTCATTTCGATTTATTTTGAAGTCCGTAAGGCACAGCTTCTGGTGGCAGGCTATTCGGTGGAAACGGGAACGCTGCAAGCGATCCGGGAAGGCTTTATTGGAATGAGCATACTCATTTTACTCACGATCCCCGCCGCTTTTTTCCTCAAGTCGCCCGCATTCCTTCCTAAAAAAGGAGCGCGTCGTACAGCCGGTGATACCTCGGAAGTGAAAGCGCCTGCGTCTGCACCTAAGGCTTGAACAGGAAGGGAGAGAATGAATATACATGCTGACACAATCAAAAGAAGCTTCCGCTGCCGCTGGAGAACGGTCTGAGAGCAGAATATGGGCGGAACAAGCGACACTGCGGGCCTTGGTTAACAGCTATCTTCGAGAAACGCAACAATTTGACCCGAGAGTGGATGCGGAGGCACAGGAAATAAGGGTGATTCTGCCCCGGATTGGGCAACAGGTTAGAGGGACGCTGCTTCATTTTTCTGCAACAGGGCAACATGTGTATGGGCAAGAGTGGTACAAGGTAGAGGAAGAAGGAAGCGGCAGACGGCTTGAGATGGATGAGGTCATACGAAGGCTGCTGGACGAGATGGGCTGCCACGCCAATCCCGAGCAACGGGAAGCGGAGCAGCACAAGATGAAGCAGCGTATTCGTAATAGCCTGCACAAGATGACGCTTTTTATGGACAAGCATCTGAAGCTTGCAGGTGAGAGCAGATCCAAGTCCTCAAGTACAGAAGCCGAAGCCCATCTGACGTATGTACACTCAGAGCAGTCTTTGCTGCTCGGACATCCCTTTCATCCTTTTCCGAAAAGCACGGAAGGGTTTACCGATGATGAGCTTCCGTTATACAGTCCGGAGATGAGCGCGGTGTTCCAGCTGTATTATTTTGCAGTTCATGAGGATAACGTGCAGGAGGAATGGATTGGTGAAGAGTATCGCAGAAATGCTATCGACCCGTCCGTGCAAATCCATGCCCAGCGTCAATGGGGAAAGGAACTGGAGCACTATTGTATACTGCCTATGCATCCTTGGCAGGCTGAGCATGTGTTACAGCAACCCTATATTCAAAGTCTAATACGACAGCGGCTGCTGATTCCTATGGGAGAGCTAGGTCCTGTTTTTTATCCGACTTCTTCGATACGAACAGTGTGGAATTTAGAGACGGGAAACGGCTATAAGCTGCCGTTGCATGTTCGGATTACGAATCTAGTGCGCGATAATACGCAGGAACAGGCTCGACGTACATTGGATGCTGCGAAGGTCATCCATGATCTTTCAGCCGAATGGTCATCCCATATCCAATCCGAGGCCTTCAAGGTGCTAACAGAAACGGGATATAGCCGTGCATGCTTCAAGCCGAATAACGAGACGGAATGGGTGGGAAGTTCAAATGCAAAATATGACGCAGGACAGGAGTCTGAGTCTGGTCCATTGGTGATAAAAGATGGAACAGCAGCGGTTAACGAGCTGGAGCAGCTGTCTGACCAGTTTACGGTTCTTTACCGTCCGATGGACCTGAGCCCTGAATCGACCTATGTCATGGCTTCCTTGCTGGAGCCGCCGCCGGGCGAACAGGAGCCACGGCTGATTGGAGTCATTCGAGGCCGTTCTCCGGGCAAAGTTAGAGAGCAGACGAACCTGGCAGCCTGGCTGGAGCGGTATCTCCATGTATCCATGGTACCCATGCTGCGTTTGCTTGCGGTGAAAGGCATCGCCTTTGAAGCCCATGTGCAAAATTCGCTGCTGTCCCTACAGGACGGCTGGCCGGAGTGCTATTATGTACGGGATTTGGAGGGTGTGAGTATTGTGCGTGAACAGGCCGAGGCGGCTGGATGGGTTGGCTCACTGATTTCTGAGGATAGTCCTGTCTTATACGGTGCACAAGAACCATGGCTGCGTACCCGTTATTATTTTTTTGTGAATCATTTGGGTGCTTTGATTCATGCCCTTGCGGTTCATCAGCAGCATAGTGAGCAGGAGTATTGGGGAGTGGTTCGCAAAGTCCTGGAGCAATTACGGGAACAAGTAGAAGCACAGGATGAAATAGAAGTACAACAGGCGTTGGAAAAAGGCTCGAATGATTCAGATGCTCGTATCCGTCTAGCCACCTATATCCAGGATTTATTGACTAATCCTACACTGCCTGCCAAAGCCAATTTTATAAGCTGCTTTCAATCCAGAGGGGATACCCCCTCGTTTATCTCAATTCCTAATCCTATTCAGATTCATGAGGTGACTTTATGACTATTTCCGCAACTTCCTCTGGCATCGCTTTGACCACTCAGCGATTCATTCAAGCGCTTCGCTCAGATACCTTTACACAGGTGGAGCAACGCATCATCCGACAGCTGATTCAGGCATTGTTATATGAGGAAATTTTGCCCTATGACACTCGCAGCGATGCGGTGAAAGAGGACTGCCAGCATTTTATATTGTATGGCAAGGACACCACAGGGCAGCCCGTTCAATATCGTTCTGTCGGAAAACGAATGAATAGCTTTGGCCGCATTCGGCTGGTTCATATTCCGGTCATACGGGTCGGGACAGACGGAAGTGAAACGCTGGCCACGCTGGCTGATTTTGCGAACGAAGTCCTCAGCGCCGCACAGCAGGGAGAACGACTTCAACGCTTTATAGAAGAGCTTGAGCAGACTCTGCTCAAGGATGTACAGGCGCAAAGCTCTTTCACAGAATCATCTCTCGCAGATGACCAGCGCCGATATGATGAGCTGGAAGGCAATTTGGGAGACGGTCATCCGTATCATCCATGCTATAAATCCAGAATTGGATTCACGCTGACAGATAATGAGCGGTATGGTCCCGAGTTCAAGCAGCCGATTCGCCCTGTGTGGCTGGCTATTGCCAAAAGTCACACTCGGGCCGGACAATCGCAGGCGATTGATTATGAAGCATTTATTCGCCAGGAGCTGGGAGAAGGCGAATTCGCACGCTTTCAAGCCTTGTTGGCCAGCTACGGTCAGCAACCCGAGGCATATCGGCTCATGCCTGTCCATCCGTGGCAGTGGCAGCAGATCATTTTACCCCGCTTCCATCAAGAGCTGGCGAATCAGCAGATCATATGGCTCGGTGAGGCAAGTGATGTGTATCAGGCGCAGCAGTCGATTCGTACATTGTCCAACCGAACGACACCGGAGCGTGCTTATGTGAAGCTGTCGCTCAGTATTACGAACACCTCCACCAGCCGGATCATGGCTGGACATACCGTGCTGAATGGAGCGCTTATCACAGACTGGCTGCATGGGCTGCTGGAGCACGATGAATACGCTGCTCAACAGGGATTTTTTGTTTTGCGTGAGGTTCTGGGTATCACATTTGACTACGAGCAGCTACCCGAATACCGTCAGGCGAAAACGTACGGCTCGCTGGGGACAGTGTGGCGGGAAAGCATTCACGGCTATTTGCAACCGGATGAGGACGCGATACCTTTTAACGGATTATGTTATGTGCAAAAAAACGGGGTTCCCCTCATCGATCCATGGATACAGCAATTCGGCGTAGAGGAATGGACCCGCCGGGTGCTGGAGGCTACGGTATCACCGATTATTCATATGCTGTATGCGCATGGAATCGGTATGGAATCTCATGGTCAGAATTTGATTTTGATTCACCGCAATGGGCAACCGACACGGGTGGCCCTTAAGGATTTTCATGATGGTGTCCGGTTCTCCGTGAACCATCTGACAGAGCCGGACCAATGTCCTGATCTTCATCCTGAGCCGCCAAGTCATGCTCGTATTAACCGCAATTCGTTTATTAAAACGAGTAATCCGGATGATGTACGCGATTTTACTTACGATGCTTTTTTCTTTATTGCAGCCGCCGAGCTGGCGATGTTCCTTGCTGAGCATTATCAACTGGACGAGCAGCGTTTTTGGGAGATGTCTGCGCAGGTCATTCATGATTATCAGCGCCAGCATCCTCAGCATGAGGAACGATTCCGCCTGTTTGATTTGTTTGCCCCAACCGTACAGATTGAAAAATTGATGAAAAGACGACTGCTTGGGGATGAGGATCTTCACTTCAAGCCGGGGATTAATCCGTTATATGCACACCGGAAGCCTACATGCTAACGGTCAATCGGCTTCAGGAGAAGCTGCGGAAAGGGCAGGAGGTATTTGGACTGATTGCCTCCATCCCGGCTGCACTTACCGTCGAAATGATCGGACATGCCGGATATGACTTTGTCGTTATTGATATGGAGCATGTCATGATCAATCCCGAGACCGTGGAGCATATGATCCGCGCTGCGGAAGCTGCACACATCACGCCCTTGGTACGTGTGCCCGAGGTGGATACCAAGGTCATATTGCGGGTGCTGGACAGCGGAGCACAAGGAATTGTCGTTCCGCATGTGGAGAGCAGGGAGCAGATGGAGGAGCTTGTACAGGCTGCAAAATATAGCCCGGAGGGCAAGCGAAGCCTGAACAGTGGCAGACCTGCCGCATTTGGCAAAGGAAGTCTGGTGGACTACATGAAACAGGCCAATGATCAGATCATGCTGGTGCCGATGATTGAGAGCGGACTGGGCGTGGAGCGTATTGCAGATATTTTATCTGTACCGGGCCTTGGCATGGTGCTGGAAGGTGCAGCAGATTTATCACAATCGTACGGTGTGCCATGGCAGACCGATGCGGCGATTGTGCAGGAGGGGCTACAGCGGGTTTTTGAAGCTTCACGGGAAGTAAATATTCCGTACTGTGCCATTCCGCGAAAGACTGGAGAATACGGTGCATGGGTGGAGCAAGGGGTTCATGCCTTCGTGCTGGGTGATGAGCGGGGAATTGCTTTTCGCGCCCTGCAAGCAAGAAGGTGTGGCCTACGCTAGCTCGTAACATAAAGGAGGATGAACATGAGTCAGCTTGTTACAGCACTGTCTGAGGGGCAGGTCGTTTCGTATGTGGAAAAAATGATCCAGCAAACACGAGAACGAGAGCAGCAGCCTGTATGCGCCTAACCTGGACGCATTGAGAGAGCGGGCGCATCGTTGTGCGAACAGCTTGCCCGACGAATGCAGTTTGTTTTACGCGGTCAAAGCCAATCCCGATCCTCAATTGATCGCCAGTCTGCTTCCCATCGTAAAAGGCTTTGAAGCGGCATCGATTGGAGAAATTCGTATTATTCGTGAAGTGTCAGCTGACGTGCCGATTATATTTGGCGGTCCGGGCAAGAAGGATGCTGAAATTGAGGAAGCGCTGGAGCGGAATGTGATGCTGATTCATGCCGAAAGTCTACATGAATTGCAGCGTATCGGCTGGATTGCAGAACGCAGACAACAGCACGTATCAATTTTGCTGCGTGTTAATTTGCGGCGTACTTTGCCAGAGGCGAGCATTACAATGTCCGGTCGACCCACTCAATTTGGCATTGACGAAATTCAGGTACCGGAAGCGATCCGACTTGTCCAGAGCCTGCCGTTTGTGCAGCTAGAGGGCTTTCATATGCATTCCCTCTCCAACAACTTGGATGCCAGGCTACACGCACGCATGGTTGCTACGTATTTGCAATGCGTACAGGGCTGGATTCAGGAGCACTCCCTGTCCATCCGCTATCTGAATGCAGGCGGCGGCTTTGGCATTTCGTATACCGATCTGGAGCGCAGATTCGAATGGAATGATTTTATGGAGGAATTGCAGCAAGTGTGGAAGGACTATCGTATTCCCGGCATCCAGCTGATTTTTGAATCCGGGCGCTACATCGTGGCGCACTGCGGATATTATGCGGCTGAAGTCATCGACCTCAAAACAAATCATGATCAGCATTACGCCATTATTCGTGGGGGAACCCACCACTTTCGTTTGCCGGTATCGTGGCAGCATAATCAGCCTTTTGAGGTGATTGCTGTTGACGATTGGCCGTATCCTTTCCCGCGAACAGAGCGGCGACAAACAGCGGTGACCATTGCAGGAGAACTGTGTACACCCAAGGATGTGCTTGCACACGAGGTCTACGTAGAGCATTTGCGAATTTGGGATGTTCTGCTGTTCCACATTGCGGGGGCCTACGGCTGGACGATTTCGCATCATGATTTCCTCAGCCATCCCCATCCGCATTTCTACTATATAGATAGGGCAACGACCACGGAAGATACAAAAACGATGTGCAGCCGTAACCCAAGGAGGAATGAATCCGTATGAAGTCCACATTAAGCACGACCCCGGTGCTTTTATCCGAAGAAACAATGCGTCTGCAAAGGCAAAAACGGGCTGAAAGCCATGTTATGCAGGATCTGATGAATACACTGCTAGCGGAAGGGTTTTGGGAGCATGCTGACGTTGAGTTGTTGTCTATCCCGCAATGGCAGAGCTACTATACTAGCGTTCAGCCTGAATTAGGCGACTTGTTTTCTTTTAAGGATCATGAAGCTGCTGACCCCAATGGGGATACGGCTGCAAATGGCGGTCCGATTAGCATTTACCGCTGGTGGGTGGATCGAGAGCAGCAGCACAGTATCCTATTCCCAGTACAGGCTGCGGCGATTCAGCCCTATCGCTACCTGCGTTCAGGTGGAGTGTACGAAATTCGACGGCAGCCAGAGGGAGAAGAACTCCATGCCACAAGGCTTCACCCGGTGGCGCTGATGCAGCGCATAATTGAGGAATGTCTGGACGAGGAATATCGTCGCCAGGAAGGAGTAGGGCGGTTTGTCCAGCTTCTGGAGCAGACGATCCAGCAAACCGCATGGTCGCTGGATAGTGGATTGGAGGATGACAATATACTGGGAATATCGCCTACAGCGGCTTTTCAACGCCTGGAACAGCATTCCTCGTTGCGTGATCGCCCTTTTCACCCTGTATCCAAGGCTAAAACAGGCTTGAACGAGCAGGACTATCGAAAATATATCGCTGAATTTGGACAGGATATCACGCTAAGCTGGGTAGCACTTCGCAAGGACGCGATAATGACCGGAGTGGGCATCAAACAAGGGCCTCATTTTGCGGACACCAAAGCAGAAGCAAACGCAGCCGAAGCTAAACCGGACATGCAACTTCCATACGCTGGACAGCAGCCCGCCGACCTTCTTCTGTCCAGCTCTGAACGTCAGCTCGTAGAGCAGGAGATGCAGGAACGCGGGCTAACTGTCGACTATATCGCGATACCCGTTCATCCATGGCAGCTCACGCATATGCTGCCCCAACAACTGCATGCTGAGCAGGCAGACAACGTGTGGATTCCGCTGGATGTAAAGGCTGGAACGTTTCAGGCAACCTCGTCTGTACGCTCCTTGTCTCCGAAGGATGGAGGTCCGAATTATGTGAAGCTGCCCTTGAGTGTATTTTCACTGGGGGCATCCCGTTATTTGCCTGCTGTGAAGCTGATTAACGGGGATCGCGGACAAACCTTATTGCAGCAAGCCAAAGCACGGGACCCGCAGCTTCAGGAGCGATTATTTTTATGCGATGAAGGCTCGTGGTGGGCTTATATGCCGAAAAATGGCAGCCTGTATGACGATCCACCCCGGCACTTGGCTGCGATGGCGCGGATTTATCCGCACGAATTAATCCATGATCCTGCTGTTCGCCTCATTCCCATGTCTGCGTTGGCTGCAAGCCAGCATTATTTTTTCCGGGAATGGGCTGCTGAGCGCGGACTTCCTGACACGGCAGCTTCGGTACAACAGCTGTTCGGTGAAGTATGCCTGACGTTTTTTGAAATTATGCTGCGTCTGTACCGCATCGGGCTCATGCCTGAGATCCATGGACAAAACTGTGTGCTGGTTTGGAAAAAAGGAAAGATCGAACACATTTTGCTACGCGACCATGACTCCGTGCGTCTGCATCTGCCCTGGCTGACAGAGCAAGGGATTGCCGATCCTGAATACCAAATCCGCCCCGGCTATTCCAACAGCCTATACAATGAAACACCGAAGAAATTGCTGTTCTACCTGCAAACGCTGGGTATTCAAGTCAATCTGTACGCCATTATAGATACACTTTCTGATATGTACGGCATAGACGAACCGTCCCTGTGGTTTGTATTAAGGCAGCAATTGGAGAACGCGATCCACCGCGTGCCCTTCAAAGCGGATGTTCGTCGGGAAATCAAACAAATTGTATTTGAAAATCCGGAGTGGCCGCTCAAGCTACTGGTTAAGCCTTTGCTGGAGCAGTCCGGCGTACCTGGCAGCATGCCGTCGGGTCAAAGTCGCATACAGAACCCGTTTCATCATTTGAATGTTTCTCATTCCAAGAATTTAGAACCTTTATAAGCTTGAGCGCAATTCCATTTTGCAAAATCCGACTCAGTCTATATATAATGAAAAGAGTTCTCATAGAATCGAGAACAATTATCAATATATAGAAAGGCTGGGAGCCATGAATACGCAGGATCAATCTTTTTCTTCATTTCTTTATAAACTGCAAGATATTCAGCATGTATGCTCTGGTCGCTCTTCCTCCCGGCAAGAAACGTCTTTTCATACGTTGTTATTATTTAATGAAGGGGAAGGGGATATCGTCATTGATGGAATGACGCATCCTCTTTACCGTCAAAAGGGCTTTATGCTCGCCCCCGGCGCAGTCATGAAGCTCCATATGTTATCCGGCGCTCCGGCGGATTATTACGTCATCCGCTTTCTGGCATTACAGCCGTCCGGGGAGTCGGACTGTTACATACCTGCAGAGGCCATCGGACCACATGAATGGAACATTCCCCACTTTCGATTTGTAATGGATCGGGTGGAGGAAATCGAGAAAAAGCATCATTGTGATCGTATATGGGACCAAATGAAGGCCAATATTTTATTTCAGGAAATGCTGATGTCATTGTTTCAGCATGTGAGCCGTCATCAGAAGCCGGACGTGCAACAGGCGGTGACCTTGACGCTCCATTACATGGAGCAGCATTATGCTTCCGACATTACGCGTGACAAGCTGGCAGAACTGGCAGGAATGAGTGCTGATTATTATTCGCGTATGTTCAAAAAAATGATCGGCAAAAGTCCGATGGAATATTTGACAGACATCCGTATTAATCACGCGAAGCAAGCGCTGGTGCTCACGCGTGATTCTTTTCGTACCATTGCTCATGGTGCCGGCTTTAGCGATGAATTCTATTTTAGCCGTAAATTTAAAGCAGCCACTGGACGTTCCCCCTCAGCGTACGTCAACACCATTCGATATACAGATAAAATCGCTTCGCTTAAGCATCTGTTAACCGGACATTTGGTTGCACTGGGCATAGAGCCGTATGCAGCGGTGATGAATAAGGCTTACCCTGTCACCGAAGGCTTTTGCAATACGATATCAGTTGGAGAGGTTCAGCCCGATCTGGAAAGGCTGATGTCAGCCCGGCCTGAGCTGATTTTAACCTGTGAATTCAGGGATTTTGAAAAGTCAAAAAAAGAAAAAATGTACGAGCAGATTGCGCCCACCGTCACCGTGCCCTTTTTCCAAAGCTGGCGCACTCATTTTCAGTCGATTGCCCGTATTGTCGGCAAGGATGCGGAAGCGTTGGAATGGTTGGAGCGATATGAAACAAAAGCAGAACGGATTTCCCGAAAGGTCAGGCAAAAGCTCGGTGGGGAGAGCGTGCTGATCGTTGGGATCGGCAATCAAAAAATGTGTGTGTATGGACAGCGGAATGTGGGAACGGTTTTGTATGGAGATTTGAAGCTGGCGATGCCTGCGGGCGTGGAGAATATTGCCCATTACCGTGAGGTCGCGGTGAACGAGCTGAATGAATTTGATGCAGACCGCATCCTGCTGACGTGTTATCGCCATTATGGAAACGCCTGTGAAGAACAAACGATTCAGCAAGAGTGTCTGGCTCTATGGCGCTCTCCCGAATGGCAACAACTGAAGGCGGTACGGAACGGGGCTGTACACCATATGTGTGAAAGCCGACATCTGTATACATGCTATACATCGTTGTCTCACGATCTGTTATTGGACAAATCGTTAGAACTGTTGTTGTCTGATTCGTCCAAATAAAGGACGCTAACGTCCATGGTCATCATAAGACCCCTCCTTATAATTAATAATGAGAATCAATATCATTATTGGCGATCTAAATAGGGGGAATAGAGAAATGTTTCGAGCATCAAGCAAAGGGAGTATAAGGGCTGCGCTCATGGTTGTACTGCTGCTTTTATCAGGCTGCGGTGCTGGAGGCGCGGGTACGAGTGCGAATTCCGGTGAAGCGCCGGGGACTGCCTCAACCGACTCCGTACGTACCATTGAGCATGTCTTGGGAAAAACCGAAATTAAAGGTACACCCAAGCGGGTGGTAACGCTGTATAACGGAGCCAACGATGTTATGATCGCCTATGGTATCAAGCCTGTGGGGATTGTAGAGTCACATGGAACGGAGCCCGTGTATGACTATTTAAAAAAGGATCTCGCAGGCATTCCTACGGTCGGATTGGAAACACAACCGAATCTGGAGGAGATTTATAATCTCAAACCGGATGTCATCATTGCAACCCGCTTCCGCAACGAGGCGACGTACCAGCAATTATCGGAAATTGCGCCTACTGTGGCCGTTAATGAAGTGTATGAATGGAAGGAAACCGTAAAGCTGATCGGACAAGTGTTGAATCAGGAGGACAAAGGAACACAATTGCTGGCAGATTGGGATCGACGCGTAGCGGATTTCAGGACGAAAATGGATGACCGCCTGCCGATCAAGGCCTCCATTGTTAATTTCCGCGCAGATCATGCACGTATTTATTATATGGGCTATGCCGGGAAAATTCTGAAGGAGCTGGGCTTTACCCGCCCTCCTGCACAAGAAGGGGATAAGTGGGGAATCAAAGTCAACAGCAAGGAAAGCATACCGGATATGAATGCAGATACTTTATTTGTGTTTAACTCCGGCAAGGATCAAGCCGCGATTGAAAAAAATTATGAAGCCTGGACCCGCCATCCTTTATGGAAAAACCTTGATGCATACAAGAAAAATAGCATTTTTAAGGTCGACGAAGTGAACTGGAATTTGGCTGGAGGCTATCTGAGTGCGAATCGGATGCTGGATGATCTTTATAAAATTTATGATCTGAAATCATAAACCTACATGACAATAAGAACGACGGAAATACAGCAGAGGGGTGAGGGGGGTTATCTCTCATCCTTCTTTTGTGTTGTACGAGGCTGTTGGAAGAGTGAGGCTATGCAACGATGCTAACGACAAATGTAAGAAAATGGATTGGACTTGGTGTATGCCTGATTTTGTTGATAGGAGCTTTAGCTCTTGGCCTGCTGATGGGCAGAACGCTGATTCCCCCGGAATTTATGATATCTTCCCTACTGCATTATGATGCTCAAAATGTAGAGCATGTGCTGATATATACTGAACGTTTGCCGCGCACAGTCATTGCTGCTGTTGCAGGTGCGAGCTTGGCGATGGCTGGAGCCTTCATGCAGGCACTTACTCGCAACCCGTTGGCTTCGCCCAGTACGTTCGGTATCAATGCGGGGGCTTTGTTCTTCGTCTCTATTGCTGCGGTTGTGTTTTCGGTCGAGTCCATGATGGCTCTGATGGGCTTTGCCTTGATCGGCGCAGGGCTGGCGGCTGTATTGGTGTATATCATTGGATCATTAGGCAGGGATGGGTTGACGCCGATCAAGATTGTATTGTCCGGCTCTGCCATTCACGCCTTGTTTATGTCCATGATCCAGATTATTTTGGTGATGAATGAAACGGGGATGCAAAATGTGTTATTCTGGATGGCTGGCTCTGTCAGCGGACGTTCGCTGGAGATGCTGCAGCCTTTATTTCCTTTTATGCTGGTGGCGGGGATCTCGGCGATGTTTATGGGTAGAGCGGTGAATCTGCTCGTGACCGGGGAAGATGTAGCGAAGGGCCTGGGGCAAAATACGTTATGGGTAAAATGCGCGATGGGTCTCATTGTTGTGGTGCTAGCTGGATGTTCTGTTGCTATTGCGGGGGCGATTGGCTTTGTCGGTCTGGTCATTCCGCATGTGGCTCGTGCTTTGGTGGGTGCGGATTACCGCTGGATTACCCCTTTTTCGGCGGTATTAGGTGCTTTGCTATTAGTGTCGGCTGATACTGCCGCCAGAGTGCTGATTTCACCGCAGGAAATTCCGATTGGCGTCATTACAGCTTTGATCGGGGTTCCCTTGTTCATCTATATTGCTCGTAAAGGGGGAGCGTGAAAATGAAGCGTGTGAACGTGAAGCATGGTGTCAGTACAGGCAGGTTGAACATGAAGCGTTATGTGACACTGCGGAGCAGAAACGGCCAATTTCATATCCAGTTGGAAAAGAAAGCGTTATGGATGATGGGTGGATTGGCCTTGGCGCTTCTGATCATGGGGGTGATCAGTGTGGGCTGGGGGGATACCTATGTACATCCTTGGGAAGTTCTTCGAGCAATATGGGGACGCAGCTCAGGTGAACATGACTTTATTTTATACAGGCTGCGGTTCCCACGAGCGGTTACAGGGGTGCTGGTTGGCGCGGCTTTGGGCATCGCGGGAGCGGTGCTTCAGGGTATTATTCGCAATCCGCTGGCATCCCCGGATATCCTCGGCATTACAGGCGGGGCATCTGTAGCAGCGGTTACGTTCATTGCTTATGGAGGAGCTGTTTTGAGCTTTCAATGGCTGCCTGTGGCGGCTGTCGCTGGTGCACTGGTCGTATCACTGCTGGTGTATATGCTGGCCTGGAAGGATGGTGTAACGCCCATCCGATTGGTGTTGGTGGGAATTGGTTTGGCTTCTGCCATGAGTTCGGTTACGACGCTGATGTTGGTCATGAGCTCTTCCTTTACAGCCGGCAAGGCTTATATTTGGCTGACGGGCAGCGTGTATGGAGCGTCGTGGAGCAACGTATATACGATGTTGATTTCTATTGGGGTCTGTACACCTCTCGTTCTCTATTTTACGCGTAGTCTCAATACACAGGAGCTGGGGGACGATGTGGCTACCGGACTGGGTGTAGAGGTGCAGCGGCACCGTGTGCTGCTGCTACTGCTCAGTGTGATTCTCGTCGGAACTGCGGTAGCAGTCGCGGGAGCGATTGGTTTTGTTGGATTAATCGCACCCCATATTGCACGTCGATTGGTAGGCCGCTCTATCGGAGGGCTGACGCTGGTGTCAGCACTGGTAGGGGGATTGCTGGTATATCTCGCTGATTTGCTGGCCCGCACGGCCTTTTATCCCATTGATATTCCCGCAGGCATTTTTACAGCAGGAGTAGGGGCACCGTTTTTTCTGTATTTACTGCTTCAGCGACGGAATCGGCATTAAGGGCGGACTGAAATAGATGACTTTATGAAATGGGAGGGAAGCTGCATGGGTTTAGAGATGAAAGACCTGCAGATTAACTATGGGACAGACCCGATTATTCAAGAGCTGGACCTGCAAATTCCGGAGGGAAAGATTACGGTACTGGTAGGCAGTAATGGCTGTGGAAAATCGACGATTTTACGTGCCATGGCACGGCTGTTAAAGCCTGCGGCGGGGGCGGTGCTGCTGGATGGGCAGTCGATTGCCCAGCTCCCCTCCAAGCAAATTGCCAAAAGGCTGTCCATTTTGCCACAGGGACCCTCAGCACCGGAAGGACTAACGGTATATCAGTTGGTCAAGCAGGGCAGATATCCGCACCAAAGCTGGCTCAAGCAGTGGTCGGCAGAGGATGAGACACAGGTGCAAAATGCACTGCGAGCGACGCAATTAGAGGCTTTTGCAGACCGACCAGTGGATTCGTTATCGGGTGGACAGCGCCAGCGTGCGTGGATTTCCATGACTTTGGCGCAGGGGACGGACATGATTTTACTGGATGAACCGACGACTTATTTGGACATGACACATCAAATTGAGATTCTGGACCTGCTGTTTGACCTAAATGAACGCGAAGGACGGACCATTGTCATGGTGCTGCATGATCTGAATTTGGCTTGTCGTTATGCGCACCATATGGTTGCAGTACACGATAAGCGGATTTATGCGCAGGGAAAGCCGGAAGAAATCATGACCTCTGAGACGGTGGAAGCCGTATTCCAGCTGCGCTGTCAAGTTATTGCTGATCCGTTGTACGGAACACCGATGTTTATTCCTCATGGAAAGGGGAGGAAGATGGATGCCGTACGGCAAAAGGTCCTCGTTTGAGCCTACGGAGTGGTCGTATCTCACGGAAAAACTGCGAATAAGCAGCGATGTACAAGCACCAATGGGCCGATACGATCTACGCGCTGCCGATTTGCTGGATGCATCTTCATGTACCCTGTATCTGGATCGTCTGTCAGAACTGCATGATTTTTCTTCACGTAAGGTAACGGCCTCTGCCTTGGCAAAACGATACGGTTTTTTGATCGTATCCCCGGCTCTGTATGCGATGTCTGTGTATAACAAGACACTGGAGCTTGGGATTGCCGATTGTGCAATTCGCTCTGATTTTGTCAAGGATACATGGCTTCCGAGGCTGCATTTGAGCAGACTGCGAGTTACAGAATATGGTACGGAATATGGCGGTGAAACGGAACATGGGGACAGGGACAACGGTGATACAGCCCAGCATCAGCAACAGCGTCATGCTTGGCGTGATTACGTCATCGGGCAGGTATTTGCAGAGCATTTGGCCCCGATTTGGCACTCGGTTTCTGCTGTTGCTTCCATTCCGAGAACGGTATTATGGGAAAACACCGCCATCTATGTCTATGCGCTGTATGAGAACCGCATCCGGCAGGAGGTGAGTGGCGGGGAGCTGTTGCGGATAGAAGAGGATTTTAAATACTTGATCTGTGAAGCACCGGCTCATTTGTTTGGTGAACGACACAACCCGCTGGCTCGGTATGCGGACTCTGCTCGTACACAGCGTACCCCGATGACCTCAGTATCCACCGCATCTATGGATACGGTGCAAGCAGTACGTGTGCGCAAAACCTGCTGTTATTTTTATCAGATGAAGGACAAGGGCGGCTATTGCCCTACCTGTCCCAAAATACATGGTACGAGTTAAGTAGAAGGAGCTGGTATACATGTTTCGGATTCAACCTCGTGTTGAGGGTGTAATGAAGGAACTGCTGGAGCTTTATCAGCATATTAGTGCTTCCACGATAGGACATTTTACGGATTTTGGATGTATGCAGGGAGCACAACCACTGTTTCGTCCTATTCGTTTGTTGGGGAATGCAGTTACGGTGAGGCTTCCCCATCTGGATTCCACTGCGATACGCCATGCACTGGAATTGGCACAAGCGGGTGATGTGCTTGTCGTCGATATGTCTGGAGACGATGCCAGAGCCTGCTGGGGGGAATTCAGAGCCTATGTAGCGCTGAAAAAGCAGCTGGCGGGGGTGATTGTTTCCGGCTGTGTCACGGATGTTAGCGTGCTGAACCAACTGCAATTTCCCGTCTTTTCAAAAGGGATTAGCGCTTTGACTACACGCACACTGGAACTGGAAGGGGAGGTGAATATGCCGATAAGCCTGTTTGGGGTCAGCGTGCATCCGGGTGATCTTATTTTGGGTGATGATGACGGAGTATTTGTGATGAAGCCGGAGACAGCATGGGAACTGGGGGTAAAAGCAGTGGAAAAACAGCGCAAGGAGGAGCTTACCCGCCAGCAGTACGGATACGATCAGCTTTTGAACGCACGGCTGAACAGGTAAACATTCTACCCTTGCTGTGTTCATGTAAAGACACATAATATTCACGTAAAAGCTACCATTCACATAAAGGCATACCATTCACGATTTGGTACCAACCGCAAGCATATGCGGGCTCATACCGATGATGGATTCCTGCTCTTCCACCTGCCGTGCTATAGCTAACAAACGTCTGCGATGGTCAGGGACCGTCCACTTTTCTTTAACACCGGGGGCAATCCAGACAGGTCCCTCTACTCCGAAAATACGAGGCTCCTGTAATCCGGCCGCTTGCCAGTCGGCACGCAAGGCAGCGGGTGTATGAAAGTAGGAGCGAGCGATAAAAGAGGGATACGCGGAAGGACGCACATGCTGGCCATTCGTCAGCTCCTGTCTAACCATGTCCATGAATATGTCTTCTTCGACAATTGTATTCTGTTCACCGTATACAGATAATCCCCAAAGCAGTGAGCCAAACCTGGATATAGCTGAAGTGATCAGCGTTCCCCCCTTTTTTAAGACACGTGCCGCCTCTTGCAGTGCTTTTATTCGTTCATGCTGCTCTGTTAAATGATATAAAGGGCCCATTAATAGAACGATGTCTGCGCTTTCATCTTCACGGTCCACATTCCTGGCATCTGCGGTTTCGAGCTTGCTGATTATGGGTTTGTTTTGTTGTTGCTGACGAGCGAATTCAATGGCTTGGGGAGACAGATCAAACAAATGAACCTCATGCCCTAATTCCGCCAGCCAAAAGGAGTAAACCCCTACACCGCCACCAATATCATAAATGACTTGAGACGAACGGCTGACATAACGCGAAATGATTTCCTTCGATCGTTCCAGCTCTATTTTTCCGATTCCCCGTTCCAGTCTGCCTATTTCCGCGCCGCCATCGTAATAAGCCAGAATTTCTTGCTCATCTTTTTTCAAACATAGTACACCTCACCCAAAAGTTCGTCATCCACGACTTGAACCCCACAAATATAAGCTGCATATATTATCAAGCAAGTTGGTCCATAAGCTTTGAGTTTGAAAGGGGAAGAGCACGTGATAATACATGTATATGCTTTATGCTGGAATGAAGAAAAAATGCTCCCGTTTTTTTTTAAGCACTATGATAATATAGCGGATCAATACTATATTTTCGATAATGGCTCAACTGATAATTCTGTATCCATGTTAAGGGAAAATCCCAAAGTTGTTATAGATAGATTCGAAATAGAAGGTAATTCTCTCGTGAAATCAGCACAAGATAAATTCAATCAATTTTGGAAAGGAAGCAGAGGAAAGGCAGACTGGGTTATTGTCTGTGACGCAGATGAACATTTCTATCACCCTAACCTTAGAACATATCTGCAAGAATGCACCTCTAAAGGAATAACATTGATTGTCCCTGATGGTTATGAGATGGTTTCCGATTTTTTCCCGAGTAGCGATCAACCATTACATGAGACGGTAAGGAACGGTGTAAGAAGTCAAACGTACGATAAGCCTCAAATATTTAATCCAAATGCGATTCAAGAAATAAATTTCAGTCCTGGCAGGCATACTGCTTCACCTACAGGGGACGTTGTAAAGCCATCCAATAATGATGTTTTATTGCTACATTATAAATACTTAGGTTTTGACTATATAAATTCACGTTTCCCGGCTTTAAAACAAGGGCTACGCGAAGGGGACAAAGCAAATAGATGGGGATTTCATTATTTATGGGATGAGAAACAAAGGTTGGAACAATTCGAGGAATTAAAAAATAAATCTGTTAGAGTGTTGTAGATCTACAAGGATAAAGGTACCTTTTTTCTCAGGGGGCCTTTATCCTTTTTATTTTTAATAGGCAAACAAACAATCATATGCAACAAATTATTAATATGATACATAGAGCTGCATAATCCCTATTCTGTTCTATATAGATTGAACTGTAAAATAATATAGTGGATTTAAACCCAATTATATTTTTCAGTTCGATATATATAGTATTTTTATATAAATATGGATTTGTAGTTAATAAATAGAAAAGGAGAGATGAACTTAATGGCTGTATTATCAACTGGACCTATTGAGAATAGTCCTGTTAGTGGGATCAGGCCTATCCAGCAGGTTACCGTTAAAATAATTAACCGCGATTTAGTCAATTCTTCAATTGTTTTAATTCAAGGCTACATTTTAAATGGTTTACGAACATTATATGTACTAGAACAAATAGCTTTAGCCCCCAATGCAGTTGTTACGAGAAATTATCTAGCGAACTTCGACGCATATGAATTCGTTTTTACCACAAGCGGTTTAGCAGAAGAAAGTACTGATATTTCAGTTTGGGGAAAAAACGCGAGCGGTACAATCATTGATGTTCAGCGTATTGTTGCGGATGAGCAACTAGGGTCTTAAAACTCAACGTATGTATAGAGATAGAACCACAATCGCAGCAAATGGTTGAGACATAAAATAGAGGGAACAGGGTCTTGAGAAAGATCTCATTGTTCACAAAAAAAGCTTGCTTTTTACTAGAGAGGAGGGAGTACCTAAATGGCAGTATTATCAACTGGACCCATTGCAAACGATCCTGTTAACGGAGTCAGACCCACCCAACTGGTCACTATAAAAATAGATAACCGAGATTCTGTAAATTCTTCTACTGTTTTAATTGAGGGTTTTATTTTAAACGGCAGCAGAACATTATATGTACAACAACTAGTGGCAGTGGGGCCCAATGTGGTTTTAACTAGGAATTTCTTTGCAGGTTTCGACGCATTTGAATTCGTGTTTACCACAAGCGGGCCAGCAGAGGATGAAACTCAAATTTCTGTTTGGGGTAAAGATGCATTGGGGCAATTAGTACCTGCGCATCGGTTAGTATCTGATGAACTTTTAGGAACCGATCAAGGCGTCCAAGGACCTCAAGGTGTTCAAGGACCGCAAGGCGTTCAAGGACCGCAAGGCGTTCAAGGATCGCAAGGCGTTCAAGGATCGCAAGGCGTTCAAGGACCGCAAGGCGTTCAAGGGCCGCAAGGCGTTCAAGGACCGCAAGGCGTTCAAGGATCGCAAGGTGTTCAAGGACCGCAAGGTGTTCAAGGACCGCAAGGTGTCCAAGGACCGCAAGGCGACCAAGGACCTCAAGGTGTTCAAGGAGCCCAAGGCGACCAAGGACCTCAAGGTGTTCAAGGCGTACAAGGTGCTCAAGGACCTCAAGGAGTTCAAGGTGTACAAGGAGACCAAGGACCTCAAGGCGTTCAAGGCACACAAGGCGACCAAGGACCTCAAGGCGTTCAAGGAGCCCAAGGTGACCAAGGACCTCAGGGTGTTCAAGGCGTACAAGGTGACCAAGGACCTCAGGGAGTTCAAGGCGTACAAGGTGACCAAGGACCTCAAGGAGTCCAAGGAGCCCAGGGCGACCAAGGACCTCAGGGAGTTCAGGGCGTCCAAGGCGACCAAGGACCTCAGGGAGTTCAAGGTGATCAAGGACCTCAAGGAGTTCAAGGCGACCAAGGACCTCAGGGAGTTCAAGGTGACCAAGGACCTCAGGGCGTCCAAGGCGACCAAGGACCGCAAGGAGTTCAAGGCGACCAAGGACCTCAGGGTGTTCAAGGTGACCAAGGACCTCAAGGCGTACAAGGTGACCAAGGACCTCAGGGTGTTCAGGGAGACCAAGGGCCTCAGGGCGTACAAGGTGACCAAGGACCTCAGGGTGTTCAGGGAGACCAAGGACCTCAGGGAGTTCAAGGTGACCAAGGACCGCAAGGAGTTCAAGGTGACCAAGGACCTCAGGGAGTCCAAGGAGCACAAGGCGACCAAGGACCTCAAGGAGTTCAAGGTGACCAAGGACCTCAGGGTGTTCAAGGCGACCAAGGACCTCAAGGAGCCCAAGGCGACCAAGGACCTCAAGGAGTCCAAGGCGACCAAGGACCTCAGGGTGTTCAAGGCGTACAAGGCGATCAAGGACCTCAAGGCGACCAAGGACCTCAAGGAGTCCAAGGCGACCAAGGACCTCAAGGAGTCCAAGGCGATCAAGGACCTCAGGGAGTTCAAGGTGACCAAGGGCCTCAGGGTGTTCAAGGCGACCAAGGACCTCAAGGAGTCCAAGGCGACCAAGGACCTCAAGGCGACCAAGGACCTCAGGGCGTACAAGGCGACCAAGGACCTCAAGGAGTTCAAGGTGACCAAGGACCTCAAGGAGTTCAAGGCGTACAAGGTGATCAAGGACCTCAGGGCGTACAAGGCGACCAAGGACCTCAAGGTGTTCAAGGTGACCAAGGGCCTCAGGGTGTTCAAGGCGACCAAGGACCTCAAGGAGTCCAAGGCGATCAAGGACCTCAGGGAGTTCAAGGCGTCCAAGGCGACCAAGGACCTCAAGGCGTCCAAGGCGACCAAGGACCTCAAGGCGTACAAGGCGACCAAGGACCTCAGGGAGTTCAAGGAGTCCAAGGCGATCAAGGACCTCAAGGAGTCCAAGGCGATCAAGGACCTCAAGGAGTCCAAGGCGACCAAGGACCTCAAGGAGTTCAAGGTGACCAAGGACCTCAGGGAGTCCAAGGAGCACAAGGCGACCAAGGACCTCAAGGCGTACAAGGCGATCAAGGGCCTCAGGGAGTTCAAGGAGTCCAAGGCGACCAAGGACCTCAAGGCGTACAAGGCGATCAAGGACCTCAGGGAGTTCAAGGCGACCAAGGACCTCAAGGAGTCCAAGGCGAACAAGGACCTCAAGGAGTTCAAGGTGACCAAGGACCTCAGGGAGTTCAAGGCGACCAAGGACCTCAAGGAGTCCAAGGCGATCAAGGACCTCAGGGAGTTCAAGGCGTCCAAGGACCTCAAGGAGTCCAAGGCGACCAAGGACCTCAAGGAGTTCAAGGTGACCAAGGACCTCAGGGAGTTCAAGGCGACCAAGGACCTCAAGGAGTCCAAGGCGACCAAGGACCTCAAGGAGTTCAAGGTGACCAAGGACCTCAGGGAGTACAAGGCGACCAAGGACCTCAAGGAGTTCAAGGTGACCAAGGACCTCAGGGTGTTCAAGGCGACCAAGGACCTCAAGGAGTTCAAGGTGACCAAGGGCCTCAAGGAGTCCAAGGCGACCAAGGACCTCAAGGAGTTCAAGGTGACCAAGGACCTCAGGGAGTTCAAGGCGACCAAGGACCTCAAGGAGTCCAAGGCGATCAAGGACCTCAGGGAGTTCAAGGCGTACAAGGTGACCAAGGACCACAGGGCGTTCAAGGACCACAGGGCGTTCAAGGACCACAAGGTGCTCAAGGCCCTCTAGGTCCACAAGGTGTTCAAGGCCCTCTAGGTGCTCAAGGCCCTCTAGGTCCACAAGGTGCTGCAGGCCCTCAAGGAGTTCAAGGACCACAAGGCGATCAAGGACCTCAGGGAGTTCAAGGCGTACAAGGTGACCAAGGACCTCAGGGAGTTCAAGGCGACCAAGGACCTCAAGGAGTCCAAGGCGATCAAGGACCTCAGGGTGTTCAAGGCGACCAAGGACCTCAAGGAGTTCAAGGTGACCAAGGACCTCAAGGCGTACAAGGCGAGCAAGGACCTCAGGGACCTCAAGGCGAGCAAGGACCAGCTTAAGGTCAAGGTATATTTAGAGGACTCAAAAGTTATTTATAACTTTTGGGTCCTTTTTTTGTCTTAAGTTCATGTTTGCAGTTCTGCTGTAACAAAAAAACCTTTGTCGAAGCTTCATGGAAATAATTCCAGGAGACTTCGACAAAGGTATTAGAAAATAATTGTTGGCTAATATTCTGATCAGGCTTGTTGTAATTTAGGGCAATACAACCACTTTCTCTTTACAGGACGCAACAAATTTTGCATATTGAATACAAGTTTCCAATGAATCATTTGGCTCCATTGGCCACCATCGTATGGCTCCCCTGGGAGCTTTGGAGGCATAGGTTTCGATTTCTGATGGAATTCGACCTACAACCACAATTTCGATCTCCCTAAAGTTGTTTTCAATGCTCTTTTGGAGCGTCTTAATTAATTGGGTATGCTCTATTTCAGGACAGGAATGGGGAATAGGGAACAATATCGAGAATCTTGAGGTATCTTCTTGAATAACGTGAGCAGATTTCCGGGCGGGATCATCCGTAGAAGTCTCCCATATACGACGATAAGGCAATAGCTCTGGTAAATCGAGCTCTTTCAATCTCATTTGGATCCTTTGAAAATAGCATCTATATAGTTCCCTTACAAGAACCTGAATCTGCTTATTTCTGAGAAATGTAGTGTTATTTCCATGTTCGTTACGATATTGGATATATATCAAATCGGGGATGTTTACAAATTTAGTACAAAGAAACGTCCGGACCAGCATATCGTAATCATCTGCTACCAGTAGTTCATTGCGATGGCCTCCGATCAGATGGTAACAGTCCCTCGTCCACGCACGGGGATGATTGGGTAAACCGACCAAATGTCGAATGGTTTTGCCATTAATGGTCGTATGTTTTTGTACATTTTGCCATCTGTTCATTTCATGCAGCCAGACTCGATAATGAACACTGTAACCAAAGCCACAATCCCAGCCATACCAATGTGCATGATTGCTCTCTGCATACACTTCAGCACAATCCCCATAAACAAAGCCACAGTCAGGGTTTTGTTGAAATGCTTTGACGATTTTCTCCAGGCAGTCAGGTGTTAGCTCATCATCATGATCGACTTCTACTAAAATTTCCCCTGTACATAGACCTGCTGCAAACCTTTTGATAGCCCCTATATAGCCATTGCGGGAATCCTGGCGATATCTCCGCACACGGTGATCCTCTAAAGGGAGTAAATACTCTTTGTATGTCTCATCTTCATCACCGGAATCATCCACGATTACCCATTCCCAGTTCTTGTAGGTCTGCTTCAATAAAGATTGATAAGGTCGTTGAATTTTTTCCTTTGACCTGTAACTGGCAGTAAAGACGGATATTAAAGGTGTGTTTGAAGAAAAATGTGTTGGAGGAATCGTTCTATTCTCCGGAAGAGGATCTGTTGCCTTGAGCCAGCAGAAAAATAAATGCATAGGTTGAATTTCGTCTGGTGATTGGAAGTGCAACCAGCGTTTTTTTTCGTGACCAGGCAACGCTTTTAGTGCTGAAAATTCTCCCCACTCTTCTCCCAATGAAACGTAGACTCGCGGTTTGTGAACGTTGTTTTCTAATATGGGATCATCAGGCTGATACAAAGTTACTGTAATGTGATTTTCTTCCAACTTCTCTATTAATTCTATTACATCTTCCTTTAAAATCTTTTTGGATACAAATATATGGGCTGTCAATAGTGGAGTGAAATTCAGAGGCATGATCATTCTCCTTTACGGGTTTCGAACACCGACGAGACAGAGGTGTCGATGCAGACGAGAGTTTTTGTTAAACCGCTTCATTTTTAATCATCATTTTATTTTTCAGTAATATATATGTATGTGTATGTGAGCAAAAGGTTACCCAAGGTGAAATCAACGAAAAATCAGACTTTTTAGGTGTATATCTTGAGGCCTTCGTTAGTACTTCAAGAAAAAGCGCAAAAGAAAGGTGGAGGAACTTGGAATACCCATTAGTAAGTATAGTTATACCTGCATATAACCGTCCTCATACACTAAAAATCGCCCTCGAAAGTGCATTGGAACAAACTTACCCGAATACCGAGATCATTATCTGTGATGACAGCACAACTCCTGAAGTACAAGAGATGCTTGATCCTTTTTTAGATTCGTATCCCCAAATCCAATATTATAAAAATGAGAAGAATCTTTTTCTTGAAAATTGGCACAAATGTTTTGACTTAGCATCTGGGGAATATATCAATTACTTGATGGATGATGACGTTTTTCATAGAGAAAAAATAGAAAAAATGATCTATTTTTTTGAAAATTTCGAAAACATCACACTGGTTACCTCTTATCGACAAACCATTAATGAATCAGGGGCTTTGATCCCACCGAACTATGCAACGAAAAGGCTATACGAAGAAACAAGGATCATGGACGGAAAAATGTTGGGAAACATTGTGTTAAGTCGTTGCCTAAACGTAATTGGTGAACCCACAACAGTGTTATTTAAAAGAACAGATCTTGTCAATCCATTTGGAATATATAAAGGGAGACAGTATTCTCTTCTTAATGATTTAGCTTCTTGGTTGACTTTACTATCCAAAGGAAAAGCCGTTTATATTCCGGAAGAGCTAAGCTATTTTCGAATACATCCTAATCAAAATAATCAAACACTTGGTCCAAAGGCGTTCACGGAATGGTTGGATATTATGATTGCCTCAAGAGATGATGGATTTTTGGATACTAACGATTTGTTTAAAACTGCTCTTCGATCTTACCATGAACGTATAAAGGGTAGCCCACAATTTGTTGCAGATGTCGAGCGAATTGAAATGATATTAAAAACGTTAGACTAAACATTCTGCTTTACTCATCATTTGTGCGAAGGAGGCTGGATCATGTTTGATATTCCCTTCTTACGACCTAATTTAGTAAAAAAAGAAAAATTACTTTCCAATCTTGAAAAAATAGAAGAGACCCGGATTTACTCCAATTATGGTCCCCTAAATAAACTTTTTGAAGAGCGAGTTATTAGTCAAATGTTTGATGGAACCGGATCAGCAGTCACAGTGCATAACGCTACCATCGGGTTGATGTTGGCGATTTCTCAAAGCAAGCGACCAAAGGGTAGATATGCGGTTATGCCAAGCTTTACTTTTGCTGCAACCCCACTTGCTGCCGAGTGGTGCGGGCTTATTCCCTACTTCCTTGACATTGAACCTGAGAATTGGCAAATGAACAGGGAGCAGTTGGAGCAGACAATCAAGCTGCTGGGGGATGAGATTGCGGTAGTTGTCCCTTATGCCACTTTCGGCTCAGCCATTGATAAATCCGTTTATAACAGGCTGCTGGAGCAAGGTATTCCGGTAGTGATCGATGCCGCCGCCAGTTTCGGCACTATGACTTCGGAGGAAGAAGTCGCGCATTTTGGCAAAGGCTTCGGAGGAGCCGTCGTATACAGCTTTCATGCCACGAAATCCTTCGGTATTGGAGAGGGTGGCCTAGTATATAGTATGGACCAGGATCTCATAAAGCGGATTCGTCAGGCAGGAAATTTTGGTTTCTCCAGCAGCAGGGAGTCTGTCATCCAAGGTCTAAACAGTAAGATATCCGAGTATACCGCTGCTATCGCTTTAGCCACTCTCGATCATTTCAAGGCTGTACAGGAGAATAGAAAAACGATCTACCAATATTATCTTCAACAACTGCATCAAACAGGATTATTAGAACATGGATGGTCTATGCAAAAACTGCAAGGCACAGTAGTTCACCAATTTATATCCATCCTTAGTCCAGCCTCCCACAGCAATCAAGAAGTCGTTGAATTATTAGCCTCAAATTCCATAGAAGCCAGAACCTACTTTTCTCCAGCATGCCATCAGCAGAAGCAGTTCCAAAGCTATCCTCATTCTACGCTTGATGTTACCGAGCATATTGCCAAACATATTGTCAGCTTGCCCTTATGGGAGGAGCTGGATGAGAAAATCGTTCAAAGAATTGTAAAAGTTCTCGGAAGCTTAGGAAGAGAAAAAACGAGATGAGAAAAATTGTGATTTGGGGATCGGGCGGACATGCCAGGGAGATTAACTGGTTATGTGAAGATATGGGAGTTCAGGTGGTAGGCTTTTTAGACGAACGGCCTGAGACGAAAGGCCAGGTTGTAGATGGCGTTCCTGTATTGGGAACGTTGGCTGATATTGAAGTGTTAAAACAAGAGGTAGAGCTCCTATGCGCAGGAGTGGGTGACCCGGCATTAAAGAAGCGATTTGCCTATGCTACCATTCGCTCAGGATTTCGTATATCAGCCCCGCTAATACACCCCCATGTTCGCCTGTCTCGAAGAAATGTCATTGGAGAGGGGAGCATGATCTTTGAGGGGGCAGTCCTGTCGGGCAATATTAAGATTGGAAATCATGTAATTATCAATCGGAGTGTCAGTATCAGTCATGATGCGGTTATTGGTGATTATGTAACTATATCCCCAGGTGTGAATCTGGCAGGTAATGTAACCATAGATGATGGAGCCTATATTGGCATTGGGGCCTCGGTACGCGAGAAGCGTCACATCGGCTGTTGGTCAGTGATTGGTGGCGGAGCCTTTGTCAAAGACAATATACCCGAATTTACCATGGCTGCAGGTGTGCCTGCAGTCATTAAAAAACGATTAGCTGATGGGTAGCTAGTCAAATGAGTAAGGCCGTGCTGGAAAAGGTTCTTATACCCCCGATCCCGGCACGGCCTTATTGTATTTTAAAGCTTATCTCTCCTATGACGCCAAATTTATTAAAGCGCTTTCCTCCCAGTGTGGCAGTTGCCGTTTACAGAGGGGCTTATTCGTCTTACGGGTTATTAAAAATTAAAATTTATTTTTGATTATTTTTGTATTACATATTTTCAAATTAAAACAAAAGTGTTATAGTCTCCATAAACAAAAACAAACACTGTAACAAAGCATTTCAAAACTAAAACGGAATTTGGAGGTCTTTTTCCTATGGTACAAAGTCTGTGGAATTCTTCACAAGCAGCTGAGCAAAAAAGCACGCTGGAACAGCTCGTATACCGTTCTAACCTCATCGGCACGGACAGGAGTGTGTGCAACTGGGGAGGCGGCAATACTTCGGCCAAAACAACAATACAGGATTTCCGCGGGCGTGAAGTCGAAGTGATGTATGTCAAGGGCAGCGGTTCTGATCTCGCGACCATGAAAGCGCATAATTTCACAGGGCTTCGTATGGAGGATATCCGTCCTTTGTATGAGCGTGAAGATATGTCTGACGAGGATATGGTTGCGTATTTGGCGAATTGTATGATTGATGCCAAGCATCCTCGTGCCTCGATTGAGACGCTATTACACGCTTTTTTACCTTTTAGACATGTGGACCATACACACCCGGATGCGATTATCAGCTTATGCTGTGCGCATAATGGCAAGGAGATCGCAAAGGAAATTTTCGGTGACCGTTTTGTATGGGTGCCTTATATCCGACCTGGCTTTAAGCTGTCGAAAATGATTGCCCAAGGTGTACTGGATCATCCCCAAGCAGAGTTGGTATTGATGGAAAAGCACGGCCTAGTGACGTGGGGAGATACGTCCGAAGCAGCGTATGCGAAGACAATCGAAATCATTCAGGAAGCAGAAAGCTATATTAATGCACGTCAAGAGGGAAAACAGCCGTTTGGCGGCGTAAATTATAAAGCGCTTACTTCCAAGGAGCGCCGCAGCATTGCTTCCCAGGTCATGCCAGCCGTCCGGGGAGCGGTCAGTGATGAGAAAAAGATGATTCTCACCTTTGATGATGCGGAGGATGTGCTGGAGTTTGTGAACGGTCGGGAAGCTGCTGCTTTATCTCAGGTCGGGGCAGCATGCCCGGATCATCTGGTTCATACCAAGATGAAGCCGCTTTTTGTGGAATGGACACCGGATGTGGAGGATATAGAGGGCTTGAAGATCAAGCTTGCGGAGGGCATAGCAGCCTACAAGGAGCAATACCAAGCCTATTTTGAACGCAATTGTCATAAGGGAGACATTAGGTTCGAGGCTGCGCCACGTGTAATTTTGATTCCGGGTGTTGGTATGATAAATACAGGCAAAAGCTGGAGCAATGCGCAGGTGAGCGGTGCCTTGTATCATCGTGCTATCGCTGTTATGCGGGGGGCAACTGCGTTAGGCGAGTTTGTTTCGCTTAGTGAGAACGAATCGTATAACGTGGAGTACTGGCCTCTGGAGCTTTATAAGCTGTCACTCGCGCCGGCAGAAGCTGAATTTTCACGCAAAATTTCGCTCATTACGGGCGGAGCAGGTGGAATCGGCAGTGCAACTGCACGCCGCTTGGTGGAGGAAGGTGCGCATGTCGTGTTGGCAGACCTGAATCTGGAAGGTGCACAAAAGGTTGCCGCAGAGATAAATAGCAGCTACGGGGAAAACCGTGCCGTAGCTGTAAAAATGGATGTGACGCAGGAGGATCAAATCCAGGCCGCCTATGCACAAACTGCATTGACCTATGGCGGTGTTGATATCATCGTCAACAATGCAGGCCTGGCCACCTCCAGTCCATTCGATGAAACGTCATTAAAGGAATGGAATTTAAACGTGAACGTGCTGGGAACAGGTTATTTTCTGGTCGCGCGCGAAGCGTTCAAGCTGATGAAGGAGCAGACGCTTGGCGGCAGCATGGTATTCGTCGGCTCCAAAAACTCGGTCTACGCGGGTAAAAATGTAACGGCCTACAGCTCGGTCAAGGCACTGGAGGCGCATCTGGCCCGTTGTATTGCCGCAGAAGGCGGCGAATACGGCATTCGTGTGAACACGATTTTGCCGGACGCTATTCTGCAAGGCTCGGCGATCTGGAACTCCAACTGGCGCAACGAGCGTGCTGCCGCCTACGGAATTGACCCAGACCAGCTGGAGGAGCATTACCGCAAGCGGACAACCTTGCTGGTAAACATCTATCCGCAGGATATCGCGGAGGGCATAGCCTTTTTCGCCTCATCCAAGGCGGAAAAAACGACAGGCTGTATGCTGACCATCGACGGCGGCGTTCCCGCAGCCTTTACAAGGTAGAAAGCCTGGAGCAGTAGTCCATAGAGCTATACACCAGAAAAACAAGAGCTGTGTATGAGAGTAAGATGAAGCTCAGTAAAGTGATAAATCAATCTGAATGGTTGAGCTTCTTTGGATCACAACAAACTTATCATCGCACTAATTCAGACTACATGATCTTTTTAGATGAATAGAACACGCAAATAAGTTATATGACTTATTTGCGTGTTCGCATTCTTTATATACACACTGACACTTTAAAATAAAAGTGACTTTATGGGTGGTTAGCAGCGGAGCGGGCGGAATTGTTCTGAAGAAGCGTAGCGTTCGCCTTTATCTCCGGATTTTTACCTTTATATGTTCAATAAAAAAATCCGGAGATAACAGCGATCGGAAGAACAATCCGCACGCGAAGCGGCCTCACCCATAACTCACTTCATTTTTCCAAGGAGGAACCACGATGAGCGACAAAGCCTATGCCTTATTCGAGGAACAGCAGCAACAACGAGGTATTGATCTGGAGCAGGTAAAGACAAAGCTGAAAGCGCTTACCATAGAAACGCCATCCTGGGGCTACGGTGACTCAGGTACACGTTTTAAAGTCTTTCAGAAAACGGGCGTACCACGTGATCCGTTTGAAAAGTTGGAGGATGCTGCGCAGGTCCACGCAGTTACAGGCTTATGTCCATCAGTCGCCATTCATATCCCATGGGATAAGGTGGACAATTATGGCATGCTTCGCAATCATGCCGAAAGCCTCGGTCTGCGGATTGGGGCAGTGAATCCCAACCTATTTCAAGACGAGGACTACATGCTAGGCAGTGTCACCAATGTAGACCCGGCAATCCGCCGCAAGGCCACAAACCATTTACTGGAATGCGTGGATATTGCGAAGGAGACGGGCTCCAACGATTTTAGCCTATGGTTCGCAGATGGAACAAATTATCCGGGCCAGGGGGACATCCGCAAACGGAAAAATTGGATGCTGGAGGCACTCGGCGAAATGTATAAGGCGCTTACGCCTGATATGCGCATGTTAATTGAATACAAAGCGTTCGAGCCGGCCTTTTACCATACGGATATTGCTGATTGGGGGATGGCTTACAATTATGCGGCCAAGCTGGGGGCGCAGGCACAGGTGCTTGTAGATACAGGGCATCATCTGCCGGGAGCCAATGTAGAGCATATTGTTGCCTTTTTAATTGATGAAAAGCGACTGGGCGGCTTCCATTTTAACAGCTATAAATATGCGGATGATGATCTGATCGTAGGCTCCGCCAATCCGTATGAGCTATTTTTGATCTTTTATCAGATTTTGAACGCGGCTCAGGATGTGGATGCAGATATCCGCCACACCGTGGATAAAATTGCTTATTTGATCGACCAGTCGCACAATATCGAACCCAAAATTCCGGCCATGATTCGCTCGGTATTGAATGTGCAGACTCAATATGCGAAGGCCTTGCTGATTAATCATACGGAGGTGGAAGAGGCGGCAAACCGCCAGGATGTGCTGGGTGCGGAGGATGCCGTCCGTAAAGCGTTTGAGTTTGATGTGGCACCGCTGCTCAAAGCGATACGTGAAGAGCAGGGGCTACCTGCTGATCCAATGAAAGCCTACTTGGCGTCTGATTATGGTACGCAGATTTTGCAAAGAGGCAAGGGTGGTGCAAGCTGGTGAGCATCCTCGCTTATGATTTGGGGGCAAGCAGCGGCAGGGTCCTGCTCGGACGATTGACAGATTCACGTATAGAGGTGGAGGAAATCCATCGCTTTTCGAATGATCCGGTCAAGGTTGGCGAACGCCTGCACTGGGATATGTTGCGTCTGTACCACGAGGTTCAGCTAGGATTGCTCAAAGCCAAGCATATGGGGCTGAATCCGTCCAGTCTGGGGATTGACTCCTGGGCGGTCGATTTTGGACTGGTCGGAGGAACCGGAGAATTGCTTGGCAACCCTTATCATTATCGCGATTGGCATACTCACGGGGTGATGGAGGAAGTACAGGAACGGCTGGGAAAGGAGTTTATTTTTCAGCGTACAGGCATTCAGTTTTTGACGTTTAACACCATATATCAATTGGCTGCAATGCGAAAGATGAGCTCACCCTTGCTGGAGCAGGCAGAGCATTTCTTGATGATACCTGATCTGCTGCGGTATTTTCTGACAGGTGAAATGTATAACGAATTCTCTAATGCGACCAGCACGCAATTATATCATCCGTTGCAGCAAGAATGGGATCATGAGCTTTTGGCTGGAATCGACATTCCACGTTCCTGGTTTGGAAAGATGCTGGAGCCGGGAAGTGTCGCGGGAACCGTCCGCTCATCAGTCATGACCGATCTGGGCATTGAAGCGATTCCTGTGATTGCAGTAGCGGAGCACGATACGGGATCAGCTGTGGCTGCCGTGCCTGCGCTGGAGCGCTCGTTTGCGTACTTGAGCTGCGGAACATGGTCCCTGATGGGAACGGAAACCGCACAGCCTGTAATCAACGACGATACGCTTCGATATAATTTTACGAACGAAGGCGGGGTAGGGCGGACCTACAGGCTGCTGAAAAACATTATGGGACTGTGGATTTTACAGGAGGTGCGCAGAGAGTGGGAGCGGCAGGGAAGCTCCTATTCCTTTCCTGAATTGGTTCATATGGCGGAGCAGGCTCCGGCGTTCAACTGTTTGAATGACCCGGATGATGAACTGTTTCTGCATGCCGGGGATATGAAAACACGTATACGCCAATACTGCCGCAATACTGGGCAGCCCTTGCCAGAGACGCCGGGGGAGATCACACGCTGTATTTTGGAAAGTCTGGCCTTGAAGTACCGTTACGTTTTGGAACTCACGGAGCGTGTATCAGGGCAACGGTTTAACGGGCTGCATATGGTTGGGGGTGGCATTCAAAATCGGCTGTTGTGCCAGTGGACGGCCAATTCGATTCAAAAACCTGTGTGGGCGGGACCGGCAGAAGCGAGCGCAATCGGCAATCTTGCGGTACAATGGATGGCACAGGGAAAGTTCGCCGATATATGGGAAGCACGCCGGGTCATCGCGGATTCTATTACCGTCGAGGGTTATGAACCTGCCGATTCAGAGGCGTGGGAGGATGCCTACGGACAATTCCGGCAGGTGGCGAGACTTTTTGTACATTAAAGATGTGGAGTGAGATTGCCATGCTGGTCGCAGAAAGATATGAAATGATTGTACAGCTCGTTAATGAAAAAGGAAGCATACGGGTGTCGGAATTGAGCGAGCTGTGCAAAGTAACAGAGGAAACGATCCGTCGCGATCTGGACCGTCTGGAGCAGGCGGGACGATTGCGTCGTTCGCATGGGGGAGCCGTCAGCGTCAAAAACGAGCAGCCTGAAACACCCTATGCGGTACGAGAAATTATGAACGCAGAGGAAAAGCGCCGGATTGCCGAGGAAGCGGTCAAGCTGATTCAGCCGCATGATCGTATTTTGCTGGATGCCAGCACGACCGCCTGGTATATGGCATCCAGTCTGCCGGATATTCCGTTGACGATATTAACGAATTCGATTCGGGTCGCTACAGAGTTGGCGGGTAAGGAAAAAATCGAGATTATTTCCACGGGTGGGCAGTTGCTTCAACGCTCGCTATCGTTCGTAGGCCCGCTCGCGGAGCGTTCTTTAGAAACCTATTATGTGGATAAGCTGTTTTTTTCCAGCCAGGGGGTTCATCTGGATCGTGGCATTAGTGAATCGAATGAGCTGCAAGCTCGTCTCAAGCAGAAAATGGTCAGTATCGCTGACCGTGTGATTTTACTGGCAGATGCGAGCAAATTTGGACAGCAGGCGTTTACGCATGTTGTAAACCTGTCGCAAGTGTCCGAAATCATCACGGATTCGCGGTTGTCGGGCCCGATTCACAGTCAACTGGAGGAGCTGTCGATTCCGGTTACGGTTGTGTGAATTTAAAAATGCCAAGGTGGAGGGTGTCGCTCCGCGTTTCATTTGATCTTACGATCGCTGTTGCAGTGGGATTCTTTGATGATGTAAAACACATATAGGTGAGAATCCCACTGCAAAGGCGAACGCTGACGCTTCTCCAGATTCAAATGAACCGCTATGCTGGTATCCCCTGTAAATGAATTTTTATTGTAGTGAGTAAGTGTCGGTTCAACCCTAATGCCGACAGACCAGATCAGACGTTCCACAGGCAAATGGTCTAACATCAAAATAATTAGAAAACGTTTACTATCTAGAAAAATAGCTATTCCATGGACGGAAGGGGTGTCTCGTATGAAGGTATCTTTATTTATTACCTGTCTGAGTGATGCGATTTATCCCAAGGTGGGGGAAGCGATGGCACGTTTGCTTGCCAGATATGGTGCCCGGCTGGATTTTCCAAAGGTGCAGACATGCTGCGGCCAGCCGTCCTATAACAGCGGCTACTGGGATGAAACGAGGGCAGCGGCCAA
This sequence comes from Paenibacillus sp. BJ-4, assembly GCF_020404765.1. Lineage (GTDB taxonomy): Bacteria > Bacillota > Bacilli > Paenibacillales > Paenibacillaceae > Paenibacillus. The sequence continues at coordinate 53,440 of NZ_JAIVEM010000052.1, forward strand.
AACGATTCTGAGAGCGTTTGATGACAGCGATTTTGTCGTATCTCCCTCCGGTTCCTGCACATATATGCTTCACCATTACCCCGAGCTGTTCAAGAATGAGCCCGAATGGCTGGACTCGGCGCGGAGGCTGGAGCAAAAGACGTATGAGTTTACGCAATTCATGGTACAGGTGCTTGGCGTGACCGATGTGGGCGCGTCTTTTCCGCATACCGTAACCTACCATCCGTCTTGTCACGGCACTCGATTGCTGGGCGTTAAGGAGGAACCGATGCAGTTGCTTGGCAGCGTAAAGGGCTTGCAATTGGTACCACTCCCTTTTGCCGAGGACTGCTGTGGCTTTGGGGGCACTTTTGCGGTGAAAATGCCGGATATTTCGGGAGCGATGGTAACGGAAAAGGTGGATCATATCAGGGAGACGGAGGCCGAGGTACTGGTCGGACTGGATATGGCCTGCTTAATGAATATTGCCGGGAATCTTCGCTATCGGGAAGAGCCGGTTCGGGTTATGCATTTGGCTGAACTGCTGTATGAAGGAGTGAAGCACGCATGACCGCTGTACATTCACATTCCATGAGTGAAAAGGTTCGAAAACGCGCGGACTTGGCCCTGAATGACGATTTTCTGCGCAAAGCTGTTCGTTTTACAACAGAGCGGCTGCGTAGCGGCAAGCAGGTGGCTTCCACGCAACATGGACACTGGGAGGAATGGCGTGAGCGAGGACGCCAAATTCGGCTGCATACCATTGCTCACTTGGATTATTACTTGAATCTATTCGTGGAAAATGCCCGTGCCAACGGGGTGCACATCCATTTTGCCGATACAGCAGCCGATGCCGTACGCATTACACTGGATATTGCTGCCCACAGTCAGGCCCGCTCCGTCGTCAAATCCAAGTCGATGGTGTCGGAGGAGCTGCATTTAAATCAGGCGCTGGAAGCGGCAGACATTGAGACGATTGAAAGTGACCTCGGTGAATATATTATTCAACTGACCGGGGAAGCCCCATCTCACATCGTTATTCCCGCGATTCACAAAAACCGCTATCAGATTGCCGAGCTGCTGTCCAAAGAAGCAGGGGAGGAACTGTCTGCAGATACAACGGTATTGGCGGGTTTTGTCCGCAAAAAGCTGCGTGAAAAGTTCCTGGAGGCGGATATTGGCATGACAGGCTGTAATTTTGCCATCGCGGAGACAGGTTCCATGGTCCTGTTTGAAAATGAAGGCAATGCGCGGATGGTATCGACCTTGCCCAAAACGCAGATTACACTGATGGGCATGGAGCGGATTATTCCATCCTGGACGGATTTGGAAGTGATGGCTACCTTGCTGCCACGATCGGCTACCGGACAGAAGCTGACTATGTACATGTCTTGTATTTCAGGCCCACGGCGCAGCCAGGATGCCGATGGACCGGAGGAAATGCACATCATCATCGTTGATAACGGACGTTCGCTTCAGCTAGGCAATCCCGAGTTTCAAGAGTTGCTGAACTGCATTCGCTGCGGGGCTTGCCTGAACGCCTGTCCGGTTTACCGACACATTGGCGGGCATGCGTATGGCGGGACATATAGTGGCCCTATCGGTGCGGTGCTTACGCCTGCTCTGCATGGCAACATTAAAGAGTGGAATGATATTGCGAGTGCGTCCAGTCTGTGTGGTGCGTGTTATGAAGCCTGTCCGGTCAAAATACCACTGCATGACATGCTGGTTTATTTGCGTAAACGCAAGGTGGAGGCGGGACAAGGAGATAAGCTGGAAACGGCAGGGATGAAAGGTTTTGCGACAGTGGTTTCCAGCTCGAAGCGATTCGCAGCAGCGATACGGCTGGGACAGATTGCCCAGAAAGCGGTCGTCCGTAAGGGCGAAATTACCCTTAAGCTGGGCCCATTAAAGGGCTGGAATACGTACCGTGTGGCTCCTTCTCTGGCGAAAAAATCCTTCCGTCAGCAATGGAATACACTCGAACGCGAGCTGGAGCAGGAACGCAACGTGATGCAGCCGGACATTCTTAGCCGAATGGAGACAATTTTGGCCGATAGAAGTAAAGGAGGGACGCAGCGTGAATGAACAGAGTAATCCTTCTGCGCAAGCAAAAGTGGCCCATGAAGTGTGGCTTCATCAAATGGAAGCAAAATCCCGTGCCAAGCAGGCACGCTTTATGGATGGCATTGCAACGCGGCTCAAGCGTCCGCGACAGACGGAGCCACCGATACAGCCGTTTCGCGGCGCACCTGCATTTTGGCACGAATTTGAATGGAGCGTGGAGCAGCGCATCGAGGAGTTTACCGCCAACTTTACAAGTGTTGGCGGGCATGTCGTACGTCTGCCGAGTCTGGAGCATTCGGCAGACTGGATCGCGCGCAAGGCGCAGGAACTGGGAGCGGCCTATATCGTTCGGCAGAATGAGCCGGACCTGGATACGCTCCAGCTGGAAGCCGCGCTGCCGGAAGTCCATCTATCGGTGTGGAACACCGATCCGGTCGAGGACTGGAAGGCTCGCGCCGCGGAGGCAGATATCGGCATCGTCATGGCCGATGAGGCCGCTGCCTACACCGGCTCGGTAGCGGTGCTATCCTCGCCGGCCAAGGGCCGCTCGGTCAGTTTGCTGCCGACCGTGCTGATCATTCTCCTGCCGGTGGAGCGTCTGCGAACGCGACTCGGCGAAATTTTAGTTCGTTTTGACGAAGCCGGGCGCGAGCAACTGCCCGCAGGTATTCATTTTATTACCGGACCCAGCCGTTCGTCGGATATTGAAAATGATCTGACCATCGGCGTGCATGGGCCGGGTATTGTTTATACGCTGTTGATCGGCTAGGGGGTACGCTGTTTAACGAGCATGATATAGCGGAAAACGGGTTTCAAAATCCGTTTGTCTGCGATTGCTTCTCACCGAAATGCGGCCATCGTGCAGCTCGGTAATGCTTTTTGTAATGGCAAGCCCCAGCCCGGTGCCTCCGGTTGCCTTGGAACGTGATTTGTCCACCCGGTAAAAGCGTTCAAACAAATGGGGGATATCTTCCACCGGAATGGGGGTGCCGCAATTGGTGCAGATCACTACCGCTTCATCGCCTTCACGTCCTACGGTAATATCGAGGCGCTTGCCATCTTTTCCATATCGAATAGCGTTGGAAATCTTATTGAACTTTCTCTATTAAAAGATAAAGTTCTTAACAATCCGAAAGGATAGGGCCTAAGAAACGCTTATCAACTTCTTAACATTTGTTAAGAAATAAGAAAAAGAACTACCATAGCCTCAATATGAGTGGCATGGAAGTTCTTTTTTAATACTCATGTCCATTTGTTATTTGCAACGTCTGGTTTGTTCACGTCTGATTTGTCCGCGAATGGCTCCGTTCGGATGACGAATGGTGTGAACATTGACATAAGCATTGCCCTCTCTGATTTGACATACCAAATCATAAATGGTTCTGCCTCTGAGCGGACCAGTGAGATCACACGCACGCAGCACGCCTCTAACAACGCCTCTTCTAACGGTTATCCCGAACTTCGAAGGGCCAAACAGTGTAGCAACAACAGGGCCATTTTCACCTCTGCGTCCTAGATGAATATGCGCTTGGGTTACCCGCGAGATATTGCGCACAGTCAGCTCGAAGCTTAATTGTTGGCTGGCAGGACGGTAACGAAATTCGGCAGTTCCTGTCGCATTTGTTCTGACCGGAGGTACTTCATTAGCTCCCTTTAAAATGGCTCTAAATTTATTAGACATTACACTCCTCCTTTCCCAGTATTGGTTTAGTGTATTCATAGAACCAGAGAAAGGGCCGCACATTCGCCTAATCATAAGAAGTTGTGTGTTTTACAAGTGATTTAGTCCAAGCATCCAAACGATCTTTTTCATAATCTATTAGTATCTGGTAGAGAGAGGGGGGAAAACTATGGGGACATTTATTGATGGAAAAACATCTCAAAACGCTTCATTTGCAAACTCCATTTTTATTCCGATCACTGTTGTGAATGCGCCTCAATTATTTGGACAGATCGGATTAAACACACTGGGAATTACAGGTACGCCACGGGTTCTGCTTAAAGGCACCGTTTCACTTCAACTTCCGCTTGCTTTACTAGGAATTACAATAACCATTGTAAGAGGCACGTTGCCAACCGATCCTCTCGTTTATTCGGCAACGTCTACGTTCAGCTTAAGTATACCGGCTCCACAGGTCATTACGTTCTCGGCTGATGACTTTAACCCGCCGATTACACCACAATTGGTGTATACAGCTTTTGTTTCTTCTAACCTGCTGGGTACGGTACGGGTAGGTCCAGAGAGCTTCGACGGTATTTTGGTTGGAGACTAATGTCGCTACTAAATACAGTAATTGTGAAATAAAGAATTTAGATTCACGAAGCTTCGCAGATGTACCTGCGAAGCTTTTTTGTGCTGCTTTTCTTTTGCATAGAAATCAAATAGGTACAAACTTGTATCTATGTGGTAAAATAATGTATGCGCTTACAATAAAATTTAAAATGCTCTTTTAGTACAATATAAACTTTGGAGGAGGAATGAAGATTGAAGTGGAAAAAAGGATTGACAGGTATGCTTTTAGCTGCTTTTTTATGTGGTGCACCAAGTTTGGGCGTAGCTACGCCGGCATATGCAGCCACTGGCGAGTACAAGTTTGATTTTGGGGGAGGCACGGTCGAAGCGGGCTATACCGGAGTGAGCGCTTCGCTGTCCTACGACAAGGCACGTGGCTATGGTTTCCGTACTCCTGAGAATATGCGCAATGTCAGTGCCTCTGGGACTGGAGTGGCTAGTGATGCGGTACAATTTATGGCTACCGGAACAAAAAGTCAAAACACCTTTGATGTTGATCTTCCTCCCGGGTTATATGAGGTATCGGTTACGTTAGGAAATACCTCTCGTTCGAGTATTGCCGCCGAGGGTGTGTATCAGGTTATTAATATGACAGGGAATGGAGCGAAAGATCGCTTTCAAATTCCGGTGACAGACGGACAGCTCAACCTGCTGGTTACAGAAGGCAAAGAGGGTGCAGCTTTTACACTCAGTGCATTGGAAGTCAGGCAATTGTCTAGCAGCCCGGTTACCAATCGAACGATTTATATCGGCGGGGATTCTACCGTATGTAACTACTATCCGCTAGATAGCAGCGTGCAGGCCGGGTGGGGGCAACTGCTGCCAGCGTTTGTGAATAAGAATACTTTCCAAATTCGCAATATGGCTTCAGGCGGCCAAATTGCTAGAGGCTTCCATCAGGATGGTCAGTTGGAGGCCATTGTGAAATATATTAAGCCGGGAGATTATTTTATTCTGCAGTTAGGCATTAATGATACCAATCCAAAGCATAATGAAAGCGAAGCGGAGTTTAAGAACTGGATGCGGGATATGATCCGTCAGGTCAAGGCCAAAGGAGCGACTGTAGTACTGTCGACACCGCAAGGCCGAGCTACTGATTTTAATGCGAACAATGTACACAACGCTGAAAACAGATGGTATAGAAGTTCTATTTTGGCGTTGGCTCAAGAGGAACAAACACCTTTGGTCGATCTGAACGTTCTGAGCTCAGCTTATTTCACTTCTATTCGCAAAGAGGCTACACTCGCCCTCTATATGAATGGAGACACGCTTCATCCGAACTTTGCAGGTGCAAGGGAGCTGGCACGATTGGTAGCGCAGGATTTAAAAAGACAGGGTTTGAGCGGATTCTGAGTTTACAGTTGGGATTTTGGGGTTGTCCCTAAAGTAACTTCTCTACCGAATAAGACAGTCCTGTTTATTTGGAACAATGGTCCGTTCGCGGAACGTCCACACGAGCGTCAACGCATATCCTACTCGAAAAACAACGGGGGTGATATAATTTGTAGAAAAAGCAATAGTAATGCAGGAGGAATCAGAGCATGCAGCCTTTCACTACCCGTGTGCTTCAAATTATATTGCTGATCCCTGAGGGAAAAGTAATGACTTATGGGCAAATTGCGGCAGAAGCCGGCAGTCCGAGAGGAGCCAGGCAGGTAGTCCGCATTTTGCATTCACTAAGCCAAAAACATCGGCTTCCCTGGCATAGAGTAGTTAACCGCTTGGGCGAGATTGCTTTGCAGGAGGACGGGGCCGCATCGTTGCAGCGTCTGTATTTGGAGGAAGAAGGCATACGTTTTAATGCAAACGGACGTATCCCGCTGGATCAATATCTGTATGATCCGCAGGCGGAGATGGAAGAATAGGCGAGGTAAAGCGAAGATTGGATTATCACCAAAAGAGCCGGGACAAATCGTAGTTTGATTTGTCCCGGCTCTTTTTAATCTAGCATGTCATGCGGCGATAGGGATGCCCGTTCATATATAGCCTAAAATTCGCCTGTCGGCTTATCCAATCAGGTGCTGCTGATTCCGCTGGGCAAGATGAAAAGAAATACTGTTCATCAGCGGTATATCGTTATTTTTCCGTGCTTCCCGGATCAATTGCATCTTTTGCTGTTCCGATTCACGTAAAAAACGGGTCATCCACAAATCAGACGGTTCGTTAGTAGTTGTCATGCGAGATTCTTTTATCATCTATTAACCCTCCTAGTGAGCGGCTGTTATTCTTTCTCTAGTATATGTCCCAAACCTTAATAGATGCTGTTGTTTTCCTTAAAATTAGCTGAAAATCAGGTAAAGTTCAGGTAAAAACAGACTAAATCTGATATTTTCAGTGCACGATGGGGCTTAGGTACGATTGGAGTGAAAGCAAAGGTTACAAAAATGTATTGTTTTTACACCTTGTACCTACATAAACCGGAAAGTACAATAGATTGCGATAGAGAGTGGAAATTTCTGTCGAATTGAATTGAAATGATGCGAATAACGCACGGAAAGGGGAGAAATTCATCTATGAAGCAAAAAGCGGCTGCCACGCTGCTTGTATTGTCCTTATCAGCAGGTCTGGCCTCGACTGTCCAAGCCGACAGTGCGCCCGGAAATACATCAGCAAGTACGTCAGGTGCTTCATCTTCTGAGGTTACATCAAAGACAGCATCCACAACGGGACAGGCTTTGCCTACATTAACACTTAAGCAGGCAGCAGAATGGGCACAGACCAACAGCTACAACACGCGTACCACCGAGCGTGATATAGAGCGTCGCAGAATCGAGTTTAAGAATGCGGAAAAGAGTCTGGGAAATTCATTCGTCGATTTTATAGACGGTGAATTTGTTGATGATGACGTTTCCTGGAGAAATTATAATTCGTCGACGTTATCTTATCTAGCCAGTAAAAAGCAGGCCCAGTACGCCAAAGATCAGATTTATTTTAACGTGATGAAAAGCTACCAGAGCGTGTTTGTAGCAGAGAATCAAGTGAAAAATGATCTGGAAGCGCTTGAAATTGCAAAAGCGGAGGAACAGATTGCACTCGCCAAGTTTGCCCGCGGGAAGCTGTCTGAGTATGCGAAAAACGAGAGCGTGCAGGCTAGAAGTCAGGCACAGCAGACCATAGAGCAGAGCAAGATAGCGCTGCAAAAATCACGGGATGCACTGAATTTTCTCATGGGTCAGCCTAACGGAACAGTCTATGAGTTAGTGGATCGGCCTGTGTATAAGGAACCGAAGAAACTGGATATAGAAATACATATACAACAGCTGATGGATATGAATCCGAATTTATGGAAGCTGGAAGACAACATCAAGACTTCGGAACTCAATGTAAGATATTTTGACTTTAACAGCGGCGCCAGTGCTTATGATCTGGCCAAGTTGGATATCGATACAGCTAAAGACGAGCTGGACAAGGGACAAAAGGATTTTGCCGAATCGCTCCGCAATCTTTATGCCACGGTCAAGGAAAACCAAAAAAAATACGTACAACTGGAAGAAAGTCTGCGTACGGCCAAAGAGGGACTGGAGTTGTCACGCAAAAAGTGGGCCAGAGGCTTAATTATTGAGCTGGAGCTGAAAAATAGCCAGTTGAAGGTGGACCAAATTGAACGGCAAATGGAAGAACTGGCGATTGAGTTGAATCAGAATGAGTACACGTTGAACAAGCCATGGAGCACATAGGGAGGAAACGGCGTTGGCAGAAACGGTTTTAAACGATGCTTTAATCAAGTTACGGAGAAAACGGAGAAAGAAATGGATCTGGACTGCAATTGTTCTGTTGGTTGTAGGCGGGGGCGGAACGGCAGTATATATGAATCTGCCCAAGGAGCAGGCCGCACCAATGGTTCAGGACGAGACTCTTAAAGTGGAGCGCGGGGATGTGAGCGAGAAGCTGGATACGTCCGGCACAGTGCAAGCGTCCAAGGAAGTAAAGCTGAACTTCACGAGCGCAGGTGAAAATAAGCTGGCAGCGGTACATGTGAAAGCCGGGGACAAGGTAAAAAAAGGACAGGTGTTAGCGCTTCTGGACAGTTCTGAAATTAAAATGAAAATCCAGAGTGCGTCTGATAATTTGGAAATATCCAAATCCAAGCTGGCAGAATTGGAGAAGGGGCCAAAGGCGGAGGATATTGAAATACAGGAGACAAACGTACTTCGGGCCAAAATGGCTGTCGATACAGCCAAGGAATCATTTGAGCTGGAAGAAGCTGAAAGTCAGAAGAAGGCTTCCCAAAAGCAGTTACAGCAGGCACAGAAGGCATATGATGATCAAAAGTTTTTACATGATGCCGGGGCAGTGTCCAACAGCGAATTGGAGCAGGCAGAGCAAGCGCTCGATAAAGCACAGACGGACTATGATGGTCTGGATTTACAATTCCGCAAAATCATGTCACAAAAGCGTCGCGCCATCTCAGAGGCTGAAATTGGCTACCGTTCGGCTAAGGCTGAGCTTCGCAAGACTCAGGTTCCGGCTGATGCTTCCAATATTCAAGCCTCGCGGATAGAGGTTCGAAGACTGGCGACTGAGCTGGAGCAGAAAAAAAATGAACTTAACAAGCTTCAGGTCACGGCACCGTGGGACGGAGTGATCTTGAAGGTGAACGGGGATGTCGGAACCAGTCCGACGGCTCCATTTATTGTCATGAATAACTCGGATTCCAACGATCTTAAGGTGGTTGTGAAGGTTAGTCAAACCGACATTGTCAAGGTGAAAAAAGGTCTTTCGGCGGTGTTATCCACCAATGCATATCCGGGTGAATCTTTTCCGGGGAAAGTACAATTCGTTTCACCGGAGGCATCTACAGATGAAGGGATGACGACGTATCTGATGGAGCTGTCCGTTCATGACCCGAAAGGGAAGCTTAAAACAGGTATGATTATGAATGTGGCCGTTATTTTGGGAGTGCACAAAAATGTACTGTTCGTACCTGCGACTGCGCTGAGATCCGAAGGTGGACAGGATGGCGTCTATCTTGCTGCGAATCCTGCAAATCCGGGGGCGCGCATGTTCAAGCCCGTAGAGCTTGGATTTTACACGCCAGACCGGGTTGAACTGAAATCGGGTGTAAAGGAGGGCGACACGATTGTCATACCAGCTCCTGAAGCACCGCCAGACCCTTCCAACATGGGTGGCATGCAGGGAGGATTTTAATAGGTCATGAGATACGTCATTCAAATTGAAAATCTGAAAAAGGTGTATCAGGTCGGGGATCAGGAAATTCATGCCCTGCGTGATGTGAAACTCGACATTGCTGACGGTGATTTTGTTGCCATCATGGGACCGTCTGGATCAGGAAAATCAACGATGATGAATGTCATCGGCTGTCTGGATTTGCCTACAGCGGGACAATTTTATTTGGATGGTTATTCGATATTGGATGCCCGTGAGGATGAACTGGCTATTATACGTAATCAGAAAATCGGATTTGTATTTCAGAAATTTCATTTACTCCCGCGAGCAACGGCTTTGGAGAACGTGGAGCTGCCTATGATCTATGCGGGTGTTCCTGCCAAGGAGCGTCGTTTGCAGGCGATGGAGGCCCTCACTAGCGTAGGTCTAGGCGATCGGATGAACAACAGGCCCAACGAATTGTCAGGCGGTCAGCAGCAACGGGTATCCATTGCGCGCGCGCTTGTGAACAATCCGGTTATTCTTTTGGCGGATGAGCCGACAGGCGCATTGGACTCCAAAACAAGCGTTGAAATTATGGGAATTTTTCAGCGTTTGAACGATCAGGGGAAAACGGTTGTACTGGTTACACATGATCAGGAGGTTGCGGAATACGCCAAGCGTCTGATTCATTTTCGTGATGGGCGGATTGAAGAGGATCAGCCTGTTGGGAAACGAACAATGGCGGTGGAGGAAGTGAAAGCATGAAATTTCGGGAAATTATCCGGGTATCACTTAATAGCTTGAGAACCAATATGCTGCGTTCCTTGCTGACCATGTTGGGAATTATTATTGGAGTAGCTGCCGTAATTACGATTGTAGCTATCGGAAAAGGCTCTACCGCAACGATTACATCACAGATTAACAGTATGGGGAATAACTTGCTTATGATTTATCCTTATGCTCCGTATGATGGCTCCAGCTCTATGTCCTTTACTCAGACCAAAGGAATTTCACTTGAGGATATCGAAGCACTGGAACAGCAAAAATCGGTAGCGGATGTTGCTCCAAGTGCCATGACCAATGCGGATATTACGTGGAGTCGCAATAAGGTGAGCGGGCAAATTGAGGCAACTTCCCTGGCTTTTATCCATGTGAGAAAGCTGTCACTTGCTCAAGGCAGGTCGTTTACCCATTATGAAGTGGATAAACGGTTGAATGTTGTGGTGCTGGGGAGCGACGCGGCCCGAAATATTTTTGGACCGGATACATCCAAGGCAGTCGGTGAGACGATCATGATCAAGCAGCTCCCTTTTAAGGTAGTCGGGGTTCTAACAAATTCCAACTCTAATATGAGTAATAGTTCACAGCAGGTGTATATACCGATTACGACGGGGATGGAGCGGCTGGGGAATATGAGCATTCAGCAGGTCAACGCTTCTGCGACAACAGAGGACAAGATTGACCAGGCACGTAATGAAATCAGGCAGACGTTGCGTATACGGCATGAGCTGAAGCCTTCCGAGGGGGATGATTTTCAGATTACGACCCAAACGGACATTCTTGAAACGGTTTCAGGTGTGGACAAGGTTATGAATATGCTGTTGATCGGTGTGGCTGCGATTGCGCTCGGCGTCGGCGGTGTCGGCATTATGAATATTATGCTGGTGTCTGTTACGGAACGGACGAGGGAAATTGGGATTCGCAAGGCGATTGGTGCGCAGCGCAGTGATATCATGCTGCAGTTTCTGGCTGAGGCCGTTTTTCTCAGTCTAATGGGTGGATTGGTTGGCGTTATGGCGGGTCTTGGGGGCGCAAAGCTGCTCGAAAAATTCGTCCAAATGCCGATTGTGTATTCGATGGAGCCGGTGCTGTACTCTTTTCTGTGCTGTATGGGGGTCGGTGTGTTGTTCGGAGTCTATCCGGCGCGGAAGGCGTCCAAGCTGCGTCCAATTGATGCTTTAAGATACGAATAGGGGAGCGGATACTCCACCTTACTCGAAAGAGTATGGTGAAAGTATCCGCTTTTATGTGTGGAATAAGTGCTTTAAACGATAAAAAAGCAGGAATAACCGCCTTAATTTTATATATGTGATGTTTTATATGCTTTTATAGGTTGATTTATAAATATATATGACGTATTATATTTAATATCAGATGACAAGAAAAAAGGAGGGGCGTTCATCATCGACCTTACGGCAAGACAAGTGGAAATTTTAACGATCGTACAAAAGCATGCTCCGATTACCGGTGATCAGATTGCGGAAATGCTTAATCTCAGCAAGGCGACCATTCGGACCGACCTATCCAAGCTGGGCATTCTGAATTACATAGATGCAAAGCCCAAGGTTGGCTATTTTGTCGGAAAGCGGGGTACGCCGAACCGGGAGGAAAAATTCCGGCTTATGCAAATGAAGGTTGGCGATCTTCACGGGGTTCCGGTTATCGTACGAGAAACAACAACGATTCAGGAAGCCGTAGTGGCACTTTTTTTGGAAAATGTGAGCAATTTGATCGTCACCGATGAAGATGGGGATTTGGCGGGTGTAGCTTCCCGTAAGGATTTGCTCAAGGTTACGTTAGGCAATCCGAATGCGGCGACCATTCCTGTCAGTCTCGTAATGACCCGTCAGGCGAATGTTGTCACCGTTTCCCCAGAGGACACCGTTCTGGAGGCAGCACGCAAAATTATTGCCCGTCAAATCGACAGCTTGCCTGTCGTCGTCCCTTCCGACTCCGACAAACCAGGAGAACACTGGAAAGTCGTGGGACGCATTACGAAAACGAATATTATTAAAATGTTGCTCGATATGGTAGCAGAAGATTAATGGGAGGAATCGAATGGTTCAGGCGAGCAGTCATTTTATAGCGATCTGTTCAGACTCGATTGGTGAGACGGCGGAAGCTGTCGTACAGGCGACCATGCGCCAATTTGAGCTACCGGACACAGAGATCAAAAGATTTATGAATGTAAGGGATGAAGATGAGCTGAGCCGGGTGATGGAGGAGGTCGCCGAGCGGAGAGGTTTTGTTGCTTATACGCTGGTTCAGCCAGAATTGAGAGAGGCGATGAAAGAGGAGGCTGTCCGGCTGAATGTGCGGGCTGTGGATATTATGGGGCCGATGATGCAGGCATTTGCAGACACGTTCCATAATGATCCGAAGGAAAAACCCGGTCTGCTGCATCGGATGGACGATAATTATTTTCGCCGTGTGGAAGCCATGGATTTTGCAGTTCAATATGATGATGGCAAAGATGTGAGCGCCATTCTTAAAGCGGATATTGTATTGCTTGGGGTATCCCGTATTTCCAAAACCCCATTATCGATGTTTCTGGCACACAAAGGTTATAAGACAGTCAACATTCCGATTGTACCGGAGCTGACGCCACCCGCACAGTTGAAGGATGTACAGCACGGCCGGGTGTTCGGGTTGACGATCCAGCCGGAGCTGCTGCTAAAAATACGTAGTGAGCGACTAAAGGTTATGGGGCTTCCTAACAATGTGCAGTATGCTACATCGGCGCGGGTGGAGGATGAGATTGCTTATGCGCAGTCTTTGTTCAAGGAACTGAGTTGTCCGGTTATTGATGTCACGGATAAAGCAATTGAAGAGACAGCAGGTCTGATTATCAGAATGTTGTAGTAGCGTAGTAACTCTTATAGAGAAAATATGAACCGCAGGATACCGGAGTGTAATAGATAAATAGCAGTAAAAACTGCTCTAAAGAAAAGATCGGCCGTAGGATATAGGAGATTATATAAAAATAGATAAATGGCAACGAAGCTGCTCTAAAAATAATGATTTACCATGGGATAACAATGATATAGAAGAGGTGGAGGGATAGGTATGGAGAGTCAATTGGCATTGGAATTCGTTCGCGTAACAGAGGCGGCAGCGTTGCAATCGGCGCAATGGACAGGACGTGGAGATAAGAATAGCGCTGATGAGGCGGCTACGGTAGCCATACGCACCCATTTTAATGCGGTATCCATGGACGGTACCGTCGTCATTGGCGAAGGAGAAATGGATGAGGCTCCCATGCTGTACATCGGGGAAAGAGTAGGCAATCGCAGAGGACCGGCTATAGATATCGCTGTCGACCCGCTGGAGGGAACCGAAACAGTGGCAAATGGTTTGAACAACGCTCTCTCGGTCATTGCTGCTGCACCTCGTGGAAGTTTGCTCCATGCTCCAGATATGTACATGCAAAAAATGGCTGTTGGCCCGGACTTGGCTGGAAAGCTGTCACTGGACGATCCGATCCCGACTACATTGTCAAAAGCCGCACGGATACTGGGCAAATCTTTACCCGATCTTACGGTATCCATTCTGGATCGTACACGTCACGCTGGAATCATCAAGCTACTGCGGGAAAGCGGCGTTCGAATCAAGCTGCTTGGTCACGGAGATGTGATGGGGGCGATTGAAACTTGCCTGGATAGCGGTGTAGATTTGCATATCGGCTCCGGCGGCGCTCCCGAGGGTGTATTGGCGGCGGCAGCACTGAAATGCATGGGCGGAGAAATACAGGGCCGTCTGCTGCCTCATGGTGAAGAAGAAATTGAGCGTTGCAAACGTATGGGGATTACGGATCCAGGAGCATTGCTATCCATGGCTGATATGGTTGGACGTCAAGGTGTGATGTTTGTGGCTACTGGCGTGACACCTGGCGAGTGGTTGCAGGGGGTTCGTTCTCTCCCTGGTCACAGGGCGGAAACTCACTCGGTTGTGATGCACTCGGAAACAAAAACGATTCGCTTCGTGCGTAGTATTCACCACACAACAGACGCTTCCGGTACGCTCGCTGCGGCAGCATCATCTTAAATCTTCACAGCTATATGCAAGACCAAGTCATCATAAGCTTAAAAACAGCAAGTCTCTTACCACATGGAGACTTGCTGTTTGGCGTTTCCGGTTTGTGTACCGATTGTAGAAAGGCTATAACCAAAGATATAAATTTCCTGAAAATCGATCCTTTTGAATGAAGATAAAAACGTTTCAAAGTTTGAAAAGAAAATTCATAGCTTTAGAAGAGAGAAATTCAATTTGAGCTGAAATTTTTAGACGGAGAGTCAAAAAAAATTTCAGCTCAAATTAGTTCTAAAGAACTATAAAACAGCATGATTTATTAAAAAATTAAAGAGTTATTAATTTTGATTGATGTGAGCTTGACGGAATTTAATCCCATAAAATAGGAGGTCAAAGGCTGCTGCGGAAAAAGGCGGAATTTGTCGGATGATATCAGGATGAATTTGTTACATTTATGTTAATGGCATGTAAAGGTAAAATTGTTGTAGCACAAGGCTTTGGAGCTTTATTGCAAATCATAATAATTTTGATTTTACAAAATTCATGAAAATCTGAAAGCTCGTTTTGAATCAAATTAACCGATCATGAGCAGCAGGCAATTCATGCAAAAAGTGAAATTGTTGCTTTTAAAGACTGAAAATAAATAGCATAATCTGGATTATATTTTATTTTTATGAACTCTATCAATTTAGCCCTTTTGTCCCATGCCAAGCGATTTTAAAGTTTGTATATTTAAAATCAGCTAGAAAGTGTTGGAAGGAAAAAAGCGATATAAGGATTTATTGTAAAATCCTGAACTGCATAGAGGATGGAGGAATTCATATGACGACTCGGTCACAATCTTGGTTTGCGAAAAACGCGGTCCATCCGGCTGAGAGGCTCCAACTATTTTGCTTCCCTTATGCCGGTGGTGGCGCTTCCATATTTAGTCCCTGGAAGTCTAGACTTGCGCCCGACATTACTGTTTTACCAGTACAGCTCCCGGGACGTGAAAGCCGTTCAACAGAAGCCCCAATGGACACCATTCAAGACATTGTACACTCGCTGCTACCTGCTATGGCTTCGTACGTACATAAGCCTTTTGCTTTTTTCGGACACAGTATGGGAGCACTGATTGCATTTGAATCAGCACGGCAGTTGTACAGCAAAACTGGAAGATTGCCTATCCACATCATCGCGTCCGGTAAATCCGCACCACATCTTCCGTATTCTAAAAAACAACTTCATGATTTAGCAGATCAACCTTTCACCGAAGAGCTTCGTTTAATGCAGGGAACACCTGAAGAGGTACTGCAAAATGCAGAGTTAATGCAAATTATTATGCCTCGTCTGCGTGCGGATTTTAAGGTATGCGAAACGTATGTTTATCAGCCAGGGAATCCGTTGGCTTGTCCGATGACCATCTTTGGCGGCATGAAGGATTATGAGGTGACCACGGATTCACTTCATGCCTGGCAGCAGCACACCACATTGCCCATAGATGTGCAAATGTTCGAAGGCAATCACTTTTTCATCCATGAACAAGAGCAAAAAGTTATCAGCGCAGTCGTGAATATTTTGTCCGCATCCTCAGCCCAGAACCACGCTGCCGCAGCTCATGCATCATACAGCACCAATACCCTACAACCACGATTCAGGCAGAGTTAAATGACCCACACATCACGATACACTACGTTATTAACATCTCGGCAACCATTCGACAATCAGCCCACCACCAGGATGCAACTCTCAGCATAATTCAAGAACGATTTCATTCCATGCAAACATTCATACATCCAGAGCCAGAGTTTATCTCACTATGTCCATTGCAACTTAAAAAAGTTCGCACTGTGAAAGTGTGAGCAACGAAAAAGAGGGATGTCCTTGTTTCGATCAAATTCTGCTTTTCGGAGACTCGCACGTTATGTAAGACCGTACAATCTATGGGTTTTCATAACAGTGCTCGCCTCCTTATGTTTGGCAGATATTGACATTATTTTAGGTAAGGCCATCGAGCAAATGGCAGAGGGGACCTTCTCGTCCACCGAGAACATGATCTATCTAGTTATTGGTATGACCCTCATTGGAATGCCCTGTAAGTTTGTGATGAGGTACGCTTCAGCGCGATTTAGCGTTAGCGCTCTACGTGACCTGAGAGGCGACCTCGTACATAAGTTTTGCGATTTACCGGTTTCCAGTGTAGAGAGGAAATTTACCGGAGATTTGGTATCCCGTCTTACGAACAATACGGCGATGTTACAGAATTTTTTTATCGAGCAGCTTGCCAATCTGTTTTATTTACCACTTGTGTTTACGGCATCATTAACGTTGCTTTTAATGACAAGCTGGAAGCTGGTTTTGGCGAGAATTTCAGACTCTTCCTGCGGTGTTGCCAGTTTAATTTCGCTTACAGCGATGTTCGGATTGCCAGTAACCTGCTCCAGCAGATGGATAAAATGCCCAGCGATTCGCCGAATATCAGCTGCATCATAAACCTGTGTGTTAAAGCCGAAGCTGAGACGCAGCGCCTCACCCGGCATTACAGCGGAATGGTGTTAATGAACTTGCCGATAATATCCTCAACCCACTAATATCCGATGGACGGCCTGAGACGACACTGCCGACGCAGGCCGCTTCCCAGTCACTGGCTCGTTCTGCCACGCAAGTGAAGCTTTCGCCAGAGATCGAGGGCATATACCAGGTGAATTTGAATCCCGTTCATGGGTGGGGGAAATGGATTCGAATGCTGGGAAGCATTAAATACACCGTTCAGATTCAAGATGATCATACATTGATCGTTAACGGGGAGTACCCGGATGAAAATGAAGCAACGGACAGAATTTTTCAAGCGGCAGGCGATGGTCTGTTTGTGGAAAAGGGGGGGCAGCTTAAAATTTTGCTGTATCAGCAAAACGGTACATGGATGATGGTCGCCCCGGATAGTGAAACCATGAAGCAGACGACACTTTGGCACCGTACCTGGACGCTGCTTGTCAGCTATGGTGCCGCCTCCTTGTTTTTCATCACAACCCTGCTGATTTGGGTCGCAAGATATGTGATCAGAGCTATCCGTAAAGATAAAGCTCATATTTCCTCCGCCCTTGCATTCATCGCGTTGCTGAATACGATTTTTCTCAGCGTGCAGATCATTTATGGTAACAGTCAGATTGTATATGGATATCCCGTTTGGTATATTTGGGGGATTTGCACGCTCCCGCTGATTTCAGCGCTTATTGCCGTATGGGTTCTGATCGTGAATGGCGCTAAGCTGATTACAGGGGAAAGGAGAGCGAAAGCCACAGGCAAAATCCTGTTTGCGGTAGTCACATTGCTGCATACAGTATATCTTTTCTACTGGAATTTCCTCCCTGTTCATTATTCCTAAACATTTACAAAACAGCGCATGTCCGAACATAAATGAAGGCTAAAATTTGTATTTGGTCCCCACTCAGCTGGGGGCCGTAAACTAACAAACAGGAGGAATAGGAATTGGGAATCATTCGTCTTTTTGCATCCCGTAGCTTCAAATACGCAACTGCGATGGTATTCACTTTGTCGTTGTACGCTGGTGCTGTGAGCAGCATACAACCGGCATCGGCAGAAGGCCCGGCTGATCCGGCCCCTTTTATCACCGCCAAAGTGGTCAATGAGAATGCTGGCAAAAAAGTGCTGTTCGATAATAGACACGGACAGACGTCCGGCGCTGCAGATTGGGTCATTGACGGAGGGTTTTCAGACTTCGGACAGGCCCTCGCGAATCGTGGCTATGATGTACATGAGCTGCGTCAATCTACGCCGATTACTTACAATGATCTGAAGGATTATGATGTATTTGTGACGGCAGAGCCGAATATTCCTTTTAAACAGAGCGAACAGGCTGCAATGGAGCAGTATGTCAAGGCAGGTAACAGCATTTTCTTCATTGGAGATCATTATAATGCGGACCGCAACAAAAACCGTTGGGACGGGTCGGAAAGTATAAACGGCTACCGTCGAGGGGCTTGGGAAGACCCTGGTAAGGGCATGAGCTCGGAAGAAAAAAACTCGGCCGTGATGCAGGGGGTAGTCAGCTCGAATTGGCTGGGTAGCAAGTTTGGTGTGCGTTTTCGCTACAATGCATTAGGCGATATTACCGCCAATCAGATTGTCGAGCCAGCGCAGGCCTTCGGCATTACAGCGGGAGTGAGCAATGTCGCTATGCACGCGGGATCAACGCTGGCGATTATCGACCCGGCCAAAGCCAAGGGCATCGTATACCTGCCTCAAACGAACCAGGCTTGGGGCAATGCGGTAGATCAGGGCGTCTATAACGGAGGCGGCATACCGGAAGGACCCTATGCAGCTGTATCCAAAGTAGGACTTGGTAAAGCTGCTTTCCTGGGGGATTCATCTCCTGTTGAAGATGCTACACCGAAATATCTGCGCGAAGAGACGGGAACCAAGAAGACGACGTATGACGGCTTTAAAGAGCAGGATGATGCCGTGCTGCTGGTTAATATCGTCGACTGGTTGTCCAAGAAGGAGGACTATACCAGCCTAAAAGATGTGAAAAGCTTGCAGCTTGACCAGCCGACGGCGTTGCTGCCTTTTGAAGAGCCACAGGCTTCGACGGAGCCGCAAGCTGAGCCTTGGTCCGCTCCCGCAGCAGGCTACAAGTGGTGGGATCAGCAAACTTTTAAAGCCGGAGCCTATGGCGGACCCACGGCCAGTGCGCAGCCAGTGTACAGTATCGTTCGTCAGGAACAGCTGCCGAATGCACAGCCTTTTCAAATTCGAATAACCGCGGACCAGTTGACCCCCAATACCACGACTAGTGGATTCAGCACAGGCATTTATGTAGCGGGCGGCAATCAGGTAGCCCAGATTCAAAACCCGGATGGCAGCTGGCCGACCTCGTATGGTTATAGCGGAGTATTTAGTCTGGAGTCCGACAGCAAGGGACATGCCTACAAAGACCTCACCGTTCGGATCAAGTCGGGAACCAGCGGTGCAGCCAATCTTCGATTGAGACAAAACGGCAGCAATCTGCTGACCCAATCGGTCGTGCTGGCAGATGTCCCGGCCCAGCCGCTGCCTGAGGAAGGAAATAACGTTCCGGCACGTATTCGTATTGCTGAAGCGCGGAGCCTCCCGGCTGGCAAGGTCGTTACCTTGGAGGGCATTGTGACGACAGAGCCAGGTGCCTTTGGCGGTCAAGCTTTTTATATGCAGGACGAAAGTGGAGGGATTTATGTTTATCAAAACCAAAGCGGCTTCCAGCAGGGCGATCAAGTAAAAATTACAGCCAACCTTGCATTGTATAACAGTGAACTGGAGCTGACCGATCCGGTGGCTATTGAAAAAACGGGTGAAGGACAGCTTCCCGCAGCTATAAAAATCACTGAATTAAGCAACGCCAACCAAGGACAGCTGGTTGAGCTTCCCTCTGCCATCATACGTAATGTGATCGATGCGACTCCAGCTGGTTCATTTGAATTTGATGTGGTTTCTGGCGAGACAAGTCACCATGTACGCGTGGATGCACGCACAGGTGTCACTCGGACCTCTTTTCCATATCAAGAAGGACAGCAAGTAAAAGTGAAAGGCATATCAGCAATTTTTAAAGGGAATTATCAGTTAAAGCCACGCGGGCTGGATGATTTTTCAGTTGAAGTAGGGGCGGTGTTGCAAGAAGTAAAGCTTTCGCTGGACCACCAAAATCTCAATGTAGGAGATACCGCAACTACATCTCTTAAAGGTACGTTGACGGATGGCAGCGAAGCTGATTTAAGTAAAGCTTCTGTTCAGTATACCAGCAGTCATGAGGCTGTCACGCTGGATACGTATGGAGAGCTTCGAGCGGTAAAAGAGGGAAGCGCCGAGATTGCAGCGAGCGTCACGCTGGAGGGCAAAACCGTCGTATCCAATCCTGTAACCGTTACAGTCGGAAAAGCCGCAGCTGGTGAAGTGCCGGGCAAACCTGTTCTATCCGATGATAACGGGCAGGATAACGGCCTGAAGGATGGTAATTATCATATCACTATGAATCTGTGGTGGGGCACGAACGGTGATGAACTCAAGCTGTACGAAAACGACGAGCTGATCGGAACTCAACCTCTGCAAGCTGCTTCCCCTGGAGCACAAAGTGCAGTCATTCCAGTAACAGGGAAGGGCAATGGCACCTACACGTATACCGCTGAGCTGATCAACGCTTACGGCAAAGCGACCAGTGATCCGTTAGTCGTCAAAGTGACAGATGCTTCACCCGGCTTTCCGGTGCTGTCACATGACAACTGGGACGGTGACGGTAACTATACGGTTTCCATGAATATGTGGTGGGGCACGAACGCGACCCAATATAATTTATATGAAAATGGTGAGTTGCTCGACACGCAAGAGCTGCCGAACCAAACTCCGCAGGCTCAAAGCGCAGCTACTAACATTCAAGGCCGAAAGCCAGGTACATATGAGTATCGGGCGGAGCTGATCAATGCCTCGGGGCAAGTTTCCAGCAAAACGATTAGCGTCGAAGTGAAGGATCGTTAAATCATAAGAGCAACTATTGGCTTTACAAGAGTCAATAGTTGCTCTTTTTTATTTTTTATCTAAGCTGTCGCTCCGTATGTTGACAGTCGCTTTTCATTCCGAATATTAGTTATTACAAAAATAGCCCCCGGGAACGGGGACCTGCCCATTTAGGATTGGGTTGGCGAAGCAGTAAGTCCCTCTATATCTGAGGAGCCATAGAAGAACAAGGCAACTAGAATCACAATAATGACAACCTCTGCAAAATGTTCTCCATCAAACTCACTCACCACAAATATCTCCTTTCGCCACTTGTTAATTATTTATTTTCTGTGAAAAGGCTTGTATCACCTGATCCAGTGTCATATTGCCGTTATCATTTAAAAATTTCACCATATTATCGACATTGGATGGAGCGGATGCTAATGTTTTGTATTTGCCCGTGAGTCCCAAAAATAATGTTGCTTGTCTGTATAAAGTAACGGAATCGACGTTTAGTTTTCCTGTTAATAGTAGAGCTGCTACAAGAACCTCTACATTTTTTCCTTGAAGAGCGGAAAAAATAGCCGAATTAGTGTTTAATCCGTTTTTCTTTTGACCGTTGGGGGATGATTTGGATTTGCGATTTCCATTCCCACTCCCATTTCCGTTTCTATTCTTTCCTAAGGAAGTCATTGAATCTTCCTCCCACCTTAAACTGTTCTTGTCTGGTATGATAAGGGGTTTGAGACAAGGACAGCGGCACTGCATGTGCTCATCAAAATGCGTTATAATCTTATCATATGCGATAAAAAAACATTGGTTACTGTAAGAATAACCCTGACTGAGTCCTCCCGACTTCTATCACATTGTAATTTCTTTTCGCATGTTGGTTCAATATAGAGTAAACTACAATAAAGCAAGCTAAATAGGAGTTGTGAATAATATATGTCAAACGAAGAAGTATTGTTAACCAAAGAGGGATTAGCCAAGCTGGAGGATGAGCTTAAGGAACTGAAGACCGTAAAACGCAAGGAGCTGGCTGAACGTCTCAAGCTCGCGATCAGCTACGGGGACCTGAAGGAGAATAGTGAGTATCACTCCGCTAAGGACGATCAAGCGTTCATGGAAACACGAATCATGGTATTGGAGAAAATGTTGACCAAAGCTCGGATTGTGGATGAAAGTAATCTGGACCTTGGGACCGTTAGTATCGGTTCAACCGTCATTCTCAATGATATCGAATTTTCGGAGAAGATGGAGTACAAAATTGTAAGTCCTGCTGAGGCAGACGTTCTGGATAATAAGATTTCCTATGAGAGCCCTTTAGGTAAGGCGCTTTTGGGAAAAGAAGTGGGCAGTATCATTCATGTAGATGCACCCATGGCTGTCATTAAATATGAGCTGCTCGAAATTAAGCTCACGTAGTTCATTCCCGATTCCCTTTATAAGGGGGCCGGGATTTTTTTAATTTCTCGTTGCTCACATAACAGCATATGGAGCACCGCCTGCGCTCCATATGCTGGACAAAGTGTTCGTTGTAGCTGCTATAGCGATATAAGCTAGTCCGTCATCAGGAAGCCGGCTTGCTCCAGTGCAGCACAGGCATCATTAATTTTAGCTTCATCCGAGGCGTGTAAGGTATGAAGATGGATGCCACCGGTTAGCTGGGACAAATAAGTAGCCTGAGTGGAGTTGATTTTGCGGATGAAATCCTCCACTTCTTTGCGATTTCCGACCCGTATCGGAGCAGTCAGATCGCCATATACCGGATGCTCCACAATAACATCCTGCACACTTACACCATAGTCCACAATTAGCTTTAATTCCTCTTCTGTCTGTTCGGGTCGGTGATTGCACACGATAATACGTGAGGCTATGGGAGCAGCCTGCGCAGCAGGCTCCATGTAAATGTATCCTTGGCTCGTTGCCAAAATAGGCTCTTGGCTTGCTTTTAACAGGGAAATATCCTGTACAATTACTTGTCTGGAGACGGAGGCTCTGCGTGCCAGCTCGCTCCCGGTCAGCGGCGATTCGTTCTTGAGCCACAGCAGTAGCTGCTTGCGGCGATCCGTTCCTGACCATTTTGAAGATTCAGTCAATGGGATAAGCTCCTTTCTTGTCGATGCGTCAAGTCTGTCAAAATACCTACCAGTACATTCAGGTCCTCAATTGTAGTCGTCCTTCCGAAAGAAATACGGATAAATTGTAAAGCTTCACGGTCAGAGGCTCCAAGCGCTTGTAAGGCAGGCGAAGGTTCGTGGTGTCCAGCGGCACATGCGCTGCCGGTAGATATACAGACGCCGCTGCGGTTACATTCCAGCATAACATATTGTCCCTCGTAACCGTGAAAAAAACATCCCACGATATGATTGAGCACAGCTGTGCCGCTTTCCTGTACGACCCAATGCAACGGAATGGATCTCTCCTGAACTTGGGTAATAAAGTATTGCCTTAATGAAGCATACCGTTGCTGATGCAGATCCATTTGTTCAGTCATCATTTCTGCTGCTGCGACAAACGCTGCAATACCGGGAACATTAACCGTTCCGGGACGAAATCCGTTTTCATGTAGTGTATCAGGGTACACAGGACGCCAAGGGATGCCCGGCTTGAGATAGGCAGCACCGACACCTTTTGGGCCGTACACTTTATGGCTTGATACGGAGAGGGCGTCCACTCCCAAAGCTGCTACATCAATGGAAATGTTTCCAAAGGTCTGTACCGCATCGCTGTGGAGCAAAATACCACGATCTCGCAATAGGGGAGATAAGGCAGCAAGATCCTGAATCAGTCCAGTTTCCGAATTGGCGTGTTGCACGGATACGAGACCGGTGGTTTCTCTGAGATGAGGTAAGAGAGCTTCGACGGTTATTCGTCCGTTCTTGCCCGGCTGTACAATCGTCAGCTCATAGCCCTGACTCTCCAGCAAAGTGGCAAGATTGTACATGGAATGATGCTCCAGTGCGCTCATAATCCAATGTCTTTTGTGCTCTGGCAATCCATTCAGAATCGACTGCACAACCAACATATTGGATTCCGTTCCTCCTGTTGTAAAATAGATGCCTTCCTTTTGCCCGCCAATCATATTCGCCATCCGTTGTCTGCAGTAATCGAGCACATAAGCCGCTTGACCGCCTGCATCATGGAGGCTGCTGGAATTTCCGAACATTTCTTTATTTAGTGCGCTATACATATTCAAGGCTTCGTCACACATCGGTGTGGAAGCGGCATAGTCCAGATAAATCACAGCCAATCCTCCCTGCTTAAAAATAATTCCATTACAAAAATCCTTGAGATTATTGTAGGCATGTGTAAATATAAGTGTCAAGACACTTGTAAATATGCATGTAACACGACGGTTATCTGTTCATAAAAGCAGAGACAGACAGCTACAAAGATAATGGAGGGATTAGGATGTCTATACTTGATGTTTTACAAGGAAATCGAGGGCTGATGCCTGAGCATTATAAGACACTGACAGTTGAGGATATGGAGCGTCGCGTTGCTGAGCTGAAACAAAAATGGGGGCCAAAGCTGCTCATTCCGGGCCATCACTATCAGAAGGATGAAGTGATTCAGTTCGCTGATATAACAGGGGATTCTCTACAGCTTGCCCAAATGGCCGCACAAAACCAGGAAGCGGAGTTTATTGTGTTTTGCGGAGTTCATTTTATGGCGGAAACAGCCGATATGCTGACTGCCGATCGACAAACGGTCATACTGCCAGATATGCGCGCAGGCTGCTCAATGGCAGATATGGCGAATATGGAGCAAACCGAACGAGCTTGGAAGCATCTGCAGGAGCTTGTAGGAGACACGATGATTCCGTTAACCTATGTGAATTCCACAGCGGAGATCAAAGCCTTTGTAGGACGGCATGGCGGGGCTACCGTAACGTCTTCGAATGCCAAGCAAGTGCTGGAATGGGCGCTGAAGCAAAAGGAACGTATTTTATTTCTACCGGATCAGCATTTGGGTCGCAATACAGCCTACGATCTTGGAATTCCACTGGATGAAATGGCCGTATGGAATCCGATGACCGATCAGCTGGAGACTGAACAGGACCCCGCAACTGTAAAAATTATTTTATGGAAAGGGCATTGCTCTGTTCATGAAAAGTTTACAGTAGATCATATTCGCAACGTCCGTGAGCGTGACAAGAACATCCGGGTTATCGTTCATCCCGAATGCTCTTATGAGGTCGTACAGCTCGCAGATTGCGCCGGCTCCACAAAATTTATCATCGATACGATCCGCGCGGCAGAGCCGGGGACCCAATGGGCCGTCGGTACGGAGATGAATCTCGTGCAACGAATCAAGCAGCAGTACCCTGAACAGCAGATCGAATCGCTCAATCCTGATATGTGCCCTTGCCTGACCATGAATCGGATCGATCTTCCACATCTGCTGTGGGCAATGGAGCAGATTGATCAGGGAGAGCCTGTGGGTGTAATTCGTGTAGATCATCAGGTCAGACAGGAGGCTGTACTGGCATTGAATCGCATGCTGGCTATTCGTTAAGCTTTTGCCGCTCCGGCGAGACTGTAAATCTAACTGTATCTCTATTTGAAGATTAGTCGTTGGCCCGGTTTCGTGCTATAATCGTAGCAACGAACCGAAGGAGGTGAATCCCTTGTTTGAGCTTCAGGACCTGCTCCCCTATTTATTTACAATCGGCTTGCTGTGTACGGTAACCTATGCGTATCTCACTCATTTGCACGGCAATGTACCCGAATGCTGGGTAGAAGGCGGGGCCGTGCGGTCGCATGCTTCTTCGCTGATGCCGATATCTGCCCGTGGACAGGACATGCCTGTCCGATTGGCACGCCATATCCGGCGTAAGGAAGCGCCGGATGAAGACACGTCAGATTGTTTCCCCTCGTTGAACGATGGTACAGCCAATCAACGAGGAGGAACATATGAAACGTTTCAAGGGATTCACCTTTTGGGGTAAAAAAGAACGGATAATAGGAATGATGGTAGCATTGGCGGTGATCATGCTGCTATCTGGCTGCGGTGCGGCTGCTGGAGAGATTAATGCTCAGACACCCGGATTTTTTAATCATTATGTAGTATTCCCGCTTTCTTGGCTCATCCAGCAATTGGCGCAATGGTTTGGTGGAAGCTTTGGGCTGGCCATCATGACATTGACGTTAATTGTTCGTCTGGCGTTACTACCGCTTATGATGCGTCAAACACGTGCCCAGCAAGGGATGAAGCGCAAGATGAGCGCCATGCAGCCCGACTTGGACCGAATCAAGAAGAAGTACGAAAATAAGAAGGATGCTGCCAGCCAGCAGAGCATGCAGCAGGAAATGATGGCACTTTACAAAGAGCATCAATTCAATCCGCTCAATATCGGCTGTTTGCCTATTCTCATTCAGCTCCCGATATTGAGTGGTATGTACACTGCCATCCGGTTAACCCCGGAGCTGGCCTCTCATTCCTTCCTATGGTTCCGACTCGGACAGCCGGACTGGATTTTGGCAGTGATCGTCGCAGTCGTTTACTTGGCACAGGCCAAGCTTTCTCAGCTTCAAATGACGGCTGACCAGCGCAAGCAATTTGCCATTATGGGATATCTTTCACCCATTATGATGGCGGTCTTTTCCTTCAACGCCCCTGCAGCCATGCCATTATACTGGACAGTCAGCGGCACCTTTTTGCTGCTCCAGTCGCTATGGTTCCGTAAACGGTATCCAACGGAGGAAGCAGAGAGCAAGACTAAGCTTGGAGAAGTCACACCGACCTAAAAGTAGATGATATTTGTGTAACATCGTAATTGCGTTTCCAGTATGTCATGTGTAATGACAGGATGCCATTCGAGCCGTTATAAGGCTTGAATGGCATTCTTTTTTATGTTGCTCCTTCCTTTAACGCGAGTAGTGGCAATGCTTATTATGCATAATTCGCTTGCGTTATTTTAGTCACTGTGAAATTCTTAATGGAATAAGTTAATTCTTAACGTTGGGAGAGGGCATATGAAAAATTCAACCACGTCCATTGAATGGTATGAAAATCAAATCAGGGAGGACGGCTGCTATTGCATGAGAAGTATGCAAAAAGCACCGGGCTATATACAAAAGCTGAATTGGACAGAAAATGAATTTTCCCAAGGTTTGACTTACATACAGATAAGAAAAGACAATAAACCAGTAGGATTTATTGAGTATGCGATGGGTGAACAGGCATGGAGGGCGGTTCATGCGGATGGATATCTTCTGATTCATTGTTTATGGATGGGTATGACCGGATTGGGGCTAGGCTCCCAACTTATTCATCGTTGCATCGAGGAAGCTGTCAGGTTGGGTAAAAAGGGGGTCGCTGTGGTTACCAACACCGATACATCGTGGGCGCCTGGCCCCGACATTTTTCTAAAGAACGGGTTTCAGCATGTGGAGAACGCACCTTTTTCTTTTCAGCTGTATGTTTATAAGCTTAATAGGAATGACCCTGATCCTTATTTTCCAAATAACTGGGCGCAGCGGCTGGAGAGCTTTAGTGAAGGCTTAACCATCTTGCGAACTCATCAATGCCCCTATTTGGAGATTGCCACGCAAAATGTGATTGAAGCGGCAGAGATTGTGGGTATACAGCCCGAAATCATGTATATACGCAATCGTCCACAACTGATGGAATGGTCTCCGACACCTTATGGTGTATTCCATGTGATCTGTAAAGGAGAATTGATTTCATATCACAGGCTGACTCCGCGTTCTTTTGCTAAAAAACTGAGCCTGCTTTACGATAAAAGCTGATTCTTTGGGTGAAAATATTAAAGAAGTGTGGGAACTGTAAACGAACATCACGGAGGACCAACAAGACATGAAACAAGCACCAGTAAAGCTGCCCATCTCTTTGGCCCTACTTACATGTATAGTATGTGCGCTCGGTTTTGCTTTAATCGCATTATGGGTCAGCGATCATCAGGTGCGGCATTTTGACTACATGATCATTGCGGATATTCAACAGCTGGAATCCCCAGCAATGACTCGTATAATGAAATTTTTCACCCTGATCGGCAGCGGGATTCCGATTGTGATCATTATTTTAATCGCCATGTTTGTGCTGCACAGAGTATTGGGACACCGTAGAGAACTGCTGTTTTTAGCAATTGCTGTACTGGGTTCGGTATTGCTGAATACGGTATTAAAGTTGCTTTTTCACCGTGCGCGTCCCGAAATTAACCGTATTATTGAGGCAAATGGATACAGTTTTCCAAGCGGACATTCGATGACTGCTTTCAGTATGTATACGGTACTGGCCTTTTTAGTGTGGAAGCATATTCCTTCCAGGCTGGGACGTATCCTGCTGATCGCGCTCAGCAGCCTGCTGATTGTAGCGATCGGGATAAGCCGTATTTATTTGGGCGTGCATTATCCGAGCGATGTTCTAGGTGGTTATTTTATGAGCGGCTGCTGGATGATGGCCTGTATTTGGTTTTATCAGCGATATGAAGAACGAATGTAGGGCTTCGCTTCAAATGACAGCATTACCGGTGTCAGGCATTAAAGGCTGTAAAAAAAGCAGACGCATTAGCGCCTGCTTTTTATTTGGGAAGAGGAAGTGGGGCCAGTGATATGAGTTCTGGACTGTACGGGAGGCTTGAGCCCTAGTTTTTTCTCCCCATTTTCATAAAGAATAATAGCCGCCTGTATGAAAATACCAGGAAGCTTCCGACTCCGTATGAATGTATGAATGCCGACAGCGCAGCCTGCTCCAATGACCGCACCTACCAAAATATCCGAAGGATAATGCACACCGGTCCAGACTCGGGATACGGCAATGAGAATAGCCAGGATAACCCAAAGCACGCGATATTTTTGACGATGAAGCCAAAAAACTACGGCCAGAGCAATGGCTCCAAGCGCATGATTACTCGGAAATGAAGCGTTGGCATCATGGTGGATAAGCTGAATGACATCATGACCGACGAAGGGTCGATCTCTGTAAAACAAATGCCCCAGGCCCCAACTGATTACAAAGCCAATACCAGCAGTGACAATAGCTTCTATAACCATCATCCGATGCGGCATTTTAAAGGAGAACCAGTAAATCAGCAAAGCCACACCAAACAAATAAGGTGCATATTGAGCCAAGAAACACATGATTCCATTTAAAAAGGAGAGGTGATTAGCCAGTTCATTGATCCAGTGAAATAAAGCATAGTCTACATTAATTAACATGAATAAATTACTCCTTAACATCAAAAAATGAATTACAAAATTACATTATAGAGCGTCCCAACGAATAAAAGCTTAAAATCAAATAAAAAATGCATGTCTTTTCCACTACTCAATTTGTTTTTCTATAGAAAATAGGTGGTTTTGCGGTGAGAAAATCGGTGCTGGTCATTGATGACGAAGAGAAGATATCTAGATTACTCCAATTGGAATTAACCCACGAAGGATACGCAGTTGAAATTGCTCAGACGGGCAAAGAAGGATTGGAAAAAGCTTTGGCACACACATGGGATATCATCATTTTGGATGTGATGCTGCCGGAACTCAATGGGGTCGAGGTGCTAAAGCAGATTCGAAAAGTGGACAATCATACGCCCGTCATTATGGTCACTGCACGTAACACGACTACTGATAAGGTTTCCGGTCTGGACGAAGGTGCGAATGATTACATTACGAAGCCTTTTGAAATCGAGGAGCTATTAGCGCGGATGCGGGCCAGTATGAGACATCAATTGGAGTTCAGAGCTACGCCTCAACAAGAAGAGGAGAAGCCGCCGTTTCTTCAGGTCGATAGCTTGGTGCTTGAATCCAAGACACGTTCTGTGATGCGGGAAGGGAAGCGAATCGAACTTACGCCCAAAGAATTTGATCTGCTTCACTACCTCATGGAGCACAAAAATCAAGTATTGCAGCGGGATCAAATGATTCAGGACGTGTGGGGATTTGATTTTGTGGGGGATACGAATGTAGTCGATGTGTATATCCGATATGTTCGTAAAAAAATCGATCATGGCTACAAAAAAAAGCTGATTAAAACCGTACGTGGCGTAGGGTATTGCATCAGGGAGGAAGACCATTGAAGCTGCGGACCAAAATTACCCTGCTCAGCTCAATTCTAGTGATGACCATTCTCCTGTTTGTAGACGTTACCGTTCATCTGTTGTTTGTCAAAATCGCCACTCGCAATGAAAGAGAAGTGCTGCAAAATAAGTGGACTGATATCATTTCCGAAACCGGTTCCAAGATGATTTTAAAAAATGCATGGGGACCCGAGTTGAAAGATGAGCTTGCAGGAGACACAATCCTGAGGGTTTTTGATCAGCAATCCCGCCTTCTGTATGAAGTAAGTCGTCAGTCTCGCTTCAAGCTGGGTAACATACGTTTTAACACTTCTCAAAGCTCACAGCTGATAGATGTACAGGGGCATAAAATCCTGGTAATTCATCTTCCAGTGCTTTCTCCGGAGGGAAATCAAGAGGGAACGCTGGAGATCGTGGAACAATGGGATGCGCTCGAAAACAATCTCGATATTTTAAATACGATCCTCATCACCTCGACTACAGGAGCCATGTTACTTAGTTTGGTAGGCAGCACGATTTTAGCGAATGCCATATTGCTACCGATTTCAAGCAGTATTCAGACGATGCAGGAAATTGAAAGAAGCCTTAAATTTAAAAAAATCCCTGGTCGCACTCAGAATCAAGATGAATTGTCCCAAATGACCGCAACCTTTAATCGAATGATGGATAGGTTAGAAGAGAGCTTTGAAAGCCAGCAACAATTCGTCTCAGATGCTTCGCATGAGCTAAACACGACATTAATGATCATTGAGGGCTATGCTAATATGCTGCGGCGCTGGGGCACGCGTGACGAGGATATTCATAAGGAATCCATTGAATCGATCTATGAAGAAACTCAGCGAATGCGAACGATGACACAGCAATTACTGACTTTGGCTTCCTCACAGCAGAAAGACCCTGAGACGTATGAGCGAATAGAGCTGATCGGCTGTTGTCAACAGGTAGTAGCACATCTCACACTTGTACATGATCGTCAAATTACTATTGTTACAGATGAAAAAGAAATTTGGCTTGATGCCAACCTTGCAAAAATCAAGCAGTTATTAGTTATTTTGCTCGATAATGCGTTAAAGTACAGCTCAGATTCAATCGATATCCTTTTGTCTGCAGATAAAAAAGATGTGCACATCCGGGTCAAGGATTATGGAATCGGGATTCCAGAGGGCGAGATCAAGCGAGTCTTTGAACGATTTTATCGTGTAGATAGCTCCAGGCATCGTAAAACCGGAGGGACCGGGCTTGGGCTGCCGATTGCAAAGGCTATTACAGACGTCCATCAGGGTACGATATGTATGGAAAGCGTAGAAGGAGAAGGGACAGAGGTGACCATCACGTTGCCTCGAAGACAACAGGAAGGGCTGTCCCACTGGTAGGCAAATCTACTCGCGGAACAGCCGTTTGTGTTGATTCTTATCTATGCCTGTCCTAGAGGACACGACGTGCTGTAGTGTAATGGGAATTCCACCAGCCTGAATTAAGGTCCGTGATCGTTACGCCACCTTTACCGAAGGTGTGCAAAATCTTGCCGTCTCCCATATAAATGGCTACATGGTGAATTGGCGCATAGAAAAAGACCAAATCGCCTTTTTGCAGCTGACTACGTGGTACAAAAGTACCGACGGTTGATTGCTGTCTGGACGAACGCGGAAGCTTGATTCCATTTTGTCCAAATACATATTGAGTAAATGAAGAGCAATCAAAAGAGCTTGTGTTGCCTGCTGGTGCTCCATGTTGATATCGTACACCCATAAACTGGTAACCTGTAGAAATGACCCGATCAGCTGTGCTGACAGAAGCGGCATGAGTGGTGTCTGGTCCAACTACAAAGCTTCCTGCGCCGAATGCTAAAGTCATTGTAAAGCAAATGCCCAACCATAATTTTTTCGAAGTGTGTTTCATTTAACATTCCTCCGTTAATTTGTATTTTATATCTTGTCGTGATGTCCTGAGATGACAATAACACAAATAAAATATCCGAAATTTACCGCCCAAGGTTACAATCCTGTTACCCCAACGCTTTTTCCTCATTTATTAGAAAACGATGAGAATTTTCACCTCGATTTTGGATTGACAAAATATACAGTTCCCCCTTATCGCTGGGTTCGTATGACAAAAAGCGACTTGCAGATGATTCGCACAAGCAATCACGCAAAATATACATACCTATATAATACAGTTTATAACTTGTACGGGAGCAAGCTCAGGTTCCCGTTCATATCGTAAAGATCACACCGTATTTCCGGTCAGGAAGGGGGATTCGTATGGCTTCAAAGTGGATTAAAATGCCCAGAGGCCGACGTCTAACCATTGTTCAGGTCATCTCCAACTATCCCAACGCACAGCCGGTACCCTCCATTAAGGGCGGAACGGAAAAGGTCGTGTATGAATTAACGGAGGAACTAGTAAGGCGCGGACATCATGTATCTTTGTTTGCTGCCCGTGGGAGCAGGAGCAGTGCGCGACTGATTACCTATCCCAAGGGTTTAAAGCACGATCAGATCCACCGGTACGTCCTACAGCACATGCTTCCCGGCACACACATCATTCATGATCATACCTTTCGCTCTGCTGTAGGGCGCAGGAAGCTGCCTTGTCCGTCGGTATGTACGGTCCATCTTCCAGTGAAGAGACACGGTAGAAACCCGGTATATGTCAGCAAACGGGCACGCCAGCTTATGGGTGGGGGCAAAGGCTTTTATATCTATAATGGCATTAACACACAGGAATATGAGTTCAGCAGCGAGAAGCACGGCTATTTGCTGTTCATGGGCCGGATTATACGAGATAAAGGCGTATTGCAAGCCATTCAGGTTGCAGAACGAACAGGAAAAAGATTGCTTATTGCCGGTCCCATCAAAGCACCTATATTTTTTCGCCAAGAGATTCAAAAGCGAATTCAGCATAATCCCAAAATCCGCTATGTAGGGGCGGTGGGGGGGGGCCAGAAGCAGAAGTTGCTGAAGCATGCAGAATGTCTGTTGTTCCCGACACTTTGGGAAGAGCCTTTCGGACTTGTGATGGTCGAGGCGATGGCTTGTGGAACACCCGTACTGGCTTTAAATAACGGCTCCGTTCCCGAGGTCCTATCAGGCTTTCCACAGCTGATTTGCAAATCCGTTAGCCAAATGGCGCGAAAGGCACAGCAAAAAAATTACCCGTCACCAGCTCAGCTTCGTTTGTATGTCACCCAAAGATTCACCAACAAACAGATGACCGATAAATATTTGAGACTATACCGCGAAATTATCCGTCGGCAAGGACAGAAGAAGAGCCAGGGATAGCTTATGCGGAGGTGAAAGGGATGCAGGTCAAACAGTATATGCTTGGAAAGGGTTATTCTTGGGCGACCCCTTATTATATAGCCATAGGGAAACAGAGAGGTCCGCATGTGATGGTGGTCGCGGGCATACACGGCAAGGAAATCGCAAGCATACGCGCGGCTGAGAAGCTGGTGAGGCTGTTAGACCAGCAGAAGCTGCGAATCAGCCAAGGCAAGCTCATAATCGTACCTATAGTCAATCAAGAAGCTTACCGCAAACGGATTAGGGGAATACCTGACCTTAATCGAACCTTTCCACGCACAAAAAAGCAAACGGCCTCCAATCCGCTTTCCGCTGCGGTATTCCAATTAGCACAAAAGCATCAACCCGAGTGGTATCTCGATCTGCATGAAGCCAACGGATTGTCACAAAAGGATGCCAAGGTGCTTGGTCAAACGCTAATTTCCGATAAGGGCAATCCGGTAGTTCCTGCGGTGCGTCGAACTATAAAGCGAATGAACCATTCCATCAAGATCAAAGAACGGCATTTCAACCTTCGGTTGCATGAGCTGCCGGGCTCCTCCCGTACGGCAGCAGCCCGATTCTTAGGCGCACGGGCGGTCACGGTGGAAACATGCTGGAGTCTACCCAAGAAGGTACGTATTAAGTATCAGCTGGAGATCGTGCAGCATTTCTTAAGAGAAGCTGGGCTGATCAAGGCCAACGAGGTATATTTATCTGCCAAGGTTAGAATGGGTCATTCCATGAAAATGTAAAATGTAACATTAAAAAATAAAAATCGCTTCTAGAGCCAGGGATTTTCCTTTCCCATACTCAAGAGCGATTTTTTTTATTTGCCATCTCGTGCACAAATTGATGTTGGTGCTTATATGACATCTCTATACGTCAAGATTCGGATTTATAGAAGGCACTCACCAAGCTTTCTCCCAGGCGAACCTCAATTAGCTCCAATGGTTTATCCAGATCGGCCCGGATCGTGTGATACGTATCGACCGGGATACGAAAGACTGAACCGCTTGCTGCCATAAAGCGTTCTCCATTCAGCATGACCTCCCCCCGGCCGGAAACGATCGTCCACACTTTCAACCCACTGCCGTGACAATGGCCGTTTAAGCGTTGATCTGGGAGCACCGTCAAGCGTATAGCAAGAATATCGTTCAAGCTCCGATGATCGAATTCGTCCATCACCCGGTAGCTACCCCAAGCGGTTTCACCATGCATGGGGCGTCGATGAAGTGCCCCCAGCTGCTCTTTGATCGCGTGGGCATGACTCTTGGCGGCAATGAGGATGCCGTCAGGGCTGGCAGCAGCAATAATATCCTCCACGCCAATGACATGGAG
Source organism: Paenibacillus sp. BJ-4 (assembly GCF_020404765.1). GTDB lineage: Bacteria > Bacillota > Bacilli > Paenibacillales > Paenibacillaceae > Paenibacillus. Next base: position 87,827 of record NZ_JAIVEM010000052.1, read on the forward strand.
TGGATAGGGCAGCTCATTGACGATATGCGTGCCATGAGCGGGGCCACTGATCTGTCCGCGCCCAATCACTCGGTTGCCGAGCTGTTCCGTTAATGCCTGCCAGCTGCCGATGTCACGCCATTCACCCTCGTAGGGGAGGACGACCGCACGTTCTGCACGTTCTGCAATCTCCTCGTCGAAGCTGCGAACAGGGAGGCAGTCGTACATCGCGCATAATGCCTTATCGTTCAGCGGCAAATCGCTACGTTCCATGCAGGCCAGCATATACCGTAGCTTAAAAGCGTAAATGCCACAGTTCCAGAGCGCACCTTGGCTGATAAGCTGTTGCGCTCCCAGGCGATCCGGCTTTTCTGTGAAGCGGGCAACTGACGCATAGGCGGGTTTCTTCTTTCTTATCATTCGCTGACCCGGAACGATATAACCGTATTGGTCAGAAGGATGAGTGGGCCTTGTCCCAAGCATGGCCAGATCAGCTCCACTATCGAGCAACAGACCGGAGAGTGCCGCTACACTTTGGAAGAAATCCTCTCCCACAAACATATCCGCTGGAGCGATACAAACAATTTCGTCCAGTCCCACGCCATTGGCGTGAAAATGAGCAGCTGCCAATGCAGCTGCGGTGAAGGTTCCCCGTTTGGCAGGCTCACCTAGAACGGGCAGATGACCTTCCGTATGACGAAAGGCTAAATTCACCTGACTCCGATGAGCCAGCAGCAGGGCAGAGGAATCCAGCCCGGCTACAGTAAGCTGTCGATACACTCGACTGAGCATAGATTCCTTTTGCCCGTCAGGGGCAGGCAACAATCGGAGAAACAGCTTCGAGCGGATATCGTTGGACAATGGCCACAGCCGTTTTCCAGCACCACCGCATAACAATACGATGTGCACAGGCACTTCCTCCTTCGATACAGATCCATGTTGGATCTGTATCATTTTGCGAAATTTTCTTGATTCTCTAACTATTTCACCGATGATGTGAGCTTTGATTTTGGAGCTATCTGATACACCTTACGTTGATGAAAGGATAAAGAACGATGGCTTTTAGCAAAGGTATCCAATTGTTTTTGAGAGAGGGAAGCAGCCCGACTATGAAGCGCTTTATTAAGTGACTTGCGCAAAATCATCCGAGAGGGCTGGATGCTGTACAGATAGTTGGCATACGTCTCATATTCGGAGAAACCAAACTGTTTTTTTCGGTCTATACTTTGGATAATCGCGTTGTACCAGGGTTTCCCATGACGGGACTCAATGACCTGCTTGAGTCGTCTGAGCCATGCTTTTTCAAACAGCATATAGTGAGTAACAAAGGACTTCGGTGAGGGAGCCTTCACGCCTATCAGCTTGCGGTAGGTACGGAAATACTCAGGCTGGCTCCAGCTTCGATAGTAAAATATCGTTTTGCCGTCCTTTCGAAACACATGTGGACGAATTAAAATCGTATCCGCATCAATGACGAGAAAAAAAGAGGCTTTACTGATTTTATCCCCGTTCATTTTGAGCAATTGCTGATATAGCCAGCCTGAGCGGTCCCAGCGCGCTGTACCGTAACGAATATGATTTTTTGTGATGGGCAGGACTGCCTTTTCGTCTACAAATGTACAGTTCCTGCTTGCACACAATCGACGAATTCCAGCGCTTTGCGGTGAAACGATATAAATCGTTCCGATTCGGTGCTGCACGTGACGGCGTAGGCTGTCAATTACCAGCGGTAATGTGGCAATATCTTTATCAATTGCAGGAATCAGAACATCAATTGTAAGCGAACCCTTCCGTGGTTCATCCGATTGCGCTGACATGCTATTCACTCCCTATATATGCAAATGTACGCGTCCGGCGTCTTACAATATCGTATGCCTGGACAGGCGACTTCGACCGGGCAAGGCCAGTCGTCCATTTCCAAGCAGTACAGGGCTGATGTAGCTTTCGGATGGGGAGTTGGTGCATACGATGGATTGATCTTTTTTAACAGGAGCGTTCTACCCTGAGAGTAGAGAGGAGAGGGGCAAGTGAATTCTTCACAAGCGCAGGCTTTGCGCAGCAAGTGGCATAAAACTAAATTGCTGCTCCAGCATCGCGGCATCAAGCCGTTTGTGCCGGATACCCGGAAATATACCAAAGCCAATTTGAAGTCAATGCTGGAGAAGTACGGTATGGTCTACGTAAAACCCGATCGAGGAACATTCGGTAAAGGTGTGATGAGAGTAGAGCAGGAGGAAGGTCAGCGTTTTGCCTATCAACATGAGGAAAAGCGTTTGGAGTTCAAAAATGTAGAGGCACTATATGTCAGCCTCTCGAAGAAAATAGGGAAGAAAAGCTATCTCATTCAAAAGGGAATCCATTTACTGCGTCATCAGAAACGCTACTTTGATATCCGGGTTATGGTGCAGCGCAATGCAAAAGGGCCGTGGGAATCTACCGGAATTATTGGTCGGCTCGGTCATCCACGCAAAATCGTGACCAATTATCATAGCGGCGGCAAGCCGATGGCACTGGAGGAGCTGCTACAGTCTCATTTACCCAAAAGCAAACAGGCTGAGCTGGTAAAGAAACTGAATGCCATGGGCATTACCATTGCCGCCCAACTGCAAAAAACTTATCCGAATTTCCGGCAAATTGGAGTGGACATTGGGCTGGATCGCAGCTCTACTCCATGGATTATTGAGGTGAATACGAAGCCTGACCCGTATATTTTTAACCAGTTAAAAGATAAGTCGATGTACCGCAAAGTATTAAGCTATTGGCGACTGGCCAATCAAAAGAAGAAAGCTACAGGCTCTAAAAAAGCAAAAAGCTCATAAGTGAGGAATCGGTTTGGTGACTGAAGCTCTGAACTGGAGGAATAAAAGGATGAATATCTTATCGATTCATCCTTTTTACATAAATAGCGGAGTTACTTTTTAAACACGCCAGGTAACAAGCTGTTTACGTATAAATGTGATTTGCCCGCTATGATACGTATCATGCAGCATCCACCGCGATAAAGCATAACAAAACGGAAAAACCGTAGCCTATCGAAACGAATGTCATGAAAAAAGTGGAATTGGAAAAGCTATATAAAAAAACAATGAGAACTGAGGTCTTGGTGTATGGAACTATGGGAAACCATGCTAAGGTCTGCATTAGCATTTACCGTCATGATGCTTATTGCACGTATATTGGGAAAACCGACTATTGCGCAAATGACCTATCATGATTTTGTGGCTGCTGTTACATTGGGGGCTATTACTGCGAATATCTCCTATAATGACAAAATAAGCGTTTGGAATTTACTTACAGCCTCGTTGACCTTTACCGGAATTGCTTACTTGCTGATGGTATTTGCCATGAAGAATCGGAAACTGCGAAATTGGTTTTCGGGAAAACCAACCGTGTTAATTCAAGAAGGAAAAATTTTGGAGAACAATATGAGAAAGCTTAAGATTACACTGGATACACTGAATCAGGAGCTAAGGGAAAAAAATATTTTTAATATTCAAGATGTTCAGTATGCCGTACTTGAAATGAATGGGAGCATTTCCGTATTACCAAGGCCGGATTCTAAGCCCGTAACCAGAAAAGATTTGCATTTGGACGTACGTTCCGAACAGACTTTTCCTATTGAATTAGTCATGGACGGGAACATCGTTGACGCTAATTTGAAGGAGAATAACATAACAACAGAGTGGCTGTATTCGCAGGTAAAAAAAGAAGGGATTATCGATAGAAAGTATCAATTATGCCGTAATCAGTTCTGATGGAAATATATATTTTGACGAGTATAAGGATCAAATCGAACATCCTATTGATAAAGAGTGAATAAACCAGGTTCAATAGCTTGCTCCCAATGTTTTAGGGAAAAGGCTATCGAACCTGGGTTCGTTTGTTGCTATACAATAAATTTGAAATTGAACAACCTGTAACTCTATGCTATTCTTATATATTAATAGAGAACAGCGCAGTAATATTTAGTTTCTGCGCCTCTAAACATCAGATGATATGATCAATAGAGGGGAGAACAGCCATGAACTCGGTCATTGAACTTAATAATGTAAGCTGGAAAAGAGATAATCGTACCATACTGGATCAAATCAACTGGAAGGTAGCCGAGGGTGAGCACTGGGCTGTACTTGGACTGAATGGATCGGGTAAAACAACGATGCTGAATATGATCAATGGTTACATATGGCCAACTATAGGCAGTGTAAGTGTGCTGGGACATACGTTCGGGGACGTGGATCTGAGGGAGCTGCGCAAATCTATCGGCTGGGTCAGCTCCTCTCTACAGGAAAGAATCAATGGCAGTCAGCGCACGCAGGATGTTGTCATTAGCGGCAAATTTGCCTCCATTGGACTTTATGATCAAACAACGGATACGGATTATGAGCAAGCCGTACACCTCATGACCCAACTGGGCTGTGCTCACCTCGTGGACCGATTGTATCAGGGATGCTCACAGGGGGAAAAGCAAAAAGTGCTTATTGTTCGCGCGCTAATGGCCTCGCCCAAGCTGCTGATTTTGGACGAGGCGTGTAACGGCCTGGACTTCTTTTCCCGGGAATCCTTACTAACCAGTATTCATCAACTGTCCGAATCGCCAGGTTCGCCGAATTTATTGTATGTTACACATCATATCGAGGAAATTTTACCGATGTACACACATACCATTCTGATTCGCCGGGGTACTGTTTTCGCCAAAGGTAAAACGACAGACATTCTGAGCAGTGAAACGCTTAGTGCCTTTTTTGAAACACCTGTGCAAGTTGAATGGAGACAGGAACGTGCATGGCTCTCTATGGTATAGAGGGTCTTTTTTTCAGCTATCCTGCTACGATCATAATGAGGATAGGCAAAATCAGGAATGAGGCTAACGTGCTCCACAGGATACAGGTGGACACGAGTTTGGGCGATGCATTGAATTTTTGTGCTAAGATGACGGCATTCACAGCAACCGGCATGGAGGCCAGAATAAAGAGAACGGAGAATAGAAGTCCAGATATCCCCAGTATCAGCATGGCAAGGCAGGCTGCAAGCGGAGAGAGCAGAAGCCGGATGATGAGTCCTGCATAGCTTGCTTTTTTAATAGACGGCTCCAGCTTGAAGATTTTTACATAAGCCATCTGGGTGCCAAGGATCGCCAGCACGACCGGAGAATAGGCTGCTGCAATCATCGAGACGCCCGATTGAATCCCGGAGGGCAGATGCCAATCCAGCAGCCGAAGCCCCAGGGCAAGTAGGGCCGCATAGATCGCGGGCAGTGAGAATACCGACTTAACGGCGCTTTGAACAGAAAATTCAGAGCGGGCTGCAAAGTAAACTCCAAGGGTATTGACCAGAATTATCTGGATGACAACATACACAGAGGCCTTATCCAATCCAAGCTGCCCAAAGGCAAGTAAAATGAGCGGCAACCCATAATTCGCACTATTGGTCAGTGTGGAGATCAGGGTAAGTCCGGCCGTTTCAGGGGCGCTCAGCTTGAAGATTTTCCCTGCCAATTGGGCGATTCCCCATAATAGTAGCAAATTCAATAATGAAAAGGCGGCAGTCTGCACCACATCATGCCAGGAGAGCTGTGCTTTGAGCAGCGTGTCCAGAATCATCGCAGGACTTAAAAAGTACAAGTATAAAGTCGAGAGCGGCTTAGTTTCCAGCTTCATGAATTTGCCGAGTAAAAACCCGGCGATCACTGGAAGGGACAGTGGAACGATAACGGATAAAAGAGTTGAAAGTACAATTTGAATCATGAAATCCACTCATCCTTTCTGTAATAACAATTTTCATTATAAGGTGCGGCTTTCGAGCCCGTCCAAGATGAAAATACGATCAAGCTTATAGGTATATACTATGAATCTTTAGTTAGTTATTCTAAATATGCACTAAGTAGAACAACAAAAGGGATGCCCACAGCCATGTGAAAGGCTGGTGGAACATCCCTTTTGTTATGATGAAGCAGATGATCCTGCTGAGTTAAGCAGAAACAACAGCTTCCGCTTTAGTCCGGCACTCATCAGAGCAACAGTGTTGATGCTGCTCTTCGCAGTCTGGACATACGATATGCTGGAGATTGCATACCGGGCAGTTGATATAATGATCGTTTGGTGCTTCACAATGGAAGCATTTGCCGACAATAACGTCCTCGTCGGTGTGGTTAATTGGAATCGAAATCCGTTCGTCAAACACATAGCATTTACCGTCAAACAAGCGTCCTTGTACTTCTGGGTCCTTGCTGTAAGTCACAATGCCGCCATCCAGTTGGGCTACATCGTTAAAGCCTTCTTTGATCAGAAGACCGGACAGCTTTTCGCAACGAATACCTCCGGTGCAATACGTCAGGATTTTCTTGTTCTTAAACTGACTCATATTGTCACGAATCCACTGTGGAAATTCACGGAACGATTCAACTTCCGGGCGAATGGCTCCGCGGAAATGACCGATGTCATATTCATAGTCGTTACGACCGTCCAGTACAACTACATCTTCATCTTGAAGATGCTCGTAAAACTTCTTCGGTGACAAACGCTTGCCGCTAATTTCATTAGGGTCGAGCTCATCCTCATGACGCAGCGTAACAAGCTCCTGACGATGACGTACGAATATTTTCTTGAACGCATGCCCGTCAGATTCATCTATTTTAAAAACAATATCGTGGAATTTCGGATTGGTGCGCAAATCACGAATATACTGCTCTGTTTGCTCTACCGTACCAGACAATGTTCCGTTAATACCTTCCTCAGCAATCAAGATTCTTCCCTTGACGCCCAGCTCCTTGCAATAAGCAAGATGCTCTGCCGTAAAGGTGGCAGGATCTTCAATATTTACATATTTATAAAACAACAAAATTCGATAAGCATGCTCACACACGTAAAATCACCCTCTGATTCAAGTCAAAGTTTTTTAAACAATTTTAAATGTACCACATTCTTTAAGTTAGTCAACATAAATGTATAAAAAGTGGAAATGAAAAAGGTCATGAAGATGACAAGCGACAAAAGTATTACATTATAATAAAATCGTAGTGATACGTGAATTTTGGTAGCTGGATGAGTTCTATGAGATGAAAGGATGAATAGAGATGCAACATCATTTGGTAGCGCATACACCACCCATGGGGTGGAATAGCTGGGATTGCTACGGTGCGGCGGTACGGGAAGAGGAAGTACGAGGGAATGCTCAATATATGGCGGAGCATTTGAAAGAATATGGTTGGGAATATGTTGTGGTGGATATTCAGTGGTATGAGCCGGGAGCTGTATCTTCGCAGTATCGCCCGTTTGTTCCTTTGGAAATGGATTCGTTCTCACGCCTTATTCCTGCTGTTAATCGTTTTCCTTCGGCTGCAGATGGACGAGGCTTCCAAGCTCTGGCGGAATATGTACACAGTCTGGGCTTGAAATTTGGCATACATATGATGAGGGGGATTTCCCGACAAGCGGTACATCAGGATACACCGATCCTGGGAACTACGGCAACGGCTAGACAAATTGCGCATCCCAACTCTATTTGTCCTTGGAATACAGATATGTATGGGGTAGATGCATCCAAGGAGGGGGCACAGGAGTACTATAACTCATTGTTTAACCTATATGCGGAATGGGGTGTCGATTTTGTCAAAGTAGATGACATTGCTGCGTCCCGTCTCTACGATATTCACTTGGTAGAAATTGAGCTGATCAGGCGGGCTATTGCTGGGTGTGGTCGTCCGATGGTGTTAAGTTTGTCTCCTGGTCCTGCACCGCTGGAACATGCATCAGAATTAATTGCAAACGCTAATATGTGGCGCATGACTGACGATTTCTGGGATGTGTGGCCTTTATTATATGGTATGTTTGAGCGCTGTGAGAAGTGGGCAGGGCACGTAGGTCCTGGTCACTGGCCGGATTGCGACATGCTGCCGCTGGGTCATCTGGGTATCCGTTCGGTAGATTCGGTAGAGTCAGGCAGCCATGACCGCTGGACACGCTTCACGAAAGATGAGCAGCTGACATTGATGACCTTGTGGAGTATCTTCCGGTCCCCGCTGATATTTGGGGGAGAAATGCGGGATAATGATGCATGGACACTTTCTTTGCTGACTAATGAAGAAGTACTCGAAGCTCATCGCAACGGTATGGGTGCGCGGCAGGTTTATAGAAAGGATGATCATATCGTTTGGACTTCGCATAACGATGAAGGTCATGTATATGCTGCTTTGTTCAATGCTGCAGATGAAGCATCGAAGGTCCGTGTATCGTTAAAAGAGCTTGGTATTGAAGGACAGGCAAGTGTAAGAGACTTATGGAACCATATAGATATAGGTACCTTGGATCAAGAATTGTCCGCAGATTTACCCCCTCATGGAGCTTCTCTATTTATTTTAAAATAGTATGATATAACGAAGGATATAAGCAGTATTTTAACCCAATCACTCTACCGTAAATGGATGGTACCTACGATAGGGTGATTTTTTTGTTGCAGAAAAAAGATGCATTTTCAGGAATTTTAACGGATTCGACATGGTTCTTGGGAATTTGACATTTGGAACATGTTAATTTTATAAAGTACCTATTGCCATAGAATTTTAAATTATCCAGCGTGAACAGACTCGCGAAAGGGGTCAAATGATGTTAAAACTGAGCCGCAAAAATGAACTGGACGAGCCTTGGCCCTCTAGACAACAAATCCTATGTATCGGGGGAGCAAATCTAGACCGTAAAATTATGATTAAAGATACATTTCAGCTTCACACCTCCAACCCGAGCAGCACCAGGCAGCAATCCTGCGGTGGAGTGGCTCGTAATGTAGCCGAAAATTTGGGGAGGCTAAGCCAGCAGGTCAGCTTGTTGACCGCAGTTGGCGATGATGCCGAAGGTGAATTTATAGTCGAGCAATCTAGACTTTACATGAATGTGATTCCGCTGCAGGTCAAGGGAGAACCGTCAACCGGGGTTTACACTGCTTTACTGGACGAGTGTGGTGAGCTGATTGTAGCGACAGCAGAAATGGAGATTTATGATCAGATTCGTCCTTCAGCTATCCTTGAGAATATCCCCTTAATCACCTCATCTCAACTGGTGCTATTGGATACTAATTTCTCTATGAACGTAATTGCCTCAACCATACTGCTATGCCATGAACATCGGATTCCGCTTGTTGTTTCTTCCGTGTCAGCCTTCAAAATGAGAAGACTTCCTCGAAATTTGAACGGGGTGGGCTGGCTGGTATGTAACCAGATGGAGGCTGAATCCTATTTGGGAATACAACTTACAGATGATCAACAACTACTGGACGCAACCCGAATTTTTCATCAACTCGGGGTTCAAAATGTAATTCTGATCCGGGGAGCTGACAGTGTCCTATTTGCCTCTCAGGATGGAGCCCATGGACAAATTTCTATACAACACGTTCAGGAAGTTATTGACGTCACGGGTGCAGATGATGCTTTTATTGCCGGAATGATATATGGAATTATCCAAGGATACCCAATGGAGCAAGTATGCCAATTCGGAATCAGCTGTGTCGCCTTAACCATTCAAACGGATCGAACGGTTTCAGAGACCATTTCTCTAAATAAACTTCATTCCATGTTCAAGGAGCTGTACGGCACACATTCGCAAAATTTTGTGTTTTTTAAAGGTATGTATTTTAAGGAGAAAGATACATAAATAAAAAAGAAGAGAATCTTACCCACATTTTGTTGCTGAAACTATAAAAGGAGCAGGTCGCTTGATGAACCATCTGAGATACGCCATCGTTTTTCTACCGCTATTCCTCATGTATTTGTTTTTAAAGGGAGGTTCTTTCGCGGTAGGTTTGCTTTATCGGTTGATCTACTCAATGCTGCGCTTACATCGGAGGCTAGATGACGAAATTCTGGCTGTGCAGCACGCCAAACGTATTATCGTAATCGGTTCGCCGGGAAGCGGCAAAACCTTTTTGGCCAAACGTCTTTCCAAGTGGACTCATTTGCCGTACATCTCTCTGGATGATTTGTATTGGGGGCCGGAGTGGAGGCGAAGCACGGACAAACAATTTTTTAAGCAGCTGGACGAAGTGCTCGAAAAGGAAGAATGGATCATCGAAGGGAATTATCATGACTATTATTTTACTGAGCGGCTCCAGCGCTCTGACACGATCATTGTGATGGATGTCAGTACGATCGAGGCGATAACAGGGGTTATTACACGATCGCTTAACCGTTTTCTTTTCTCCAAAGAACTGCCGAAAGAAATAGAGCAGAAAGCGGTTCGTATTTGGGACATTTCACCTCGGTTTGTCCGCTTTGTTGTGGGATTTCGCAGGCGTATACGTCCTAAAATTTGGCCGATTATTATGCAATATGAAAACCAACGAAGTTTGATTATTTTGAAATCAAAGTATCGTTCATGTCTCTGGATGAACTCCAGATAGAAAATTATCTCCTTGACTAGAACTTACGTTTCATGTAAAGTGGTGAAAATTGTAATATATAGGAATAGTGTAGACCAAGGATCAAAGGTTCAATACTCGCTGTACAGAGAAGAAACTCATGGGCTGAAAGGTTTCTCGCCGCGAATGAACGTTTCCCTGCCTTGCGAGCTGTAGCGGAGTATATGATAAACCGTTACCGGTTAGACGCCGTTATCTGATGAAGGACCGCTCATGCCCACGTTAGGTACGAGGTACGGTCAAATTAAGGGTGGTACCACGACACATTCGTCCCTGACGGATGTGTCTTTTTTGCGTATATTTAATCGTGAATACAAGGAGGCAGCTACACATGCGCCAAAGTCGACTATTACTGACAACCTTACGTGAAGCGCCCGCAGAAGCCGAGGTAATCAGCCATCAGCTTTTGCTACGTGCAGGGTTTATCCGTCAATTGGCGGCCGGTATCTATATCTACATGCCGCTCGGCAGACGTGTACTTAGAAAAGTGGAACAAATCGTGCGGGAAGAAATGGATCGGGCAGGGGCTGGGGAGCTGCTAATGCCTGCATTACAGCCAACAGAGCTGTGGCAAGAATCGGGGAGATATAACGTGTACGGACCCGAACTGATGCGTATTCAAGACCGGCATGATCGGGAATTTGCTTTGGGTCCTACACATGAAGAAGTGATTACATCGTTAGTGCGGAATGAGGTGAATTCCTATCGAAAACTACCTGTAACGTTATACCAAATTCAAACCAAGTTTCGGGACGAACGACGTCCCCGTTTTGGATTACTTCGCTGCAGAGAATTTTTGATGAAGGATGCCTATTCTTTTGCTGCCGATTGGGAGGGATTAGACCAAACCTACTGGGCCATGTTCGAGGCATATCATCGTATTTTCACACGCTGCGGTCTAAACTTTCGCCCAGTAGAGGCAGATGCAGGCGCTATTGGTGGTGAAGGCGGAACTCATGAATTTATGGCGCTGGCTGACATAGGAGAGGATACGATAGCGGCATGTAACTGCTGTGAATATGCTGCCAATCTTGAAAAAGCCGAGTCACAAGAATATGTCAGCTATTCTTCTTCTCTCAGCACAGATCCAATGGAGAAATTTCATACTCCAGGTCTACGCACGATAGATCAACTGATTGAAGCGCTTCATATAGAGGCAAAAGACATCATCAAAACACTGATTTATATGGCTGATGATCAACCCATGGCTATAGTAGTTAGAGGAGATCATGAGGTCAACGAAGTAAAAGTTCAACATATTTTAGGTAGTGAAAAATTCGAAATAGCAAGTGCAGATATCGTATCAATGGTAACCGGAACCCCCTCCGGGTATATAGGCCCATTTGGATTGAAGATTCCTGTATGGGTGGATTACGCAGTTGCTCAAATGTCGAATGGCATCGCCGGCGCGAACGAGCTGGATTACCATTATCGCCATGTGAATCCAGGACGTGACATAGAGCTTCGTCATGTAGCGGATTTGCGTAATGTCACAGAAGGGGACAGATGCCCTCGCTGTGACGAAGGGGAGTTGAAGCTTTATCGTGGTATTGAGATTGGACATGTGTTTAAAATCGGTACCCTTTACAGCGAGAAGCTGGGAGCGAATTTTTTGAATGCATCAGGAGCGAAGCAGACGATGATTATGGGATGCTACGGTATCGGTATTTCCCGCATTCTGTCAGCTATAGTCGAGCAAAATCATGATCAAAACGGGATCATATGGCCTTCAACGCTGGCTCCTTTTCAAGTTCATATCATTCCGGTTTCTGTGAAAGACAACCTGCAAATGCAGATTGCCGAGGAATTATATAACCAGCTGCAGAATCAAGGCGTAGAGGTGCTGCTGGATGATCGGGAGGAACGCCCGGGAGTTAAATTTAAAGATTCAGATTTGATAGGTATTCCGGTGAGGATCGTCGTTGGTAAAGATGCTGAGCATGGAAAAATAGAGTGGGTAGAGCGAGGAGCCAGCAACAAGGAGACGATTCATGTCAAAGAAACAAGCAAGCGAATTTTGGACATTCAAGCATTAGCGTCTCGTAAAATATGACCTTCCCCAAGTGTAATCTCATAAAAGCCGGCCATTTGACGTGTCTGAAAACGGATCGGTTTGTGCCGGCCTATGATGATGATATTTTGAATATCAGCAGCGCCTTCCGAGGGTAGCGAAAAAGCAGTAACATAAGCGAATTCCTCACGCAATGTCGTATGAATAGCATTTATCACGTGATCGTGTTCACTTTTACCCATTAAGTTCATGATAATAGAGCCCTCGTCATCCAGCTTTTCTTTGACCAGCTTAAAAAATTCTCTGGATACTAAATGCAATGGCGTACCCTGCTCAGTGAAGGCATCCAAAATAATATAGTCATAAGCATCCGATGCTTCTTGCTCCAAGATGCGACGTCCATCCCCAATCGTCACATTGTCTTTATCGTATCCAAAGAAGGTTCGGCTTAACTTCACGACCAGGGCATCCAGCTCTGCAATCTTAAAGTGTTTTTCTCTAAAATGGCCCGCAATCGTTCCGATTCCATGTCCGATGACAAATACGTCCTCGAATGAAGGGTCGTTCAGCTCCATCAGATGGATGATAGCCCTCGGGTATTCGAACAGGATACGTTGCGGATCATTCAAATCTAACGCACCTTGGACAGCCGCATTTGAAAATTGCATCACACGGAATGAGCCCTTTTCACCGTATAGTTCCAGGGTGTCGTACACCATAATTTCATGGTTATTACTGCGTTTGCTATACAATACATCCAAGTGATTAATCTCCTTCAAGTCATACTTCACCACCATATTAGACATTTATGAGCCTGCTGTCCATAGATTCAGCCAAGCAAATGCCCCTGGTGTCAATGAGCCCAAATTAGGTGGATTTGTTTAATTTTCCATAACGAAGTCGTTTGAACTTGTCCATGTGTCCTTTAGGATATATAATATATAAGGATATAATGAAGTTCGTTGTGTATATTCATACAGGAAGAGAGCGGGATATTATGGGACGTAAGTGGAATAACATTAAAGAAAAGAAGGCATCCAAGGATGCTAATACGAGTCGTATATATGCTAAATTCGGTGTAGAAATTTATGTAGCAGCCAAACAGGGTGAGCCCGATCCTGAATCTAATCGGGTGCTAAGAGTTGTACTGGAACGTGCAAAAACGTACAATGTACCGAAAGCGATCATTGACCGCGCTATTGAAAAAGCAAAAGGTGCCGGCGATGAAAACTACGTAGAGCTTCGTTATGAGGGCTTCGGGCCTAACGGTTCTATGGTTATTGTAGATGCACTGACTAATAACGTAAATCGTACAGCATCGGATGTGCGCTCTGCTTTTACTAAAAATGGCGGCAGCCTAGGTGTAAGTGGATCAGTAGCCTACATGTTTGACTCAACAGCAGTTATTGGTTTGGTAGGTAAAACCGCAGATGAAGTGCTGGAACTGCTGATGGAGGCAGACGTAGAGGTACGTGACATCATCGAGGAAGATGAAGCCGTTATCGTATATGCAGAGCCTGACCAATTCCATGCTGTACAAGAAGCTTTCAAGCAGGCAGGAGTGACTGAGTTTACGGTAGCCGAGCTTACCATGCTTGCCCAAAATGACATCTCACTTCCAGAGGATGCACAGGTGCAATTTGATAAATTGATTGATGCATTAGAAGATTTGGAGGATGTTCAACAGGTATACCACAACGTAGATTCTGAGGAATAATCGGATTGCATCATTACATCTGAGCGTTTTGATAAAATAAACATCCCTAAACCATCGTATTTCGGTACGATGGTTTTTTTGTGAATTAATACTACATAAAGTCATAGGCAGGGAGGTGAACATGAGGTTTGGGAAGAGCTAAAGAATTTGATATTGTTTTTTTCGGCTATTCAGCTTTATATACGTGACGAAACCGAAGCTGTAGTCCATCTTCTCAGTCAACCTGGGAGCATTAAGGATGCAATAACAACGATTTTTAATGAATCTGTCAGAGTTTTGACGGATAAGAGGCGTAAGAGTCCTTATAGACGTAAAACCCCATAATACGGCTCATGTAATTACAGGGCCTCAGTCGATAACCTACAGTGAAGTCGGTAAGATGATTGAAAAGAGACAGGCCAGGCTATCCAGCATATCTCGTTGTCTGATGACACTTACATAATGCTTGATGTTACCTTCCAGTTATTGAAATCATAGGTCCGTCTCTCTCTATCATGAACCAAATCGAGTTTATCTCCATTATAATTCTGATGCATCCACGGATCATCCAGCAGAGGCCAATTAGCATAATTGACTTCTACACCCTGAATTTTACGTGAGGTGGCATACACGATTTCCATCTCTTTACCTGTTAATCCTTTGTAATAGACCCGGGGATTAGTATCGTTAACACTGCTGAAATCCACTATGGTTTTCGTCAGTACAGCCTCAGCAAAGCAGTCAAGCTCTCTAATGCAAGAACCTCCTGCATAGTCCATAAGAGGTGCTGTTTCAACAATGACTGCATTTTTTGCCCCGTCACTCCGCAACGCTCTCTGATAACCTCCATATTTCCACGATTCCGTGTCATAAGGCCAATCGTAAGGTTCTGCCGTCCTGACAGCCATCAGCATTTTACCTGTGTGAAAGAATACCCAGCCGTTCCTGTTGAATGGGTCCTGTTCGATCGTTGCCTTAATTCCGTTATATGAAACAGGGCCGTCGATCCATGTATTTGAATTTGTGATATTGTATACTGTAATGAGTACACCGTCGTCCTGAAGCACTTCCTCCATATTCGTTCCGCCAATCCAATATTCCGAGTTGGACGGATTCAAGTTAATCGGCTCACTGAAGTGTTGTTTCATGAAGAACGTATTTGGTTCGTCACTGTATGTATCCCCCACCCATTTGATACCCCAACGGTGCAGCTGGTTTTGTGCGAGCCGATTGTCCTTTTGACTGAATACGGCATAATCCGGGGTGATGTAGCTTGTCTTATACGGTTTGTTGCTGTTTCTAGACATCCGTTCCTTATGTGTGTAAGTTGTAGAACGGGCTGTTGCTATACGCTTGAAAATGTCTGGTAACTCGTAGTCCGCAACCGTAAATGGAATCGTGGTAAATTTCAGATTGGTTTCATTGCCGAGATATATCGGCTTACGACTGTCTCCAAACAACATCCACAGCAGTACTGCACTCTCATCAAGTGTATATCCCGGCTCTTGCTGCGCATTATATGTTCTGGCCTGACTGGTCACCCAGTACCCATGCAGCCACTCTCCTACGATACTGGCAAAATACCACTCCAACGTCAGTTTGGCCATATTCCTCAATGTCGCATCTTTCAAGTGTTCGGTAATGAACAATAGCGGTCCTACATGATGGATAAAATATGTTGGAGAGTCGTATTCAAAGTACCCCTGTTTTGTAATTGTGGGAAGTTCGGACAGCAGATAGCTTCTGGCGATGGTAGCATAATTCACCGGATAATCTGGCCATTCTTCCGCTCCGACAACCCCGACTGCTGCGTACATGAGCCGTTGATTTTCTGTATTTCCCGATAGAGCCGTCCCATCGGCATTCAAAATGTTAAAACTGAGCATTTTTGCTTTTACTTTATCCTTTAATTCAGGTGTGTAAAACTTTTTAAACTTCATATAAGCTTCCATTACGTTAATTCCCCAGAACATGTCTTTGTTCCGATCCAAATGAATGTTGACGTAGGCAAGTCCAGTGCTGATATCTCCTTTTGAAAATTGTGCCATAGCCGCATAACCACCGACTTTTCGCCCCTGATCGTACTCATGGTAAGGGATAGCCCAATGCTGCTACATCATCGATTACGATCTGTTTGCGCTCCTGTAGTGAGCTTGTTAAAATCTCATTTTTAAACATAATTACAGCCAATCCCCAATAATAGAATAATAACGAGAAAATAGTATGAATTTAACAATGTGAGGGAAAGAGAAACCTAAACACAAATTTGGCTGGGACTTGCTGATTATAATTGTTAGAAGAGATTGTTTTTTGTAATTATAAGGTAGTTGTTTATTAATTTCAATAATTTACAATATTATATTGTGAAAATATTGTATTAGAGTCAATCTGCAATCTACCTGGATTATTTCAGTTAGTTCCCGGGTACGTTTTCTTCTATGTTTTTAGCTGATAATAATTTTAGATTTTAGAAACTTATGAGGAATGACAGGCCCATTGATTTGAGTAATCCTTGTGGACGATCAGCATTTGGTCCGGCGAGGCTAACGATTTATTGATTAATGCTCAGATAGATACGGAAGTGACGGGTGAAGCATTAGGCGGTCGAGAAGCTGTCGAACTGACAAAGCGTATCCATCCACATGAGGTGTTGATGGATGTTCAAATGTCAGAAGGGGGGGATTGAGTCTACCCCGGTGATAATACTACAAAAGATATAGGCTACCGGCTAAAGTGGGATGCCTATATCTTTGTTTACAACGTAATTTTTTAATGAGAGCACGGACAAGACACACGTTCAGCGGATTCTTCAGTGTTCACCCTTTGGGTAAAAAGAATAACCCGGATATTTGACGACAGGCCATTTGTCCTTGCGCAATTGAGAGGTCATATCGGTGCCAACATGTAAATTACTCTGAATTAGTTCTGTCGGTGTAAGAGCCATCCATTGATTTAAGGAAACATCTGCAAAACGATCACTTTTAAACATTTCAAGAAACCAAAGTGTGCTGGTGCCTGTATTTTGAATGTAGTGGCCGTAAGCAAAAGGCACATATCCAACATCCCCGGCTCTGAAATCAAATGTACGGGCTGCACCATTACCGCCAAAGACAGTCATCCGTCCTTGCCCGGCAAGATAGTATTGCCATTCGTCATTATTGGGATGCCAGTGCATTTCCCGCATGGCTCCTGGCTCAATCTCAACAAGAGCAGCTGCGATGGTTTTGGATATTGGAAAATTGGAGGAGTCGACGATTCGTACGCTTCCCCCTGGTGTTTTAATCGGCGGCTGAGCAAGTAATTTATGCTTAAAGGATTGAGGTATCGTACCATAGGGAGAGGAAACCGCTTGGCTTTGAAGAGAACCGGGAACGGCATCCTGATAGATGTATACTTGGTCTTGAGGAATCGATGCAAAATCAGCTTCTGGAACACCAAAATTGGCAGACAGTACATCTTTGGGGGTATGGGCGAACCAATCGGAGATGGATAGGGTGTTTAAATCCGAGAAGCTACCATCATCAAAGACCAGCAAAAATTCGCAGCCGTCTTCAAGACCTTGTATAGAGTGTGGAATGCCGGGTGGGAAGTACCAAAGATCGCCTGGGCCCACATCAGCAATAAAATTACGCCCATCTTGGTCGACTGCCGTAATACGGGCACTTCCCAGCAGCATATAGGACCATTCCGCTTGCTGATGCCAGTGAAGCTCGCGGACACCTCCAGGGGTCAAGCTCATATTCACCCCGGCAAGGGTTGTGGCAATGGGTAATTCCCTGACAGTTACTTCTCTGGACCATCCACCATGATTGAGCTGCATATGGGCGTCTGAAAAAGAAAATCTCATGTTAAGAATGAGTCCATTATCCGTTACGGGTGGAACCAGGAAATCGGGATTTTGCAAATCCCTCATCACATCACGGGGGCCCTTGTCGATGCCCCCAGCGCCATCACTTCTAATGGGCTGTGGAACTCCGCCATTTTTCGAGCAATCATTATGCATGATTTGATCTTCCTCTCTAGGTTGAAGCTAAGGATAAGAGAAAATACGCATAAAGATTTTATGAGCAAACGGTGAGTTTTATGCTGTATGGGTCAGATCTGCAAACTGAGCCTGAATAATTTGAGTCAAATCCCGTGGATTCAACTCCAGTTGGATTCCGATTTTCCCGGCGCTTACAACAATGGCTTCCAGTTCCAATGCGGGCTGGTCGATAAAAGTAGGATAGAGCTTTTTCATTCCGATCGGCGAGCAGCCGCCGCGAATATATCCTGTATGCTTTTGCAGATCTTTGACTGGGAGCATCTCGATTTTCTTCTCTCCCGCGGATTTGGCGGCCTTTTTAAGATCAAGCTCTTTATGTACAGGAATTACAAAAACAAACAAATTTTGTTTGCTGTGTGCAACCAACGTTTTAAAAACCGCTTCCGGCGCTCTTTTGATCTTTTCGGCTACGTTCATACCGTCTATTTTGCCATCTTGGTGATCATAACTCAAAATATTGTAGCTTATGTGCTGCCCATCCAGTATGCGCATAGCGTTTGTTTTGCTAGTACTCATCTTATTTCTTCCTTTCCTAACTCATGCGAGGTAATCGCTGCAACTAGAGTCGTTCCAAGGAATCCACGTAGTCTTTTGCTTCTTTTAAAGAGAGATCCCTGGCTGTTCGCAACTCTTTTATCGCTTGAATCTTTTTTCCTTCTCTAATCAGCATAATCAGTCTTTCATTGATATCATCTGAAGCTCCTGTATGTTGGAGATGTGGGGCAACGGTAGGGAATGAGTCTGACAGCAATGTTCCCGGTATTCCTGAACGATTCTCA
The DNA here is from genome assembly GCF_020404765.1 of Paenibacillus sp. BJ-4. Classification (GTDB taxonomy): domain Bacteria; phylum Bacillota; class Bacilli; order Paenibacillales; family Paenibacillaceae; genus Paenibacillus. The sequence continues at coordinate 106,741 of NZ_JAIVEM010000052.1, forward strand.
AGACGCTCCACATCGGATTTCAAGTCATTAAGCCGAGATTGAAGGCTGTAGACCTTGATCAACAGTATGACGGAGAGGATCAATGCGATCATGGCAATGTATTCTATAGTTGACATTGGAATTCCCCCTATTTCACTTGATTGTCTTCAGAAATGGCACACTAAAAATCAGTTCCTTATGAATAGTATAGCACAATGCTTTAAGGGAATAGGGGGATACACATCTCTATATGTGTCACCTTATAACGGTCTATTTTTTTCAAGCGATGTATCCACGAATTTATATCGAGGGTGCTCCGTTTTCTAATCCAATAAGGCTGCAAATTGACTTTTTGTAAACCAAAAGCTATATTACAGCTTATTATAACCGTTTTAATAAATCCTTGAAAAGGAGTGTATTCCAATCCAGCCAGTCTCCAATAATACCATTCGGGTCAAACAAATAAATGTAGAGTTAGTTAAAAACACACTAAAATCCAAGGAATATGCTACCAAATCGTCCATAGCCAGCATTACAGGACTTAGTGTGGCAACCTGCGGGAATATTTTGAAAGAGCTGCTTCAAACGGGAGAAGTATTAGAGATGGAATTGGAAGAATCCAACGGTGGACGTCCGGCAAGACGGTACAAATATAACGCCGATTATTCCTATATCATCTGTTTAAACGTAAAAACGGAAGGCGGAGTACTTTCCCTCACTTACGCTGTTGCCAATTTACTGGGTGAGATCATTGCAGAAAAGACCTCAATTGTGCCTTATATTGATTACGAGGTAATAGAAACCCAAATTGGAGAACTGATTCATAACTATGGCAATGTCAAAGCCATTGGGATTGGCATTCCAGGGGTTGTCCATCAAGGGGTGATCGATGTTTGTGATATTGACCTGCTCATAGGCGTACCTGTAGGGCCGCGTCTTCAAGACAAATATGGGTTGGAAGTTATTATGGAAAATGATATGAATCTGACAGTTTATGGGTTTTATAACATGCAAAATTTTGATGAGGACAAAACCTTCGCCATTGTTAACTTTCCCAAGGACCATTTTCCGGGAGCAGGTTTTATTGTTGACGGACATTTGTTAAAGGGAAATACCAAATTTGCCGGGGAAGTTTCATTTTTACCTTTTGATTTGACGAGAGAAGAACAGCTTAAACAGCTAAATAGCACTCAAGGGTTTGTTCCTCTGGCAGTCAAAACGATAACTTCCATTATTGCGATTATGGATCCTGTATCTATCGCTTTGACCGGAGAGCTATCCAAGCCGGCTTTGTTGGCCGATATTTATAACGGCTGTTTAAAGGACATCCCCAAAGAGCATATGCCAGAGATTTTTGTGAAGAACGATACCTATGAAGAGTACATGAACGGGTTGATTTCGGTTACCCTTGAAAGTCTGACATACCATTTGCAATTAGTGGAAAAAAGAAAATAGAGAAGTGAAAATTTGGAGATCATACCACTATAGGCTCTGAAAGTGTAGTGGTCACATGTACTGTGATACTCACTGCCGCTGAGAATTTAAAAAATACTTGACATGAAACGCGTTACAAACCTTAAGATTCAATTAGAAGTACTTTATAACACATCAGCATAGAGGTAACGTATTTCTATCCTAGTTTATGAAAAAAAAATCAGCAAAGGCGGAGAAAATATGAGTACACAGTTTCCAAAAGATTTCCTGTGGGGCGGAGCAGTTGCTGCGAATCAGCTTGAAGGCGCTTATCAAGAGGATGGAAAAGGCTGGTCCATTCAGGATGTAACTCCTCGCGGTGGTTGGGGACCGATTACGGATGTGCCAACAGAAGATAATATGAAGTTGATCGGTATTGATTTTTATCATAATTATAAGGAAGATATCAAACTTTTTGCCGAAATGGGCTTTAAAGTGTTCCGTACTTCCATCGCTTGGTCGCGTATTTTTCCTAAAGGGGATGAACTGGAGCCTAACGAAAAGGGCCTGCAATTTTATGATGATTTGTTTGACGAGCTTCATAAATACGGTATTGAACCTCTCGTTACATTGTCTCACTATGAAACACCTTTACATCTATCCAGAGAATATGACGGTTGGGTAAACCGCAAGCTGGTTGATTTTTATGAGCGCTATGCTACGACTGTATTTAAACGCTACAAAAATAAAGTAAAATACTGGTTGACCTTTAATGAAATCAACTCCATTCTTGAAGCACCATTCATGAGTGGCGGGATTAGCACACCAAAAGATCAGCTGAGTGAGCAAGATCTTTATCAAGCCATTCACCATGAGCTTGTGGCGAGTGCGAGAGCAGTAAAAATCGGTCATCAAATCAACCCTGATTTCAAAATCGGTTGTATGGTGCTGAGCATGCCTACGTATCCGCTGACACCTAATCCAGACGATGTGATCGCTGCAATGGAGTTTGATCACAGAAACATGGCCTTTGCAGATATTCATGCAAGAGGTCAATACCCAGGCTACATGAAACGTTTCTTTAAAGAAAAAGGAATCACGATTCATTTTGAACCAGGTGACGCTGAAGATTTGAAGCATACCGTTGATTTTATCTCGTTCAGCTATTACATGAGCACTTGTGAAACGGCTGACCAAGCCAAGAAAACGAAAGGTGAAGGTAACATCCTTGGCGGTGTTAGCAATCCGCATCTTGAGGCTAGTGAGTGGGGCTGGCAAATTGATCCGCAAGGTCTGCGTTATGTACTGAATACGTTTTATGATCGCTTCCAAAAACCACTATTCATCGTTGAAAATGGTTTGGGCGCCGTTGATGAGCTTATCACCAATGAAAAAGGTGAAAAAACCGTCGAAGATGACTACCGCATCAACTACCTGAATGATCATTTGGTTCAAGTTGGAGAAGCGATTGAGGACGGAGTAGAGGTTATGGGCTACACGTCTTGGGGCTGTATCGACCTTGTCAGCGCATCGACTGCTCAGCTTAAAAAGCGTTATGGTTACATTTATGTAGACCGTCATGATGATGGCAGCGGTACACTGGAAAGATATCGCAAAAAATCGTTCCACTGGTACAAAGAGGTTATTGCCACGAACGGCAAAAGCCTTAAACGTTAATTTATAAATAAACTAGTGATTAAGTTTTAAATATACAACGAAGGTTATACGTAGCGACCGCTTCTGCTCTTTTACGGGAAGCGGTCGCTAATTTTTTAGGGCATTGGCAACCGAATTGTCAAGCTAAGTGCGACAGAGCTTTCATGAATAATTCGTAAGCGGCATTTTATTGATAATTGGTGATAAATAGATTGGACAAAAGTAAATTATTGAGATACATTAGGACTTATTAAAACATCAATAATAACTATATAGGCCACGAGAAGTAGATCATGAATTTCGCAGAAAGCTACTGAAAAAGCATTGAAAAGTTGAGCCCAGTATAAATGAAGGTTTTTAGGATGAGGGCCACAGAAGGAGGAAAATAGTGAAGATTGAACATGTAGCGATCTGGGTCAGAGACTTGGAGAAAATGAAGAGCTTTTACGAGCAATACTTTGATGGGAAATCTAACGATAAATATTATAATGCGACAAAAGGATTTGAGTCCTATTTTATCACCTTTAAGGATGGAGCAAGGTTAGAGGTTATGCGTCAAACAGGAGTAGATCATTCACCACAGATCAATACTACAGGCTGGGCTCATGTGGCATTTTCCGTTGGAAGTAAAGAACTGGTGAATGAAAAGACAGAGCAGCTCATGCATGCAGGATATGAAGTAGTGGGTCAGCCAAGATTAACAGGTGACGGTTATTATGAAAGCGTAATTAAAGATCCAGAGGGTAATTTGATAGAAATTTCAATGTAATATCTAGATAAACGGAGTGAGGACAGGCAATGACAGAAAAATAAAAATCACAATTAGGACTCCTGTACAATGGGTCATCCTCTTGATGTGGAACAACGTAATGAGTGATTGGAGATTGTATTTCCAATCACTGTGGGCAATAATGTGTAGATCGGTGGTAATGTCAGCGTTCTGGCTGGTGTAACTATAGGCGATGATTTCCGTAAAATCACCGAATATGATAAGCACAAGTATAGAAGGAATTAATAATAAACTACAGCTCATTCGGAGCTGTAGTTTTGTGTCTTAAAAGAATATTACCCAACGGAAGAAACATTTTTGCACAGATTTGTTCAGGGAATAATGTAATAATGGGCTTAAGAGGGATATTTTCTAATTATTCAGCAAATTACAACAGCCTATTCAGAAAGGAAAGAACAATCATGAAATTGATGTGTATATCAGATATTCACGGCTCGCTGCACTGGTTGCAATTGGCGCTTGAAAAGTTCAGAGAGGAGAAAGCTGACCGTCTTGTCCTGCTCGGAGACTATATGTACCATGGGCCGCGCAATCAGCTGCCGGAAGGATATAACCCAGCAGAAGTAGCTGCTTTGCTGAATCAGTACAAGCCGCATATTGCGGTGTCTGTCCGCGGGAATTGCGATGCAGAAGTGGATCAAATGCTGCTTGAATTTCCGATGATGGGTGATTATGCCTTGTTATACCATGAAGGGCGGCGCATCTATGTGACCCATGGACATGGCTTTAGTATCGGAAATTTACCGCCACTGGAAGCGGGAGATGTGTTCATTCAGGGACATACTCATATTCCAGTAGCGGACGTGGAAAATGGAGTCTTTGTTCTGAACCCCGGTTCGATCGCGCTGCCAAAAGAAAACTATCCATCCTCTTACGGTGTGCTGGAGGGAGCGCAATTCACCGTGAAGGATTTTGATGGCAATACGGTGAAAGCCATCACATTTTCAAAGTAATTTCCGTCCATATATATGTAAAACGTTCAAAAATTTTCGCCTCTGATTGAGACAAAGATCATATTATTGTATGATAGGAGCGGAGTCTGTCCGTCTTGTTCATTAGACATCGTTGTTCAGCTATAGATAAGGCTCCATATTATGAAAAAGAAAGAGAGCTTCAATCCATGCAAATTAAGGATTCACATTATAAGATGCCGCCTGAATGGGCGCCGCATGAACGTACGTATATTTCCTGGCCAGTACAGTCTTCTATGGTCTACCCGGATATGCATGTCGATGTATGCACGGGCTACGCCGGAATAGTACGCGCTATGGCAGAGTTTGAACCGGTTACTGTGGTCGTAAATCCGGCTGATCTGGAGAGCGTACGGGCGCTTGAACTCGGGGAAAGGGTGGAGCTGCTGCCGATTGAGCACAGCGATGCATGGCTGCGCGATAACGGTCCCACATTTCTCACCAACGAGCATGGCCAGTTGGCAGGTGTGAACTGGAAGTTTAACGCTTGGGGCGGCAAATACGCTCCATGGGATCTGGATGATCAGGTTGCACCGCAAATTTTGGACAAGCTTGGAGTTCCGCGGTTTGATGCACCGCTTGTGATGGAAGGCGGCTCCTTGCACGTAGACGGTGAAGGCACACTTATTACCACAGAAGAGTGTTTGTTAAATCCGAACCGTAATCCAGAGCTAAGCAGAGAAGACATTGAACGGTACGTGTGCGAGTATACAGGTACCGAGAAAATCATCTGGCTGAAACGTGGACTGAGTGGCGACGAAACGGACGGCCATGTGGACAATATTGCTTGCTTCGCTGCTCCCGGCAAGGTCATTATGCAAGTATGCGATGATCCTGAGGATGAAAATTACGAAATTACGCAAGAAAATCTGCGCATTCTGGAGCAAGCAACAGATGCCAAGGGTCGCAAGCTGGAAGTGATTCGGATCGGCCAGCCGCCGCGAGTGGATTATGAAGATAGCCGATTGACACTGAGCTATATTAACTTCTACTTTGTGAACGGCGGTATTATTTTGCCGGTGTTTGGCGGCACTGCCGCTGAGAGCGATCTTGTAGCCCAACAGGTGCTGGCAAAAGTATTTCCAGATCGCAAGATCCGCACCGTAGATGGTATGGCAGTTATCCGTGAAGGCGGAAACGTGCACTGCACAACTCAGCAGATGCCTGCTGTAAATGGCTAAACTATACGATATTTAAGAGGAGGACTAAAACTAAAGTGAGAAAAGTAAAAGTGGCAGCAACTCAAATGAGCTGCTCTACCCATATCGACGAAAATATTAGCAAAGCTGAAAAGCTGGTGCGTGAAGCGGCGGCGCAAGGCGCGCAAATTATTTTGCTGCAGGAATTGTTCGAGACTCCGTACTTCTGTCAGAAGGAGAAGTCTGATTATTATGTATATGCAACTGAGCTTGAGCACAACAAGGCGATTAATCATTTCAAGAAGATTGCCAAGGAATTGCAGGTTGTGCTGCCAATCAGTTTTTATGAAAAGAAAAACTACGCTCGCTACAACAGTCTTGCTGTAATTGATGCGGATGGCGAAGTGTTGGGTAAATACCGCAAAAGTCACATCCCGGACGGTCCGGGGTATGAGGAAAAATTTTATTTTAATCCGGGCGATACCGGTTTTAAAGTATGGAATACACGTTATGCCAAAATTGGAGTAGGCGTGTGCTGGGATCAATGGTATCCTGAGGCGGCTCGTTGTATGGCGCTCATGGGCGCAGAAATTTTATTTTATCCGACAGCGATTGGTTCGGAGCCGCAGGATTCTTCCATTGACTCCAAGGATCACTGGCAGACCTGCATGCTGGGTCACGCTGCTTCCAACCTGATTCCAGTCATTGCCTCCAATCGTATTGGAACTGAAACGGATGAGGATTCCAGTATCAACTTCTACGGCTCATCCTTTATTGCCGGGCCTCAAGGTAACAAGATTGCAGAGGCTGGTCGCACCGATGAGGAAGTGCTTACCGCCGAATTCGACCTGGACGAGTTGGAGGTGGGACGGATTGAATGGGGCATTTTCCGCGACCGTCGCCCGGAGCTATACAAAATGATTGCTACCTATGATGGTGAATTGAAGTTGTAGTGGAATAGAAATAGAAGTATAATCTTTGTTCACATAAAAGGAACATTCCTCACAGGTTTGTTCCTTTTTTATGTCAGACTCCATTTAATCTAATGATTTAAACTATAATTTAATACATAAAATAGCCTTAGAATTTATGGATTGTATGATATAAAATCAAGTCAAAAGGAATGATCGTACTCAACGAAACCTCGATATTCTTTAAAGTGAAAAAAATCACATACAAGAATCCTTTAATGAATACTTGAAATTGAAACTTGCAAACTCGTAAGGAGGAAGAACTATGAACCACTATCCTGTTATCTTTGAAACTCTGACAATACGGCGTATGACGTTGAAAAACTGGATTGTAATGCCCCCAATGGGAACTAACTTTGCTGCTAGAAGGTGGTAACACACTGGAAGATACACTGGAGTTATTGGAGTATCTTAATGATGAGGTAGATATTCTGAACGTTTCTGCTGCTCTGAATGATTCTATCCAGTTCCAGATTGACGGAATGAACCTGCCGGATGGTTGGCGTTCTTATATGGCCAAAGCGGTGAAGGAAAAGTTCGGGAAGGTCACGATGACCTCTGGTAATATTCGGAGCCCGCAGGCTGCGCAGGATATTTTGGAGAGAGGTGACGCTGATCTTCTGGCAATGGGTAGAGGCTTGATGGCAGAACCGAACTGGGTGCTTAAAGTGCAAAACGGCTATGAACATTTCCTTAGAAAATGCATGTAGGCTGCACAGGAACCCTCTTTGAGGAAAAACCAGAGTTGAGCGATGATGCCGTCACTGGGCAAAGACCTGGATATGATCACCCGAATTTCCATGATGAAAATGGTAGAGGAGCGGGAAGTGAATGTCCATACGGAAACGGCTTTAACAGAAGTGTGCAGCGACCACTTCAAAATAAAGCATGAATAACAGGAGTTCGAGATTCATTTTGATCTTGGATTCGTATGCTTGGGTATGCGTTCATACAGTCCGCTTATGGATAGCTTGCTCGAATATGGTAAAGATCATCAAGTGGAAGTTGTTAATATCGGGGATAGCAAACAAGCTCGTCGTATCATAGATGGCACCCATGAAGGCCGTAATATTCTAAAAACCATTCAAAGGGTAGACGAATTCAAAAATTCATGGCAATTCATTCGTTTACAAGGTTGAAGAGACAGCATTGTCTTTTCAACCTTTTTTATTGGGCGCACGCTATCATTGTAAGTATTGATTTTCTTGCGAAATTAAAGGTAAGCTATGGAGGAATAGGGGGAACAGTGGGAGGTGTCATGTGAATCAAATCTTTAGTGAAGTTCCGGACTCCAGGACGTGGAGCCATGTGGAAGAGATTCATAAAGGCTGGTCTAAAGATAAGAAATACTATGTTCAAACCAATGACGACAGAGAATTGCTGCTGAAAATATCAGACATAACCCAATTTGAAAGAAAACAACATGAGTTTGAAGCTGTAAAAAAGCTGGATCATTTGGAGGGAATTTTAATGTCCCGGCCGCTTGGTTTTGGGATTTGCAACAACGAACAGTCTGTATACTCTTTATTCACCTGGATTGAGGGAGAAAATGCAGAGAAGATTATTCCCACCTTAAACGCTAACGACCAGTACCGATTCGGGTTTCGAGCAGGAGAAATATTAAGAAAAATGCACGAAAACCCGGCGAAGCAAGACCAAGCGCCATGGGCCGAATATTATAACGCCAAAATCAGCAGATACATTAGCAACTATAAGGGAAGCGGCATTCCTTTTAAGGGAGCAGATCAAACCATTCGCTTTATTGAGCAGCATCGCCATCTATTAGAACATCGTCCTCAAACGTTTCAGCACGGTGATTATCATGTAGGCAATATGGTGGTTACGCAATCCGATGAACTGGGGATCATTGATTTTAATAGATTGGATTATGGAGACCCTTGGGAGGAATTCAATCGTATTACCTGGTGTGCGGCATTAAGCCCTTCATTCGCGTCGGGTCGTATCCACGGTTACTTTAACAACGATGTACCTGATTTATTTTTTAAATTAATGGCTTTGTATATTGCAAGCAACCAAATTTCATCCATCCACTGGGCAATTTCGTTTGGGCAAAAAGAGGTTGACGATATGGTTCAGCGGGCTGAAGAGGTGCTGAATGCATATGACGATTTTCAAACCTATATCCCCAAATGGTATTTGCCGAGTTACCGCGATTAAAAAAAGCAAAAGTTCCCTTTTAAAAAATGAAGACCGCCGCTCCAAAGAGTGACGGTCTATTTATACATGTTCCATTATTGCTTCTTGATCTTGTACGTAAATTCCCAAACAGCTTGATTACCTGAATAACGTCCACGGTTTTCAGTAACCGTGACCTTTAACTTAACGGTAGAACCTTTGGCAGAAATCGTGGAGATCTTTACATTTTTGCTGGCTTCGCCTTCGTCAGGAACCTTGTCCTGTTCCTCAGCATACGCATACAGCTTGATGCTGCCACCTGATTTGACCTTCACCTTTACGCTGTTACCTTCACTAATGGACTTGCCAGCCACCTGAGCAGCAATTGCCCAATCGTTGCCAACATGATCATTGGATACCGGGGTTGCCTGCTGAAACGTTACGACATAGGTTGATGTTGCCGATGCTGCGAGCGCATACGTTCCGTTGAATAACAGGGATACCACTACGAATAGAATAGCCGATGCTTTCGTCCACATTCTATACATTCTTATTCTCCTGTCTCCTTCAGTTTGAGATATCGAAGGGAAAACCCCTCTAATCTTTTTATCGTATGCTACACAAATAATTGTTAATGGTTGGTAAAAAATGAATTTTACTTCTTATTGCATCACTTATGATGTAATGATATTTAGAGCATTCATGTATCGTTCATTAGTTTGATAAAATAAGCTGGATAACGTGAAAGGAAGGGAAAACCTGATGGAAAAAATGTATAGCCAACAAGAAATCATAGATATGATCATTAAGCTGCTTGAACAAACCTCGATATACGAAGAACAGTATGAGCAATATGTAAGACGACCTTTCCGTACGGATTTTTATGATGATCTTAGCCCGTATGTGCAAGTGGGCAAGCGGGGTTATACGCTCCAGATGTACGAAAGAGGCATACAGATGCTGAACAAGCTTACGAAAGATGTAGAGGATGTGATTTATTGGATCATCGAAGATACGATTCACATCATTGCTCATCTAAATCTTCTTCGCAAATATAAAGTGGATAACATAAATACTCATTTAAATTATACCAAGGAGATCATGAAGGAGCTGACCACTGCAATGAACAAAGCATTTTATGAAATTGGAGGAATCTATCAGGAATGGCATGAAGCGAATAGAAGGGGGAAGCTGGAGAACCCATTAAAGTAAAACAAAAAAGCTTAAAGAAACAGTTGACAATCACTCAGGTAAAATTTACACTTTTATATTAGTGATAATGATTATCAGTATCATTAATTTTAAGTATATCTTGCACTTACTATATTTCAAAGGAGATTTACAACATGCGTCGTATGATGAACAAGAAATTCCACATGATTTTATGTGCGCTATTCGTAATGATCTTCGTTATTTCAGGCTGTGGGAATGCTGGCAGTTCCTCTGATTCATCTGCAAAACCCGCGTCCTCCACGAAGGAAGAGGTAAGTAGTAATTCTGATACGCGTACAGTCTCTACGGTAAAAGGAGATATTAAGGTACCCGCTAATCCTCAACGGATAGTAGTGAACTGGTATGTTGGCGATATATTTACACTAGGGATTAAGCCAGCGGCAATAATGGGCTGGAAGCAAGAAACGATGCCTTTTTACGATAAGTTTAACGACATCCCCAATATTGAAAAGTGGGAAACTGAAGAAATTATGAAGTATGATCCTGATCTCATCATTACATATGATACAAAGGATTATGATAAGCTGTCTAAAATTGCGCCTGTCCTCGTCATTCCTGAGGATAAAATGACCTCCCTAGAACGGTTGAAGTTCCTTGGTCAGGCCACAGGACATGAAGCAGAAGCGGACAAAGTGATTTCACTCTTTGAAAGCAAGCTGAGTCAGGCCAAAGAAAAACTAAGCTCCGACATATTCAAGGACAAAACGTTTAGCATTTTCGAGGACTGGGGCAGTGGATCCTACGGAATATATTATGAAACAGGCTCACGTGGAGGGACATTGCTTTACAATTATCTGGGGCTCCACAAACCCGAAAAGCTCAATACATTGGTTAAAAATTCCGGAGAGGGGCGAGGTTCTTTATCCTACGAGGTAGCTGCTGAATACTTTGGAGATTATGTCTTGTGGTTTAAGCAGGAGGGTAAGGAATCCGAATATGCGAAGACAAAAATCTGGAGCAGTATTCCAGCCGTTAAAAACGGACATATCATCGAAATTCCAGCGAAATATGCAGGACTGTTCTATTATTCGGACGTTGCTAGTATGACGGGACAGCTAGATTATATCATTAGCAAATTGCTGGATCAGGCTAAATAACGATGCATAATTGACCAACTAAGGGTGTAATCGATGTCTACTCACAAAGAACCAAATAAAAAAGGAATATTTCATTTTGTAAGCTACATGATCGTGGGCGTGTTCCTGCTCCTGGTGGTTACCGCAGCATCCATTACCTTTGGTGCTGCGGAAATGAGCTTGAAGCTGGCGTGGGGGGCTATATTTCAGTTTGATCCCAATATTACGGAACATCAAATTATTCACACCTTGCGTTTTCCACGCACCGTGGCAGATATCATTGTAGGGTGCAGCTTGGCTGTGTGTGGGGCAATTATGCAGGGAACCACTCGTAATCCACTAGCGGATTCGGGACTCATTGGTATAAGTTCAGGCTCGACATTTGCTATTGCCTTATGTATGGCCTTTTTGCCTGGTCGCACCTACGGGGAAACCATGCTGTATTCTTGCCTAGGTGCAGCAATCACTACAGGCATTACGTATTACATCGCATCTAAAGGCAAGCGAGGCATGACGCCTCAGCGACTGGTGCTGGCAGGAATGTCCATCTCCATGCTTTTTGGTGCGTTTAGTACGTTTATCGCTATTAAGTATGAGATTGGCCAAGCCCTTGATTATTGGTCTGCTGGTGGTACAGCCAGCGCCAAGTGGGGTGAATTAGCTTTCATTGCGCCACTGTTTGTAGTAGGTTTGATCTGTGCCATCGTGCTTTCTCCCTCGATTACGATTTTGAGCTTCGGGGAGGATGTGGCATCAGGCTTGGGTATTCGTGCGAACAGGATTAAGCTGTTTTCAACCTTAATTGTATTAATTCTAACGGGGTTATCGGTTATTGTGGTCGGCCCTGTTGGCTTCGTTGGTTTGATCGTGCCACACATTATGCGCCATCTGGTCGGAACGGATTATCGGTATATTATCCCGGCCTCAGCTTTGTATGGAGCAGTCTTTCTGTTGGCGGCGGATTTACTCGGACGACTGATCAATCGTCCTCACGAAACACCCCTTGGCATTATTTTTGCCTTGGTGGGCGTACCCTATTTTCTCTACCTTGTGCGCAAGCAGAGGAGGGAGTTTAGTTGAAACTGTCCCGTAATACCAGGGGGATTAGCATTATTTTACTGTTAGTAGTGCTGACGCTGCTAGTGGCTGTACTCAGTATGAATGTTGGGAAAATGAACCTTTCTCCACTCGAAGTTTTCAAGGTCATCATGGGCGAAGGAACGAGCAAACAGAACCTAATCGTGTTTGACTTTCGACTGCCACGTATTGTGCTTTCTATATTGGTAGGTATTGGCATGGGGATATCAGGCTGTATTATGCAAAGCTTGCTCAAAAACGACATGGCCAGTCCGGGAACACTCGGCATCAGCTCAGGCTCAGGGTTATTTGTGCTTATGTATATTACGTTGTTCGCTAGTGAAGGATTGCTATCGCCTATTCTTCTTCCTGGGCTGGCTTTTGCAGGCGGCCTTACGGCAGCATTTTTGATTTTTATGCTTGCTTTCAGGCGGGGAAGAGACATCTCGCCTACAGGCTTAATTTTAACCGGTGTGGCTATGGGCAGTGGCTACAGCGCATTATCTCTGATGTTGACACTCCGGCTAGATAAGCAACAGTATGACTTTGCTTTGAGATGGCAGGCTGGAGACCTGTGGGGGGACGACTGGAGCTATATTATGGTGCTGCTCCCGTGGGTACTTATCATCTGCTTTTACGTTTTTTACAGGTCTAACACACTCAATACGTTGAATTTGGGAAATCAGACAGCATCGGGGCTCGGCGTAGCAATTAAAAGGGAATTTATCGGCTTGACGATCGCAGCGGTGGCTCTGGCCTCCGGTAGCGTGGCACTTGGCGGGAATTTCTTTTTTGTGGGGATGGTCAGTCCCCATCTGGCTCGCAGGCTGGTAGGTCCCAATCATAAGCTGCTACTACCTACCACAGCATTAGTTGGTTCATTAGTCATTTTGATTGCTGACACGCTTACTCGGACGATCAGTTTTGGTGCTGATATTCCAACTGGAATCATTATCACTATACTGGTTACCCCTTATTTTCTTTACTTGCTGTCGAAAGCCAGTTAATGTTTTATTCATGGAAAAGACGCTAACCCATGTCCAAGCAAAATACGACAGGGTTAACGTCTTTTTTATTGTTCATTGGGCGATTCTTCATTGTCATAGCTCAATTGCCATTCAATTCCGAACTTATCTTTCAGGCTACCATAGCATTTGCTCCAGAATGTTTCTTGAAGCTCCATGTTTACGGTCCCACCTTCTTTTAACTTATGAAAGTACGATCGAATTTTCTCCTCGTCTTTATTAACAATGGCCAGACTGATATTGTTCCCTGCAACAAAAGGCATTCCAGGAAAAACGTCTGAAAACATCACATTACTTCCATCAATATGAAGTCGCGTGTGCATGACCAAATTTTTAGCTTCTTCCGGTAGAGGATAATCGGGATTGGGCGGTGCTTCACCGAACGTCATGATTTGTGGTTTCTCAGTCCCAAATGCCTCTGCGTAAAACTCCGCTGCTTCACGACAATTTCCATTAAAGTTAAGATAAACATCAACAGACATGTGTTTCACTCCTTCAAGGATCATCATTTTTCCATACTATACGACCTTATTTCATTATTTACCTGCAAACAAACAAAAATACAATATGATCCGTTTTGCGAAAGTATTTGCGGCTTAACATGTTCAATTTTTAAAACAAATGGGCATTATGATCAAAGTAATGGTATGATAGCTTAGTTAAATCTGAACGACTAGTAATGGAGTGATCATATGGGTGGAAAAAGCAAGGGCGGCGGGACCGGCAGAGGTACAGGCAGTAAGGGCTGGACACGCTGGAACAAAACTGCGAAGCCAGTAAGGACAAAAAGCGCTTCTACAAGCGCACCGGGGAGCAAAGCAGCAGGTGGCACAAAAGGCGGCACTGCCAAACCAACAAGGAATAAAAGCGGCGGCAACAGTAGCAAATAAGCCGGGCAAGTATAAGTTGTCGTAAATGGTGAACATCTGATTAAGCAAGAACAATCAGATGTTTTTTTAATCATTTTACTCATACTCCCATACTAGAACCAGAAGCAGGTGAATCGTGAGAATTAACAAGTACATAAGTGAGACTGGGTTCTGCTCACGTCGGGAAAGCAACAGGCTGATTGCAGCAGGACGAATTACGATTAATGGTAACGTTTGTGAAGCGGGTGCGGATGTAGAGCCACAGGATATCGTGCTGATCGATGGCGAGGCTATTCCGCTTAATTCCAGTGAACCTGTATACTTGGCGCTAAATAAGCCTATCGGCGTTGTATGTACGGCAGCGGAACAAGTGGAGGGCAATATTATTCGTTATGTCAATTATCCTTCACGTATTTTTGCCATTGGCAGGCTGGATAAAGCGTCTGAGGGACTCATTCTATTAACCAACGATGGCAGTATTGTCAATCAAATGATGCGTTCCGAGCATGGTCATGAGAAGGAATATGTAGTGACTGTAGACAAACCTGTTACAAACGAGTTTACGCAGGCCATGTCTCGTGGCGTTGAAATATTGAACGTCATTACCAAACCGTGCAAGGTTGATCGTACGAGCGAATACGAGTTCCGCATTATTTTGACGCAGGGGCTGAATCTGCAAATTCGCAGAATGTGCAAGGCTCTAGGATACAGAGTGCTGAAGCTTGAGCGTATCCGGATCATGAATATTACCTTAGACAAGCTGGAGCGGGGACAATGGAGACATCTAGACAGGGAGGAACTGGAGTTACTTCTTTCTAAGTTGAAATGATGGATACAACGAAAGTTTATTTTAAGAAGCATTTATTCGAAGCAGGCAAAGGGGAATCTCTTACCAAATTCGAGAAATTGCTTAGTCCATTGTCTGCTACTATGGAGGCATAACAGAGGAGAGGCTAACAAGCAACTACCATAACCGAAAAAAGGGCTGATCGTTATCCTGATGGTAACCTGATAGAAATTTCTAACTATTAAGTTAAACCCCTAGCAGTAAGCTTGAACATAATTTCCAAGTGTTTACATAGAAAGTCATCATGTGTTAAGATTGCTTTAATTGATAAGGACGGAGGGGTTACGTGTGCTAATCTAATTCTTCGATATTCTTTGCACAATGTATTAAATAGTGATTTAAGGCTATTGGTGTGCACAGTAATCGAAGAACGGTTTGCCTTCACGGTAACCTAGTTTAGTTATATGCAAATGGAGGCAGGGGTAACTCTATCCTCATTCTGTATAGACTGAATATAAAGAAAATGAAATGAACTTTGTTGATCTATCCGGTGTAGGACTGCGAGTCTATCATAAGATAATCACCATATTGCGTTCATTTCCAAATTCTTTTTTCGATTACTGTAAACACAGGCTAATATCCTGTGTTTTTTTGTTATATATAGTATTGGAGGGAGGAATTCTACATGAACGAACAACTAATAAAAATCGATGGAATAGAAATATGTACCGACAGTTTCGGAAAGCGAGTTAACCCGGCAATATTACTGATTATGGGTGCCCAATCCTCACTGGTTTGGTGGGAAGAAGAATTCTGCCAGCGTTTAGCAGATACGGGGCGTTTTGTCGTTCGTTATGATAACCGAGATGTTGGACGTTCTACAACTTACGAACCTGGTCAACCGGACTATACTTTCGAAGACATGGCAGATGATGCGATTCGAGTATTGGATGCTTATAAGATTGAGCAAGCGCATATCGTAGGGATGTCCATGGGTGGAATGCTGACTCAAATGATAGCTCTACGACATCCAGAAAGAGTTCTAACCATTACTCTTTTAGCAACGTCCAATTTTGCTCCAGATCTTCCACCGATGGAGGAAAAGGTTATGGACTATTTCTCGAATATGGGAACAATAGATTGGACGAACGAACAATCAGTCGTCGATTTTGTGATAGGTAGATCAAGAATTTTAGTAGGTTCAAAACACCCTTTCGATGAGAATAAAGTTTATAAATTAGCAAAAGAAGAATGGAAAAGAAGTAACAATATAGCCAGCATGAACAATCACGCAATGCTGTCAGGTGGAGAATCCTATCTGGCTAGGACAGGGGAAATAAACGTCCCTGCTCTGGTGATTCACGGTACTGAAGATCCGATTATCCCTTATGAACACGGAATAAATCTTGCTAACGAAATTCCAGGTGCAGTTTTACTGACATTGGAAGGTGCCGGGCATGAGCTTCACTATGACGACTGGGATTTAATAATCGATTCTATCTCAAATCACACTTCGATACCCAATAAGTTCAGCTAATGTGTACGATAGCTGAATAAAGCCGTTTTTGAGAGAAGCAATCTTCCTGAATAAAAAGGCAATCTCCTTTTTTAGGGGGTGGTATTATCCCCTTCAAGTAGACACTCAAAAAAGTCCGCATGGTATCATGAGGATTGAGTGAACTTGAAGGGGATATTTGTATGGCTAAAAAAGGACAGAAAT
>NZ_JAIVEM010000018.1 GCF_020404765.1 Paenibacillus sp. BJ-4
AAGTCGTAACAAGGTAGCCGTATCGGAAGGTGCGGCTGGATCACCTCCTTTCTATGGAGAATCGTTTCCTGCAATGGAAACATTCAAATATGAAGCGTAAGCTTCTAAATCAGGTTTCGGCCTGTTACTCACTCGTTGCTCAGTTTTGAGAGCTCAAACTCTCAAGCGTTTGGTGGCGATAGCGGAGGGGTTCCACACGTACCCATCCCGAACACGACCGTTAAGCCCTCCAGCGCCGATGGTACTTGGACCGCAGGGTCCTGGGAGAGTAGGACGTTGCCAANGATTTCTTTGGTGGTTTATTATGGGCCCTTAGCTCAGCTGGTTAGAGCGCACCCCTGATAAGGGTGAGGTCGGTGGTTCGAGTCCACTAGGGCCCACCATATAATTTTATATTTCCTTTGGGGCCATAGCTCAGCTGGGAGAGCGCCTGCCTTGCAAGCAGGAGGTCAGCGGTTCGATCCCGCTTGGCTCCACCAAAAAAAGATTTATTAACATTGCACCTTGAAAACTGGATACCGAAACGAAATTGCGTTTTAGAATATTCCTTTAAGCTGATCTTGTGTAAACAAGTGAAACTAAGGTAGTCAATCGTATTTAC
>NZ_JAIVEM010000097.1 GCF_020404765.1 Paenibacillus sp. BJ-4
GGTGGAAGTGCAGTAATGCATGGAGCTGACCAATACTAATCGGTCGAGGGCTTATCCTAAAGATAAGACGCAATGAAGTTTCGGATCCAGTTTTCAGGGTGTAACCTTGAAACAATGCTTAATATTCCCTGATAGCTCAGTTGGTAGAGCACTCGACTGTTAATCGAGTTGTCACAGGTTCGAGTCCTGTTCGGGGAGCCATATGGAGAGGTGTCCGAGTTGGCCGAAGGAGCACGATTGGAAATCGTGTAGGCGCCAAAAGCGTCTCGAGGGTTCGAATCCCTCTCTCTCCGCCAGAATTATTTTATTGTATGGCCCGTTGGTCAAGGGGTTAAGACACCTCCCTTTCACGGAGGTAACAGGGGTTCGAATCCCCTACGGGTCATAAAAAAAATCCATAAAGAGCTTGAAATAAAAAGTTCATTATGGTATTATATAAGAAGTGTTCCAATTGTGGAGGCTTAGCTCAGCTGGGAGAGCATCTGCCTTACAAGCAGAGGGTCGGGGGTTCGATCCCCTCAGCCTCCACCATTTGAAAAATTAATACTTATTACTGTCGCGGGGTGGAGCAGTTCGGTAGCTCGTCGGGCTCATAACCCGAAGGTCGCAGGTTCAAATCCTGCCCCCGCAACCAATTAAATTTTATTATGGAACTGTGGTGTAGAGGCCTAACATGCCTGCCTGTCACGCAGGAGATCGCGGGTTCGAATCCCGTCAGTTCCGCCATTAGTAATACATTGTTTAAAGAAGAGCCTTATTATAAGGCTCGGTAGCTCAGTCGGTAGAGCAGAGGACTGAAAATCCTCGTGTCGGCGGTTCGATTCCGTCCCGAGCCACTTTTAAATGAATATTTTTTGTGCCGGTGTAGCTCAACTGGTAGAGCAACTGACTTGTAATCAGTAGGTTGGGGGTTCAAGTCCTCTCGCCGGCACCATTGTGGAGGATTAGCGAAGTGGCCAAACGCATCAGACTGTAAATCTGCTCCCTTACGGGTTCGGTGGTTCGAATCCATCATCCTCCACCAGTTTTATAGGGGCATAGTTTAAAGGTAGAACAACGGTCTCCAAAACCGTTGGTGTGGGTTCAATTCCTGCTGCCCCTGCCAAATATTCATTACCTGTGGCGGTCGTGGCGAAGTGGTTAACGCACCGGACTGTGACTCCGGCATTCGTGGGTTCAAGCCCCATCGGCCGCCCTTTAGTATTGGGGATTAGCCAAGCGGTAAGGCAACGGACTTTGACTCCGTCATGCATAGGTTCAAATCCTATATCCCCAGCCATCTTTATGCGGACGTGGCTCAGCGGTAGAGCATCGCCTTGCCAAGGCGAGGGTCGCGGGTTCGATTCCCGTCGTCCGCTTTGTTATACTCTGGCGCCATAGCCAAGTGGTAAGGCAAAGCTCTGCAAAAGCTTTATTCCCCAGTTCAAATCTGGGTGGCGCCTCCATAATTTGAATATGCCGGCGTGGCGGAATGGCAGACGCGCTCGACTCAAAATCGAGTGGGAAACCGTGGAGGTTCGAGTCCTCTCGCCGGTATACATAAAGGATGATAAAAGTGCTTAGGAGCATTTTTATCATCCTTTTTATTATTCGTATTTATGATTCCCACATTAAGAGTAACGTGGATAATAAATTTGACGGGTCCCTATTAGTATAGTAGGATGTTGGTACTGGAAAAACATTTTTGGTTTTGTTGAGTGTAAAGGAATGAGGGATGAGTATGAAGGAAAGGATTTTGGAAGCTTTTGTAGAGGAAGCGCATGAAAATGGTTTGAAGTTTACCATGGATGATCTTGCGAAAAGACTTGCTATTAGTAAGCGTACCTTATATGAACATTTTTCGTCCAAAACACTCATTTTAGAAACGCTCATAGAGCGTACGAATGATGATATGATTCGAAAAACCGAGCAAATTGTCGGTAACGATCAATTAACTTTGTTAGAGAAGATTAAGCAGTCGATTAGGGTTATACCACAATATTATGAGTTTTATGATCTACGAATACTGGATCAAATGAAGAAATATTATCCTGAGCATTGGAAAAAAGTGCATACCGATTTGAATGATTGGCCCCAGATCAGAACATTAATTCAGCAGGGCATCCGGGATGGGATAATTGTAAACAAAAATGAGGCTCTCATCATGAGACTTATCATTGATTCTATAAATTTAACGCTCGATCAGCGTTTTTTTCTGGATAACAGCGTCACAGTAGAGGATGCTATTTATTCTATTGTAGATATTTTGTTATTTGGACTGGTCGAAAAATAGAAAATGGCCTCAACGATATGTTACATATTTGAAGAGGCTATTTTTTTATATGAAAACTAATAAAACAATTTAAGTTTTATTGTTTTCGAAATTACGGCAAGCAAGTTTAAGAGGCATAAATAAAAGAGATACGGAAAAGGAATGGTGGGAAATATGTCTATACTGACGCGGAACCGGGGAGCTATGCTTTTGTTGATGCTTAATATTTTTTTGGCATTTATGGGGATCGGCTTGGTTGTACCTGTTTTACCTAAGTTCATAAGTGAGCTAGGGATGAATGGCTCATCGATGGGGCTGATGGTTGCAGCTTTTGCGCTGACACAGCTTTTATTATCACCCTTATCGGGAAAGTGGTCTGATCGTTATGGACGTAAAAAATTGATTGTTTCTGGTATGATCGTTTTTATGTTATCTGAGCTTGTCTTTGGACTTGCTAGTTCTGTTCAAATTTTGTTTGTTGCACGAATCATGGGCGGGGTAGGAGCAGCGCTTCTTACTCCTTCTATTATGGCCTATGTCGCTGATGTGACCTCATTCGAGGAAAGAGGCAAGGGAATGGGGATGATCAATGCAGCGATCAACACAGGCTTTATTATTGGACCAGGGATTGGCGGTTTGCTTGCCACATATGGAATACGTATTCCCTTTCTTGCAGCCGCAGGAGCCGCAGGGATAGCCGCTATCTTGTCATGGCTAGTGTTGCCAGAATCCTTAAGCAAAGAAAAACAGCAATACAATAGAGAGCTTCCCCGTCAAAGTGAAAACCTTTTTCAGCAATTTGCCAAGTCATATCGTTCTCCTTATTTCATGGGTTTACTCATTGTATTTGTCGTTGCATTTGGGCTGGCAAACTTTGAAACGGTATTTGGACTGTTTGTTGACCATAAATATGGTTTTACACCGATGGATATTGCAATCATTATAACGACAGGCTCCATTTTGGGTGCGGTTGTTCAAGCAACTATATTTGGCTGGATCATTAATCGTTTTGGCGAGAAAAAAGTAATTCACAGCTGTTTGGCTGCTGCGGGATTGTTCATTTTTCTAACCCTGTTTGCTGAAAAGTACGCGATGATTATGTTGACGACCTTCATTATTTTTCTGGCTATGGATATCCTTCGTCCGGCAGTAAGCACTTCTTTATCGCGACAGGCCGGGGATGAGCAAGGGTTTGTGGCAGGAATGAACTCTTCCTATACAAGTTTGGGGAATGTGATTGGACCGCTGATTGCAGGGCTACTGTTTGATGTTCATATAAATATGCCTTATATGGTTGCAGCGGTAGCATTATTGGTGTGTCTCGTTCTTTCACTCCGCTTTAAGCAAGCGGGAGAGCCACGCTCAACAGCTCGTGCAGCAGAACAACGTAGAAGCTGATAGTCGCAGGTCTGTATATATCCCAGACTTAGGTCTAGGTTCGAAAACCGTCTGGAGTCCGTTTTGCCGAACACTTGATCAGCGTACAATAAGGACATAAGCAAGACACAGTGAAAGGCGGTGAGAGATGATGAGAGTTAACAAAGGGAATAGCTTGGCAATTGTATTGATCGTGTTAGGTTCGATTATGCTGCTCGGTAAGTTTACTCCGTTTTTCGGTCACTTCGTAGGACATCTGATTGGTTACTTGATTCCGATGGCCATGATCATGCTGGGCTACTACGGTGTGAAAAGAGGAAATGCGCTCTTCGGCTGGATCGTACTTGTGCTCGGCGTACTGATTTTACTTGGTAAACTGTCCTGGCTTATTGGGCCACTGCTAGCAATCGGGTTAATCATATTTGGGGTTTCCATGCTGAGTGACCGCAGAAGACGCTACTGATCTAGAGCTCGATGAATGAAGAAAATTGTAGGAAAACAACGAGTATTAAAATGTTGAAAATACGAAATGTGAAAGGAGCAGACGCCAATGAGTGTGTTTCGAAGAATGCGTGATATTACGGTAGCAACCTTTAATGAGCATTTGGAACAAAGTCAAGATCCGGTGCAACTGATTGACCAGTTTTTATATAATACCCGTCAGGAAATCGCCGAAGCGGAAAAACTCCATCAGCAGTACGCAGTGCATACAAGACAGATGAAGCAGCAGTTGGATCATGCATTGTCCATGCAGACCAAACGGGAGGAACAGGCGCTACTGGCTTTGAAAGCAGATGAAGAACACGTGGCAAAGCTGGCCCTTCAGGAAAAAATGCTGTATGCAGAAAAAGAAGAGCAGTATAGAGAACTGTGGGAGCAGAGCCGTGAATCACTACGTGAATTGGAGCAGCAGTTGGATACATTAAAGACAGAATATCAAACGGTACACAGTAAGCGTCAGTATTATGCCGCACGTGTACAAACATTGAGACTCCAGCAGCAGATGAACGAACGGGCAGGTACATACGGTGGACGAAATGTTCCCCGAATGTTCAACCGCTTGGAAGACCGGGTAGCCGATATGGAAGCAGAAACGATGAGTCTGCGTGATTTACGTCGGGGCGAGGACCATATACGGGATGATCAAAGCGGTGGATCGCTGCTCGAACAAGAGTGGGCGAGATTGAAAAGTAAGCTGAACAACAGCGGGAAGGAGTAAGTTGATTATGACCCGAATTTACAGATCAAGCCGGGATAGAGTATTAACGGGAGTATGTGGCGGTCTTTCTGACGCAACAGGAATGGACTCAACTTGGATACGTATTCTGGTTGTGATCAGTTTCTTTATTACAGCAGGTACCACATTTATGATTTATGTGATTGCTGCGCTGGTGATCTCCAAGGAGCCAAGATCTCCTTTTGATGGAGGATTTGGCCCGGATAGCGGTCCATATGCCCAACAGGACCCACGCTATTATGGCGGTAATAGTACAAGATCGCAGTATGGACAGGGAACTGGTTACAATCAGGGCGGAGCATACGGCAACTCGAATGCGTTTGGTCATGATGCGCGCCATTCATCCAAATATAACACAGGCCGCAACGATGATCTTGATTCCATGATGGAAGATATAGAGAGAAAAGCAATGAAAAAGGAACTGGAAGAGTTACGTAAAAAAGTAGAGCAATTCGAGAAGGGAGAACGTAAATAATGGGAATCTTTAAAAGAATGAAGGATATGACAAGAGCATCGGTGAATGAAGTGTTGGATAAAGTGGAAGATCCGATTATTATGCTAAATCAGTATTTGCGCGATATGGAGGCAGAAATTCACGAGGCTGAGGTAACAGTTGCCAAACAAATGGCAAATGAACGTCGTATGAAACAGCGTTTGGAGGAAGCCGTGCGTGTATCCAATGAGCGTGAAAAGCAAGCCGAATCTGCATTGCGGAATGGTCAGGAAGAAGTAGCACGCAAGCTGCTGGGCGAGAAGATTTATTTTGTGCAAAAGCAGGATGAATACCGTGACTTGCACACACAAGCTGAGCTTCAAGCCAAAGAATTGGTACAGCAGCTCCATGACATGAAGGATGAATTCTACAAAATGCGCAATAAGCGTAATGAGCTGGTATCCCGCGCTCAAATGGCGAAAGCCAAAAAGCAAATGTCGCAAATCAATAGCTTGCATACGATTGAAAGCGGGTCTGCATCGCTGGGCTTCCACCGCATGGAAGAAAAAATTATGCAAATGGAGGCAGAAGCAGACGTACTGCGTGTTCCTTACCGTCAAGCACCGGGGGAAGCATATGTCAACCCGGCAGAGGCTGAAAAACAGTTCAAAGTGGATGAGCAGCTTCAACAGTTGAAGTCCAAAATTCAAACAGGTGCTAAACCAGTAGATATTAAGAAGGACTGACTACTCGGAAACAAGACATTATGATATGCTGTATAGATGGGCACCAGTCAATGACGGTGCTCAATCTGTACGGTTCGAGAAGCCATATGGCGGTATATCGCGCCACTATGGCTTTTCCTTCCTGTATAAACAAAAAGGGGGTGCAGCATGGAGAGAAGAAAATCAGCTTTGGCACTGGCAGGGATCGGCGTCGGAGTTATTATATTATTCGGTCAGTGGATTGGCTTCCTCTCCGTGATTGCACTGATCCTAATGTTGGCTGGAATATATAAGATTCGCAATTCCAAAATCAAAAAGGGCTATACGATGCTTGCAACCGGTGCCGGGCTGTTGGTGTTGGATCATTTGTTCTTGTTTGTGGTGATCACGTTGGCCTCGTTGGCTGTGTTCTATTCACGTTCCAGAAGGCTGCATAAAGGCCAAAGCTCCATATTCAAACACAATTTTATATCCAATCATAAATGGGACGAAGTGCCGTGGAGCTTGCGCAGCACAAGTATTTGGCATGTGGTTGGGGATGTGGATGCTGATTTGACGTTGGCTCTTCCAGAAGAACATGAGCCCGTTATATTTTTGCAGGGAATCTTCGGTGATATTGACATCACGTTGCCGGATAATTACGGTGTAGAGGTGGAGATGTTCGTGTTGTTCGGGCAGATTCAGTTTGACCGTGATCATGAGGCGGGTATGCTCAATCGTTTGGTTTGGAAGTCACCCAATTATGCACAGAGTGAATATAAAGTGAAGTTTGTCGTTTCATATTTGGCGGGCGATGTGCGCGTCCGATTTTATTGATCAGGAGGATCCGGGATGAGTCATAAAAAAACGTCCAACATGGTAACCCGCAGTATGGGTGAAGGTATCCTCCTGTGTGTTGTTGTAGGCGTAGTTGTCTTTTATATGCTGTATACATATGGATATGTGAAGTCCTTCCCGACCTGGGGAATGATATTGAAATTTGCAGGAGCCGTAATACTGGTGCTGATCGGGACGGGGGCCATGTACGGATTCTATGAGAGCTACCGCTTCAAAAGCAGGCTGGAAATGCTGAGAGAGACGTTGCTAATGTGGGAAAAGGGAACCCCCGCACGTGAGTTGCCGCCATTGGGCCACGATGAGCTAGGCAGGCTGGGTGAGCAGCTGGAGCGAATCGGGCGCAAATGGCAGGAGCAGGTTACGTCATTGCAGCGGTTGTCCACGAATAATGCCCAACTGGCAGAGCAGGCTCGGGTGACTGCGATTGTTGAGGAACGACAACGGTTGGCCAGAGAGCTGCATGACGCTGTATCCCAGCAACTGTTCGCTATCTCCATGACGGCGACGGCTGTAGGCAGAACGCTGGATAAGGATTTTGATAAAGCGCAGCGTCAAGTCGCGCTGATTGAAGAAATGTCTTCCGTGGCGCAATCCGAAATGCGGGCGCTACTGCTTCATCTGCGGCCTGTCTATCTGGAAGGGAAACGACTGGAGCAAGGCTTGCGTGATTTGATACAGGAACTGCAGGCTAAGGTGCCGATGGAGATTGATTTTGAGATGGAGAGCGGAGTACAGTTGGTTAAAGGCATTGAGAATCACCTGTTTCGTATTGTCCAGGAAGCCATGTCTAATACGTTGCGTCATGCCAAAGCAAGCCGCATGGAGATTCGTATCGTGCAACGGCCGGATTCCATCCGTTTGACGATTCGGGATAACGGTGTTGGATTTGAACTGGATGAGAAAAAGCAGACTTCATATGGATTATCCACGATGCAGGAACGGGTCAGCGAGATTGGAGGAGCTATTCAGTATATAACGGCTCCGGGAAAAGGGACACGGATTGAGGTGTCGGTGCCAGTCATTAATGATGAAAGCGGAAGGAACGATGATCATGGAAACGGAATTACCGATTAGCGTACTGCTGGTAGACGACCATGAAATGGTGAGGATTGGTCTTGCGGCGGTGCTGGGTACGGAAGAAGGCATAGAAGTGGTTGGCGAGGCTGGGAGCGGGGAAGAAGGCATACGGTTGGCTTCGGAATACAAGCCGAATGTGATTTTAATGGATTTGGTGATGGATGGCATGGATGGCATCGAAACGACACGCCAGGTGACGCGTTTGCTTCCAGAGACGAAGGTTATTGTGCTGACGAGTTATCTGGACGATGAAAAAATGTATCCCGTTATTGAAGCGGGGGCATTCAGCTATCTGCTCAAAACGTCTCGTGCATCCGAGATAGCGGATGCAATCCGTGCAGCTGCACGCGGGCAGTCTGTGTTGGAGTCGCAGGTGGCCTCCAAGATGATGAATCGATTCCGCCAGCCACAGGCTGAGGCACCCGCGCATGCGGAACTGACAGATCGTGAAATGGAGGTACTCCGCTTGTTGGCACAAGGGAAATCCAATCAGGATATCGCAGATGAGCTGATCATCGGGATTAAAACGGTGAAATTCCATGTCACGAACCTTCTTGCCAAATTAGGCGTGGAGGACCGCACACAGGCGGCAATCTATGCCTACAAAAACGGATTAGCAGAGTAGAATGTAGAATAAACGAAGACAAAGAACCGGAGGGCAAGATGAGTCCTCCGGTTTTTATTTGTTCTATGCACTAATGCTTAGATAAGTAGGAATAAAAAGGCGATTAAAGCCAAATCAAGTGCAAGCCCTGCCCCGTAGCCATATCCGCCGTATCTGCCGTACCCGCCGCTATAGCCTGATCCACCATTTCCATATCCACCGTAGCCACTCCCAGGCAGTCCCCCCACGTTATAAGGGTAGGCTGGAGTTAGCGGTTGATCGGGCGGTTTAATTAAGGAATTTAGTTTGGCAGAGGAATTTGCTTTGGTTTTTGAATTTCTTTTTTTCTTCTTAGAGGATGCCCTCTTGGCTTGTTGTTCCCGCTTATTACTATAGCTTCCGGCATAAAGACTGCCGGGTGAGAAGGAAGGATATCCGTTCAACATTAACTTGCCTTTGCTGCACCCGCTTAAGATGCCGACGTGTCGTGTTCCATCATTCATAACCGCACACACCAGCCGTCCGCTATGAGGTGCCACGCTGGCTTCATTTACAGGATAGATGGGATACATGATTTCACCTCTTTTGGGATAAGATGCGTTGTGATCATAGTTTATTCTCACGGGGCCTACGATGTATGGTCGAACACCCATTAGGCAGATGAATATTTTAAAAAGGTATTGATGTATTTTGGTGCGTATAGAACCTCCGGTAATGGGAATGATATTGATAGATTAATAGATTTCAAGCCAGCCGAAAAAGGACATACCCAGAGCGTATTTGGGAACGGATGGTTATGAACCGGGAGGAACGACAATGCTAAAAGCAGAGATGATTAAAAAAGGAATGATTGCTATCGTAGTCTTGGGAGCGGTGTTGGTACTGGCTGGCTGGCGTTATGGAGCGCTTCAGACGACCCGATATGATTCCCGTGAGGCAGAAGAAGCATTGCGATCATTATTAATCGTCTCAGATCAGGCCCCCGGTAAGCTGGATAAGCTGGTTGTGAAATGGCAAGGGGATTGGACTGCTAACGGTGAAAATCCAGAGGTTATAGCGGCACAGATAGCCGATCAATTGAATATGCCTGCCGTAAACAGGCTTGTAGAAAATGGGCACACGGTATATCGTTCTGTTCGTGACAGTGAGAACCTTGATATGCGTTTAAACATGATGGAACGGCAGCCTGAGCAATGGTATGTGGTCGTTCAACTGGATAGCAGCGATGCAGGACGTGAGCAGCTGATCCGTCTTCATAAGCTCTGCGCTGGGCTACTAAAGTCTGTGGGAGTACAAGCGCAGTGGAACACAGCCGTTCAGCATTCACTGCATTCAGAGAAATCCGTAAATCAGCTGATGAAGCTAACTGAGGAGGGCTTAGCAACCAACCTGCCCATGCAGGCCAAAGAAAGATACACAGATGCAACTACTGTGGCTGTATCCTATGAAGCTCCGGAGCTGCCGTTAAGCATTCAAAGTGGTGAACATCAGGTCCATATGCAGATGGCGGTGCATGAAGATGGGGAAAAGCAGGATACACGTCTTACACTTGGGTTTCCGCTCATTACGATAGAATACTGACTTATAAGGTAAATTTATGATTGATCGGATAGCTTATCCATGCCGGATATGTTAAAATGTCATCAAATCTTTAGTTCCATGTATTTCGAAAATCAAGTATGCTTGTTTAAATATACACAATACTACATGCGGATTTCGAGGATTGTGGATTGCGGAATCTTGACATGGGAAGAATGAGGTACTTCATGGCTGACATACCTGTTAAAGAATCTGTTGTGACGCAAGGTGCAGTTTTGTTTATTTTTGGTGCTACTGGCGATTTGGCTCGCCGCAAGCTATTTCCTGCGATTTACAGTTTGTACCGTGAAGGGAAGCTCGCTGAAGATTTCGCCGTTATTGGTGTAGCAAGACGCCCTCGCACAGAGGAAGAATTCCGTAATGACTTGTACGCTTCCATACAAGAGTTTAGTCGCTACAAGGCAGAAAATGATCAAGAATGGCAGGCGTTTGCCGAGCATTTTGAATATAAATCGCTGGATATCAACAATGTTGAGGGCTTCCATGAGCTGAGACGGCAGACGGAGTCTATCGAGAACAAGTTTAACATTCCGGGGAATCGGTTGTTTTATTTGGCCTTGGCTCCTGAGCTATTCGGAAGTGTGTCGAAAAGCCTGAAAGAAGGCGGTATGATGGATGGAAAAGGCTGGAATCGTCTGGTTATTGAGAAGCCGTTTGGTTACAACCTCGAATCTGCCCAAGAGTTGAACGTTGAAATACGTGAAGTATTTGCCGAAGAAGAGATTTATCGGATTGACCACTATCTTGGTAAGGAAATGGTACAAAATATTGAGGTTATCCGCTTCGCAAACGCCTTCTTTGAACCATTGTGGAATAATAAGCATATTGCCAATGTGCAAATTACACTTAGTGAAACAGTAGGCGTGGAGGAACGCGGAGGGTATTACGATCATTCTGGTGCCTTGCGCGATATGGGACAGAACCATATGCTGCAAATGCTGACGATGATAGCGATGGAACCGCCTAGTCGTTTGTTGCCTGAGGATATCCGTGATGAAAAGGTAAAAGTGCTGCGTTCGCTGCGTCCTTTTGAATCGACTGAGGATGTGCAAACCAATGTGGTACGTGGTCAATACACTGAAGGAAGCTATCGCGGCCAACAGCTGCCCGGATATCGTCAAGAGGATAAGGTTGATCCACAGTCGAACACAGAGACTTATTTTGCTTCACGCGTGTTTGTAGATAATTTCCGTTGGGCGGGCGTACCGTTCTACATTCGCACGGGCAAACGTCTCCCGGTCAAAACAACGGAGATCGTTGTGGAATTTAAGAGTATGCCGACAAATGTGTATCTCGGTCAAAAGCATACGCTTGAGCCGAACTTGCTCGTCATTCGGGTCAATCCAATGGAGGGCATTTACATTAAAATCAATGCCAAGAAGCCTGGCTCCGAATCAGATATTGAGCCGCTGGCTATGGACTTTTGCCAAAGCTGCATGGTGGGCATCAACTCACCGGAGGCTTACGAACGGTTGCTGATGGATGCGATTGAGGGTGACTCGACGTACTTCACACGTTGGGATGAGGTTGCCACGGCTTGGGGATTCGTCGACCGAATCGCCAAGGCATGGCAGCAAACCCCGGATACGCTGGAAACCTATGCTGCCGGCTCATGGGGACCGGAAGGTGCTCACAAGCTATTGGAGCAGGATGGCTTCAAGTGGTGGCCGGTTAGCGGTCAGGATGAAGATAATGTCATCTGGCGGGTAGGCGGCGCTCAGTAATCCCGATTTGTCCAGCATCCCCCTATGTCCTGTTCAGGATGTAAGGGGATGCTTTGCGTTCGGAGTATGCTATAATAGCTTAGTCTCAGGTTTTCAGTTTGCAACTGATTATAAGTTAAAGGCAGGCTAAAACATGTAAATAAGATCGTATTTATAATGAATATGGTGACGGAGTACGCCGAGTACTGGAGCTAACGGCAATGAGTTGTTAGCACCGATGAACTTATGAAAATAGGCGTGCATCATGGCCTTTTTATGAATAGCTTGAGCAAGGAATGCAATGGATTTGATCATGAAGGGATATGTGAAATGAGTAAAACGACAGATATACTTCAACAGGAAGTTGACAAACGGCGCACGTTTGCAATTATTTCTCACCCGGATGCAGGGAAAACGACATTAACGGAAAAGCTGCTGCTGTTCGGGGGCGCCATTCGTCTTGCGGGTACAGTTAAAGCGCGTAAAGCAAGCAAGCATGCGACGAGTGACTGGATGGAAATTGAAAAGCAGCGGGGGATTTCGGTTACATCCTCCGTTATGCAATTTGATTATATGGGACATCGTATTAATATTCTGGATACCCCGGGTCACCAGGATTTCAGTGAAGACACGTATCGCACGTTGACAGCCGCAGATAGTGCGGTCATGCTGATTGACGTGGCGAAAGGTGTGGAAGCGCAAACGATCAAGCTGTTTCAAGTTTGTGCGAAGCGTGGAATACCGATTTTCACATTTATTAACAAGCTGGACCGTGAGGGACGCAGCCCCTTTGATCTGATGGAAGAACTGGAGCAGGTGCTTGGTATCCGTTCGGTTCCTATGAACTGGCCGATTGGTACAGGACGGGATCTGTGCGGTGTCTATGACCGTGTCAAGAATCAGGTCGAACTGTTTCAGGGAGATGATCATTCCACGATTAAAGTACAAAAAGTGGAGGATTACAATGATTCGATCATTCGCGAGATGGCGGGTGAATATCTGCATGACCAATTGTGTCAGGATCTGGAGCTGCTTGATGTAGCGGGTGATCCATTTGACATGGAGAAAGTACAGCGCGGAGAATTAACACCTGTATTCTTCGGTAGTGCGATCAATAATTTTGGTGTGCAAACGTTCCTGGAAAACTTCCTCCAGCTTGCTCCCAAACCGGAGCCTCGTCGCAGCACAGCGGGGGAAATCGAGCCAACAAACGAGAAATTTACCGGCTATGTATTTAAAATTCAAGCTAACATGAACCCGGCTCACCGTGACCGTATCGCATTTTTGCGCATCGTGTCCGGTAAGTTCCAACGTGGGATGAGTGTAAAGCATGTACGTATGGGCAAAGAGATTAAGCTGTCCCAGCCGCAGCAGTTTCTGGCACAGGATCGTGATATTGTCGAGGAGGCTTTCCCAGGCGATATTATTGGATTGTTTGATCCGGGTATTTTCCGTATTGGTGATTCACTCAGTCAAGGCAGCGAGGTCGTATTTGATGAATTGCCGACCTTCTCGCCTGAAATCTTCGCCAAGGTTACCGTGAAAAATGCCTTAAAGCACAAGCAGTATCAGAAGGGGATTGATCAGCTTACCGAGGAAGGCACGATCCAGGTGTTCCGCACGGTAAGCTTCGACGATACGCTATTGGGTGTTGTAGGCCAACTGCAATTTGAAGTATTTGAATACCGCATGAAGGGCGAATACGGAGTAGACGTACAGCTCCAGCGTATGCCGTTCCAATTTGCACGCTGGATCGT
Source organism: Paenibacillus sp. BJ-4 (assembly GCF_020404765.1). Lineage (GTDB taxonomy): Bacteria > Bacillota > Bacilli > Paenibacillales > Paenibacillaceae > Paenibacillus. The sequence goes on from NZ_JAIVEM010000097.1 coordinate 13,601, forward strand.
GGATGAACAGATTGATCCGAGCAAGTTTCGTATTAACTCTACGCTGGTAAAAGATAAAAAAGGGAATTATGTCGCCTTGTTCGAAAACGAGTATGCCATGCGTACGGCTATAGAGAAGAATCCGACAGCCAAGTTTTTGGAGATGGCTCCATAAAGGCTTAATCGGCATTTCAAACTGAGCTTAGCTTGATCTATACAACGAATAGTCCACTCGAGGTTACGGCGAGTGGACTATTCTCATTTTCAAATACGAGCAGAATAATAAGCACGGCTGATTATAAACAGGAACTTGAATTGACAGGCAGGAGCTATGTCAGTGGAACGGGTTTGATTTTATCAATTTGTTCATGTGCCAAATGGACGAATTCCTGCTGTTGGCTTGGGCTCATATGCTTCCAGGCAACCTCAAGAATGACACCCAATCCGGGCAAAGCGGCCTCTGGTCCATCCACTGACCCCATAATCATATCTGTAAGATCAGCTTCTGATTTGCCGTGAACTTTGTGAACAATCGCTTGTCGTAAATCCAGTGTAATGGGCATGTGTACCTCCCCGTATGTTGTAGTAGTTATCAGGTGTATTATGGCTGGTGCTACTGTTGGGTATACATAAAGAAGCATTTGGCATAAGAATGTAAAAATTTATGTTTGTAGCGTGTTATGCTATACTATGACGGACAGAATGGTGATCGGGAGGTAAAGAAGGAATGGCAAAAAAACAGTATGCGGTCATTGGTATGGGACGTTTTGGTTCCAGTATTGCCACCGCACTGAGTGAGATGAGTTTTGATGTGCTGGCTATTGACTCGGACGAGCAGCGTACACAGGAGATGTCAAATATTGTGACGCATGCCGTATCTGCCGATTCGACGGATGAGGAGGCGCTGCGAGCGCTGGGTATTCGTAATTTTGACGTGGTCGTAGTCGCGATTGGCGAAGATATACAAGCCAGTATTCTGACGACATTGATCCTTAAGGATATGGGTGTACCGACTCTAGTGGTCAAAGCACAAAACGAACTGCACGGGAAGGTACTGCACAAAATTGGTGCAGATAAGGTCGTTTACCCTGAAAGGGATATGGGGCTGCGGGTAGCCCATCATTTAACATCTCCCAACATTTTGGATTATATCGAGCTGTCCAAGGACTACAGTATTTTAGAGATGAAAGCAGCTGATTCCATGATTGGAAAAAATCTCAAGGAGCTCGATATACGAGCACGCTTCGGCTGCAATGTAATGGCGATTCGTAGAAATCAGGAAATGAACATCTCGCCTTATGCGGAAGATCGGCTGGAATCGGGGGATGTGCTGATTATTGTGGGTCATAAAGATGATCTGACCAAGCTGGAGCTGGCTTTTGCTGCATAGGAGAGGCTGGTATTTATGTATAAGTGAAGCCTCATTTATTTTTGAAGAAATGGACGGATAACGTATGGAAATTATCTCACCGAACAATGCACGTGTAAAAGAGTGGGCGCAGCTGCTGGAAAAAAAGCATCGCACACGGCAGCATAAATATATTGTCGAGGGTATTCATCTGGTGCAGGAAGCGCTGCGCTCGAACGCGGCTGTTGAAAGCATCGCTTACGATCTGGACAAGGGCATTCCCGCTGAGCTGAATGGCCTGGACCAAGCCGACCAGCCGGTGGAATGGATTCCTGTGTCGGCGGCGGTCATTGCCAAATGCACCGACACGAAGACGCCACAGTCCGTCTTCGCCATCGTGCGTAAGGAGGAGCGCAGCGCATTCGCGGCATTGCTGGAGCAGCCGGATGCGCTGGTGATGGTGCTGGACGGGGTGCAGGACCCCGGCAATGTAGGCACCATCATCCGCAGTGCGGACGCCGCCGGAGCTGCTGGCGTTATACTGGGTCACGGCTGCGCTGACCTGTACAACCCCAAAACGATCCGCTCCACCATGGGATCGTTGTTTCATCTGCCGGTGATAGAGGGCAGCCTGGAGGAGCTTTTACCGCAGGCTCAAAGCAAGGGAGCCCGCTTGATCAGCACCTCGCTGGACGCGAGCCTGTCTTGCTATGCCGTGGATTTGCGTGTATCCACCTGGCTCGTGATTGGCAACGAGGGCCAAGGTATTTCCGATGCCACCGCACGCATGGTCAATGAATCGGTATTCATCCCGATGCAGGGGCAAGCAGAATCGCTAAATGCAGCGATGGCCTCTACGGTGCTGCTATTTGAGGCGATGAGGCAGCGGAGCCATAGCTAAATGCACATAAGATGTGGGTTATATCATCAATTGAGACTAATTATATGATCAAATGAGACTGTTTATATCATCTAAATGAGACAGTCAATATCCTTTATGGCGAAAAAGGACAGCCTATTTTTTATAACAAGAAGTGAGACTAACATTATCTAAAAGGAAAATTACCCTATAGGACAACTTAATATCTAACCTAAACAGTCCCGATGAAAAGCTGTCTATTTCGGGGCCGTTTTTACTTTATGTATAGCAGGTGAAAGAATGAAGACTTTTTCGGTGTTGATTTAGATTGGCTACTACTTGAAGATGCGGTAATTTCCGATAATAGGATATTTTGTGTGCGAATAGTTGATGTTGAATCAATTTTATTCTAAGGCTTTCGAAAGCTAAGTCTCAGCGAACAGGAAATTTAGGAGATCGTAAAATTGAAGTTAAAGTGGTGTAGCGATTAATGAACCTCTTCATGGAACACTAAGTGGACTCAGTCTCGCAAAGACTTCTACAATTATATTTTTAAGTTCGTTTCAGACATGTGGTCATCCGATTGAGATGGACACAGTTGTCGAGAATTCGAAAAATAAATCTAGTAAGACATGAATAATGGAACTAGCTAAAACAGATGTACGTGAAGCGATGAGGAAAGAAATTCAAATGAACCAACTACTATCGAAAATAGCGTGATTTACTGTAACACATCACGACAGGTTAAAATTGGAGTGTTTACCGCTATGGTGCTGTGTGGTGTCATAATTAATGAAAATACTTCGGAATTACCGAACCCTGCACTTTACGGAGCCAATTTACGCCTCAAACGTACTTTCGTCGCTGTTCTCATGGGTGCTACTTTATCTGAGACTTTGGCAGGGTTAGCTGGAGTGATATACAAAGTAGACGTCGGCATTGAATGATGGCGGCATTTTTTTGGTGGTTTATTGCTATCGGCCCGTTTGTTTAACAAAACTAAATTCCTTTTCCGCCCTGCGGGGGAAGTTTAATTTGCTCTATACCGGCAATGAGCGGTCTTGCTCTCTGGATGAGTACTTTTGCTTCGTCTAAAGACAACGATGCTTGATGAGTTGAAGGATCACTCCATATTTCGGTTACCCAAATGCTATTAGGGTCATTATCGGGAATGTTTACCACATATAGATTGCAACCTTCCACTGATTCCATACCACTTGCAGCTTCCAACAGCATTTTAACCAGAGTGTCACGTTGACCTTCGTGAGCGATGAATTTTGTATACAAACCAAATTTGTTCATACCTTATTTCCCCTTTGATTATCATATTATCAATACTGTTTGTTTCATTTACAGTAGACAGACATGTAGTGACCATTAACTCCTTCTTGTCTCAAGACGCTAGCTAGTCCCTCTGCATTAGGTGCTCTCGAAAGATTATATAGTGAGAACGCGGATTGGAGAGTGTTTACTTCAGAAAATGAAAAAGAGAATGAATCACTTTCTTCTAAGATGTTATATCCTAAGTTGAGTGCGGCTCGTATATCGTATGGTAAGAAAGAGAGACCGACTCAAATGGAGCTGGTCTCTGATGATTTGTTCATTTATCTTGCAGCCGATAATAGCGATAAACTTTTAGTATGCTTATACGCTGCGCTTTTTAAAAATCAACATTGACGGGCATTCCTTGAGGAATTTATTTACAGCGGGCTATCACCTGGGGAACATGATATCCCAAGGCTTAAGAAACAGCTTGGACAATTCGAGGTCCCTTTACTGTGTTTAATAACGAGTATATCAGCAATTTTAAAATTCATCGAATGCAAAGCTTGATAAGTATTAGCTGGTTTCAATGTCTGTTCCCTATAAGGGGGAAATGATCACGGTTATTTTCTAATGCCGATCAGCAAGACATCAGCTTCGAAATCTTGCATATCGATGATTGTGATTTGCTCTTGCACAGAGATTGAAGCTGTGCCAAAACGGCGATTCTTCAGGTCAATGACCGTAAAATCGTATTCACTAAGGTCCACGTCTAGCTTCAACACAGTGTTGGTTGGAACATAAATGGCAACCTTTGTGTAATCAGCGGTGACAGCCGCACGGATTTCTTCCGTATTTTTAAGTACAATGTTCCAAGGCTGCATATCCGTAAGGCCGTACATCCCAAAGAGCCATTTGGCCAATCCATAATCCCATGCTCCTTCAAATTTAAGAGCAGACTGCCAATCATATGGACTGTCGAATCCCTCCCCGGTTACACCGAACTTTTTGCCTTTCCGATGCCAGCTCCAAATACCGTGGGCTCCATAGGTTATGCCAGCAGAGGCTCCGGACAGAAGACTTTGCCAGGCTGCCTTACGAACATCGGCGCGGGTGAAACGGCCATAGACTTTCCGACTGTAGCCCATCTGCTCATAACAGGGCTCCGAGTTGAGTACCGGCCGGGTGACAGACTTATTATAGAAATCCAGTGCGAGTGTATAAGCCGAAGGTTGAAATTGTGAATTATGTCCCGACTGATACATGTAAAAATCCAAATGGGGATTATCGATGAATTCTTCTGGCAATACTGCTAATCTTCCTTGAATATGCAGCGTGGTCAGGCACTGCGGGCTGTGCTGCTTTACGGTATGAAGAGCGATCCGGTAATATTGGTTGGCACGCTCGGAAGGGAAGTCGGTGTCACCGCTTATAATATAAATAGGGTAGAATTTGGAGAACCGATCGGCAACATAACGAACATAAGGCTCCACTGCCTCAAGCGGCATCTTTTTTTCCTCACGAAGCTTGGCGGCCCACGTATCCGGGATATAATTACACCACAATAGGACCAGTGCAGGAACAAAGCCTCTGTGTACAGCCATTTCTATCATCGTCTCAGCTCTGGTAAAGTATTCTTCGTTCAGCGTATAGAAATCGTAGCTGCCATCCTCGGCACGTGCGAACGGTTCGTAGCTCAAATCACTGCCGCTTGCATCCCATTGGCGCAGCAAATTGATTTGCAGGACATTGAATCCCTGACTTTTCCGGTAATCCAGATAATAGGCCCATTCCTCCAGCGTGATGTTGGTAAACGCGCTCCAAACCGTATCGGCCAGATAAAAAAAGGGAGTGCCCTCATTAATGAAATAACGTTTGTTCTCAGCGATGCTCAGTTTAATCAAAAATTTCCTCTCCTAACGGTTGTAATGGCAGAAACGGCGACCGTTTGCCGTCCGCCGTTTCTGCATTTTTCTATTATGAGATGACAGGACTTGCTGTGGTTTCACTCGCTTGCTTTTGTTCCAATTGTTCCTGCGCTTCGCGTTCCTTATTCAGAGCCTGTTTGTCCATCGCTCTAAAGAATGGATAGTAGACCAGCATACTGATCGGGATTAGCACCAGTTGTGCGGCCGCCAGTCTCCAGCTGCCCTCGATGAAGCCCAGAGCAAAGATAGGGGTGCCGAAAGCCGGATAAATCCCGATTGGTGTCGGCAACAAGCCGATGTTGGTGGCAATATAGCCGAGTACCGCACAAACGATTGGAGTAACGACAAACGGAATAGCCAGCAACGGGTTCAATACGATTGGAATTCCGAAGACCAGTGGCTCGTGAATCGAGAAAAAGGTACCCGGAAGACCAAGCTTCCCGATCGTGCGAAGCTGTTTGCTCTTGGCCAGGAAAACCAATAGCAGGGCGAAGCCAAGCATCGGTGCATAGTTGCAATAGATGTACCAAAAAGCCAGCCCGATAATATTCGGAAGCGGAGTGCCTGCCTGGAAAGCGTCAAGGTTAGCCAGATCCAGACTCATCCAGATCGGTTTAACGATAGCGAGTGTAACAATTGCCCCGTGAATCCCGAACATCCACAGAGCCTGCATAATGATCAGCGCGATAATCAAAGCACCGAGTGATCCGCCCAATCCTTCCAGTGGTACTTGAAGATAAGTGTAGATAAAATCGTGAACCGTACCGAACGGAGTCTGCATGAACAGACCGGCCATGATTACGAACACAAGTGCTACCAAGACGGCCGGGATCAATCCTGAGAAGGTTTTGACAACGGTAGGCGGGACTCCGTCAGGCATTTTGATCGTCCAATTGCGGTCGACAATCCCAATATACAACCGTGCAGCAATCAAGCCGACGAACATGGCGACGAACAATCCCTGTGCGCCAAGCCATTGAAGCGGCAAGGCCCGGACTTTATCAAAGGTCTGAACCGGTGTGACGATCAGAAAAGAGAGAAGAGCGGTTGCTGCCGGTAGTCATCGTCGATGCCAACCCGATTATGCCCTTCACGGGTGCGATGAGATTCTGGTATGGCTCCCAAGCAAGTGCAGAGAAGAGGGTTGAAAATGCCCCGATAATCAGAAAGGGAAGGGTGGACATCAGCCCGTTGGAAATTGCGCTCATGTAACGGTTTTGCTGAATTTTGCCCGCCACTTTTTGAAGCTTATGAGAGAGTTTTTGTTGGTTGGCCATATTTATTCAACTCCTGCTTTAGACTTTCATCCCTTATATAATAAATTAGAGAACGCTTCCAAACGTTTGCTTACTCCCTGATGGTGCTGACAAATCAATGGCGGACCAAGGACAGTACCCGAACAGCTCAACTTCGTCCGTGATCGCCAATTGGCATTGCTCAATATGCTTATCCTGAAGGCAGGATTTGACGGTATCAGAGCTGTAATAATTAAAAGTGATGAAATCCCGTTTTGCCGCTGCCAAAATGTCATATCGCCGGATCTCCTTTTTCTGACAGGTGGGTGAACACCTGACTCTGAGCTTTACAGCTTAAGCGCGTCTCCCAGCACCTTTTCGCCGTTCATCATACCGTAGTCCATCGTGTTGATAACGCTTACCTTAATGCCTTTAGGTTCATATTTTGCTTTGAAATCATCTTCCAGGTAGCCGACCTGTGGTCCAATCAGCAGCACATCCGTTTTGTCTGCATATTCTTTAAAAGAACCTTCGGAAGTAGCTCTGATTTCAACCTCAAGGTTTTGCGCTTGTGCGGACTTTTGCATTTTCTGTACCAACATACTTGTAGACATTCCTGCAGCACATACCAGTGTAATTTGTTTCATCCGTTGTTCCCTCCGATTGAAGTGTGATTTGTGATTTCTTCATAGCGATTCAATCTGTCGTAAAGCTCAATCATATGTCCAGCCAGATCTTTGGTTGTGATGGCCGACATAAGGTGATCTTGAGCATGCACCATTAGCAGTGTGACTTCGTGAACGGTTCCACCAGCTTCCTGTTGAATCAGCCTCGTTTGTGATTTATGCGCTTTAACCAACTCGGCTTTGCCTTCTTCAAGACGCTCTGCCGCCAGCTGTGTGTGACCTTTTTGAGCAAGAGCGATCGCTTCCATCGCCTTACTCTTGGCAACGCCTGCATTGGTTATAATTCCCATTATGATTTCCTGATACTCATCCATCTCTTTCACCTCATGCTTTTTTCTCTTTAACTTACAGATTCAGTGTAAAGGTTTACTGCCGAGACCTAAACCCAAGCTTTTTCCACCAGTAGCGGAAATTCATTCATCGTTATTACTCAAAGAATAGGGAGGGGAGCTTCCTGTAAAGACAGCATCCGATTCACGTAGAAATATAAGGGAAATATACAGCGTAAAGCTTATACTTTTTCTATTTCAAAAAGCTCCGAAGCAGCACCTGTTCTTTGAATATCAGCCAGATGCACTGCGGAGCTTGGTATCAATACAGCTTATATTTAACGATAATCCTGGAAAATTCCGCGTATGTTTCGCATTTTACCATCTGCTGGATTATATCCGAATTGTCGACCAGTTCCATGAGATGTTTATACATTTTGGCAGGTGGCTCTTTGCCGTTTCTTTCAATGCTGAGGAGACAGATGAATTGCACTGGTTTGTCGCCCCAATCGATAGGTTGTTGAAGGGTGCAGACCGCCCATACGGTTTGATTGCTTTGCGGAATGATAGGGTGAGGAATGGCTACCAAATTTCCGTAAGCCGTGGGTGCAGCTTGTTCTCGTTCCAGAACCAGCCCAATAAAGCCTTCGGCAGAGCGGATCAGCCCTTCAGCATATATTTTTTGGCCCAGAAAAGAGATGACCTCTTCCTTGGTGGTAAAATTTTGTCTCAGAAATACGAGATCTTCCCGGATGTAGTGAAAAGCAAACTCGGCTTCGCCGGCCAGCAAACCTTCAATTTTGCTCATATCGCTACCGCCAAGAAGCGTCTGCACCACCACGACTGGAACGGATAATGGCAGCTGAATGGGAATGGTGCTCACGACGAAATCAATGTCATGCAGGGGAACCTGCTGAAGTTTGTAATATTCCGTTGTACCCGCCACTTCAAGCAGGCTGCCAAAAGTGCTTTGCAGTTTGTACTTGAGCAGCCGGGCGCTTCCGACTCCTGAAGTGCAGACGACCAGACAGCGTTTTGGCCGGGTGTTCATACGCTGTCTTTCGATGGCTGCTCCGATGTGAATGGCCAGATAGCCCATCTCCGCTTCCGGGATTGCAATATTCAGTTTGCTCTCGATCAGCTTGGCACCAATGACACCCGCTTGAAAAGCCAAAGGATAGTTGCTCTTGACATGATCCAGCATGGGATTTCGGATGTTCATCCCGTACTTTACCCGGTTCAGCGCTGGCTTTAGATGAAGGCAGATGCCTATGAGCAGTTCCAGATCACGGCTGATGTTCAGGTTCAAATCCCTGTCGATCTCGGCGAGCATTCCCTTGCCCAGTTCATAGATGTTCCGGTCCAACAGCTTCTCGGGTCTCATGTCCTCTATTTGCTGTCCTTCAATCCCGACAAACCACTTGTTTCCGGCAAGATGCATGGCAATGTAGGCGATCTCGTCTTCGGGAAAAGACAGCTGCAATTCCTTTTCGATCAGCTCGGCAATCTGCTCGGCAGCCCGAAATTCATCGGTGTCCCCAGATCTCCTATTTCCGTCGAGAGTATAGCTACCCGGTTTCCGTCACGGATACGCTTGCAGGCGATCGCAATATGAATGGATAAATTGCTGAAGGCGATATCGGAGAGCGTCACTTCATATTTCTGAGTCTGTTCCAGAATGATTCCGCAGATTAGTGTCATTTCGCGGGGGCTGACGATACGCAGCGCTGCATGAAGTATTCCATCTTGTTCTTCTGAACGGCTTACAATAAGCTCTGACAAGCAAAACCGCATCCGAACTTCATCACCCTTCAGTTTGACTCCGTAATTCGGTCGTTTGTCAACGGTGATTCCGTAGCTTTGCAGGGTTTGTTTAACCAGTTTGAAATCATTTTGCACCGTAGACTTGCTTATATATAGCTCATCTGCGAGGTCTTCCAGCTTCACATAATGATCAGCGAGCAGGAGACGCTTTATTAAATACGATTGTCGGTAGCCGGGAGAACCTGGATCATCGGGCTCGCTGGACAGGAACAGCTGCTGCAGCAGCGCACGAAAGCTACGATTATCCGTAATTTTCAGTTCATATCCCCTTGAACGAACAGCTTCAATTGCTGCCCCGTGCTTGGACAGAAATTCATCCAGTTCACGGATATCGCTGCGGATGGTACGTGAAGTAACCTGGATCAATTTGGCGAGATAATCACTTTTGACAGGAGCGTCGGCAGCCAGCAGGTGCTGAAGAATTGAAACCATGCGTGCATTCATTCAAGGTACCCCCCTTTCTGTAAAGCAGAATAAATGCAGTGTACACTGAACTAAGTATGATTAGTAGTGTTGTCAATCGATCTGATGTTAGCGGTTTCAATTCAATGTGCAAGCTGGTTTATTGCGCATCTAAGGAAGTAACTAAGGTTATTTAAAAACCTCCGATTACTCCAAGTGTAACACCTGTAAAATAACCGGAAGCTTGTAGTAAACTCAAAAGTAAATGAGGAAGATTGAATCAACAATTGGCGGGAGAAGATGATGTATGCGGTTGTTCTGAACGTATTACCATCTGCACTGCATTCTGCCAACCTGCATAAAGCCGCTGGCGGCTGACCTCGTCCATGCTAGGAGTGTAGTACTCATACAGATTCTGATCAGAGGTGTTTCCAGTGACGATGCCTTTAGGATCCGACCAGTATCCGACTCCGAGACCGCCCAGATACACAGAGCCCATTGCAGACAGTTCGGCACAGGTAGAGCGGGTAACATGGGTACCCAGGATATCTGCCTGAAACTGCATTAGCCAGCTGTTAGATGAGGCTCCACCATCCGTACGTAGACTAGTTAGGGGCACACCGGATTGTTCGCGTATAAATTCTACCGCATCTCTCACCTGATACCCGATACTCTCCCGCGCTGCGCGCACAATATGCGCTTTGCCGTTTCCACGGGTCATGCCCAGAATTGCAGCACGCGCAGAGGGATTCCAGTAGGGAGCACCTAAACCGACAAAAGCAGGGACCAGATATACGCCCTCATTGTCCTGCAATCCGGTGATCATAGATTGCATTTCCTCAAATGATGAGAATAACCCCAGATTATCCCTTATCCATTTTATACTGTCTCCGGTCGTGCGTATAACTGCTTCCAATGCATAAGTAACCTTTCCTGAAGCACCCCAGGCAATCGTTGTGACAAGACCTTCACCGCCCTGCATAGGTTGCGGGCCAATATTCATAAGTACCGACGTTCCAGTTCCATACGTCGCTTTGGCGTCGCCAGTTTCAAAGCAACGGTGTCCGTACAGTGCACCCTGTGAATCTCCGATTATCCCTGATATAGCTACTTGTTCATCCCATAATTGCGCTTCCTGTGTATAGCCATACAAGGCATCGGATGCTTTTACCTCAGGGAGCAGGGAGGAGGGAACACCAAATATGTTGCACAAATTCATATCCCAAGCCAGGGTATGGATGTTAAAGAGAGAAGTACGGCTGGCATTGCTGTAATCGGTTGCATGGATTTGACCGCCCGTAAGTTTCCATAGCAGCCAGCTGTCAATGGTTCCCGCAAGCAGTTTACCTTCAGCAAGCAGTTGAGGCGCATGAGGCGCATGTTCCAAAATCCATTTGAACTTGGCAGCAGAGAAATAAGGATCGAGCATTAGACCTGTCTTGGAGCGTATAATATCTTCATAGCCATCATCTTTCAACCGTACGCAGACCTCTGCCGTCCGCTGGCACTGCCATACAATGGCATTATAGATAGGCAAGCCGGTAGAACGGTCCCAGATCAGAGCCGTTTCTCGCTGATTCGTAATGGTTACTGCGGCCAGCGAGGAAGGAGAAAGCCCGGCTTTCTCCAGCACGCCTTTCGCAGCAATAAGTACATTGTGATATATCTCAAGCGGGTCATGTTCAACCCAGCCCGGCCGGGGGTAATATTGTTTGTGCTCCAAAGAATAACGGGTAATCACTTCGCCCTGCCGATTGACCAGCAGTGTTTTGGTTCCGGAAGTGCTTTGATCGATCGCCAAAATATAGGTCTCGATATTCATTACAGCTACAGCTCCTTACTTGTTAATCAGTTCGAGCACAATCTTGCTGATATTCCCAGGTGTAAGCCCATAATGTTCAAATACTTCAGCCGTTTTGCCCGCAATCGCTGGCTCATCCGGTATGCCCAGTACTTTCATGGGAACTGGTTGATGTTGAACCACGACTTCTGCTACGGCAGCACCCAAGCCTCCGAATACACTGTGCTCTTCCACGGTGATAATGCCTCCGGTTTCGCGCGCTGCGGCGATGATCGCTTCCTCATCAAGAGGCTTGATTGTATGCATATTGAGGACGCGAGCTCTCACACCCGCCTGCTGGAGCAACTCAGCCGCATCCAGAATGATACGGACGGTCTCACCAGCGCTAATCAGGGTAATGTCTGACCCTTCTTGTAAGGTGACAGCTTTTCCAATCTCGAACGGGTAATCATCGGATGGATAGACATCCTCAACAGCATTGCGTCCGATCCGCACATATGCACCTCCGTCATGCTGAACCAGCGCTTCGGTCATTTTCTTAGTTTCATGACGATCGGCGGGGAGTAAGACCATTAAACCAGGAATCGCTCTGGCCACAGCAATATCCTGGACAGAGTGATGGGACATCCCCAGTGCGCCGTAGCTAACACCGCCGCTTATCCCGATCAGCTTTACATTGGTCCCGGAATAGGCTACATCTACCTTGATTTGCTCAATACTACGCATGCTGAGGAAGCAGGCAGGAGAGGTGACGAACGGCTTTTTACCGCTGTGTGCGAGTCCAGCTGACATACCGACGATATTTTGCTCGGCAATGCCTACCTCCACAAATTGTTCCGGATATGCATCGGCAAAGGGGGCCATAGCAGCAGAGCCGCGGGAATCACTAGCCAACACCATAATATCCCGGTCTTCTTTGGCAAGGCTAAGCAGTGTTTCACAGATGACCTGACGATTTGGGATTTTGTTCATTGTTTATCTCACCTGTCCTTCCCTGGATAATTCGTCTATTTTTTGCTGTAGTTCAGTCAGTGCGCGTTCAAGTTCATCATCGTTTGGAATACGGTGATGCCACCCTGGAACACCCTCGGCAAAGGATACACCTTTTCCCTTGAGCGTGTTTGCCAGCACCAACGTTGGTTTGCCTTCAATTTCGGGGACGTTGCGGAATGTATGAACCAGTTCTTCCATGCTGTTACCGTCAATGGAGATGACATTCCAGCCGAAGGCAGTCCACTTCTCCTCCAGCGGCTCAAGTCCCATAACCTCCTCGGTTGTACCGCTGATTTGAAGGCCGTTGCGGTCAATGATACCGACAAGGTTATCCAGTTTGTAATGGGCACCTGCCATAGCAGCTTCCCAGTTGGAGCCTTCAGCTTGCTCCCCGTCACCCATCAGACAGAATACACGATAGGATCGCCCGTCACGCTTGGCAGCCAGCGCCATGCCGACTGAGATGGGGAGGCCATGGCCCAATGCGCCTGTATTCATCTCAATACCAGGAACTTTATTGTTCGGATGCCCAATCAGACGGGTTCCGAATTGGCTATAGGTTTCCAGCTCTTCTTTGGGGAAGAAACCACGGTCTGCCAGAATGCACCATAAAGATTCGACGGAGTGGCCCTTGCTGGCAATAAAGCGGTCGCGCTCCTCCCATTTAGGATTAGCGATATCGATATTCATGATTTCGTAGTACAGGGCGGTGAGTATGTCCGTGTTGCTCAGCGAGCCTCCCGTATGCCCTGTTTTGGCACGATGAATGATAGTGAGCAGATCCTTACGGATTTGTGCGGCTTTGATTTTCAAATCTCGGATTTCCATAAGTGTCCTCCTGAAATAATATAGTTAAACCAGAATGCTCGGCTTGGTGACAGAGAGATCGGAGCCACGCAACCAGCGTTGGATTTCCTGTTCGGTAGGATCGACCGGGTCTGCCTTGACGCCTGGAAGGTAATTGCAGGCTTCGTAGAGAGCCGGGATGACGTTAGCGTGAATGCCAACAGAGTGATGGACGTAAGGACCTTTGACAAGCTTTTCTTCCCATAACGGCCAGTCGTTGACTTCTACCCAGACATACGAGCCGCGGGTATAAGGTCCCTCAATCCCTTTAGCTTTGCCGAGAAAAATGGAATACTCCCCGTGGTCACCATCAAAACGAGCAATTGTCATGCCGCCGCCTTTGATTTGTCCTTCATGTGTGCCTGGCGCGTGATCATCGAACAGGAAGTGCTTGCGTAGCTTGGGTTTGTTCTCAATGGACATGGATACCGGAAAATTTCCGCAGTGAAAAAGAAGTTCTCCATTGTCATTCTCAGGGTGGCGTACCGTAATATCAGCAAAAAAAGTGGGGAGTTCGTTCATCGCAGCCGCTTGTACCATAACCGATGTAATTGCTCCGTGAATATCGGTTTCGCAGGTGACCGGAATTTGTTCATCTGTCAAAATAGCATTTGCCAGACAAGGCATAATGCCCATGGCTTCCTGGAGGGAGGACCAGCATTGGATGGCGATGGCTGTACTTCCCGTTTCGATAGCGTAGGATTTCATGGCTACTTTAAGTGCGGCGATTCGTCTGATATCTTCTTCGGTGACTTCACTGTAGTCCAGCTTTTCTTTGATATAATCAATCGCTTCTGAAAGTTCAGCACTGCTCCCGGATGCGATTTTCTTGGAACGAAGCTGAATATCTACCAGCGTAATTGGATGAATTTCAATGCCGAATCGTTCCAACAGTTCTCCTTCATTGCAGATCATGGTCCAAAAGGAAGCAGGACGAGGGCCAATCTGGAGAATTCGTAAACTTTTGAACTGTCGTACTACATTGGCGGCCGAGATAAAGTTGTTAAAGCCTCGTTCAAATACCGGATCAGCCACACGACTGTTTGTTATATAGGTAAATGGGACATTAAAGCGGCGAAGCACTTTTCCGCTGGCGAACAATCCACACTGGGTATCCCGCAATCTCATGCCGTCGGCCAAAGGAGCCTCATCACGTGGACCCCACAATAGAACCGGCTTGCCAAGAGCCTTCCCCACACGGGCAACCGTATCCTCAGTTCCAAAATTGCAATGGGGGAAGAAAACAGCGTCTACTTCCTCTTCCTTGAAACGTTTGATAATCAAGTCAGCGTTAATATGATCGTCATACAGCAAACCTTCTTCATTAAGTCCTTCCAAATCCACGATGTCAATGTTCATCCCGAAGCTCTCGATTTGTTTGCGAATGGCGACTTTGTAGCGGAATGCATCCTCAGCACTGAAGGTGAATCGTCGTGTAGGCGCATAACCCAGTTTCAGCTTTTTCATTAATAACTCTCCTTGTACTAGAAGTAAATAAACTAAAATGACGCTAAACAAAACTAAACTAAATATAAATAAAATATGTGTATTTTTATTTTCAAAGTCATCGTATCACCTCTATAAACCGCTGTCAATTGGCTAAAATATAAAAAAAGTGTTATTTAGTTTAGTTATTTTGTATAAAAAAACTAAACATATATATTTTATTTAGAAAAAAAACGTATATATTATTATTTTTGACCAAGTTTTAGGGAATGAAATAAATGATATTATAAAATTAAACAACTAATTTTACTTGGAAGATACTTGTCTATTGCATCTATTTACTCATATATGTAAACGGCCGATAATATTGATGAATTAGCGAATTATCATATCAAATGAATTTGACAGGTTCCTAAATCTTTGTTAGAGTTTCAAACAAATACGTATAACCTTTTCATGGGATGTTACCGATAGGGCATAACCTGAATTGGCTTGTTTACACCTACAAGTGTACTCAGGCTAGTTTGGGTTTTTTTATTATTCATCACCCTTTCAGGATCCCTTTTATCACACATTTGGAAGGAGAACGTTTATGTCCAGTTATGTTTTTCCTAAAGACTTTTTGTGGGGCGGTGCTCTTGCAGCCAATCAGGCCGAGGGCGCTTATTTGGAAGACGGTAAAGGGTTGAGTCTGGTGGACCTGCTGCCTACCGGAGAGAAGAGAAGAAGCATAATGAAAGGGAATGTTCCCGCGCTGACTCCACTTGAAAGCGAATTCTATCCTTCCCACGAAGCCATTGATTTCTATCATCACTATCGCGAGGATATTGCGCTATTTGCAGAAATGGGTTTCAAGGCGCTGCGTGTTTCCATTGCCTGGGCTCGTATTTTTCCAACTGGAGAAGACGCTACTCCAAATGAAGCAGGACTGAAATTTTACGATGATTTGTTCGACGAATTGCATAAACATGGCATTCAGCCAGTCGTTACCCTCGCTCATTTTGACGTGCCGGTAGCTCTGATCGAAAAATATGGAAGCTGGCGCAGCCGGAAACTGGTAGGCCTGTTTGAAACCTATGCCAAAACAGTATTTGCCCGCTACAAAGATAAAGTGAAATACTGGATGACCTTTAATGAGATTAACATGCTGCTCCATTTGCCTTTCCTTGGCGCCGGGCTTGTATTTCAAGAAGGTGAAAACGTTAAACAAATTCAGTATCAGGCTGCACATCATCAGCTTGTTGCAAGCGCGCTGGCTGTAAAAGCGTGTCACGAGATCATTCCGGATGCGAAGATTGGCTGTATGCTTGCTGCCGGCAGCTTTTATCCGTATACGTGCAATCCTGAAGATGTGTATCAGGGGATGGAAAAAGACCGCGAGTCCTACTTCTTCATTGATGTACAATCACGCGGCGAATATCCTGGTTATGCGAAGCGCTTCTTCAAGGATCATGGATTAAACATTGAGATGGAATCAGGCGACGCAGCCATTCTGAAAAATCATACCGTTGACTATATTGGATTCAGCTATTATTCGAGCCGGACGACCAGCACAGACCCGGAAATCGTCAAGAACATGACCAGTGGCAATGTATTTGGCTCCGTGGCCAATCCATATTTGGATAAGTCCGAATGGGGCTGGACGATCGATCCCAAAGGCTTCCGCATCACAGCCAACCAATTGCATGACCGTTACCAAAAGCCTCTATTCGTAGTGGAAAACGGTTTTGGTGCCAATGATGTGGTTTCGCCTGAAGGAGAAGTTAACGACAATTACCGGATTGACTATCTCAAGCGGCATATTGCCGAAATGGGTGAGGCTCTTCAAGATGGGGTCGAGATTATCGGTTACACCAGTTGGGGACCTATTGACATTGTCAGTGCTTCCTCAGGAGAAATGAAAAAACGCTACGGCTATATTTACGTCGATCGTGACAATGAAGGCAATGGCTCGCTGAAACGGATTAAAAAGAAAAGCTTCCACTGGTACAAAAACGTCATTCAGTCTGACGGAGAGAATCTGGGCGAGTAACCGTTTTATAAGAAAATAGGATCGGCCCCCCCGGATTACCGGGGATTTCCGGTCTTTGTTTCTTGAATGAAAGCGTTGACAATCGACCCTCTTCGGGCTATACTTGACGCAATTCCATCATTTTTAGGATTGTTACTGCGTAGCAGGCAAAACCTAAGCCACAAATAAGCAGATCTTATTGCTTTGTTTATTTGGTGTGCTTCGGTTTTTTTCTGTTTGCATTTAAAGGATGGAACAGGTGTGGCTCTTGCTGGCATATGGAACGGGGGATCGAGATGAACATAGCAAAGGTCATCAACAACAATGTAATTAGTGTCTACCAGACGGACGGTACGGAGCTCGTGGTGATGGGCCGTGGGATTGCTTTTAAGAAAAAGCCTGGAGACAAAGTGGACGAAACCAGAATTCAGAAGGTATTTGCCCTGAAAAACAAGCAGACGTCCGAAAACTTCAAAATGCTGCTGCGTGAAGTTCCGCTTGATTTGATCGAGATTGTGGAAGAAATCATTAATGACGCTAAGCATAATCTGAACAGAAAGCTGAACGAAAATATTTATGTTTCTTTGACCGACCATATCAATTTCGCTGTTGAAAGATATCGGGAAGGATTGGAGATCAAAAACGCGTTATTATGGGAAATCAAGCAGCTATATAAAGAAGAATTTGCGATTGGTCTGAAAACGCTGGAACAAATCAAACAAAGGCTCGGTATTGAACTGCCTGTAGATGAAGCGGCTTTTATTGCGATTCACATCGTGAATGCTGAAATGAACGAGGAAGTCATTACGACCATGAGTATTACGAAGTTTATCCAGCAAATTATCAATATTGCAAAATATCATTTTAAGGTCGACTTTGATGAGGATTCACTGAGTTATTTCCGCTTTATTACGCATCTGAAATTTTTCGCCCAGCGCGTATTTAAGGGGAATCACTACGAAAATAACTATGACCATTTGTACGATATGATTAAGGAAAAACACAAGGATGCGGCCGCCTGTACCGAGAAAATCGGAGCTTTTGTAAGTAAAGAATACAACCATGAATTGACGAATGAAGAAAAGTTGTATCTGACTGTGCATATTGAACGGGTGGTAAATAGATAAACTGAATTTTTTAATAAATGAGTTAAAATATGCAGTTAAATATTTATGTTGACAAAAATGGTAGATTGGATATATTATGAGAACAACAGGAATTTAATAAGTTTTAACTGGGATTGTTACTGGTTATGCAGGCAAAACCTAAGTCATGAAAAATCGCGGGACTAAAGTGCCCACCATTTTTCAAGGCTTAGGTTTTTTGTGTGCCTAAATATGTAAAAAGCCCCTTAGAACATGGAGGTGTCTATCATGAGTTATGAAAAACTGGCTAAAGAAATTGTGCACCTGGTAGGTGGCGAAAAAAATGTAGTATCGCTCGTTCACTGCGCCACCCGCCTGCGTTTTGTGCTAAAAGATGAGGCAAAAGCAGACAAAGGAAAGCTGGAAAAAACCGATGGTATCATCACGGTCAAGCAGAGCGGCGGTCAGTTCCAGGTCGTCGTCGGCAACAAAGTACCGGAAGTTTATAATGCAATCGGCAAAGTATCCAACATTTTGAATGAAACTGGACAAGAAGACAAATCGGCTAAAGGCAACAAGGGATTTGGCGCCGTTATAGATGTAATTTCCAGTATTTTTGCACCGCTGCTCGGAGTTATGGCAGGGTCTGGTATTTTGAAAGGTTTGCTGCTGATCGCCAGCAACCTGGGCTGGCTGCATCCGAAAGAGACTACCTACATGATTTTGTTTGCTGCAGCTGACAGCTTGTTTTATTTTCTCCCTCTCTTGTTAGCGGTTACAACAGCCCGGAAATTTGGTGGTAACATCTTCGTTGCCCTGACCATTGCCGGAGGGTTGCTTTACCCGTCCATCGTCACGTTGAAAACGGAAGGTACACCTACGAACTTCTTCGGTATTCCGATTGTCATGATGAGTTATTCATCTACCGTTATTCCGATCATTTTAGCTGTCATCGTCATGAGTAAGCTGGAAAAAGTGTGCAACCGGTTCATACATGAGAGTGTCAAAAACTTTATTACACCATTGATCCTACTTGTAGTTATGCTTCCTCTGACTTTGATGGTCTTCGGACCAGTCGGGGTGTACGTAGGTAACGGGATTGCTGCTGGACTCGTTGCCGCGTTCAGCTTTAGTCCGCTGCTGGCTGGAGCAATCCTCGGTGCTTGTTGGCAGTTGCTCGTTATTTTCGGTGTTCACTGGGGCCTTGTACCTGTGTTCATTAATAACATTGCTGTTAACGGCAGAGACGGAATCAAGCCTTCTGCTTCGGCTTCCATCTTTGCTCAAACCGGCGCAGCGTTTGGTGTCATGCTGAAAACTAAAAATAAAAAGCTGAAAACTCTGGCGGGTTCCGCTACACTTACCGCTTTATTCGGTATCACAGAGCCGGCCGTCTATGGGGTTACGCTGCCGCTGAAGCGCCCGTTTATTGCCGGTGTTATCGGTGGTGCTATCGGTGGTGCCATTATCGGTCAAGCGGGGACGCAGGCATTCGCTTCCGGCGCGCCTGGACTGCTGACCTTGCCGATCTTTTACGGTCCTGGCGGACAAGGCTTCCCGGGATTGATTTTAGGGATTACGGTATCATTTCTGGTTTCAGCCATTTTGACTTATATTTTAGGATTTGAAGATCCGGTAGAAGAGGAGGAAACCACTGACAATTCGGCTAAAGAATCCACTCCTACAACCTCAGTTTCTAATGAAGAGGTACTTAGCCCGATTGAAGGAACGGTCTTCGCTCTGTCGGAGGTTCCCGATCCTGCATTTGCTTCGGAAGCTATGGGCAAAGGCATTGCCATCCAACCGATAACGGGCAGAGTTGTAGCCCCGTTCGACGGAACGATTACGGTGGCGTTCAAGAAAAAACATGCGCTTGCGATTGTTTCGCATCATGGTGCAGAAGTTCTGATTCACGTCGGAGTAGATACGGTCAAGCTGGACGGTAAACATTTTACTTCCTATGTCAAAGAAGGCGATCAGGTAAAGGCCGGGGATCTGCTGCTCGAGTTTGATGTTGAGCAAATCAGGGCAGAGGGGTATCCTACGATTACGCCAGTTATCATTACGAATTCTTCCGAATATACTGAAATCCTTCCTATCTCCCAAGGTCAAGTAAGGGAGCAGGAGCTGCTGTTAAAACTGTTTAGCGCTCCGAATGAGAAAGAGGGCATTGCCTGAATGACTTAAGGACAAAGCTCTGATGATCCACATTCCCGGATTATCAGAGCTTTTTTGTCGTCATTTGGTGTATCCGATAAGCCCACCTGTAATTGACAATATGTCAATTAAATTAACTTGTACGGTGATAAAAACTGAACTATAATTTTTTGTAATTATGAAAATTTTCTGTAAACAAAGACTAGAAAGCAATCGATTTAGCGGGGGGAATTGCAAGGAATGCTAGAGAAGTGGATAGAGACAGTGAATGGCATCATCTGGAGTAATCCAGTAGTGTATGTCTGTTTGGGAGTAGGATTGTTATTTTCAATTATGACTCGCTTCCTCCAAATCAGGCATCTTAAAGAAATGATCCTTTTGGTATTCAAAGGAAAGAGTTCTGAGGCAGGCGTATCCTCCTTTCAGGCTTTTACAATGGCGCTATCGGGTCGTGTAGGGACGGGTAATATAGCAGGTATTGCCTTGGCTATCGGCATGGGCGGACCGGGGGCGATATTTTGGATGTGGGTCATGGCTTTTATCGGATCGGCTACAGCCTTTGTTGAATCCACACTGGCTCAAATATATAAGGTAAAGCGCGATGGTCTGTACCGTGGCGGCCCAGCCTTTTATATCGAAAAAGGAACAGGCTTAAAATGGTTTGCCGTCATTTTTGCGGTTGTTGCGTTGGTGGCTATGTGTTTGCTTTTGCCGGGAACCCAATCGAACTCAATTGCCGTAGCATTCCATAGTTCGTTTGGCATGAATATGAAAGTCTCAGGGGTTCTATTGGTCATTTTGCTGGCGCTTATTATTTTTGGCGGTGTAAAAAGGATTGCCCATGTCGCTCAGGTTGTCATTCCGTTTATGGCACTCGGCTACATTCTCGTTTCTTTCTATATTATGATGACGAATATTACTGCGTTGCCCGAAGTATTTTCGCTGATTTTTCGCAGTGCCTTTGGTGTGGATTCTGTGTTCGGCGGTATGGTAGGAACGGCTATTGCTTGGGGCGTAAAGCGGGGGATTTATTCTAACGAAGCCGGTCAAGGCTCTGGTGCGCATCCCGCGGCCGCTGCGGAAGTCTCCCATCCGGCAAAACAGGGGCTGGTTCAGGCATTTTCTGTGTACGTAGATACCTTTTTGGTCTGTACGTCTACGGCTTTTATGGTTTTGTTTACAGGTATGTACAACGTAAAGGGACCCGGCGGTCATTTTATTGTGCAAAATCTTCCCGGTGTTGAAGAGGGGACCCAATATACGCAAGCTGCTATTGAGTCGGTATTTCCGGGCTTCGGCTCCAGTCTGCTGGCGATTACATTGTTCTTTTTCGCGTTCACAACAATTATCTCTTATTATTATATCGCTGAAACAAATATGGCATATCTCGTTTCCGACCATAAGGCCAAATGGCCCATGTTCATCCTAAAGCTGGTTATCCTGGGCTCGACGTTCTACGGAACGGTGGTCAAGGAATCAGCCTTGGCGTGGACCTTGGGGGATATGGGCGTCGGTATTATGCTCTGGGTGAATCTAATCGCTATGATTCTGCTGGCCAAACCAGCCTTCCGCGTGCTTAAGGATTACGAACGGCAGCGCAAGCAAGGACTAGACCCGGTGTTCGACCCGGAGAAGGTTGGGATTCTCAATGCCGAGTATTGGTCCAAGGAATACCAACAGCCTGTTGATGAGAAGGCGATTACCGTTGAACCGGGCAAGCTTCAAGCCTAAGGAAGACAGAAAAGTAAGATCAAGTCAAAGGTGGCTCCATTGGAGTCATCTTTTTTCGTTATCTTGCCTTTACATTCCAAAAGGGGTACATATGTTCACCATTTGGTTTATAATTTAGACATAGATATGTGGAGGCCACATTGCACGAGAGAGGTGATTTTAATGGCAATATCCAATTTGTCTATAACTGACGACAAGTGGAGAGCTATTGTGGAAAATGACAAGTCTTATGACGGCGTATTTTGGTACGCCGTGAAGACAACAGGAATATTTTGTCGTCCCTCCTGCAAATCCCGCCCTCCCAAAAGAGAAAACATTCGTTTATTTAAAACAGCAGAGCAGGCTTTGGCGGAACAGTTTCGACCATGCAAAAGGTGCAAACCAACAGGACAACGTTTGCCTGATCATGAATGGATAGTATGGGTTACAGAATATGTGAATTCTCACTATATGGAAAATTTTACATTGCGCATTCTTGCTGAGATGAGTCATGGAAGCCCGTATCATTTACACCGTACCTTCAAGCGGATTATGCATAAAACCCCAATGGAATACATTCAGAAAACCCGATTGGAGCAAGCGAAGAAACAGCTCATTGGCTCGGATAAGTCCGTGGCTGAGGTAGGGAAGAGCGTAGGTTTGTCCAATACCCCTTACTTTATTACGTTATTTAAAAAGAACATGGGCTGCACTCCTTTGCAATATCGTCAGCTCCAATCCAAACAAGCACAAAATGGAGGTATACAGTATGGCAAATCAAAAAACGAATAAGACAATCTATTGGTCATTGTTGACCCATGAGGATTGGAATTTATATATTGCAGCTACATCTGGAGGATTATGTTATGTAGGCTCGCCCAATCAACCTGTAGCTGAATTGATTTCATGGGCAGAGAATCGGTTTCCCGGCAGTTCTTTAGTCGAGGACGTTGCGTCCTTACAGCCCTACGCCAAGGAGCTGATTGAATATCTCCAAGGAGAGCGTACAAGCTTTACCATTCCTTTTGACTTTCAGGGGACTGAGTTCCAAATGGCGGTTTGGAACGCCCTGTGTAATATTCCGTATGGGGAGACACAATCCTATTCAGACATTGCCCATGCGATCCAAAAGCCTGCCTCTGTTCGTGCGGTGGGAGCTGCTATCGGTGCTAATCCGATTTTGATTACCATTCCATGCCACCGGGTTATCGGCAAAAATGGGGCTTTGACCGGATATCGTGGCGGTTTGGACATGAAGGTAAAGCTTTTGCAGCTTGAACGAGGCTAATGATGAAAAATAAGTATTTTTACAAAAATCCCAAGACGCTTCTGAATAAAGGGACAGGCTTCCTGTCAGGGTATACACACTCGTTGAACCCGTATACAGGCTGTACCTTTGGCTGCTCGTATTGCTATGTGCGCCAGTTGCCAGTCTCCACGTTCCGGAAGGAGGCTTGGGGGACTTGGGTAGATATCAAAAATCAGGCTGCAGATATTTTTAGCAAAGAGCTTCGCAGGGCCAAATCGAAGGGGAAAGTCACGATTTTTATGTCATCCAGCACAGACCCTTACCAACCTGTCGAGTACAAGGAAGAGGTGACCCGTTCATTACTGAAGGTGATGGTGGAAGATCCGCCGGATTTCCTGTTTGTGCAGACGCGCAGTCCACTGGTACGGCGGGATATTGATTTGCTGCACCGATTAGAAGGCCGCGTACGGGTGAGCATGACCCTAGAAACAGATCGCGAGGATATCCGCAAACATTTCACACCGGATGCGCCCCCCATTCAGGCCCGTTTCAAAACATTGCAATTGTTAAAAGAAGCAGGAGTACCGGCGCAGGCCACAATCGCTCCGATGCTTCCAAGCAGTGAACATTTTGCCGACAAGCTTTTGCCTCTGGTTAACCGTGTCTGTATTGATGATTATTTTATGGGAGACGGCAGTGGGGGAAGGCGGACACGAAGCTTAAATATAGGTACGTTTTACGAATCATTGGGGCTGGAAGACTGGTATCACCCGGCTGCTTACAAAAAGGTTTATGAGCGTTTCCTCCATGTTTTTCCGGAAGAGCAGCTCTATGTGAGCAAGGAAGGATTTGAACCTTGATATGAAAGCAGCCCATGTAATGAAATGGGTGAGGACCAGCAAACTGCAAAGGGATTGAAGAGGGGGAACCGATGCAAACCGTAATTACCAAAAACTTTGACTATGGGCAAAAGGAAATCCAATATCTGAAAAACGCAGATCCCATACTTGGTGCAGCCATGTCGCAGATGGGCAAGGTGAAACGGGTGGTCATTCCCGATCTGTTCGCCGCGCTCGTTCATGCCATTGTTGGACAGCTTATTTCTGCCAAGGCAGTTGAAACCATATGGGCCAGAATGCAGGAGAAGTTAGGTGCGATGACTTCACAAAATATAGCCATCCAGGCCGCCCAGGATATTCAGAGCTGTGGCATAACCATGAAAAAGGCCATATGTATCCTGAACATAGCCCAAACGGTAGAGCAGGGCTTACTGGATTTACAGGAATTATATGAACTCTCCGATACGCAGGTGATCCAAAAACTGTCCTCGCTGCAAGGGATAGGCCCTTGGACGGCTGAAATGATGCTGATTAATTGTATGGAGCGTCCAGACGTTGTCAGTTGGGGTGATATCGCTATCCGGCGGGGAATGATGAAGCTGTACAATCTGGATACGCTTACCAAGGATCAGTTCGAGGAGTATAGAAGAGTTTATTCGCCCTATGGATCGATAGCCTCGATTTACTTGTGGAGCATTTCATTTCGTTAGTTTAAGGATCAAGGAGCGGAGATTATTGGAAAAAACAATCAGAGAACAAATACTGTCATACGTAGATACGGACTTTCAGAAATTCACGGCTGCACTGCTTCCGACCATCGATAATGTACTGGGCGTTCGTCTTCCGGTGCTGCGCAAACTGGCTCAGGGTATTGCCAAAGGGGATTGGCGTCTCTATCTGGAAACTGCTGAGAGTGAATACTTCGAGGAAGTGATGCTGCAGGGTATGGTTATTGGCTATGTGAAAACGGATATAGAGGAAGCGTTAAGTTATGTCGCCAAGTTTGTTCCTAGAATTGATAATTGGTCAGTATGCGACAGCTTTTGTGCCGGATTGAAGTTTACGAAAAATCATAAGGAACGGGTATGGGAGTTTATACAGCCCTATTTATTCTCCAAGAAAGAGTATGAAATCCGGTTTGGCGTGGTCATGCTTCTTAATTTTTATACTGAGGAACCGTATATTAACCAGGTGCTTGAATTACTGGATCAGACGCATCGTGAGGATTATTATGTACAAATGGCGGTAGCATGGGCGATATCCATCTGTTATATCAAGCTGCCGGATATTACGATGCATTACTTGGAAAACAGTACATTGGACGATTTTACGTTCAATAAAGCTCTGCAAAAGATCACAGAATCATACCGGGTGGATCAGGCAACCAAAACGATCATTCGTAATATGAAGCGAAAAAGAAAATAGGATTAAAGGATAGGAGCAGCAGCCGAATACGCACTTTGCTTTTTTTGGAATCTAATATTAAAATGGAAGTAACTTTCGAAAAGGAGATGACGTGAATTGGCAGAGCAAGTGCGTATTGGCAAAACAGATTTATATGTAAAACCAATCGGTTTGGGTGCAAATGCAGTGGGAGGACATAATCTTTTTTCCGGTCTGAACGATGAAACGGGCAAAGAGGTCGTTCGCACAGCTTTGGATAACGGCATCAATTTTCTGGATACAGCTTTTATTTACGGACCTGAACACTCGGAACGGTTGATTGGTGAGGTATTGAAAGAACGTGGCAATCGTGATGAAGTTGTGATAGCGACCAAGGGAGCACACAAATTTGTGAATGGAGAGGTTGTTTTTGACAACTCACCGACATTTTTGCGTAACTCAGTCGAATCCAGTCTGAAAAGATTGCAAACGGATTATATTGATTTGTTTTATATTCATTTCCCGGATGAAGCAACGCCGAAGGCAGAAGCGGTCGGAGAACTGAAGAAGCTCAAGGACGAGGGTAAGATTAAAGCGATTGGCGTATCTAATTTCTCCATTGAACAGTTGAAGGATGCCAATAGCGACGGCTATGTAGATGTGCTTCAATCCGAATATAATTTACTCCAACGTGAAGCGGAAAAGGAACTGCTGCCTTACACCAAGGCTAATGGCATTTCATTCGTGCCTTATTTCCCGCTGGCAGCCGGATTGCTGGGTGGGAAATATACGAAGGATACAACCTTCACGGATATTAGAGCGAACAATCCATTGTTCCAGGGAGAAACATTTGTCCGCAATCTGGAAAAGGTGGAGCAGGTGCGGCAGATTGCCAATGCATTACATGCTGAGGTGGCTCATGTTGTGCTCGCATGGTATTTGACGCGTGACTCGATTGATGCACTCATTCCAGGGGCGAAAAAGCCCGAGCAGGTGCTGGAGAATTTGAAAACGTTGAATGTCCAACTGAGTCAGGCAGATATCGACAAGATTGATCATATTTTCAAATAACAGGCTGGATTCTTATTAACATTCACAGCAATCATATATTTTCCATTAACAGGAGCTGCCGGACGGGCGGCTTCTTTTTCGTGTATTCCTCGCATATTCTTGTAGGGTAAGTTCATCGCTGCGGGGGGATCGGATGATGAGAAGACCGCAATGGTACAGCGGACCCAACAGAAGGCGACGCGGCAGACGCAGAGTATTTTTTATTGTGGCACTGGCGTTGCTGGTAGTGATCATACAGGCCGCTGCTTATGTGGAGCAGCATTTGAAGCCGCCTATGATGCATTTGGCAAAAGTGAGAGTTAAACAAATGGCGACAGAGGCTATCAATTCAGCGATTACAGCACAGGTAGAGCAGGGCGAGACGGCTGATCATCTGATTGAATGGAGAACGGATGCACAAGGGAGAACGTCCGGTTTTTCTCTGAATTATGCGGAGCATATGAGAATTACGTCAGATACGCTAAAAGCAGTCAAGGCCACAATGAACAGCATGAGCCATTTTGAGGAGAGCGTTCCAATCGGTCAGGCATTAGGCAGTCCGCTTCTGGCCACATATGGTCCGAAGGTTCCTCTAAAGGTGGAGCCGCATGGAGCAATCAAGGTGGATTTAAACACGCGTCAACAGGATGCGGGGATTAACATGATCTTGGTGGAGGTGTACATTCGGATTACGACGGAGGTGTCTGTAGTCATCCCGTTTGAGATGCAGCCTCAGATTGTGGAGACAGAAATCCCGGTATCTTATTTGCTGGTGGTGGGCAATGTTCCGATGTATTACTATGACAATCAGGGCAAGCCCATTGGTAAAAATGGTGCAGCCGCTTCGCAGCTAGCGTTACCTCCACATACGATAGAGAGCGGCGGCACTCCAGATTCCGGTATAGAGAGTGTTCCAGCGGTACAGGAAGAGGAAAATTCCATCCGTCAGTCTCCAACGCCATAAAGCAGAGGGGAGAGATCTGAGGTGCTCAGGAAAAAAAGGGACCTTACGAGGAGGCCCCTTTTGCTTTTCCTGTTTGTGCTTTGCGCTCGGTCTGCTCCCACTGTCTTAATAACGGATACGGATCGAAGGACCAATCGGTCCAGCCATTGTCCCGGTATATACCATAGTGCAGATGCGGTGGAAACTTGCCTTGGGTACCTGGCTTTCCGTAGCCCGAGCTTCCGACCCAGCCTACCGTCTGACCAGGCGTAACGATATCTCCTTTGTGGACAGTTTTGTCAAAGCCGGAAAGATGTGCATAGTAGTGATAGCGGTTGTTGAGATCTCGAATACCGATTCGCCATCCTCCAAATGGGTTCCATCCTTTCATTTCGACTACCCCGTAGCAGGTACTGCGAACCGGAACTCCATAGCCAGCAAACAGATCAGTCCCTTCATGTATACGGTAACCGCCCCAACTGCGACGACTTCCCCAAGTACTGCGATAGCTGTAGATGCTGCTTAAAGGAAGCGGAAAAGCTTGACTATTCAGATTCAGCTTGCCATAGGTCCGATACAGCTTGGCAAACTGCTGAACTCTTTGCACTGCGCGGCTGTTATGGTAATACTCCCATGCGGCAATACCAAATTCATCCTCGTTGTTCCCATATTTCCCGAGATAAGAAGCGATGCTATACAGCAAGTCCTTGTCATTATCGCGGTCAGCAATCCCATCGCCTGAACCATCTTGTCCCAGTCCTGAAAATATTTCAATGGAGCGCGGATTTTGATCATCCGAATCTGGGTTCATCAGGCCGGACCAGATCGGTCCTGTAATAAAAATACCCGTAATCCGTTCCGCATGCTTGCGATCTTTGGGATGGGCCACTGTAAGTGTTCGTTCATATTGATCGATTGCAGCCAGCCTGTACCATGGAATCCCTGTCAGGGCTTCGATGGATTGATATAAGGCAAGCCTCGACGTATACAACCCATCCTGAGATGGTGAAGTACCCACTATAGCTTTTAGGGTACTTCGGGATGACGATGGTTGTAAGGACTCGTCAAAGGCATGAGCAGGAAGTGGACAGGATGTTGTTAGTGTAATAGCACATAACAGCAGCGATAACAGACGGACAGAGCGGGCTCCCCGTACAGGGTAAGACATGTGAACCAACCTCCTATAGGGGCTTGGATCGCCCCGGTAAATTCTAGCCCCGCAATCCATCGCATGAGCAGAGCGCTTTGGTTTAGATTGAGCCATATGCTCTGCTTTTATCCATATTAAGAATTTACTTTTCCGGCATCGATGTCATATCAAAAAGGGAACAATGAATGGAGGTTTTTCCATCGCTTTCATGCTATAATGTAAGGCAGTGACAGCTTAAGCTCATCAGAAAGAAGGTCTATACCATTGTCTAAAAAAGTGAAGGAAGCAAAACCCGACTGGATTCGTATTAAACTTACGACAGGCGATAACTATCAGGAAATCAAGAGCATGATGCGTTCCAAGACATTACATACCGTATGTGAGGAGGCACGATGCCCTAATATATATGAATGCTGGGCCAACAGGACAGCGACATTTATGATTTTGGGTGATATTTGTACGCGTGCGTGCCGTTTTTGCGCAGTGAATACGGGGATGCCTACGGAACTGGACCTGCAGGAGCCTGAACGTGTTGCGGAAGCAGCTGAAAACATGAACTTAAAGCACTGCGTCGTAACCAGTGTGGCTCGCGACGATTTGAAAGATGGGGGCGCCACTATATTTGCAGAAACGGTTCGTGCCATTCGCCGCCGACTGCCTTTTTGCAGTGTAGAAGTATTGATTCCCGATTTTATGGGCGATATTGAATCGCTGCGGATCGTCATGGATGCCAAGCCGGATATTTTGAATCATAATATTGAAACAGTGGAGCGCATGTCCGACAAAGTACGGGCCAAAGCCAAATACCATCGCTCTCTGGAACTGCTCCAACGTGCGAAGCAATTAAATCCGTCCATTCCGACCAAATCAAGCATCATGTTGGGTGTCGGAGAAGAGTGGGACGAGATCCTGCAAACCATGGATGATCTGCGAAAAGTTGATTGTGATATTATGACAATTGGACAATATTTACAACCAACCGAAAAACATTTATATGTACAAAAATATTATCCACCGGAAGATTTTGCGAAGTTAAAGGAAGAGGGATTACAGCGGGGATTCAGCCACGTCGAATCCGGTCCGATGGTCCGCAGCTCCTACCAAGCGCATGAGCAGGTGAAGTCCGCCGCTCAGCATAAGGAAAAAAGCGCCCTTTCGCAGGCTTGATCCGGGAAAGGCGGTTAGATTAGCTTGTTTCAAATCGGTGGTAAAAGCTATGAAGTGTTGCAGGATCACAAGAACGGGTGGAATCCCGAAGCGTTTCGTGATCGATATAGTGAAGTGTTGGACCGCTATGATTATATTATTGGCGATTGGGGTTACAATCAGCTACGTCTGAAGGGTTTTTATCGAGATGGGCATCCCAAAGCAAATAAGGATACATCCATAGTGGTACTGGACGATTACATTAATGAATACTGCAATTTCGGCTGTGCCTATTTTGTGCTGCAAAAAAGCCGTGAGGTGGTCAACAAGAACGAAAGCAATGAAGAATCCATTTCCCCAGACATCCAACAGCTGGTAGATGCTCAAAAGGAACAAGCGGGAACGTTAGAAACTGAAGAGCAGCAAGAAATATTGCAGCATACAACTGGAGAACGGGAATGGACGCAATCGCAGCAGGATCCCACGATAACGGAGGAGCCGCGAACGGAGCAACCACGTGAAGCTCGGGAAAGTCGCCCACCCAGAGAAGGTCGTGAAGGAAACCGGCAGCGTGAATCGCGTCAGCCGAGAGAACCGCGTGAAGCAAAGGACGGACGCAATCCGGGAGAAGGACAGCAGGCCCGGGAGCCACGGAAACAACGTCAGCAGCAAGGGAATTTCGATAAGAAGGAATCCCGTGGATCACGCTTTGAGCGCCAACCCAAGGAAAACAGGGAGGGGCGTCAAGCCCGTGTCCCTCGCGATTCCGAAGGTCAGCGTCAGGCGGGGCCAGCTGCGAGAACTGAAAGAGCTGAAATCAGTAAAAAGAATAAGACATTCATAGCTCCACAACAAAACGGTTCCTGAGTTTCAGGAACCGTTTTGTTTGTAATAAAAAAAGAGCCGAGTCGGCTCTTTTACAGGTTCTAGTTGAGAAAAGCATTGCGTACCCGATCCCAAAAGGGAAAAGGACGATAACGAGCGAAGCTGATTTTTTGACTTGAGACCTGACAGCGAACAGAGATCAGATCATCCACAGGAAAGTTCAAGTGATCTACAGTCAATAAAAGACGCTGATCCTTTCGCGAAAAAATATCACAATGGTGGTGTTTGGGCAGAAGCAAGGGAGATCCCAACGTACGATATACACGGTTATTAATGGAAGCGATCTCCGTTAATTGCAATGCTTCAATAGTAGGGTGAACCATTGCTCCGCCGAGTGCTTTATTATAGGCGGTTGTTCCGGAAGGCGTCGAAACGCATATGCCGTCACCACGGAACATTTCAAAGGTAATATCGTTAATATCTACCTGGGCAACAACAGTGCCATCTACCCCTTTTAACGTAAATTCATTCAAGGCGATAAAAGAGGCATTTCCAGACTTTTTGTGAATTTCCAATTCAATCAGCGGATACTTGACGATTCTCGGGTTAAGCGGTCCCTCAGATCCGCTTTGGCTCATAAGGTTGATTAGCTCCTCCAGCTCGTCCGCACGCCAATCAGCGTAAAAGCCCAGATGACCGGTATGTACACCAACAAAGGCAATATCCGGAATTCGGTCGATGAAGGTATGAAACGCGTGAAGCATCGTACCATCGCCTCCAATAGACACGACGATTTCCGGCGATTCGGCATCCAGCTTGAAATTCTTTTCTTGGGCAAGACGGTGAAATTGCTGACTCAAGTCCATGGAGTGCTGATCCCCGCGATCCAGAACATAATATCTCAAGATGAAAAGCTCCTTTGTCATGGGTATATATACCGATCATAATCAATTATGAGCAAGAACACAATCGTTCATCGCCTGTATGTTCTTCTCAGCCGCGCGAATAAGTGACTTGTTCCGACGCTCAGGCAGGACAGAGTCAGCATCCCTGCCAGCAGGCAGGCAAGGAACAGAAGGCTTTGCAACAGCATGGCAGACGAAAAGCCGGGAGACCATGTGATATCATATATCGGGTAAAACACAGGCGAGCTTCCTTGGCCCATTAGTGGACGCCATAACAGGAGAGCCAGCAGTGCCGAGATAACACCGTGCGCAGCCCGAGCCAGCAAGAACGGCATATACCGTAGATTCGTCATATTTAGAATACTTGCGACCTGCGCATGAACAGACAGCCCGCCCCAGGAGAGAACAAACGCTGCTGCGGCTACCTTGAACGGTAACGCCGCTCCTGTGGCTTCACCTGCGGCTTGTGCCCCTAATGTAACCTCGAAAATACCACCCACAATGGACTCCGTTAACGTAGGAGGAAGACCGCATGCAGTCAATAAGCCTGCCGTAAGCAGCCGGAGCCCGCTCATTAAACCTAAGTTCGTCAAAGCCTCCAGAATGACGCAGAAGAATACAACCAGCCCCCCTACGACAATAATAAGGCGTAGAGAGGAAGTAATCGCCTGACGGAGTAGCTCGCCAAACGGACGCCCATCTTCCAAACGAGCTGCATGCATGGCATACAGGGCTTGACGTAGCTGCCCGGGCCGCTGTGCAGGGGACGTGCTTGACTTTATATCCGAGGTACTACCGGATGCTGGTTCAGGTTGCCTGCTATAAATATCAGCATCCCCTGAACGGGTACCGTGGAAGCGCATGAGCAGGCCGATGAGCAGCACGCCACCGTAATGGGCTGCACTCAGCACGAGTGCAATTTCTGGCTGATGGAAGAAGCCAACGGAAACCGCCCCGATCAGAAAGATGGGATCAGAGGAAGTTGTAAATGCGACCAAGCGCTCTCCTTCAATGCGGGTGATCCATTTTTGTTCCCACAGCTTAGCTGTTAATTTGGCCCCAATCGGGTAGCCGGATGCACAGCTGACCGCAGCTACAAAGCCTCCGCAGCCAGGTACACGGAATAGAGGCTGCATTAGCGGGTCCAGCAGCGCACCAATGAAATGAACAATTCCGAAACCGAGAAGTAGCTCGGAAATTACGAAAAAAGGGAATAAAGAAGGGAACAGCACGTCCCACCAGATTGCAAGACCCCGAAGTCCGGCATTCAGTGAAGACTGTGGATACGCGGCCATAAGCACGAATAGGGATATCAGTACAAGAATGAGCAAAGGAAGCGAGTAACGACGGTACAGCGACATAGAGGCCCCTCCTTTGGAGTTGTACTATTATTCCTATGTTCGGGCTGGACAAAGAGTACAAAAAAATAAAGAAAGCGATTTCATGAAAGGCTGTATTTTTGTAAAGAGTATGCTAAAATAGGAAAACAACGATCCATAATCTTAAGGATGGAGTGATCAGGATGAGTATCGTTGCCGGTTTGCTCGTATGTGCTTTTGTGTATGTTATTCGTGTCTCTCGCGTCCATCCCGGTGAAGAGGATTGGCGAAGCTATTAGTTATATGGAACACAAGCAAGCCTGTTCATATGTTAAAAAGATAAGATGACGCTTATTTTAGCGTCATTTTTTGTTTTTTGTTATAATACGGGTGTATATTTATTACCATAGCACAGAAAGTTGGGGGAAAAGTGAATCCTAGCCTGAGCATTTATGACAACCTTGGGGGTGCGGAAGGTGTTCGTGCTATTATTGAGGCCTTCTACCCGAGAGTTTATAAAGATCCGTTGTTAAGTCCCCTGTTCCCTGAAGACATGGAACCTGTAAAGGAAAAACAGTTCATGTTCCTGAGCCAGTTTTTTGGAGGACCGTCCCTGTTTTCTGATGCATATGGTCATCCGATGTTACGTGCTAGACATATGAAGTTTCCCGTAACGGAGGAGCGAGCAGAGGCATGGTTGTCTTGTATGGCGGGTGCATTAACGGATGCGGGCGTTGAGGAGCCGCTTCGTTCAATTATACTTAACCGTTTGTCTGGTCCTGCGCATCATTTTGTAAATACCCCGTAAGCTTACGGGGATTGCCGAATTTTGGAGAGGGTTGTAAACACATTGGAACTTGAACCGTTATATCAGATTAAAATCGTTTGTCCGCATTGTGAACAAGAATTTCAGACGTCCCGTGTCAGACCAAGCCTGAAAAAGGCCATTCGTACAGACTCAGACTTTTGTGCGTATTACAAAAATGAAAATCCCGATTTTTACGTTGTACGGGTTTGTCCTCATTGCGGCTTTACCTCGACAGAGCATTCTACTGTTCAGCTAAGTGATCAGCAAACCAAGCTATTTAAGGACAAAATTGGTAATCGGTGGCAGTCCCGTGAATATGGCGGTCACCGTAGCTGGGAAGATTCGTTAGAAACGTATAAACTGGGTCTACTCTGTGCGCAGGTGATCGGAGAAAAGGAACGGGTGATAGCCAGTCTATTGCAACATATCGCATGGATGTACCGATACCAGGGAAATGAGGAACAAGAGCTTCGTTTTCTCCAATTTAGTCTGGATTCTTACATCCGGGTCTATGAGCTGGAGGGTGTTGGAGCGAATAATGCCAAGCTGCTCTATCTGATTGGGGAATTGCATCGGCGTACAGGCAATTTCCACGAAGCGGTACGCTGGTTTTCGCGTGTCATTAATGATAAGAAAATTATGGACGCAGCGATGATCCGGGCTTCCCGTGAACAATGGGCTGTGCTGCGAGAGCAGATGCTGGCTAAGGATATCCGTTTGCCAGAGGAAATGCAGGACGCAAGCTCTTCTTGAAAAAAGAAAGGTGTGTACTATGGCCGCTTTAGGCTCATGGTTCACACCTTGTTTGTAAGACGAGTTATCTTGCTTATAGTTGTCATGCAACTGCCTCATGAATTAATGATGGCGGAGTGTGGTATCTGACAGCAAATAATCGCCGTCACAATCCACCAAGGTTATCTTGTTATGGCAGCACGGGAACACAAGCAGCTTTTTCATACCTTCATGGATGAGCTTAAGCTCTTTCGGCTTCAGGGGTAGCAACACATTCTCATGGTCGCAAAACGGACAAGACTGTACATAAACGTCTCCCATGACAATGTCGTAAGGCCAGGTTTTATGAAAAGGGATCATGATTTGTCCGACTCTCCGCCGTTCGGGTCAGTGGTTTCTTCTTTAGCCAGTTCGGCCAGCTTTTGCATCAAAATGTGCTGGGGTGTGTGCATAAGGTGTTCCAGCGGAATGCCAAGCTTTTCGGATAATTTCACAGCCGTTTCCGGCGAAATTTGTAAGGGTCTCATCCTGTATTCCTCCCAATTGTAGTGATTTTATCATCACGATGTAGCTTTATTGTATATGAAACCACATGAATTCGCCAAAAAGAAAGGTGGAACTATTATGAAAACACCGTTAAAGCAAACATGGGATCTGGAATCTATATTCAGCGGAGGCTCCTCCTCGGCTTCATTTCAAGCATTTTTGGAGGAAATGGAGGGCAAAGTTCAACAGTTGCAATCTCAGCTTAAAGCTGCGAAAGTACCGCAAACGGTATTGGATACCGAGCGTCTGGATAGTGTGCTGAATAGCTTACAGGAGTTGTTTAATGGGGCATCACAGGCAGGCTCCTTTGTCTCTTGTCTAACTGCTCAAAATCAGCACGACAAGCTTGCCGTCCAACTGGGTGCACGCGTGAATACACTGTACGCACAGGGGAAAAGTGCTTTGGTATCCTTCCAGAACCTGCTGGCACAAACCAGTGAAGACATTTGGCAGAAGTGGATGGAGCGTGAAGCCATCAAGCCGATTTCTTTTGTCCTGACTGAATACCGGAACGAAGCGCGTGAAAAAATGGCTCCTGAGCTGGAGAGCCTTGCATTGGATTTGGGTGTAGACGGTTACCATGGCTGGGGTGACTTTTATGACACGATTGTCAAAAATATGACAATCCCTGTACCAGAGAATGGTGAGATCGTAAACCTGTCTGTAGGGCAGGCAGCTAATAAATTGGATGAACCGGATCGCAGCGTGCGTCAGGACGTGTTTGCACGTTGGGAAGAGGCATGGACTCAGGTTGAGGACTACTGTGCGGATACGCTGAATCACCTGGCAGGCTTCCGTCTTAAGCTATATGAGAACCGGGGCTGGACAGACGTGCTTAAGGAGCCGCTGGAAATCAGTCGTATGTCAGCGCAAACGCTCGATACCATGTGGCAGGTTATTAATGAAACGAAGCCAATTGTGGTCAAATATTTGGAGCGGAAGGCGAAATTGCTGGGGTTAGAGAAACTGTCCTGGCATGATGTTGAGGCTCCATTGGGAACATCAACCACTAAAATCCCGTACGACGATGCAGCCGCGACAATTGTTGAGCAATTCGGTAAATTCAGTCCAAGAATGGCTGATTTTGCCCAAATGGCTTTTGAGAAAAGCTGGATCGAAGCAGAGGATCGTCCAGGAAAACGTCCTGGTGGCTTTTGTACATCTTTGCGACTGAGCAAAGAGACCCGGATTTTTATGACCTATGCCGGATCACCATCCAACGTTTCGACACTGGCCCATGAATTGGGACACGGTTATCATCAGCATGTAATGAACGAATTACATCCACTGAATCAAAATTATGCCATGAACGTGGCTGAAACGGCGTCGACGCTGGCAGAACTTATTGTGTCGGATGCTTTGCTGGAAGCAGCCGAAGGTCAGGAGAAGGTAGCTTTGCTGGAGGACAAAATTCAGCGCGGTGTAGCCTTCTTCATGAACATTCATGCCCGCTTCCTGTTTGAAACCCGTTTTTACGAATTGCGGAAAAAAGGGGTCGTAGGAGCGCAGCAGCTGAGCGAGTTAATGGAGGAAGCGCAGCGTGAAGCATTCAGCGGTGTTCTGGATGAGGTGCACCCTCATTTTTGGGCATCCAAGCTTCATTTCTATATTACGAATACGCCATTCTACAACTTCCCGTATACATTCGGGTATATGTTCAGTTCAGGAATTTACGCTTTTGCGAAAAAGAATCCGGATGGTTTTGCTGATCAATATGATGCTTTACTGCGTGATACAGGTCGCATGACGGTGGAAGAATTGGCATCCAAGCATTTGGGTACCGATCTAACACAGGCTGACTTTTGGCGTAATGCTGCGCAAGTCACCATTCAGGACATTGAGCAATTTTTGCAAATGACAGAATAACAGATATATACTTCAAGCAGGTCTTCCGCAAGGGAGGCCTTTTTTGTATTTATTGCAGAAGATGAAGAATAACGTCACAATATGTCGAAGTGTTATGGATATTACCTGATGGCGAAATTAAAATTAGTGGATATACCTAGAAAATAGTTATAAATACCCATTTATGTTGATTTTGATTGTAATGTTAAAAATATTCACATATAATTGAGCCGTAAGACCTATTCAAAAAATAAAACAGGTATATAGGAGGGTTTTTTGATGGATGATTTAGGTCAATTGTCGTTAATAAGGCAGCTGGATATTGTTTTTAAAGAACTGGATAATGAACTGGGGGGCTTGTCGTCAGGCATCGTATTTGTACAAATACGCAACAATGTGATTGGAAAATTTGGGATCAGACATAATCCCATTGCAGGGAAAGGTGGCACATTTGCAGCAGTAGAGCCGGGATTATCTGCGAAGCATCGTGATGATTTTCGCCGTATGGCCCTGGAAACGTTAAATCACAAGCGTAGCTGGACTCACGGTGAGATTGCTTTTGATTTTGCTGTCAGGCAGGGGACCATTCTGGTGGATGCCACGCTGGAATCGAACTATAACATGGCGAATCTCATGATCCGTTATAACAAGCCTACATATCGAGATCGAGCGGCCAATTCGGAATAATCGTCCATACAAAGAGTAAAAGGAAAGGCGGTCTTCGTATGGAAGACCGCCTTTATTATATGCCCGTCTTAATGCGCATTTTGTTAAATTCAAAGAACGGAATGCTCAAGTGGAATAATGACGCTTATTGACCTGAACGACCTGATAATTGCTGTTCGGCCAGTTGTACTAAGCGTTTAGTGATATAGCCTCCCAGAGAACCAGCTTCACGGGATGGCATATCACCATAGTAACCGTCTGCCGGAATGGTGATGCCCAGTTCTTGCGCAGCTTCATATTTCAATTGTTGCAATGCATTGTTGGCTTGAGGAACGACCAAAGTGTTGCTGCGACGTCCTCTGCCTTGATTGGCTTCATTCATGTGTAGTCACCTCCTTCGGCTGTGATGAGGTTAGTATGCGACAGTATTATGAAAATATGCGCCGAAGGAAGGAAAGTAGAAAAAGAAAAATTAGGGTTGGTGTATGTGAATCTGAGTTTTGAGGCTGATCGATTGCTGAGGCTCCAGACGAATCAATCCGCCTTCTCCGACAGGATCAGATAAATTGGGGGCATTAGACAGCCAGGTATAAGGTTCAATGCAGAGATATTGATCGCATTCGCCTTTGGTATACAACACCCAATACTTAAAGTATTGCTCATCTGCTGTATAGCGAATCTGATAACCGTCATCACGAGTCAGCAGAGCTTCAGCAGGACCTTCCGATGCCCGCAGCACAGTATCCAGATTCGTTCCTTTCAGAGAGAGCCCCGAAGAGAGCTGTTCCAATTCACCCAAAGAAGAAATCATACCCGTAGGGAGCTGTTCAGCATCCTGCTCATATACTCCGTTCACAGGCAGCTTCAGGCGCCAGCGCTCAGGTTCTCCGTCCACCATAAACCAGGTGTGATAACCCAAGCCAAAGGGCGCTGCTTTTTCTCCCAGATTCGTTACTTGCAGCGTTTGGCTTAATACAGGCCCCTGCAAGCGGTAAGTCATCTCCAGACGCAAAGGAGTAGGGAACTGCTCGATCCAGTGCGGATCACTTTCTGTCAGAAGCTCGGTAGTTACGCTGCAACCTTCCTCATCCTCTTCAATATCACTGCAGCGCCAGGATTGATTGCGGTGCAGGCCGTGTATATGATTGTCGTTGGCCGTGTTACGGTCAAACTGGTATGAAACACCGTCAAACTCAAATTGTCCTTTACGGATTCGGCCTGGTGGGATCAAAATCGGTAAGCCAAAATGATAAGGTTTTTGTAAATAAAAGGCCAATTCTTCCTCGCCGGGACGCCGCACGATATCCCGGTTCAGCTTCAGATCACGCACCGAAATAATATTATTTCCCAGGCGAGGGATCATCGTAACTTCCAGTTCAGGGCTATGTAAAACATACGTGTCGTAACCGTTCCAGTGTTCTTTGGTCACTTGTTTCATATTCCATGCTCCTTTGTCCACTATAATCGGTTGAAGCTTTGTGTCATTATGATAACAGATTTTTGATCGCAGAGCACAATCGTCATTTGACAATAACATTATACGGAATTATCATTAAATGTAATTTAGAAAGTAATGACATGGATAACACGATGATGAGGACAAGTAAGCTGTGCACAAGCTCTTCAGAAAGCCGGTGGTGGATGAGAACCGGTGAGCCTGTATTGCTGAATGGACCTTGGAGTGCCGCACAGAACAGGATTTGATCATCCTCAGTATGACGGCCGATTGCTCCCCGTTAACGGAGCTTTAAGATTGCAGGCGGCCAATGGGCATAGTCCCGACAAGTATTAGGCTGGCGGCAATGAATAAGGGTGGTACCACGGTCTCGCGTCCCTTGAGGATGCGGGGCCTTTTTGCGTTCAAAATGAATTAAGCCTTAGGAGGAATGATGACATGAAAACTGTACTTTCAGGTATTCAGCCCAGTGGACAACTTACTTTGGGCAATTATATCGGTGCTATGAAAAATTTTGTCAAATTGCAAGAGGATCACCAATGTTACTTTATGGTTGTAGACCTTCATGCGATTACCGTACCGCAGGAACCGGCTCAATTGCGCGAGCAGTCAGAGGCGGTAGCAGCATTATTTATCGCAGCAGGTATTAATCCGGAGAAATCCAATGTCTTCTTACAATCCCATGTTCCTCAGCATGCTGAATTGGGATGGTTGATGACAACACTGACGAATATGGGTGAGCTGGAACGTATGACCCAGTTCAAAGATAAAGCCGCTGGAAAGGATTCCGTAGGAGCAGGGCTGTTTGTATATCCGTCGCTGATGGCAGCGGACATTTTGATCTACAATGCAGATCTTGTCCCGGTAGGTGAAGACCAGAAACAGCACTTGGAGCTGACACGTGATTTGGCTGGCCGCTTTAATCACCGCTATGGAGATTATTTTACGGTTCCCGAACCTTACATTCCTGAAGTAGGGGCGAGAATTATGTCCCTGGATGATGCATCCAAAAAAATGAGCAAAAGCAACCCGAATGTGGGGAGCTATATTGCTCTGTTGGACGAACCAAAAGTCATACGCAAAAAAATCAGCCGTGCTACTACCGATTCTGGTAGTGAGGTTAGATATGATCCGGCAGGTAAACCGGAAATTAGCAATCTGATGGGCATTTACAGCCAATGTTCCGGCTTGTCACTCCAAGAAGTACAGGATCGCTTTGAAGGTCAGATGTACGGCACGTTCAAAAAAGAACTGGCAGAGGCTATTGTAGCTACGCTTGAGCCAATGCAGCAGCGATACCACGATATCCGGGAATCCGGTGAAATTGGACGCATTTTGGCTCAATCCGCAGAACGTGCGCGAGAAGCCGCTGAAGTCACGCTGACTGCGGTCAAAGAGCGCATGGGCTTTCTGCCCCAACTACGCTAAAAGCACACATAGTCAAGGCATCAGGCAGTCAACGCAATCAGTTGTGTGCTAGGGATGGGCTAGGAGCGGCGTTGGCGTGCCTTGACCACGAAGCCCCAGCCGATGTTGCCTACAGAAAGAAGCCCGAGCAAAATGGCAAGCCATGCGGAATAACTGATCGATATAGCGGCAGCTGTCAGTAGGACAATGGATGAAACGGCGAACCATAGGGATAAACCTTTGCTCATGGTAAAAACCTCCAGCTTTGAATGTTGAATTTCAGGAATAAGTAGGTGTAAGCGAGCCATAATAATCTTGCAAGCTTGCAATGAACCTCACTCACAAAGAACTGAAAGGAGATTCAAATATGAGCAGACGTCGTTCAAACAACCTGCAAGTACCGCAGGCCAACGCCGCTTTAGAACAATTAAAATATGAGGCTGCCCAAGAACTTGGCATCACAATCCCTCAAGACGGTTACTTTGGTAATGTCGTTTCCCGCGAAACAGGTTCTCTTGGGGGATACATCACGAAAAAGCTGGTCCAACAAGCAGAGCAATCCTTGTCGGGCAATAGCCGTCTGCAGTAATACACATAAACACTCCATCTTGGAAGCTGTATTATGAGCAACTGTGATGAAAAAAATCCGGAGCGATCATGCTCCGGATTTTTTGCGCGCATGACTTATGACCATTGTGAATCACGCAAGTCCGCTTCGTCAAGAGGGCGCTTTCATCTAGGTCTTCATGAAGAAGTGATTTTTTCGACAACAAAAAACAGCAAGCTCCGAGATCACAGGAGACTTGCTGTTTGTCGTTTACAATACTTGCTATTTGCCAAACATTTTTTAATTTGTATGCAGAGAGAGACGTTTTTGCATCTTTTCATGGCTGAGCCAGCCGATATAACTGTTGATCAGCCCGAACTGTTTATCCATCGCGACGACGGCGACGAATGGATATTGTTTACGGTGGCGGTATCTTACATCCGCCCATCGCACAATGTAGCCCCATTCCAACTCCTCTACCTCGGCAACGGCAAAGGAGGAAAAATAACGAAATGCCTGCACATCGCGATAGGATTTGGATGCTTCTGCAGCCGGATGTGTGGATGGGACGGCATGTTTCGTCCAAAACAGATGCTTGCCGTTTAATCCGCCAATGTCATAACTTCCATCCTGATGTGCTTTTACCACATGCCACCGCTTCCATGAAACCGTGGGAATGATATAATAGGTGTCTCCTTGCTGGCCCTCGTTGTCCATATCACGTACCGCGCTTTTGATACGAAAATGACTCCAGGTCCGCCAAATGTAATACACGCCGATCATGACGTACAGCGCAATAAACAAGGGAGCGGGTGAAATCAACCCGGTGATCCACAGCATAATTGCAGCAACATGGGTGCCAAAAATAAAGGGATCAAAAATGTGGATGATATTCCAGGATATCCACTTGTTCGTAAACGGCCGAAATGCCTGTGTCCCATACGTATTAAATAAATCGGTGAATACATGCAGGCAGACGGCAATCGTTACCCATAGGGCCACATGACCTGCAGGCACATCCCTGAAAATAAGGCAAATCAGTCCCGTTATGGACAAAATCCATATCAACCAGAAGGGAATGGAATGCGACAGTCCACGGTGATTGCGAATGTAGGCTGCATTGTTCTTTAGTCGTAGCAAGGTGTCAAAATCCGGAGCTTGTGAACCTACGACCGTAGCGAGCAGAACGACTGCCGCCAACTTTGGATCTCCGGCGACGGCAGGATCAGTGTAGGCCAGCCCGGCCAACCCGATTCCCATAACAAAGTGTGTGGCTGTA
Source organism: Paenibacillus sp. BJ-4 (assembly GCF_020404765.1). Classification (GTDB taxonomy): domain Bacteria; phylum Bacillota; class Bacilli; order Paenibacillales; family Paenibacillaceae; genus Paenibacillus. The sequence goes on from NZ_JAIVEM010000097.1 coordinate 55,538, forward strand.
TCCATATCTGTCGCTCCTTTGAATTGTATCCTGTACTTATTACTACCCAAATTTACTGTAAACGATCAGCAGTGGCGATTTGCCATTAAAATGTGAACGTTTTGTGCGTTTTCTGTCAAACTTTTTACGGGTGGTATATGATAAAATTTATATCGGAGTTCAACTTACTCCCGAATTCATACATCTCTAAGGGGGAGTTACTCACAATGGATAATATTAGCTATAAGACTTCTTCGGATGCGGCTACTTACTCTGTAAAATCTAAACCACCCGGTAAAGCGGGCACATGGAAAGATTTTATTACAGTCACCAAGCCAGGCATTCTTCGTACAAATCTGGTTGCAGCCTTTGGTGGTTTCTGGTTGGCTTCACAGTGGGACGTTGACTATATAAAGTTAATTCTTACACTTCTAGGTACGGTGCTGATTATGGCCTCCTCTTGTGTCTTTAACAACTTTTTTGATCGTGAGTTGGACATGAAGATGGAACGTACACGTAATCGGTCACTGCCAACAGGGCGTTTGACCCCTACAACGGTGTTGTCATACGCTATTATTTTGGGGATTGCCGGGTTGGCTGTTCTGTTCTCCTTCTCAGGTATCAAGGCAGGGCTACTGGGTATACTTGGCATGTTCGTTTACGTCGGTATTTATACACTTTGGTTAAAACGATCATCTACATGGAGTACGTCCATCGGCGGTATTTCAGGGGCGATGCCTCCTGTGATCGGTTATGTGGCTGCTTCCGGTCGTATTGACATGGGCGCTTGGCTCTTATTCGCATTGTTGTTTTTATGGCAACCGCCTCACTTCTGGGCACTTGCGATCCGCAGAGTTGAGGAATATCGTGCAGCAGGATTTCCATTACTGCCGGTCGTAAAGGGCATTCATCGGACAAAGATTCAAATGATTCCTTATATTGTGTTGCTCATTCCGGTACCCATTCTGATGTACGCTTATGGATATGCCGGTATGATTTTCATGATTGTGTCCGTGTTACTGTCTGTGCTTTGGGCATTTTATGCCTTTAAAGGTTTTGCGATTAAGGAAGAAGAAACGGATTCCTGGGCTAAAAAAGTATTTTTCTTTTCCATCAATCATCTGACACTCAGCTTTCTGCTGATGATCGTTGATACGGTCCATAAGTTCTAACATGATCGTTAGTACCATTTGTTAGATGTACCCTATAGCTGTCTAGCAGGCATGAAGCAGCCTGCGGACAGCTTTTTGTTTTTAGATTAAAGAACGGGCGGATATAAAATATATTCCTCCAGCCCTGCTTTCTCCAATTGAGCGATCAAGTATTCTTCCGGAGTACCTTCCACGCCAGCATACCCTTTGCGGGTATACATATGATGTGCATCCGGGAAAGTGTCTGCAAGCACACCCCGTATTTTCTTCCCGGAGCTATCGTTGTCCATAAATAAGTATATTTCCTCATGCTTTGCCCGCTTGCGGAGGGATTCCAGTTTTGTAGAGTTTAATGTGCCGAAGGTGCACAAAATGTGGACCTCCGGGTCAAGTAATCGGCGAAGTTTACTGCGGTCATTTTTTCCTTCGACAATGACAGTAATTGCCATCTGCCCACCCCCTGCTTGATGCCTGTGCTCGAAATTCCCCGGGAAATGATGAATATGTGTATAGTGTAGCTCCAAACGAGGTTCTCATGCAAAACACAATAAAACAGCCTGCCAGAAGTGGCAGGCATGGGTACGACTCATGGGTACTACTAAGTGGCATAAAATACAATTTACACGTTAGAACCAAGTTGTACGGAGAATGATGACGAGCAGAATATAAAGAACAAGAATGGTACCTGTAGAAGTTCCAAGTCTAACGTAAGGAACCGGGCACGGTTTTACAGGCTCACAGTGGCTCACAGGCTGCACCTACCTTTCCATATTAAATGGTTAGTCAAATTAGTCTATGTGTGTAGGGATATCAGGTACTGTGCATTTGCCCTCTGGAGCAGCAATTTGGGCTGTAAAGGTAGCCATATTTTAGAGATTAGCTGGACTGATAAGGTCCTGGGGTAGATAATGGCGGTGTCGAAGATAAGCGCTTAACAGGAATAAGTAGCAAACCGAGCATTAGAATTAAGAATGCGACAAAAAACGGAGAAAGATGCTCCGGTAGCTGACCTGCCAGGACAGGCCCGGCAAAGGAACCAATGGATGTCGCAATAGATTGCAGTGCAAAGGTTTTCCCCAAGCGTGTACCGCCAAGCCGTATAAAGAGAGAGGCCAGTGCAGGGAAGATGATACCTTTGGCTGTTCCCAAAATAAAAAGTATAATGCCGATTGTTGCTTCGGGTACGATGGCGAGTGCGTAGAAGCTTAAGGACATCAGAATAATACCGCAAAGCAGCCGAATCATCGGTGAATATTTGTTTAGAAAAAGCAGGCTGAGCGTGCAGAGCGCTCCCAAGCTGATAATAGAAAAGAGCAGTCCGGTGGACAGCATGGACGCAGAACCGTTATTCCGCAATGGAATCTCATAAAATAAAATGCCTTGTGCACACGCCAAAACAAAAGGCAGGAACAGATAACGCCAATTGAATGGCACAAGTGGCTGTGACCCGGACGATGGAGCAGGTATCGTTTGTCCATCAGATAATTGGGCCTGTGGAGCAGGGGTTGCTTTAGGCAGAGAGAAATACGCCATAAGTCCCGTGATTACAAGAATAATGCCCAGCGAGCTAAATGTCTCGCTAAAGCCAAAACTGGCTACGATGAACGCTCCCGCCGCTGGAGACAGGACAGAAGCCAGCGTGTGGACGACGCCGTGTCCTGACATATATTTGCCCTGTGTAACTGGATGATCGGATAGCTGTGCCAACATAGCCAGACAGGCTGGGGACAAAAAGGCCAGCACAAAACCGCTAATCGCACGCAGAAAAAGTAATTCCCACGGGGTGTGGATGTACGATTGAATGATAAGGATGATACCTGCAGCTGTCAGGCTGAACATAATATATCGGCGGCTGCCGTGCTTGTCGACCATGGGACCGGCCATCAAATTACCAGGCAGGTGAGTCAGGGAGTAAATCCCCATCATCCAGCCGATAAAGGTAGGTGCTGCACCCAGGGAAATAGCGAATGGTGTCAGAATAGGATATTGTGCATGCAGGTCAAAAAAGGCAATAAACAAAAAGAGATACAGCCAGAGTGCTGTTTTCAAGTGGATGACCCCCTTTCCCTAATAATGTAAACTTTCATGCTGCTGCGTATTTGCCCTTCCTAAGTTGTACGCGGGAGTGGACGAACATAGACCATTTTATACGGACAAGATTTGAATGAACATGCAGTGGAAAAGAGCTAAGCTGACAGGACATCATGGAATCATGTATAATTACAGAGACAATTTTACGATTTGAATCATGTAGTTAAAAACGGGAGTGTAGCGAAAATGGATAAGAACGTCTGGACAGAGTTTTTGGAACATAATTGGCAGATCGTTCAGGATAACTGGCTGTATATACTGATTGGGCTAGTCCTATTGCTTGTCATATTGAAGATAGTAAGAACGCTTGTAAAATGGCTGATCGTCATTGTTGTGATTGCAGGCTTGCTAATCTACAGCGGGATTTCCTTTGAACAGGTCGGCAAGGTAGTTACTCAGGCAAAGGATGATGCCATTAACAAGGTTCAGAGCGAGGCTTTGGATATGATGATAAAAGAGGGCAAGAATGCCAAATACACCTCCAACGGGGACGGTACATTTTCGGTAACCAGCTCGAATCTGGAGGTAAAAGGTCCGTATGAGGGTGACAAGGTCAAGGTATGGTTTAAGGGAATGTCGCTGGGCGAGTGGAGTATGAGCGATACGGTCAAGAAATATATCGAAAGTGCGAAAGGCTTGGCTGTTACACAGTCGCCGCAGTCGCTGTAAGACAGGAGGAACAACATGAATCCATCCTGGCTGGAGTCTATTCTTCATTGGAATGGTGTGACGGTATTTCTGATCGCCATCGTACTGTTGTCGTTAATACAGGGGTGGAGGCGTGGGGCTTCCAGATCTGTAGGTGCGCTGTTTAGTCTCATTGTGGATGGCATACTCACCGTGGCGGGTATTTTGTGCTCGCTCGGGTTAGCCATGTGGCTTTCACCAAAGGTGCAGCAATGGCTGGCAGCTTATATGGAGCACTTGCCGCAGCGAGGGCTAAGCGGGATCGAGCAATTTTATTATACGCTTGTGGCAGGACTAGAGGGCTTTCCGCTACTGCGGTTTGCCGTATTATTTATGCTCAGCTATGCGATCGCTCAATTTGTACTACGTGCGATTTATGTGCTGGTAGCAGGTGGAAAATCGGATTCTCCTGTTCGTGAACAGGAAAATCAGTCGGGTTTTTTCAGCAGGGTGGCCGGGGCCGGGATTGGTGCGGTTATCGGCGGAGCACGCGCCATCATGGTTATAGCTTTGCTGTTCATAGGTGTAAGCTTGTACCCAGACAGCGGGTTTAGCAGCTATGTGCAGGCCTCACCCATTTATAAGCAGGGAGCGCAATCGGTCATTGAACCGTTATCCGGTACTCTGATTAAGGATAAGCTGCCCGTGTTTACGCAGGCCGTTACCAAGGAATTAAACGGCATCATGCAGCGTAAATACGAAATGATCGACCGGGAAATTCCGAACGATATCAGTCAGGCTGCAGCTAAGATTACACAGGGGGCTAGCGGTGATGAGCAAAAAGCCAGAGCGCTGTATGAGTGGGTAGGCACCCGCATCAGCTATGATTACGGCAAGGTAGAAGCCTATGAGCAGCGTGGCGACTGGCATGAGCAGACTCCCAGAGACACGTTTGATTCACGTAAGGGAGTTTGCATCGATTATGCCCGTCTGTATGCAATGATGGCCCGATCTCAGGGACTACAGGTCAAGGTAGTGACCGGACTGGGATACAACGGACAGGGGGGCTATGGTTCACATGCCTGGAATGAGGTGTATTTAAGCAGGCAGGATCAGTGGGTACCGTTAGATCCGACATGGGCGCAAAGCGGGGACTGGTTTAATCCGCCTGGTTTTGCCCAGACACATATCAAGGATAAAGTGATTTAAAGGAGTGGAGAAGGGCACATGAGAAAGATGGACAACGAGCAGGGAAAAGACAATGAGTCGTCCGACCGCAAAAGATTCAGCTTTAGGATCAATCTGTTCTTTTTCAGCTCGTTTATTATTTTTACAGTCATTATTGTACGATTGGCTATACTTCAATTTGTAGATGGACCTCAGCTTAAACAGCAGGAGGCCAGTAATGTTACCAAAAATGTACCACTTACGCCGATTCGCGGAACGATTTACGATTCCACCGGGCAGAACAGACTGGCGTATTCTACACCTGTACAATCGCTGTATATCACGCTCTCCAAGAATTATAGTGACAGCGTGGAAGAAAAGCGTAATCCAGATAAAAAGCTGTTGCCTGAGCTGGAGAATATGACGCAAAGGCTGGCGAATCGCTTTGCTGAATATGGGAATAAAGACGAACCGAAAATGACGGCTGCACAAATTATGGATGAGATGGACCGGAACTATCAACGGTTTAGCGGCTTTACGCCCCGTCTGATTAAAACGAATCTCAGTAAAGAAGAAGTTGCCTATTTTATGCAGCATAAGAGCGAGTTTCCCGGAATAGATGTGGTCGAGGAAACCGTACGCCATTATGATCCTGATACAGTAGCTGTTCAAACGGTCGGTTATATTAAAAGCTACAAAAGTGCACGTGAAACGTTGGATAAATATAAGAATATTCAAAAATCTATGTCAGCTGAAAATGATCCGGGCCTCATTTATATGGATAACGAATCTGTTGGCTTTGATGGACTGGAATATCAATATCAGGAACAATTACGAGGGAAAAATGGCTATAAAACGGTTCCCATTGATCCGCGCAATATGCCGGAGGGTGTAGATTCTGTTACACCTCCGCAAAAAGGGGACAATATTTACTCGACGATTAACAAAGAAATTCAGGTCAAGACGGAAAACGCCATTATGGATCAATTGAGATGGCTTCATACACACGCAGTATCTGGCAGTACACATCCTTATGCCAAAACAGGCTTTGCTGTTGCCATGGAAGTGGAAACTGGCAATGTCGTAGCTATGGCTAGTATGCCGGATTATGATGCAAATTATTGGCAAACTGGAAATATATCCAGTGATAATTATAAAAAAATTCAGAATGTATATTTAAATGGTACTATTCGCTCCTTCGGATCAGGACAATCGGGTCAGCATCCAGAGTCAGTTGTCCTGCTCGGTTCTACGATTAAACCACTCTCGGTGTTAATAGGTTTGGAGGAAAATTTATTTAGTACTTCTTCGTATTACCAGGATACAGGAGCGGCCTACTTTGGGCGTAACAATTCGTCACGAGTACGGAATTCTTCGGGTCATGTGTACGGCGGATTGGACCCTGCTTCTGCCATTCGTCATTCCTCCAACGCATTTATGGTCGATATGGTGGGCAAAAGGTTGTACAACAAGTACATTAATAATGCTCAGGAAGATCAAGGTGTGAATGTATGGGACCGCTACATGAAGGAATTTGGATTAGGTGTGCTGACGGGGGTTGACTTACCAAGTGAATGGGCAGGACGCAGAGAGTATGCTCATAATTCGAAAGAATCCTCATTATCTAAACTGGCATATGCTTCTTTTGGCCAGCAAGGAAAGTATACAACACTTCAGCTTGCACAATACGCAACGGTATTAGCTACAAAAGGCAAACGGATGGAGCCGCATTTGGTCAGTCAAATTAAAGATACCAACGGTAATGTAGTCCAAACGTTTAAGCCTAAGGTGTTGAATGAAGTGAAATTCCCGGATGCATACTGGAATGAAGTCATACGCGGAATGGCAACAGATGTCAGCGCATTTAACGGCTTTCCGTATGACTTTGCTCGCAAAACGGGGACATCACAGCAGAGTGTAGGTAGAGAACTAAAAGATAACGGGGTATTTATCGCCTTTGCACCACGCCAGCATCCGAAGCTGGCCGTAGCCGTTGTCATTCCTGAAGGAGGCTTCGGGGCTTGGAGCGCCGGACCTGTGGCACGTAAAATCTTTGATGCTTACGACGAAGTGTATGGATTGGACGGAGTACCTAAGAAAAAGGATGCCGCGGCAACCGACCCGAATGCAGGCAAACAGCCATAATCAATTCACACAACAATTTTATTTTATAAAGCTTCTCTTAGCCATTGTGTTGAGGGAAGCTTTTTTTGTTATTTTTGTATGAGTTCTTTACAAAATTGTCATCGCCAAATTCATCTTTATTTACATGAATTATGGTAGGATCAGGAATATGAGCCCAAAATGTGAGATCGATTAGAAAGGAGTAATGATCAGCCCGTATGGACAAAAGTGGTTTGGATAAAAAGTTTTCATTCAAAAAGAAAAATAATGAAGAGAACGAGGAGACATACAAAAAACGGACGACCTTTCGAATGAACCTTGTTTTTTTCAGTGTTTTTGTGCTGTTTGCCCTTATTATTACCAGAATAGCTGTACTGCAGTTTGTGCAATCCGAGGAGTTAAAGGGACTTCAGCAGTCCGTGAATACCAAAAATGTCCCGTTAGCTCCGAGTCGTGGGACGATTTATGACTCGACAGGTACGGTTAAGCTGGCGTATTCGAGTCCGGTACAATCCCTGTATGTGACCTTGTCCAAGGATTACAGCAAGCGTGCAGAGAAAGAACGCAAGCCTGGGGAAAAGCTGCTTCCTGAACTGAATGCGTTTGCTGATAAGCTTGCTGCCAAACTAAATAAATGGGAACATGAAGAAGGGGAAAAGCTTGATACAGCGGAAATTAAGAAACGGCTGGACCCGGACTATACTCAATATAGGGGCTTCACCCCACGATTGGTCAAATCCGACCTAAGTCGGGAGGAGATTGCATATTTTCTGGAGCACAAAAAGGAATTCCCCGGCGTGGAGGTAGTAGAAGAAAGTGTCCGCCATTATGACCCGGATCGGGTAGCGGTGCAAACGATTGGATATATGTATAAGTTCAAAGGAGCACGTGCGAATCGAACCAAATATAAAGAGCTGCACCAAGCCAATTCGGAGGTTCTAAGACCGGAACAGGTTTACCTGGAAAGTGAAACGGTCGGATATGATGGCCTGGAGCTGCAGTATCAGGACGAGCTGAGAGGAAAAAACGGCTATAAAACGGTAGAAGTCAATCCCCGCAGCATGCCGGAGGGCGTTGAATCGATTACTCCTCCGCAAAAAGGATATCATCTCTATTCCACCATCAACAAGGAAATTCAGCAAAAAACCGAGCAGGCGATTATGGATCAGCTTCGCTGGCTTCATACTCATGCGGTATCCGGGAAGCTTCACCAAGATGCCACCACGGGCTTTGCTGTAGCGATGGAGGTCGAGACAGGAAATGTCGTAGCGATGGCCAGTATGCCGGATTATGACCCTAATGTATGGAAAACTGGAAGTACATCGCCTTCGGAATATGACGAAATTCAGCATAAAATGGGGAACGGAACGATTAAATCTGTACCGAGTGGAAAGTCGGGTCCGCACCCGGAGTCCTCCGTGCTGCTCGGTTCAACCATTAAACCTCTAACTGTGCTGATCGGGTTGAAGGAGAACTTATTTTCACCTGGACAAACTTATTTGGATACAGGGAGCGCGTATTATGGTAAAAACCAATCGAGCCGGGTCGGTAATTCGAGCGGCCATGTGTATGGTCCTCTGACACCTAGCAAGGCAATTAAGGTCTCGTCCAATACATTTATGGTGGATATGATCGGCAAGCCGCTGTATGACAAATACGGAAGTAATGCGGGGGTGCATCAGGGTATTGACGTTTGGGACAAGTATATGAAGGAATTTGGATTAGGCGTGCCGACTGAAGTAGATTTGCCGGGCGAATGGGCAGGCAGACTTGAATATATGAGCAAGCATGAAAGTGTGCTGACGCGCTTGGTGCAGGCATCCTTCGGCCAACAAGGGAAATACACGACGATGCAGCTGGCTCAATATACGACTATACTGGCAACAAAGGGCAAGCGTATGCAGCCTCATTTGGTCAGCAAGATTGTGGATGATCAAGGGAATCTCGTACGTGAATTGAAGCCAAAGGTGCTGAATGAGATCGCTTTTCCCGAAACGTACTGGAATACGGTCATTCGCGGTATGGCTACGGATGTCAAAGCGTTTGACGGATTTCCGTATGATTATGCACGTAAAACAGGGACTTCTGAGCAGGTGGTGGGACGTGCTGTTAAAGATAACGGGGTGTTCATTGCTTTTGCACCGCGGCAAAATCCGAAGCTGGCCGTAGCGGTTATTATTCCTGAAGGGGGCTTTGGCGCGACGAGTGCCGGACCGGTAGCACGTAAAATATTTGATGCGTATGACGAGGTATACGGACTGGATGGTACCCCAAAAAAGCTGCAGACATCGAAGTAAGGACTTGAATTCTTTTGTGGGCTTCTCTTTTTCATGGTAAAATGTCGTTGGACATATGGGACATTACAGGAGGAAAAGAAACCATGGGAGAGAACCAATATAAATACAAACTGCTTGCGCTCGATATGGATGGAACTCTGCTGAACGACAATCAGGAGATTACCCTGGATACGATTAACTGGATTAACAAGGCGATTCAGGAGGGGATTCATGTATGCTTGTCCACCGGACGGGCGGCGATGCATGCTCTGCCCTATGGTCAGCAGCTCGGCTTGGAAACGCCAATGGTAACGGTAAACGGCAGTGAGGTATGGAAATCACCTCATGAGCTGTGGCGCCGTTATTTGCTTGATCAGGAGCTTGTTCGCAAGATGCACCAGATTGCTGTAGAAACAGACTCCTGGTTTTGGGCTTACTCAACGGAGGAATTATATAACAGGGACCGTTGGCCTGATACATTGGACACACAGGAATGGCTCAAATTTGGTTATAATACGGAAAATGACGAAATTCGCCATCAAATTTTGCTCCAATTGCAGGATATGGGGGGGCTTGAAATTTCCAACTCCTCGATGACGAATCTGGAAATTAACCCGGCTGGTATATCAAAAGCGAGTGGAATCGCTGAAGTCTGCGATCTGCTGGGAGTTACAATGGACCAGGTGGTTGCAGTTGGCGACAGCCTGAATGACCTGGCTGTCATTCAAGCGGCTGGACTGGGTGTAGCGATGGGCAATGCTCAGGACACGGTAAAAGAAGCAGCTGATCTGGTCGTAGCCTCCAACAATGACGACGGCATCGCAGAAGTGATTCGCGATTATATTCTTGTTTAATAGAAAGCATGAGGCTGCATACAGGATGAATGGACAAGAAGGAGGAGGCCCATGGACGTTATAGGCTGGATTGTTATTGTCGTGCTGTTCATTGTTGGCATGGCCGGGGCGGTATATCCCGTATTGCCGGGGGCGCTCGCCATCTATTTTGCGTTTTTTGTATATGGTTGGTTTTTCTCATTTGCTCCATATAATGCATTGTTTTGGATTATACAGACACTAATCGTCGTTGCACTTTTTGTTGCGGACTATGCTGTTAATGCATGGGGAGTCAAGCGATTTGGCGGCTCGCGTCTGTCGGCGATCCTCAGCACGGTCGGGATTATTATTGGTCCCTTCGTTATTCCGGCATTCGGCTTGATTTTGGGGCCATTTATCGGTGCTGTGCTGGGTGAGCTGATTGGTAAAGCTCCGCTGGATCGAGCCATAAAAGTGGGCTTTGGCTCCGTATTGGGGCTGTTTACCAGCACCGTCATGAAAGTGATTTTGCAGCTTGCTATGATTATAGTATTCTTGATTTGGGTGTTATAACGGAGAACTCGTTATTATGATTTGCAGAGACAGAATCGACATGCGGCTCCGCACCGGTGATGGCTCAGGCCATGACTGTTTTTGCGGGGCTTTTGCATGCATGTGAACAGCAAGAAAGAAGGGAACGTATTTTGTCCAATAAAGAAACATTCCTTAAAGGCACGCTTATTTTAGCCGCTGCCGCCCTGGTGGCCAGAGTGCTTGGTCTGGTACAGCGTGTTCCATTGGAGCATTTGCTCGGTTCTGTGGGGAACGCCTCGTTTACCATTGCGAACAACGCTTATCTGATGCTGCTCACAGTGGCTACAGCCGGCATTCCTAGTACATTAAGCAAAATGGTGTCAGAACGCTATGCGCTGAACCGGCCTTCGGAAGCGCGACGTGTGTATCATGCGGCTTTGTTATTCGCGGCTGCGGCAGGCATTATTATCACGGTGGTGCTGTATTTTGGAGCGCCTTATTTTGCCGAGCAGATAGCAGGGGTTCCACAGTCCGCTTTGGCTATTCAGGCTTTGGCACCAGCCTTGTTGCTGTTTCCTGCCATTGCCATGATGCGCGGGTACTTCCAAGGGCGAGGTAATATGACCGCAGGTGGTATATCACAAATTGTGGAGCAGGTTGCACGGGTGGCGACCGCTATTTTACTTGCTTTTATTATTTTGAAGCTGGGTTACGGAGACCGTGAGGTTGCGGCCGGGGCATCCTTTGGGGGTGTCATGGGGAGTATTGGCGCTCTGGCGGTTATGCTGTACTATACGGTGAAATTGCGTCGCCAGGATCGCCGGGATCGACAAGAGCAATTCCAGGAGGAAAGCTCAGCGCTGCCGATGCTGCGCATTTACAAAGACATTTTTACGCTGTCCATCCCCATTGTATTGTCGTCCCTGACCGTTCCGGCGGTCAATTTTATTGATACGTCGATTGTGGTTAGATTGCTGTCCGGCCAGATTGGATTGGATCAGGCCACCACCCAATTGGGTTATTTAGGTTCTCGGGCGCAAAGTGTAGCAGGCATTCCGCCAATTTTGGCTATTGCGCTCAGCCAATCGCTCATACCGATCATTTCAGCGGCTTTTGCCCGCAAGGATGAGCGCCATTTGCAAAATCAGATGACGCTGGCCTTGCGTATCTCGATTTTGACTGGAATGCCGATTGTGCTGGCTTTATTTGTAACCGCCTATTCCATTAATGGCTTACTGTTCAGCTCGCTTGGAGGCAGTGGAATTATCGCCGTTTTGACACTCGGAACGATATTCCAGATTACCATGATGACGTCCAACTCGATTTTGATCGGTATGGGCAAGCCGCGTATTTCGATGGTGAATGTTATGGTCGGTATCGTGGTTAAGTTTGTGGCGAGCTGGCTGCTGGCTGGCTGGTTTGGAATTTACGGCATCATTGCCGCGACCGGATTATGCTTCCTCGTGATTACGCTGTTGAATTTGCGTGTGCTCAAAGGGATCGTTTCCTTTTCCATTATGGGCCGTCGCTGGGCAGGCTTTTTGACCGCAGTCGTAGTCTCGGGAGCTATCGGATACGGTGTAAATGAAGCCTGCATTTTGCTGGTGCATCTTATGCCTGCACGTGTGGCCTTCTTTATCGCATGCTGTATCGCCGGAGCGGTTGTACTGGTATGTTACCTGATTCTGCTGGTTGTGCTGGGTGTGCTTCGGAGAGACGAGCTCGGCAATTATCCACGTATATTGCAAAAGGTACTGCGTCCACTGATGCGTCTTCAGCGTGAGTCTACAGGACAAAAAGGCTAAGAAGCATAGATAGCTTTCGGCTTTGTTAGTGGAAAGGCCGCAGGTTGGCATGGGTGTCGTGGGCCATTGCTGTTTTTTGGATGCCGTGGCGATGCTCATGCCGTATAGCAAATAACAGCGGTCGTTTTGGCTCGCTCAGATGCCCGAGCGTAGAGCCGTCCTGAAACCAGTCGTAACGGGGAATTGGATCATAAGTCGTATCGGACCAGACGGCGTTCAATTCCGGGCTGTACAGACGTTGTCCTGGCGGCAGCCATTCATGTGCTAAAAGCGTTGCGCTCTCTTCCGGAGAACGCAACGCTTTTTGTTCGTTCGGGGTAAACAGCCCGGGCCAATAGTCGCTGCGTGAACCCGTATGCGGCACGCTGGTAACGAATGCTGACACTTGATCCAGCACCTGCTGGTGACCGAACAGCATGGCATAAAGGCTTTTCCCAAAGCCGATTCGCTCGTCCAAATGGCTAAAACGCTCCATCACAAGTCCCGCGAGTCCGCCGTTCAACCCAAGTGGGAATATAACCTGGTTGAGCTGAAGCCAATCATGCAAATAAAAGCCTGGCTTGTGTATTACAAACTTTTGAAAATATGGATCTTTCACAACACGACCCTCAATATAGTTTTGTTCGTTAATAATGAGAGCGACGGTCAATAGAGAGCTATCACGCCAAGCCCAGAAACGTTCCCAAAAGGGTCTCATGAATGGCGATACGTGAAAATAGGGCAATAAATGAAAACAGCTTCGGCCCAAATGACGGCTGTGCATGTAAAGTTGCAGTTGTGGATAAGCGTCCTGAAAAATAAGGGCGTTGCAGCGCTCCAGTAGCCGATATAGCCACTCCTTTTCCTGCTCGCTGAACAGATTACCGATCAGGCTGCCTTTGAGATCGGTCATATTATAACCGCCATTGCGAGAAACCAGATGAGCCAGTAGTGCCCAATGCAATTCCGGATAGCCACGATAGCATTCGAGGTAAGCAGCAGTTCGTGTGATGTTGCTGCGATTCTCGTACGCGGTAGTGTTTTTGATCTGCTCCAGCAGCTCACAGTCTGTTTCGCATAAGGGCATATTCAGAGAAGAGGGACGCGTAGCCGGTCCGTTCGTCACCATTAGCGCTTCGGCTTCATCCATTGCAGCCTGTGCACCGTGATAATCCCATGGCAGCTCACGCAGTGGATAACGCAACTTGCGGGATTCGATCCAGGCCGTCCGTTTGCCCTCCCAAGCTTCTTCCGCAACACGAGGAACAGAACCGAGTAGCTTTAGCCCGCCTTGAATTTGCTTTGTTGCTGCATGAAACCATTCGGTAAGAGACATGTCTTGATAACCTCCTTTCGCGATATTCAGGTAGCATGTATTAGTATGTCCAAAACCGTACTCATCTTATCAAAAGCGCTGTTTGGCGTTACAATAGAGGAGTAAGCTCTTTTTACAACCGAATCTAAGGAGGAAAAATGTATGCAAAAAATCGTCTCTCATGAAGACTTTAATAAGGCAATATCAACTCCCGGCGTAACGGTGGCTGTGTTTAAGGCGGACTGGTGTGGAGATTGTCATTTTATTGATCCGTTTATGCCTGATGTAGAGCAACAATATGCAGACAAGCTTACATTAATTGAAATTGATGTTGAGCAGGCCGAAAGCGTCAGCCAAGAGCAAAATGTATTGGGTATTCCCAGCTTTATCGCTTACAGCGAAGGGCGCGAGCTGGTACGTCTGGTAAACAGATTGCGTAAATCCCGTGAGGAAATCGAGCAATTTTTGGATCGGGCTGTTGAAGTTCACGCTAACTTGGCAAAATAATAGATGCTGTACATGCATGATGGCTCCAAAGGGAACCGTAATCATCAGGACAATCAGAAAACCGCTTCCTGCCAAAGGAGGCGGTTTTCTTACGGACACGTTCACATTTTGTCAACAAAACGCGTATGTCAAGGAACGATATATCAGTTATAATTACTTTAAGTGATCATTTCACAACATATGGAGTGAATAAATATTATATTTGGAAGGATACGGGTGAGTTCTTTGAATAACAAAATCAGAATATTAAAGTGGCTGGCACTCGTAACATGTATAGTCATGTTTTTGGCGACCTTCGGTGGAGGTGTCGTGACGCGGACCGATTCGGGACTGGGCTGTGGACGGGAATTCCCGCTTTGCAATGGTAAGCTGGTTCCGGCACATACGATCGCATCCATTATTGAATTTACTCATCGCTCTGTTAGCGCTATGGCCGGGTTGCTTTCTGTCGCCTCCTTTGTCGGCTTTTTGTTGTTTATGAAGCATCGGAAGGATTTACAGTTATTCTCGCTGTTAACGCTTATGTTTGTCATCATACAGGGAGCAATGGGGGCGTTGGCTGTTTTGTTTTCCCAATCGGCTGCAGTCATGGGATTGCATTTCGGCTTTGCGCTTATTGCTTTTGCCAGTGCGACCATGATGACGCTGGGGGCCTGGAAGGAGCATGCAGATTCACGTTATACTCCGCGCTTGGTCACTGGACCTGTCAGCCGGGGCTATCGTAACTTTATCTGGCTATCGACGATTTATACGTATATTGCTGTCTATTCGGGTGCACTGCTCAGTCACTCGGTAATCCAGAAGGTTGTAAATCTCGGCGGTATTATATCTCCGCTGCTGCTGCATCAGATTTCGTCCGGGCTATTATTCGTCATTATTCTGGCCGTAGGCCACTACTCGTACCGCTACCATCCGAAGCATCGGGATATTCGTGTATTGGGCGTTGTTTCGGTAGTGTTAATCATGCTTCAAGTGGTTATTGGGATTAGCTTGCTGTATTTCACCAGACCTGAAATTTACATGTTTGTTGTGTTGGGACATATGCTGGTGATTGCCACATTGTTCTCCATTTTGTGTTATTTGAGCTATCGGGTATGGCAATTGTCCCCGGATCGCAACCTTGTTCCGGCCCAAACCCAACGTACCTAAGCATTTCTTGGATAGCAGTCAAACGGATATTTTGCTCAAGGGGCGTTTAAACACGTATAATAGCATATAAGAAACAAACCAGGCCCACGAGTTTCTCGAGGGCTTGATTTGCTTAGGAGGAGTCGTCCAGTTGATCTACCAGAATTTGCGCCAATTTATTGAAGCGCTGCGTAAAGAAAATCATCTTAAAATTATAGAAGCGCCTGTTGATCCTTATTTGGAGCTGGCCGAGATTCATCGGAGAGTCATCGAGGAAGAAGGACCGGCACTGCTGTTCACGAATGTAAAAGGAACCCCGTTTCCGGTAGCTAGTAATCTGTTTGGTACGAATAGACGTGTAGATATGGCTTTTGGTCCTCGTCCGGAGCAATTGATGGATGCGATTGTTGGAGCGACCAAAACATTGCTCCCACCTACCCCTAAAGCTTTATGGAATGAACGTGGCCTGATTAAGGACATGCTAAAAGTAGGACTGAAAACGGTATCCCATAGCGAGGCTCCTGTATTGGGGGTTCGGCGGACAGATGCTCCGCTGGCTCCATTGCCTAGAGTGACGAGTTGGCATGAGGATGGGGGGCCGTTCATTACGCTTCCGCTCGTATATACTGAGAAGCCGGGGCATTCCAAGGATCATAACCTCGGTATGTACCGTATTCAGATTTATGACGATCAGACGACAGGAATTCACTGGCAAATTCATAAAGGCGGTGGCTTTCATTATCATGAAGCCGAACTGCGTAATGAGCCATTGCCTACGACGATAATCATCGGTGGACCGCCTGCTCTGATTGCATCTGCGATTGCTCCGGCACCAGAGAACCTGCCCGAGCTGTTGCTCGCTTCGCTTATTATGGGAGGCAAGCTGCCGATGACAGAAGACCCGCTCGGTGGTCACCGAATTCCGGCAGAGGCCGAATTTGCGATCAGTGGCTATGTACCGCCTCATGAACGCCGTCCGGAAGGACCGTTTGGCGATCATTTTGGCTACTACTCATTACAGCATGATTTCCCTGTATTTCATGTTAAGCATATGTATCACCGCAAGGATGCCATTTATCCGGCAACCATTGTAGGTAAACCACGTCAGGAGGATTACTATCTCGGCGAATTTTTACAGCGTCTGTTATCGCCTGCCTATCCGCTTGTGATGCCCTCAGTCAAATCCTTATGGGCTTATGCGGAAACGGGCGTACATGCGCTGGCAGCGGCCGTTGTGCGTGAAAGCTATTCCCGTGAAGCGCTGGTATCTGGCTTTACCATTTTGGGCCAAGGCCAATTGTCATTAACCAAATTCCTGATGCTAACAGATCGGGTTATTGACTTATCCGATTTTAACCTGCTGCTGGAAACGATTCTGGAGCGATTTAATCCAGCAAGGGATTTGTTCATTTTCAATCATACGTCCCACGATACACTTGATTATACGGGCCGCAAGCTGAATCATGGCAGTAAAGCGATCTTGATGGGCGTAGGCGAGCCGATACGTGAATTGCCTCGTACCTATGAGGGAGGAGACCTGCCGGGTATTCGCGAAATTAAGCCGTACTGCGGAGGCTGTCTCGTTGTATCAGGTGCGTCCTTTGAGCAAGAACCGGAATTGGCGGCGCGTGTATTGGAACGATTGGCGGAGGTTGAGCAAGAATGGCCACTGGTCTTTATCGTGGATGATGCCAAAGAAGTGGTTCGCTCACAAGCCTCCTTCCTTTGGACGGTATTTACTCGTTTTAACCCGGCTACGGATATGTACGCCGACAGCGAGGTGCGTTTGCATCATCTGAACTATAAGCTGCCGATTGTAGTAGATGCGCGTATGAAGCCGGGATACCCGGATGAAGTGTTGCCGCGTGAGGATATTGTTAAGCTTGTAGATCAACGGTGGACGAGTTATTTCGCTTGACGCCCTAATCAATCTAACAACCGGATTTTACATTTATAAGGAGGCGTGAGCATGATACGCAAGCTGCTGGGCGAGCCGCCACGTGAGAGCAAAGGCGTCCTGCTGGATGCCATGAATAGCATGTCAGACATGTTAAATCTGCTGGAGCGGCAAATTCAAGCCAGTGGTGATCCGACCCACGATTTTCGTAAAGCAGATATT
This sequence comes from Paenibacillus sp. BJ-4, assembly GCF_020404765.1. Taxonomy (GTDB): domain Bacteria; phylum Bacillota; class Bacilli; order Paenibacillales; family Paenibacillaceae; genus Paenibacillus. The sequence goes on from NZ_JAIVEM010000097.1 coordinate 73,152, forward strand.
TTGACACGCGGTTTGATGTCCTCTCTGGATGAGCTGGAGCAGAGCTATCATGCTGCCGCCTTTTTCCGTATGAAAGTGAAGGCCGGATACGCTGAAGATATGAGCGAGGATGAAAAATCCGACTATGCATTGTATGTTTTCTTTTATAAGGATGGGTTTGTGCGGGTATTCTCCATTCTAGATAAGCTGGGTAACTGGCTGAATGATCTGTATGATTTAAAAACAGGGCAGTATAAGGCGCATTATTCGTATTTTACCGTGCTGCGGCAGCTCAAGTATCTCAAAATGCATCCTGTATTGACCGATAATTTGATTGATATTAAGGACACATACGCCGATGCCGTCAATCGCCTGCGTAAGCGTCGAAATACGGAGATACACTATATGAATACGGAAATGCAGGATGATCTCTGGCAACGGCATCGTGCTTTGTACGGCAAGATACAACTGGAAGATCTGGATCATCATCTGGAGGATTTGCAGCAGGGCTTGGAAATGGTGTGCCGGTCGCTATCAAACGCTTTTTCTTATACAGCGAAACAATGGGAGAACCGTGCAGTGCGTCCATAATTATGTTAGAAAATATCCTTTGACAAAGCCATGTAAACTATCTATACTGAAATCTAGTTTCAGAAAAATGCTTGAATTATGATTTTAAATACAAACTTAACGGACAGCTAAAGCTGGAGTTTAACATATTTTTCTTATCCAGAGAGGTGGAGGGACTGGCCCGATGAAGCCCGGCAACCCGTTCTTTCCCGGTATAACACACCGGGAGGGGACATGATGGTGCTAATTCCTACAAAACCGCTAGAGTTATAGCGTTTTTGACAGATGAGAAAAGGTTCGCATAGCGGGGCCCTTTTCATTCTGTGAAAGGGGCTCTTTTTGTATAAATAGCTCAATTTGTGTACACAAATTGAGAGATTATACATCCTAGAGATGAAAGCTGATTAAAAGGGTAAGAAGAATGAAGGGGGTCGCAGCACATTGATAGAGCTTAAGCAACTAACCAAGCATTATGGCAAAGGGAACCGACGCGTTAGTGCGCTGTCCGGGTTGAATCTTTCTATAAAGCGTGGAGAAATATTTGGAGTTATTGGTCACTCCGGAGCAGGGAAGAGCACACTGATTCGCTGTATTAATTTATTGGAACGTCCCACTTCAGGTGAAGTATGGGTGGACGGCGTGAATCTCACCACTGTGAGTCAAGCCCAGTTACAGAAGCAGCGCCGAAAAATCGGAATGATTTTTCAGCATTTTAATTTGTTATCATCGGCGACGGTATATGACAATATTGCATTTCCGTTGCGTCTGGTGAACACGCCCAAGCAGCAGGTGGACAAGAAAGTTCGAGAATTACTGGAGCTGGTGGGTCTGGAAGAACACAGTGGAAAATATCCTTCACAGCTCTCAGGGGGACAAAAGCAGCGGGTAGGTATTGCGCGGGCGCTTGCCAGTGATCCTCATGTATTGCTGTGCGACGAGGCTACCTCAGCGCTTGATCCACAGACCACAGGTTCGATTCTCAAATTGCTATTGGATATTAATCAGCGCTTTGATTTGACCATCGTGCTGATTACGCATGAAATGCATGTCATTCAAAGCATATGTGATCGAGTCGGCGTGATTCATCAGGGCGACATTGTGGAGCAGGGTCCGGTGGCGGAAGTGTTCTTGAAGCCACAGCACCAGGTAACCAAGGACTTTATCCAACGGGAGTCTGAGCATGCCGAGGAATTGCAGGCAGCAATTGCGGCCGCGGGTGGCGGCGAATCGGCGCAGGTAGTACGAATTTCTTTCTTGGGCAGCAAAACGTACGATGCGATTCTTTCGCGTACGGCCCGTAAGACCGGCGTCGATTTTGCGATTTTGCAGGGAACCATCTCCACCATCAAAAACGTACCCTATGGACAGCTCATCGTTCGTTTTGAAGGAAATCAGGAGGATATTGAGCATACGCTGCGTGAAGTGTCCGGGCAAGGACTTGATGTGGAGGTGATCGGACAATGAGCGAACTCGATTTTTCGCAAGTGAGTTGGGAAGAACTATGGAATTCTACGGTGGAGACCCTTCAGATGCTTGGGGCATCCGCGCTGTTCACCCTTATTATTGGCTTGCCACTTGGTATACTATTGTTTCTGGCGAGTCGCTCTTCGTTGACTCTGATGAAGGTGGTATACATTGTACTATCATTCATCGTTAACATTCTGCGTTCTGTACCATTTATCATTTTGATCGTTGCACTTATTCCTTTTACACGATCGTTGGTAGGCACCTCGACCGGGGTGCTGGGTACCATTCCGCCATTGGTCATCGGGGCTGCCCCTTTCTTCGCACGTCTTGTCGAAACATCGCTGCGTGAAGTGGACAAGGGCGTCATTGAGGCCGCGCAAGCTATGGGCGCCTCAACTGGGCAAATCATCCGCCGGGTGCTGTTGCGTGAGGCACTGCCGGGATTGCTCGCCGCATTAACTATTACCGTCGTTACACTCGTATCCTATACGGCGATGTCCGGTATGATCGGGGGCGGTGGTCTGGGTACGCTGGCTATCAACTACGGTTATTACCGTTATGAAACGGCTGTAATGATCGTTGCCGTCGTGCTGATGATCGTACTGGTACAACTGCTGCAAATGGCAGGGGATCGTCTGGTACGGCATTATACTCGAAAATAGGGAAACCATATAGATATCCTTATTGATCAGGCATCTGAATCCTGAACATTACAAACTATTGGAGGGGTAATAACATGAAGAAATGGGTATTGGCCGTATTAAGCTTGACATTAATTGCGGTGCTGGCTGCTTGCGGCACGAAGAGCACGACATCTGATGCATCAAAAACAACTGGAAATACGGGCGGTGCACCTCGCGAAATTGAGCTGAAAGTAGGCGCTTCTCCTGTGCCGCATGCGGAAATTTTGGAATCGATCAAACCTCAGTTGGAAAAAGAGGGTATTCGTCTTCAAGTCGTTCAGTTTAACGATTACGTACAACCCAACGTACAATTGTTCGACAAGCAGCTGGATGCAAACTTCTACCAACATGTACCTTACCTGAATGTAATGAACAAAGAGCGTAAAATGAATCTGGTGTCTGTAGGTGCGGTTCATCTGGAGCCATTCGGTATCTACTCCCAAAAATATAAAAAACTTGATGAAATTCTAGATGGCGCAACCGTAGCTATTCCGAACGATGCAACCAATGGAGGTCGTGCATTGCTGCTGTTAGCCAAACAAGGTCTGATCAAGCTGAAAGACGAGAGCAGCATCGAAGCTACCGTAAAAGATATTACTGAAAACCCGAAAAACCTGGAATTCAAGACTTTGGAAGCGGCAATGCTGCCACGTCAGTTGCCTGAAGTGGACATTGCACTGATCAACACGAACTATGCTCTGGAAGCGAAGCTGAATCCAACCAAGGATGCATTGGCACTGGAAGACAAGGATTCCCCATATGCGAACGTTTTGGTTGCACGTCCTGATAATAAAGATTCCGAAGCGATTCAAAAGCTGATGAAGGCTTTGCAATCAGCGGAAGTTAAAAAATTCATTGAAGATAAATACCAAGGCGCGATTATCCCGGCATTTTAAGTAGGGAGCGTAAGCACGTTGAACAACGCAAACCCCAGATCTCTTGAACAAGAGGACTGGGGTTCTTTTTGTCTGGAAGTTGTAGGCGGAGCCTAAATATTTTATACTTGGGGGTGACCGTTCTCTGTGAAGAGGAGGAAAACTGTTGAGAGACAAAGTCGCACTCATAACAGGCAGTGCTAAAGGATTAGGCAAGATGACCGCTCTACGTCTGGCTGATGAAGGCTGTGATATTGCGCTGAATTATGTGCATAGCCAAGCTGAAGCCGGTGAGCTAAAGCGTGTGATCGAGTCTAAGGGAGTACGCTGCCTTTCTTTACAAGGAGATATCTCCATTCAGGAGGATATCACGAGGCTGATCGGCGAGGTCGAGGATCGGCTGGGTGGTGTAGATATTATGGTGAACAATGCCGGACCGTTCATCCGGGAACGTCGTCTGTTTGCGGATTACAGTGTAGCCGAGATTCATGCCATGATACAGGGGAATCTGGTCGGCACAATGCTACTGGATCATCTGGTATTGCCTCATATGCGTAGTCGGCAATGGGGACGTATTATTCATTTTGGCTTTGGTCATGCTGGAGAAGCGAGGGCTTGGCCGCATCGTGCTGCCTATGCAGCCGCCAAGGTGGGGCTGGTGTCTTTCACAAAGTCACTGGCTGTGGAGGAAGCTCCGTATGGCATTACGGTAAATATGATTTGTCCCGGGGATATCCGAGGAGCGAATAAGGAAATGTCTATCGCCGACGTCATCGGCATGCAGGATAAAGAGACACCACGTGGACGTCCGGGGAGTGGAGAGGACATTGCGCGAGTGATCGCCTATTTGTGTGAGGAACACTCGGATTTTATAACAGGCAATATTATGGATGTGTCGGGAGGGCTGGACCCGATTCGGCCGACCATCTAAGAGCTAGAGTCTAGAGCAGTTGTAGCACACAAAAAAGAGTCTTGAGCTTCGTTACCGAAGTCAAGACTCTCATGATCATTATGCAACAAGCATTAGAATACTTGTACCACTTCTTGGACGCCGTCGACTTCTTCGAGAAGAGCGCGCTCAATCCCTGCTTTCAGCGTGATTGTGGAACTTGGGCAACTACCGCAAGCGCCTACCAGCTTCAGCTTAACGATGCCGTCTTCAACGTCAACCAGCTCAACGTCGCCGCCATCGCGTTGCAGGAACGGACGGAGCTTATCCAGTACATCTGCTACTTCGTCATACATTTGAACGCTTTGTGTTTCGCTCATTAGAATTCAACTCCTTTCCTATACCTTACTTATTATATTACAAAGCGGGCCAAATTAAAATGCCCGTCAGCCAAAGCAGGTGAAAAAATGTTAAGACCTATCATCGAATTTTGCACCAGCAATATGCATTTTGGCACCGATGAAATTATGTCCAAGCTGGAGCAAAATCCGGATTATGATGTAATCGAATACGGCTGCCTTAGCAATTGTGGTCAGTGTAATGCCGAACCCTATGCGATGGTCAACGGCGAGATTGTTTCTGCAGATTCAGCAGAGCTGCTGTATGAAGTAATTATAAACAAGATCAAGGAAGCCGAGGCATGGGATCAGCTTGATTTGGATTGAAATGCAAGAAGACCTGCTCTGGGAGCGGGTCTTCTTGTGATTATATAGACATTAGGTCAGCCAAAATGGCGTTTGGACTTCCAGAGCACACCGCTTTTAAGCAAGCGCGGTACTCGTCCACGTAACGAGGTGCTGCCCATAAAGCCATAGCCGAACCCCGCCTTCTTGCCAAGCGCGCCTAATGTGCCGCGCAGCTTCAGAGGATGGGGGTGAGGCGTTTGGCCCTTCCACAGGTCGCGTACAATGTGTGCAATCTGCTCTCCCTGCACCTCCGCCGCCTGGGCGCTTGGCGAGTAGGGAAGACTGGCACAATCTCCAACCACGTACACCTCTGGATGATCCGGTATCTGATAATATTCGTTGAGCACGATGCGACCCTGAGGGTCTTTAGGAACAGCTAAATCCTGCACAATTTTCACCGGTTGAATCCCGGCGGTCCATACAACTGCATCGGTTACAATCTGCTCGTCATGGTTGTAGATAGCGCCCGGTTCAATACGGGAAACCGCAACATGGTTGAGTGCATTTACTTGATGCTCCTTGAACCACGCATGTACATAGGCAGACAAACGTTGCGGAAATGCCGACAGCACCCGCTCGCCCCGATCCATAATGGTAATGTTTAAATCCGAACGGCTTTCACGTAACTCCGCAGCAATTTCAACACCGCTCAGACCGCCGCCTACAATATGAACATGTCCATAAGGCTTGATTTCATTCAAGCGCAAATACGTTTGACGGGTATGGTTAAATGACTGGATCGTGCAGCTATACTCTTCAGCCCCTGGTGTATTGTGAAAACGGTCCGTACAGCCCAGCGCAATCACAAGCTGATCATAGAGCAAAGGTTCGCCATCCTGAAAATGGACGATTTTATTCTCCAAATCCATTGAGGTGACTTCCCCGTATTTTCGGATCAGACGCTGCTCATCGGGAAAATGCACTCGCAAATCAAAATCAGATACCGTCCCCGCCGCGAGAGCGTAGTATTCTGTTTTCAATCCCTGAAAGGGCATCCGGTCCACTAAAATAAGTTGAACATCGTCGGGAATGTGTTTGTCCAGCAATTCTTTGGCAATGGTAAGGCCGCCGTAGCCGCCCCCCAGAATAACGAAATTTTTCATCAAAATCCGCCGTCCTTTCGCTGCCGTGTCCCCGGCAAATGGTCTGGAGCCTCATCAGAAAGCATTTTCGTCTTCTCGTCGTATAAAGATTGGTGATATGAAAGTCAATTAACGTCTTATTCCGGCGACATACGAATTTGATGCTTCGATCAGACACAAGTTTATCATTGTTGTAAAACCCGGAGTCAGGTCCGCCTGTGGCAGGCAGACCTGAGTATTCCGAGGCAGCTTGACGCTGCATGGTGTGAGTAATGGGGATAAAATGCTCGCGGAAAATTTGAATTCAAAATGACATGTACTTGGAAACTTCTACTCGAAAACTTCGATTTCGTTATAAAAGGTATCCCGCTCTACCGGGATGCGTCCTGCACCTTTGACCAGCCAAATCAGCTCTTTACGGGTCAAACCGGCTGGAGTCAATGCACCAGCGGCATGGCTGATTTGCTCGCGCACAATCGTGCCATGGACGTCCGAGGCGCCGAACGTAAGCGCGACCTGCGTCAATTGCGGGCCAATATTAATGAAGTAGGCTTTGACATGATCGATATTGTCCAGCATCAGGCGGCTGATCGCAATGGTTTTGAGATCCTCGTAAGCGGAGTTGCGACGCATGATGTTGGCGTTTTTGCTTTTCGGCTGCATGGACAGTGGAATAAATACCATAAATCCATTCGTTTCGTCCTGCAATTCACGAATTTGCAGCATATGCTCAATACGATCCTGATAGGATTCGACCGAACCGTACAGCATGGTCGTATGAGTTTTCATGCCGAGATTGTGGGCCGTGCGATGTACTTCGAGATATCGGTCCACATTGGCTTTCGTAACACGCATCTTCTTCCGATATTCGTCGGACAAGATTTCCGCGCCACCACCAGTCAAGGATTGAAGTCCAGCCTTTTGCAGCTCCTGAAGCACTTCTTTAATACTCAAGCCGCTTATGCGTGTGAAAAAGTCAATTTCCGCTGCAGTATAAGCTTTCAGTGTAACGTGGGGATACTTTTCATTCAGCGACTTTAATGAGTCTACATAGTATTGGAAAGGCACATGATTATTATGACCGCCGACGATATGGAATTCTCTTACGCCGGGATGGATGTGTTGCTCTACATAATCAATCATTTCCTGCCCGGACAACGTATAAGAGCCGTCCTCCCCCTGATCCTTGCGGAAATTGCAGAACGCGCAGCGCGCTTCGCATACATTGGTGAAGTACAGGCTCATGTTTTCAATAAAATAAACCTTTTTTCCGTTTTTTCGTAAATTAGCTTCGTTAGCCAACTGACCCAGTGTGAGAATATCGTCAGTTTCATACAAATATATACCGTCTTCAAGGTTCAAACGAATACCGTTCTGTACCTTTTCTACAATCTCCGCCATTCTGCGGTCTGTAAAGGGTGTAACTAATGTGGACATGCCCATTCCTCCTTCAAGTTGCTCTGTGCGAGGCTGTCCGCTTTGATCGGCGGTGTAAGCGCTTGATGCACACAGGATGTCCCGTTCCGTCGGTACGAACCCGGCAGCGCGGATATATGATATGTGAAAAATATTACAATGCCAGGCTACAATGATGAATGTCTCAAAACATCGCCATTGAAATGACAAATTTCCGACAGTTTCTTTTACACACTCTTCACCTATTATAAACCTCACCACACAGGTGATCAATACAAATGAGTATAAAAACAGGTCTTTTATCCCGTAGGGGAAGGACATTCCATGACTTGAGCACCTGCAAATAGTGGAGTATACTGAAGGAGAATATGAAGTAAAAGAGGAGGATGGAGCCATGATTAACATCACCGATTCCGCTGCTGAACGCTTGAAAGAAATGCTGGAGCAGCAGGAAACGCCGAATATGTTTTTGCGTCTGGGTGTTACGCCAGGTGGATGTACCGGATTTTCGTACGCCATGGGCTTTGACGACAATGAGACAGATCAGGATATATATATGAACGTACAGGATATGAAAGTCGTAGTGGAAAAAGAAAGCATTCGCTACCTGGACGGACTGGAAATTGACTTCGAAGAGTCCGGCATGTCAGGCGGCTTTACGATTCATAATCCAAATGCTGTAGCTACATGCGGCTGCGGTTCAAGTTTCCGTACACGTGACGATGCAGGGAAGCCGAGCGAGGAGCCTTGTTAATTAGACTTTTTCATTGATGATCTGACCTCCATAGCGGTATAGTCAAGTACTATACCGCTATGGAGGTCTTTTTAGTGTGTGGATACCCACTTTATTTAAAATCATGATTACTCCGTATGGATTGAACAAATGTACTAAAAGCATTAAAAAGGGAGAATACGAATGTAAAAATGAAAATGGTTAAGGGCTTAATTTCCATCTCAAAATAAACACTGTATGAAATTAAAAATGCAAAAAACAGAACTGAGCTATTTATATTTTGTTTTGAGGAAAAAGCTTTCAGAAAGCGCATTTTATCACTCCCCGTCCCGACTATGAGAATTCACATATAGAATAAGTAGCACATTAATACATAGAGGCTGACGTAACATGAACTTTGTAAGGAAATATATACAAACGTATTTGATGTACGATTCCTTATACATAAATTACATTTTAGCACGATCACTTAGCACTTATCGAACAAAAAGTTCACATTATTTAATTTGAGTTTTACCTCACTAAAATGTCGGTATAGGAGCTACTTTTGAAATTGAGTGCGGAGGGAGTAATTTTATATATGAACAATCCAGTTGAATTAAAGCGAGTTGCCATGGTCTATGGACCTGATGATGATCCTCATATGTATGAATTATTTGAGGGAGTCTTGTATGGACGTAGCTATTTCTTTTATCTTGAAAAAGGGATATTGTGACTGCGGCATGTACGTAAGGTAGAACGGCGGATCATCCACATCTTTATGTGGATGGAGAAAGTGGGGGCCTCCAACTGGCAAAGAATGTGCAACGTGAGATTATGGAAGTCGTTACAGAGTTGATCGAGCGTTTACGCAGAAAGGATGGATTAACGTTTTTACTGGATGAACTGCTATGGTTGCACGATCGAAGTCACATTGAACTTGACCTTATTAAAACAAAGTGACACTTCACGACTAGTATTTCTTCTCGCTATTCCTACTCTATATTCCAATTTTCCCATTTATGCTATAATGATTTGGACAAAATAACCGGTGGGGAAGATGCGGCGAAGCTAGCCCGAGAGGGGGTGACGCCGTGTCATTTGATCTAATCGTGAAGATTCTTGACGTTGTGCTAAAGTTGGTCAGTATTACTACTGGTCTGAAGGCTTTGGTTCAAGCCTGGAAACAATCACGTAAAGACAAGAAAAACCACCGGGAATAGGTTAGGCGCCTAGCTATCCGGTGGTTTTTCGTACCTAGTATGAAATCCTCGCCGTGGTCGCCCACCGGCTTTTGTTAGATAGTCGCGATGTGCAACCATCGCGGCTATTCTCATTTTACCCACATATCATATGTTATATGACACGTGATACAACTTCTGTTTATAGTATAGCATAGCGCTATTCCTATTTCTACAAATGGATGAGCCTTCCATTTGTTTATTTTTACAGGCGACGTGAAAAAGTTACTATTTTACCGAACTACAATGACCTGAAATAATCTTCAGCGCTCCATCAAATTCTTGCCAAACACGGTATAACACATTTCATCTTCAATGGGTTAGCTACCCACCGTTCCTTGTAGAGAAACTCGCGTTATAGTTACGGCGGTTCCATCCAGCGGAATCACTTTTTGATCCATGACTTGTATATCCGTAAAATGTAAAACGCCTGAGCGATGCGCTTCTAAATCTGCTTCTTTGTTCAGCATCTGTCCAAAGTGATTGACAAATATTAGATTATCATGGATCAGTTCATCCAGCATCTTCACATCACTAGCCAACATGGCCTTACGCAGTTTTTCCTCGTATTCAATGATTTGATTGTTCTGCACATAAAAAGTGACCTCCTAAAAATTATTTTTTTCGTAAGATTTTAAGTATCAATCCGTAAATAGCTCCTGCGCAGTGCGCACAAATAACTGTACGGCCAAAGAAGCATTAGACAGAGATGGCACAGCGATACCAATCTCGCGTGTAATCAATGGCGTGGTTTCCTTGACGGTCAGATCATGAGGGAACGTGGACAAGGCGAGTGAAGAGACAATACCCATACCTAGTCCCTGTCGGACCATGCTGACCAAGGTGCTGACATTGTGAGTAATGAATTGTGCCTGCAACTGGCTTTGTTCACGTTCAAAACCCTCCATAATGGCAACCTCATGTCCGCCCTTGCAAAAGATCATATCCTGCTGATTCAAGTCTCGAATAGCTATTTTGTCGTGCACTTCCAAAGGATGACCGTCCGGCAGGAGGATGACCATATTGTCCTGACATAGATGGATTACGTCCACTTGTGGATCGGGCAGCAGGATGATCCCGGCTTCGATTTCTCGGGTATGCACCCATTCTTTGACCTCATTCGTGGAGCCTTCGTGCAGATCAAAAACAAGGTTGGGATAGTGCTGGCGAATATGCTGGATAATGGGAGGCAGAAAATAGGCTGAGGCCGAGGGAAAGGCGCCGATGGTGATCGTGCCAACGTCCAGCCCTTTTTCAGCAGCCACCTGCTGCTGTACCTTTTCCATGCTTTGCAGCATCATGCGGAATTGCAGTAGTACCTTGTGCCCGATATTGGTTAGGAGTACGCCTTTTTTGCGATCACGCAGCAATAGCTGAACATCCAGCTCGTTTTCGATACTGGCGATAGCATGGCTGACTGCGGGTTGCGTCATATGCAGCTCGTGAGCAGTTTGGGTGAAATTTAGCGTTTCAGCTACGCGGACAAAGATCATGATCTGGGTAATTGTCATAAGTGAAAAGTTATCTCCCTTATCGAAAACATTCATTTTATTTATTGGTGCTCACAGTATACGCTAGTAAAGTGAAGCTTTGCAAACGGGCTTATGCCTATAGTAGTAAGCAAAGAACGACGAAAATGCCAGAGGAGAGAAGACATCTATGAAAAAGTTAACACCCAAAGCTACACTGTGGCTTGTATTGATATTAGTGATGGTATGGGGGATCAACTGGCCGTTGACCAAGCTGGCCTTGCCAGATACACCGCCGCTGTTCTTTTCGGGAATTCGCACCTTGCTGGGCGGCTTGATTTTGCTGATATTCGCTTTGCGTCACCGGGAAACCTTGCGTTTTAGACAAAATGGATGGACGTATGTCGTTCTGGCAATATTGAATATTGCTGGCTACTATGGTTTGCAGACGGTGGGATTGCGTTATTTGCCTGCCGGGCTATTTTCCACTTTAGTATTCCTCCAGCCGATCTTGTTGGGGTTATTCTCCTGGCTATGGTTGGGTGAGCGTATGTTTCCTATGAAGGTGATCGGGCTGGTTCTTGGATTTGGCGGGGTGATCGTGATTAGCTCTGGCGGGATGGCAGGTCATTTGTCTGTATTGGGCATTGTGTTGGGGCTGGCCTCAGGATTGTGCTGGGCGCTGGGAACGATTTATATGAAGAAAAAAAGCAAGCAGCTGGATTCCATTTGGGCCGTGACGATGCAGCTCATTCTGGGGGGCATCATGCTTAATGGGGTTGGATTTGCGACAGAGAAGTGGAGTGATATCCACTGGACAAACTCCTTTATCGCGATTTTATTGTTTATTTCGATATTCGTGATTGCGATGGGCTGGATGATTTATTTTAAACTGATTGACAATGGAGATGCGGGAACCGTCGGCTCATATACGTTTTTGATCCCGGTGCTGTCCACGATCTTTAGTATGGTGATGCTCAAGGAATCACTTACTTTGACGTTTGTTGCCGGGCTGGTGCTGATTGCAGGCAGTGTGTCCCTGGTAAATACAGCTTCACCCGGAAAACGGGGGAACCGAAGCTTAAAGGCTGATGAAGCGAAATCCTGTCCAAATGCATAGGAGTACAGAATCAGGAAAAATATACTAGAATATCAAAGGGGGTCATAGTAAAATATGACTATATAGTGACCTTTGATGTAGCAGAGAATGGTACGTTGCAGGGTGTGCTTTTAAATGTGAATAATCAACCCAATCTTGGTTTTGGCGGTGCTTATCAAGGTTATGGTAAATATAATATGGCTTCTGCTACTTTGACGAAGAAGGCGGAAAAAGTCATAAACATAGCTATGAAAGAGTACGGTAAATCGGATAAGCTCCCTGTATGGGATAAGAATACGAAGGTGGAAATGACGGTCCAAAATTATCTGCTTGGGAAGCGGGAAGGTGGCATTTTCAAGCTTACCAGCCAGCAATAGGAGGAGCCTATGAAGGATTTTGACGTAACGAAAGCCAAGTATGACCCGAAACAGGAAGAACAGGTGAAAAAGGGATTTTTCAAAAAGGTGAAGTCCACGGCCGGAAAGGTTCCTTTTGTGAAGGATGCAGTGGCTATGTACTATTGTGCGATAGATCCCGAAACGCCACTTTATGCCAAAGGAGTAGCTTTCGGAGCCTTGGCGTATTTTATTTCACCATTAGATGCGATATCGGATGTTATTCCGATGCTGGGATTCACGGATGATACGGGTGTTGTGTTAGCAGCCTTAAAAGTGTTGGATATGCATATTAAGCCAGCCCACCGCGAGAAGGCGAGCGAATTTTTTTCATAGGTTTTGTAGAAGGTCTGAGGGCAGGTTATAATGAGCATTATTAGGTCAGGGAGGTAGCAGCATTGAGCGTCATTATTTCACAACAGATCGCAGCAACGGGCGTGAAGGAATACACGAAGGTGATGAAAACATTTGATTCCCAGTATACGCCTTTGGTTGGACAGAAAATCAGAGATACGGCTTTTGGAGACATGCAGTATTATGATGTCGAGGACGTATTTATTGATCTGGCAGAAAATGAATATTGGGTCATTTTACCTTCCGTTTTACTGCATACGGATGATATTGAGGATATACGAGATGCTGTGCGTGAGTATCGTTCACACGGTTGGGAATGTACAAAACCGCTGTGAATTTATGCTACATAAGCTGCTATAAGGAAACGTCTTTCTATTGCAAGATAGGCGTTTCTTGTATATTTTGCATGATTATCTACTAGTAATTGGAATGAAAAGAAATAATTTATGTTGAAAATGCTCAAAATGTATCATTTTTTATCATAAAACGACAAGTTGGGAAATGAAAACGGACTTAATGTGTTATACTTAGTATATCAAAGGACAAGAGTCTAAAACGATCGGTAAGGCCCTTTCTTTGAAGAGCCGCTGTACGGTTCAACGTTTATCCAAAATAAATGGTCAAAAGGAAAAGGGGAAATGCTAACGTGAGAGTGAATTTGAAATTTACGAACAAAGGGCAAGTTGCTGTTGAGAACTTCAACAATGAGGAGCTTATCGAAATCTTTACCCGCTACATTAAAACGCTAAGCAAGAAGTATGATATCTCGGTTACGGTACCGGAAGAACTGAATGAGCAGATCTTGGCAGAGGGCACCGTGAAGGTTGTGTTGGATAAGATTAATTGTGATATGGACGCTTTTTTCAAGGAACTGAGCCGGGATATCAAGGTACCGTTGGTGAAAAGACTGGGTACCAAGCTGGATAATGTATTTAAGACCGAGGTCGTGGAGCAAGAACAGAACTAAGACAGGACTCATGCGAGTCTAAAATGAGAATTCGTCATACGAAGAAATGATAAAACCTCCCGAACTGGGCGCATGAATAGGCATGTGCTCGTTCGGGAGGTTTTATAGGTTTTAGCGGATTGTGGAGGCAAGGCGCAGCTTGGCCAAATCAAACGAAGGCACCAGCCCTTCCTGTGCGGCACGTCCGAGCAAGGCTTCGATGGCGGCATACCCGCTATCGCCCAGATTGGCGGTAAAATCGTTCACATACAGGTCGATATGCGACTGGACGACATCCGGTGAAAGCTCCTGTGCATGGGACAATACATATTCACGGGAAGCTTCAGGATGCTTCCATGCGTACTCGACAGAGGCGCGTATCCAGTCTGTAATAGCATCCAAATTCAGATGACGACGGGCAATAATCGCTCCGAGCGGGATCGGGAGTCCTGTATCTTCTTCCCACCAGTTGCCCAGATCGACTTGCTTGCTGAGTCCGTAAGACGGATATGTAAAGCGTGCTTCATGAATAACCAGTCCGGCATCCATATGCCCGTCACGGACAGCAGGCATGATTTGGTCAAACGGCATTACGACGATCTCGCCTACACCCCCCGGCACATGCTTGGCTGCCCACAGGCGGAATAACAGGTAGGCGGTGGAACGCTCACTTGGTACAGCTACGCGCTTGCCAGACAAGGCTTTCGGGCCTTCCAACGTGGAGCCTTCTTTGGTCAGCACGAGCGGCCCACAGCCCCGACCCAGTGCGCCACCACAAGGCAGCAAAGCATATTCGTCCAGCACCCAAGGGAGTGCGGCATACGAGATTTTCATAATATCCAGTCCATCTGGTGTGATCGCCAGATTGTTGGTGATGTCGATATCGGCAAAGGTAATGTCCAGCGCGGGTGCGCCCGGAATCAACCCATGCGCCAGAGCATGAAAGACAAAGGTGTCATTGGGACAAGGTGAAAAAGCAATTTGCATCTATATAACCTCCGTTAATGTAGAAAATGCGGCTTCCAATGCTTGTAAAGCCTCTTTGATTCGCCAGGCTGCCCGGTCACGTGGACCGACGGCATTGGAAATCGTGCGGATTTCCATCACAGGCAGCCCCAGCTTGTTCGCTGCCACAGCTACGCCGTAGCCCTCCATCGCTTCGGCAGCGGCTCCGGGAACACGCTTAGCCAGCTGTTCCGCGGTTGCCGACGTGCCTGTGGCCGTCGTGACGGTCAGGATCGGCCCGGCGACAGCTATCTGTCCGGCGGCGCGCAGTGCCTGCACGATCCGCTGGCTGGCGGCAGTGTTCACGGCGATTCGGCTGGAGCCGAAGCCCAACTCGTCCACACTGCTGAAGCCTTCAGCTGTCTCGGCCCCCAGGTCGGCGGCGATAATAGCGTCCGCAACGACGACGCTCTCCAGCGCGGCGGACTCAACGAAGCCGCCACCAATTCCGGCGCTGATGACCAGGCGAAAGTCGCCAGCAGCCAGCGCCAGTGCGGTTGAAGCCGCTGCGGACGGAGCGCCCACACCGGCCAGCTCGACCGCAAAGCGAGTATCGCCTTTCAAGCCGCGCAGCACGGCTTCCCGTTCGCCTTCAACCGCGGTCATGACCAGGATGCGTCCATCTGATGTTGTATGCTCCATCGGTTGATTCCCCTTTAAATTCAGGTAATATGCTCCCTTATCATACTGCTTTTTGAAGCGATGTTCAAAAAAAGTCGACAAAAAAAGCGCTCTTTGGCGCTTTTTAGGTGAAATTTCAAGCTTCAGCAGATATAAAAGCCAGCAGCACAGCTGGTTAAATGATTGACCTGTGAAGATGCATTATCTGTAAGATAAAAACAATTCTAATCTGGAAGAACAGCGTGGTCATAGCATATAATAATTATATCGGTTGATCCTTCGTGATCAGCTGAAACATCGTAATATTGCGGTCATAATGGCTTGGGGTCCCATCCTGATTGCGCACTCGAATCATCTCGCTGCTGAACAACTCGATATATCCACAGCCGATCTCGCAATATACGCCCGTAGGGTCCTCTTGCCAGACCGAAACGAGGTGCTGAGACAGCGCTGCGGTGAAAAATTCGATGTTTTTTTGCAGTACGCGTGGCGTTTTCCTGGGTTCCATAACGAAAAATCCTCCCTATATGATGCCATTTAAAAATCAGCAATTGAGTGTGGTTGAAAAAGGTACGCTTTGTCATTCTACTCTATGAAACAGACGTAAACACTGTACCCCTTAATGTTATTTTTGTAAAGTATCCGATTGACCTTTTCAACATCCAGCTGCGTTTACACACATTTTACATTGCGTTTACATAGCTGTGATGCTAGTGCGTTTCATCTAATAGTACAATAAAAGGATAACTATACTGCATGAATTGATGGAGGCCATATGTTGATAGAGAGTCAGAAAAAGGATAAAGCCGGGTCAGAACGTTATTTTAATCGGGATTTAAGCTGGATTGAATTTAACCGTCGTGTGCTTCAGGAAGCTCAGGATGCAGATACACCGTTGCTGGAGAGAGCCAAATTTTTGGCGATTGTGTCTAGCAATTTGGATGAGTTCATGGCCGTTCGGGTGGCAGAGACGAGAGAGAAGATCAAGGCTGGTTTTATGCAAAAGGATTTTACCGGCTATACCCCCTCTGGTTTGTACAAACGCCTGATTAAGCGTACCGTCTCGATGGTATCTGAACAATATCGGACCTATCGCGATATTTCTCGCCTCTTGACGAAAAAAGGGCTTTTTTTACTTGAATATGAAGATTTAAATACAACACAGCGCAAGTCGCTGGATGCGTATTTTCATGAAATTATATTTCCGGTGCTAACGCCGATGGCGGTCGATCAAAGCCGTCCTTTTCCATTGGTTCATAATAAATATGTATATTTAGCAGTCGTCTTGAAACGTCCTGGGGATACAGAGGAGGATAAACCGCTTTTTGCCATTGTGCAGGTGCCTTCCAATATTCCACGTGTTGTTACAGTGCCGCTGCGTTCCAACAGTAAGAAGAAATCATTTATTTTAATTGAAGAACTCATTAAGCATCATATACAAACGCTCTTCACGGGCTATGTTCCAGAGGCGGTTGATGCCTTTCGTGTTACGCGTAATTCCGATTTGTCCATTAATGAAGAAGAGATTGAAGATTTGCTCGAAGAGATTGAAAAAGAGCTGCGTCGAAGAAGACGCGGTGCGCCGGTAAGACTGGAAGTGGAAAAAGGGATTCATCCCTTTGCTCTGGCGGAGCTTCAACGTGAATTTAAGCTGTTCGATCATGTGTTTGAGATGGACGGGCCGCTCGATTTGACGTTTTTATCGTCTTTTGCCGATCATTTGGAGGGGTATTCGCATCTGAAATTTCCGGTAATCAAACCGCTGTATCCAGAGGAGCTACCCCCGCAAGAGGATATTTTCAACGTACTTCGCAAACGGGACGTGCTGGTATATCATCCGTATGAATCATTCGATGCAGTGACGGACTTTATCATTGAAGCGTCAGAGGACCCCGATGTGATGGCCATCAAAATGACCCTTTACCGGGTTAACGGGGAATCCAAGCTGATTCCGGCACTGGCACGTGCGGCCGAATCCGGCAAGCAGGTCACGGTGGTGGTGGAGCTGAAAGCCCGTTTTGATGAGGAGCGTAATATTGCCTGGGCGCGTACGCTTGAGAAAGCAGGCTGTCATGTGGTGTACGGACTGGTCGGTTTGAAGACGCATGCCAAAATCATTCTTGTTGTACGCCACGAACGCAACGTGCTCAAACGATACGTGCATGTGGGAACTGGCAACTACAATGAAAGCACGGCACGCGTATATACGGATATCGGGTTATTCACGTCAGACCCGGTGCTGGGCGAGGATGCCTCCGAGCTGTTCAATGAAATTACGGGCTTCTCCGCGCTCAAGACCCTGCAAGCCTTCACGGTAGCCCCGACGGGAATGAAAAATAAGCTGTTCGAGCTGATCCGCAGGGAAGCAGAGCAAGCACTTGCAGGCAAGCCAGCCCGTATTATTGCCAAAATCAATTCTTTATCCAATCAGGAAATGATCGATGAACTATATGCGGCTTCTCAAGCAGGTGTGAAGATTGATTTAATCATTAGAGGGGTCTGCTGCTTGCGCCCCGGGGTGGAGGGCTTTAGCGAGAACATTCGGGTTATCAGTATTGTCGATCGTTTCCTGGAGCATTCCAGGCTGTTCTCCTTTGAAAATGCAGGAAATTCGGAGCTATTCCTGTCCAGCGCGGATTGGATGACTCGTAATCTGACTCGCCGAATTGAGCTGATGTGCCCAATTTACGATGACCGAATCAAAGAAATGCTGGCAGAAATTTTACATCTATCCTTGACCGATAATGTGAAAGCACGGCAGCTTTTACCTAATGGCAGCTATCAGTTTGTAGCAAGAAACGACGAAGAGGCTCCCATCAGGAGCCAATTCGAAGCGATGAAGGTTAAAAACTGGAAGAAGGAAGAATGGACCACGACAACGTAAGATTCCAGGCCTTTTGGAAATCTTTAGCGACAGCTACCAGCTCCCGTTGTTCCAGAATCGGTTCACTCTTACTTTCCAGACGAATATGCAGTGCATCGTCTCCTATAGTGGGATGGATGCTGGTAATGATGCCGGACTCACTTCGATCCATGCCGATTGCGAGCTGAAGCAGGGAACCGAGCCGATGCACGCGTTCTTCGTCCGAAGGCTCCAAGATGTCGGCATGTGTACGCAACAGACGAGGCGTCCGATTTTTGGGATGGTAATCAGCGATCAACGCGGCCAGGACTGTTTCCCGGTGGGATAAACCACCTATGCCAGCGTGCAGGATCCAGAACACGGAATGCTGGCGGAAATGATAATAATTCAAGGCAGCTCCGGTCTTGTAAAGAGTAGCTGCGGTTAGCAGCAAGCGCTTGTCCATTGCTGCGGATGCTGTATCAGTCAATGCGTTATAAAGAAGCACGGCATACTCATTAACGCGTCGGACGTGTGCTTCGCTAACCGGGACAGCGAACGACAGTATATTGCGTATGGAGGCGACGAGCGGATTAGCCACCACGGGCTGCTCGGTATTGATCAGCTCGTGAAACAGCCCGTCCCGCAGGCCCGCTCCACTGATCAAATACGCGCTGCCTTGAGCAGCCTCGAATATCGTTTTCAATATAATGAGTCCAGGTACAATGATGTCGGCTCTGTCTTTGGACAGGCCGGCTGTTTTTTTTCGTTTTTCATAGGGAAGATGAGGCAGAGTTTCATAATAGTAATCGACATCTTCAGCCAACATTTCGTAATGGTGCGTGACAGGCAGCGAGTAATCCTGCCGCTTTTGATTGATTTTAGCCAAGGTGCGCAGAGTACCGCCCAGACCGATGAATGGCAGACCCGGATTGGAAAATATCCAGTCATGGTTTTGCAGCGAAGAACGGACAAAGCTCACCATTTCCTCGATCTGCTGAGGGGACCATTCGCCATTCTTGACCTCCCGTCCAAAGCGCCAATTCATATTGACCGCACCAAAGGGAAAAGAAACGGTATGAATTCGCTTCCGCTCGCGGAACAGCGTAATTTCGGTACTACCACCCCCGATGTCAATAATAATACCGTCGCTTACATTCATTGTATTGACGACGCCCAGAAATCCGGCATAGCCCTCCTGCTCCCCGCTCAATATTTCCAGCGTTAAGCCTGTTTCCTCCGCAATCCATTGAACAATTTCGTCCGAATTGGCTGCATTGCGAATAGCAGCTGTCGCTGCTGCACGCATACGATCAACCTCGTGCATACGACATACCGTCATAAATTGGCGCAGTAATGGAGCAATGCTTCGAATTGCTTCCCGTTCCATACGACCGTTGGCCCCAACCTTTTCACTAAGTCGGGCAGCTTCTTTGCATTCCTGGACAATCCGGTAGGCTCCTGCCTCTGTCATTTCATAGATCACCAGACGGATGGAGTTGGAACCAATGTCCATGATGCCAATTTTGCTGTTCATGAGTTGACCTCCTTGTCGAAAAAACAATTTGCAGATAAAATCCGCTGCTCCGGGCAAATATAAGTCAGATTATTGTCATTGTACCAGTGATGTCCGGTGCATGCTACCGTCTGCAGTGATCTTGCCGAAATCCTATGCGTCCCAGACAATCATCCAAGAATAGCGCATCCCTGTTGAGTATGTATAAGTATAGCTGACGGCGAAAGGAGAGAGGGTTGATGAGACAACTGGCAAGCAAGTGGTTAAAGACGAAGGCGCTGCTTCACCATCCACATACCGCCGTTTATATACCGGAAACGTGTCTATATAGTGAAGAACAACTACGCATGATGCTGCGGCGGCATGCTTTTGTATTCATAAAGCCTGTGAAGGGAGGCGGAGGAAACGGGGTCATGCGTGTTGCAAAGGAGCGTAGGGGATATACCTGCACGTATATGGAGAACACATATCATTTCAATCATTTTAAAGCGCTTGTAGCCGGAGTCAGCAGACTTCGAATCCAGCGTCCGTATCTCATTCAGCAAGGCATCCAACTGGCAAGCATTCAAGGTAGACCCGTCGACTATCGGGTCAAGGTGGTGAGGGAAGGACAAAAGTGGGTTTTCCGTGCAGTAGTCGCACGTCATGCCCGCCCCGGATTGGTGATTACAAATCTGTGCAAAGGTGGAACTCTATTGAAGGGAACAGAGGCGCTTCGGATGATCTATCCCCGGCGGTTAGCTACCCGGAAGCGGCGGGAAATTGCGGATCTCACCCTGCGCTGTATTCCGGTACTGGAGAGAAGATTTCCAGGGATCGGGCAGTTGGGGTTTGATTATGGACTTGACCCAAATGGACGGGTATGGATTTTGGAGGTAAACACAAGGCCCCAGTAAAATGTCTATTGACTTGAAATAAATTCCATTTTAATCTTATTAACAAGACGCTAAATATAATATATTTGTATAAACTATGAAAATATTTTTTTTGTGTTTAGGCGTCAAAATTCTGTGTATAAATATTGTCCACATTATCCCCTGTCATATACATGGGTTAACGACACTTACCAACAATTTATACACAGGATTTCCACAATTGATTGTGGATAACAGAACGCTTGTTCCGTTTTTAGTATTTTGATAGAATAGATTTTGAAATAAAAGGAAAGGTTGTGTCGAGGATGGCTATGCTGACGGATGAAATGCTTTTGGATTCCTATCAGATGGCAATCGAGCTTAAACTTGAATGTGACTTCATTGCACTGTTGCTGGCTGAGATTCACAAAAGAAATCTAGAGATGAATACAGCCGTAGTCCTTCATTAGACCGGACAAGCTCTCGTACTGCGACTGTAAAGCCATTCAGGGTTCGAATGACTTTACAGACAATCACTGCAACGAATAGGCACACCGTGAAAAAGGGTATTTCACTCCAACGATTAAATTTGGAGTAAAATACCCTTTTTTGTCATAGTCTAAAATAAACTATAATTTCATATTACTGCTGTGACCTGGCGACAGCTTGGCGTCCGGATCTACATAGACCTTGGCGTTGTTGACTGCCGTAGGTGCTTCACCAAAGCCGACAGCAATCAGCTTGAGCTTGCCTGGGTACGTCGTGATGTCCCCTGCGGAGAAAATGCCGGGAATGTTTGTTTCCTGACGGGAATCGACCACGATGGAGTTGCTTTCGATTTCAATTCCCCACTCAGCAATCGGGCCAAGTGTGGACACAAATCCAAAGTTAACGATGACATCGTCGACTTCGATTTCCTGAGTCTCTTTGGTTTTTACATGTGCGAGAGTGACCTTTGTAATGGTATCTTCCCCATGCAGTTCTGTAATTTCTGTTGGTGTTATGACATTTACCTTGGAAGCGAGGAGGTTTTCTACACTGTGTTCATGCGCACGGAATTTGTCGCGGCGGTGAATCAATGTAACTTGTTTTGCAATCGGTTCCAGCATAAGTGCCCAGTCGACTGCAGAATCGCCGCCACCGCTGATCAGCACTTTTCGGCCTGCAAATTTGCTCAGGTCGCTGACAAAGTAATGCAGGTTCGTTTTTTCAAAATGATCTGCACCCGGCAGTTCCAATCTGCGTGGTTCAAAAGCACCTACACCAGCGGTAATGATAACCGCTTTACCATGATACTCGCCGCCCTTGTCCGTTTTTATGATAAAGTGGCGTTCTTCCTTTTTCTCTAACGATACGACTTTCTCTTCTAGTCGCACCTCTGGATTGAAGTGGTTCATCTGCTGAACCAGATTGTTGACCAACTCCTGTGCGGTCACTTTAGGAAAGCCAGCGACGTCGTAAATATATTTTTCAGGATAAAGGGCTGCAAGCTGGCCGCCCAGTTGGGGCATACTTTCAATTAAGGTGACGGATGCCTGGCGCATTCCTCCGTAGAAAGCGGCGAAAATACCGGCTGGACCGCCCCCAATAATGATCAGGTCGCGTAGTTCCGCACCTGTAGATTGAGCTGTCACTCTAAAAACACCTCCGAAAGGGATTATGGTATGAATTGTGGATATTGAATCAGCCGCATAGAGGTTTAATTAGCTATTACGCATGATTCACTGCTTCTTATTATAAACTGCCGGGTTCTACTTGCAAGGCTAAAGCGATTAAAATTTGATGAACAATTACTGCGTGTATAAAACCTGTTTTAAGAGTAAAGCTGTGCATATTTAATGATTATGTATACCGGAAGGGGTAGGAATATGAGCAATATTCCCAAAATTGTGATTGTTGGTGCGGGGTATGGTGGTATTTTAACGGCTCAGCAATTGCAAAAAGAGCTCAAGCATAATGAGGCCAACGTCACACTGATCAATCGTCATGATTACCACTATATTACGACACATCTCCACATGCCTGCGGCAGGTACGGATACGATTGAGCATTCACGCATTCCGATTTCGCAGCTAATAGATGAGTTCAAGGTGGATTTAGTCAAAGGAACGGTAAAGGAAATCATACCAAAAGAGAAAAAAATCGTGCTGGAGGACGGTTCGTTGTCCTACGATTATCTGGTAATCGGGTTGGGCGGGGAGCCGGAAACATTCGGTATTCCAGGAATGGATAAGTTCGCGCTGACGATCCGCAGTATTAACTCCGTCCGCCTGATTCGTGAGCATGTTGAATACCAGCTGGCCTTGTACAAAAATGACGGTAAACCTGGCCGGCTAAACTTTGTAGTAGGCGGTGCTGGCTTCAGCGGCATCGAGTTCGTTGCGGAGCTGGCCGATCGTCTGCCACAGCTGGCTAAAGCTTATGACATCGATTTTAACCGGATTCAAATCATTAACGTCGAGGCGGCTCCTACGGCGTTGCCGGGATTTGACCCGGAACTGGTGGAATATGCTATGGATGTGCTTAAGCGCAAGGGGGTTAACTTCCGCATTGGTATTCCCATTAAGGAATGCCTGGAGGATGGCGTAATTGTCGGTGAGGATGAGAAAATCGAAGCCTGCACAGTGGTTTGGACGGGAGGTATCCGTGGAAACGGACTGATTGAGAAAGCCGGATTCGAAGTGATGCGTGGTAGGGTGAAAATCGACGATTTTCTACGTGCGCCGAACCACGATGACATTTTCATTATCGGGGACAGCTCCCTGATGTTTAATCCTGAAGGTCGCCCCTATCCACCCACGGCCCAAATTGCGATGCAGCAAGGGGTCATCTGTGCCAAGAATCTGGTAGCCACTCTCCGTAAAAAGGAGATGCACAAATTCGTATTTTCCAATAAAGGGACCGTTGCTTCGCTTGGAAAAGGCGAGGCTGTTGCCGTGGTGGGCAAACGCAAAATAAAAGGCTGGGTCGCAGCACAGTTGAAAAAAATCGTAGATCTCCGCTATCTGTTCATCATCGGCGGGATTCCGCTAGTGCTGAAAAAGGGACGGTTTTTCTAAGGCAGAAAGGTTTCCATGACTCCTATACAGGAGCTTGGGGACCTTTTTTATATAGAGGTAATCAAAAAGTAGAGGTATTCAAAAAAAAAGATATTGACTTATAACTATACGGAGACGTATAGTTTGGTTACAAATTACAGAGGGGGACCTTCACGTTGAATTCTGATTTTAATATCAAGCATGACCCCAATAAAATAAAAGTGTTGGCTGACAAATTTCCCAATCTGGACCCCCAATCCTTAAGCACGTTCATTCTTTTTATGCAGACATCTCATGAGATTTACAATGGTGCATCCTCCCTATTGTGCGAATACGGGTTATCTGTCGGAAACCTGAAAATTTTAATTTTTTTGTTTTTGTATGACCGTTCGTTGACTCCGTCAGAGTTGGCCGACTATTCCGGGGTTACACGATCAACGATAACGAGTGTAATTGATAAGCTGGAACGGGACGGTCTAGTCCGGCGAAGTACGCTGACGGATCGACGTATGACCGCGATCTCCTTGACTGATGAAGGAAAACAGTTACTGACGGAAAAAATTCCGAGGTTTACTCTGCTTTTTGCTGATTTAATGAGCGAATTTACGCAGGAAGATCATATTCTTTTTGCCACGCTATTACAGAAGCTTTCCTCAGGTCTTGAACGAATAAAACGGGAATAAGCATTTTTCCCAGCATCAATAGTTAGACGTCGTACTATCAGATGGCTTATTAGTTGACTAAATCATCATGAAGGAGAGTTTACTGTAATGAATAAAAAGATCATTGTGTACGTTCTACTTGTTGTCGCGTTAGGTACTGGAGGTACGCTGATGGCAATGAGCGGCAAGGATGCTGTGAGTATGGCAGCCCAACAAAAAAACACACTGCTTACCGCAGATACCATAAATGTTGCTTTTCAGGGCGTAGGGGGAAGGGTGAAGACCATTGAGGTGAAGGAGGAACAGCAGGTGAAAAAAGGGGATGTGCTCATGACCCTCGATCCTGTCGACCTCGACCTTCAAATTGAGAAATTAAAAACGGATATCGCGCAGGCTGATGTGAAAATAAAGCAGGCCAAAGATGGACTGCAAAATCAGTCGGAGAAAATTTCAAATTCAGAGAAGCAGGGACAATTGGATATTCAGGCTGCGCAAGCAGGAGAATCCTTATTGAATCAAGGGACGCGTGCAGAGGACATTCAAAAACAAAGGCTGGCGATTGAAGCAGCACAGCAATCGTTGGATGCAGCTCTGACAGGAGTGGAGACAGCCAAAACAAATGCGGAGATTGCACAAAAAACAGTAGCATCCAGACAAGAGGCCCTTGACTTGGCGAAAGTGAATTACAAGCGTCTTCAAGCGTTGTACGATGCCGGGGCCGGAGCCAAAGCAGAGCTGGATAATGCCAAAAATCAACTGGATAATGCCCAAATTGCGCTGGCTACAGCTAAGGACCAGGTTGAGATTGCGAATAATCAGGTTACTGCCGCCAGCAAGCAATCTGACATTGCTCGAAATGGCATCGCTCAGCAGCAAACCGCTTTGGACAAAATGAAGGCTGGTGCAACCGCTGAGGAACGTCAGCAGGCTCGTATCAAAACAGAAAAGGCCAAGGAAGCCCTAAATCAAACCTCGCAAACGCGGAAAGATGTTAAGAATAGTGAATATAACGTAGATCTTCTGGCTCAACAAAAGCAGGCATTAGGCGTACAACTCAAAACCTTGGAATTGCAGCGCGGACGTATGGTGCTGAAGGCATCTACAGACGGTAAAGTGTCCCGCATTGTACCCAAGATGGGAGAAATCGTTGCTACGGGGGCAACGGGCGTCGTTATTGAAACCAGCCAGCTATACTATGATATTTATGTAGATGAGAATTCCATCTCGCAGTTTAAAGCAGGGGGAAAAGTGACTTCGCACGTCGTAGCCTTAAATAAAGATATCCAGGGCAAGGTGAGATACGTCACCTCTGCTCCGCAGTATACCAACATGAGAATGAGCCGTGATAAAGGTTTGTCGGATATAAGCTCCTTCCAAGTACGGGTTGATGTTCCTCGAACATCCGAATTATTACCAGGAATGACAGTAGAGGTTGTGACCAAATGAAGGCGTTTATAGAAGAATGGAAGCTATTGATCAGCGGCAGGATGGTATTCGTCATGCTGCTCGTCCCGATTGTTGTAGCGGTATCCTTAGGGTTTGTTTTTAAAAATAATCAGCTGAATGATGCCTCTGTCGCTGTAGTCGATTTAGATCATAGCAATTATAGCCGACAGCTTATTCATAAATTGGATGCATCCCAGTATATTGACGTACGCTATGTGCAAGAGAATGAAACCGATCCGAATTTGCTCTTATATAATGAAAAGTTTTTTGCAGTGATTTATCTTCCGGCAGGTCTGGAGGAAAATAGGTTTAAAGGAGTTCAGAGCAACATCGGCTTTTATGTAGATAACACGGTAGCTCAGGCGACAGGGAATCTGCGCTCGGCGGTCACAGAGATCATTGCCACGGAAAATGCAATACTGGCTGGTGGTGGACTAAAGGGTATGGGGATGAGTGACAGCCAGGTAACAGGGCTTACTTCCAATATGCTACTCCAGCAGCGTCTGCTGTATAATCCGACCAATGTTACTTTGATGACCTCGGTTATGGGGTTTATGAATACGGTCATGATCTCACTGATCGGTGCTGCTGCATTGACAATTGTCCCACGATTGCGGGAGCAAGGTAGATTAAAAGAAGAGTTGAAGCATTCATACGGTTTGATTCTTAGGGTGCTACCGTATGCGTTAGTAGGATGTGTGTCCTTTTATTTGTCCATTGGTTTGCTCAAGCAGATCGGCGGACTCCGGTTTGAAGCGAATGTATGGCAGATCAGTATTCCGTTTCTACTGTACACGATTACGTTGAGCTTGCTTGCAATGGCTTTGGGATGGAATGCGGCGAACCCGGGAAAAGCTTCTCCGCGTCTCAACCTGATTATATTGCCTTCGTTTTTACTGAGCGGTGCTCAATTGCCTATAGCTATGCTGCCTACATCGCTGCAATATGTAAGTAACATTCTTCCATTGACCTGGCATTTTAAGTTTTTGAGAGAACTGGGGTTTAAAGGTGGAAGCCTAAAGTATTTTATTCCTGAGCTTGGCGGCTTTTTGATCTTGTTAAGTGGTCTGTTGCTTGTTATTTTTATTCATATCGCTCTGGAGAAAAGAAAGCTGGCAAAAAGCGAGACGACATCTGTAGTGGTGGAGCCTGTGCTATAATAATCACAGCTATAATCACTTGGGTTACCATCTCGTCAATAATACAAATATAAATTTTGAGGCGCCCGTGAGGGGGCCTATTCTCTTCTTTCGTGGGTTTGAGGTTGATAAAAAAGGATTCCGTGTCCCAAAAGCGGGAATTCACGAAATCCTTGATTGTGTGTTGCAAAATGGTTTCGATGTTTATGCTTTACAGCTTCAGCATGTCTTCGAATGTTTCTTCGTTCAACACACTGCCGACATAGAAGGAGCCAAATTCACCGTAACGGGCACTAACTTCGTCAAAACGCATTTCGTAGATTAGCTTTTTGAATTGAAGGGCGTCGTCGGAGAACAGCGTTACCCCCCATTCCCAATCGTCAAAGCCGACGGAACCGGAAATGATTTGCTTCACTTTGCCAGCATAACTGCGTCCGATCAAACCATGACTACGCATCAGGGTGCGGCGCTCGTCCATCGAGAGCATATACCAGTTGTCGTCCAGATCACGCTTTTTGTTCATCGGATAGAAACAAATATAACGTGCCTTGTTCAAAACAGGCTTCAAGCGAGCGACGATTTGCGGATTTTGCATTGGATCTTCATCCTTGCTCAAATAGTTGCTCAGTTCCACCACGCTCACATATGAGTAGGTTTTAGTTGTATATTTGGCGAAGGTTGTTTTATTAAAATCGTTTTCCAGCTTATTGAGATCTTCCAGCGTTTCACGCAGATGCATCATAACAAAATCAGCCTTTTGTCCAACGATCGTATAGACAGCAGAGCTACCCAGACCCGCTTCCTCGGTCACGTTCCAATCCTTCATAAATTCTTGAAGCTCGTCCAACGCTCCGGCGCGCTCTTCATCGTCTGCCGTTTTCCATGCCGTCCAGTTAATGGACCGGAAATCGTGAAGCGCATACCAGCCTTCCAGTGTGGAGGCTACTTCGTTAGGTGTTGTTGGGGGTTGTTGAGGTTGATGTTGATTCACGATCTACACTCCTTTGCAATCTGTAAATGATAATCGGCACAGCCGAAATGATGTGTACTTCAATCTGTCTTGTTTGTATCCAATCCGTGATGCTTAACCATTATATTGTAGCTCAAAATAAAGCTTTTCACCAATGAAAGAAGTGTGAAGAATTTTATTTTTGCCGTGATGCAGGTCACAAGTTCATAAAATAGTTAGTATTCGCGAAAAAAGGAGAACACAGACGAATACGGCTGCCAAAATGGAGAACAATTGCCCTCATTTTGTTGGTCCCAGCAGAGGGCAAGTATGATAGAATAGAAAAACATCTTGGAGACCGTTATGTCAGGAAAGGAAGAATGTTGGGATGCGGATGAAAAACCTGCTGCACTATACTGAGAACCACCGCTACTGCGTTTATCGGGAATTTGGTTTGAGCGCATTGGATGAATTGATGCTGGGAAGCGTCTATCAGCCGATGGTAGGCGCATTTGCGGTCAGTCTATATCGACTGTTGTTCCAGCATGTGCCAGTCGGACAGATCGGTTATTCGCCGCTGGAACAGCAGCGTCGTCTTTTTCTGACACTGGGACTGGAGCCGAGTGAGAAGGGACGCAAGTATTTGATTGAACAGACCTCCAAGCTGGAGGCTGTCGGTCTGCTACAGACGTCCAGGCTGTATGCACCGGAAACGGACGACTATATGTATGAATATGAGATGCAGCCGCCGCTTGCACCTGCCGAATTTTTCAGAACGCAGCATCTTACCCTGTTGTTAAGAGACAAAATCGGTAAGTTTGCGGTGCTTTCTCTGAGAGAGTCGTTATGGAGCAGGGAATCTAGCGAGTGGTCGCAATCTTCCTATAATAAAGAGAATATTTCGGTTCCGTTTTATGAGCTGTTTGAACTGAACACCCATGTTATAGATTATGAGCTGGAGCAGGCGCTGTCCGAAGTGTCCACGGGTCGTCAGACTGGGGCATTAACGTCAGAGACGGAAGAAGCGCTGAACTACGCAGACATCATTCTTCGTTTTCCGCGTGAATCCGTCAATCGCAAGCACGTAGAGCGTCTGCGTTTTGAACATGAGCAGTTAGGCATGGTGAATTACGTTGTCCGCAAATTTGATCTATCTGTACAGGACATCAGCCGCTTGCTGGATGAGGACGGTATTTTTACCGAAGCAGGCGATTTACTGCTCGACGAGCTTCAGCTTCGGGCTAGTCAGCAATCCAGACAGGATCGGAAGCGTCAGGAGGAACAGCAGGTGCAGGCCGCCAAGGTGGTCGCTTTACGTCAGAGGGAAGCTTCTATACCTGAAGAGCCGCCGGCAGAGCAGGCAGTAGAAATGGAATTTTATGTAGAGGTGCCACCACAGTTCACAGCCAAGTGTGACATTCATCAATATAATATGATGTTGCGCAACGAGCCTTATCGCCGTTTGCTGCAAACCTTTTTCCCCGGCACGGTTCCCGGTAACCTGCTGGATATATTCGAAAAAATTGATATCAGCTATAAGTTGCCCGGTGAAGTCATCAACGTGCTCATCCATTACTTGATGTCTCTGCTCGTGTCGGGGAGTGATCAGCGGATCAACCGTAATTTTGTCGAGGCCGTTGCATCCAACATGCTGCTAAAGCAGGTAAATACTTATGAAAAAGCCGTTCAATATATACGGGATCAAGCCAAGGTAAAGGGAAAACAATCCGCTGCTTCTACTTCCGGCGGCCGCACCCGCTCATATGGCAAAAATAATGGCTCTGCCAAGCCATCCATTCCGATCGTACAGGATCAGCCTTCCGAGGAATCCGTATCCGAGGAAGAACTGGATGAACTGCTGCGTCTGGCCGAACGTATGCAATCGGGTAAACAGAAAAAGGTTTAGAGGATTTTAAGGTGTTAAGTTTTTAGTCCTTAACTTATTAAGCGAAGCCAATTCAAATATGTGTCGACTTTATGGCGGTCGGTAGCGGAGCGGGCAGAATTGTTCTGAAGAAGCGAAGCGTTTGCCTTTGCCACCGGATTTTTACCATTGAAACTTAATCACAAAAAATCCGGTGGCAACAGCAATCGGAAGAACAATCTGCACGCGTAGCGTCATCTCCCCCCATAACTCTGCACATTTTAGAAAGGAGGAGTGTTCTTGGAATCACTGGGCGATTTGTTACAGCAGATGCAGAACCCTTCGTTCCGCCAGCGTACGCGCAATGTAGCCGATCAGGTACTCAATGATCCGCTGGTGCGGGAATTTTGTACTGCGCATCCTGATGTGGACGAAGCGCAATTGCGACTCAATATGAGCATGCTCTTTCAGTATACCCGGGATCGTCGAAATTGTGACAATTGCCCGGGGCTGGAACGGTGTCCTAACGATTTTCAGGGTCACTTTTGCAAGCTGGGCGTAGAATATCCGAATGGAACAGCGGAAATCGTGGACATCCGGACCCCGTGCGCCAAGCTGGTTGCTTCCCAGCATGAACAACGGGTGCGTCAGCGAATTAAAAGCTTTTATGTGGATGAGCGCGCACTGTTGGAAGGCTATAATGCTGTTGAAATTGCGCGCAAGGATTTGCAACGAGTGCCTGCTGTTAATCAGGTATTCCGTTATATTGAAGAAACCAAAAGTCAGGGTTTGTTAAAAAAAGGACTGTATCTCGAAGGTACGTTTGGTACGGGAAAAACCTTCTTAATGGGATACTTACTGCACGAGCTGGCCTTGTTCGGGCTGAACGGTGTGATCGTGTATATGCCTGATTTTGTAGAGGACCTAAAGTCCATGTTTCAGGATGGGCAGAAATTGAAGGAAACGACCGAAATGCTAAAAAATTGTGACCTGCTCGTATTTGACGATATTGGGGCGGAAAATTTAAGCCCCTGGGTACGGGATCATGTGATGGGCTCTATTTTGAATTACCGAATGAATCGCAAGCCCACCTTTTATACCTCCAATTACACGTTGGAAGGGCTGGAGAAGCATCTCAGCTTTACGAGCAAGGATGGAGAGGAAATATACAAGGGACAACGTTTAATGGACCGGATTCGTCCTTTTGTAGATGTCATTGCTGTGAAGGGGAAAAACCAGCGGGGGTAAGGGGACATCTGTCTGCTATTTTGATATCTTACAATTAAAAAACTATTGTGATATACTTAAAAGGTGTCGAAAAAGACATTACAGGTTATAATAATCTTGACTTTTCTATAAAGGAGGAACATACAATGGCAATTGTTAACGTGTCCGATCAATCCTTCAACGCAGAAGTCGAAGGCACAGGAACCGTTTTGGTTGATTTTTGGGCGCCATGGTGCGGTCCTTGCAAAATGATCGCTCCTATTCTGGAGGATCTGTCCACAGAGGTTGGCGACAGCGTCAAAATCGCGAAAGTGAATGTGGATGAAAATCCAGAGTCTGCTTCCCGTTTTGGTGTTATGAGTATTCCTACCCTGATCGTCTTCAAAGACGGACAGCCTGTTGATAAAGTTGTAGGTCTGAACTCAAAAGAAGCGCTGAAAAGCATGCTTACCAAACACCAATAATCATTGCACGTGATCCATGCTCCTGCGGGGGTCTGGGGAGCGGCATGAATGGTCAATGCCTCCGGTTGAATATACCGGGGGCGTTTTTGTGTATTATTCCTGTATAATTATAACGTACTTAGGAAGTCATTTAAGAATGGAAGGAGGAACCGGGCGAATGAAATCTTATGCGGAGGACTTGCACGATCAGGAGAAGGCGCTGGAGAACATACGGCATAAATTAGCGTTGCTGCCGGATGCATCGGGTTGTTATCTGATGAAGAACGGCGAAGGCACCATCATTTATGTCGGCAAGGCCAAAGTGCTGAAAAACCGGGTCCGTTCCTATTTTACAGGTAGCCATAACGGCAAAACGCAGCGATTGGTTGCCGACATCCGTGATTTTGAATATATCGTAACAGCCAGTAATATGGAGGCGCTCATTCTGGAGTGCAACCTGATTAAAAAGTATCAGCCGCGCTATAACGTGCTGCTGAAGGATGATAAAACCTTTCCGTATTTGAAAATTACGAACGAGGCCCACCCCAAGCTGGAGGTGACCCGGCGCGTTCTGAAAGATAAAGCAAAGTATTTTGGACCTTATCCCAACTCCTACGCGGCACATCAGACGAAGAAGCTGCTCGATCGCATGTATCCTTTACGCAAGTGCGGTGTGATGCCCAAGGAAGTATGCCTGTATTATCACATGCATCAATGCTTGGGACCTTGTGTGAAAGAGGTCGATAAGGAAACGTATGACCAGATTGGTCAGGAGATCGGTTCTTTTTTGAGCGGGGGACATGAGGAAATAAAAAAAGATCTTCAGCGTAAAATGCAGGAGGCCGCAGAGGAGTTGTACTTTGAGCGTGCCAAGGAGCTGCGGGATCAAATTATCAGTATTGACGCCATGATGGAAAAGCAGAAAATCACAACCTCTGATGCCAAGGATCGCGATGTATTCGGGTTTTCGGTAGACAAGGGCTGGATGTGTGTGCAGATTCTATATGTTCGCAAGGGTAAAATGATCGAACGGCATATGTCGACTTTTCCTTTTTACGGCGAGGCTTACAGCGATTTCATGTCCTATGTGACGCAATATTACAGTGATAACCCGGCAGTACCGCAGGAAATTTTGCTGCCGGATACACCCAAGCTGGTAAGACAGACGGAACAGGATGCACAGAATGCAGAATATTCTGTCGAGCATTCTTCCGACACATTGCTGGTGGCTGAAGAACGAGCTTCTTATGCGGAGGCAGCACATTCAGAAATAGAAGCCCAACTGTCCGGTGGACTGGAGGAACCGGCTACGGCAGCTCTTGCTCTGGCTGAATGGTTGGATGTAAAGGTGTATGTACCACAGCGTGGGCTGAAGAAACAAATGACGGAGATGGCGACGGAAAATGCACGTGTCGCTTTGGATGAGAAGTTTAAGCTGATCGAACGGGACGAGGAGCGGACA
The DNA here is from genome assembly GCF_020404765.1 of Paenibacillus sp. BJ-4. Classification (GTDB taxonomy): domain Bacteria; phylum Bacillota; class Bacilli; order Paenibacillales; family Paenibacillaceae; genus Paenibacillus. Next base: position 106,143 of record NZ_JAIVEM010000097.1, read on the forward strand.
ACCAAGGCTGCAAGCAATCTGGGACGTGCGATTGGACTGGATCGCTTGCATCGGGTGGAGGCATTTGATAATTCCAACATACAAGGTTCTGACCCTGTATCAGCCATGATTGTGTTCATTGACGGCAAGCCTGCCAAAAAGGAGTATCGGAAATATAAAATCCGTTCTGTGCAGGGGCCAGATGACTATGAAACGATGCGTGAGGTTATTCGGCGTCGGTATGAGCGTGTGCTGAAGGAGAATCTGGAGCGCCCTGATCTGATTGTTGTCGATGGTGGACGTGGGCAAATTAAGGCGGCGACCGATGTGCTGGAAAATGAGCTGGGTTTATTCATTCCGGTGTGTGGTCTCGTGAAGGATGCCAAGCATAGAACTTCCCAGCTACTGGTGGGAGAATCCAATGAGGCTGTGAAATTAGCACGTAATAGCGAGGAATTTTATCTGCTGCAACGGATTCAGGACGAGGTTCACCGTTTTGCGATTACATTCCACCGGGAGCAACGTGGCAAATCAATGGTGACGTCCCGTCTGGACTCCATTCCGGGCATTGGCGAGAAGCGGCGCAAGTTGCTGCTTAAGCATTTTGGTTCCCTCAAAAAAATAAGAGAGGCCAGCGTCGAAGACTTCCGGCCTCTCTCTATTGGTGATAAGCTAGCGCGTCAGATTATAACTGCCCTTCGGGAGGAGGAGTCGTAGTATACGGCTCCTCTTTTTTTTAGATTATAGAATTTATAAATTTTCAGCAGAGCTGAACAATTCTATAATTGCAAGAAAAACTCCCGCTAAGCGCGGTCTGGCTTCGGTGAAAGTACGTCGATAGACGTTTTTCTTACAGGCTCAAACATGATTCGATTTGGCTTTTTTGGACTAAACCAGTAAATAACGTAGGCCACAATCGCTGGAAGCAAGATCCAGAACAAACCTGCGCTCAGGTTCACCGTATCTCCCAAACTCATCACACTAAGGCCCATTAGAATGCTGTCAAAAATGACGTGACTGAACATGGCGGCGATAAAGCCGTAACGCAGGAACACAAAACTGAACAGCAATCCGAGGAATGTCAGCTCAATCGGTCTGGAAATCACCGGATAGATTGGATACAGTGTATGCCCCAGTGCCCATATGAGCGTGGTGATCAGGCAAGCGACAAAAGTGTTCCTCACTATTTTTTTCACCATTGGAATACCGAACAGACGGTATACGGCCTCCTCTCCAATGCCTGCCATCCAAGCCATAATCGGCAGTAACCACGGATAAGCCATATTGTAAGGAGATTGCGTGGCATCTGTTGTGGAGAACGTATTGAATGTGCGTTCCAGCACAAAGAACAAAATGGATTGTACTCCGAGCAAAATAAAGGCCCACAAGTAGCCAACATACATACTGCGAAGCACATACAGCCCGTAGCCCGGCTCTTTGGCACGTGGCCATGCATTCAGTCCAACCTGACGCATGAGCCCGTCACCGCCGACCAGGGAGAAGTAGAGTGCTACGGCCATTGCGAGGGAAATACCAACCTGGAAAACCATGAGAAATATAAGCATTCCCCGGCCTCCTGCTTCTGCTTGCAGTAAAGGTAGCATGTTCAAGGTTCCTACCATGGTAGCAACAAAATACACAACGGACAGAACAATACCGCGTACAAAGGAAGTATGGCGTCGTGTAAGTGATGCGTAGACAATCGCGAGTACGCCCAATACCAAGCTAAACAAGGCATAACCCGCATAGGTCATCCAGTTGGCCCAGTAAGTTTGCTTTTTGACATAATCGGTATAGGACGATGGAGCAGAAAAGCTCTGTGTGAACGAGCGAACATCCCCGTCTTCAAAAGTAAACGCCAGTGTAAGTACCGATGCGCCGATTTGTTTACCGACCACAGTATACTTTAATCCACCCTCCCCTTCGTTGGTCACGAGCTTCAAGTCCGATGGCTTAAAGCCAAAGCGTTTGACCCAAGCGGACGCCGCTTGCTCCTTTGCTTCAAGCGTCATGTCGCCCTCAGCCACACGTACCAGCCTGCTGCGAGCTTGCTCATCCGTAGAAATATCGGCTTGTGTGTAATTGGTACTGGAGGTCATTCGTTTAAAGCTAACAACTTTGCCGGTTGATAAATCTACATGAATTTGCAATTTGCTCTTCGTAGAAGGATCTGGAAGATCGACCCGAAAAGTTTCATAAGGGTAGCTTTTTTTCCATGTACGGTCGTACTGTTGAAGCAGTTTTTCTCTGGATAAATAACCGTACAAATCCGTTTCGGCCTGATAGGTAACGACAGGATTTTCTGGTGGTGATTCCGTATAACCCAGCTCGGAGCGGGCGAATTCTATTGCGTGTAGAACCGCTTCTTGTTTGCTGATCGTCGTTGTGTTCACCAATGATTCCGAACTTGGATTGCTAAGCGAGGGAATAAGTAATTGAAAGATAAAAAAGCAAATCAGGCCAATCCCGCCCAACAAGCCTAATCTTTTGAAATTGGCCGAGAGCACGACCGGTTTCCCGATAGGATTCATGAGTTTCCTCCTTAATCTGTAAATAAGTGAGCATCCATTAAAGATATCATACTGCACAGGTTCCCGCCAACACACTTGTGATATTCATGAAAATGGAGTGAAAGCACCCTAAAGTTTCAATAAAATAAGATAAACTGCGATTAAACGCTGCCTATTCGCAAAATAAAGCCAAATTAACGTTTTTTCGACGAAATCGGTTTTGTGATCTGGATACAGAAGGATTATAATCTTGAGGCAATGCCTATAAAGTCAATAGGTAACGCAATACATTTGAGCCGAATTTCTATAGGAAAACGGGGGAACCATGTTACTGGGGTGAATTTTACAGCCGGTCTTGCACCGGACGTGTGAATAGGGCATACTGTACTGCCCGAATCCGTCAGCTAACCTCGTAGGCTGTAAACAGGAACCCAGTCAGGCACTCGGTTTTCCGGTGTCTTTTTTTGTGTGTAAAAAGTGTATGGATTGGTTAGACCGCTACGGGTGCAGATTATTCTTCCGATTGCTGTTATCCCCGGATTTTTTTATTGTATAACCTCTTTAATGGTTAATTTGTCACCCTTACGATTAAATCATTGTTTTTAGGCGGTGAATAGCGAATCGGTCCATTTGAATCTGTAGAAGCGGTAGCGTTCGCCTTTGCCTCTGAATTTTAACCTTGTAAAGGTTTTGAAAATCAAAAATTTAGGGGCAACAGCGATCAGAAGATCAAATGGAACGTGTAGCGGGCTTACACCGTATTAAATCACTGTTTTTATAGTTTTTAAGGATTAGGAGAAGTGATGATTTCATGAATCCCAATGCAAGATGGTTTCGGCTTTCTCCACCGCAGATATTTGTTGCGGGCTTTGCCGTTATCATACTGATAGGCAGTTTGTTGTTAATGCTACCGATTTCCAATACAACGGGCAAGCCGCTTGCGTTTGTAGACGCTTTATTTACAGCGGCCTCTGCGACCTGTGTCACAGGGCTTGTTGTTAAGGACACGGGGACCTTTTTTACAACCTTTGGTCAGGTGGTGATCGTTGCACTCATTCAGGTCGGCGGTCTCGGTTTTATGACCATGGCGACCCTGATCGCACTGGTGTTCAAGCGTCGCATCTCTCTGCGGGAGCGCCTCATTTTGCAGGAAGCGATGAATCAGACCTCTATAGAGGGAATCGTCGGCTTGATCCGCAAAGTTTTATTGTATTCGCTGGTCATTGAGGGCGTGTGCGCTACGATATTTGCGGTTCGCTGGTCTTTTGATATGCCTGTAGGCAGGGCGATTTATTTTGGAATCTGGCATGCGATTTCCATGTTTAACAACGCTGGTTTTGATTTATTCGGTCACTTTCGCAGCCTGACAGGTTATGTATATGATCCCGTTGTTAATTTTACAGCTATGTTTTTGATTATCTCTGGAGGCATCGGCTTTGTGGTGATGTCGGATCTGGCAGAATGTCGCAAACGCAAGAGATTGTCCTTGCATACCAAGGTAGTACTTAGCATGACCGCGGTACTGATTATAGTCGGTACCCTCGTCATCTTTGTTTTTGAGTTTACGAATCCGAAAACATTAGGCTCGTTGAATTGGGGAGGCAAGCTACTGGGATCTTTATTCCAGTCGGTAACCCCTCGTACCGCTGGTGCTAATACGCTGGACATCGCAGGCTTGCGGCAGGCTACGCAATTTTTCATCATTATATTGATGTTCATAGGGGCTTCCCCTGGCTCAACTGGAGGCGGGATTAAGACGACAACGTTCGCGCTGCTCATTGGAGCGGTGTTTTCCATGCTGCGAGGCCGGGAAGATATTGTATTGTTCAAGTATCGGCTTGCACAAGCACGAATTTACAAGGCTTTGACCATTACTCTGTTGGGGCTGTTGTTTGTGATCGGGGTAACGATGATTTTATCGGCAACCGAAGATCATCATTTTCTGATGATTTTGTTCGAAACAGTGTCTGCCTTTGGAACGGTGGGACTGTCGATGGGGCTTACACCTGATTTGACAGTTATCGGCAAGCTGGTGATTACTCTGACGATGTTTGCAGGCAGACTCGGCCCGCTCACGCTGGCTTATGCACTGGGCCCCAAAAAGGGTAAGGAATTATACCGGCATCCGGAAGGCAAAATGATTATAGGATAGGGGAGTTTTCGAGTAGATATGAAAACACAGCAGTTTGTAGTTATTGGCTTGGGACGGTTCGGCTCAAGCCTGGCTTTGCAATTGGTGGACATGGGGTGCGAGGTACTTGGCATCGACCGGAACGAGGACGTTGTAGACAGTATGAGTGAGATGCTGACGCATACTGTCGTAGCCGATGCTACCGATGAGGATTCGTTGCGGTCACTGGGTATCCGTAATTTCGATTGCGGTATTGTTGCTATTGGGGATGACATTCAGGTAAGCATTCTGACCGCCATATTGCTGAAGGAGCTGGGTGTGAGAAAAGTCGTAGCGAAAGCTATATCCATTCTGCACGGACGGGCGTTGGAAAAGCTCGGTGTGGACCGCGTCATTTATCCTGAACGGGATATGGGGATACGAGTGGCCCACCAGCTGGTTACGCCTAATTTGCTCGACTATTTGGAGCTATCCAAAGAATACAGCATTGTGGAACTCAATGTACCTGGGTGTCTCAATGGCAAAACGTTATCAGAGCTGAATGCTCGTACCCGCTTTGGCTGCAGTATTGTAGCGCTTCATACGGCTAACGGTATTCTCATTGCACCAACGGCTATGGATCGGCTAAAAGCAGACGATATTATGGTCATCATCGGTTCCAATGACAATATCGCCCGCTTCGAGGATGAGGTCGTTAACGTCAATGAAGAAGGCTAGCTCTACTACACCATACGATAGCCTGCAAATGAGGCACGTGTCTCACTAATCCAGCTTCGCGCTGTCGAGCTGAGATCTGCAGTCTCCGAATAAATGAGAGAGGTCGTTCGGCGTGTCTCTTTCAAGTCGGGCAAGTACAGCGCAGTGAGTCCATTATCCCGCAGCAATTCGCTGCGTAAATAAGATTTGGGCAGTAATGCCGAAGCCTTACAGGTTGGAAGCAAGCGAACAATGGCCTCGAAGGAGTCGATTTCCATACGGATATCCGGCATGATGCCGCTGCGCTGGAACAAGTCATCTGTCAAGCTGCGATACCAGGTTCCTTTGGAAAAAATAATCATCGGCAATCCTTGCAGGTCTTTCATTGAGGCCGTTCCTGTTTTGGCCGTTAATTCATGTCCTATCGGAACGACCAGCTCTAAATGATCGTCAAATAGCGGAATACAACGCAGCCCGGCCTCATGAATGGCAGACCCGACAACCCCGGCGTCTGCTTTTTTGTCGCGTACAAAAGCGACGATTTCATGGGTTTTGCCTGTGAGTAGCTTCAGCTCGGTTTGGGGATGCTTGCTCATGAAAGCTTCGACGAGGGTGGGCAGCGTCGTTTGGAGTGTCGTGAGACTTGCACCCAGGGTGAGCATGCTCTGGGCTTCGTTTTTGTGCTGGGACAGCTTTTGCAAAAAGCGGAGCTGTCGTTGCCGCTGCTCCAGCGCGAAGGTATATACAAACCGTCCTGTTGACGTAATTTCGAGCCGTTTGCCCCTCCGATCAAAGAGTTGCACGCCCAGTTCTTCCTCCAGCTTGGCGATTTTACGGGATAGGGCAGGCTGGGAGAGATTAAGCAGTTTGGAGGCTTTATTCAAGCTGGATTGCTCCACAATGACGGCAAAGGCGTTCAAATCCTCAAACATATCTTCCACTTCCTCTCTATATGCAAAAAAGACATAATAATTAATACGTATATTGCAATTCCATTATAAGCCGAAAAGGAGTAACATAAAAGCGACACAAGATGTTCACACTTTTTGTTTTTCCTTTTAAGGGACACCTTGTTGGACATTTCCTGTCGGGAACTGTCATTTTATATGTTATATTACTATTGAAAACGCTATTATCGGGAGAAGGGAGCATTACCTAGATGAGAGGATTTTATTCCAGAAAGCTGCATTCGCTTCTTGGCGTCATCCCACTGGCTCTTTTTTTTGTTGAGCATTTGGTGACGAACTTCACTGCAGTGGAGGGCGGAAAGGAAGGGTTCAACCGCAGCGTGGCCTTCCTGAATGGTTTGCCGCTGGTGATTGTGCTTGAAACATTATTCATCTACTTGCCATTACTGTTCCACGGTATCTATGGCTTGTATATCGCTTACCAGGCTGATCCGAATGTCAAAAATTTTGGCTATTCGCGCAACTGGCGCTTTCTGTTCCAGCGTATTACCGGCGTTATTACGTTCGTGTTCATTATCTGGCACGTGTTCGACACACGCTTTCAGGTGGCTCTGGGTAATGTAACACATGAACAGCTGGGCGGTGTAATGCATGGCATTGTAACGAACCCGGTTTATTTTATTTTGTATTTAATCAGCGTTGTATCGGCATCCTTTCACTTTGCTAACGGACTGTGGGCATTTATGGTCAGTTGGGGTATCACAGTGGGGCCACGTGCGCAAAAGGTATCCTCCTATATTTGCATGACCCTGTTCGTGGTGGTGTCTATCGGTTTCATCGCTTCCCTGTTGGCATTCCGCAGCGCGGAATTCCAGGAAACGGCCACCGCTTTGGTGCAATGCAGCGCTATTCAACAGCTACTGTAAAAAAATGAATTCACATGATATATCATTTGCATTACATCGTTTGCAGATTATATTTCCAATCGTAAGAGAGGATTTGGCTAAAATCCTGAAAAAAAGGAGTGAGCAGAAATGGCAGCATCCAACATTATTGTCGTGGGCGGCGGTCTGGCGGGTCTGATGGCTACGATCAAGGCGGCAGAGGCAGGAGTTCACGTTCATTTATTTTCTTTGGTTCCGGTAAAAAGATCCCACTCCGTTTGTGCTCAAGGCGGCATCAACGGGGCAGTGAATACCAAGGGCGAGGGAGACTCACCCTGGATTCATTTTGATGATTCGGTCTATGGCGGGGATTTTCTGGCCAACCAGCCCCCGGTAAAAGCAATGTGCGAAGCGGCTCCGGGGATTATCCATCTCATGGACCGTATGGGTGTCATGTTTAACCGGACGCCGGAAGGATTGCTGGATTTCCGTCGCTTTGGCGGTACCCAGCATCATCGGACAGCCTTTGCTGGAGCGACGACCGGCCAGCAGCTTCTGTATGCTTTGGATGAGCAAGTACGACGCTGGGAATCCGAGGGCTTGGTGACCAAATATGAAAACTGGGAGTTTTTACAGGCGGTACTGGATGATGAAGGTATCTGCCGAGGCATTTGCGCGCAGGATTTACGCACGATGGAAGTGAAAACTTTTGCGGCGGATGCCGTTATTTTAGCATCGGGTGGCCCTGGCATTATTTTCGGCAAAACCACAAATTCCGTTATTAATACCGGCACGGCTGCCGGTGCGGTGTATCAGCAGGGTGTACGCTATGCGAATGGTGAATTTATCCAGATTCATCCGACGGCTATACCGGGCGATGACAAGCTGCGTCTGATGTCTGAGTCGGCACGTGGAGAGGGTGGCCGTATTTGGACGTACAAAGACGGCAAGCCATGGTATTTCCTCGAGGAAAAGTATCCGGCTTATGGAAATCTGGTTCCACGCGATATTGCGACACGTGAAATATTCAGCGTATGCGTCGATGAAGGGCTCGGCATTAATGGCGAGAATATGGTATATCTCGATTTGTCCCACAAGGACCCGAAAGAGCTGGACGTGAAGCTGGGCGGGATTATTGAAATTTATGAAAAATTTGTCGGTGACGATCCGCGTAAAATCCCGATGAAAATCTTCCCGGCTGTGCATTATTCAATGGGTGGCATGTGGGTCGATTACAATCAGATGACGAATATACCGGGGCTGTTTGCCGCCGGAGAATGTGAATTTCAGTATCACGGAGCGAATCGTTTGGGTGCAAATTCGTTGTTGTCAGCTATTTACGGCGGGATGGTGGCTGGACCGAAGGCTGTGGAATACATTAAAGGCATAGAAAAATCCACACAGGATGTAGCTTCCTCCGTGTTCGATGCAGCGGTAAAACAGCAAACGGAGAAGTACGAGCGCATTTTGCATATGGACGGGAAAGAAAATGCGTATGTGCTTCATAAAGAGCTGGGCGAATGGATGACGAACAATATGACGGTGGTTCGTTATAACGACAAGCTGGAAGCTACGATCCAGAAGATCAAAGAGCTGAAGGAGCGTTATGCCAACATTAACATCAATGATGCTTCGCGCTGGAACAATGCGGGTGCGGCGTTTACACGCCAGCTGTGGAATATGATGGAACTGGCTGAAGCGATGACCAAGGGGGCGCTGCTGCGCAACGAAAGTCGTGGGGCTCACTACAAACCGGACTTCCCGGATCGTAACGATGAGGAGTTCCTGAAAACAACTATTGCGGAATGGACACCGGAGGGACCACAAATTTCGTATGAAGCGGTGGACGTCTCACTGATCAAGCCGCGTATTCGGGATTATTCCAAGAGCAAATAAATAGAAGGGAGTGTATTTTAGATGTCGGAGCAAGCAGTGAAATCGAATAAAACAGTGAAGTTTGTTGTGACCCGTCAGGATGATCCTAACTCCAATTCCTATACGGAAGAATTCGAATTACCTTATCGCCCGGGTATGAATGTGATTAGCGCACTGATGGAAATTCAGCGCAACCCGGTAGACAGCCATGGTAAAGAGACCGCCCCGGTATGCTGGGAGTCGAACTGTCTGGAGGAAGTATGCGGAGCCTGCTCCATGGTAATTAACGGCAAACCGCGTCAGGCCTGTGCCGCGCTTGTTGATAAGCTGGAGCAGCCGATTACGATTGCTCCGATGAGCACATTCCCGGTTGTGCGGGATTTGGTCATCGACCGCAGCCGGATGTTTAACGCACTCAAGAAGGTCAAAGCATGGATTCCGATTGACGGGACCTACGATCTGGGTCCTGGCCCCAGAATGGCGGAGAAAAAGCGTCAATGGGCGTATGAGCTGTCCAAGTGCATGACCTGCGGAGTTTGCCTGGAGGCTTGCCCTAATGTCAACGAGAAGACAACGTTCATTGGACCTGCGGCGATATCCCAGGTTCGCCTGTTTAACAGTCACCCGACAGGGGAAATGAATCAGGAGGAGCGACTGGATGCGTTGATGACGGACGACGGGCTGGAGGGCTGTGGTAATTCGCAAAACTGCGTACGTTCTTGTCCGAAAGGCATTCCGTTGACAACCTCCATTGCTGAAATGAACAAGCAAACGACCAAGCATATGTTCAAGCGCTGGTTGACTGTATAGTCCGAGCCAGCAAATATGTTATTCAAACCAAAACAGGCTTTTTCCAATCGGAGAAAGCCTGTTTTTTGCGCTCATGGAGGATGGAAGGTAACATGGAGGGAGGAGAGCGTTATAGCACTTATGGTATAATTATGGTATTGTGTATCGTTTTTGGAGAAAAGGAGGCTGGACAGGTGACTGTGCAACCGATAACGAATCGACCTGTCACCGGGTCGGATGTAATGAAGGGATTAAAGGAGCTGGGGGTTCGCAGCGGCATGACGTTGCTTGTTCACTCGTCGATGCGCAGCTTCGGGCGCTTTGTTCCAGGCGGGGCCTCCGGCATTCTTGCGGCATTAACGGAAGCGATTGGCCCGGAAGGGACGCTGGTCATGCCGACACAGTCTCATGACTTGACTGATCCTTCGACCTGGATGAACCCACCTTTGGATGAGTCATGGTGGGAACTTGTACGCGAGGAAATGCCCGCGTATGATCCCGCCTGGACGCTGACTGGGGGGATGGGGGTCATTGTAGAAACGTTCCGCGGTCTGCCGGGAACAGAGCGCAGCGGGCATCCGCATGTTTCCTTGGCGGCGCGTGGACCTGCAGCTTCGGATTTACTGGCAGATCATCAGCTCGACTTTGGGTTGGGAGAGCATTCTCCGCTGGCGAAGCTGTACGAGGCAGATGCATACGTGCTGCTGCTGGGCTGCGGACATGACAGCAATACGTCCTTGCATTTGGCGGAATATCGAACAGCGTATAACGGACGTGAAAAAATCACGCATCAAGCCCCTATGATGGTGGATGGAGTCAAAGTGTGGGTCACGTTTGAGGACTTTAATATTACCTCAGATGATTTCGAACAGCTGGGACATGATTTTGAACGGGATTGTCCTACGTGCTTTACACGAGTCAACATCGGAGAGGCTTCATGTTTTTTAGCAAGGCAACGCGATTTGGTAGACTATGCGGTACAGTGGTTGTCCACCAATCGTTAGGCTTCAAGGGAAATAAGAATTATCAAATAGTGAGTTAGAGGAATAGATTGCAAAGGGGAACGCATATGGAGAAGACGCCGCAAACCCGCCGCGAGAGTCAGGATGGTCCTTGCAATGAGGCCGCAATCCCTCCCGGTTCTTCGCGGCGTTCCACTTCCAATGAGCCAGCCAATCCTTCGCGCCGCCATTTTTTGAAAAAAGCGGCTTTAGCCACAGCGGGAACTGCGCTTTTGGCTGGAGGATACGCTTCCTTATGGGAGCCTAATCATTTGGAGATTACACGCTTCACCTTGACTCTGCCCCGCCTACCGGCTGCTTTTGACGGTATCAGGGTCGTACATTTTAGTGATGTGCACTTGGGCTTTCATATGGATGAGCAGGATCTGGGTGAGCTTGCGGACCGGATTGCCGGACTGGAGCCGGATTTGCTCTGTTTTACAGGTGATATTGTGGATGACTATGCGATATCCATGAAGGCTGCTGTCCCGATTATGGCTTCCATGCACGCCACTCTTGGCAAATTCGCCATATTGGGCAATCATGATTATAGAGGTTTACCAGCCGGAGTACAGGAATTATACCCGAAGACCGGATTTACGTTGCTGCGAAACGATCATGCGATTGTGGAACGTACGGGACAGCGTGTGGCGATAGTTGGTTTAGAGGATAACATTATGGGAAAGCCTAATCCGCGGCGTGCCGTTCATGGACTCCCTGATGAGATGTGCAAGCTGTTGCTGATGCATGAGCCGGATTATGCGGATGTGGCGGCGCGAATGTCCTTCGATCTTCAACTGTCTGGGCATACGCATGGAGGACAGGTGCGTTTGCCTGTCATCGGAGCACCGATGCCGCCTCCGGGTGGACGCAAGTACATTCAGGGATTATTTTATGTAGGGGCGAACAGGATGCCGCTTTATGTCAGCAGGGGGATTGGCATGACACATCTGCCGATTCGTGTGCTGTGCAGACCGGAACTTAGTGTCATTACGCTAAAATCTGGTCAATAGGCCATTATATTTTTCATCTTCACCAGTATACGATTGGAACTACATAAAGAAGGTTTGAATGTAGTGTAGGGATGTAGCTGTTTCGGACAAAGGAGTGAGGTTCAGATGGAGCGTATTGCTGTCATTTCAGATATTCATGGCAATTGGCCTGCCTGTGAGGCCGTGCTGGAGGATATTGCTTCCCGAAGTATTAGCCGCGTGTTTTGTTTGGGGGATCTGATCGGCAAAGGGCCTAGCCCGTGCGAGGTTCTGGATGCAGTCCGTCAGCATTGTGAAATTGTCGTGCGGGGGAATTGGGATGAGCTGGTCAGCATTACCGATGATCTCAATTTTAGCTGGCAAGCCGAGCGCTTGGGTAAAGAGCGAGTACAGTATCTGGCACAGTTACCGTTTCATTATGATTTCAGCATGAGCGGCCGTCGTATCCGTCTGGTGCATGCTTCGCCCCAAAGTGTGTATCACCGCGTACAGCCTTGGGATGAGCCGGAAAAAAGATTAGCCATGTTCGACCCGTTGGCTGAGGAGAATGGAAAAGACGCTTTTGCTCCGGATGTGGTAGGCTATGGAGATGTACATAACGCCTTTATCCAGCATTTTCAGGGGAAGACGCTATTTAATGTCGGAAGCGTCGGGAATCCGCTGGATATTACTCAGGCTTCGTACTGTATTCTGGAAGGAAACCTGGGAGAAGAGCAAGCTACCCCCTTTTCCATTCAGTTTGTACGCGTACCTTACGATATAGAACTGGCGGTAAGGCAAGCGGAGGAAGCTGATGTCCCTTCTCTGTCGTATTATATTCGTGAGTTGCGCACAGGCATTTACCGGGGAATTCAGGACCTGGACTAAGTGTGGAGAACATTTATTCCAACAAGCCAATTCATCTCCGCAGGAGGGATCATTGTGCTGACTAAAGAAATGCTTCGTTTGGGGCTGCCGGAGCTTTGTGCCCACCGTGTCCGATTACGCCAGTTGAGAGCGGAGGATTATCCTGCACTGGAGCGGATGTTGTCCGACCCCTTAGTAATCCGATACGTGAATCGGATTCGCAAGCCGGTCTACGTACGAATGCGGCGTCTGGTTGCCCAAATCAAAGTAGCTGGAGATTCTCTGGATTCCCTGCACTTTGCGGTGGAATGGCATGGAGGAAATTCACGTGCAGGCAACGGAGTCGATGCATCCGATGAAGCCAAGGAACTTCCCTCTCCACAGCTACTCGGTATTGCTTCGTTTCAGCAATGGAATGAGGGCACGGGTGAGGCGCAGCTGGGCTATATTTTAGATCGTCCATTCTGGGGACAGGGACTGGCTACAGAGATCGTGGAAGTGATGCTGAAATTTGGTTTCGAATCTTTAAAACTTCAACGAATTGAAGGTCGTTGCCAAGAGGATAACCAGGCTTCTGTACGTGTACTTGTCAAAAATAAGCTGCGTTTGCTCCGCATCATTCGTTCCTATGATCCTTCAGGAGAGGTACCGAGTATATTGGTGTTCTCGATTACCCAAGGGGATTATGCGTAGAAATGGAATAAGAATATTTTGTTACAAAGATGAAATATAACTGCAAAACAACTCTAACACAGGACGGGTACAATACAGACATGACCCCCTTTTGAATAATATATGTTGCTGAGACCCGAAGCTTCGGGTCCTTTTTTTTGTCTTGTTACAGCAACATATGAATACAGGCGATTCCTACGATTCATAGGAACGGTTCAAGCTGGTTACCAATTCTGGAAGCCATTCGTGTAGGGATAGAAACGAATATCCCTCTGACTGGGCTTTGGTCGTATCCATGTACCACGATTGCTCAATACCGAATGGAGACATATGCTCATCTGCCGTTTTTTCCTTCACTACCGCTTGCTTTCCGGTTACATGCTCAATGGCCGAAATGACATCTCCGATCCTCACGGTACCGTCAGAGCAAGCATTTACAGAACCTGTAAAATGAGAGTGACCAAGCCAAAGCAGAAAATCCGCAGCTTCATCGGAACGGATAAATGAGATATGTGCTGCGGAATTAGGTACTCCGATTTCTTTTCCTTCACGAATATGTTCGATATGAAAATGAAGTCTTTTCGTATAATCATCTGTCCCTAATACAATCGGAAAACGAACAGCAGCCACAGGAAACGTCGCTTGCTGCATGAAAACGGCCTCTGCCTGTCGTTTAGCCTCCTGATATGTAAACTCATGCTGACCACCCTTGCGGAGCGGATAAGCCTGAGGGTCAAAGATACTCTCCGTCAGCACTTCCGGGCTTGGATTATAGACAGAAAGGCTGGAAGTCAGAATATACCGTTTGGCTTTCGTGTCAAAAATACGGCAGGCTTCGCTAGCTTCATTGGGAGAAAAGCAAATATTATCATAAACGACGTCCCACACTTGCTCTCCTACCGCTTCTGCCAGCGCTTGCGAATCCGTGCGGTCTGCACAGATCCGTTGAATACGGTCACCGAATGAATCCTTTGTTTGGCCTCGCGTGAGGATCGTAACGGAGTTTTCGGAATCCCCCAATAGAAGTTCCACCAGCCTTTTGCCAAAAAAACGCGTTCCACCCAGCACCAGTATTTTTCTCATTCCTGAATCACTCCCTATGGATTTGTTTTCTTTATATAGGGTAGACGAAATCGTGGATGCAAAGGATGCGATACGATGCGATAAATAGGTAAGTACATACTATTTAAAATAATTGCTTAATAATGCTTAACAAATCGTGCAATAATGCTTATAATTGATGTATGGAGGTGATACTTATTTATCAAGAAGAAAGGTTAGTTAAAATTCTTGAGAGGCTTCATAAAGAAAAGATGATTTCAAATCAGGAAATATGCGATATGCTCGGTATTTCCAGAGACACTGTCCGGCGGGATTTCATTAGATTAGTGGATGAAGGTGCTGCGATACGAACCCATGGAGGTATTGCTCTGCCCCAGTTTAAGGACAAAATAAAAGCATATAAGGAAAGAATCAATGCTTCTTCTGAAGATAAATACAAAATTGGGAAAATAGCTGCTTCTTATATCAGCAAAGGCGACCTTTGTTTTCTGGACGTCTCAACGACAGTAAAATTTCTTTGTGATCATCTCAATACAAGCTCTACAGTGTATACGCATTCCCTTGATAATGCAGAAGCACTTTCTAACAACAATGAGGTCGATGTATACCTGCTTGGGGGAAAGTTTAATCATGAAAATCGCTTTTTTTTCGATGTTCATGTGGCATCTCAATTAAATGATATTTACTTTGATAAAGTTTTTCTTGGTGCAGCTGGTATTTTGAAGGATGGTATCTATTTTTCAAACTATGAAGATGCGGTCATAAAAGGTATAGTAGCAGAGCGATCAAAAGAGGTTATTTTGTTGGCGGATTCACAGAAATTTAATCAAATCAGCTCCTATAAAGGTGTTGATTTGATTGATATTGACATGATCATTACAAATGAAAATCCACCAGATGAGTTTAGAAAGAGTTTTGAAGAAAATAACATTAAGATCAGACTTATTCATGAAGGGAAGACAGTCAAAGATTACTTCGAGGGGGTCTAATATGACAAAGATAAAAGCAGTTTTTAGTGACATAGACGGGACTTTAATTAATTCAAATCATGTTATAACCGAGAAGACCAAGATTTCAGTCCAAAAAGCAACAAACCTGGGTATACCATTTGTCCTTGTTTCTGCTAGAATGCCAAGTGGAATCTTGCCACTCCAAAAAGAATTGGAAATTAATTCACCCATTATTTGCTACAGTGGTTCCCTGGTAATAGACTGTAGGAGTAATACAACTATTTTCAGCAAAAGCTTGCCCGAAGAGAATGTTATTGGTATTTATGAGGCTGTAAAAAGCAAATTCTCCAACATTCAAATTAGCATCTACAGCCATGATCAATGGGTTGTTGAAAATCCACAGAACGAGTGGGTTGTTCAAGAGCAAGATATCACAGGGGCTCAGCCTACTCAGGCCAACCTTAAAACCTTCATAAACAAAAATTCTGAAGTGCATAAAATTCTCTGTATGGGCCCGGCTGAACAAATCGAACAGCTTGAGGAGGTATTGAAGAAAGACAACGCTGCTATAACCATCTACAAATCAAAAGACACTTATCTGGAAATTATGTCTGGAGATGCATCCAAATCTAAAGCAATTCAGCAGATCATCAGCCATTATAATTTAAAGAAGGAAGAAATCATGGCAATCGGTGATAATTTCAATGATATTGATATGCTGAAATTTGCAGGGCTGGGCATCGCAATGGGAAATGCGCCTGACGAAGTTAAAAAGTATGCGAACCAAGTGACATCCAGCAATGATGAAGAAGGATTAAGTTTGAGTTTAGAAGAGAACGTCATCAGCTAATTAGTGATTTCCAAGCCCATCTTACTCTCCGAGAAGCTTCAAGAAATTGGCCGGCACCGTAATTTGCTGATTATTAATCATGATCTTTCGAAGCTCTTCAATGGAGTCCTCTTCACCTCTCGCATCTTTAATCTCCTTGATTTCACGATGCAGCCGTTCCATTTGGAGATCAAGCGCATTCGCAGAATCTGCCGCATTCTTTAATTCACGTGTCAGACTTTCGGGAACGGACTGGTTGTATTTATAAAAGATTTTATGCTCCAGGCTTGCCCAGAAATCCATCGCAATCGTCCGGATCTGCACCTCTACACAGACTAGCTCCTGACAGTCTGACATAAATACAGGGACTTGGATCAGCAAATGCAGACTCTGATAGCCATTTGGTTTGGGATTTTTGATGTAATCCTTGATTTCCAGCACCTTCAAGTCATTCTGTCTCTGCAGCATGTTGCTGACATCATAAATGTCAGAAATAAAAGAACAGGTAATACGCAGTCCGGCGATATCCTTAATATGATTTTTGACAGCGTCAAGGGAAAGCTCGCTATTTTTCCGAAGCATTTTGTTCATAATGCTCTCAGGGGATTTGAGCCGTGATTTGGTATGCTCAATAGGGCTATAATCGTGCAGGGTCTGAAATTCCTGCTTTAATATTTCAATCTTGGTTTCCATTTCGTCGAGTGCGAATTTATAGATTAGCATAAAACGCGTGATGTCATGCTTTAGCTTTTTGAGCTTGTCCATTGGATCTTCTAAATGCATATGTAATTCTCCTCACACATAGATGTCATCATCTTACCAAGCGTTCGCTTTGCAACGGAACTCTTGCCTTTTATAAGGAAAGGATGCAGATCCGGCAATGCCGTTGCAACAGCGTTCGTATGGTCAGCTTAAAGCACCATTAAAGTGCCACCGAAATTTTACGTTTTTCTTTGAAATAAACCCATTCCCGGAAACCGATATCCTTCAGCATCGCCTTCACCTCGTCCCAATCCTCGCCTACCCGCGAAGGCTTATGGGCATCTGAACCAAAAGTGACCTCTACGCCAAAATGGTGCGCTCTTTCTAAAATAGATGCAGACGGGTACCATCCGCCACTCAGCTTGGTTTTACCCGAAGTGTTAATTTCAATGGCCACGCCGGTTTCCGCAATCACCCGCAAGGTTTCATCAATCGCTTCATCGGCAGGAATATCCGAAAAGGCCGGGAAGTTCCCCTTCATCGCGTCAATATGACCCAGAATTTGAAACATGCCGCTTCGTGCAGACTCCTGAATGAGTGAATAGTAGGCTTGCTTGACCTCGATTTTGCGAGCGTCACTTAATTTTTTCCAACGGTTACGGTTGAAAATGCTGTCCCCCTCAACATTGTGGATGGACCCAATGAGGTAATCAAACGGATAAGGAGCCAAAGTGGAACGATACAGCTCCGCATAATCAGGGAAATAATCCGTCTCCAATCCGAGCAGGACGTCAATACGGCCTTCGTATTCCTTTTTAAGCTGTTGCACCTCTTCTACATACTCGGCCAGCTGCGATTTTGCCATATAAATTTTCGGAAAAGCCTGGTCCTGTTCGCTGCCCAGGAAAGGGGAATGATCCGAAATGCCAATCGCTTGTAAGCCTGACTGAATGCCTGCTTCAATATAATCCCGAATGTTGCCGTCTGCATGACCGCAGCGGAAATGATGGGTGTGCAGATCAAATTTCATAACCTGTCTTCCTTTCGTAATCAAGGTTTATATTTTGTATGGTGTTCATAGCGAATTACGTTATTCAGAACTGGTAAAATTCGTCTCCGGCATCCCCTTCAGATCACTTAAAAATTGCTGCATGGCTGAGTTTAGATATCGGCCAGATTTATAAATCACTCCTACCGGATGACTAACCTCCAGCTCGGGAATATGGATCATTTTTAATGAGCCTGCACGCAGCTCGGAAGTGACCGACAGTCTGGAGATAATGGCAGCACCCAAATTAATTTCGACCATCCGTTTGACTTCCTCACTGCTGGACAACTCGATTACAACGTGAGGCACGATCTGGTGTTTTTTAAATACATCATCCACGAATTTCCTTCCAACCGTATCTGGTGAGAGCAGAATAAGCGGAATTTCCCGAAGGGCTTCAATGGTAGCATGCGGTTGGGAGGCCAGTGGGTGAGTAGGAGACACGACAAGCTCAAAGGAATCATAATACAGAATTGAAGTGCTCAAATTCGGATTGCGTTCGATCAGATAGCCGATACCCACATCAATAAGTCCGTTCTCCACCTGCTGATAGATCATGGAGGAGGCCATAGATTGAATGGAGGTTTTGATGAGCGGAAACTGATCCTGAAAGTAGGAAAGCACGCGCGGTAAAATTTGAATGGCGATGGATGTGGTCGTACCCAGCGCAATATGCCCCTGCGGCGTTTCGTTTAGATCGTACAATTTCTGTCGTAATTCCTCGACAACCTCTAGTATCCGCTCGGCGTGCTCCAAAAAAACAGTTCCCCGGTCGGTCAGGGTGACGGGCTGGTTGCGGTCGATCAGAATGGTTTTGAATTCGTCCTCCAGGCTTTTGATCTGGGCGGACACCGCGGGCTGCGTCAAATTGAGAAGTTCTCCGGCTTTTCGGAAACTCATAGTTTTGGAAATCATGATAAGTGTTTCAAGTTGACTGATGTTCATGAAATTCCTCCTCTCTTTTCTTAATTCTGTCGCAGCTGTATAGACTGAGTATTTTTAGCCAATTCACCTGTTCATATGTAAAACCGTCGATAAGCTTGATTTCATTAAATTATAGGTTATTCGGGCAGGAAGGGCAATGAATCAAAGCAGAGCACCGTGAAGTATGGTATATTGGGAAATAAAGACTAAAGTCCTGATATACATCAAAAATAACCAGCTAAATTCCGATGGGAAGTAAGATATAGGACATTATTCACATTTTTTGTGATTTGGCTATAAAAAATTGCCGGGAAGCTGTCGATAAGTGATAAAGAGAGTATTTTGTTGAGGGTCGATTTTCGGTTTTTATCCTTATTTAAATTAAAAATTCTAATTAAAATGGGACTTTTGTTGTGTGTCTAAAAGCCCATCGTAAAGGGGCGCAATGATCGTGAAGGCAGAAGTGATAAATCCTTTTTTGGAGTCGGCGCGACGGGTCATTGAACAACTGATCCAAGTCTCTCCCTCACCCGGCGATCTCGGTGTGAAAAATGTTGAACTGGTAGATGACCATATTTGGATTATGATCGGAATGACCGGACAGCTTAGCGGAAATATTGTGTTCGGCCTGAATGAACAGGTGGCGCTACGTATGGTATCAGCGATGATGGGCGGATTTGTCTTGACTGAAATTGACGAGATGGGGAAAAGTGCAATTTCCGAATTGGGCAATATGATTAGTGGTAATGCCAGTACAATTTTGTCCAGTCAGGGAATTGTCGTAGACATCACTCCTCCGCAAGTCATGAGATCGGAAAACTTGACTGCTTTTGTACCTCAGCGTGCTCTTTTTATCCCGCTTACTGTAGAAGGAATCGGTGAGCTGGATATTCAGGTGATGATCTCATAATATTAAAGAAGAAGGTTTTCTTTAATATGGGGGGATGACCGTGAGTATATTGCAAGATAAGATAGTTGTAATTACAGGAGCATCCAGCGGGATTGGCGCACTCTGTGCACGGCTGTTGAGCGAAAAGGGCGCGATCCCTATTTTGGCAGCACGCTCGCAGGAGCGGCTGGAGCAAGTATCTGCGACTATCTGCGGCAGACATGAGTTGATCCCACTGGATGTCACCCGTCAGGAGCAGGTAGAGGCCTTCGCTGCCCGAGTATTGGAGCAGTACGGGCGGGTCGATATTTTGCTCAATAATGCGGGTTACGGAAAATTTGAGTATTTTCATGAAACAGACCTGACGGAGTTTGAACGAATGATGGACGTGAACTACATGGGAGCTGTTCGTTGCATCAAGGCGTTTCTACCGCAAATGACAGAGCGGCGTAGCGGGCAGATTGTCAATGTAGCGTCTATGGCCGGGAAAATCGGGACGGCCAAATCGACTTCATACACAGCGACGAAGCATGCCTTGCTCGGTTTCAGCAATGCGCTGCGGCAAGAGCTGCGCGGGAGCGGAGTGACCGTGACGACGATAAACCCAGGACCGATTGACACGCCATTTTTTGAGCTCGCAGATCCTTCAGGTGGATATGTTCGTAATGTAGGCTGGTTTATGCTAAAGCCGGATAAGGTAGCACAGCACATGGTAAAGGCAATAGAGCTTGGCAGAGAAGAGGTTAATCTGCCGCGGTGGGTATCCCCTTTTCTCAAGCTGTATCAGCTTGCTCCCAGACTGACGGACAGGCTGGGTCATGGTGTGATGAACAAGAAATAAAAGATGTCCCAAAAGCCATGGGTATGGTGAGGGACATCTTTTATTTTTGTGATTTGGTAACGAGGCTATTTTCGCATATAATGGAGAGTAACGAATTTACGTATAGGGGTTGGACCTTTTCATGACATTAAATTTTGAATCGCTTGGCATTGAAGCAGATCTGTTGACCAAACTGGCTGAGCATGAAATTACGCAGCCTTCGCCGGTTCAGGCGCAGGCTATACCTGAAATCATCAAAGGAAGGCATGTATTGGCGCGTTCGCAGACGGGTACAGGGAAGACACTGGCCTATTTGCTGCCGCTATTGCAAGCGATTGACCCACAGAAAAAGGCTACACAAAAGATGATACTGGCTCCAAGTCAGGAGCTCGCGATGCAAATTGTTCGCGAGGGACAGCGTTACGGAGAGCATCGCGGAATCCGCGTGCTTGGCCTGATTGGCGGAGCAGCCATCAAACGCCAAATTGAGAAGCTAAAGGATCATCCACAGCTTGTGGTCGGCACACCAGGACGTGTACGGGAACTCATTGCTGCGAAAAAGCTGAAAATGCATAACATTACAACCATCGTTATCGACGAGGTGGACCAGATGTTCCAGCTCGGCGGAGCAGGTGATGTGAAGAACATATTGGGCACCGCCCAGCGTGATCGTCAATTGGTATTTTTGTCCGCAACGCTGAACGACGAGATTCAAGCGCTGGCGAAGCGTGAGATGAATGATTACGCGGAAATCGGCATTGATCCCGATCAGAAGACAGCCAGCGGACTGGAGCACTATTGCTTTGTAACCGAAGAGCGGGATAAGGTGGATATGCTACGCCGTCTGGTGCGTCATTTTAATCCAAGAAAAGCGCTGGTGTTCGTGAATACAACGAATGCTATCGGGGAGATTGAAGCCAAGCTCAATCATATGGGACTGACAACAGCATCCCTGTATGGTGATGCAGATAAAGTCACGCGCAGCAACGTACTGGCCCGATTCCGGGAGGACAAGCTCAAGGTGCTGATTGCTTCCGATGTGGCAGCCCGTGGTCTGGACATTGAGGGTCTGGAAATGGTCATTCATTTTGATCCGGCTACGGACAGTCAAGCCTATGTTCACCGTGCGGGACGTACAGGGCGTATGGGCTGCAAAGGACTGGTTGTGTCCGTTGTTACCGAGCGCGAAACGTTCATTATGCGCAAGTTCTCCCGTGAACTGGACATCGATATCACGGAGCGTGCGTTATATGGAGGACGTGTTGTGGTGCCGCGTCCGGCGGATGCCAAGCGTGCGCCTGTAAGGCCATCCGAGACCAGAGCGATTTCTGATGCAAAGGAAAGCGGCAAGGCGCCAGTTCGTGGCGAGAATGGACGGCCCAGCAGGACTGCCGCAATCGGTTCGGTTCCTGGCAAGGGCAAAGGAGCAGCCTTGTCCAAAGCAGGAAAAGCACAGCGCGAGCGTGAGCGTAAAAACAAGGGTGCGCCAAGATGGCTGAAGGAAAAAGGGTCGAAGCCGAACGAATAAGGACCGAACGGATAAGGGAGAAGAGGGGAAGCCATGGAACAACAGCCTGTATTGCAAATTAACGGACTGACCGGCGGATACAGTGCCAAGCGTCCGGTGCTGCATCAGATTTCGCTCGATGTAAAGCCGGGCGAAATGGTGGGACTGATCGGTCTGAACGGGGCCGGGAAAAGTACGACCATGAAGCATATTTTGGGCCTGATGACACCGCAGGCCGGAGAAATTCGCGTGCAGGGACATAAGCAGGAGGAGAATCCCGAGCAATATCAGGGAGCCATTGCTTTTGTACCCGAATCTCCAGAGCTGTATCCTGAAATGACGGTGATGGAGCATATGGAGTTCACCGCCAGGGCTTATGGAGTCAATGAAGCGGATTTCCGCACGCGCAGTAATCAGATGCTTGATTTGTTCCGCATGCGGGATAAGAGTGGAAGCATGTCCATGCATCTTTCCAAAGGGATGCGCCAGAAAGTCATGATTATGTGCGCATTTTTAGCAGGACCACCGTTGTATGTCATTGATGAACCATTTTTGGGTTTGGACCCGCTGGGTATTCGTTCCCTGCTTGACTTCATGCTGGAAATGAAGCGTTCAGGCTCGTCCATTTTGCTCAGTTCTCATATTCTGTCCACGATTGAAAATTATTGTGATCGTTTCATTGTGCTTCATCAGGGTACCATCATTGCACAGGGTACGCTGGATGAAGTGACAGCACAGGCGGGTAAGCCGGGCATGCCGCTGGAAGATGCATTTTATGAGCTGGTACAGGGCAGGGAATGAGCATGGACTTGCAGCGTTTGCATAAAGAAAGACGTGTTGCGTTCTGGGGACAGGTGCTGCCCTACCTGGGCTATGTCATTCAAAGCGGCCTGGCAGTGGTCTTCGGCTTTGCGCTGATTGCTTTTGCTGCATGGTACACGTCGTTGTTGATGCATACTCCACCGGATTTGCCCATCCGCTGGATCATGCTGATTGTAGCTATTCCGATTGCTCATGCGAGCTTTCGCACGTATTTGAACGCGGCCGATATTGTCTTCCTGCGTCCGCAGGAATATGCGATGCAGCATTATTTTAAGGCCAGCCGCATTCGGGGTGTGGTCTATAAAATATTCGGTCTGCTGCTGCTGTCCATTATCGCGTGGCCACTGTATATTCGCAGTGATGTTGCACCTAAGCCGTTGCTGCTGACCCTGCTGCTGTTCGTGCTGTTGAAGCTGTTATTCAGCTATGGCGGCTGGCAGGAGCTTCGCATCGTATCGGTTGGCGCCAGCGCAGGCTATCGTCTGCTTCGGTGGGTGTTGGCTGTGCTAATGGTAGCCGCATGGCTGTGGCAGCCTCCGCTGCGCAGCTTGCCGTTTATTGTATTGGTCAGCGTGGTCTACGTGCTCGTCCTGCGTTTTCCGGTCAAGCTGTTAGTAGCTTGGGAAAAGCTGATCCGGACAGAAAGCATGCAGGCCGCTCGGGTGATGCGCACTTTAGGCTGGTTCGTCGATGTACCTGCCCTTACGCAGAGAGTAACTCCGCGCCGCTGGCTTTCCTGGCTGGGGGGGAACATACCGTGGGACAGAAAGGGAGCGTATCGCTACCTGCTGTTTAAGACGTTTTTACGTACAGAACCCGCTGGTATTGTCATTCGGTTAGGTATTTTGGGTCTGTTAATTATATATATCACCCATACGGGCTGGATCGGTATTGCGGTGTATTTATTTTTTATATTTCTCATTGGCGTACAAATCACTTCGCTGAGGCAGTATCACAAGGATTCGTTGTGGCTTCAGCTATATCCGATCCCTGCACATAGTCGTCGTGCGTCTTTTCTGGACTTTGTCGTCCGATTGATGCTGCCCGCCGCCGTAGTCCTGTGGCTTCCTTTCCTGGCGAAAGGAACTGAGGATCTACTGTCTACGCTGCTGACACTGGTTGGTGGAGTTCTTGTGGTATTTCTGATCCGGGGAACACAGGCGAAAAAATGGCGTTTGGACGGACAAGATGAGGAAGAAGTGTGATCTGGTTCAAATGAAACAAAGAAGAGGCTAATTCGCAAGCAGCAGGGGCTGTCTACGGATTAGCCTTTTTCGTGCGTTTGCTGCTATCGTCAGCCGTGGGTGCAGATACCCGTTTGCTTAAATGAAGATCGTTCTACTGATGATAACTAATAAAATGAACAATACCAAAATGGTTCCTGTGCTTGTGAATGCGCCGTAACCACCGTAACCGCCTCTTGTTTCTTCTGCTCCCATGCTCATTCTCCTCTCGATCATTGTGATAAAGAATACACCGTATCTTATGAAGCTTCTTCCCTGGTGGCGTGGGCCAATGTTCCGGTTGGTTGCCGAATCGCCTTATATTTTTTATCAGATGCGGGAGTATAAAAAGGGAAAGACACGCATTGTCGAGAATAGAAGAAGTATGTAATCATTATCACTTGGAAAGTGGGAAAGACGAGATGCTGGTAGATAAGCTGCTCGTAAACATATTTCTTGTGTTTGTGCCGTTGCTGGTGTATAGCGCTTTGTCGGATCACCGACATATGAAGCATGCCCCGTTGCTGATGGGAGGGGTGCTCGGTGTGTCTTCTGTGCTATGCCTTATTTTTTCATATATTTGGTATGGTTTATATTGGGATCTCCGGTATGTTCCTTTGATTCTTTCCGTGTTATATTTTGGCCCAAAGGCAGGATTACTGAATATAACGGTGATGGTGCTGGCTCGTATGTATGTGGGTCCTGAGTCGATGCAAGTAGGGCTTCTTAGCATGATTTTATGTTATCTAGGACCTCTCCTGGTGAGGAAAAAGTTTATGCAGCTCAAAGGCATGTTTTCCCGGGTAGGCATGAATATGCTAATGAGTATATGGACCAACGTAATCATGCTGATCATTCTTTTAATACATTCCTGGGCCAATGGCAGACTGGATGAGGATGAGATTGTACTTATCAAGGCTGTTTCCTGGTTTGGTGTGATTCAATTTTTAAGTGTTGGAGCCTCCTCATTCTGGATGGAGTTTAGTTTGGAACGGGAAGAAATGAGAAAAAAGATTCGACATGCTGAGCGTATCAATACGTTAGGGGAACTGGCGGCCTCTATGGCCCATGAAGTACGCAATCCGTTGACTGTTGTTAAAGGGTTCCTACAAATGGTTCAGACAGGGTTGGAAGGGAAAAATCGCAGATATATTGCTTTGGCACTGGCAGAGGTAGATCGGGCTGAAAGAATTATTAGCGACTATCTGAACTTATCCAGACCGCAGATTGGTAAAACAGAGTTGATGGATCTGTCGGGCATGGTGCAGCAGATTGTTCTGCTTCTAAAACCGATGGCAACCAAGCAAGGTGTAAGACTGTATACAGAGCTAAGGAATGAAATATACGTACATACGGATCGTAACCAGCTGTTACAGGCGTTAGTACATGTGACGAAAAATGCGATTGAGGCTGCTGAAGATGGAGGCAAGGTATACATAACGCTGGCAATTCAGGAAGAACAGGCGTGTCTGAACATTAGGGATAATGGCAAGGGCATGAGCCAGGAGCATCTAGAGCGAGTGGGCACTCTGTTTTTTTCGACTAAAGAGGTAGGAACGGGACTGGGAACGGCTGTCTCCTTTCGAATCATTGAAGCAATGAACGGGAGTATACGCTATGAGAGTGAGCCGGGAGTCGGAACCAAGGTGATCATCCTGCTGCCGCTGGCACAGGAATCCTTGCTCGCTGCCGAAGGTTAATCTGTCCGAGAGTGTGCTTGACAATCACTCAGCGGATCAAAAAGCGGTATGCCGCAACATTCGGCATACCGCTTCATTATGTTATACACTTAACCCCGCTACCGTTAGGCATTCAACAAATCCTGTGCGCCACGGTAAACAATGTCATACAAGTCTTCCAGATATTCTTCCTCAATGCAGGAGAACGCGATCCGGAGGTCGTGCTCACCCAGCGCAATCGTCCCCACTCCATATTGCTCCAGCAAATGTGTACGCAGCCGTTCGGCGGACAAGCCGTTCAGCTTGAGACACATGAAATAACCCGAGTTGAAAGGATAGTAGCTCCATACATCTCCGTATTTCCCGCTATCAAGCAGTGCTTTGACCTTATTAGCCCGTCCCTTCATAATTTGGAACTTTTCTTGCTTTTGTTGCTCAAAATCAGGAGATTTGAGGGCATCCAGTACGAAGGTTTGGGATGGGTGAGGGCCGCTCGAAATCGTTGCCCGGATAATCCCCAGAGTTTTTTGTTCCAGTGCGTTTAGCACATCTTGATTTTCGGAGGCGAAGGTAATAAATCCGACACGGAAACCCCAAACGTATTCTTCTTTGGTGGCTCCGTCGACTTTGATTGGTAAAATTCTCGGATGAAGTCCAGCTAACTGACCAAATAGCGATTCATGCAGGGAGTCCTCGAAGAACAGACCAAAATAAGCATCGTCTGTCACCACCACGACATTGATGCCTGCCTCTGCTGCTTCATGAATGGCAGCAACAATTGCTTCACCCTCTTCGGCGCCCGGTGTATAGCCAGTTGGATTGTTCGGGAAGTTCAGCACAACGATAGCTTTGCCGTATTCTTTCTGCGCCAACAGCGCCTCACGTAACCCCTCACTATTAAAGCGGTGATCTTCCGTGAACAATGGGAAGTTTACCAATCGTCCATGACGGCGAATACCGAAAGTCAGCTCATAATTTTCCCAGTTTTTGTCCGGATAAATGACAGCATCCCCTTCATCTGTAAACAGGTCGGCAACGATACTCAAGCCGTGGGTCAGCGCATTCGTAACTACAGGAAGGCCAAAGCCTTTTCCAGCCAGCGAAGGATTTTCCTTCAGCATTTTATCGCGCCATACGCTGCGCAGTTCAGGTTTGCCCGCAGGGGGTGCATAAGGGTATAAATCCTTGGGACTATAAGCGGACAGCTTCTCTTGAATAACCTGCAAATGCATAGGACCGCTGCCTTCAGTAGCAATACCAATCGTAGCGTTATACTTTTTAGCAAGCTTCCCCGCCTCTGCGGATTGACTCAAAATTCCTTCTTTTGGAAAATAAATTTCTTTACCTAAAAGGGAAAGCATTTGATATACATGCTCGTTGCCTGTCTGAATGTTTTGGTTTAGCTGCGCTACCAGTGGATTCATTCCCGTTTCATCCTTCCAAGTCATTTTGATTACATATTATAGCATTACACACGGTAAGCGTCACGCAAAAGCATTCGGGAGCATAAAAGCGCATTTTTTTGCGTATTGGCTGCGCTGCGCTTATATTATTATTTAACGGGATAGAGAACAACCAAAGAATAGCAAAAGGAGGTGCAGATGTTGCTGGATACGTCTGCGTCATCGTTTATCCTGCTGCCCGCCTTTGCCAAAATTGTGTGCGAGCCGGGTTGGAAATGGCAGGTGCGTGAAAAGCTGATGCCAAACTACGATTTATTTTATGTATGGAGCGGAGAAGGAACGGTTGTATTAAACGGGGAAGCCTATATGGTGAGCAAGGGTAGCTGCTTCCTGTTCAAGCCCGGGGATGATACCCGGGCCACACATAACCCGCAAAAGCCGCTAATACTTACTTATATTCATTTTGATCTTTCCGAGCAGCCGAAGCTCATCCCTGCAAGCTATCGCATGCTGGAGGAAACGTTTGAGGTGGAGCATATGCTTGCCAGATACGTCCGTCTGCGCTTGGAGCGTGCTTACGGAGCTGAAGAGGAAGGCAGGCTGATCCTGAAGCAATTGATGATTCATCTGCTACGTGCCGACCGCAAGGAGCCGCAGGAGCAGCAGGCCAGCAACCAGCTCACCGAGGTCATTCGGGAAACGGCCAACTATGTGCGTCAGCATCCCGGGCTTCCTCATCGTGTCGAGGATTTGGCGGCACGGGCAGGGCTGTCGCCGCGTTATTTTTCAATAAAATTCAAGGAGCTGCTGGGCGTTTCCGCGCAATCTCATATAATCAGTATGCGGATTGAACGCGCGCAGCATTTATTGCTGCATGCCGGGATGAATGTAACCGAGGTGGCAGAGGCCTTGGGATACCGTGATATCTTTTTCTTCAGCCGTCAATTCAAGCAATATACAGGGAAAAGTCCGTCTGAGATCAGGTGAAGCTATGATGGTGGACGAGCTGCTTCAGATTCGGGCATATTGGACGCTATCAGCCAGAAGTGAAATGAGTGTATGGTTTTGAGAGCTACTGTATGTACGTATGACAATAAAGATAAAACAAAAAGGACCTAGGCAGTAATGCATTAATGCCGGGTCCTTTTTGTATGTGTAGCTGTCACGTACTGGCGGTAAACCCGGTTACGCTTTGGCATCATGGCGGAAGCAACCGAGACGTTGTCCCATTTTTACCACATCGCCCAGCTTCAACGCGGGGTCTGGCTCAAACGTACCGTTTTCAGTCAGTAGAACGACAGTTGATCCAAATTCGAAATACGCGAGATCGTCACCTTTTTTCCATGAAACGGCTTGATCATCCGTATACTTGATGCTGCTCACGTTCATTGCACCCACTTTGACGATAGCCACCTCACCGTATTCATGAGCAATGTACGTAATTTGTCGCTCATTACGACTAAGGACTCCCCTCATATGCTGCAAACCGAAGTCATTTACGGGATATACCTTGCCGCGCAGATGCTCCTTCTCCACCAGTGTACCGGATACTGGCGCATGAATGCGATGATAATCCGTCGGGCTGAGATAGAGCACAAAAGCATAGCCGTGTGTGTACTTCTCAAGACGCGGCGAGCGGTTAAGCAGCTCATTCAGCGTATAATCCTGTCCTTTGACATTCAAAAGAGTGCCAGTCGTAATTGGTCCAGTGAAAGTAATCCGTGCGTCCACCGGACTGGTCATCACCTCGGCGTTCGTATCAATCGGGCGCATGCCCGCTTTCAATTTGCGTGTAAAATAGGCGTTCAGAGAACGGTATGCTTTCCATTCCTGCTCCGCCTCATGCGTCTGGATCTGGTACGTACGTATAAAGGTGGGGATAAAAAGTCGGCTTGCACCGCTTTGCGCGAAGGAGCCCACAATCCGGCACACCCACTTGCGCGATGATAGCTCCGTCATGAGCCGCAGCCACTGTTTTGCCATTTCAGATCCCCCTTGTTCATTTCCGAGCCGTCTTGGCCGGAACCCGTCCGGCCGCTCTGAACTATATTGACACAGAATGTGACGTAAATCAATACAGTGAACGGTGGAGTGAACGTTCGGTGTCTGCTGAAGGCATCCGTTCAAGAAGCCAACGGGCGTATGCCATTGGCTGAGTGTACGTTTCTTTCCAGACATTGTCCATACCTGCCTGACTGAAGCCGTAGCGCTGGTCGCGACCATTGCACTCGATAAAAAAAATCTTGCCCTCCTGGGTAATTCCCAGATCCAAACCGACGTCGGCGAGACGGGGGAGGTTCTGTGCCAGTCGATGAACGATTTGTAACGAGAGTCTCTCCAGCTCATTCAATAGACGGGCTGTATTCGAAGTTT
This sequence comes from Paenibacillus sp. BJ-4, assembly GCF_020404765.1. Taxonomy (GTDB): domain Bacteria; phylum Bacillota; class Bacilli; order Paenibacillales; family Paenibacillaceae; genus Paenibacillus. Next base: position 135,657 of record NZ_JAIVEM010000097.1, read on the forward strand.
GAGCCGCCTGTGCTTGTGACAGCACCTCCGGTAAGGAACGGGCTGTACCGCCCTGTGCTACATTGGAGACAAAGGTGTGGGAAGGAGCAATTTTGGCAAACATGCCTGTCACCCCCCAAATACCGCCATATCTACGCTGAACGGTCACACGGATATCAAAAGGACGATCGTCGCACAAAGCAAGCGGTATGGTTTCCTGTACGATGTGAGGCACATGCAGCAGTCGCTTGTGCAGAAATAAAGGCAGTTCTCCGACATGTAAGCGTAGCGTGGACCAGCGCTCAGGCATAGCGGGATGAGCACATTGCAGGGTCCAGTGTCCATGGGAACGCCGTAGACGCATAATTCCTCTGCCAACACTACCGCTGCTGGGCTTGATTACGACATCCCCGGTTTGCTCCATCAGAGTATGAATTGAGGATAGGTTACCCTGCAATGTTTTGGGGAGGTGGGCGCGTAGCAACGGGTCTTCCTGCAAAATCGCGTGTATATGGTCCTTGCGGAAACGGTTTTGTTCGTTAAAAATATAGATTCCCTTTTGTACCAGCCTATTGATATCTCTGGCATTTTCATTTTGCCGATAAAGAGTCCGATTGTGGATGACCGGCGGCAACGGAAGAGTCGTCTGCCGATACTCGTTGCCGTGTTTAACAAAAGCCCGGCATGTACCAGTCGCTATATGAATCTCCTCCAGACGAAGAAAGCAGGGGGTGAGTTCATAGCTTAACCCGGCGTCTTCGTAATTGGCGATAGATTCATATCGCGTCTTCATGGCGGGAATGCCCCGGTAGGTTGCCGGGTTGAGCATGACGCCGACATGCAACATGAGTATGTCCGCCTCCTTGTAGTCACTCCAACTGACCATACTGTGATTCTAGTCCATCATATGTATGAAAGATCGGCCAGGCATGGACGCTAGCCTTGCGGTACGCCCAAAGTGAGAAGTCAGGCACCTTTGAGGGAAAGAGACGATATGATACTAGATGAGTGTTGAAGGGTGTTGGAATAAGAGTGGAAAGTAGGTGAAGGATGGATGCAGAGGCCCAAGGTAGCGGTCGTTACACCGGGCTCTTTTGTTATACCTTCGCCCCGCAGCAGTTCTGTGGAGCGGGTCATTGCCTGTATTGTACCACTAGCCAGCCATGAGCTTCAGGCACAGATCTATGGGATTAGGGGAGTAGAGGCACCGGATCATGGAGACGTGGACGGAGTCCCGTGCATGCGTTATACGCAAGGGTCAGGTTATATTCCCGAGGTGATTGCTGACTTGAAGAGGTGGTCACCTGCAGTAGTAGATGTACACAACCGCCCGACTGCCGCGTATGCCATTCGCGAGGCTTTGCCCGATAGCCGAGTGGTGCTGACCCTGCATTCGACCACTTTCATCCGCGAGCCCCATCTCAAACGGGAGGACGTGGGCAGACTGCTACTGCCGTTGGATCGGATTATCGTGAACAGTGCCTATTTGGGGGCAATCGTGGCCGCCGACACTCCTGCTGTCGTTAGGGAACGCATCGTCGTAAACAAGCTGGGTATTCATCCCGGTGATTTCCTGCCACGCCGGACTCCGGTGGGAGAAGCAGTCAGAGCGGCGCGATTGGACGATTTTGGCTGGTCAGGTCGACGAATCGTGCTATACGCAGGCAGATTAATGCCGGGGAAGGGCGTTCACCGGCTGCTCAAGGCTCTGCGCCGGGTGGTCCGCGCGTGTCCGGATGTGCTGCTGCTCATTGCAGGCAGCGCCTTTTACGGTCACGACCGCCTCACGTCATATACGGCTTCGTTGCATCGGCAGATGCGTAAACTAAGATTGGGGAAGCACGTCCAATTTCTGGACTATGTCCCCCATCCGGCGTTGGCCTCGCTATATCAGCTAGCCGACGTGACTGTCGTTCCTTCAGTGGAGGATGAAGCCTTCGGGCTGGTCAATCTGGAAGCTATGGCGGCAGAAGTGCCCGTGGTTGCTTCCCGTGTCGGCGGTATTCCGGAGGTTGTACGACACGGCGAGACGGGCTGGCTTGTTAATCCATCCCCCGGTGAAAGGGAAATGGCCACGGCCATCATTGGACTGCTCCGGCAGACCGACTTGCGGCGACGGATGGGAGAAGCTGGGCTTGGTGAGGTGCGGAGACGGTTTTTATGGCAGCATTCAGCACATCGCTGGACGCAAATTATGCTGGACTGTGTAACTGAGTGACGTGGGCGCCCTTATGCGCATAGGCTAACTTATAGGCATCAGCCATGATTCCCAGCCGGGTGAATGAAGCGGAGCGACCGCTTATTCACTCCGTGCCAAAGGAGCGGTCATCATGAACCATCGCACGAACCCTAGCCCTAAGGATAAAAAAATAGCACGGCGTAACCTTTCCAATACAGTTCCCTCTCCCCGTGTAAGCAAGGAGAAACCTGCTTTGCCTGCTGGCAGTCACAGAACCACTCAGCGTGGAACGGCAAGTGCAGCTGTCCCTGTAGAGAAGGATCCCCCGGTTCAAGCTATAGAGGAAGCAGCATGGAAAAAGCATAAGCTTCCCAAAACGCTGGAGGAAGCGATGCAGATGAATCGAGCATCTGTGCTGCTGTTGTCTGTGCCTGAGTCAGATACCGAATACGGAACGGGTAATGACATGACGTCTATGAAGGTGGAAGATCAGAACGAGCAAGATTCGTTGCTGGATTGTTCCATAACCAGTATTCATATTGCGGAAGGAAGACAGCGTCCAAAGCAGCGAATGCAATTGCCTGAGCAAGATCTAGCTTTTCACAATGAAAAAGAATTAGGTCGGAATGCCATTCACGATGGCTCACCGACCAATGACAGGACTACGGACAGTAAAGCGACTTCACCCCAATTTGGCAGCATTTCTTTTTATCTACCTGCACAGGCGGTTACAATTGAAGTAAACGTTGTGTTTGAGAAGCCCTTTATAGACACACAATATGCAATCACCGCTAATGCGAGCGTACCGGGAGTGACGGTATCTGTTACACAGCGACAGAGGTATTCGGCAGTGCTTACAGTGGAACGCAGACAATCGGGTCAGATATGTGAGGGATGGATTCTCTGGATTGCGATGGGGACATCATAGGAAGCTGGGGATGTAAGTTGCACATCAACGTCATCATGGAAAAAGGCGTCCCATAGTTGGACGCCGTATACATAAGGGCGGAGGCGGTATCGCGGTGGAGAAGCTAGAAGGGAAGTAAGATAATTGGCGAAGGCATTATAATACATATACACAGCTTTTGTTTATGGTAATGTTAGAACACCTCAGACACTGAAACAGGAATGAAAAAACGCCATTCTTTCCTATAATTATAAGGAAAGAACAGCGTTTTTTTTACTTCTGTTTAATAGGCAGAGCATAATAGCCAAAAGCTAAATCGAGCAAGGCGCTCGCTTCTTGACGAAGCAATAAATTCTTTGGACGGAAGGTAAAGGAGCCATCAGTATTGATGTTGGTATCCGGGTCTACGATTCCTTGAGAGGCAAGTGCCTGAATGGACTGGACCGCCCAGGCATCCGCAGCGTCGAGCAATTTCACCTGAGTGGCTTGGTCAGGTTGAATCTGCTTCAAATTTTGAATCATGGTTGCTGCAACTTGTCGGGTAATCGGAGTGGCACGGTCATATCTTGGTATGCCTACTATGAGTTGCTTCTTGATTTTTTCGATTTCGTCTGGGAAAGTGTACCCTCCGTGTGCAAGTAACAAGGCGTCAGCAAATTCCCCTTGTGTCATCGTGCCCATTGGATTAAATAGATTACCTGTTTTAGCATTCATGATCTCTAAAGCATGAAGATTGTCTATATGGCTTCTATATTTACTCTTTTGCGGGACGTCTGCAAAAGGTGGTTTGATAGGACTGGTGTAATAAAAATATGTGATTTCTCCAGCCTTGTTTTTCTGGAAAGCGAGCTTGTTTCCTTCTGCATCTTCAAACAACAATGGGCGAATCATTTTGAGTACTTGTTTTCCAGCTGTTTCATCTTCCATGACCAACGCCCCATTCTCATAGGAAAAGTGGGTACGAATCGCGAATACACGTGTATTTTGATATAGACCCACGTATTTTTGCGCTTCTTTTTCTTCTAACTGGTGGTATGTTGGTTTCTTCACAGTGATAGTTCGAGGGAAATAATGATCCATGAACGCATCGTACATATCTAGACTCATCATGGAATCATTATTGTAAGACATGAAAAATGCGGTTTTTTGTTCAGGCACCAAAACCATCAACAAAGAATGTCCCGGCATGTTTCCGCCTTTTAATACCATATGTTACGATTTCTTCATCTCCAAACTTCCCATTCTGTAGCTGCATAATCATGTACTTTGACATGTCTTCTCCAATGGACAAAATGCTTCTTTGTGGTCCATCAGTTGGGGCGTGCCCATATGTTGGATGAGGATCGCCAGTGGGACCGTAATGTGTAGCCATTCTCTTGAGAAGGTCAGACGTAAAGCGCACACTGGTAGACTTCATGCCTAATGGTTTAAAAATATTCTTTTCCATCATGGACGACGGCAAAACTTGAACCGTTCACATTGTACTTCTTCATTTTTTCCGCGAACAACGGATCAGCAAAAGATTCTACTTCTTTTGCGTTATTGGGAGCTTTCGTCATTTGAATATTGGCCGTGGATGTCGATGGTTTTAATTCTCCAACTTCTAAGGATTATTGGGAACACGCAGAAATCATGCTGGTAGAAATGTCGACTCACCCGTGTATGAACCGAGTGTAGCAAGCGGCAAGTCATAGTAGCTAGTGACCTTTCGTCTTCTAATGCATGACATAAAAAAGAGCTTAGTACAGCTTGTTTTATAGTCATGACCTACAAATATGACACTTTGACACTACCGTATGTGACAGATAACAAGTTAGATTCGAAGGGCAATTCATAACGTATTAGCAAATAAAATAAAGAGTAGGAGAGAATCAAATGACGAAAGAATCAGCTCGCAAAAGGTTGCAAGATTTCTACTTTTTGTTGTTTACCTTTGGGTCTGGACTGTTTTATTTTTGTTTCTATTTGGTCAGCATTACATTTGCGTTGGGGATGACGGTTATCTTCGTGGGCATTCCCTTGTTGGCGTGTGTGTTGCGAACAACTCACACGTTTGTCCAATATGAACGCATTCAGACGAAGGTTTATACGGATATATCGATAGAGCCAATCCCGACAAGGACAAACAGTGGAAGGGATAAATGGATGAAAGCGAGAGAAGCCATTCTTAATAGTAGCAATTGGAGGGCCGTTTTTTGGCTTATGCAGAAATTTTTTATTGGGGTGATTAGCCTTATATGTGCCGTTATATTGTACATAGCTCCGCTCGTAATTATCGTTACACCGATACTTTTTCAACATCTTGATATATACTTATGGGGATTCGCTGTAGATTCATGGGAAAAGGCTATATGTGTCATGCTCGCTGGGTGTATTCTCGTCTGGATCAATACTCGCATTGGAAACAGCTTAGTTCAAATAGTCGGAATGTACACGCATTCCATGTTTAAAGCTATTAAGAGGTGATAATTTGTTTACAACCTGGAAACAATGGCTCTGGTATGACTGGTTATTGCTTTGTATACGTTTTGTCATCTGGGTTTCATTGATGATAACTACTATCCAACACCAAGACCATTTAACTGTGCCCCTTTGGATCATCGTTCTTTGGGAAATTGCCGCATTTTCAATACCTTGGATTTGTTTAATGTTCAGTTATCGCTACTATCTGCTTACTGAGATGGTTTTGTTTGGCGGAGTGTGCTTCTACTTAACCTTATTATTTCCGGCGGCATATCTTGCATTTTTAATGCCAACTTTCATGATCGCGGCAAATAGTGCTCATAAATCATTCCGTTGGTCGGGTTCTATCACAGTTGTTTTGTTTCCATTGCTCATTGCAATATTTTCCCCAGGAACAGATCTATGGGCGATTATCCCACTCGGTCTGGCTTTTGCGATGGGATTTTCCTTTCACTTACTAGCTTCTAATTACCGCCAAAATGAAATTATACGCAATCAGAAGCTTGTGCTGGAACAGTACCTATCTCAGATTGAGCAGATTACTTTGTTAGAGGAGCGCGATAGACTTTCCAAAGATTTGCATGATACGATGGGGCATTCCTATACCTCGATCATTATGGGGTTGGAAATATTGCGTACGGAATTAGCAACAAAAGATGGGGAGCAGAAAATCGACACATTATTGCAATTAGCCCGTAACAGTATGGAGGAAGTGAGAGCCTATTTGCATCAAATAGATTCACCACAAGAATCGCTTCCCTTGACTGTTACTTTGCAACAATTAGCAGAGGAGTTCCAGAAACATGCAAAAGTAAATGTACGCACTCGAATAATAGGGGAAGAGTACATGGTCTCCAAACAAGCGAAAATGACGCTTTATCGGAGCTTGCAGGAATCGCTGACTAATGCCGTGCGCCACGGACAATCCACCGAAATCATTGTGTCACTGCATTTTGAGCCGCAACAGACGAGATTGGATGTGCAGGATAATGGCGGCGGAGTGGAGGAGTGGAAGGATGGCTTCGGATTAACTGCAATGAAAGAACGTGCGACACAGTTACAAGGGAGAGTCACTGTATACTCCGAAAAAGGTGAAGGGACGTTCATCTCATGTGTGTTACCCAGACTTGTACAATTGTCCGATGAACGAATCCGCTTGTGTATCGTCGATGATCATTCGTTTATCCGAGACAGTCTCCATACAATCTTGGACGGACAGGAGGACTTGCAGGTAGTGGGGGTGGCTGAAGATGGGGAGCAAGCTGTGGAATTGTGCAGAAGCCTGAATCCGGATTTGATATTAATGGATTTGGAGATGCCCAATCAGGATGGGATTCGTGCGACCCAAATAATTAAGGAAACATGGCCTGACATTCGCGTCCTCATCCTGTCAACGTTTCAGGATACAGAGAGGGCGAAGGAAATCATGCGAAGCGGCGCTGACGGCTATTTGCTGAAATCCATAGAATCGCGTGAACTGGCTGAAACGATTCGCCTCGTCTATCGGGGAGGCACGGTAATAAACCAAGATTTGTTCCATAAAATGTGGGACGAAAATGATGAAGAAGAGTCAGTCGGACCATGGTCAGATGGAGAAGAGTATGGCTTAACGAAACGCGAACTAGAGGTTTTGAATCTTTTGTCTCAAGGAAACCGTTATAAAACAATTTCTGAGAAACTTTACCTATCCAACGGCACCGTAAGAAATTACGCTTCCACTCTCTATGACAAGCTGGGAGTCAATAATCGAGAAGAAGCCGTGCAAAAAGCAAGAGATGCCGGATTACTTTTGTAAGAACTGTTTAAGTCCAAGATAAATGGACAAGAAAAGGGCGCCCCTTTGAGGGGGCGCCATACATAAGGGGGGAGGGGTGCAGACTTGTACACTGCACCCCTAATTCGTCCTTTGCATGCGTAGGCAGTTGACAGTTGTACAACGACCAAGATCTATGGACGAGGATATTGAGGGGATCGTTATCTGATTTAGTTAACACCTACAGCGTCAAAAGATTTGGCAGCTGCGGTAGCTTGTGCCGAGTTCGCACCGTAGAGATCTTTTGCAGCTTGTATAACAGCAGCGCGTGCGTTGGAGAATTCAGAAGAAGAAGTCAGATAGTTCGTAAAGGCACTATAGTAAATTTGGACCGCTGCGTCGCGACCAATTCCATTTACAGTTACGCCATGGAAGGTACCACCTTGTGCCAGCAAATAATATGCTTTATTAATAATGCCGCTGTTGGTATGAACGCCACCGTTATCCGAGCTACCTGTATACAAGTCGGAATAATGGTCTGGTTGATCGTACAGGGTAGGATTGGACATGGAGCGCAGAGCATCACCCGAAATGCTTGGTGTATAAATATCGTCGCCTACCAGCCAGTTTTTACGCTGGATGTCATTGCCGATAATGTCTGAGAAGGCCTCGTTCAATGCACCGGATTCACCGTAATATTCCAAATTGGAAGTATACTCTGTAACACCGTGTGTGAGTTCATGACCAACCACATCAGGGTCACCACTGAAAGCGATAAATGTGGAGCCATCCCCGTCACCATAAGTCATTTGGGAGCCGTTCCAGAAGGCATTGTTGTAGCGGCTGCCGTAATGGACTGTTGAACGGAGTTGCAGGCCACGACCGTCGATGCTGTTGCGTCCAAATTTGCTCTTATAGTAATCATAGGTTTTGGCCGCATAAGCATGGGCATCCACGCCGGCCGGATCATTCCATACGTTATCGGCATCGGTCAGAATGCTGCCTGGGATGCTTTGACGGTTGGAGGCCGTGTAAGTCACGATTCCGTTACCGCGTGTTGTATCTCTTAACTGATAGCTGCTGCCGGAAGCGGTAGTGGTGAACGATTTGGTATCACCAAGCACACCTTTACCTGTGCCTGTCGCTTTCTTAATGATGTCATACTGGAATACGATTTTGCCATCATTGGCGTCAATGATGTAGCGTGTACGCAGCGGCGCAGGCTCCAAAATATTAACTTCTGTCACATAAACCAGCTGCAATGTGTCGCCCTTAGGATAGAAGTACAGCTCAGCTTTAGGATCTACCTCTGGTTGCAGATTAGCGATTTTGGCAATGGAATTTGGCTCTGCCTCTACCGCTTCGATTTTGCTATCTTTCAGTTCAGCCGCTTTCTCAAGACTAAGCTTGTCTTGTTCAATAGAGGTCGTTTTATCGTTGTTAGCTGCTTCGGCGTAAGTGTCTTTGCTAACACTGCTTTGCTCCTCAGCATCTTTAGAAATCGTATCATCGGAGGTAGGGAGGGCTTGTACCCGTGTAGCTGCCTCCTGATATGCGGTATAGACCGCTTCAGAAGCGCTGATTTTCGGAGTTGTACCTTGCGTAGCTTCTTCTTGCTGATCCTCAGTAATCACTGCTCCCAGATAAGAGGTGACCTCACCAGATTTACCCACATGAATGGTCTGTTCAGCTCCATATACGGGAATCCCGTTTACATACTGCTTCAGCCGATAATGGCTCACACCGGATTTGTCGCTTGTACGATCAACGATACGGAATTGATCACGGACACTGGAGCTGTCCGTACCCAGCAACGTTTTCTTTTGCCGATTTAAATAGCTCCATACAATGTCGTCACCTGATACCGATGAAGGTGCTTTCCATTGCTCGGTGTGGAAGGTTGGCGTAAGCTGAGCTGGCCCCGTAACGGAACTCTCCGCTGCTGATGCACCAGACGCTACAGACCCTAATAACATAGCTCCTCCAAGAAGCGAAACCCATACTTTTTTCATTAACATTCACTCTCCCCGATTAGTGTCAGGATGAATCATCCTGTATTGATTAGGCATTACGCCAATGAGGTAAGTCGTGTTGTCGTCTGGAACATGAAGAAAATGGAACCTGAAGAAAAATACCGAAGTGTGTTTTCCATGAAGTTTTTCATGAAGCGTGAGTAAAAAGAGGGGACTGCAGGTGAAGAAATAGCTTAAAAGGCGACAAACTCCTCCTTTCCTGTCGTTTATTAGCAGTGGAATAATAGTGGATAATGGAAAAAAGTTGCCCTATGCAAAAAAAACAAATGTTGATTTTTTGAACTCCCATCATCTGGCTCTGATATTAGCACAGAGAATGACGGACGAGAAGATCTATGTCACAAATTTATCCAAAATGATTCTTTAGACCCTAATAACTGATTTATTTAATAGGATTAATTAGTTTTGTAAAATAAAGTCGAAAATTGCTTTGTCGAATAGACTCCACGCTTGCCGTTACACACGGTATTTGGACCGCATAGGTTATGTTGAACTGTCCTAATCACGCTGTCCATCTATACAGCTATAAGGGAGGTGAGACGGGAGCATGAGGAAGCAGAGAAGAGCTGGATTTAAGCTCAATCGCAGGCGGTATACCAGCGCCAATCGTTACTCAAAGTTGTGGCTGCCAGTAAGAGTGCCCAAGCTGAATATGAACCCAATAAGTCCTGTCATTGGGAAGGAAACGGGTGCGGAAAAAGGCGCACAGACAGGTGAGGAGCGGCCGTCCGAACCGTCAGCGAGTGGAAAATTGCTTGTATCTGTCATTATTCCGGCCATGAATGAGCAAAAAACGATCGGAGCTGTTATTCGTGAGGCACGACGTGTCCATCCACATACTGAGGTTATCGTGGTCGAGAACGGATCAAGCGACAGGACGGCGAAGGTGGCACTAGCGGCGGGGGCGCGTGTTATTTCCTTCCCGGAACCGCTGGGACATGATGTGGGCCGTCGGATTGGAGCGGAGGCGGCTTCCGGACAGGTACTGCTTTTTCTGGATGGCGATATCGTCATTCCCTACGTAAGACTCCGACCGTTCATACAGGCCATATGCGCAGGAGCGGATATTGTGCTGAATGATTACCATGGACCCGTGAATCATACGTCGGTACATCCTGTAGTTGATGCAAAGCATGTATTGAATATTTTGTCGAACCGTGCTGATTTAGGAGGGGCATCCATGACGGCTATTCCACATGCCATAAGTCAAAGGGCCTTGAAAAAAATAGGTCTAAAGTCATTGGAGAAGCCTCCTTTATTTCAAGCTATGTCCATCGTCTCCGGGTTGCGAGTGGTGACCGTATATGGAATAGCTGTCGGTAGAATGAATGCGACACGCAAAAAACAGAACGGCAAGGACCCGCTGGTGGATGTGATTGTACAGGATCACCTGGATGCTATTTCCTGGATTACATCACATTTGGGAACCCGTGCGGGATTTATCGATTTGGGGCGCAAACGGATCAGAGACGAGGTGAAACCGTGAGCAGAGAGTATCGCAGAGGGAAACGTGACGATCCAAGTTGGGGGAGCAGACGTGTACAGCGAAGACATGGATCGACCCATTCAATGCACAGCCGCAGGGTAAGGAAACCCGCACCCCGGGGAAAGGGAACGACCGAAGCGAATCTGTCTGAGGTACAAAAAGTTCCTGAGGACATTCTGCTGCAGGGAACAGCAGCAGCCGTGGTTAGTGCCTGCAATGAGGAGTCGACCATTGACCGGGTACTGGGCGAGCTGGAAAAACTTCCGCTTAAGGACATCATTGTCGTTTTGAACGGCTGTACGGACGGCACGCGCTCCATTGTAGCGAAGCATCATCCTGGCGTGACTCTCATCCACATGCCGGATCGGCTTGGGCATGATGTCGGGCGTGCTGTAGGCGCGCGTATGACGCAGGCTGATATCGTGCTGTTTGTGGACGGAGATTTGCCGATTCCAGCGTCTGATTTGCTGCCTTTTCTCCACGCGGTTGATCAGGGAACGGATGTGGCGCTTAACGATCTGGGCAAACATTTACCGCCCTATGCCCAGCAGGACAGCGTAACACGGTGTAAAGGGTTCCTGAACCGCATACTGCGCAGGCCGGATCTTGGAGCAAGCTCATTGACCGCTGTGCCGCACGCCTTGTCACGACGCTCGCTGGATCTGCTTGGTCCGGCCATGCTCGCTGTCCCGCCAAAGGCCCATGCTATGGCGGTGCTGCACGGCATGATGGTGGCAGCCGTACACGCTGTCGACGTCATTAAAACGAACCGCAAGCGAACCTTCAATACCGGCAAAGGAAACGTTATGGAGCAATTGATCGTTGGCGATCATGCGGAGGCACTGACGGCGGTGTTTCAGGTAGCGGGTACTTCCCCGTTCGGCCCCGTTCCCACACGGATAGACGTTGCCAAAGGGAGGAATGCACGATGAGCGTGACGAGCATTATTATCCCGACTTATAATGGTCTGCATCTGCTAAAGCCGTGTATTGAGGCGATTCGGACACATACGCTGGATGTACCTTATGAAATCATTGTAGTAGATAACGCTTCGAATGACGGTACGGATGCTTTTTGTGCAGCCGAGCGGCTGATCAGCGTACGTCTCCCCGAAAACCGGGGGTTTCCGGCAGCTTGTAATACGGGGTTTCGTCTGGCTAGGGGTGACCAGCTCCTCATATTGAACAATGATGTGACGGTTACGCGCGGGTGGCTATCCAATATGCTGGCTGCATTGCAGAGCGAAAGCACGGTGGGACTGGTGGGCCCGGTGACCAATTATGTCAGCGGTATTCAGCAGGTTCACGGATTGGCAGGGGATTTAGCCAGTTGCCTACGGTTTGCGGAGCAAAATAATATAAGTAATCCGTCTAGATGGCAGGAGGTCAAGCGGTTGGTCGGATTTTGTATGCTGTTCCGGCGTGAGCTGGTGGAACGGATCGGATTGCTTGATGAACGGTTTAGTCCCGGACATTATGAGGATGACGATTATTGTCTGCGGGCACGCGTGCATGGCTATAAGCTGCTGATGTGTAATGACTGTTTTGTTTATCACCAGGGAAATGCAAGCTTCTCACGCGCGGAAACTTCCTGGATCGAAGAGCTGATCGAGCGGAACTATCGTTTGTTCATAGAGAAATGGAGCATAGATCCCAGAATGTTCATCGAAACTGGTGACGTTGGGGATTCATGCGCCGAACATGCTGTCGAAGGAGGAGGGAAGATATGAAAGGGGTTATTCTCGCAGGAGGGACCGGATCGCGCCTTCACCCGTTGACTTCATTACTCAACAAGCATCTGCTTCCGGTCGGCAAATATCCCATGATTGTGTATGGTATCGAAAGACTGCGACAGGCTGGAATCACCGATATGCTCCTCATTATTGGCAAACAATCGGCCGGACTGTACACCGATTTCTTGGGCAGCGGCAGCGATTATGGTGTCCAATTGACGTACCGGATTCAAGAAAAGGCGGGCGGCATTGCGGAAGCCCTCGAACTGGCGAGGAGCTATATGCAGTCGGAAGAAAAATTCACTGTTTTGCTAGGTGATAATTTGTTCAAGGAGGACCTGGGACCTGTCATCGAGCGCTTCAAGCAACAGCCTCCGGGGAGCGCCAGAGTGTTGTTGAAAAAGGTGGCAGATGCTCGTCGTTACGGAGTACCGGTGTTTGATCCCGAGCGGCCGGAGAGCATTATAAGGATTGAAGAAAAGCCGCAGAATCCCCAATCCCAATATTGCGTTACTGGTATCTACATGTACGATACTGCCGTGTTCGATAAGATCCGGCAAATTAAGCCTTCGGCACGCGGTGAGCTTGAGATCACGGATGTTAACAGCTGTTATGCCGCTGAGGGCAAGTTGGAATATGATATTTTACGGCGATACTGGAGCGATGCAGGAACCTTTGATTCCCTGCAGGAGGCAGGAGTAAAAATGAAGGGGCTTCTGCCCTGACTCAAATGAAACACCATCCGGCCGGGCCAGGCATATAGTATAGGCATAATGCCACCCGGAGGAGTGAACGGCATGAAACGCCTGAGTATACAAAGGAAACACAGCAAGCGGCTCGGTAAGAAAGGCTATTGGGCAGGACATAAAAGGGGCCAGGAGCAGGGTTGCAGGTTGGGCCAGGCTTCGTTCGGCAAGGTTTTTGAAGGCGTCAGCATTATCATTCCGTCCTGCAATCAGCTTCATCAGCTTCGAGCATGTATTCACTGTATTGAGGAGCATACGATCCATCCTCATGAAATTATTGTGGTGGACTACGGCTCGACGGACGGGACACGCACCTATTTGCTCCGTAAAAGCATCGCTGTGCGTTATGCGCTGCTAAAAAAGGATGTTCGTATGCTGGGCAGTCTGAATCAGGGGCTGATGATGGCCAAAGGCACGACCATTGCGGTACTGGACCCACATGTCATGGTGACCCCCGGCTGGCTGGATCGTTTGCTGGAGTGTTTGTACAGCGATCCGCGGATGGGGGTCGTCGGGCCTGTAACGAATGGACCATTCGGAGAGCAGCAGATTGAGGTTCCTTATATAAATGAAAATGAAGCATATCCATTTGCCTTGACCTACAATATTTCCAACCCGGCCGCATGGCGAGAAACCGAGAGCCTGGCCGGATTTTGTTTACTGCTGCGCAGAGAAACACTGGAAAAAACGGGGTACTGGGACGAAGGCTGTCACAGTGGTCAGGAGGCCACTGCAGATTGGCTGCTGCGTGTTCGCTTGCTGGGGATACGTATGGCAATTGCCGGAGATGCTTTTATCCACTACGCAGAAAGTGATCGGGATACGGCTTATCGTTTTCCCCAGATGACCGTAAAAAACGGTCCAATGGAGGAGAGTAGCCAGAACCGATCCTTTTTTGTCCAAAAGTGGGGGGACATCAATAAGCTGCTTTCCAGTCAGAAACTCGCTGCAGCAGAGCCGGACGGACAGGTATCATCCAGCAAGGAAAGACATGTGTCAGCGGCAAGCTTTTATCCCGTCGGAGTGCTCGTCCAAGGACCATCCGGTGCCGTATTTCGGTTAGAGCGGGGAGGAAGGCGCTTTCTGGATGGAGTTCGTGCTGCGGGAGGAGAATACGTGACCCCTGTTAGAATATCCCAGATAGATCTGTTGGCACTTCCTCGGGTACCGAAGCTGGAGGCCACGGTTTCCGGTGGCGTGGAAGCACCTGTGGCTGTATCAACAGAAGAGTCCATTCCTGTGCTGGCAGCTTCCGAATTGGAGAACATGTCCATGTTCCCCACGCTTAATACCCCGGCTCAATGCAAGCAATGGATTGAGGTGCTGTATGCCGAAGGCAGTCAACTGTATCAAATCGGAGACGGTTGGAAAAGGCCGTTCCTTACTTCCTATGCAGCCATGATCTGGCGGGCGGCTGACTACCGAATTCGATTGTTGTCCCCCGGAGATTTGTCCATTTTGGTGGAGGAGCAGCCCATTATTGCGCCACCTGTGCTGCAGGGGCATCTGTAATGATCGGAATAGGCGCTTTTAGGCGGAACCGACTACTCGCTGCGGCATACGCTGTAGTAGCGGAAAGCCCGTAGTTATTCGTGGGTTCCGCAAGGCGGAGCACATAAAGGAGGGGCTTATGCATAACGAGGTAGATGATTTGCTAATTCATATTTCGCACTCGCAGCAGCAAATGTCAAGGCTGTTGGATGCGGAACGACAGGTGGTCGTGCGTATGGCACAGATCATACATGAACTGCCGGATGAGGAGCCGCGTTTTGACGGAATTCCGGGCATTCTGGAAAGCTCGGGACAAGTAAACAAAAGCATTGTTGCCTACTTGAACGGTATTGCCGATCTTCAGGAAGCAATGGCTGAAATGCTCGTTCGTGTCGTGAAAGAGACGGCATACCCGGAAGAGGAGTAACGTACCAACCGAGGGTAGGGAGTGAACACATGAGTAGGGAAAAAGCAATGATTCATATGCTGGATGCAGCTTCCAAAATGCAACGGAACGTGTCCATGATCCTGGAGGCCAAGGCGGTCGAAGCCGAAAAGATGCGTAATTGGGCGCTGAACCATCTGGAGCCCAACGCATTTGATACCGATGAAGAGCAACTGGGACGGCCACTGGAAGTTCACGAGCAGATGGTGGAAATGTTGGAGGGACTAACCCGCCTTCAGACTGGACTTTGCAGCAATCTCAAGGCATTGCTGGATCAGAATGAAGAGCAGGGTGGCGGAATGGAAGGGATGATGGGAGGAATGGGCTCGGGGGATATGAGCTAATGAGCATGAGGCGTGAACGTGAGATCAAGCTGGATATGCTGGAGTCTATTGCTGCCAGCCAGCACGCCGTCGCCCGGATGCTGAGCAGTCTTGCGGACTTAACGCCCCATGCGGATATGTCAGCTACCCGTCTGGAGGAAACCATTCGGATACTCAGCAACTACCAGGGAAAAATCACGCAAATGCTGGCAGGTATTCCATTAAGACGTCAGGTATATGGGAAACCGACGCAACCATGGCTCCATATCCCTGTTCAAAAAAATGAAGCCATTACGAGAAAACTAAGGAGGAATGAACATGAGTATAAGGTGGGAACGCATCACTCGGAGCAAAGCCCGCAAAAGACGCAGAGATGCCCGGCGTTCCAGCATTCGCAGATTAAAACGGAGAAGAAGACGTCTGCTTGCTCTAAGACGCCGTAGAAGAGGACTTCATCCTACTCGCAGAAGACGTTCTCTTCTACGGCGGCGCAAAAAGTCTCATAATCCAGCGGCAGTCCCTACTGCGGAAAATCCACAGTCCGAGCCTGTAGTGCTGGAGCATGATCCGCAGGCATTTCAGCAGGGGTATGATGCAGCTTACAACGAAGGCTTCAATTCCGGCTTTGCCAAAGGCTATGAAGACGGCCACCAGATTGCATACAAGGCTCAGTAAATAGTGCAGATCATTGAATATTGCTCCCCCGAGGCTAACAGCTTCGGGGTTATTTGCGGTTTGGCAGTTGGACGGGCAAACGCCAATTTTGTCCGGGTAGTGGCAGTCGTCCATGATGCGTTTGACCCCTCCGCATATAGTTTAGGAGTGACAGAAGTTTATCTTACAACAGGACAGGGTGAAGGATGTGAACGATCAACGAAGCGGAAATGAACGCGAAGCATACCGATGCGGCTACCGGGAAGGACGCAGAATGGGCGGTTGCACGGCTGCTCTGTCACAGGTCGTGGCAATACAGCCTGCTGCTCGCCCTTTGAAAGTGTTGTACATTCCGCAAGGCTTCACAGCTATAGACACTGGTGTGCAAGACGCACTAGGCCAAATGTGCAGCACATTTGTCATCGGTACGCCCGCCACGATGCTGGCTGACGCCGAGGCCCACCGCCCCGACCTCGTGCTGGTCATGAACGGGCTGCATATTTTTCCGGCGGATCATCTGGAGCAGGTACAGCAAATACGAGCCTTGGGCATTCGGACGGCCATCTGGTTTGTAGACGATCCCTACTTTACGGAGGATACAGCGTTGATCTGTCAATCCTACGATGTCGTATTTACGCACGAAACGTCCTGCTTGCAGCTTTATCGCGATCAGGGAGTAGCAAGGGTACACTATTTGCCGCTTGCAGCATCAGCCCGTATCTTTTATCCCCGACGGGTAGAACGGGAGCATCAGCATGATGTTTGCTTCATCGGTAATGCCTTCTGGAACCGTGTGAAGCTGTTTGACTACCTCGCTCCCTTTCTTGCGGACAAAAGAGTGCTGATCGTAGGCGGGCACTGGGATCGGCTGACTCGCCGAGATGTGCTGGAACGCTTTATCCGTCCGATTTTTATGGAGCCATGGGAGACCGCTCAATACTATAACGGCTCCAAAATTGTCATCAATATGCACCGCCCGACAGACCGCGGATTGGATAACCGGAATACTCATCAGCTGTCAGCGGAGTCCATCAACCCCCGGACATACGAAATTGCGGCTTGCGGTACGCTTCAAATAACGGACATTCGGAAGGATCTGAGCCGTTATTACCAACCAGGCTATGATATCGAAACCTACTCTGGAGCAGAGGAACTGAAAGTCAAGCTGGACTACTATCTCAAGCATGACTGGGAGCGCGAACGTATGGCCTGGCGCGCGCTGCATACGACCATGCAAAAGCATATGTACTCAAATCGTATGGAAGAATTGCTGGACAAGGCGATGGCCTAGAGTAAATACCAAATACAGTGAGGAGTGAAAGTGATGACGATATCTACGACAGGACCGTATGACCCGGCTGTTCATCAGACGGCGGCAGCCTCTTGGGAAAAGGGAAGAACTGCGGGTCTCCATGACGGCTACGATGAAGGATATCTGCGCGGACGTGCCAACGCGATTGTTGCCCGGACGAAGGCAGTTTTTCCTTTTCGACAAATCCATGTACTGTATGTCGTCTCGGGCAAAGGCCTTCCGTATTCTCCGCTGGATGAGGCGGTCATTAACACGCTGCAAACCATGACGGCTCAGGTTACCGTAACGGACCCGCGCCAGCCGGTAGGAGATATTGCCGCTCAGCTCCGTCCGAATCTGATGCTGTCACTGGATGGGATGGATCTTCCGCTGGAGCAGGTTGCTGCGGTACGCCAGTTGGGCATCCCAACCGCCATCTGGCTCACAGACGATCCTTATTACACCGATACCACGACTAAAATTGTTCCGCATTATGATCATGTATTCACACTGGAAATGAATTGTATAGAGCTGTACCGTCAGTTGGGCTGCTCATCTGTACACTATTTGCCTTTCGGGGCATTTCTGACTCACTATTTTCCGCTCAGCTCGCCTGCTTCGATAAGACGTGAAATCGGCTTTACCGGCTCGGCCTATTGGAATCGCATCTATTTTTTTAATCCGATTATGCCCCAACTCATGGCACGTAACATTAAAATCAATGGAATCTGGTGGGATCGCCTTCCTGATTATCAGTCGTATGGCGACAAAATTGAGCTGGGCCGCTGGATGTCCCCGGTCGAGACCAATGATTCATATAACGGAAGCAAAATCGTGATTAATCTTCATCGTTCTCATCAGGATGATTCGGTGAACAACAACATGCTGAAAATTCCGGGGGCGTCCCCGAATCCGCGCACATTCGAAATTTCTGCCAGCTGCACCTTGCAACTGACGGATACAAGGGATGATCTGGCTCGTTTTTACAAGCCGGGAGAAGAGATTGAGACGTACAGCTCTCAGCAGGAATTACTGGAGAAAGTTGAGTTTTATTTGACACATGAAAAGGAACGCCGTGAGATTGCCCTGCGCGCGCTGGAACGAACCTTGCGGGAGCACACGTATGGTCACCGGATAGACCAGCTGCTGTCGATTGTATTTCCATAATACCAATCGCGCATCTGCTGGTTGCTATTTTAAAGGAGGTGAACTCCGATCAAGCCGAAAATGATGCTATTCAGCCATGTCAGCAACGTCCGTAGTATTACGGGAGCCGAGAAGCTGCTATTGCAATTCTGTTTGGACATTCGTACGTACTTCGACTGCATTCTGGTAACACCTGGTGAAGGGCGGCTGACTACGATTGCCCGCAAGCGCGGGATCACTGTTCAGATTCAGAACCTGTTCATGCTGCACGGCATGTATACCCCATATGAGGGCTTAGCGCAGGATGCGGAGAATTTGCGAAGCCATGTTGCGTATGCACCGTTGTTGCAAATGCTCCAGCAAGCCCGTCCTGATGTGGTGCTGGTCAATACCTGTGTGAACGTTATGCCCGCGATAGCTGCCCAGGAGCTTAATATTCCGGTGATCTGGAAAATAACCGAGGTCATTAACCAGAATGAGCATACGCCAGTCTCTGTTTCCATCATTGAACGTTACAGTCAATGGGTCATCGGCATTTCACAAGCCGTTATGCGCCCTTTGCATGGCGGGGGGCTGACACGTCCGCATACGGTGTTATCACCTTGTCGGGATATGGATATGCCGCCTCCCAAAGAGCATGTGCTGGAACGTAAAAGAAAACGCGAAAAGCTGGGGCTGCGGGATTTTCATATTTGCATTGGTTATATTTCTTCCTTTATCTACGAAGCCAAGGGGCTGCTGCCTTTTGTCCAGATGGCCTTGAAGCTGTGCGAAACCAATTCGCGTTGTCGCTTCTGGATTATCGGCAGCTCGGTAGACTCGGAATATTACGTAAAATGCGTCTCGTTAATCCGCCAATCTCGTTTTAGTCGCCGCTTTCAGTTCAACTCATTTGAGGAGTCTGTGTCGACTGCCTATAGTGCGATGGATATTGTTGTGATCCCCAGTATGGTGGAGGAAGGTTTTGGTCTGACAGCACTGGAAGGGCTGGTTTACGGCAAGCCTGTTGTAGCCTTTGCGCAGGGCGGATTGGTCGAATTGATGGAGTCGACCGGAAACACAGACTTTTTGGTGGAGCCGGGCAACAGCGACATGCTGGCGCAAAAAGTGGGCTATCTGCTTGATCATCCCGGAGAAATACAGCGAATTGGTGTACGTAATAACAGCGCGGCTACGCGTGTTTACGGACCCGACTCCTATCGAGGCAACTTGCATCTCATGGTTAGTCAATGGGTGTGTCATCATCCGCATTGGTTTCCACTGATTCAGCAGCCAGGTGGACCTGTATGGACGAGGGAAGGTGAAGGACTGCGTCAGGTCATCAATATACCTGAGGCGTTTACCAACACAATTCGAGAATTTCCCGAATCGGTGGTTTGTCAGCTGCCTGTGCTGGGGCTGCCGCCGATCGAATATGCGGCCATTCAAGGTTTGCCGCAACCAGTTCCCCCGTTACCTGAGCCACAGCCAGAACCGCGCCGCGGCAAGCGTAGCATTCGCGCAAGATGGTCGAAGGGCCGCAGGCATATCAGACTACGTCATCGCAGGAGCCGTAAGCACAACAGTAGCAGCAATGGCAGGAGTCGCCGCAAGAGCACTCACGGATCCCCCATGTCGCCGAAGCCCAAGCGAAAATCCAAGTCACGGCGACAACAGCTTCATAAGCGAAAGCGAGTCACGCTTAAGGCAGGACGGCATACAAGACAACGGTCCGGGTGAACGTATACCGGACCGTTGAACTGAATATCAAACTGGAGCATAGCCAGCCTGCTGGATGAATCTCATTCATTGAACTCCACAGCTTAGTGAAACAACGACAGCAAAGGTGGGTTCCAAAACTATGAAAATATTGACCGTGCTCGGCACAAGACCGGAAATTATACGGCTCAGCCTAATCATTCCAAAGCTGGACCGACATGCAGATGAACATGTGCTTGTGCATACGGGCCAAAATTACACCGAAAGCCTGAGCGGGCAATTCTTCCGCGAGTTGGGTCTGCGCGCCCCGGATTATGTACTTCAGGAGAAGGCGGGAACGCTGGGCAAACAGCTGTCTGCGATGTATTCGCAGATGGAGGAGATTTTAAACAAGGAACGCCCGGATCATGTGCTACTGCTAGGTGATACGAATAGTGCTTTATGTGCCTTGCTTGCGGAACGTATGGGCTACCCGGTCGTGCATATGGAGGCGGGAAACCGCTGCTATGACCTGGATGTGCCGGAGGAGAAGAACCGCCGTGTCATTGACGCCATTTCTACGATCAATATGCCGTATACGGAGCAAAGCAAGCAGCATCTCATACGGGAGGGTTTTCCGAGTCAACGAATTATACTGACTGGGAATCCGATCTACGAAGTGATGCAGCATTATGAGAAAGAGGTGTCTGGCAGCGACATTTTGAATAAGCTCGGACTGTCGCCGGGGGAATACTTCCTGGTTACTGCCCACAGAGCTGAAAATGTCGACCATCCGCCGCATTTGCTGGCTATTTTGGATGGTCTTAACCGGGTAGCCCGGCAATTCGGGCAGCGGGTCATTTGCAGCATTCATCCTCGCACCGCCGCCCGGATCGCAAGCCATCCGCCGACCCGGCTTGATCCGCTGGTAGAATTCCACGAACCGTTCGGATTTTTTGACTTCGTCTTGCTGGAGCGGCATACCCGCTGTGCTTTGACGGACAGCGGTACCGTACAGGAGGAATGCTGCGTCATGGGCGTGCCGACGGTCACGATGCGCCGGACGACAGAACGGCCGGAAACGGTAGATTGCGGCAGCAATATCGTATCTGGACTCGACGGCGAGGTTATAGCGAACGCGGTAGCCTTAATGACCGGGATGCAGCATAAATGGCAGTGTCCCGCAGGCTATCTGGCGGAAGATGTGTCGGATAAAGTAGTTAAATTTCTGCTTGGAGGGAAACGGCATGTTTGAAAACCAACGTATCTTGGTTACCGGCGGTACCGGCTCTTGGGGGCATGAGCTGGTTACCCAGCTACTGCCGCGTAACCCCAAAGAGGTCATTATCTATTCACGCGGAGAATCGAGCCAGGTTGCCATGAGCAGACAGTTTGAGGATGAACGACTCAGCTTCTGTATTGGGGATATTCGGGATAAGGAGGCGCTGATTACCGCTTGTCAGGGTGTGGACTATGTGTTTCATCTGGCGGCCCTCAAGCACGTGCCTGTCTGCGAGGATCAGCCCTATGAAGCACTCAAGACCAATGTCGTAGGCACCCAAAACGTGATCGAGGCCGCTGTTGCCAATGAGGTGAAAAAAGTCATTTATATATCGACTGACAAGGCCGCTAATCCGTCCAATTTTTACGGCATGACCAAGGCGATTGGAGAAAAACTGATTGTCTACGCCAATCTGCTGAATAGTGATACGCGGTTTGTGACGGTGCGTGGCGGTAATGTATTGGGCACAAACGGTAGCGTGGTGCATCTGTTTCAAAGCCAGATTCGCCAAAAGGGCAAGGTTTCGATTACAGATATGAAAATGACCCGCTTTTTCCTGACCCTGCGTGATGCAATCAGTCTCCTGTTCAAAGCCTCGGTGGAAAGCGTCGGCGGGGAAATTTTTATCATGACCATGCCAACCTGCCGTATTGTGGATCTGGCTGAGGTACTCATTGAGGATTCGGGCGTGGAAAACGTAGAAATTGTAGAACAAGGTGTCCGTCCCGGCGAGAAGATTCATGAGATTTTGATGAGTGATTTCGAAAGCCTGACGACGGTTGTGTATGACGAGCAATATTTAGTCATTCTCCCAACACTAAACATTCCTCAATTAAAAGACCGCTATAGTCAGTGCCCTCCGGTGTCATTCAGCAGCTTTAGCTCGGAGTTCAATCTGATGTCAAAAGAGGAAATTCGAAGCATCCTCCAGAGCGGGGGGTTCATTAAATGAAGCTGCTTGTTTTGGGCGGTAATGGCATGGCAGGCCATGTCCTGGTTGATTACTTTCAACACCAGGGCGGGTATAACGTCTTCTATACCACCCGTGATCCCAAAAATAAAGGCGGTCTGCTGCTGGATGTAAGGGACAGCTTTATGGTGGAGCAATTGGTGCGGAGTGTGCGGCCAGACGTCATCATTAACGCGGTGGGCGTACTGAATCAGTATGCCGGGGAGGATCAGATTACAGCATACCAAATCAATGGGCTGCTGCCGCATCTTCTTCGGCGGACGGCGGACAGCATCGGTGCCCGTC
Organism: Paenibacillus sp. BJ-4; assembly: GCF_020404765.1. Lineage (GTDB taxonomy): Bacteria > Bacillota > Bacilli > Paenibacillales > Paenibacillaceae > Paenibacillus. The sequence continues at coordinate 158,499 of NZ_JAIVEM010000097.1, forward strand.
TCATTCATATCAGCACGGATTGCGTATTCGAAGGAAAGCGGGTTCCTGGTTTATACAAGGAGACGGATCAGCCTGATGGGACAAGCGCCTATGCTGTGACGAAAATACTCGGAGAAGTAAAGACGGCAGGGCATCTGACCATTCGCACCTCCATTATCGGTCCGGAAATTCGGACGGGAGGCATTGGTCTGCTGCACTGGTTTTTGCAGCAGAGCGGAGATGTTGACGGGTATCGCCGTGTTTTTTGGAACGGGATCACAACACTGGAATTGGCTAAAGCGATACGGGTGCTTATGAATGAGCCGCTGGATGGGCTCATTCATCTGATTCACCCTGAACCGATCAGCAAGCATGATTTGCTGTTGCTGTTCAAAGACATCTGGAAGAGGGAGGATATTCGGATCGTGCCGAAAGATGAGCCGGTGCAGGATCGGACGCTTCGTTCTACCCGGGCCGATCTGCTCTACGATGTTCCTCACTACAGCATCATGCTGAAGGAGCTGCTGGAATGGACAGAAGCACAGCGGAACCACGTCGACCTGTCATAGTCATTACCGGAGCGGCGGGCTATACCGGGATGCATGCCTGCCGCTATTTTGCAAAGCTCGGCTGGGAGGTGGCGGCGCTGACTCGTACTGTCGCTTCCGCATCAAAGCTGACCTCACTGGCTGGTGATGATGAGAACCTCAGTCCGGATGTCGGCACTCAGGTCTGTATCACGCCTTATGTGTGCGATTTGCTCGACAAGAAACGTCTTGGCGAAGTCATTCGCCAGATTGCTCCAGATTATGTGCTTCATCTGGGCGGTAAAAACTCCGTGCCTGAATCATGGCAAAGTCCACTGCTGTATATGGAATCCAATGTACTGTCCACATTGTATTTGCTGGATGTACTGCGCCCATTCCCAAAAGCTCGAATTGTTGTAGCGGGCTCTCGGCTAAAGACGGCTTTGCAGACTCCGTATCATCCTACGCACCCGTACAGTCTCAGCAAAAGCCTTCAAGAGGCAGTCGCGCTGTCGTGGGGGGCGCTGTTCGATCAATCCGTTATGCTGGCGGAGCCTTGCAACTTGATTGGCCCGGGTCCCTCGACCGGCTTTTGCGCATTACTGGCGGGGTATATCGTTCGGACCGAACGTATGAAAGGACAGTCGGTAACTGAAGCTGCCCCTGCCCCGTTCCGGGTATCTTCCCGACATGCGCAGCGTGATTTTCTCGACGTCCGTGACGCTGTTCGTGCATACGGTGTGCTGCTGGAGCGAGGTGTGCCGGGCCGCATTTACCCGGTCTGCACAGGCAGCATTGTAGAGCTGGGCAATATCGTGGAACGTATGGTTGCACTGGCGAATACATCTGTCCCCATACAATGGGGGGATGCAGCGGAGTCTGCCGTCACGCAGGCATACCGTGCAAAGGAGCTGGAGGACATGGGCTGGAAGCCGACCATACAGCTGGGGCAATCACTAGAGGATATGATTCAATACCGCCGAGCTGGAAAGGAAGAAACGATATGAGACCGAAAGTAACGATTGTCATTCCCTTTTATAACTGTGCATATGTGGCTCAGGCTTTGCAAAGCGCATTGGAGCAAACCTATGGACCGCTTGAGATTATTGTCGTCGATGATGGGTCCACGACACATTCCGAATTGCTTCAGCCCTATCTTCCATATATAGATTATTTGGGCAAATCCAACGGTGGAACAGCCAGCGCACTGAATCATGGTATCAGGCATGCCAGCGGTGAATATATTGCGTGGCTCAGCTCTGACGATACCTACCATAGAGACAAAATTAATAACCAGGTTTCTTTTATGACTGAACATGGCGCTCATATCTCTCACACTAATTTCAATTTCATCAATCAATACAGCCAAATCACAAGCTATCAGGCAGCAGCCGTATTTCCGTCCCTGACGGAGTTTTATCGTTTTTTCCAGCAGGGAAATCCGGTTAATGGATGCACGGTCATGTTTAAAAAGGAGCTGTTCTCACATGTCGGTCTGTTCGATGAATTGCTGCCGTATACCCATGATCTGGATATGTGGTACCGAGTGATGCTGGCGGGATATCCATTTCCTTTTCTGAATGAGTCGCTGGTTAATTATCGCTGGCATGATGAAATGGGGACCAAAAAGCATTGGCCAGACGTTGAGCGGGAATACCGCATCACCCAGGCACGTTATCAGGATCGCTTCAATCAGCTATTGAGCGGTCTGTCTTCTACGTAGAATGGCTTTCTCATTAGAGAACCACATGAACCCGGAAAGTATGTCAGGGGGGATTGAGATGAGCGATACGGGGATTGTTATGCCGCTTTACAAACAGGATATCGGTTATCTACAAGCTGCGATTTCGTCCGTACTGGCCCAGAGCTACGAAGCGTTTCGTTTCATCATCGTTATTGACGGAGCGCCGGACATGGTGGGACCGGCGCTCCATGCAGCAGGGGGGGACCCGCGCGTTCAGTTGATTACACTTCCCGAGAACAAAGGGGTCTCCAATGCCCTCAATCGGGGCTTCGATGAGTTGTTGAAAGATCCTGCTATCACATATGTAACCTGGGTGTCGAGTGATAATGTATATTACCCTTCCTTTATAGAACGATTGCGACAGGAGCTGGAGCAGGGGTCGGACTCGCTTGGTCTTGTGTTCTCTACCTTCCGCCAGGTTGACGCCGGAGGGAACCCGCTGTATGACGAGCAGCACCAACAAGCCCTGATCCGATATCAAAGCCAGCCGCATCATGAATTACTGAATGCCAGCATTGTCGGGGTTTCATTTATGTACAAAAGCCAATATGCCCGTAAGATCGGCGGCTATCGGCTACAACCCGTGGAGGATTATGATTACTGGCTGCGGCTGACCGAGACGTGCAGCATGAAATTCATCCCGGAGATCCTGATGGATTACCGGGTGAATTCTGCTTTTAGCGTATCGGCCAGCTTGCACAGCCAGGAGGAACACCGACGCTGGCGGCACACATTTCAAATCGCCAAGTATGAGGCGAGAGCACGTCGGTGCATCCCGCTTGAAATGACCATTTTAATGCCCGTCACAGATATGACTCAAGCCGAACCGTTACTGGATAACCTGCTAGAGCAGCATTACAGCAATTGCATGATTCGGTTGCTGGATTTGACGCCGGAACAGGGAGCTGCCTTTTTCCTGTCCCTGATGCAAGATCCTCGTCTAATCGTAACACCAAGACCGCACTATTCTGTCAAGGATGCACTGGTTCAGGCCATAGGGGAAACGGTGACCCGCTTTGTTGTATGCTTCGGTGTCAAACCGTATACTGCTGTAACTGATTTGCTGTATTTGACGGATTTGCTTCGCCCACTCCAGGCTACACCTGCCTTTCGTTTATTTCAGCTCATGTTTCGTCGGAGTTATTATAAACCGAGCCTCGGATCATGAGCGGTCCTGTAACAACAGCCCGTCGGTTAGCCGATTGCACGGTTAGGCAATATACATAAGCCTCTGTCTGTTTGCCCGATTCCTCATACCTTAACTCGGCAAAGCCCTCCTGATAGCAGGAATCCTGCAGCCAATCCAATAAGGGCCCCTGTACGTCGTTGCGGCGCAGCCGGATATCCAGCTCTCCGATATCCCAGTTGAGCAGCGGATTTTCCCATGCCAACGACACTTCAACGACAATACGCCCATCAGACTCACCTGCCGGAATGATTAACGTAGAGAGCACGCTTTCCTGTTCGGTGACCTGAAAAGGCAGGGCATGTGTGCCTGCCTCGGCTTTGTTTTCTACCGAATACTTTAACATGCATTCTTCCTCCTCTGTCCGTGCTTCAAGGCGTCACGGTAAAATGATTGACTGTACGCTTAGCGACTACGTTCCCGTTCTGCACAAATTCCGCCAATATAAATAGTGTCTCCGGGTTGTAAATACTCGTGATCATTCGTAGGTAAAAAGGATTTTGGGCTGTCTCCATATCCGTGAGCTGCAGTACGGAGCCGGCTTCGGGAGAAGGGCTCAAACGAAGAAGCTGTCGCCGGAAAATGCCACTCTCATTTCCGATATCCAGCAATACATCAACGGCTCTTTTTTCACGATTGAACAAGGTAACATGGCAGGATTGTGTAGGGTCGCTGAGATTAGCGAGATGATGATCGACAGATAGGACAAACACGGACATATCATGTAATGTAGTGTGGAACAATTTGCGGCCTAAAGGCTCCATTTTCGACAGACGAAGGAGAGAGCCATGAGGGAAGGGCGTATATAAAAGGAGGCACGGCTATGAGACTCGCACAGCTGGCAGGAGAATATGAGGCGGTCTTCAGTCTGGGGCAAATTGCACACCTGCCATTCAATTGGAAAAGAACCGCTTGCGGCCGTTTGCCGGGGTGCTGGACTGGATGATGTCTGACACGCTGTCCGATGTGAACCGTTTGCTTGAAAATCGGTTTGCCGGATTTATGGATTTGCCTAATTTAAGTGTCGTTGGTACGAGCCAACTGAATTATATGGTCAGAGATATCGCTTATAACGTGATTTCGGTACATGATTTTCCACAGGAGCGCAATACGTCTTCCGATTTGGCAACCTATTCGGAGTTCAGAGAGAGGATAGATCGTCGGATTGAACGTTTTTTTGCAAAAACGCAGATGGCACAGCGCAGCTTGTTCGTCCGTATGCTGGGAACCTATGAAGAAGTAGTGGAATTGGAGCGTATCTTATCTGGCATGGTGGCACATGAATTTCGCTTGCTCATCGTTAACTGCTCCGGTGTAACGGAGTTGACCGAAGTGGACTGGCAGCTTCCGAATGTATGCGCAGTGGAAATGCCTTTTGCTGATGTATGGAATTACAAAAGTGATCCGCATTGGCGGGCCCTTTTTAAGGGGATGTCTTTGTCTTCGGAAAGGGGAGGGCGTCGTGCTTGAGCGATTGCAGGGGGATTATGACGCTATATTCAGCCTAGGAGGACATTGCTTGCCTTCCATTCAGCTGGATAAAAACGGACTGCGTCCGTATGCCGGGCCGCTGGATTGGATGATCTCCGGTAATTTGTCGCAGATCAGTCGCTTGCTGAACACCCGTTTTGCCGGATTTATGGATTATGCCAGCCTCCGTGTCACAGGGCATGATTACGGAGGGCAAAATTACATGGTCGAGGATGCGTCATACGACATTACAGCGGCACACCGTTTTCCCGTGACCGAAAATACATCGGAGCATCTGACCTCCTATCCTGCATTCAAAACGACGCTTGATCGCCGTATCACACGGCTACTGGAGAAATTCGCGCTTGCGTCCCGTCTGCTGCTGGTTCGTGTGGGGGGCAACCGGGAGCAGGTGATAGAGCTACACGATGTGTTGTCACAGATGATTACACATGATTTTCGTCTGCTACACGTGGATTATACAGGAACTGAAGGTGTGACAGAGCTGGATTGGGGGCTGGAGCGGGTAGTTTCAGTGGCGCTGCCGCCTGAGGATATATGGAACGGTCAGGATGAACTGTGGTGTTATATGCTGGAAAACCTCAGGCTAAAGGTCTGAGGTTCCGGATAATACAGCTTAGATTGTCTTTACTGTCTGTACATGTGCCTGCGCCAAGCTATAGAACGTCGCATAACATAATGCGAAAGGAAGACTTTGGCTTCGGTTTAAAAGGAGGGTGCGCTAGTGAAGGCTTTGGTCACTGGGGGGGCCGGATTTATCGGTTCCCATCTGGTGCGTGCGCTTGCTGATTCGGGCATCCGAGTGCATGTGCTGGATAATATGTCGACCGGGAATGTCGCAAATGTGGACCCGCGCGCGGTCATGCATATAGCGGATATTCGCAGCTCTGAAACCCGGACGCTGCTGATTCGAGAAAGCCCGGATATTGTGTTTCACTTGGCGGCACAGGCTGATGTACAGCATTCCATTCATCAACCAGATGAGGATGCGGATGTGAATGTGTTGGGGACGATTCATCTGTTGCAGGCTTGTCATGAAGCCGGTGTAGCCAAACTTATATTTGCGTCTACATCCGGCGTATACGGAGAGCTGGAAAAGCAATGTATCCAGGAAGACGATCCCACGGAGCCGATCTCGGGCTACGGGCTGTCCAAGCTGACCGCAGAGTCGTATATTCGGCTTTTTTATCGACTGTATGGCATGAACTACACGATTTTGCGTTACGGAAATGTGTATGGTCCCGGTCAGGCGCCGAAGGGAGAGGGCGGCGTAGTTGCTCTTTTTATGGAACGGCTGAAAAAAGGCAGTCCCTTGCTCATTCACGGCGACGGAACACAGACCCGCGACTTTGTGTACGTCAAGGATGTAGTCAGAGCGAATGTGGCGGCTATACGTGCTGCGGATCAACGCACGGTACATGTAAGTACGGGACGAACGACATCCATCAATCGACTGGCCTATGATTTACTAAAGCTGCACGGTTCGGCCGTCCGCCCCGTATATTCACCTGCGCGGGCGGGAGACATTCACCATAGCTGCCTTAGTAACGCGGTCGCCAGACATTGGCTTCGTTGGGAACCGCTATACGGCATCTCTGCTGGTTTAAAGGAAACGTATACGAGCAGCATGGATTCAGGAAAAGAAGGAACGTAGTGATAGAGCGCGCGAATCAGGGAGGGGCAGAGTGATGAGACTCAGCCCCTTTTTAATTATATATACGGTTTATTCAGATTGATGACAGACGAGTGTTTCTTAATCGCGGATAGGTTGACTATCAGTAGATTGGGAGCTATTATAGATACAATAAGTCTTTAATTGAGGTGTAGTTATGAAATTTACAAAGGCAACGAATTATGCTCTGCACACGATGCTCATGCTTGTTGCCGATTCGTCGGTTAAGCCGGTAGGTGTTCAGCAGTTGGCCGAATCCCAGAACGTGTCACCAACCTATCTTTCAAAAATTTTGACCAGACTTGTAAAAGCTGGCATGATCGAGTCAGTTTCCGGAGCCAATGGAGGCTATCGTCTATCCCGCAATAAGGATGATATTACCTTTTTGGATATAATCCATGCTATTGAGGGTACGAATTCCTTGTTTGATTGTGATTTTGCCCACGGTTCTGAATGCTTGATTCAAGCTGTCATGAGGGATGCGGAGGAGAAAATGGAACGTCATCTAAAAAATGCAAAATTGGTTGATCTGGCCCACAAGCATACGCAGGGTTAAGGCCGAGGGGTTTAATATTAGAAGGACTTTATATTAAAAGAAAGAGGGTGGTGCCATGCTTATATAGCCATAATTATAATAAACTTTTTTTAATCTAATAACAGATATAATAAATCTTTAATATCTTTTAAAAGGGGTTGGGTGTTATGCTGTATGATTGCGTCATTATTGGTGGAGGACCTGCCGGGCTGAATGCAGCCCTTGTGCTTGGCAGAGCAAGGAGAAACGTGGCTTTGATGGACAACAATCGGCCCAGAAATGCTGTAACGCATGCGTCACACGGCTTTATTACGAGAGATGGCGTAACGCCGGCCGAGTTTCGTCGTGTTGCTTATGAGGAGGTACAGCGCTATCCGTCTGTGGATCATTTGCCAACAGAGGTGGTTTCGATTGCCAAAATCGAATCCGGTCGATTTGATGTGCTTGATTCGTCAGGCATTCGCGTCCAAGGGCGAAAACTGATCCTGGCGACAGGGCTGAAGGAGATATTCCCCGAGATCAAAGGCTTTTATCCGTTATACGGGAAAAGTTTGTTTAATTGCCCTTATTGCGACGGCTGGGAGCTACGGGATCAACCGCTTGTCCTCGTCTCTGAATTGCCAGCTGTCTATCATACGGCCAAGCTGCTCCTCAATTGGAGTCAGGATTTGGTGGTATGCACCAATGGACAGGCATCCTTGTCGGATGAGCAAAAAGAACGGCTTCAGTCCAAGGGAATTGTGGTGATGGAGCAGCCTGTTGCGGCTTTCATTGGCCAGCATGGCCAGCTTGAGCATGTTCGTTTTACGGACGGTACTAAGCTCCCGAGGGTCGGCGGCTTCGTGACACCTCAGTTGGTACAAACTGCATCGTTTGGAGAACAATTGGGCTGTGAAAGGACGGAGTCGGGCGGGATCAAGACCGATGGGGCGGGAAGAACCTCCATACCTGGTGTATACGCCGCGGGCGATTCTTCGTACTTTATGCCTTCTCAATTGATTTTTGCCGCAGCCGACGGCAGTCGAACCGCCACGAGCGTAAATATGGATCTGACGGATGAAGATTTCGGATAAATTCTGGTCCTTTCTATTCTAGAATCAAAGATATAGCCAGCAATATTAAACCAATGATCATAAATATGAAGGACCATTTCCATCTGCTCTTCCGATCTTTCCCCTCAGGATCGCATGCCTGCTCCGTATAGTAGTTGGCACGCATGCGATCACCACTAACTCCTGTTCCACTTAATATAATAGCGAGTATCATACAGGCAGCGCCTGCCCGCCATACATAATCATGAATCATAACGTACCCTCCTTTATTGAGAGGCTAAACAAGATTTCCGCTCAATGACCTCGGTATTCACCAGTACCTGCATATGATGCTCTTGATTTTGATTGAGCTTCTCCATCAGCAAGTTTACAGCTGTCTGAGCCAAAACATCCTTTTTTACATGAATGGTAGTTAGTTCAGGGCTGATGACCTTGGCCTCATGAATATTATCAAACCCCATAACGGAAATTTGCTCAGGTACTCGAATATTCATCTCCTGAAATGTTTTAATGGCACTAATCGCCATGTAATCATTTTCGCAAAATAGGGCCGAAGGAAGCTCCGTTAATTCTTGGATAGCCGTTTTAAAAGAATCCTGTGACATCACAAGCATGGGGTGCATATTAAAGGTAAGTCTATCATCTATGGAAAGATCATGTTTCTCTAAAGCCGCCACAAATCCTTCCTTTCGTTTGTTAAAGTTAAGGATTCTGGTACTGGATTGCACGTATCCTATTTGTCTGTGTCCAGACTGAATTAAATATTGGCCTGCCTGATACCCGCCAAGGTAGTTATTAATGGATACAAAACTGGCGTCGATGTGTTCAAAGCAAGTATCCAAAATAACGATATTGGCATGAATGGATTGTATAGAATGAATAATCTCGGAAGTTAAATTGGTACCCAGCAGAAGCACTCCTGAGGAGGGCTGTTCCTTTTCCAGGGCAGACAATTCCTCTTCAAGGCTATGACTATCAAAAGACGAAAAAATAAGAGTGTTTCCATGGTTTCTCACCTGATTGGTAATATGATGAATTAACTCATTGAAAAATGGAAGTGATTCGTATTGCTCGGTCACGATGCCTGTATTTTTGCATGCAACAAAACGAATGACATGGTGACTTTTAGTAAATTCCTTATTGGACTTCATGGTCCGTGGTCTATATCCATGCTCGTGGGCAATTTTTAAAATATGCTCCTTGGTTTCTTCGCTAACACCGGGTTTGTTATTAAACGCAAGAGAGACGGCCGATTTTGAAACACCGGCAAGCTTTGCAATATCATCAATTTTCAACGTGGAACCTCCCATTTGACTAAACTATATAAATTATATCATGACTATACGATAAAGTTTAGTTTATAAATTAAACTAAACAAACGATATGAAAAATGAGTTGACCTTTTAGGGTTTATAGTGTTAATATTCAATTGTTAACGCTTTAATTTAGTTTATTTTATACAATATCATATAAATTCGTATTGTAATTTAGTTTTGTTTATGTAAGAAAGGATGATTTATTTGAGATTAAGCATTGCTGAAAATCAAAGAAGTTTTGTAAAAGAGGGCAAGCCTTTCTTTTACTTGGCAGACACCGTCTGGAGCGCTTTTACCAACGCGACGATTGAAGAGTGGAGCGATTACCTGGATTATCGAAAGATGCAGGGATTCAACGTTTTGCAAATCAACATGCTCCGCCAATGGGATGCAAGTGAAGCGGATTTGAATCTACAGCCGTTTGCATTACTGGAAAATGGAAATTTTGACTACCGTACATTAAACGCGGCCTATTTTGACCGGGCAGAAGTCATGATAAAGATGGCTGTAGAGCGCGGATTTATTCCAGCGTTGGTTCTGCTGTGGTGCAACTATGTACCGGATACGTGGGCTGAAATGTTCCAAAAGGACAATAAAATGCCGTTGGATTGCGTTGAAAGCTATATAACGTATGTTGTAAACCGCTATTCCCGGTTCGAGCCTGTTTATTTGATCAGCGGGGATACTGATTTTCCTAAAGAACGTGCTAATGCGTACTATTTGAAGGCGCTGGAAACGGTACAGCAATTAAGCCCGGCAAGCTTAACTACACTGCATATCCAAGGAAGATTGAGGGAAATTCCTGAAATCTTTGAAAAACACAAGGGTCTTGGATTTTATATGTATCAATCAGGACATAATTCCCAATTTCAACATGTAGCCCACGAGATTGCGCAGCACTTCTATCATAAGCCAGGAGTACGCCCCATTATCAATGGAGAACCTTGCTATGAACAGATCAGTTACAGCCGCAATGTGTACGGTAGATACACTGCACTGGATGCCAGAAAGGCGGCATGGCAAAGTCTTCTTGCGGGCGGGGGAGCGGGAATCACCTACGGAGCGCACGGGATTTGGAGCTGGCATAAAAAAGGCAAGAAGTTCGGTATTGTAGAAGGGGAGGGCTTTGATAGTCCCTATGATTGGAGAACGGCATTGCGTTTTGAGGGCGCATGGGATTATTCCTTTATTAAATATTTGTTTGAAATGTATAACCTGATCGGTATGAAGCCGTTGGATATTGTTTTAAACAAGACAGAGGAGATCAGAGCTGCGGGGAACGAGAATACCATCGTCTTGTATATCCCGGTTAACACGAAGGTGCGACTAAGTATCAACGTGCAGGACTACAAGTTTACGACCATTGATTTAGCGGAGAGACGATTTGCACAAACGGAGGTGTATGTCCAGGCTGATCAATCCGTCATAGACATGCATAGTTTTGAAAGTGACGTTGTGATCATCGGAACGAAATAAATAAGAAAATAGAAAGCGCATCCAAGAAGGAGTGATCATGATGGATTAGAAGAAGACGGCTAGAGAAGTGCTAAACTCGGTGGGGGGAAACGAAAATATAAACAGTGTCATTCACTGTGTGACTCGGCTAAGATTCAAACTGAAGGATCATCAATTACCTGATAAGGAACAAATCAAGCAGATTGACGGTGTGATTACTGTCGTAGAAAGCGGCGGTCAATTCCAGGTGGTTATTGGTAATGAGGTCCCTAAGGTATATGAAGCTCTTTTGGAGACGATGGGAGTAAAGCCGGATCAAGCGCGTCAAGAAGAGCAAAACAATGAGAAATCCGGTTTATTCAGCCGATTTGTCGATGTGATCTCAGGTGTGTTCATGCCCGTTGTTGGTGTGCTCGCCGCTGTGGGGATTCTAAAAGGACTGTTGGCCTTATGCACATCCCTGGGCTGGATGACGGATCAGATGGGTACGTATAAAATTTTATATGCGACAGCAGACGCTATGTTCTATTTCTTTCCGGTTATTCTAGGATTTTCAGCGGGTAAAAAATTCGGAGGAAACCCGTACCTGTCTGCTGTTTTGGGGGCCGCCTTGGTGTATCCGACGATTACTTCCGCCTTTACGGATAAAACGGCGCTGTCCTTTTTGACCATACCTGTCGTTCTGATTAATTATACTTCTTCTGTTATACCTATCATTATTGCAGCATTTTTGGCAGCTAAGGTCGAAAAAATGATAAGCAAGTATGCACCTGCCTCCATTAAAATGTTCATTGTGCCTTTTCTGACCTTGGTTATCATATCACCGATTGTTTTTCTGGTTGTTGGGCCGATAGCAACTATAGTCAGCGATGGATTAGCTAAAGGCTCCATGTGGATTTATCAGTTAAGTCCGGCTGTAGCTGGTCTCGTTCTGGCCGGGTTCTGGCAAGGCATCATTATATTCGGTTTACATTGGGCATTCATTCCAATTCTCCTGAATAATGTAGTTACGAACGGGTTTGATCCGATTAACGGGATGTTGTTCTGTACGACTTTTGCGCAAACCGGTGCGGCTTTTGCCATTGCTTTAAAATCACGTGACCCTAAATTAAAACCTATTGCGACTTCTGCTACAATTGCGGGTTTGATGGGAGTTACAGAACCAGCGATTTACGGGGTTACGCTACCTGCCAAAAAGCCGTTTATTTTAGCTTCCATTGCCGCAGGTATAGCGGGAGCCACAGCAGGTCTACTGGGATCAACGGCATATGGTTTTGCCTCAGGCGGCGTTTTCGGTATTCCTCTGTTCATTAATCCCAAAGGTATAGATGCAGGCTTCATCGGTTTTATCATTTCTTTGGTTGTGGCTTTTGTACTTGGATTTATCCTGACCTATCTTTTCGGCTATAAAAATGCCAAGCCTGCGCCTGAGATTAAGGTTGCAGATGAAAGCAAAGAGGAGGAAAAAATGGTATTCAGTCCTCTAAACGGTGAATTGATCCCTTTAACCGCTGTAAATGATGAGGCTTTCTCCAGTGGTGCGATGGGTCAGGGAGCTGCTGTTATTCCGAAAGACGGGGTGGCCTACGCGCCATTTAACGGAACTGTTGTTACCGTTTTCAAAACCAAACATGCCATTGGGCTTATCTCTGAAGAGGGCGTCGAACTGCTCATTCACATCGGAATTAATACCGTGAGCCTGAAAGGCAAACATTTCACTTCTTTTGTGTCTGAAGGGGATACGATTCAAAAGGGAGACAAGCTGGTTGAATTTGACCAGGAAGCCATAGTAAGCGAAGGATATGATATCACTACATCCATCATTGTAACCAACACAGCCGTGTACACGGATATCATAGTGGAAAATACGAAAGATGTTCATGCCGGAGACCACTTATTAAAGATTAAATAGATTTCAAATGTGGGAGAGAACGATGCGAGGCAGTACCTCTCATTCCGTTGACTCAAAACACGGCGGACATGGACTGAGTCAGATCGAAAGGGCATGTATATGGAGCGCCAGGGAAGCTCAAAGGCAATGAGCTTATTGCGATTCCCCGGCAATTCGTGCCGATGATGGCGGCAGTGAAGTTACCTCACACCTAGCGAGTTCATCATCTGCCGGAAGGAGCGCACATATTTATCCGGTGCCAACAGGCTGACGATTCGTGCCTGCCCCTTTTGGCGGATGGATTCGCGATGAGGTATGTTGTTCATCAGGTCCAACCCTTGCAATACCGCCTGCAGGATGTCTCCTTGTTGGTAAAACTTACCGGTTTCGTTGTGATCAATGAATGCTCGTACTCCGTCTGAATCAGAGCTTAATACCGGGCAACGGCAGGCCATCGCCTCAGCTACCGCATAGCCGAAGCCCTCTACCAGCGAAGTCGACAGCAGGTAGCCGCCGGAGTCGCCAATTATGGAGTAATACAGAGGCATTTTGGCATGAGGAACGCTTTTAAAACGCTCAATAATCGAGGACATGCCGAGCTGAGCCAGCATCTTCTCAAATTGTATTTTATCCTCTGGCTGAGACAAGGTATCATCATAAAACATCCAAATACGAAGATCCGCACGGTTTTGCAGCATCCAGTAAGAGATATCGACAAAATGCCTCCAGTTCTTGTTTGGCTCCAGCCGCCCAACCCATGCAATGACCGGATGGATCGGAGGAGTGTTAGGTACATAATTAAATACGCTGGTATCCAGAACGTTTGGAAACACGTAACGCTTAAGCCACGGACACATGCTGGAGAATAGATTCACTAAATGAGTCGTATCTGGCAGGAGTACGGCATCGGCATATTGTTGAAGATAGGGAACCGCATCCGCAACTACCAATGCCGCTTCTTTGTGTATGCCAAAACCTTGCGATTCATAGATTAATATCCCCTGATAGCCTAACATGCGCAGTCTGGGGAGCATAGGATAATCGGAAGAGACGATAATTGCATCGTAGCGATGAACCTCCACCAGCTTTCGAATTTCTTCTTCGGAAGAAGTCATGAACACCGGAATATCGCCGTGCAGGTTTTGCATCCCAGTTCCTTGCTGATAATAGAGAAGGTGACATTCAATCCCGTCCTGAATGAGCACTTTACAGCGTTGGCGGTTCAGAGTTTCCACGCCGCCGCTGGGTATATAGAAAGTGAATAGAACTTTGATCTCCATAACCTCCTTTGCCAATCGCAAGCCCCCCTATACCAAGTTATTCAAGCTACAGGACGGGGTGTGGGTATCTATGGAAGCCTGGAATGAATCAGCGCATAATTATGGCTGAGCCGAGCATCCTCCGGGGAGCGCTCCGTTGCTTCTTTTGCGTATTCACAGGCTTTGTGCAGAAGGCCCAGCTCGTAGCAAGCAAGGGCTCCAAGATCATACAGTGTAGCGTCCCAGCAAAAATTTTCCTGCATGTACGTATCCGGTCGTGTCGTAATACGCAGCGCCTCTTCGACCATATGATAGACGGCAGGCCAGTTCCGTGTACGATAGGCAAGCTGGGCCATTTCCGTGAAAGGCTCACGTAAATGCGGTGCTTCCGCAATGGCTCGGTATAACCAGCGTTCAGCCTCTTGCCATTGTTCAGTTGCCTGATAAGCTCTGGAAATAAAGCGCATGGAAGCGCTGCGTTCATCCGCCCAGCGCGCCTGCGGCATGGCGAGATGTCTTTGTAGTGTGGCGATGCATTCGTCCCAACGGCCATGGTACATATATTCCCGTCCCAAGTAATGCATGTTGCGGTCATCCTCGGGAAACTCACGCACAGACTGCTCCAGCAGTGGAAGGTATTGGCTGCGGGACTTGTGCGGATCGGGATCATGATACAAGCAGAGCCGGTCTGACCGGATGCTGCGTTCCTCGTCTTCCCCGATATATTCAAGCACCTCATGCACTGGACGTACCCAGCGGTAGCCATGGCGAGTGTGTATTTTTTCTTTCCAGAACCAAGTATAGGCGGTATCTTGCCCGGGCTGCCCATGCGTGAAGGCGTAAAGCATTCGGGTTGTTCCTTCTTTCCAATGGCGTTCCAATCGCGATCGCCAACCCTCTTCCCAGATTTCATCCAGATCCGTACATACACAAATATCTACATCATCGGGGACCCATCGCAGGGACTCATTACGAGCCTCGTCAAAGCGCCAAGGGTCCACGTGAATGCAATGCACATCTGCACCCGCCTCGCGCAGTAGGGACACGGTATCGTCTGTAGAGCCGGTATCCGCTACAATGACAATATCGGCTTCCCGCATGGAGTTCATCCAGCGCTTGACGAATCGGGCTTCATTTTTGCTGATGGCATAGACAGCTATTTTGTACCGATTCGGTTGTTGCATTGTGCTTGCTCCTCCTTTGACTTACTTAGAAATGATGGTGAAGTATGGGAGGCACACCTATTGGGGAGGCTGCAGGATTGAACTGAAAAATTGTCGATTGTGCAGGACATGCGGATCGTTGGGGACATACGTCGCAGCTTGCTCATTGTGCCAATTCGCACGTGTGTAGTCCTTCAGCCGAAAATGGCAAATGCATAGCTGTATATGAGGAAACCAAGTGTGATACGGCTCCTGTACCGGGCCCATCGTGTCAGGGGGAGTTAGAACGGTAGCCATATCGTACCAGTAGATAGCTTTGGTGATCTCATTTTTGTGCAAAAAATAATGACCTATTCGACAGCACAGGTCTGGCCTGGGCGTATCGAAGGTCAAGCTTTGGAGAGCTGCAGTGATACTTTGCTCCAGCTTGCCAAGCTGTTGCAGACAGTCGGCCATTTTGCTACATGCACTTATTGCGTCCTCTATCCAACATTGTCCGGTATCGAGAAAATCCTGATAAGCCTGTACTGCCTGTTCATACCTTCCATTGTCCCTAAGCTCATTGGCGTAATAATAGAGGTCGCGTGGAGAGAGGATTTTGCCTTGGGCGAGCTGCTTCTCGTAAATTCGCAGATTTCGGCCTGGGGCGACTGTGTGTGTTCTGGTGTGAGTTATGGCTATATCGGCATGTTGAATATTTCCATCTACGGTGAGATACTCATGTACTGCTCCGTACCAACGGAATCCTGCCGAACGTCTTACCAAGCGGTTTCGATGAAAATGCAGTGTGACATTGCCATAATCATCGAAGGCATAGTGATATTTCATAGACACCGAGTCGACGGTAGGTGTGGCTGATGAATCAAGATTATGCCTTAGCTCAAGCAGCTTGTTTGCGTCTTGTTCCTTTAACATGTCATTGGCATCAAGCCAGAGAATGTACTCCTGTGTAGCTTGCTCAAACGAATAGTTACGTGCAAGGGCAAAATGATCTACCCAATCAAACGGAAAAATTCGATCTGTATAGGCGCGGCATATGTCAAGGGTTTGATCCTGTGAACCGGTGTCCACAATGTTAATTTCATCTACGATATGATGCACGGATTCAAGACAGCGGCCGATAGTGTTCTGATCATTTTTGACGATCATGCACAGGCTGATACTGATCAATGGAGCATCACTCCTTTGTAAGTCATTTCTGATTTATAGAAGCCCTGCCGTAATCACGGCAGGGCAAGGATGACTAAGCCGAACGTACTAGCCAGCTTTGTCAACAGGGTATGTTACATCGGTTGAGTCCATGAGGAGGTCGTAAAAGAAGGTTAGAGCCCAGTTGGTCCCGTAGGTCCGGTTGGACCTGTTGGCCCTTGTGGACCCGTGTCGCCTGTGGCCCCCGTAGGCCCGGTTGGGCCTGTAAATCCAAGGCCAAACGGTCCGGTAGGTCCAGTCGGTCCGGCAACGCCCGTGTCGCCTGTAGCGCCCGTAGCCCCAGTCGGTCCGGTAGCGCCCGTGTTGCCTGTGGCCCCTGTAGCCCCAGTCGGTCCGGTAGCGCCCGTGTCTCCCTTGGCCCCCGTAGCACCGGTAGGTCCGGTAACGCCTGCGTTGCCTGTAGCGCCCGTGGCTCCAGTCGGTCCGGCAGGTCCGGTTGGTCCAACGGCTCCAGCTGCGCTTGCTTTAACAAGAGCAATGGAATCAATGGCTATATCAGCGGTGTTAGCAAAGGCATTTTTACTAATAATCAAAAAAGCATAGGCTGTGTTTGGCGGAACAGGAGCTGTAACTTCATAAAGGCTTTGCCATGTTCCATTAATAGCGTCAGGCAATGTGCCTGCGCTCAAATAGGTAGTCAGCCCCGTACCAAGGAAGGTAAAAGCAGCATCATAGTAGTATAGAAAAATGTTGAGCTGGGGATTAATTTGGCTTCCAATTTTCGCAGCTGAAAGGCTTAATGTATAGCTTTCGCCTGGAGCGGCTAAAACGACCTGGGAAAGAGATGCATCCACCGCGCCTCCTGCCAGAATCGCACTATAAAAGTTGGTCTTTTTGACAGATAAGCTGGTGACGGTCACATTGACAGAGCTCCAAAAAAGGGTTGATCCGGTTTCAAAGTCACCGTTTGAGATTAGATTGGTAAACAATACGCTCATCGCTTTTTGCACATTCCCTTCATACGTTGTAGTGATAGTAGATGCGAATCCATAATATGGCGAACCGTACAAGTTTACGAGGATAAAAGCCTATTTTCCTGTTCACATTTTAGACACATTATTTTAAGCTTCTATTTAAGTGACGTTAAGCTAAGGCTATATGTGTGGGATTATCATTAGAATTTAAAAGTGTAGCATGAGGTAGGGGGAGACCGCTGCGCGAAGGCTTTGGGCTTCCGATCGCTGTTGCTGTAGGATTCTTCTTGGATTAGATGAGACATATAAAGGTAAGAATCCTCCAGCAAAGGCGACCGCTGGCGCTTCTCCAGCTCCAACCCCTCCGCTCCGCTGCTACCCGCTACTCATGCACATTTTGGTAGGGGAGCAGGTAGGGGGAGACCGCTGCGCGAAGGCTTTGGGCTTTCGATCGCTGTTGCTGTAGGATTCTTTGGATTAGATGAGACATATAAAGGTAAGAATCCTCCAGCAAAGGCGACCGCTGGCGCTTCTCCAGCTCCAACCCCTCCGCTCCGCTGCTACCCGCTACTCATGCACATTTTGGTAGGGGAGCAGGTAGGGGGAGACCGCTGCGCGAAGGCTTTGGGCTTTCGATCGCTGTTGCTGTAGGATTCTTTGGATTAGATGAGACATATAAAGGTAAGAATCCTCCAGCAAAGGCGACCGCTGGCGCTTCTCCAGCTCCAACCCCTCCGCTCCGCTGCTACCCGCTACTCATGCACATTTTGGTAGGGGAGCAGGTAGGGGAAGACTGCTGCGCGAAGGCTTTGGGCTTTCGAACGTTATTGTGGGGATTCTTTTGCCACGTGGTAGGGCGGTAAGATTTTGTAATACGATAAAAGAAAGGGTGAAACGTGTGCTCAAGGTGCAACAGGTAAGCAAGTGGTATGAGGGCAACCGGGGCGTACATAAGCTGGATTTTGAAATGCAGCGCGGTGAAATTGTCGGTTTTTTGGGGCCGAATGGTGCGGGTAAAACAACAACAATGCGCATGATTACAGGGTATCTCCAGCCGAATGAGGGAGTAATTACGATTGACGGCATCCCGATTCAGGATAAGGGCAGACAGGCTCGTTCCAAAATCGGTTATTTGCCGGAGACTCCACCTTTGTATGGAGATATGTCCGTCCAATCCTATTTAAAATTTGTAGCTAGTATTCGGGACGTACCTGCGCGAGAGCAGAAGCTGCGTATTTCTGAAATGATTTCCCGGCTGGGGCTGAACGGGCGTGAAAAACAACTGGTACGCAGTTTATCCAAAGGGTATAAACAACGTTTGGGACTGGCGGGGGCGATGATCCATAACCCGGACTTGCTGGTGCTGGATGAACCGACCTCAGGCTTGGATCCTAATCAGATTTTGGAGATTCGTCAGCTTATTCAGGAGATTGGTGAAAATCATACGGTACTGCTCAGCACGCATATTTTGCCTGAGGTGGACGCTTTATGCAATCGGGTCCTTATCATCCATGAGGGTGAATTGGTGCTGGATGGGCGACCTGATACACTCGGCGGTTCGATGGAAGATGGATTTAAGGTAAAGGTGGAAGTCAAAGGAAAACGTGAGCAGGTGCTGGATGTCCTGCAGGCTTGGGGAAAAGTGGAGGTCGAGCCTTTAGCATCTGCCCTGTCTCATGCGGATATGAAGCGGACTGCAAGAGAGCAGGATTTGACTGGAGTGTTGCTAACAGGAGCTTCCAGTGAGGATTTTCGCGAAGAGCTGTTTTATGTGTTGTCTGATGCGAGGCTTCCGATTTTGGAGATGAAAAAAGAGAGTCTTAGTCTGGAAAATATCTTCCAGCAGTTGACGACCCGCGAGACGGGGGCAGGTCAGGTCGGCGATCAAGCAGTTTATGCTGTATCCTTCACGGAGAATACAGCATCCACAGGCGTTAAAGTAGGTCATGAAGAGTCCGCATCCAGCGGTAACATGGTCGTAGAAGACAAGGATACAGGAGGTAATCAGTCATGAGGCGTTTGTTCGCGGTCTGTCAAAAAGAGCTACAGGCCTATTTGTGGACACCCACGACGTATTTTGCGCTGGCAGTGTACATGCTGCTGACGGGGTTACTCTTTTATACGAATTTTGTCCTGTATCAGCCCAGTATTCTGGACTATCGGTTAGTGCTTGGTGATACGCTGTCCATGCTGGTATTTGTCGTTCCACTACTCACGATGCGGTTGGTCGCGGAGGAATTCAGGCAGGGTACAGATGAACTGCTGCTAACCTCACCTGTAAGTGTGACAGAAATGATTATCGGTAAATTTTTGGCGTCGCTGGGCATGTTGTTGATTTTAGTGCTGTGCAGTCTGGCGTATCCGGTGGTGATGTCCTTTTATGGATCGCTGGATTGGACGGTGGTGCTTACATCCGTGATCGGTCTGTTTTTGCTTGGCGCATCCATGATGGCGATCGGCTTGTTTGCTTCGACGCTTTCACAGCATCAGATGATGTCGGCGGTTGTTAGCTTTATTATTTTACTCGTATTTTGGATGCTGGATTCGTTTGGTGGACAAACGGGCGCATCTGCGGCGGTACAGCAATGGCTGGAGCCTTTTTCACTAACCGCACGGTTTGACAGTTTCACCAAAGGATTGCTGAACGGAGCCGATGTGATGTATTACGTGACAGTGGCGGCACTCTTTTTGCTGTTTAGCATCCAAGTAGTCGAACGGAAACGGTGGAGGTGATCAGGATGAAAAAATGGCTGGGTCATACAAACAGTGTGGTATTATCGGTTGCGGCTATAGGAATTTTTATTTTGCTGACGTTATTTCTGCGTTCGCTGGGAGGCTTTCAACTGGATTTGACGTCAGGCAAGCAGTATACGCTGTCTGACCAGACGTTAACGGCTATTCAGGGAGTGAAGGAAGACGTACGATTCATTGCTTTTACCGTATCCACTTCACAAAATCAGAAGCTGAACCGCGATGTTACGGATATGCTGAGCGAATACGCCAAGCGTAACAGCAAGCTCAAGGTCGAGCAATACGATCTGAATCAGGAACCGGTGCTGGCCAAGCAATATGGTGTTACCGCAGCATCTATTGTGTTGGTGCAGGGTGAAAAGAAACGGGTTATAGATATTGGGAGTCTGTTTACGCAAGCGCAGGGGAGTGGTGAAGGAGCATATCAGTTTACCGGTGAAGAAAAGCTGACCAGCGGATTGCTGGGGCTATCATCGACCCGTCAGGGGAAAGTGGTTTTTCTAACCGGACATGAGGAAATCCCTTTGTCTCAAATGACTGAATTAAGCAGCTCTCTGGCACAGGATAATGTGAAAACAGAAGAAGTACAGCTCAATCGGGCCGGCAGTGTGCCTAAAGATGCATCCGTGTTGGCGATTGTCGGGCCACAGCGGGATATCAGCACAACGGAGCTGAAGAGTATTCGTACGTACCTTGACGGCGGTGGAAAGCTTTTTATGGCGTTGGGCTTTCATCCGAACATGCAATCCGACTGGAAGAACCTTGACGGCCTGGCGGCTGATTATGGAGTGAAGGATACGCATGCGATTGTGGTGGATCAGGAGCAGACGAATACGCTGGGACCTTTATGGACAGTTCCTACCTTCGGCAGTCATGCGATCACCGATAAGCTGGCAGCCTCCAATCTGTACCCGGTTCTTTCGCTGTCTATTGCTTTACAGGCGGAGGAGCAAAAGATTTGGAAGACGACGTCTCTGCTAAAATCTTCTGCTGCCAGCTATGGTGAAACGAATATCCAGGGGCTGCTGAACAACGAAACACAGAAGGATGGCAAGGACCCGCAGGGGCCGCTTGATCTAGGGTACGCAGTAGATGGGAAAGACGGCAAGCCCGAAGCGGTGATTCTCGGAACGTCTGCGCTTCTAAGCGACACCGAGATCAGCACGGGAGGAAATCGGGATTTTGTATTGAACAGTCTGAATTATGTGCAGGAACACTCTGATGGACTCACCATTCGGCCTCGTCAGGAGCAGGATTACAAGGTAGCTTATTTGACTCCCGCGCAAGCGAAAACGATATTGACCCTATCCGTCATCGGATTGCCGTTGCTGTTCGCGGTAATCGGAATCTTATTATGGTGGAGGCGAAGAAGAGCATGAGAAAATGGATACCCACAGTGCTGCTGTTAGTTGTATTGGGAGCGGGTATAATCTATGCCAAGAGCCAAAACTTTTTTCGTGAACAAGCACCGGCGGCCCGCCAGCTGGTTCAGCTTACTAGGGAAGATATTTCGTCTTTCGCTATCACAGGAAAGGACGGCACCACGGTGGAGCTTACACAGCGTGATGGCAAATGGAGCATGAGCAAGCCACAGTCTTACCCGTTAAACGGATATACAATAGACAATTGGTTAGCGGCAATCCAAGATGTGAAGCTGGGTGAAACGGTAGAATCTTCCCCCAAGGATGTAGCCAAATACGGAATCAGCGCTACCCATGACCGGATTGAGATCAAGACCAAGAAGGGCGATGTGCATACCTTTGCGTTTGGTGAAACGTTACCTTCGGGAGATGCTGCTTATGTTTTATCAGATCAAAAAGAGGTAGCCTCCGTACCTATAGATACACTTTCGGGGTTGCTGCTGGGTACTGCTGATTTTACTGATACAACACCGTTCGACTGGGATGATGCCAAGCTAAGCGGACTAGAGTGGGAAGGCGAAAAGGCCTCATGGATGCTCAAGTCCTCTGGCAGCAGCCAAGCCGGAGATAGTGCATCCACTTCCTGGACGCTGAACGGAAAGTCAATAGCCGGTGATACGGCGACCTCCTTGTCGCAGCAAATCAAAAATCTGGCCAGCAATCTGCCCCTGCGCAAAGCCTCTGAGCTGAGCAAGCCTGTTCATCGCTTTACGCTGAGTGTATCGCTGGATCAGGATAAATCCCAGCTGGTTTATCAGGGCTGGACGCTTAACGATGATCCGGATACGGTGTGGGTCGTACCTCCACAAAGTAACTGGGCCTATGGTCTGTCAGTATCTGAGGTGAACCGTATCGAACAAAATGGACACGACCACGCTCAGACTAAAAAATAAATAATAGATGATTTAATTTATATGTATGCAAAGAGGCTCCAACGGCGAATAATCGTCTGCCGGAGCTTCTTTGTGTTCGTTATTCATCAGGTTTACTGCTTTTGGAAGAAGGGCTGTTGTTATCGTTTAATTCCTTAATGACCTGAATCAGCTCATGAAGCGAGAGATCCAGCTTATCCAATTTTTCTTCCATCGTGTGCAGGATGTGCCGCAACAAAATAAAACAAAGCCCAGCTGGAAATCCGACGTTGGTTACCAAAGACAAAGCATCATCCATCTGCAATGTATTCCCTCCTTTTTAGCCGTATATAAATGAAGGTAAATTAAAAGAACCATATACAACTGCTTGGAAAAATAGTATAATAAATAAGAACAAATGTTCCCTTTTTGGTTGTTAAATAGGTTCCCAAATTACCCTATAATATGAGGATTTCGAAAGGCCAAATTCAAAGAGAAAGGGTGATTTACAATCAGTACATCTCAGCTAACTTTGGTGGAACAATACCGAAAGAAGTTATACCGCATTGCATGGAGAATTCAATACCGTGCGCGGGTACAAACCAATCATGAATTTGTAATGGAGAAGAACGAAGCCGTCGGTACTCCATCTTTTACAGACTCTGTAAACTCTAAAATGTATACCCTACAGCTCATCAACTCTCTACCGTCTGAGATCGGCAAAACCATCATCTTTGATCTTTACATACTAGACAAAACCGAAGCACAGATTGCAGGAGAGTTAAAGCTATCCCAACAGGCGGTGAATAAATGGAAAAAGAAAATGCTCAAGGAATTATTTCGGATGCTGAGTTCATCCAACTGCTCAAATTAGCACGAAGTGGTGATCAGGAGGCTATGTGCAGAATACTTCATTTATTTGAGGAAGACATTCGGAAAACCAGCCGGTATATCCGCATGTCCCGTGAGGATGCCGTTCAAAGTATTGTGACTGATTTTATCGAAGAATTACGGCAAGAATTCAAATAGAAAAGGTGGACAATGGATATCATAAGCTTGCAAATTCTGACGATTAGACTCATCAGCCTGTCCCTAAAGATAAGTGAGGTTAACATGATCAAAAGCCTGAAATCGCTCATAGGAAGCGTCCTCAGGCTTTTGATATTTAAAATAAATTAGTCAACATACTTGTTACCGTCAGTGTCAATATAAATGGATTGAACAGCCGTGCGGCGGTAAGGATAGCCGGCCTCCGTGGTGCCACTAATTTCATAGGTTACGGAATAAATGCCGGGCTTGTCCGCTTTGGAAAGCTCGATTTGTCCGGTAGGATTAACGGTTTTTTGCTGTAACGTCAAACCCTTGGACGCTGAAGTGATCCCTTGCTGCGGGTCACCGTAGTATTGAACCTGGTAGGTGACTTCTGTAACGCTGTCCATAGAATCCTGTGGTTTCAGATTCAGCTTCGGACCCACTGCGTTGAGTTTGTATTTTAGTTCAGGCACCTGAACGGCTTGATAGCGAGCAATCAGGAGATATGCTCCTTGATCAGGAGTCGTGACGTTCAGTTTATAGGTGCCCGGTTTTGGATTTTGAATGACAGCGTTATGATGCCAGGCACCAGCAAAAATTTCGTCATCATAACCTGCTTTCAGATTAACAGTCTCGCTGGTACCGTCAGGCTTAGTCAGCTCAAGCTGACTTACACGCTTATCGCTGATCCAATCCAGATCAATGGATTGAACACCATTTTCAACAGTGAGGATTTCGGAGGCTTTTCCATTATAGTCTCCGCCGCGGATAAAGTATGAATTGTCGATCTCGCTGTAGGTGGATTGTAGAGCAGAAGCAGGCAGGGAAGATGCTGCTGAAAGTGCCTCAGCTTCCTGATTCAAAGCTGGAGTGTTCGCTTGGAGGTAGGGCTGGATCAGGGAAAAAACGTAGGAGCCGGTACGAACTTTGGCATGATCCCATGGTCCGACTTTGACTATACGTCCACCGGGAAGCTTTGCATTGTCGACTGTGACCACTCCATCATTCTTGCCAAAGGTTGCGAGGTAAAGTCCGCCGAGTATGTAGGATGCGGTGCCGTCTGACCAGTTATCACCAGCAAACGTGAAGAACGGAATGGTAGTCGCGCTGCTGAGTGCATCGGTCTTGGATCGGAAATACTTCATATAAGATGTCTGTAAAGTAGAGGTACCGGGATTCTGTGAGCCGACGATATCTGCCAGCCATCCGGCCCAGCTGCTGTAGGCGAGATCTGCAAGTTGCGAGCCATGATGGGGACTGCTGAGGGTGATGACACGTTGTACATAAGGAGCGGCTCCGTTATATACGAGAGCGGTTTGAGTATCTACTCCACCTTTGCTGTGGGCGATGACGATGAGTTTTTTTCCAAAATGATTACTAATGACCTTGATTTTGTCGGCTAGAAGTTTACCATTGTCCCACATATCCTGTGATGTGCCGTTTGCGTCGTAAAGATTAATGGTGGCTGTTTGGTATCCGGCGTCACGAGCGCGCTGAAGCATATCGTTGTTATTTTTGGTCCAGACTTCAGCGCTACTGTTCAAACCATGTACAAACAATAGTGCGGGCTTGGCAGGATCAACGCGATTAGGTGGCGGGCCTTCTGCCCAGCTTCCGGCGGGATCTTTCGGGGGTTGGGGTGTAGTGGAGCCTGCAAATGCGCCGACAGGAACAAGAGTGACAGATAATAAAAAAATAAACATCAAAACAGTGATTTTTTTCAAACTTGAAATCCTCCTTTTGTAAAATAAAGTATTTTTCCCAACCTATTATATATTCCATCATGTGGTGAATCATCAATTGTATTTCATATTTACATTAAAATTTTATTTTTTCAGTCATTTTTTAGTCAGGATATCCCTACGATTCATGGCGCATGCTATTCTCGTCACACATTTTATATGTATGGAGGATGAGTTCATGCCAGGAACTAAGAAGGTCATCAGTTTGACGATTTCTGCTGCTTTACTTGCCAGCATGGCTACTTTGACAGGATGTGGGACTGCGAATCATAACGTCCGCACGAACGCTACCCGCTATAACGCGCAAAGCACACATCATATGGATGGTGTGAACCGTTATGGTATGGACGGCGTGAATCGTATTGACGGTGTAAACCGTTATGGGGTGAAATCCAACGGTATGGACGGGGCGCCATTGAATGACAATACCAACAGAGCAGGACACCCAGTTCGTAATTTGCAAGTCGATCGCAATCTGTCCAAACGCATATCTGAGCTGCCGGATGTAAAATCTGCGACAGTGCTGGTTGGTGAACGTAATGCATATGTAGCGGTTTCCATGAAGGATCAAGCCAACGGAACAGGTGTAGGTGCTCCAGGCGTCAACGGTACAGATGTTGGTGCTCCAGGCGCTAACGGTACTGAACGTTACAGAAACGCACCGAGCGTGAATGGTGTTAACGGCACGAGAGGCAACTATACGACGGGGACTACAACGCCCGGTATGACAGGCAATGGCGTTACCGGAAACGGAACACCTGCGCGTCGTGATGACGGGTTGTTCGGTACGATGGGAACTGGTTCGTACGGCATGCTGCGTGGTATGACAGACAACAACAATCGTACAGATACGACAATTGAAGGAGCAAGAACTGCATATGAACCAAGTGCGATGACCGATGCAGTCAAGAGTCGTATAGCCAACAAGGTTAAGCAATTTGCACCTTCGATTGAACAGGTGTATGTATCTGCTAACCCAGACTTTATCAAGCACACTACCGATTTTACGCGCAGTGTGCAAAATGGTCATCCAATTCGAGGCTTGAGTAATGAAATGGTGGATGTCATTGAACGCGTGTTCCCAACCCCTGCGGCTGGTACGAACCGTCCAATGCTAAATACACCACCAACACGTCCACAAAATCATACACCTGCACCTATGAATCATCGCTAATTCACCACATATGTGTGTAATGCCCAAAAAAAGAGCTATCCATTTCGGCGAATGTGCCGACGGATAGCTTTTTGGTTTAGGGGAACGATATAAATGGTTGGCGCATTCCTTTAATCCATACGCCTTGCAGATTAAAGTCGGAATCCAGTAACAGGATGTCTGCTTGTTTGCCTGCTTCAAGCGAACCTGTACGATTATGAATGTTCAGGGATTGTGCCGGATTCAGGCTGGCCATTTGTGATGCTTCGGGGATACTCAAGCCCACTTGTTGAACCAGATAACGAAAGCCTGCAATCATGGTCAGTGTGCTTCCCGCCAATGTGACCCCATCCTCCAGTCGTGCCACACCATCCTGCACGATCACTGGCAGATCACCGAGCGTGTAGTGTCCATCTTCCAGCCCGGTGGCAGACATGGCATCAGTAATTAAAATGAGATTATGATTCTGTTTTAGCTTGGCGAGCAGAGAAATGGCGGCAGGATGCACATGGATGCCGTCCGCGATGACCTCCGCTTCAATGCGCGGATCAGCTAGTACCGCTCCAGCCGCTCCCGGCTTGCGGTGATGCAGTGGAGTCATGGCATTGAACGTATGCACCGCATGGTTCAGGCCCGCCGCCGCTGCCTTCTCCACCTCTTCATATGTGGCATCCGTATGACCCAGAGCCGCGGTGATGCCATGGCTGCGCAGCCATGCAATCAGTTCCAGCGCGCCCTCCCGTTCGGGCGCAAGCGTCAGCTGGCGTACAAGGCCCGGGTAGCGCTGCTCCCATTCTGCCATCCACGCGAGATTCGGAGACACGATGTGTTCAGGGTTTTGTGCTCCCGGCCAGTTCGGGCTAATGAACGGCCCTTCCAGATGCACACCCTCCAGCTGTGCATAGGGCATGGGATGTTTCATATAGGCATGAACTTCACTCAGCACCCGGTCAATTCGTTCCTTGGGTGCGGTCATCGTGGTAGCCAGCATGGCAGTCGTTCCTTGCGAGCCGTGAAAGGAGGTGATCGCATTCAGTACCCTTGGATCGGAGTCCATAAAATCCTCGCCGTTCCCGCCGTGAACATGAATATCAATAAAGCCCGGCAGCAGATAGCCGCTTTCCAAACGAACTATATTCATTGCTTCAGTTGTACCATCTGCCTGACTTGGCTTGTCAACTGATGTCCAATCCGTAGGCAAATTCTCCTCTGAACCAGCGTATACAATGGATTGTCCCTTAATGACGACAACCCCTTTATCAATAATGTCGTTGCCGATAACAACCTGTCCATACAGCAGCTGAGTTATGCTGCCACTCGATTCATCTGAGTTCAATTGAACCATCCTCCTGCTTCCTGATCCAGTAATATAAGCACGTTGGGGTGGCATTGCAGCAGGGAAGCCGGACATTCTGTAGTGACGGGTCCAGTCAAAGCCTGCTTTATAATGTCAGCCTTATCCGCGCCAAAAGCCACCAGTACAATTTGTTTTGCCTTTAAAATCGTGCCTACGCCCATCGTAATGGCTTGCTGGGGTACAGCATCTATATTGCCAAAAAATCGGGCATTTGCCGTCCGCGTTCTTTCTTCCAAATCGACAACATGTGTGGACCCAGTCAAGCTGTGACCAGGTTCGTTAAAGCCGATATGACCATTATGGCCAATGCCGAGCAATTGGAGATCCACGGGCCCATGATCCAGAATGGCTTGCTCGTGTGCTGCACATTCTGCTGCCAAATCCATTGCATTCCCGTCAGGTACGCGCGTATGGGCAATGGGAATATCGATATGTTGGAACAGGTGTTCATTCATAAAGCTGCGGTAGCTCTGCGGGTGACCCGGGGAAAGGCCGACATATTCATCAAGATTGACAGTATAGGCTCGGGAAAAGCTGATCTGTCCCTTGCGGTACATATCTGCAAGATGTCGGTAGATGCCAATAGGCGTACTACCGGTAGCCAGACCAAGCATGGCCTGCGGTTTGGTTAGCAGCAAGCCGGATATCACAGCGGCGGCATTAGCGTTCAGGTCTTCACGGCTGTTCAAAATGCGTATGTTCATCTTAGTGACCTCCTGGTTGTTTTTTGAGCTTGCTCACTTGTTGATATGAACCTTCCAATCTCGGAATATATTTGTCAAAATTCGCGCTCACCATACCTGTAAACAGGATATCTATGATATGAAGCTGGGCGATGCGGGACGCCATATCTCCCCGCCGCATTCCTTCCTCCAGTGAAGAGGAAAATAGAGCAATATCCGAAATACCCGCCAGCGTATTGTTTCCGAAGGAGGTTAGGGATAGTGTTTTGGCTCCCTGCTCCTTTGCACAGCGCAGAGCTGCGATCGTCTCCTGGGTTTCCCCCGAGTAGGAGACTGCAAAGGCGACATCTCCCGGTCCGAGCGAGGAGGCCGAGGTGATCTGCATATGCGAATCGGCGAAGGCGGTACTGTTTTTGCCGATACGAATGAGCTTCTGGTAAAAGTCTTGCGCCACTATGGAGGATGTCGCCATCCCGTACAAATCAATGCGGCTTGTATCCGACAGCCAAGTAATGGCCTGCTCCAGCTTTTCGAAATCCAGCAGCCGAGTCGTGTCCGCAATAGATGCGGTGTGGTTGGCCTGAATAGCCTGCACGATACGGGAAAGTGAATTTCCGGCAACAATGTCCTGATAGGATTCTTCACCATTACGGTTTGAATGGGACAATTCGGTGGCCAGCTTCATTTTGAAATCAGGATAGCCTTTAAAATGTAATGACTTGCAAAACCGTGTAACGGTCGCCGCACTCACACCACAACGCTCTGACAGTTCCCGAATACCCAGATGCAGCACATCTTCCGGGGATTGCAGAATGGATTCTGCCAGCCTGCGCTCTTGTACGGGGAGCTGCTCCAGTCTATGGGCTAATGTATGAAGAATGGGGGACATGAGCTGTACTCCTTTAGCTGTATAATGCTTTTGTGAAAAAAATTACCGTTAAATATAATGAAAATGAGAAAAATATTTTCATGTATATTGTAAAATAATTATGTCCTTCCTGCAAGAGAAGTGAGGAGAATATTTGCTGGATTTTAAAAAAAAATAGACTGCAAAAATTGTAGAAATTATCATACATTAATTTACATATTGCGAGTTTTATTTACAAAACAACCTATTGACTTGTCTCTTCATTGGAGGAGTATAATTGAATAAAGTTCCAGTGAAGGGATATTTCTAGGAGCTTGCAAAGGTTATCGTTGGGCAGAACAAACAGAATCTCATTCACAAGGAGGAGTTGCTATGCAAAGCCGAGTGATTGAAATGATCAGCGCGGTCAAGGAAGATCCTGAACTGGTCGGTAAGCTGGATGGACATTCGGATATTATTCATGATGCAGGACTGGATTCGTTGCAGTTGGTTCATTTCATGCTGCAAGTAGAGGATGCGTTTGATGTGGAAATCGATTTTGATTCCTTTGAGCTGGAACATTTGTGCTCGGTAGATGCCTTTTGCAGCTATATACAGGGGATCAGCGAGGCTGAACAAGTGCCGCACTCGGAAGGAATGAAGACGGTCTAAGAGGCGGCTTTGGCGTAGGCATACTCTGCCTGAAAATCCATTAAACGAGGTGTTAGCATGCAGCCCAAAAGCAATGTGCTGATTGATGAGAAGGCGTTCAAGCTCATCAAGCGTAACCTGAAAAACGCTTCCGTGTCTTATCGTAACGCAACCCAGAACCCTGCTTTCAAAACGGACATGCCCCAGACGATCGGCATTAAGCTGACCAACCGCTGCAACCTGAGATGTACTCACTGCTTTGAATGGAACGAGGAAGGCTATCATCATCAAATGGATAAAGAAGAGCAAAACATGGATCTTGCCCCGGACATGCTTCGGCAAATTTTGAGCGAGACCAAGGAAGCCAAGTCCCGTCTATACATGTGGGGCGGTGAACCGATGTTTCACCGGCGCTTTGATGAAATTTTGGACGTGCTGGCGGAAGACCGGCGCGAAATGACGTTTTGTACGAACGGATTACTCATTGATAAATATTTGGACCAGATTTTGGATTTATCTGAAAATCTGGAACTATTAATAGCGATTGAAGGTTTTGAAAGAGAACATGATCTGATTCGCGGTAAAGGCACCTTTCAAAAAACGATGCGGCAGATGGATAAGCTGATTGAACTGCGTGACCAGGGATTGTACAAAGGGCGGGTAACCGTCCATGCGGTCATTAACGATAACATGATCGGACGGATGTACGAATTTCTGCAAATGCTGGAGGACAAACGGCTGGATCTGGTGCTGCTGACGTTCCCCTGGTACATTTCCAAAGAAACCTCCCTCAAAATGGATGAATATTTTACACGTAACTTCTCTTGGCTCCGACAGCTTGAAGAAAATAATATTAGTAGCTGGCATGCTTTCAAATATAAAATCAACCCGGATAACATCGACCCTCTGATGCAGGAGCTGCAGCGGATCAATGAGCGGGTATGGAACATTCGTGTGCGCTATCAGCCCGGTCTGGACTATGAGGAGATTGATAAATTTATACATGGCGAGGAAATGGTCAGCCGTTGTTCCAATCAATGCCTGGCACTCACCTCCAGAACGGATATCTTGCCGGATGGGAAGGTTATGCCTTGCAAATTTTTCAGTGAGTTCACGATTGGAAGCTTGCGTGAGCACAGTCTGGAGGAGATATGGAATTCGGATGCGTATGAGAAAACCCGTCAAAAGATTAATCACGAAGGCTTGACGCCTGTATGCTCCAAATGCAGCGTTTTATACCTGCATGGAGCCGGCTCTTTGAAATATATCTAGTGTCCTATGAATGTTGTTTGTTACGGAATGGAAGAGAGGGATGACAGGACGTGACGACTAAAACGATAAATCTCGTGGAAGCGCTTGCTCATGAACGAGATCATGGTGTACTGATTTGGCTGTTCAATATTGGCGCAGAGCAGGTATGGCATCCGTCCCCCCGCAAGGGGGGGATGGTGGACAAGGATGAACAGCAGGTCGTAAACCGGATGGAGGAGATGAATCTCCTTCTGTGTCGAAGTCAGGATATCATTGTACTTCGTGAAAAGCCGGATGAGGCTTTTCTGGACATGCTTCAGCGGTTGGGCTTTAGCCTGCCGCGTATTGAGGTGCCGGAGCCTTCTGACCTACTAACGCCGATTTCGGAGCTGGTGCTGGCGGACAAGGCGCTTTTGGCACGACTGCGCGCGGTTGCGGAGGCAGGCCACAGCGGCGGTGGAGCCAAAGCGTGGCTCGTTCCATATGCGGTCACACCGCAGGAGGAAGCGATTGCGGAGTGCTGCGGGTTGGAGCTGATTGGCGCTCCGTCCTCGGTCAGCGCTCGGGTGAATGATAAAATATTCAGTCGCCTGACCGCGCAAAAGCTTGGTTTTGCTGTCAGTGAAGGGGCTGTATGTGAAGACGAAGCAGCGATCCGCAGGGAGTGTGTCAGACTAGCTGAATTGGCGGACGGACCTGTGAAGCTGATTATCAAGCAGCCGCACGGCGCTTCGGGACAAGGCATGTATATGCTGGACGAGCTGTCCAAGCTGGACACGCTGCTGAGTGTGATGAGGCGCTTCGGCGGCTCGTCGCCATCCTCCGGCGGTTGGCTGGTGGAGCGCTGGCACAACAAACAGATGGATCTCAACTATCAGCTCTGTATCGACGAGAGCGGCGGTGTGACGATGTTTTCGCTAAAAAAGCAAAACGTGGACGGGACTGTATATATCGGGTCTCAGGTTCCGGCTGAAATTGGCACTGCGCTGGAGGAAGAAGTGAGACGCTGCGCCTATCAGCTGGGAACCTATCTGTATTCCATCGGATATACAGGTATGGCCTCCATTGACGGTTTTGTGGATGAAGGCGGACTGCTGGTTCCGGTGATCGAGATTAACGGCAGGTTTACCCTGTCCACTTACATCTCGTTCCTGTCCTCTGTCTTGGGGGAGCAGCATAAAACATTGTCTCGTTACTATCGCAACGTTACCGCCTCACCTCTTACCTATAGCCGATTGTGCGATTTACTCGCGGAGGAGGGCTTGCTTTACACACCGGAACGCCCTCAAGGAGTGTTTGTTTATACGGCGGGTACGCTATCCGGTATTCCTGTAAAACGGGGATATGTGAACCGAATATTCACACTTATTTTGGCAGACAGCTGGCAGGAAGCAGAAGCTTATGCGCACAAGTTGGAAGGGATTATCGCTGGATTGGGATGCTCATAATTCGGGAGGAATTCAAGATGAAAACAGATGTATACCATGTAGTACCCTTGCTGGAAAAAGTATTAAAGCTGGCTCCGGGCGAGCTTGAACAGTTGGCTCCTGATCAGGACCTGCGAACTCTGGGACTGAATTCTCTGTCCGCTGTTGAATTGATTGTAGAGTTGGAGAATGAGCTTGATATTACGATGGAGGACGACGATCTCGTGCTGGAGCATCTATCTACACTGCAAGGCATTGAACGTTTGCTGGGCAAATATGCATAAGGGCGCTGAGAAGACCAGACTTGTGCAGGAATCTGGCATAGATAGTCGTCCTGATTCCATTGTTGACCACGTTGTTGCAGAAGTAGCCAACGCTCTTCCGGGGAAACATTGTGTATATTCTTCTCTGCGCACTTCATTGCGGCGCTATGGGGTGAACATGGCGGAGTCCGAGCTGTTCATGTTGTGTGGGAGTATGTGCGCGGAGTATAGCGGAGATTTGAAGCGCTTCGGACCTGAGAAATACCCGGAACAGCTGCAAGAAATGGCGGCCAGTGGCGGACCCGTGATTCGGGTGGAGCCGTGGATTGCTGGCGTAAGTGATGAAACCGATCTGCTGCGGGTGCTCACGTCAGGCTACAGTACGATGCTGCATACGTCGAGCACCGCCTTAACCTATCACGATGTATATGTGAAAAATTACCCAAGGGGTCATGTGATTGAGCTGTGCGGATTGGACCTGGGAGAGCGGACGGCACAGGTCAATGATAGCTTCCTGCTGGATTCCTCGGGACAGGCTATGACTTACGTGGGCCCGGCCCGTCTTGATGATTTGATGCAAGGGATTATTGAGTATGCATGGCTGGTAGAGGAGCCTGCCCGGCTTTCGCCAGGCGAGCTGCATGCTGCGTGTGCATACCATATTCGTCAGTATGTGACTGGGCACGAAGCTGTCTGGAGAGGTGTGCCTTCGCCTGATGAGTCGGGAAGTCAGACCGGAAAGGCCGGAACAGGCAAGGGGGTCAAGCGGGGGGATGCGGGTTACCGGGCATTTGTTGACGACTTCCGCCTGCTGGCAGACATGGAGGATCAGGATTTTCGGACGTACTGCCATGAAATCTATTACAATCTGCGATTGGGCAGTGCCCTTCATTTGACGGATTACACGGCTGATTATTGCCTGCTGCATCAAGACACGCTGGGACCTCAAGTACAGCAGGTGATTGAATTGGCACAGTCGTTGCACGCGGATTGGCACAAGCTCAATCTGCATATTTACAAAACAGGTCTCCAACTGCGCAAGCAGCGGATACCTGAGATTACGGAACGCGCGCTGAGTCTGATTGAAAGACAGCGGCATATGCTGGAGGAATTGATGCTTCTGGCGGAGCAAGCAGCCGATTAGCTCAGGTCGATCGTTCGGTTAAATCGTCATGGCCAGTCGTATCAGGCACGTTCATCAAGGTGTCACGGACAGAGGAAAGAGGAGGGGAATTCATTGCCGTCCATTACATCGAATCAATTGTCGAAAACGTTTACGTACTACAAAAAGGAGCCGGGCGTGCGCAAATCGTTACAAAACCTGTTCAGGCGGGAGAAGCTGACCAAGAAGGCTGTGCAAGATATCAGCTTCAGCATTGAGGAAGGTGAAATTGTCGGGTTTCTCGGTCCGAACGGGGCGGGCAAAACAACGACGCTCAAAATGCTGTCCGGCATTCTCCATCCCAGCGACGGGGAAGCATCGGTACTCGGTTTTACTCCGTGGAAGCGCCAAAAAGAGTTTAAACGTCAGTTTTCCATCGTGATGGGACAGAAAAACCAGCTCTGGTGGGATCTGCCTGCCAGTGAGTCATTCGAGCTGAACAAGCTTATTTACGAAATAGATGAAAGGCGTTATAAGGAGGCGTTGGACGAACTGGTCACCCTGCTTGGTGTGGAGGAGCAGCTTCATGTACAGGTGCGGCGGCTATCTCTCGGCGAGCGTATGAAAATGGAGCTAATTGCCGCGCTGCTGCACCGCCCACGGGTTATTTTACTGGACGAGCCGACGATCGGACTGGATCTTGTTTCTCAGCGGCGGATTCGTGAGTTTTTTAAAGCCTATAACCGCGCGCACCGGACGACCATCCTGCTGACAAGCCATTATATGAAGGATATTGAGGATTTATGTAGGAGATCCATCATTATTAGCGGTGGCCAGTTGGTTTATGACGGAGATTTGCACAAGGTGAATGAGGTCATTGGTGCTCGTAAATTGCTCAAGGTTCGACTGGAGACCCCCGTACCCAATCTGACGTTGGCGGGACTCGGCAAGCTGCGCTCCAATTCGGAGCTGGAGGCGATATTTGAGCTGGATGCAGAAGATACTTTGACTTGGTCCAAAAAGATTTTGGATGCACTGCCTGTCGTTGATTTTACGATTGAGGATGTCCCGCTGGAAGAGGGGATAGCCAATTTGTATGATGGGGGCAGGCTGGCCGATGCGAAATAACAAATATGTAAAGGTGCTCCAGCTTGGCATGCAAAATGAAATGGAATACCGGGCCAATTATTGGCTCCAGATGGCGGGGGTTATGCTGCCGATCATGACGCAAATTTTTCTCTGGCTTGCGGTATTCGGCTCTTCGGGACAGGCGAGAGTGCTGGGCTATTCTTTGCCGGAAATGCTGGTCTATGTCGTCATGGCGGGCGTGACTGGAAAACTGATCGCCACGGGCTTTGAATATGAAATTGCTACAGACATCAAGGAAGGCGGATTGGCCAAATTCATGGTGCAGCCTGTGCATTATTTTGCTTACCGTTTTTCCCGATTTATCGGTGGCAAAGCGGTACAATCTGCGGTCGTGCTGCTGGCGGCGGCTATTTTGCTGTTATGTCTCAGTCTGGACGGACATATCGGCTTCAGGCTGTCGTATATTCTGCTTTACATATTGGCGTTGCCGGGAGCGCTTGTGCTCAATTTTGTGGTCTATTACGCGCTGAGCGGCATAGCCTTTTGGGTGACGGAATCGGCAGGATTATTTTACACGCTGTCGCTTGTCATTTATGTCGCTAGCGGTACCGTGTTCCCGCTGACGATTTTTGGAGATGCTTTGGCCCGTCTGTTCAGCTTGCTACCGTTCAGCTACACCGTATTTTTTCCGGTGAACGCGCTAACAGGTAAGCTGACTGTGTTGGAAGCCGCTAAAGGCATTGGCGCGCAATGGCTCTGGATTGCAGTACTGGCGGCGGTATCGCGCTGGGTGTGGCAGGCTGGGCTCAAACGCTTTGTCTCGGTGGGAGGCTAACATGAAAAATGTTTTCCGAAACGTTGGACGTTACCTCAGGCTGTACTGGAAATTCGTCCAGTTTTCCGTCATGTCACAAATGGAATACCGCATAAACTTTATTACTGCGTTTCTGGTTGAAACGGCTTATTTGCTCATCAAGCTGCTGTACGCTTCGGTTCCATACCGGGCCGGGACGGATATTAACGGCTGGACTCCCGATGCGGTGCTGCTATATATCGGCGTATTTACGATGATGAGCGGATTTTACAGTGGCTTGTTCTACAGTAATTTTACAAGTCTGCCTGACAAAATCCGTACCGGTTCACTGGACGTGCTCATCACCAAGCCGGTGTCGCTGCAATTTATGGTGACACTGCGTCAATTTGAGCTGGGCTACACTGTGCCGAATGTAGTGGGTGGTGGAATTATGACGGGCATTGGCTGGTATCGGCTTGGTTTGCCATTTGATTTGGAAACCGTGGGAGGCTTCGCTGTGCTGCTTGGATGCGGGGTGCTTACGGCCTATTCCGTGTTTTTGCTGCCACAATTGCTGGCCTTTTGGATTATCCGTACGAACGGCGTAACGGAGCTGTCCAACAGCATTTTCGAGACCAACTATGTGCCGATGGCCGTGTATAGCAATCTGATTCAGCGTATCGGTTTGTTTGTGCTTCCGGTGTTTGTCATTTGTAATTTTCCACCCATGTTTATCCTCGGCAAAATGGATATCGGTTTGATCGTATGGGCATTTCTCGCACCTCTCTGGCTGCTGGCGATCATCCGCTTGATATGGCAGTTTGCACTGCGTGATTATACAAGTGCAAGCCAGTAGCGCTACCGTCATAGTAGGCTAGTCATAGTAAGCTAATAACGAAGCAAGAAAGGAAGCGAATGACATGAATGCGATACCGAACCAGCGTCATTTGTATATGGGAACGTTCGAAGCGGAGGCATACTGGCGGGATGCCCAGTTGGCTTCCCTGCCCGCCCTGCCTGACCGAGCTTCTTCAGCGATTGTAGCGGCGATGGATGAGCTGTTGTTCAGCTTTTGCCAGCCAGGGGACGCGTTATTGACCCGTTATGCAATGTCACCCGTGCATCGTCAGTATATCGCCGAGCTGGGCTTTCAACCGGCTGTCAACGAACGGGATTTGACTGACGGAATGGAGCAAGCCGGTGGCAACGTGTCGGCGGCTTCCGTTTTTGAGCTACTGGACAGCCTCAAGGCCGATGGCGGCGAGGATTTTCCTCAGCTGGAGGGTTGTGTGCTGAGTCCGTTTGCGGGTTTGCCGTATGTGGAGGAGGCTGCCCGTGCCTGGGGAATCACATTGCATCAGCCACCGCTGGAGACGATTCGCAAGGTAAATGCCAAAACCTATTCCTCTGATCTAAAACGCAGTCTCGGTCTGCGTAACCCGGGCCATATCGTGACTTCGTTTGCGGATGTAGCTGAGGCGGGGCGTAAGCTGCTGCGGGATGGAAGCTTTTTAATCAAGGATGATTTTGGCGTATCGGGCAAAGGAAACCTCCACATTACTTCGACGCAAATGCTGGACCGGATCGTATCGTATTTGCGTGAACAGGAGCGTAAAGGCAAACAGGTGCTATTCCTTCTGGAGCCTTTTTTGGAAAAAGAGCGGGATTTTTCATGCCAATTTTCGATTGGTGATGATGGAAGAGTCGATATCTTATCTGTGCAATGGCTGGCTAACACTCAATTTGCCTATCGGGAATCTTTGTCGCCGGATGAGGCTTTTATGGAACGGCTGGAGCGTGAGGGCTATTTTAGCTTAATGCAGGATGTGGGACGGCAGCTGTATCAGGATGGATATTACGGTGATGTTTGCATTGACTCCATGACACTCCGTGGCGGGAAGCTGGAGCCCATTATCGAAATTAACGCCCGCAAGTCGATGAGTTTGATCAAGCATCAGCTCGATAATTTTCTTGCTGCGAAAAACATGCGTGGCACGCTGACGAATTATTCGCTGTCCCATGACGGCAGTCTGTCTTATGAGGAGCTGCTGGAAGGGTTGAAATGTGAGGGGCTGCTGTTCACAGGTGAACGTGAGGAAGGTGTCATGCCGCTGGGTGCCAATACGTTATATGTGAACACAGGTGGAAGAGATGGGGAAAACAGAATTGTAGGCCATCCGAGCACACCAAGCAGCAATGCAACCGAACGTGGTGGCCGATCATCTGCCAAGCAGGTTCGCGTGAGTGGGATGAGTGCCGACCATGGCGGATCGGAAGAGAATGGCGTCGCGAAGCCGGGTCTAAGTGGTAAAACGGAAGCTGCCGGAAGCGAACGGGCACGAGGAAAAGGTCGTCTTTATTTAGAGCTGGTTGCTGCGGGAGATGAAGAAAAAATGCGTTTGACTACAAAGCTGGAGCGTTTTTTGGCGGAGCATCATTTTACAGTGCTGAATTAAACGGGAGGCGTATGAGCATGCGTAAGAGTATGGATAAGCTTATGGATCAGCCTATGGATAAATCTATTAAGGTGACGATATTGTGTTCCGGCTTCGGATTGGGCTTTTATACCCCCGGCTTGTTGTTGCAGGCGGGTCTTCGCAGGCTGGGCGTAGATACGGCAATTCATGTATTTGAAAATGTGCTGCCGGAATCGGCCCGTCTCAAGGTCGACAAGAGCCGCAAAGCTTATCACGACAACTTTGCTGTAGCCTTAATGTCACAGAAGGTTCCGCAGGATATGCGCAATTCATTGGATCCCGCTGCGATGGAAGTGCTGCTGAACCAATGGATGGCGGAGGATCGGCGGTTTTTTATATGCTTATCCGGTCATTGGATATATGTACTGGAGGAGTATCGCAAGCGAAGAGAGCCGGAGTCGGTGCATGTGGACATTGTATATATGGATTCGACACCTTCTCCTTCCTGGAAAAATCTAGCCAAGCATAACCCGCGTTTTGCTGATGGCTGTGGAGAAACGACTTTTTTTGAAAATGACAAGAATAGAGTCAGCCATTATATTGATATCCCGGCAGTAGAGCATATCCCTTTTGAAGCACGGCAATCCCGCTTATTCGTACATGGCGGCGGCTGGGGCATGGGCACATACCGTGACAAGATTGGGCAGCTGGAAGAGGCGGGCTGGGAGCTGGACCTGCTGTTGTATGATCAGGATCAACCGGATGGGCAGCGGGATAGTATACGCTATTTTCGAATGGATCCGCAGTGGAGAACATGGCAGCGAAATGAAGCCGGAGAGCATACGTTTCCCCCTTTCGGAGAGGTAAAATCAGGTGAGGAAACGGTGTATCAAGTTGGGCCGGATTACCATAGTATGGTGGACCGAGCGTGCCATGTCCAAGCCATTGTCAGTAAGCCTGGTGGAGGCAGCCTGACCGATTCGTTCGCTACAGCAACTCCGCTTATTATGCTGGAGCCGTTTGGTGTGCATGAGAAGCATAATGCGGATCTGTGGGAACGTCTGGGACTAGGTATGCGCTACGAGACATGGATGGAAACCTATGGTGGCAGTTCTAAAGTACTGGAGGATATGCATCGGAGGATCGTGGAGCTGCGCAGTCGGACGCCGCGCTATGTAGAGTCGTATGTGAATAGCATCCAAATGCAGGCAAGCGCATTGGGAATGGAGCAAGGGTCATGAACGTCGCTGCCGCTGCACATGAACCTGCGGTGAGAGATATCCGCTTTGGAATCATTGGCTGCTCCGCCATTGCGCCGCGTGCATTGCTGGAGCCGATTGGGCACGTTGCAGGGGCCCGCGTAACCGCGCTGGCGAATCGTACGGTTGCGAAGGCAGGAGAAATGGCGGATCGTTTTGGGGTCAGTGTCGTCTATCGACATGCCGAGGATTTGCTAAAGGACCCGGACATCGACGCTGTATATATTGCACTTAGCAACGATTTGCATGCCGAGTGGATTGGCAAAGCACTGCAGGCTCACAAGCACGTGCTGGTGGAAAAACCGTTATGCCTGAGTACGGCGGATCTGATTCCCCTGGCCGCGACTGTTGAGCAGAGCAGTGCCTACCTGCTGGAGGGAGTCATGGTACAGCATCACCCTTGGCAGCGTGAGCTGCGAAGGATCGTGGAATCAGGCTGCTACGGTCGTTTACGCTCCATAGCGACTAGCCTGTGCATTCCCGCCAAGAATGGGCATGCATTCAATTACAGATCCCGGCCGGAGCAAGGCGGGGGATGTTTTTGGGATTTGGGCGTGTACTGGCTCCAGTTGCTTCAGGCCGTCGTTGGATTGGAGCAGGCGGAATTCCGCAGTCAATCGGATTTCAATGGTCCCCATGGCTGTGACTGGACATTTCATGCACAGGCCCACTATCCGGGTGGCTTGGAGGCGTCAGCACTTTTTTCATTTGAGCGGCCTTATCGCTGTGCTCATGTATTGACCTTTGATTCGGCGGTGGTCAGCTTGCAGGACTGTTTTCGGGCAAATTTGGGCTTTTATAAAATAACACTCAAGACGGAAATGAGGGACATCACGCCGAATATAACAGCTACGGATGCATCGACAGAGGGACCATCGCATCAGTTGCAATCCAAAATGAAAACCGTTTTCGAGCCTATGAACTATTATGTCAATCAGTTAGAGGCCTTCTGCAGTATCATCCGGGGTGAAGCGGAGCCGATTCCGTTCCGTGAGGCCGCCGAGCGCGTCAGACTGCTGGCAGCTATTCATGAGGCAGCACGTTCGGGCAAGACGATCTATGCAGGATGAGTATTTTTGCATAAATCTCAGGAGCGTTGGGAACCGAATGATGCAAAATGCTGAGGATAGAACAGGGAAGAGAGGGGGGATTCAGCAGATGGTTGAAAAGGACAAGGCCTTGCTGGAGCGTTTCGGTAAGCACCCGACACCATTTTACTATTACGACGGAGACGCGATGTATGCTCATGTCAGTTCGCTACTG
Organism: Paenibacillus sp. BJ-4; assembly: GCF_020404765.1. Lineage (GTDB taxonomy): Bacteria > Bacillota > Bacilli > Paenibacillales > Paenibacillaceae > Paenibacillus. The sequence goes on from NZ_JAIVEM010000097.1 coordinate 199,244, forward strand.
GCCCGGTTGCATCCGGCTGTGCGTGTACATTACGCACTTAAGGCTAACGGTAACGTAGCCTTGGCGGGATTGCTGCGTTCGTTAGGCTGCGGCGTCGAGATCGCTTCGGCCGGTGAAATGTTCGTCGCGATGGAGGCCGGGTATGCAGCGGAAGACGTGTTGTACGCCGGACCGGGAAAAACGGCAGCCGAGCTGAATGAGGCGGTAGCCTGCGGAATTGGTTGCATTCATGTCGAATCGGTGCGGGAACTGCGTCTACTGGAGGATATTGCGGCCCAGGCGGGCTTGTTTGTCAGAGCTGCGGTTCGTATCAATCCCGATAACGATCTGTCGGGGGCGACGATAAAAATGGGCGGTGTTCCCCGTCCCTTTGGTGTCGATGAAGGGCAGCTGGAGCACTTTTTTGAGGCGCTGGAGGATTGCCCACATGTTTATTTTCAAGGTATCCAGGTATATACAGGTACGCAAATGCTAAAAGCGGATCAGATTCTGGCTTCATTTGCGAATACGCTGCAGTTGGCAGAACGGGTACAGGCCCGGTATGGGGTTGCCATGCATACGGTAAATTTGGGCGGCGGGTTTGGTGTTCCTTATTTTGCCCATGAGCAGCCGCTGGATATGGAACAAGTTATCGACGGACTAAACGCACTCGCGGAGCAGACCCAGTCCCGTATGCCGGGGGTTACGCTGATTATCGAAAGCGGCAGGTATTTGGTCGCTCAAGCAGGCATGTACGTTTGCCAGGCATTGTATACAAAGGAGTCCAAAGGAGAAAAATTTGTCGTGGCTGATGGCGGCATGAATCATTATGCCTCGGCTGCCTTTCGGGGACGCCGCATTCGGGACAACTACCCGGTGCGAATTATGCGCAAGCAAGTGACGGAACGGGAAGTACAGGAAGTGGGAGCTAACATGCGCATGGAGCAGCGAAACGTTCCTGTTCAGGAGTCCATGGCTTTTGGGCTGCCAGGGGAGGCTGCAAGCCGGATCGGGGAGCATCCGGTGGAAGCATCACTGGAGCTGGAAACGGTAAGCATTGTTGGCCCGCTCTGCACACCCGAGGATTGTATTGTGAAAAAAGCGCAGCTTCCCCCGATTCAGGAGGGCGACTATATCGTCTTTCCAAACGCGGGGGCTTATGGATTAAGCTATAGTCCAGTACATTTTCTAGGACATGCTACCCCGGCAGAGCTGCTCGATTTTCGCGGGGAGATACATGTGATTCGTGAACACGGTGACCGCACGGATTTGCTGCATCATCAGCTTATGATTCCGTTGCCCGAGGATGTGCTGTAATCAAAGATGCGCTGTAACTAAAGATGTGCATAAGCATGCAAAAACGCCAAAACCGTGGGGAGTCGATACAAATCGGCTTCCCCTGTTTTGGCGTTTTTTTACGTTGTAAGCTTTGTCGATTGGATTAGCGCTGCTTGGAGCTGCGCATTTCCTGACGTACGAGCTGCCACACCATAAAAATCAGTACAGCCACTTGTGGGACAAACGTTTCCCAAGTCGGGTACATTCCGAGCCAGCTAATGGTTGGGAGCGCGGAGTCAGTATGCCCCGAAAGCTTGCCAGCCACTTGAAGCGAATGAATACTTTCGCCCAAAAATCGGAATACGAGATAGTAAATCAATACAGTGGCAGTCAGGAAAAAGGCGCGAATCGGCAAACGTACGCTGAATTTAATGATTGCAAATGCCAAGACGACCAGTATAGCCATTGCTGAGCCAATACCGATCAGCAATTGCGAGGTTTCGATGGCTGGAGCCATACCGATATAAAAGATGGCTGTCTCGGCTCCTTCACGCAAAATCGCGAGCGCTGACACTGCAAATAGCGACCACAGGCTGCCACGCGCCAGCGCATTGCCGACGCTGTTTTCAACAAAGCGGTTCCACGCAGCAGCGCTGGATTTGCTGTGCAGCCAGCTGCCCACAGTCAGCATGAGCACAACCGCTACCAGCCCGGTGATGCCTTCCAGCAGCTCACGCATGCTGCCTGAGGCGGCAGCCGCCACCAGCGTGGTGAACAGCACCGCCAAGACACCGCTCAGCACCAGTCCCGTACCGGCGCCTGCCCAGATCCAGCGGCCAGCCACGGCCTCGCCGCTTTTTTTGGCATACGCCAGCAGAGCTGCAAGCACGAGAATGGCCTCCAAGCCCTCGCGCAGCAAAATCAGAGCGGCATCCCAGGCGGTGTAGGAACGATTTTCCGTCAACGGACGGAGCCTGTCCAGCATTTGATCGATCGTCTGGATCGCTTTGGCCGTGTCTGGTGGAGAAGACAGGAGATGACCGGAAGCCTCGGTCATTTCATTTTCAATCGCAGTATATGAAGCTGGATCGGAAATTTGCACATGCCCTTCCACAGAAGGCCACAAAGCGATAAACTGACCTATTTTGTCAGCCGCTGGCGCTGGCTGATTGGCTACCGTATCCTGCCGTGCGGATTCGAGCAATTGGACTGCATCGGCCAGGGAAGCCGTCGAACCTTTTGTCGTTCCAGCCGCCGCATTGCCTGCACCAACTCCCTGTCCTGTGTTCACGGATTTGCCCTGACTATAATCGGATAGCAGGGTCGTCAGCTCCTGCATTTCCTTAAGAGCCTGCGCTTGACGAATCGGCTCGGCTTGCATGGAAATGCGAATGAGACTGATTTTAGTTTCCAGCGCACTGTATACCGAAAAATTGTCCGAACGAATCGGCGTTTCCACCTGATACCAGGCTTTTACGATTCGGTCGTAATCCAGCCGGGCAGCCGTCCAGTCGCCTTTTTGCATGGCAGCCAGACTGCCCTTAGCCATAGGTAGCAGTTTTTCTGCTGCTTTGGCTCCAGCCGGAGCTGGTTGATCTCCTTCGGCAGCAGTCACATACTCATTGACCGAGCGGGCCAGCACGGATAGCGCAGCTTTTGCTGACTCCCCGCCGCCACTGGCAAGCGCCTGCTCCGCGTCGGTGAGTGCTTGATCCACAGCTGCGATGTGGGCTGAATCACCGCCATTTGTCTTGGCAGTCTCCCACAGGGCACGGAATTGTTTAAGATCCTTGGAGGCTTCTGCCCATTGGGCTTGTCCCGCTTCCACCAGCGCTCCGCCCACCACAGGCATCAGCTGATCGTTGGAGACAGCTTTGGCATCTGCTTGTGCCAAAGCAACCGCTCCCGAATCGGATATGAACGGAGTCACTGTCAGCAGCAGAGCTGCCAGCAGAAACACCCATCCCAAGCTTTTATTGCGCCGCTTCATCATAAATCCCCTTCCTTGCCTGCTGCTAAAATAACGTATCCCCGATGTAGCCGCCTTGCGATACACCCGGGAAGCAGGCGAACACCGCACTGCCTTTGTGTACAATATATTCGTTCAGCTTGTCATTGCGTGCAAGCTTCTCCTGAATATGAACGAACTGCTTGAACAGATCACGCTGGTAGCTGATGAACAGCAGTCCGGCATCCAGCTGTCCTGTTTGCTTGTCCAATCCACTTGAATACGAATAAGACCGCCGCAAAATATTAATGCTCCCATCTCCATGAGCCAATGCAACATGAGAGGTGGGGGGCGTAAGCGGCTTGCCTTCTGGACTTGTAGCCGCCAGATCGAGCTTGTCAAACTCCTTGGCCTTGCCCAGTGGGGCACCGCTGCTGCGATGGCGTCCAAAGGTATCCTCTTGATCGCCCAGTGTTGAGCGATCCCAAACCTCTATCCGCATGCGTACACGGCGTACAGCCATATAGCTGCCATTGCCCATCCAAGCAGGTCCATCACTGGACTGTGTCCAAACGAGCCGCTTCATCTCGTCTGCCTTGGACGTATCCGGGTTCCCCGTACCGTCCTTGAAGCCGAGCAAATTGCGTGGTGTGCTTCCCGCCGGATCAGCCTGTGCTGTTCGCTGGAAGCCCTCCTGCGTCCAGCGAAGCACTGCCGTTCCTCGGGCAATACGCGCCAAATTACGCAAGGCATGGAAAGCAACCTGCAAGTCATTGGCGCATACCTGTACGCCGATATCGCCGCCGCACCATTGCTCATCCAGCGCATCCCCCTGGAAACGGGGCAGCTCACGGAACCCGGCAGGTTTAAGCCCTGCCAGGCCATAGCGGCCATCAAAAAAGGATGGGCCCACCCCAAAGGTGATCGTCGTCCGGGACGGCGATAACCCTGCCGCCTCGCCTGTATCGGAAGGAGGCAGGTTGAGGTTTTCATTCTCGGTGCCAATCAGCGTGCCAGAAGTCATCGTAGCACTTGCTTCCGTCCAGGCTTTGAACAGGCTGCGTACCTGTTCCTTGTCGCTTGTCGTCAGATCAAAGGCCGCAAAGCAGATGAAATCCTGTGCCGGAGTCACAATACCGGCCTGATGTTTGCCGTAAAAAGGGACCACATCTTGGGTATCTGCCTCCGTCACCATGCTTTCGAGGCGCTGACCAGCTGACAGCACAGCTCCGACACCGCCGCCGAGCAGGAGACCCAGTCCACCTACCCCGGCCAGCTTCAAAAGCTCTCGGCGTGATACGGTTGTGCTCTTTCCTGACAGCTCACCATCCGCTGGCTGAGCATCCTTTTTTTCCAGATCAGCTTGTTCTTTATGGGATTCCGCATGCTGCGGGGCTCCCTGCTCCTTTTGTCGCTTAAAGCCTTTCATGTCGTTACACTCCTAACAATTTACCCATTTGGGACAACGGTTCTGCCAAGGCATCGAGGTTCTGGCTCAGCTTTTTAATTTCTTCCGGCTTCAGTTTGGTATACAACACGTAGCCTTCACCTTCCTTGAAAGGAGCCAGCTCCTGCTGTAAGGCGGCAAAGCGCTCACCAATTTGTTTTTCCAACGCCGCATCTTTTTGGTTCAGGTCTGTTTTCAAGATGTCATATATCTTTTGGGCGCCTTCCACATTGGCTGCGAAGTCGTACAAATCTGTATGCGAATATCGTTCCTCCTCACCGGTTACCTTGGAGGTAGATACTTCATTCAACAGCTCCACTGCCCCCGTTACCATCAGGCTGGCGTCAATGTTGACCGTTTCTACCTTGGCACGCAGCAGTTTGGCATCACTCAATAGGCGGTCGGCAAACTCGTCCAATCCTTTGGTCGTGTTCTCTTCCCACAATGTTTTTTCAATACGATGAAAGCCGCGCCAATCCGCGGCATCCACATCACCGTCGCGGGCATCAATATTCGGGTCCAGATCGCCCAGCGCTTCTGCAATTGGTTCAATCCGCTCATAGTACATGCGCGCAGGAGCATACAGCGCCTTGGCTTTGTCGAGCTCGCCAGCTTTGACCGCATTCGTGAATTCTTCCGTCTTCTTCACAAATGTATCGCATTGCTCGATGGCATAGGTGCGGTAAGCTGCTACCGCTTGATCGAAATTGGGAGCAGGAGCTGCAGGAGTCGTTGTCTGTGTTGTTGCTCCCGCATCTTTGGTCGCTGCAGCCGGCTGCTGAGTAGCAGTCCCGGTTTGTCCGCAGCCTGCGAACAGAATAGAAGAGACCAGCACTCCGGCCGGTACAGCATAACGTAGTTTCATAATGAATGACACCCTTTCTGGCCAAACTGGCCCTGAACCATAGTCTGTTGCGTGATATCTATATCGAATTATTATTTGATAATGATTATCAGTCGCGGTTTTTCTTATCATAAGTCTGGCTCATATGCCTGTCAATACATAATTTAGACACAAAGTTCAACGCATCATTAAAGCCGCAAGTAAGGTGCCTATGCCCATTTTTACCCGCATATTGAACCATACCTGAGCACATGACATAAAATGTGTTGACTGTATCCCTTAACCTTGTTACACCACACAAAACCCGAGCAAGGAGGGGTGAAATTGACGAAGGGTAACGACCACAAAAACAAGTTTTTGTTAACTCACCGTGAACGTGAAGTATTTGAACTGCTCGTGCAGGACAAAACGACGCGTGACATCGCCGGACAGCTATTTATTAGCGAAAAGACGGTCCGAAACCATATCTCTAATGTTATGCAAAAATTGAACGTAAAAGGTCGTTCACAGGCGGTCGTGGAATTAATCAGGCTTGGCGAATTAAAAATCTGACCTCTCGTTCCTTGCGGGGTACAAAGTCTTCTCGATGATCCTTCAACAGTGAAGGAAGGGCGGGAAGGCTTTTGTTTTGTAGGATGGCTAAACCAAGTAAGGTTTTTATACTTTGAGTTTCAGGATAGAAGCTGGAGAGACTACAGTGACGTAAAAAACAAGCGAGTGTCTCAGAAATAGACATCCGCTTGTTTTGATCATTTGTAGTTTAGAAATCGTAGTCCAGAAGCTGTTCTTGCCAGTTAGCTATTCTTGATAGCTCCGATTTGGGATAGCCCAATCGTTTTGTTTTTCTACTGCACATCCAGCAGGAACAATGGATTTTTCCTTTGGAGAATACACCATCGAATTTGACGACCCATCCCCGGTGTGCTGAAAGTCGTTTTTTACGCTGAATAACCCGCTTTCTGTGGTGTCTTAAATAAGCTTGATTACGATTTTTTTGATTAGATTTCATTACCATCACGCTCCCTTGGGTAAAGGCTCAGCCCGCAGGAATTCCAAGGGTTAAAGGTTTCTACGGGCAGAGCGTGATGGTATGTTTCTCAACATTTAGAGTCATCTGTGTCACCTCTTGGTAGGAAATGATGGGTTAAGTAGGGGAGTGAATCAGCATAGATTCAAAGTTAACTTTGAATTTTGCTCTCATCATAAAATTAATACCTAAGATGCCATCGAACCCATTCGGTTCTTGAACTGAATCAAGTTGGACAGGAAATAGCACCAGATCTTATTGTAAAGTCATTGACAGAGGAAAATATTGAGCAAGCCATTAAAAATTATGCTCAAGAAGACGCTTTTTGGCTTAAATTATTATTTGCAGCTAGTATCGATCGAACGCTCTTAGATTTAGATAAAGTATATGCACTTCTCACGGAAAGGTAGAAAAATAAAACGATTAAACCGCTGAAATATGTGGGAATTTGTGTGTAAGTGTTGTATTATATATAGAAGGAAGAAACTACCATTCAATCATGTAGCAGATCACATGAGTAATCAATGCAGAAGGCTGTACCACAAAGTTATACAAGGCAGAAATGCATTCGGTGATAGTCTAAGAATGTAAATGCCAATATGGAATCCCTGAAAGATCAGTATTCAGGGTATCAACAGAATGGAAGATGGATCAGGTTTCGAGGGTAGCAGGAAGTAGCTTTTCCATAGAGCTACCTGGTATATTCTTGATTGGAGGTGAACAGGAGACATATGACACCCAACCAACACTTGATGACTTATACGCTGAACAGCGGCATAAAGGGAACTGTCGACCTATCCAGTAAGCAGGTGCAGGAATGGATCAAAGCATATCGAATTGGCAGCAAGTTTGTAACGGTCGTAGGTAAACAATATTTTGGTTTAAACCCTGAGTTGGTAGCAGATTTTAAGGTACATAATGAATACTCGGAGCAGAGAGAGCACATATCCATGATACAGCCTGTAATAGAACGCAAGGCTATAAATGTGGAACCGCTGGTAGATGCGTACAACCAGCATAAAACGTTAATTCAGGTTGAATGTAAATGTGGAGCTTCCTATATAGAGGAGTCCCCGCACAAAAGAACCAAGTGGTCCTGCAAGGAATGCAATAACATTGTATTTCTGGATCGTAAGAAGGGTATGGTGGATACGGAAAAAGGCAAGGCATGGTATATGACGAACATGTACTATGTGGAAAGACTAAGCAACTGACTTAGGTCAGTTGTTTTTATTCTATATGTCCATTCCCTAAATTTTATAAATCGGCTATAATCTTTTGCCAAATAATAAAATTGATGTTTTTTGCGCTTTGTAGTACATTATCAAGTGTATTATAAGGAGGCTTCTCATGTACGGACATAGACAAGATGATACTTTATACATCATGACTTACACATTAAATAGCGGTATCAAGGGTACAGTGCCTTTGTCTAATCAACAGATACAGGAATGGCTTGAGTGTTACAGAATCGGCAAAAAATTTGTAACCGAGATTGGCAAGGAGTACTTTGGACTACATGCGGAATTAGTGGCAGATTTTAAAGTGCACAATCAGTATTCAAGCTATCAGGAGGTCATTATCCCGATTCAACAGCCGGATACTGGTTTAAAAGAGCTGTCCCAAGCTTACAAATCAACAGAAACCTTGATTAAAGTAGATTGCAAATGTGGTACATCGTATGTAACAGAATCCCCCATTAAGCGGACCAAGTGGTACTGCACCAAATGCCGGGAGATTGTCTTTCTTGACAGTAAAAAGGGAATGGTTGACACTTCTAGAGGCAAGGCTCATTATATGACGAATAAGTATTTTGTGGACCGGGAAACAACTGGCGTGTAAGCCGGTTGTTTTTTTTATTAAGATTATAGAATTTATAAATTTTCAGCAGGGCTGAACAATTCTATAATCGCAAGAAAAACTCCCGCTAAGCGCGGTCTGGCTTCTGTGAAAGTACGTCGATATACGTTTTTCTTATTGGGGGTGAATTTTATTAAAGGAAATCATTCGAACGGTGCAAGAAACCGCATGAGTACGAACAGCGTGTACATCAACGAAACGCTTCAACTGGAACAAATCATCAGTGATCTGCGGGTGATGGGCTACGTGGCTTTTCATCATCATCCGCAAATCGCAGGTGAGCCTGATGAACAGGAGGAGCTGAAACAGCAGCTGCTATCGTTTTTTCAACAGCATCATGTATTGTGGATTGAGGTAGATCCCTTAACGCAATATGCGGTAATTAATAATATGGGCAAGGCCACGGTGCTAAAGCTGATTGGTCGCAGGATGAACCCGTTACGTGATCAGAGAGCGAATGCTGCTTTGGCCGGGCAGCCGCTTCACGAATGGGATCGGGAAATAGAGCGGTTGGATCAACTGGTGCGTCTGCTGCGCTATACCCGTTTTACATAAGTTCTGTGATCGAAAACAAGAATAACCAAAAAAAGCATTCACGAAGCATGTGTAATCACATGCCGTGAATGCTTTTTTAGCTTGCACCTATTTTCTACCGCATAAGATGAGCAAATCTACTGTAATATGGGTTAAGTTCATTTCCTGTACTCGATGCCAATCTGCTTCCGTGGCTCCCCACGTTAAGGGAGTCATATGGATTAAAGGCTCCATAAGGTCGGCATGTAACGGAAAACAATAGGTTACCCGCTCGACGTTTAGAAGTTGAAAATGCTCTTTAAATCGGCTTAACGTATTGTCATTCGAATAAGCAGGTCTATTCTTGTTCTGTTCATACCCGTACCTTAATTCCTGAAGATAATATTGCTCTGGAACGACCTTCAGGATGCAGCCATCCGCTGAAAGAACTCTTGTAAATTCAGCATAATTGGAGGGAGATAAAATATTGAGTATACCGTCAAATTGTTGGTTTGCAAAAGGACAATGAGCCAGATCGGCAACGCACCAGAGAGGCTGCGGATATTTTTTGGACGCAGCGGCAATGCCTTCTTTAGATAGATCCATACCTACGCTAGTAAGCTCACGGATTCCCCTCTGGATTAGTTTATCCTGAATGTGGCTCAGATGAGAGCCTTCCCCGCAGCCCGCATCCAGCAAGTAAAGCTGTCTATTTTGGTCAAGCAGCGGCTTCATAAATTCCACTATATGGTTGGTTATGGCTTCATTTAAGGGATCAAAAAATCCACTGTTGCACATCCTTCTTCGGGAGGCAAACAGTTGTTTATCATATTTGGTTTTATAGGCTCGGGAGGATAAATGTATATACCCGTGCCTGGAGAGATCATAGCAATGCTGGTTAGTACATAAAAGGCTTTTACATGTTACCATACGCATCGGTTGAGAGCATAGGGGGCATCTAAAGAGATGTTGATGCTTCTCCATCTGATTGGCCTTTATCGCATGTTTATTCCATTTGTGCATAGAAGAGCACCCCATTCATTCGTATTTTGGTGAATGAAAAAGGCACAGCCAAATAAACCCAACCCATTTTCCTGAAAAATGGCTGAGCTTTACTTAAACTGTACCTCACATTACCGTAAACGAATGAATTGGATAATCATATGGTGCAGCACTCCCCTAAAAAAATAGAAAGGGCTTTCGCCCTCTCTATTGTAACATACTTAATAAGAAGCTGTGAACTTACACCGATTTCAAGAACTCCACAATGGTTAACAGGCCTTTGTCGAAATTCTCCAAATTAAAATGCTCGTTCGGCGCATGCAGGTTCTCATCCGGCAAGCCGAAGCCCATCAATACAACCGGAGCAGTCAGCACACGGGAGAAGGTTTCCACGATCGGAATGGAGCCGCCATCTTTGGTAAACAGGGCACGCACACCGTACACTTTTTCAAAAGCATCTGCCGCTGCTTGCAAAAACGCATGTGATGGGTCAATGTTAAAAGCGTTTGCTTTCTCACCCTGTTGGATTTCCAGAGTGGCTCCTGGCTGAACATGGGCGCGTAAATGGCGCTCGATTTTGTCCAGAATATCCTGCGGATTCTGGTTCGCCACCAGACGGCACGTAATTTTCGCGTGAGCTTCCTTCGGAATGACCGTTTTCGTGCCCTCACCCTGGAATCCACCGTACACGCCGTTCAGCTCTAGTGTCGGACGTGCTCCAACACGCTCGACGAAGCTGAATCCTTCTTCGCCATATAGAGAATCCAGCGCAAGTTCCTGCTGCAGCTTGCCCTCATTGAAGCCATGCTTCACAAATTCTTCTCTCATCTCTGCCGATAACGGGGCAACATCGTCGTAGAATCCTTCGACGCTCACACGGCCCTTATCGTCATGCAGAGTTGCAAGCAAGGACACCATAGCATGCAGAGCATTCGGTACGCCGCCGCCAAAGGAGCCGGAATGCAGATCCGTATTCGCTGTGTGAATGGCCACTTCCAGTGAGCACAATCCACGCAGGCCTGTGCAAATCGCAGGCTTTCCTTTTTCGATCAGGGAGGTGTCGGACACCAGTACAGCGTCAGCCGCCAGACGTTCAGCTCCGGTCTGCAAAAACTCAAGCAGGTTTGGGCTGGACACTTCTTCTTCGCCTTCAATGCAAAATTTGATGTTCAGCGGCAGCTTGCCCTCTTGCTTCAAAATGGCTTCAACCGCCTTAATGTGCAAGAACACTTGGCCTTTGTCGTCTGTTGCTCCGCGCGCATATAATTTTCCATCGCGGATAGATGGCTCGAACGGCGGCGTTTCCCACAGGTGAAGCGGATCAACGGGCTGTACATCATAGTGGCCGTATACGAGGATGGTCGGTTTACCAGGTGCATGCAAATGATCAGCATACACCAGCGGATGACCTTTGGTTGGAATAATTTCAACGTTTTCCAGACCGCCAGCAGTCAGTTTGGCAGCGAGCCAATCGGCGGCCTGATTAATGTCCTTTTTGTGCTCCGATAATGCGGAAATACTTGGAATGGACAACCATTCCTGCAGCTCGTTTAGCTGTTGCTCTCTGGCTTTTTCGAAATAAGCGGAATAACTCATAAAATATGTATCCTCCTTTGCACTTGTAATCGTGCGATTTTTTTGCTTTATCCCCCGAACCGAGGTTGTGGACGATATATCTAGTTTACTACGTTTTACGCTGAACGAAAAATATGGAGATAAAAAAACGATTCTATCCCGGTCTGTCGTCCAGACCTGAATAGAATCGCCCTTTATCATGAATAGATTGCACTTGTACTTACACCCGGATGTCGAGCTGACCTCCGAGATGAGGCTGTACGCTTTTTTCCATCATCTGTATCAGCGCTTGTCCTTGTTCACTAGCTTGATCCTTGGCCATAGTAGCAACCTTAAAACTCACGGCTTGAGCTAAACTGGCCTGGCTCATACCTGTCGATAATGCTGCGATATCCATGTTCCAACCCTCCTTCATGGTGAAGACTCTTTCTCTATATTTATCGGTTGGAACGGTTATTTTGTTTCATCCAATTGGAATTGGTGCAGCAAATCTTGAAGCTGCTCGGCCAGACGAGTCAAATCTGCAGCAGAAGAGCCGATCTCTTCCATCGAGGCGAGCTGTTCCTCGGCAGCGGCGGATACAGTCTCCGTATGGGACGCAGCTTCCTCAGCAATACGCGTAATTTCCTCCATACTGCTAACGACTGTACTTGTACCCTCTGCGACCCCGGCCGTAGAGGCTGCAACGTTATCAAGTTGCTTCGCCGATTTGGCTACCGCTCTACGGATACGAGCGAAGGAGCGACCGGACAGGTCAATGGAATTGATGCCTTCGTTTACGCGTTCTTTGGCGGACTCCATTGCGATCAGGGCCTCAGATACACCGCTCTGTATCCCTTGAATTTGTTCACGAATTTGTTGTGCTGAATGAGCCGAGTTTTCAGCCAGCTTGCGGACCTCGGTTGCTACGACAGCAAAACCTTTGCCGTGCTCCCCTGCACGTGCTGCTTCAATGGAAGCGTTCAGCGCGAGCAGATTAGTTTGGCTGGCGATTTCGGTAATGACAGTGACAATCGTTCCGATTCGTCCGGATCGGTCACTCAAAGCGCTGATAATCGTATCCAGCTCTTCCACTGTAGTGCGAATGCCGTCAATAGAAACGACACTATTGCCGATATGCTCACTGCCTGCATCCGACGCCTGAATGGCCTGTGAAGAGTAGGTGGTCATTTCAGCCATGGTTGTGGTCATAGCCGCAATGTCCTCGGACATGCCGCTAACCCGTTCCTGATTATCTTTAGCGCTGCCCACTTGACGTTCACTCCCTGCGGCCACATCTTGAATAGCTATGGTCACATGCTCAATGGCACGGGTCGTTTGTTCTGCCCCTGCGGCAAGCTCTTGCGAGGAGGCTGACAAGTTGCCTGTCATTGCTTGAATTTCTCGGATCATGTTACGCAGGTTATCCAGCATTTGTTGGAAATACCTTGACAAATCCCCGATTTCATCCAAGTTGGTTGTCGCCACATTGATGGAAAGATTACCTTGGCTGATCGCATCCATGGAATTACGTAATTTTTGGATCGGCTTGAGTATACTGCTGATTAACCATAGTGCGAGCATACCGATGATGATGGCTGAAATCACCAGCACAATGATAGTAGTGATCAGAATCGGTTTGGCGGAGGCACTTGTTTCTGATTTGTCTATCGTTCCGGCAATTTTCCAGCCCGTCAGCGTATTGGTTTTGAAAATCAGGTTTTTGGCTACGCCATTTAAATTATAGTTAAAGCTGCCTTCCTTGGAGGCAAACAGTTTTGGCAGCATTTCTCCCATTTTCGTACTTCCGCTGACTTCTGTCGGGTGAGTAACGATATGCTTGTTATTATCGAATATGACGATATAGCCCTTTTGTCCGATTTTTAATTTTGTAAGTTCTTTCAAATTATTCAGGTTCAGCGAAATGCCGAGAACACCGCTATTGTCGGGAAGTGTACGTGAAATATACACAACGGGAACCTTACTCGTATTGAGCTCGACAGGACTGATTGCGGTTTGGCCGGGGTTCTCCATAGCCTGCTTGTACCACGGACGCTCACGAGGGTCGTTATAGACTCCGGTAGCTTTGCCGAGAATGAGTTTCCCTTCGGGAGTTCCTAAAAATATATTGATGACTTCCGAATGCATTTTTATATACACTAGTAGTCTTTCCTGAATAGCTTTATCTGCTTCTGCACTGTTATTACTAGCTGTCATCGTAGAAGTGTAATATTCAAGATCGTCGATTTCGGATTGAATGGTTTGGGTAATTGCGCGATCGGATGCGGTAATGCTAGTTGTCGCACTATCGAGTAATTGAGATTCCGTTTGGTCATATGCTGCCTGATAGGAAAACGTGCTGACAATAATACAAGGAACTAGCATGACCAGCAGAAATGCTGTTGTCAATTTTTTGCGTAATGTTAAATTTGTCAGTCGTGTCAGTTGTTTCATCAAACCCCCTGCTTTCTACGTGCATATTCATTTCTAATATTTATATTATATGTATTTACTATCGGTTATTTTAAGTTGAATTAATAGATTTATTGCTAATTTGTCCAATACGTTCAAAATGTTTTTGCATAGATTGGAGTATCTTGCAATGTGGAGGGATGAGGTATGGGTTTTTTTCTGGACATGAGAGGCTCCACCAATTCATCACAAACAGGTGAGGGTCCCAATATACAACTGGGTCCTGTACCCGAGCGGTTTGGTTTGATTACCTTGAGAACCTTTCTTGTACCGAGTCCGATTGTGACCTTTAGCGGTTCAATTGGGCTGCTTGGTGAACTTGGTGATACGTATGCGGTTGAAATCGTACGTGGCGCCGACTACGATCCGAGCGAGGTAGTTTACCGAGCTGAGGGGGTATTGGGAGCCACAGGGGCTAATGAAACGCAAGCTTTTAATGCGCAGGATCTGTCTGCCCCATGGGCAATACAAACCGTGTATTCTTCTTATATTTCCGGTGTATCGACGACGGTTCGCAATGGTCCGGAGGTATTCACCGGCATCGCTTCGACTCCGTTTTTTTAAATATATCAGACGAGTATTTCTTGATTAAGAACGCGCTGACTGTTCATAGTTCTCCCATGATTAGGCGACTGCGTTGGTCGTGGAATCGACTAACAGCAGATCACCAATACTGTAACAAGATATGAGGGCTCAAAGCTGATCAGCCACGAGCCTGGGCAGGCATCTGTCGCAGGCTCGTGGCTATGATGCTCAACAGAGTTGATTCTGCTTCCGGCTTCTAATTCTTTAAAATCTCTCGCAAATACCCTGTCAACTCATCTGCCGCTTTGGTATGGGCGAGGAGGCCGGGATGGCTGCGAGATCCTAACGTTTCTTCCGTTGTGTTAGGCAATTGGAACACGGAAATATTCCGATCCCTCGTTCTTTTCTTGTACGCGTCTACCGCCCGGTAGATCGCCGGCATCATCGGAGTACCAAGCATCCCATAGGCCCACACAATATGGGCAGCAGGATTACAGGCCCGAAGCTTGACAAGAAAATTTTCGGTAGCGTTTTCAAAAGCTTGTAAATCTTCTTCATTGAATGTGCCGTCCTCATTCAAGCGTTGCTTGTACACTTTCCCATTTACTGGGTCTGTCCATGCAGGAGAATAAAAGGATCCCCCGTCATTACTTCCCAAATTCACCACGACCACATCCGGCTGCCATGAGGTGAAATCATGGTCGGAAAATGCCCCTAATGCTTCATTTCTCTCTCCGGTGAGTACACCACATACCTGCTCATAATATGCCGGTATGTTCGTATGGGGATTATTATCCCAGCCCGTTAGGACACCCCATCCGCTTTGGGACAACACTCGGTAATCCGCATTCAGTGCTTCGGCAGTTATGGCTGTATAATTATGTAGTGCCGTGAACAACATGGGAATCCAGTCTGTCTCCTCTTTCGCTCCAATCGCTCCTTCTCCGGAGGTAATGCTGTCACCGATAAATTCCACCTTGTGGGGCTTATCTGTGACCGGCAGCAATTCTCCGTCAACCTTCAGGGCATGAATTTGCAACAAGCAGCGCGTGTCCGAACTCATAGGCTGGACATCCTTGACCACACGGACATTTTTGACCGTGTCAGGGTTCAACCCTCTCAAAAGACAGATCCAATGCCGTCCTGTGGTTACCATCAGGCGACTCATCGCGGCACCATTGATGACAATACTGATCCATTGCTCATACACTTGGTAATCTGCCTCTATCTCAATCCACAGCTCCGAGCCCTTGATATTCAATTCAATGCTGCTGCCTGTCCAAAACAGAGTTAGTGGTGAAAGTGTTTGCGTAGTTCGACCATGAACTTTTACATGCTTAGCTTTTGTAAGTGGATATGTCTTCAATCTCTTGTTATGTGCCATTCCCAATATCCTCCTTAGAATCTCCAATTTAATGCTAGTTTCTATAATATTGTAAAAGAAGTGATGGGAAATCTCAAAGTCTATTTTTAAGACAGCTTATGATTGCCAAAAGCACCAGCAAAGCTTGAATTTGCTGGTGCTTTATTTTTATCCATTAATTCGCTTTGCCGAACATGACAATGTTAATCGCCTTGCCGAAGTCTATACCTACTTTGCCAGTCAGTTCTGCCGTTTTTTGTGCCAACACGACTGCATTGACGCCACAAGAGAACAGCGCAATATCAAAGTCATCTTGGTGCGATGTAATCCACTGGAGTGTTTCCTGCATCTGTTCATATTGGTGAAATGCGATCGTATGCGCGATATGCAACCCGTAGGGTTCAGCCTCAAGAACGGGTTTGACTTCGGCGGCCGTCCGGGTGACCAACAGAATGCGTCGATCCTTCAGCATGTCCCAGAAAGCAGGTGTCTGAGCCAAGTACCGATTCAGACAGGCATGGCAGGTCAGCGCGGGAGAAAGAGCATAGTGAGCAAAAACCTGATCGGTCAGCTCCCGCTTCATATAGGATGGAGCTTTAATAGATTCATCATCATATGGCAAAATGCCGGTAATGGTAGCTTTGCGCACCGCTTCAGCCACCGCGTCTCGCAGCTCCGTATTTGGTAGAAACAATCCTTTTTGACCGAGATTGGCTTTGACCGCCCAACGTTCCTGTAGCACTTTTTCCATCGGCCAGACCGTATCCTGAGACAAAATTAAGTTTTCACCATCTCCAATACGAATGAGTGAGAAGGGCTGTTGTCGATCCAGTGCCAGCTTCAGATCATTTAGTACCTCATCCATCTCCAGATACCTTGGATTAGTCATATCATGTTTCCTCCCTATTGAACTTTGTATTCTATCATATGTCGAAAGCAAAAAGGTTTTTTGTATGAACGGCTATTCTTTTTGGATTCTACCTATTTTTACAAGAGTCGTTGGATTTGTACGTGCCGTTTCAAAAGCGTCTTCATAACTTGAGAGAAGAAGGTTGAAAGGGAGGAAGATACATGAACCGCAAGATTGTGATTGAAATTAATTTTAATAACTATGGGATGAATCCCAACCGCCTGACACGTGAGTGGATTAGCGAGCGCATAGATATTTTTAGAACCTACACGCTGCGCAGTTTGCTCAGTCAGACAAATACGGATTTCCTATCTGTCGTCAAGCTGGCGGGCGGATGCAGTGACATCGTGGAAGAGGAGTTGGCCAAGCGGGAGCCCATTCCAGACCACATCCGCTTCGGCACGAGCATCGAGAGCAAACGTCGTATCCAGGCATATGTCGAAGGTGCAGACGAATTGCTCATTGCACGCATTGATTCTGACGATTTGTATCATCGTTCTTTTGTACAACAATTGCATGATTATGAGTTTCAGCCGGACACGGTTGCTCTGGTGAACCAGCTGGGGTATCTATGGGACGCGGTTGAGGGTCAGATGGCACCGATATTCCACCGTTCGCCTTCCTTTTATGTATTCCGCTATCAAGTAAAGGATTTTCTGAATGATTATCGTATCGTTATTCCCGGCAAGGGTACACACGGATATGTAACAGAGCTTCCGCATGAGGTGATTCCGCTTCGCAACTATGTGAACGTCATTCATGCTGCCAATACCTCGGTGAAGAAAGTGCCGGCCAAGGATCGGCTGACAGAGAGTGAAATGAATGCTGTGTTGGCTGAATTTATGGAAACGGACACTGCCAATTCGTAACGGTCAGGAGGAGATTATATTGTTCAAAGGAAAAACACTGCTGGTGACCGGGGGAACGGGATCTTGGGGGCAACGGCTAACGGCTGAATTGCTGAAGGAGGGACCGGCGGAAATTCGTATTTTTTCACGTGGTGAATTTGCACAGATTGCTATGCAGCGGCAATTCCAGTCTGACCCCCGATTGAATTTTGTCATTGGGGATATTCGGGATCTTCAGGCATTGCAAGAAGCCTGTCGCGGCGTAGACTATGTATTCCATCTGGCGGCATTGAAGCATGTTCCCGTGTGCGAGAGACAGCCCGAGGAGGCTTTCAAGACGAATGTACACGGTACGGAAAATGTGATCCGGGCCTGTATTGAGCAGGGAGTCGCCAAGGTTATTGACGTCTCTACTGACAAGGCGGTAGATCCGGTGAATGTATATGGCATGACAAAGGCTATTGGCGAGCGACTGATGATTCGCGCCAACACTTTGAGTGAGCGCACTCGCTTTGTGTGTATTCGCGGCGGCAACGTGCTGGGAACGAGCGGAAGTGTCGTACCACTGTTCAAACGTCAGATCGCAGAAGGGCAGGATTTAACGCTGACGAGCCCAGATATGACACGCTTCTTTCTCACGCTCGGCGAGGCGATCGGCTTGCTGCTGAAGGCTTCTGTCATGGCGATTGGCGGAGAGACGCTGGTAATGAAAATGAAGGGCTGTAAAATTGCTGATCTGGCAGAGGTGATGAAGGAACAGGCCGGTCAGCCGACGTTGAAAGTGAAGGAGATTGGCATACGCGGCGGGGAAAAGCTGCATGAGGTGCTGATTTCCCCCTATGAGGTACCGCACACGTACCGCTATGATGATCGTTATTTTGTTATTCTTCCCCCGCAAGCAGACGAGCGTCTGTTGAGCCAATATGGTGGACTGGAACGGGTGAGCTTCGATCAATATCGCTCGGACGATGAATTAATGGACCGCGCGGGGATTGGTGAGCTGCTTCGAGGAATGGAGTAACCGATGAAAGAGGTGGGTATTTTGCAACTTATTGAAAAAATAACTAAAGGAACTGTACAGGTTGCGGTAATCGGCCTCGGTTACGTGGGGCTGCCGATGGCAGTGGAAATGGCAAGGGCCGGATATGATGTATATGGTGTGGATTCCGATCCCGCCAAAGTAGCCAAGCTGCTTCAAGGACAGTCGTACATCATAGACATTGGCGATGATGCATTGGAAGGTCTGATCGGGCAGCAGTTGCATCCCGTTACGGATATCAAGGTGCTGGAGCATGTCGATATTGTCGTCATCTGCGTGCCTACGCCGCTGACTGACGGACATCAGCCGGATACATCCTATATTGAAACGGCTATCGATCAGGCGATACCTCATTTACGCAGACAAACGCTGCTGATTCTGGAAAGCACCACCTATCCGGGAACGACCGAGGAACTGATTCGACCTGTGATTGAACAGCGGAGGGACTGGACGGTAGGTAAGGATTTTTACGTGTGTTTTTCACCGGAACGAGTCGATCCGGGCAGTGTTCATTTTAATATTCGCAACACACCAAAAGTGATCGGCGGCTGTACGCCGGATTGTCTGGCAGCAGGAGCAAGCTTTTATGGCTCCTTTCTGGAGCAAATCGTCCCAGTCAGCTCGACAACTGTGGCGGAAGCCGCCAAGCTGTTCGAGAATACGTTTCGCAGCGTCAATATTGGAATGGTCAATGAGCTGACAGCTGCTTGTGAAAAAATGGGCATCAATATATGGGAGGTGCTGGATGCAGCGGCAACCAAGCCATTTGGCTATATGCCTTTTTACCCGGGGCCTGGTATCGGGGGGCATTGCATCCCGGTCGATCCGTTGTACTTGTCGTGGAAATCCGAGCAGCATGGGTTTCCGCTGGAGTTTGTGGATTTGGCAGATCGCATGAACCGACGTATGCCGCTGTATATCGCGGAGCGAATAGAAGCCATGCTCGCACAGGAAGGGAAAGCCATAAACAAGGCCAATATCATCCTGGCAGGTGTAGCCTATAAAAAAGACATTGATGATGTGCGCGAATCCCCTGCTCTTGCTCTGTTTGAGCATCTGAAGGAAAAGGGCGCTTCGGTAAGCTTTACCGACCCGCATGTATCAAGCTTTAAGCTGAACGGTAAGGTGATCCGATCCCGGACGGTTAATGCCCAGCTATGGGAAAGTGCAGATATCGTAGTCATTACGACTGACCACTCTGTGCTGGACTACCAGCAGTTGGTTGACCATGCTCCGCTGGTCTTCGACACACGCAATGCGACTGCGCATTGCAAGGGTGGACACGTTGTGATACTGGGGCATCCCGGTGATGGAGGGGGCGCTGCTGTTGGCTAACCGTGATCAGGTGAATGAACGTTATTACGGACAGATCAATTCAGAGGAATCACATGAGGCCACCCGCCATAGAATCCACTGGATTTGCCGCCACGTGCAGGGCCGTACCGTGCTGGATGTCGGGTGCAGTCAGGGAATAGCGTCCATTTTGCTCGGGCGGGAAGGCTTTGAGGTGATGGCCATTGATTTGGAAGAGGACAGCATTTCATATGCAAAAAAAGAACTTCGTCAGGAATCTGCACCTGTCCGGGGAAGAGTTCACTTTCAGTTAAAGGATATTTCACAATTTGAACGTCCTCCCGGCGGATTTGACACGATTATTTTAGGCGAGATTTTAGAGCATTTTGCGCACCCTCATACCCTGCTTGCTCATGCTTACCGCCTGTTGAATAAAAAAGGAACGCTCGTTCTTTCCGTACCCTATGGATACCATCCGTTTCACGACCACAAGCGGACTTATTATGCCGGAAGCCTGTCCCGTGTGCTGTACCCTTATTTTGATGAAAAGGCGCTGGAGGTCCATCACAAATATTTGTGTTTTGCAGGCCGCAAAAAGTCAAAAGAACTGCGTGAGGTCAAGCCGGAAACAGAGCATCTGACCCGTTGGATGAAGCTGGATGAGGAGCAGTTTCGTCTGGTGGAGCAGCAGCATGTTCGTAAAATGAATCAGCGTAAGGCTGCATTGGACAAGGCGGTACAGCGAATCCGACAGATGGAGGAACATATTCTTCCACTGGAAAGGCATGCGCGTGTAGAACAGTTAGGCAAGGCGCAGTCATGACTGAACAACCCATAGCCGGACAAGCAATGACTATCAGCTTGTGTATGATTGTGAAAAACGAGGAGCAGACACTTGGTCGTTGTCTGGACTCAGTCGCGGATCTGATGGATGAAATCATCATCGTGGACACGGGTTCAACGGATCAGACGAAGTCGATAGCCGCCCGTTATACGGATCGGCTGTATACGTTCGACTGGGATGATGATTTTGCAGCCGCCCGCAACACATCGTTCGATCAGGCGACGTGCTCCTATATCATGTGGCTGGATGCGGACGATGTACTGCTGGGACCCGATCGCGAGCGCCTGCGTTCCTTGAAGCAGCGTTTGTCCGCGGATATCGACGCAGTGGTGATGCCACTTCATTTGGCAGAAGGAGAGCAGGGTGAATTGTTGTTCACCTCACGCCGTATCCGCCTCGTGAAGCGAGAACGACAATACCGCTGGGAAGGGCGTCTGCATGAGGAATTGATGATATCCGAGGGACGAATCGTCCATTCGGATGTGGCTGTAACGCACCGCCGAATGGGCGACCACACGCTCCGTAATCAACGTATCCTCGCCCGGTGGATCAGCGAAAGCGGCAAGCTGGAGGGGCGATTGCTGTATTTTTACGCGAATGAATGCTTTGACCGTAAGGAATATGCCGAGGCAGCAGAGGCGTTCAACCGTCTGTTGGCGGAGCCGAGCGGGTACCGGGAGGATCGGATTACCGCTTGCGCGCGATTGGCGGAATGTTATCTCCATCTCGGCAAGCCGGAGCAGCAGTTGGATAGTCTGCTGCGGTCCTTCCGATACGGTGTGCCACAAGCAGATTTATGCTGCATGATCGGTGACTGGTTTTTCACGCGCAACGAATGGAGCACCGCGGCGTACTGGTACGAAAAAGCACTGGAGCAGCAGCACCATGCTACTGATGTAAGACCTGTTTCGCTACCATGCTACTCTTGGTTGCCCCACGTGCGGCTCAGTCATTGCCATGCCCATTTGGGTCAGTTGGACGCATCGTACGAGCATAACCGGGCGGCTTTACGTTATTTGCCTGACGATCCGCATTTGCTGGCTAACGATTGCAAGCTCAGGGAGGCTATTCCCGATCGATCTGCCACAGCCCCTCCTTCAAAATAATTCAAGCTGCTCTGGCCCCTCGTTCTCCTGAGGTGGTTTGCGGGGGGGAAAAGGCTTGGGATCTATGCCGAGCAACGTCATCAGCTGCTTGGCGTTAGCGGCGGCATCTCCTCCCGAATTGTTATTGAAAATAACGCAAATCTCACGGCTTTGCTGCTCCAGCTCCAGCAATCTGTCTCGCCATTCGATCAACTCTTGTTCGTTGTACCGATACAGATAACGAACCTCTCGCCAGTTGGGTGCGGAGCTTTGATTCCAGCCGGAACCATTACGTCCATGAAGACGTACGACCGTCAGATTACTGTCTGTAGCCTGCGGCACAATGGGAACAGAGCCTGGTCCGGCCTGTGGCTCGTCGCATACGCTGTGTATCCAGCCTTCCTCGCGCATGAATGCCAGCGTTTGTTTCCGAAACTCGGGTGTGAACCAGCTTTGATGTCTGAACTCAAGTACGGATGGGACCTTTCCCATCCTTTTTTTTGTGTCTCGCAGTAAGGCGACATTTTCGCGTGTACAGTCGAACCAGGGTGGGTACTGAAACAGCACCGCCTTGAGCTTGTCCGCTTCGCGGAGAGGCTGTATGGATGCATGCAATGCTTCATACATTGCATCGATTGTTTTAAAATAAGGCTGCTTGCCGCGTGTATGTCCGGTCATGCCCTGATAGGCCTTAACGAGAAATGAAAAGGAGTCAGGGGTTTCAGTCGCCCAGCGTGCCATGCGATCCGTCGGTTGCACCGCATAAAAAGAACTATCCATCTCCACCACCGGAAAATGGCTTCCATAGACGCCTAATTTTTGATTAGCTTTGCTGCCAGTCGGATACAGATCATCGTGATCGCCCCAGCCCGTCAGTCCAATTTGAATCATAGCTTTGCCGCTCCTTTCCTTCATGAAATACGCTCAAAAGGCATTCCCACGATTCATCACGATTCATTTTAATGATAAAATGGAGTGAACCGCATGAAGCTGGTATGAAGTTCCTATGAATATTTAAGCTCAATTACGATTATTGTAACATGTTCCTGATTCAGAATTTTTCAACATCCTTATTCGTAATGCTTTTGAGTTTCCAGTTTGAAAAAGCTAATATAATATGTAATAGAGTGAAATGAGCTCATGGAGGAGAAACGATATGGCAGAATGGTACGAGCAGAGCTTTGGGGAAGATTATTTATTGGTATATAAGCATCGCGACTTTCAGGGAGCCTATCAGGAAGTGCAGAAAATGATCTCTTGGCTCAAATTACCG
Organism: Paenibacillus sp. BJ-4; assembly: GCF_020404765.1. GTDB lineage: Bacteria > Bacillota > Bacilli > Paenibacillales > Paenibacillaceae > Paenibacillus. Next base: position 222,348 of record NZ_JAIVEM010000097.1, read on the forward strand.
CAGGGCTCCAGCGTATTGGATTTATGCTGTGGGATGGGACGTCATTCGCTTGCACTTGCCGATGCGGGCTATCAGGTGACAGGTGTGGATCTGTCCGGTGTGCTGTTGAGAGAGGCGCATGCTGCTGATCCCGAAGGCCGGGTAAGCTGGCATCAAGGCGATATGAGAGCGGTGCCACTGGATGAAAGCTTTGACGCGGTGGTGAATCTGTTCACCTCCTTCGGCTATTTTGAGAAGGATGAAGAGCAGCTTAAAGTATTAAAGGAAATTTATCGACTGCTGAAGCCGGGAGGACGCTTTATCATAGATTATTTGAACCCTGCCTATGTAGCTGCCCATTTGGTGCCGCATTCATCACGCGAGGATGAAGGGAATTGGATTGAGGAGCATCGGGTGATTGAAGATGGATTTGTGAAAAAACAGATCGCAATTCGCTCATCCGAATCGGCTGCGACTGCTGAAGCTGCGGCTGGTCTGGATCCTATTACAGGGGAAGAATCCGTGCGGGTGTATCATGAGCGGGTAAAGCTGTATCCATATGAAAAATTCCGGGCATTGCTGGAGCAAGCCGGATTAACCGTAGAACAGGTGCACGGAAGCTATAACGAAGATCAATACATCGAAGAGGCTTCGCCCCGAATGATTTTTGTCGGCATGCGGGCTTGAAACGGAAAGGCGGATGGGAAGCCATGAAATTGCCAGAGCTTACACCGTGTGAAGGAATAGATGGAGGCTTTCAGGTCAAAATATCGATGTCCTTTCCGCTGCGTTGGGTGAATAGCTATGTGCTCAAGGGACAGCACGGCTTTACAATTGTAGACCCTGGTCCGCGCAATTTGGACACAGAGTCAGAATGGACACACGTCTTCCAACAGCTAGGGATATCCTTTGCGGATATCTCGGACATTGTGGTGACTCATCATCATCCGGATCATTACGGGCTGGCAGGCTGGATGCAGCAGCAAAGCCAGGCGCGCGTACATATGTCAGCTCGAAGCCATCAGGAAGCGATAACGATGTGGGGCGGCCAGGCATCGACTGCTGCGATGGAGCATACGCTTCCCGCTTTTTTTGTCCGTCATGGCTTCCCTTTGGAGCAGGTGCCCGACTTGGTAGCCCATATGCTGCAGGCGTATTCGCAAGTGAATCCACAGCCTAAGATTACGATCATTCCTATGAGGGAGAATGCCTGTTTGGAGCTGGGCGGACGCAGCTGGCAACCTATCGAGACAGGAGGGCATGCGCCTGGGCATGTATCCTTGTACGAGCCGAATAGCGGCGTGATCCTGTGCGGTGATGCGGTCTTGCCGCAGATTTCACCCAATATCGGTCTGCTGCCGGGAAGTGATGCCCAGCCCTTGCAGTCTTATATAGACGGTTTGCAGCGACTGGGCGAGCTGGAGGTTGCGTGGGCTTATCCGGGACATCGCAATCCGTTTGACTATTTTCATGAACGGACGCAAGCGTTGCTGGCGCATCATGAAGAACGGCTGGAGAAGTTCCAGCAGTTGATTCAGCCGGAGGGGAGTACCGCCTATGAGCTATGTATAGCCGTGTTTGGTGGCAAGCTGGGGATACACCAACTGCGGTTTGCTATGTCGGAGACGCTGGCTCATCTGGTGGAGCTGGTACGCCGGGATCGGGTTTGGATGGGCGAGACGGGGCAGATTACGCGCTTTACCCCTTTGCCGGGAATAGTTACCGCATAAAGCTACCGAATATAGCTACCGAACATAGCAACTAGACTAAGCAACATGACAAAGCGGCATGCATGCCGGGAAAGAGGCTTTTATGAATCTGCTGCTGCTGGGAGCCACCGGACGCGTAGGGCGGTTTATATTGGAATACGCATTGGCGGACGGTCATACCGTTACGGCCCTTGTCCGTTCACCAGGCAAGCTGGAGGAATACGCATTAAAATACGGGGCGCAGCTTCAGATCGTGCAAGGGGATGCTACCCATACCGAGGATGTAGCGCGAGCGCTGTCGGACGGGGCGTTGGCTGTCATCAGTGCACTGAACACGGATGGGTTCACAACCTTATCCGTGAATATCGACCTGCTGATCCGGCACATGCAGAAGCAGTCTGTTGCCCGTCTTATTACGGTAGGGACAGCAGGGATTTTGCAAAGTCGCACCGAGCCGGGCTTGTATCGGTATGAGTCGTCCGAGACTCGGCGACGCAGTACCCGTGCGGCAGAGGAACATCGGCGAGTATACGAATTGCTGCGTGCTTCGACGCTGGATTGGACCATTGTCTGTCCAACCTATCTGCCGGACGGTGCGCGGACAGGAATTTATCGTGTGGAGAAAGATTTTTTGCCTGAAGGCGGTTCTCAAATTACTACCGCGGATACGGCTGATTTTACCTATCGTCAATGGAAGAGTGACGAATTTATACATGCACGTGTAGGCATTGCCTATTGAGCGTAAAACGTCAACCATAGTTTCATTTTTAACATTCAGCGAGAGCGCGGTAAGTGTATCTACTTATTTGCGTTCTTTTTATTTGACAAACAATCAGGATTAGAATACTATGATTCTTAATGGAAACACTGTTTCTGTGATCATGAGTAAGGTTTTATATTGAAAATGGCAGTATCTTCAAAAGAGCAACAACTAAGTAAAAGGAAGTGTAAATCATGTCTGAGTCATCGCAGCTCTATAAAACCTATTCGGAAGTGAAGCTTCAGCAGCAGCAATTGCTTCGTAAAAATGTTATTGATGCCGCATGCATCCTTCTTGTAGAGGAAGGGCCTGAGGCCGTGACCGTACGACGGGTTGCGCAGAAATTAAGCTGTTCAACCAAAATTATTTACAGTATCTTCGGCAGCAAAGATGGTCTGGCCAACGAGATGTACTTGGATGGATGCCGACTGTTGGCGGGAGCCTTTCAGCAAGTACCCGTCACCGAAAACACACTCACTGACTTGGAAGCCTTAAGCTGGGCGTACTGGGAATTTGCGCAGCTTCATTCGGCTTATTACAAAATGATGTTTGGCGGGGCCTTATCAGATTTCAAGCCGGATGAACAGAGCCTGGAAGGTACGACAACAGCCCTGTCCCGATTCCAGCAAACCGTCGTACACGCTATGGAGCAGGGTCAATTGGCGGAGCAAGATCCGTTGCTGGTCGTCCGAATGCTGTGGTCTGCTTTACACGGGGTTATACACCTGCATTTTGCAGGCCATTATTCGGATGCCTCTGTGGCCCAAGAGATTTATGCATTTACAATGAAGCAGACGCTGGCTGCATGTAAGGTCCCCTCATTGTAATTATAAGATTTGAAATGTGCTGAGGTCGTCATAATAGATGGCTTCAGTTCATTATAGAGTAGTGGTAACAATGTTTCTAAAAAAAAACAACAATACTATGGAGGTCATCATCATGTTTATGTATGCAAATAAAACGGCTCTGATCACGGGGGCTTCATCCGGTATTGGCGAGGCGTTCGCCTATTCGCTCGCAGCTAAAAAATGTAATCTTATATTGGTGGCACGCAATGAAACGAAATTAAGGGCGCTCGCCAAAGAGCTTTCCGCAAAATATAACGTAAAGACAACAGTGCTTCCGCTTGATCTTTCCGTAGCAGGAGCATCAAAAACATTGCATCAGGAGGTTCAAAAACATCAGCTGAAGGTGGATCTTTTAATCAACAATGCAGGCTTTGCTACTTATGGGTACTTTGAACAGGTCTCAGGAGAAAGGCAGCATGAGGAGATCATGCTCAATGTCGCTGCTTTAGTAGATATTACACATGCTTTTATGCCTGATTTATTGCGTAACCGAGATGGGGGAATCATCAACGTCTCTTCCACAGCTGCATTTCAGCCTGATCCGTATATGGCCGTTTATGGAGCAACCAAAGCATTCGTGCTTTCCTTTAGCGAAGCGCTCTGGGCCGAAAATCGAAAACGAGGGTTAAAAGTGCTTGCCCTTTGCCCAGGTTCAACAGAAACTCCATTTTTTGATGTTGTTAACGCAAGTGAAGCATCTGTTGGCATTAGAGAAACGCCTGACACGGTTGTGAAAAATGCGCTAAGAGCATTTCAAAAAGGCCAAAGTCACATCATTTCCGGTCGCCAAAACTATTGGGTCGCTCAGTTTTCCCGATTTTTTTCCCGTCAAGCCACATTGGGAATTGTAGAACGTACGCTACGTCCGCAAAAATAAGCGGACTGTAGTAATAGCAATGCATCAGGTGCACTTCATGTGCCAGGTCTGATCGGTTCTAAGCTGTATCAGACCTGGCATTTCTGTTTACATGAATAAACGCTCGCTACTCCAGCCTTCTGGAATCCAGTCCTCTGGAATATAATAAAATTCCATCCCGTTTCTCCCAGCCGTTTGCCGACCAGAAGCGTTGCCCTGCTTCATTGTGCTCCATCACAAAAAGATGACACTTATCGATGCCCTCTCGCAACAAAGCAGACAACGCTTCATTCACCAACAACGGGGCAATTCCTTGACCACGATGCTCTGTGGATACGCCCAAATGATACAGAAATCCTCTACGACTATCATGTCCTGCCATAATCGTACCTATGATACTGCCTTCATACTCACATACAAAGCTAAGTCCTTCATTTCGCTGCAAAAAGCGTGCAATTCGCTCCGGCGAGTCTGCTTCGCTTAATCCCAATCCTTCCAAACCGTTCCATAGTGCAAAAGTCTGATCATAATCATCAGCCCTCATCATGCGGATTGTATATTCGTCATTTACATTTTCAGTTGGGTCTGCCATGTCCTGTTCTCCTCTTACCCTATATCTATCTGTTGTTGTCTAACGTGTTGTATTTGGTGCGCTTTCTTCCCCAAGCTCTTGTTCACGCTCTGCCTGTTTGCGATGGGCGATACGGCTGCTGGCCGAAGCTGCGATAGCGCCCACAATATCGTCCAGAAACGTATGGATTGGCCCGAGGCTCTTATTATTCAGGCGTTCCAGCACACCCGGTTTGAGTTTATCGACATAACCGTAATTGGTAAATCCAATGCTGCCATACACATTCACGATGGAAAAAGCCAGAATTTCATCGACCCCGTACAGTCCCTCATCATTCTCAATCATATCCTGCAACGGGGAAAGAAGGGCGCCCCGTTCGGCAAGGATGTCCAGTTGGATGCCGGTGAGCACTGCATTTTGAACCTCGCGCTTCATCAGGACTTTGTCTACATTTTCCATGCATTCTTCCATCGTTAGGTTTGGGTAATATTTTTTCTGTAGCAGCATGACCAGTTCTGCGATTTCAGTCATGCTTACACCACGCTTGTGCAGCCATTCACGGGTGGCATCAGCCACCTTTTTACTATTCAGGCTATAAGGTGCTTTTTTCTTATCCATAAAGCTGTAGTTCCCCTCCTCGTATAGATTCAGATTTTTGCTGCGATATGACCAGTGTGTCCAGTCAGCTTAAAAAGTAGTTATTTTTTACGCGGGGCTCGTATACATATTAGTACAATCTGTACAAAATTGTTAGGGAGGAACTTCACTTATGAACCTAAAACACCCATGGCGTATGACCTCTGTAGCAGGGCTGCTTTCCCTACCCCTGTTGTTGTCCGGATGCAGTCTCTTCGGCAATGAGTCAGCATCTATTGATCCCCCGCCGTCCACGCTAGAGCAGTCCATGATCAAGGCCGTGAGCGGAAAAGAACCTGTGAGCACCGGGCAACTGAGAGCTGTCTTTCTGCAAGATCATAACGGTTTGCTGGCCCCAATATCTTTACCAATTGCTACAGGTGATGTTCAGGTAGATGCCAAGTCGGCGCTGGAAACACTGGTTGAGGGTGGGCCGTATGCCGGATTATTGCCAGAGGGTTTCAAAGGCGTATTGCCCCAAGGTACAGAAGTGAAGAGTGTGACAGTGGACAAGAACAACAAGCTGGCTGTCGTCGAATTCAATAAATCTTTTGCAAACTATAAGCCACAGGAAGAACGCAAATTAATGGAAAGCTTGACCTGGACCCTGACCGACCGCCCCGATATTGAGAGCGTACAGATTTGGGTGGATGGCAAAAAGCTGAACGAAATGCCCGTTGACGGCACGCCGCTGGATCATCCGTTGACGCGCGCAGTAGGCATTAATTTGGAGGTTGGTCATGGCGTGTCACCGCTGGATTCCAGTCCGGTCACGGTATATTTCTCATCCTCATCTCCAGCCGGAGTTCAATATTATGTACCCGTCACACGGCTGGTCAGCCCGGAAAAAGATCGTGTCCAGTCCGCGCTGCATCAATTGATTCAAGGACCGCAGATGGAGGACGGATTACAGGAAGTGATGACAGGGGAGACGGCGCTAAAATCGGTAGAACGTTCCAAGGACAACGTAATTACGGTGTCACTCTCAGATGATATGTTCGCCAAGGGAGAGGCAGTACCTGCGGAATTTCTGGAATCGGTCGTGCTGACAGTAGCAGATAATTCAGAGGATGCGGCCAAAACGAAAATTCGGATTGAACTGAATGGTGAGAAAAGTGTTATTGGACAAAATAATCAGAATTATGGAGAACCTGTAGCCAAGCCGCAGCACATTAACGAAATTCCTCTTTAAGGGCGGGGAATCGTCCTTGAGGGTGCTTTTGCCTGCACACTTTGGTAAAATAAACATATAAGAACAGGTTGCATACGACGTAGGAGGAAAAAGCATGAGTAGATCTAACGGACGAAACGGTGATGAGCTGCGCCCGATGAAATTGACAGCAGGAGTAAATAAATACGCGGAGGGCTCTGTTTTTATAGAGGTTGGCGAGACGAAAGTCATTTGCACAGCTACTGTGGAAGAACGCGTTCCGCCCTTCATGAAGGGACAAGGCAAGGGTTGGGTGACCGCAGAGTATTCCATGCTTCCGCGGGCGACTCATAGCCGTAACCAGCGCGAAGCCGCGCGTGGCAAGCTGACGGGCCGTACCATGGAAATTCAGCGTCTGATCGGAAGAGCATTGCGTTCGGTTGTAAATTTGCAGGCGCTTGGTGAACGGACCATTACGCTGGACTGCGACGTTATTCAGGCAGATGGTGGAACGCGCACAACCTCAATTACCGGCTCATTCGTAGCGTTAGCGATTGCGGTCAATAAAATTGCCACCCAGCACAAGCTACCTGTTTTTCCAATTACGGATTTTCTGGCATCTGTCAGCGTAGGGGTTGTTGGTGAGAAAGCATTGCTGGATCTGAACTACGAAGAGGATTCCAAGGCCAAGGTCGACATGAATCTGGTGATGACTGGCAGCGGCAAATACGTCGAGCTGCAAGGTACCGGAGAAGAAAGTCCATTCGATCGTAACGAGTTGGATCAGCTGCTTAGCTTGGGTGAACAAGGGATTCTGCAAATGATCGAGCGTCAAAAAGAAGTGCTCGGCCCGATTGCTGATAAGATCGGGGCTGGAGTCTGATGCGACTGGACGGCCCGATTGTCATTGTCGCTACGAAGAATAAAGGCAAGGTACGTGAATTTGCACATGCCTTTGCTCCGCTCGGCAAGGAAGTCAAAAGCATGTACGATTATCCCGACATTCCTGATGTGGTTGAGGATGGCAAAACCTTTGCGGAGAATGCGCTGAAAAAGGCCAAAGCGGTCGGAGATGTGCTTGGATTGCCCGTGCTGGCCGATGACTCCGGCCTGTGTGTGGACTTGCTGGACGGTGCGCCGGGCGTATACTCAGCCCGTTATGCTGGAGAAGGTGCCAGCGATCACGAAAACAATATTAAGCTGCTCGATGTTTTGGAATCGAAGCAGCTTGGTGATGATACAGAACAGCCTTTGCTAAGTCCGGCTCAATTCGTCTGTACCTTAATTCTGTATAATCCGCAGACAGGGGAGACATTGGAATCGACCGGCTCGGTGGATGGCTGGATAACAACGGAAACCGCAGGCAGCGGCGGGTTTGGTTATGATCCGTTGTTTTATTTGCCTGAGTATGAGAAGACGATGGCTGAGCTGACGTTGGAACAAAAGCAGGCTATCAGTCATCGAGGCATAGCCCTGCGTAATTTGACGGCCAAGCTGGGGCATTCGCAGGCTTAACTTCGCAGCAATGTTCAACTGTCAGATTAGACATATAACAATAAAAGGCTATCCGCAAATCATCAATTGCGGATAGCCTTTTTTACATGTGCGCCCGGCATGGGCGATAACTAGGCGGTGAAAGTCCGCTACACCGTTATGCGGATGACATTGTCGTGCTGGCGAAGAGCAAGCGAGCGGCCACACGGCTTCTGGAATCATGTGGGGCATATCTGGAGAACAGGCTAAAGCTCAAGATGAATGCACAGAAGAGCAAGGTCGTTAGCGTCGTAGCGCAGAAACACTTCAAATTTCTTGGCTTTGCGCTGGGAAAGAACGGGAGTGGCGTGTATATCCGCGTCCACGGACAATCCCTTGCAAAGGCAAAGAGGAAATTGAAAGAGCTAACGAGCCGAAGGCAAGGCAGAAACGCCCAGCAGGTGATGGAGAACGTGAAGGTCTACATTCGCGGATGGATCGGCTATTTCTATGTAGCCAACATGAAGCGAATCCTGCAAAGCTGGAATGAATGGCTGCGAAGGCGGATGCGCATGTACATCTGGAAAGGTTGGAAGAAGCCGAAAACGAAGGTGCAAAACCTGCGGAAGCTGGGGATACCGGAGTGGCAGGCCTACCCATGGGGAAATACACGGACGGGATACTGGCGAGTTGCCGGTAGCCCGGTGCTGTCTCGCTCCATAACATACGAAAGGCTCGTACGGGCAGGGTATTATGACTTCCCTGCACAGTACGAGCGTCTACGACAATTGCACTTAAACGGTTGAACCGCTGTATACCGAACGGTACGTACGGTGGTGTGAGAGGTCGGCTACTCAACTAATGGGTAGCCTCCTACTCGATTTTTTTGTATCTCGCCTGTTCCTCTTCTGCTTCTTATCCACTCCGAGTTACACGCCGTTCCTGCTTCAAACTGCTGTAGCTGTTAGCTTATCTTATCGAATCGCTACTTTGTAGGTGCGCAGCCAGTTATCCACCTGGGTCAGGTACGCAAACAACTGAGGTCCCGACATCAACTGACCGAACCAGGGCAGATTGGTGGATGCCTCTGGCGAGGCTGCGATATCACGCACCTTTTGCGTATCAATCAGCTTAAGCAGCGGGGAAGAAGAGTCATCCAGCAGTTCCAGCGCCTGCTTTTTCACAGCGGCAAGATAGGAAGGGTTATGCGTTTTGGGATAGGGGCTTTTTTTACGGTACAGCACATCATCCGGCAATATGCCCTCCAGCGCCTTGCGTAAAATACCTTTTTCACGTCCACCGGTCGTCTTAATGCTCCACGGGATATTCCATACGTACTGTACCAGCCGATGATCGCAATACGGCACCCGTACTTCGAGACCAGCCCCCATGCTCATCCGATCCTTGCGATCCAGCAGCGTAGGCATAAAGCGAGTGATGTTCAAATAGGACATAACACGCATTTGCGCAGCTTTACCTGTTTCCCCAGACAGCTTCGGCACTTCTCCTATGGCCTCTGAGTAACGGTCGTTCAAATATTCCAGCGGTTTGATCCAGTCCCGCACCTCGGGAGACAGCAGGCTGGCTCTCATATCGGGAGCGACTGCCCATGGGAACGTGCCTGAGTTCAGCATATCCTCACGATGGAACCACGGGTATCCGCCAAACACTTCATCTGCCGCCTCACCGGAAATAGCAACCGTTGCTCCTTTTTTAATCTCCCGGCAGAAGAGATACAGCGACGAATCCACATCCGCCATCCCCGGTAAATCCCGTGTTAGCGTGGAGTTGTTCAGAGCTGCTACGACCTCGGGTGTATCGAATTCGATCCAGTGGTGGTTTGTGCCCAGTTCATCCACCATGCGCTGAATCCAGGGGGCATCAGCTCCGGGCTGGAACGCATGGGCTTTAAAATGCTTGTCGTTATCCACATAATCGACCGAATACGTATGAACTTGTCCCTGCCCGGTACGCTTGTAATAGTTGACAGCTAAAGCGGATAGTGCGCTTGAATCCAGACCGCCGGACAGCAAGGTGCACACCGGGACGTCCGAAATGAGCTGCCGCTCCAGCGTATCCATCAACAGCTCGCGTACCTTGAGCGCCGTTTGTTCCGTATCATCCTCATGCGCAATGCTTTCCAGCTTCCAGTAGGACTGAATATGCAGTCCGTCGCGGTCGTAGGTCAGCGTATGCCCGGGGCGCAGCTCCTTCATGGACGAATAGACGCCGTGTCCGGGGGTACGTGCAGGCCCGATGATAAAAATTTCGGCCAATCCCTCGGCGTCAACGGCCGCTTCGACTGCGGGATGCTGAAGCAGCGCCTTGGGCTCTGATCCAAATACGAATACATCCTCCGTTTGGCTATAAAAAAGCGGCTTTACGCCAAGGCGATCCCGTGCCAGAAATACCTGCTGCCGCCCACTATCCCAGACAGCAAACGCAAAAATTCCGTTCAACCGATCTACGCATTCGGGGCCCCATTCGATATAGGCTTCGAGTAGCACCTCCGTGTCGCATTGTGTACGGAAAAAATGCCCGCGCTGCTGCAGTTCTTTTTTCAGCTCAGGCGCGTTATATATTTCCCCGTTATATACAATCGTATAAGTGATATCCTCAAGCTGCCGGATCATAGGCTGAGCGCCATTTTCCGGGTCCATTACGCTCAGCCTTCGGTGTCCGAAGGCACACGGGTTGGATATCCAGGTGCCCGCAGCATCGGGTCCGCGATCGGAGAGTGTTTGTGTCATATTCAGCAGCAGCTCCGACTGATGCATTAAGTCTCCGTTCCACTGTATGAAGCCTGTAATTCCGCACATGTCTGTTCATCCTCTCTTTGTCGTGTTCATCCAGTGTTGGAATGAATTACAACTAAATCCCCAGTTCATCAGTATATATGCCGAAAAGAAGCATAAAATGTCTGTCCGTTCCGAAAACTACAGATGGGGCAACCCGTCTACTCGCAAGGAAGGAGGGAGACCAATGTACTACATCAAGGACGCCAAAATACGTCGTTTCACTGAAATCGACGGAGTGCGCTGCGCAGAGGTAGAGGTGCGGCCCGGTGCGGCAGATGATCCGGAATTGCTGGTGTATATCACGGCGAACAGTCAGCAGGACGGTCAGAATGACTATGACATGGTACGGATCATCCGCAATGACGCCGATTTGGAGCTGGATTGGTACGACAATAATCTGCACTCCGCATTTGAAGAAGTGACAGACAAGGCTTTTACCGATTCCACACACATTACTGCTGGTGAGGAACGGGAAAAGTTTAAACGGGAATTGCTCTCCTATGGGCAGCTCAGCACGGAGTTTGCCAAGGAGTTCGGGGGATGAGAATTTGGTGTGCTATGCCTCGGCTTCTGTTGATTTGGACTCCGACATCATCACAGAATCGGCGTGAAAGGAGGGGGAAATCATAGACGGCAAACCGAAATATAAGAAGAACAAAAGCAGCAGTTATATTCATAACAATGAGTTTGCGGAAGAAGTGCTGGAGAAAAACGTAAGACATGAGGTACGAAGAAATCCTAAACGTTTTGGCAATAAATAAGCGGGAAGGATAAAATTTGATAATCCAATTATCCAAAGAAGCCTCCACTTCCGGCTTTACAAGCGGAATGCAGGAGGCTTTTTTGGAGCTATGCAGCTTCACGCAGTGTCATAATCCCTTTGTAGATGTTGTAGACAAAAACCCCGAGATAGACTACTACGAATAGTAGTACAAACCCGATTACAGAACCTGCATGATTGGCTGTTACAATAAAATAGACTAGTGGAATCGCCGCAATAATGGGGAAAAGGTGTGATAAAAGGGCTTTTTTCGCATGTCCCTGTACATATTCGTCTCGTACTGCAATCCACACAATGACAGGCAACAGAAAAGGTGCGAAGAAAATACTGAAATAACAAAGTGACGATAATAGACCTTTCACGGATCAACCCCTCCTTTATAGCATGGCCTTTTGTACATAATACCCCGTTAGCGTCCAAATGATTCCTTTCTCGGTCGTTTCCCTGGAGGATGAAAAAATGCTTTTGACAGTTAACCGAAATGTGATATAATAATTAATGCGCTGAATACATAAGGTTTAACTGAATTCCATTTTGTCCCAGTAGCTCAGCTGGATAGAGCAACGGCCTTCTAAGCCGTCGGTCGGGGGTTCGAATCCCTCCTGGGACGTATAGCAAGAAGCTTCCTATCATGTAGGGAGCTTTTTTTGTGTTTCAATGGGTTCTCCTACATTCAGCATGGCTGGCAAAATAAAAAAACGGCCATGCCCCCTTCCGAAACAGAGGGGGACGACCGTTTTTTCATACGTCCAGTATGGACAGCATGTATAGTTTATAAGTTTACACAGTCGCCTTTGCCTTATTGGCAAAGAATTGCGGCAAATGCTCTTTATGTGCTTCCAGCAATTCATCCAGCACCGTTTGGGCAATGTCACCGCTTGGAACGAGCGGATTCAGGGTGAAGGCTTGCAGTGCGGTTGCATAATCGCCAGTGACTGCTGCTTTAATCGTCAGTTCCTCCATCGCCTTCATGACTTGCAGCAAGCCTCGTTGTGCAGGCGGGAATTTGCCAAAGCTTACGGGTTCCGCACCATGTGCGCGAATTACGCTGGTAATTTCGATAGCGCTGTCATATGGAACGTCATCGATTGCACCATTGTTACGTGTGCTCACCACCATCAGCGTGCCTTTGTTGTTATAGATCGAATTAATAATTTCACAGGCTGCATCGCTGTAATGCGCACCGCCGCGTTTGGATAATTCCTCCGGTTTGTAATCCAGATTCGGATCTTTATACAGTTCAAACAGACTTTCTTCGAGACGTTTGACCACTTGACCCCGAGTTCCTTCGTTTTTGGCTTCCTCTAATTCTTCCTTGAGCATGTTATCTGTCATGTAGTAATAGCGATGGTATGGACAAGGCAGCATTTTCAATTGACGAACCTGATCGTACAGGAAGCGCATGTTCCTGATATTTTCAACGACCTTCTCCGGTTTTGCACCAGGTGCATACAGTCCTTCAATGACTTGCTCTGTTAATTCGGCCCCCGTTTTGTCATAAATTCGATGCCAGTGAAGGTGGTTAATCCCTGCAAATTTAAAGAACAGCTCTTCTTCCGGTTTGTCCAGCACGGCTGCTGCACTCTTGATTGCGCCAATTGGAACATTACATAATCCGATGACTTTATCCCATTGACCATAACGAAGTACCGCCTCGGTGACCATCCCTGCAGGATTGGTGAAATTAATCAACCATGCATTCGGACACAGCTCCTTCATATCTTCGACGATACTGAGGATAACGGGAATGGTACGAAAGGCTTTGAACATTCCACCGGCGCCATTGGTTTCCTGACCGATCATGCCGTGTTTTAACGGAATACTTTCATCTTTAATCCGGGCTTCGAGCAAGCCTACCCGAAACTGTGTTGTTACAAAATCGGCATCCTTCAAGGCTTCCCGACGATCCAGCGTCAAATGTACTTCACAATCAATGCCCGCTGCTTTGACCATCCGTTTGGCCATGGCCCCTACGATCTCCAGCTTTTCGCGTCCTGCCTCAATATCTACCAGCCATAATTCCCGAATAGGAAGCTCTGCATAACGTTTGATGAACCCTTCTACTAATTCTGGTGTATAGCTGGAGCCTCCGCCAATGGTTGCAATCTTTAAGCCTTTTTTCATGGTTAGTGCCTCCTGAGTATGTTTTTTTAAACCGCTTTCTCAAGCTCAATTTCACTGTAATCCCTGTAATGCATTACAGGTCAAGCGCTTTTAAAAAACTTTTTTGGGGAGGGTGACAATTGTAGGGTGGTGACCACGAACATGCTAAAATAGAAAGAACGAGGTGAGAAATATGGCGAATATTCATGAAATTGCTAAGCTCGCGGGTGTATCCTCAGCTACGGTGTCCCGTGTCATTAATAACCATCCGTACGTAAGTGAACCGACAAGACAGCGTGTGCAGGAGGTCATAGACCGACTGGATTATGTCCCCAATTTGAATGCGGTTTCATTAAAAAAGGGCATGACCAAGCTTATAGGAATTATTTCAATTTCTTTTAATGATTCATTGGGTTTATTTGTACGTGGATTTACAACATATGCTCAGGAGCATGGCTTTAATATAGCGCTGTTTATTACGAATGGATTGAAGGAACGGGAGCTTGAGGCACTGGAAATGCTGCGTAGAAAGCAACTGGATGCTTTGGTTTGCATGATTCGTGTCAATGAGTGGAGTGTGATTGAACAATACACCAAATATGGCCCGATTGTAACGTGGCAGCGTGTGAACATAGAGACGATTCCGTCCGTATTTATGGATCAGTATCAGGGGTACATGCTTGCGCTGGAGCATCTGTACGCCAGAGGCTATCGCAGCATTGTGAATGTGTATGGGAATATGAGGGGACTGAATACGAAGGAGCGCATACGGGCCTATCGTGATTTTTGCAAAAAATATGATCTGGACGCTGCAGCATTTCCGCATTTTTATGACTTAAATTCAATAGAAGCGGGTGAACAAATCGCTCACTGGTGGGCAGAACAACCCAACAAACCTGATGCATTTGCTTGCTCTACTGACTATTTGGCTGCAGGGCTTTTGACCGAAGCGCGTAGGCTTGGTGTTTCTGTACCGAGTGATGTTGCAGTGGTGGGCTTTGATAATACCGAAATTTCGCATTTGCTTGATTTAACCACCATTCATTACCCGATTGACAAGCAAGCGGAAAATGCATTCATTATGATTCAAAATGCCCTTGAGGGACTTCATGAAGATTTACATCCTTTGAAGTTCAAATTAGTTGAGCGAGCGACCACTTAGACATTTTAAAGCTGTCCTACAGGGCCTAAAGTGAAAATGCTATAAAAGCTATTAGAAAGTGTTCTGGAGTGTTATGCGAAAATTGAAAAAAGACTATTGACGCATGTTAATATTTGGAGGAAAATTAAGCTGAGATTACAAATTTCGGCTTCTTTGTATGAAAGGTGGTTATGACTTGGAACATACACCTACGATTTTAGCGGAACTGGAGGATTATTTGCAGCGAAATGATGTAACGCTGGCACAATTTGCAGAGCATTCCGGTGTTCATCAAAGAACGCTAAATAATTGGATTCTTAAGCATCGTCCTGTTGCTGTACATCAATTGGATCGGATTACTTTGGCAATGGGATTACCAGAGGGTTATTTTTACGAACGATACATAGAACAATACATCATCGAGAGTTCCCCGGATTGGCGGAGAATTGAACCGGTATTGTTCCGCTGTGCGGAAATGGATAAGCTGGCAGCGATTCAGCGCATAGTTGGACATATTATGGACAACCTGCTGTATTCCCCAAAGCTATTTGACGCGGCAGAACAATTATTTGCACAGGGTCGACATGCTGCTGCGCTGTTGCTCTTTGAGGGGGTTGCGGAAGCAGAAAAGTATCAGCACTCCGAAAGATTAGCCATCTGTCAGTATCGCATATTCACGATTCAGGTTGGAGATGATCAGGAGCGGAATTTACAAGCAGCGCTTCAATTCCAATCGTTTGTCAAACGGCTCGATGATATGGACCAACTGGAAGGAATGGTGGATTTAGCTAATGCATTTCGAGCATTGCGTCGTTGGGATCGTGTCATGGAAGTTGCCAAGAATTTGAAGATTTTAGCCGAAGCTCAATACTCCATGGCACATTCTCTGAAAAGGGAACAACATAAGAAGCCATTGCGACCGTTATTTTTTTATGTAGCTTTCAGTAATTCACTTATTGGAGGTGCTTATTATGAGCAAGGAAACTATGCGCTAGCCTTGCAAGCAGTCTATGAATCTGTTGATCTGGAATGGGTGAAAGAGACTGATAGCGAGACGCTGCACTGGAAAAACTTATTTCAGGAGTGGGGCGAAGCTAATGTGTGCCTGACCAAGCTCATGGTTGGAGATAGAGAGGTACTTCCAGTATATGCTGATCTCATTGCAAGGACGAAAGATGAACTTCTTCCGGGTTTATGGAATATTATGATTGCAGCCAATCGTTATAACATAGACGTAGATGATATTCTGAATCAATTTGAGTGGGAAATTTCAAACATACAGGATCAAGGAGGAAAACAAACTAATGACCAGCAAAATATTGACGACCAGCTTGTTGGTATTTTGAGTGAATTGGCTGACTATTGTTTATCCAGAGGCCAGTACGAAAAGGGAGTTAGGTACTTATTAGATGGCATGAGAAAATCCACTATAATTAATAATGAACGCTCTATCCTTCGTTACATGATAATTGTCGAACGTTATCAGAAATTTGTCTTAGCTGAAGCCAAGACGGAGTATTCTAATTTAGAAAGCTATGCACGACGACTTTCTTATTAGTGCTAGTCATAAGTACACAAACAAAGAGTAGCCAAACTTCAGGTATGCCAACGCCCGCTTCAAGCAGTGGTTTTCAAGTACAGGGATGGTATATAAGGAGCTAAATGGTGCTGCTGATCGTCACGGCTAGCTTTTTGTTTATTATAACTATACCTGTTCAGTCCAATGATCATGACCAAAGCATTCAACCTCTTGTAAACATGGAAGATTTAAACGGATAGGAACAAGAGAAATCCTGACCGACCAGTTAAGGTTAGCGGGATTTTTTTTACTGTCGCTTTTGTCCCCGGATTTCTCCCCTGATCATATTAATTCAAGAAATCCGGGGACGGTGGCGATGGGAAGTACCATCCGACTGTGTAGTGGCACAATAGGTAACTTTGAAGTTCAACTTATGTAGCTTCTAAGTCATTTATGGTTTTTAATGCTCTGAAATTGAGTCATGTATACAAAAAGAACCTCTGTCTCCACTTTATGAGAGTGGAATCGGAGGTTCTTTTCTGTTCATTTAATGAGTTTCCCTACTTTATGCGAACTTTTTTAGGGATGCTCTTTTTTTATGAGGAACATGATTCGCAAATCCAAAAATCGTCTTATTACTCTAAAATATGACATATAGGAGGGATCATGCTGATGAATCAAGGTGTGACTTTACTTCGTGTCGAGAGAGCCAGGAGGAAACTGTACCAAGTCCAGAAAAAGTATGGATTTTTAACACATCCTAAAGTGATTGAACAATCCAAGAAGTTGGATGACCTGTTAAATCTTTATCAGTTGAATCATTACCAAACGAGCAAATCAGATCATTAAGCCCATGGATGTATTACATGCTGCAACATACTACGATTATAAAAACCAGGTGTGGAGGTCATGAGGTTGAATAAACGAAATCCTGTAACCCCTTTTGGATGGGAGATCAAACAAAAACTGATTGAGAAAAGAATGGATCAGAAAACCTTTTGCACTACATATCAAATTCCGGCTTCGAGATTGTCCAATCTCATTCACGGGACACGCAAGGCCAAAAGATATAGAAAACAAGTATCCGAATTGCTTGGAATTGAAGAATAATGTATTTTATCTATTTTTGAAACAGCTCTGTCTGAACATGAGTATCAATAAAATCAATATAGCTTGTTTTTGCTTTTGCACTGATACTTCTCAACCGTTTCCGTGGCTTGCCTATTAATTCGGATATCATAGTGGCTAAACAATATTCAGAGGGCATCTCTATCCAGAAAGAAATTCATGTTTAGGTTGTGTAGTTACAACTCCCAACTCCTATATAAGTGTAGGGGATAATCGAGCAAAGTACATGAATCTGAAAAAGAAAAATTTATGTCTTCGCAGTTTCCACGATTTGGTTGTAATTTACAGCCTTGAATCACCTACATAAGTGAAGAGAATTGAAGACTGATATCAAAAGAATGTGGAGCCATTTAGATGTCAGCGACTCCATCAATTCACTTCTAAAAAATTCGGGAGGTAATAAAATATGGCACAAGTTCATTCTCAACACACACAATATCTTTCAAAAGAGCAATTAAAGCAAATGATTGATGAATATACTGGAAAATCATCTTCGTCATTACTATATGCAATTAGTGCATTCGGTTATAGTCTTTGTGGTGCAGCCATTAAAGCAAAAGCCCCGGCTGTGATTGTAGCATTTTTGGGAGCAGTTACTACAGTTGTATCTGGTGCAGCCCTTCTTAATGATATTAATACCTATACTCAAAGACAGAATTTTGTAGGCTTGTTGAAAAATCTTGTCGATAATCCTAGACATTTCACCCGCTTCAAAGTAGTATCGACAATTTGGATGGAGTGGCATGAAGGCCCGACAATGGGATACTACACTTACTATACAACAGTCTCCTATGATGTAGCCTAAGCAGTAAAACATAAAGAAAGGGGCGGATCAATTCCGCCCTCAGGCTGTCGAGAAAGTCTCGACAGCTTTTTTTATGTTGATTTTGTTTAAGACGACACCGCGTTAATGTTGTATAATATAGGTAACTATTGTATAGAACGGA
>NZ_JAIVEM010000107.1 GCF_020404765.1 Paenibacillus sp. BJ-4
TCATGAATCGCGGTTAACGAGGACGAACACATGGTATCGATCGGCATGCTGGGTCCTTGCAAATTGAACAGGTACGAAATCCGGTTAGCCACGGAGCTAAAGGATAAATGAGGGAATATTTGTGCCCCCTTCCTCCATAATTCCGGTCCATACAGCTCGTAGCCCGTTTTGGTAATTCCCGCAAATACGCCTACCCGGCTGTTATGCCGCACCGCAAGCTGTTCCCTGGTGTAGCCCGCATCCTCCATCACTTCCCAGCAGGCTTCTATGAACAGCCTTTCCTGAGGGTCCATACTGAGCGCTTCCCGTGGCGCAATATTGAAGAACAGCGGATCGAATTCCGCAAATCCTTCGATAAAGCCCCCCCACTTGCTGTAGCTTTTTCCATGAGCTACAGCTTCCTGTTTATCGGGATGGAAGAATTCCTCCATCGTCCAGCGTTCTTGCGGGATTTCGGTGACACAGTCCTTCCCTGCTTTTAGATTTTCCCAATATTCGTTCATGTTCCTGGACCGTGGATACTTTCCTGCCATTCCGATGATCGCTATCGGTTCACGAGTTTCCGCCAGCCTAGGCCCCGCCCAGCTTCGGTCAGGCTTCGCTGTCGCCTTCACGGCAGCTGGCACAGTTTTTTCTTCGGCATACAGCTGTGCTGCAGACGTTTCCTCTACTGGCTGCATGTCATGACTCATCCCGACCCACCGCATACACTCCTGCGAGTAGTCCCTCACAAAATATTCCGTCAAGGCACGCAAGGTCTGGTACTCATAAAACAGTGTCTGGGACAGCTCTCCAAAGGAACTCGCCAGCTTGCCATTGAGCTGGGTAATCATGATGGAATCAATTCCATAGGTTTCCAAGGGCTCATTGGCTTCGATGCTGCCGACGCTTAGCCGGGTTACCTCTCCGAGTAGCATCTTGAGACAATGCAAGGTTTTATCGTAGAGCAAGCCCGCATCCAGCTTAGGTGTGGTTGTCTGGTTAGGTACTGCTGTCTGGACGGCACGGACACCGACCTGTGAGACAGCTTTCGCCAGGAAATCCTCGATTTTCTCAGGCTCCCCTTCCATGACCATTACCTGCTCCTTTCCAGAGGACAGGCATTGCTGCAACGCCCTCATGCCCGACCGGGTCTGCATGGCCGTGATGCCCATGTTCTGCATCATGATCTTTTCCGTGTCCGCATCGATCCGCATCCCGCCCTCTTTCCATAGCGGCCAGCGGATGGATAACGTCCGCCCTCGTCGTTGCTTGGCCCTTACCAGGGTATTCCGATATTCTGCGTATGCGTCCATAAAGGCATTGGCGGTGGCATAGTCGGCCTGTCCCGGATTGCCCAGGCTGCCCGATATGGAAGAAAAGAGCACAAAGAAGTCCAGATCCTGGCCGCTGCTCGCTTCATCCAGATGGACCAGTCCTCTAACCTTCGGTCCCAGCACCTCCATAAATTCTTCGCTTGTTTTCTTGATGATGAAGTTATCGTGAATCACCCCTGCACAGTGGATGATCCCATGGACACGCCCACATTCCTCACGAATACTTTCCAGTAAACCGATAACGGTGCTCTTATCGGTGATATCGCCTTGTCTATACTCCACGCTGGCACCTGAGGCCTCCAGCTCCTTCAGTCGGGTCTGTCTGCCTCTGTCCAGCGGCGATCGGCCCGTCAAGATCAAGGTCGCCGCTGGGGCCTGCCGGACAATCTCTTCTGCAACAAGCAACCCCAAAGCGCCAGAGCCTCCGGTGATCAGATAGACGCCATCGTTTTTCCATGGAAGTACCTCTTCTTCCCGGAATGGCTCGAGCCTGCTCCAGAAAGCAGTTCTCCGTTGACCGTCCGCATAGCGAATCCATCCATCCACCGGGCTGCGGCTGTTGTCCTTCAGCTTCGCCAGGAGGCCTTCCGCAGATTCTCCCTTTTCCACTTCGATCAACTGCCCGATGAATTTCGGGTTTTCCAGCCGGGCTGTCTTCAACAACCCCGAAAGTCCCGAAAAGAGCCGCCCTTCCCCGGAGTTCCGCACGACAATTTGAACCAGCACTCTTCCCTCCGGCTTGTCTTTGAGTATACTTTGGATGCTCTCAAAGGCTTGGGCGGCATAGGCCTGGAACCGTTCATCTACCCGGTTCTTCCCAGATTGAAAAGCGAGGACCTGCGCAAGGCCGTTCACTTTTGCTGCGAGCCGTTCGTGTAAAGCTTCGTCCGGCTCACAAAGCAAAACGATACGCTGCTCATAGGCAGGGGCTTCGGCTTCCAGCGATACGTCCTGCTCCTTCCAGGCAGGCTCAAACATCAGTGTACGGCTCGCTGTAACCGCAGGCGCTTCCGCTGTTCTGGCCCTTGCCGCCTCGGTCTCCAGCTCAGGAGCCCAACAGCGCTCCTCAGCAAAAGGATACGTAGGCAGACTTATCCTTTTCGGTTTGACATCGTAATACAGTAATCGCCAATCTATATTGAAGCCTTTGGCCCACAACTCTGCCAGCTTGTTCATTTCACGATTTGAAATCCATTTGCTCACTAATTCTTTGAAAACTTCTTCCTGTTCAAATAATTGTATCGAATCTTTTAACTGATTGTTTTCTCCCCTCCAGCAGTTCTCGATATGTTCTTTTCCATTCGCGAACGATTCCAGTTTTTGTACCAGCTCGCTCATATTCTTGACGATAAAGGCTACCCGATTTCTCATTGCCATTCGTCCTGCTTGAAGCGTAAAGGATACATCCGATAAGTTAATTCCTTGAGAAGCTGCCAAGAAAGCTGAAAGTTCATGTGCATACACTGTAAGACGATGCTGATTTCTTGCAGATAATGGAATGAGATAGACAGCATCTTCGTTCACAAAACTAGATTTAAAGCACTCTGGCTCAGCACCGGCTACAAATTGTTCGAAAATGGCATGGGCGTTGGTTCCGCCTATCCCAAAAGAGCTTAGCGCCGCCCGGTGAGGAGCCGATGCATTCTCCCATTTTTGGAGTCTATCAACAACATAAAAGGGTGAATCGGGCAAATTGATATCAGCATTTGGTTTTTCGTAATTAAGCGAAGGAGGAATCTCATTATGGTATAAGCTTAAAGCAACTTTAATGCACCCCGCCAAACCTGATGCCGTATCCAGATGCCCGATGTTGGTTTTGACCGACCCAATACCGCAAAATTGTTTTTTTGTTGTATACCTCCTGTAAATATCATTTAAGGCGGCAAATTCAACTGGGTCCCCCAATTTTGTTCCGGTTCCATGGGTCTCGATATAACTTATGGATTCGGGATGAATTTGGGTTAATTCTATCGTCTTCTGAATAACCTCAGCCTGACCTTTGACACTTGGGGCATAAAACCCTAATTTGTCGGTTCCATCGTTGTTCACGCCAACTCCTCGTAAAATCGTATAAATATGGTCACCATCTTTAACGGCGTCCAGCGTTTTCTTCAGTAGAATAACCCCAACCCCTTCTCCGCCAATCATTCCGTCTGCCGAAGCATCAAAAGCTTTAATATGCCCGTCACTAGAAAAATTCAAGCCGGGTTGATACACATAACCTAAACTGTTAAAAGGAAAGATCGTTGACGCTCCGACCAAAGCGTATTTTGCTTCACCGGATAGCAAGCTTTGCGAAGCTAGACGCAACCCGACTAATGAGGAAGAACAGTTCGAGTGCACAAATAGGCTAGGTCCTTTAAATCCTAATTTATGAGAAATCATGGTAGGAATTGTTCCACCCTGTGCTAAAATCCAGGTTACATATTCATCCGCGTTTTTCAGGACATTAGGCGATTGCGAGGCCAAATTGGGAATAAGTGCTTGATAGAAGCTGCTGCTCGCCGACATAAATACACTGGTTTCAGGAATTTCTTTGGAAACATAACCAGCATCCTCAACGGCTTTCCATGAATGCTGTAACAGCAATTTCATCTGAGGGTCCATAAACTCTGCATTTTTCTGTGAAAAGTTGAAAAACTCAGGGTCGAAATACTCTTTCCCCTCAATCGTACACCGTCCGGGAACATAATTTGGATTCTCGACGATTTCTCTATCCAGCCCTAATCGATTCAGCTCTTCCTCGGAAAAGAAGCGGACACTCTCAACCCCTGCCCTCAAATTGTCCCAAAACTCAAAATGGTTTTTCGCTCCCGGAAAATGACATGAAATTCCTATGATTGCGATACTATCTTCAAAATAATCGGGGTAGGACGGCTTACGGTCATCTTCAATCGAATCCATTTGGGGTGAGGCTGTATTTTTAGCTGCATCTGTTTGTTCCGGTGTAGATGTAGAAGCAACGTCCTCGCTTTTAGTTTTTGTAATGTAGGCACTAAGTTCCTTAATCGTCGGATACTTGAACAATGCTGTCACCGAAATATCGCAATCCAGCATTTTCTTGATCCTACTGATCATCTCTGCTGCTGAAAAAGAATTTCCGCCTACGTCAAAGAAAGCATCATCCGTACTTAGATCGTCAACATTCAGAAGTTTTTTCCAAATGGTTAGCACCTGATGTTCAACATCCGATTGTGGCAAATAGATCTTTCTTGTTGTTGCTAATTCGATCCTGCGACTCATTAATTCTTTCCGATCTATTTTCCCATTCGGGGTCAAGGGCAGCTTATCTAGTTCGATAAAAAATGCAGGTATCATATAATAGGGCAAGAAACTTTTTAAATAATTTCGTACTTCTTTCGGATCAAGAGTGGACTTTCCGGACACGGAATGGTTTAGAACACAGTAGGCAACAAGCTGCTTATCCCCCGCCTGTTCCTTGGCAATCACAACACAATCATCAATTCCCGGATAAGTTCTGACCTGACCTTCCACTTCATTCAGTTCAATCCGAAATCCGCGAATCTTCACTTGATAATCCATCCGTCCCATATATTCAATAGAGCCGTCCGAAAGCCATCTGCATAAATCTCCGGTTCTGTAGAGTTTTGTTCCCGGATTAAATGGGTTGTCTATGAATTTTTCAGCCGTAAGTGCTGGCTGGTTCAAATAGCCTCTGGCCAAACCGCCGCCTGAAATAAAAAGCTCGCCCGGAAGCCCGACAGGCACAGGTCTAAGACGTTTGTCCAAAATGTAAATTTGGGTGTTTGCGATAGGCTTACCAATCGAGATAGGCTTGTCTGCGGTGATCGATTGAATTGTAGACCAAATTGTCGTTTCAGTCGGGCCGAACATATTCCATGCGTCACAACTGTTATGAACAAAATAAGATTTCAACGTTTCTGAAAGTGCTTCCCCACCGCAGAGAACTTTCATGTTCTCTTCGTTCTTCCAGCCGGCTTGAAAGAGCATGGTCCAAGTAACAGGAGTCGCTTGCATGATGGTCGGTTTTATCCTTTGAATTTCCTGCTTAAGTTTTTCGGCATCCTTTGTCTTTTCGGAGCTGCAAATATGGCATTGAGCGCCTTTAATCAAAGGCAGATATAATTCCAGTCCCGCTATATCAAAGCAATACGTTGTCACTGCAAGCAGTTTGTCCTGCTCTGTTAAGCCAGGTTTCTCTCCCATGGAAATAAGAAAATTGGTCAACGCTTTATGTGGAATCATGACCCCCTTCGGTTTCCCCGTACTTCCGGAGGTATATATCACATAGGCCAAATGATGAGGTTGCACTTCCCGTTTGAGTGACTTTCTACCCTTCACATCACTTTTTAGATGATCCCCATCTTTACCAAGCACAATGCAGTTAACATTATTCCCTACCAAGCGTGACACTTTCTCCAGCAATCCCGATTGCGTAATGACCAGTGAAGCATTGGAATCCTGAAGCATATACTCCAATCGATCCTCTGGATAATCCGGATCAAGCGGTACGTAGGCTCCACCCGCCATAAGGATTCCCAACAGCCCAATCATCATATCTAAAGAACGTTCCATGCAAATCCCTACAAGCGTATCGGGGGTTACTCCATGATGCTGCAAATATATGGCGAGCAAAGTGCTCTTTTCTTTTAGTTCTTTATAGGTAAGCGATTCTTCTGCATACACGACCGCAATAGCATCAGGCGTTTTTCTTGCCTGTTTTAGGAATAATTCAGGGAGACATTTATCAGGATAACTTGTTTCGGTAGCATTCCAGTCATAAAGGATGCTGTCCTTTTCTTCTTGTAAAAGTAATGAATACTCCTCCAAGGCCCAAGTAGGATTCTCCAGTAGCGCTTCCGCTAATCCGATGTAACGCTCTGCCATCTGTACAATGGTTGATTCCTCGAACAAATTGGAACGGTATTTGATATTTAATACCAATTCCTCTTCCTGCTCCAGCAGTTCCAATACCAGCTCATATTCACCTTCCTGGTGAATTTCTTCAACCAATTCGACGAAAAAGATATTTTTATACGGCATGCAAAGCTGCTGAAAGCTTGAATTTTGAAGAAAATTTTGATAAGAAAAGACCGCTTGGAAAACAGGCGAGCTCGTCAGCATACTCGGCACATTCAATTCTCGGACCAAAGCCGGAAAAGGATAAGAAGCATGATCCATTCCATTGACTACTGTCAGCTGCAATTTTTTCATAAAATCCAGGAATGTCTCTGTTTCCGACATCTGACTCCGGATTGGCAGCATATTGACAAAATAACCGATTAATTTGTCAAAACGCTGCTCCGGGCGTACCATGGTCGGCATTCCAACAATGATATCTTCCTGTCCCGAATACTGGTTAAGCAACACGATATACGCACCTAACAAGACTGTAGACAAGCTCGTATGTTGCGCTCGGGCAAAAGACTTTGCCCGTTCGGCCCATTCTTGTGGAAGCCGCTTTGTGTATGTTTGGCCTTCCATGCTTTGAGTCAGAAAACCGGAGCGGTCATATGGAAGCTCAAGGGTCGGTAAAGCACCTGACAGCTGTTGCTTCCAATAGGAGCGATACTTCTCTCCTTCAGCACTCGCTAACATCGTTTGCTCCCACTTCACAAAATCGCTGTAGCTTGCTGCGGGTGGTAACACGGTCGGTCTCTTTCCCTGCACCAGGTCCTTATATGCATCTAAAAAGCTTTGAATAAAAATGACGAAAGAACTTCCATCAAAAATAATATGATGTAGTACAACCAGTATGAAATGTTCTTGTTCGGATCTGGACATAAGATAAACACGCATCAAAGAGTCCTGTTCCAGCACAAATGGTTGCTTTGCCTTGTTCCTAATGAAGGGGATAACTTCATCCGCTTCCAATGTTGAAATATCCTCCATATGCACATGAAGCCGCTGTGTGGGCTCCAGCCTTTGATAAGGTATCCCATTTTCCTCTTCAATCACACTTTTTAGAATGGGATATTGTTCTAACACGGTGTGAAAAGCCTTTTTAACGCTCTCTATCTCAATCTTCGTATTAAACCGGAGACATATCGGTACATTGTAAGCATTCATTTCAGGGGACATTTTATGTAATAGCCACAACCCTTTTTGAACTTCTGAAAGCGGATTCCTTCGGAAATTGTGCGAGGTTGTTTCAGTCTTGGCCTTTGCAACCGATTTATCTGCTACAACTTTCTTGGCCAAATAAGCCGACAATAATTGAATCGTAGGGTACTCTAAAATTTCTCTTGCTTTAACCTTGATTGGATAGGATTTCTCAAGGCCGCGTATAAGCTTCATGACAAGAATGGAATCGATGCCATAGCCGTGAAGATTTTTATTCAAATCCATTTCCCCGTGCTCAAGATTCAGTTCCTGACACAAAAATTGCACCATATACTCCTGAATCTCTGGCTGTACCAAAGGAACGGCATTCATAATACCATCAGCTGTCTCTCCAATATTCGAACGGGATGTTGAGTAAGCACTCCGATATTGATAAAGGGCTCGAAGCTCTTGTTGGATATAGGCATTACGGCAGATTTTTCTTTGGATTTTACCGCTCCCCGTCTTGGGTATACTTCCCTTAAGCAGCAAATATATATCGTAAATCTCAAGTTGGTGCGTCTCGGATACGGTATTCAATATGGTATCAACCAAACGTTTATATTCCTGCTCATGAAGGGGCGTTTCAATTTCCTGTACGACGATTACCTTTTCCTGACCATTGATCTCAGCGGAAAATACAGCGATGGGCAAGGTCAACTCCGGCATATTTTTTTTGATGGTCCATTCAATATCGACGGGATGATGATTTTTGCCGTGAATGATGATGACTTCCTTCTCTCTGCCGATTACATACAGATGATTGTCCGCAATGAAGCCAAGGTCCCCTGTACGAAAAAAGCCGCCTTCTTTTGTATTGGAAAGAGCTGCCTCAAAAGTGTTATTCGTTTCTTCCTTCCTGTTTAAATACCCTTCTGCCATCCGTGCCGATCTAATCCAAATCTCGCCGACTTCCTCCGGTAGGCATTGTATATGCTTTTCAGGATGAACAATTCGAATTTGCATCGGGTCTTCGATCTCCCCGCAACTGACTACGGACTTAGATTTGTTCTTCTCATCCGTGTATTGAATTCTTCCTTGCTCCAAGCTAGGAATATCCAAATTAAGAAATCTCAGCGACTGGCCTGGCTTAATACTGGCAACAGGGCTCAGCTCCGACAACCCAAGAAGAGGACAAAATATATCCTCTCGAAGCCCTAATGCCCGGAATTTATGGATGAAATTCTCGTAAGTTTCCTTCCGGATAGGCTCACCTGCACATATAATCGCTTTAAGATGGCGAAGAGAATATGCCTCGATTGAAGCCATATCCAATGTGGAGCAGCAATAATCGAACGCAAAATTTGGCGCAGCCGTATGAGTAGCCTGATACTTGTCAATCATCTGAATCCAATGTTCTGGTTTTTTAGCAAAGCTTTCTGGCGGGAGAATGGTGCTCGACGCCCCGTTCAGTAGCGGGACTAAAATATTGTTATGTAGCCCAAAAGCATGGAATTGCGGCATCCAGGAAACGACACAGCTATTCCGGTCAATTCTCCATTGCTCGGCCTTAACCTGATTCATCAAACATCTGTGACTGAGGATTACGCCTTTAGGCAAGGATGTAGAGCCTGATGTATAAAGCAAAAGGGCAATATCTTCCGGCGCTGGCACTCTCATTTTGATGTCAACGTCAGCGGTGTCCTCTTGAAAAATCTCATCAACATTCAGGATACGAAGCGAATGAAACTCCTGTCGTGTTTGGAGAAATGCTTTGAATTCAGTATTTGTTATAATACATACGGCCTCGGAATCCTTTTGAATAGGTATAATTTTCTTAATAATTCTTTCATCTAGCTCCGATTCTGTGTTGGGTGTAGGTATGGCTACGATATTTGCATAAAAGCATGCCAACATGCTGCTGATATATTCCAGACCCTGAGGAAACACAAGAAGTACCCTTTCCTGCGCAGCCAGTTCTTTCAAAAGAACATTGCCCAAAATCCGTACTTGCTGCAAAAGCGTATTTCCCGTAAGAAATTGGGGACGCTCCCCTTCTTTCTCAAAAGTAAATAACTCTTTTCCAGGAAATTGCCGGCAGGTTTCAATAAAAGAGGCTATCGGAATATCAAGATCCCAACTTTGGTCATGTTTACGTGTCATTCATCCACCAACTCCTCAAAACACAAATTTATATAACATGAGCTAAAAGCGTATCACCATGTTCAGTTTGAGCTGTTGTTCACGTTTGAAGCATTGCCTGGAGTTACCTGATAGAATGTATCAAAGAAAAAACGAGTGATGAGGAAGGCTATATGCCTCTTTCACACTCGTTGCCAATTCGCATGAACAACTGTAAAAGCATTCAACGAAACTCTATGGATTGAGATATACAGGCGCAGCAGTTTATAAGACCACGATTTGCATAGCTCATGTATATAAATTTGATTATTTTCCAAACAAGTTGATAATTCGTTCTTTAACCTCCGCTTGATGAAAGGTCCTCTCATGCATAATAAGCTCTTGTTCTACGATTTTGGGGAGCTGGTCCCGGAGTGGAGCAACCAAATGATCCTTTAATGTGATTAAAGAAAATCTGGGTTTCTCCGCTAGCTGTCGGGCAAGGTCCATAACATAGCTCATCACTTCTTTGCGGGGCAGGATCGGGAACGGAATTCCCCGTTTCTCCAATTCTGCGCCTCGGTAGTTGCCCCCATTTAACAATAATTCTTCTCCTAAGCTGAACCCTAGTTTTTTGGGAATAATGTACGTCGCACCCATTCCCGGTGTGAATCCGTATTTCATAAAATTAGTCGTATACACACTTTCCCTGCTTAGGACTACGAAATCAGAAAATAGCCCCATTACAAAGCCCCCGCCCACCGCATGCCCCTGCATGGCTGCTATCACTGGGACTTTGCAGCTCAATGCAAGAGAGTAAATATTCTCATCAGTAAATTTCGAAACTCTTTCATGTATGGCCAACAATCCCTCTTGCGTCCCACCCGTGGCAAAATAGTTATCGTATCCTGTTAGAATTACGACTTTGCAGGTTGAATCGTCCTCGATCGTCTTGAACGCTTGTCTTAGCCCATGGGTCATTTCAAGAGTAAATGTATTTTTATGAACTCTATCTTGCATTTTCACTTGAATAATACCTCGTTCGATTTCAAGTAGCTCAACCACAGATTGTGACATTATGATCCTCTTCCCCCCTGCATCCCCATCTTGTAGCCAATGCCCATCAGTCCATCCACGGAAATTGCCCCGTTTCGACATACCGGAAAATGCCTTTAAGATTGTGATCGTCTGAAAACACCTCTTGATTGGACGCCAACGCCAGTGCTTTACAATGACGTAGATCGTTGAGTTCATTCATAAAGCGCTTGTAGCGTAAAATTGCCGTTTTGTTCAATCGTCTAAGGCGTAATAAATGCTTGCGCAGCACCGTCTCGCTCTGAGCGTCATACGCATCGACCAATCCCCATAAAAGGGCCTCTTGAACCAAAACCGGTTGTGTCATTAGTGTTAAATAATGTGCTTTTTGAAATCCAATCCTGCGGACTAAAAATGGCAGAACGCAAGCAGGAAAAAGCCCGAACAGCAATTCTGATAAGCTGAACTGTGCTGTCTGATCGGCTATCACAATATCGCTGGCAGCAATAAATCCAACACCGCCAGCGTTTGCCTTTCCTCGCACATGAGAAATCGTGATGTAGGGCCCAGTTGACAGCTTAAGCCACAGATCATAGAGAGGCTCTGGACTTTGTGCCTGTTCTTGTCCACTTGCCATTTTTTCACGCATTTCCTGAAAATCCGCCCCAAAACAGAACACCTCCGGCAGACCTTCCAAAACTACGATCGTAACCGACTCCTCACACAGCTCAAGCACCTGCAAGCATTCCTCGATGAGGGTATTATTAATCGTATTATTTGCCTCCGGCCGATAAAACCGTATATAACAAATCGATTCTTGAAACCGAACCTGAATCGTTTGATAATTCATGATTCCCACCTGTATTTACGGTGGAATTCATAGATTTCCTCTAGATATAACCGCTGTCTCCCTTTCCCGGAAGCTATCACCCCCGGAATTAATTGAAAATCCAGTTTGGCGTTGCGAGTTCCAAAACGTACGGCGCCACTGCCTTTCAGCAAGGATTCATATTCATCCATAGATAACTGATAACGATCATTCAAATGACGCTCGATGTCAAAACGCCGCAGATGTTCCTGGCTTTGCGGCATAACAACCCCACTATAAAATTCCGAGCAGCAGCCTGATCCATAGGAAAAACAGCCAATTCGCTTCGGAGAATCGAATGTGCCTTTATCAATCATACCTGCCAAGGACAGGTACAAAGTGGCCCCCATAATATTTCCGACTCGTTGACAATACGCTAGCCCGGGCTTTACACGTTGTAAATAATCTGCCTCAATCTCATTCGGTTTTGCTTGGGTCATCCTGCGCATCATCGTTCGATGCGCTCCTTTTACCATTCCGCCAAATGGGGTATGAAAGGCAAGATACTGAAAGGTATCTTTATAATCTACCCCCTTTACCCGTTTTTGGTATTCCAAAAACGTTTGCTCGCAGCAGTCCAGATAGGACATTAATGATAAATCTGCATCCCCTGCCTCGCTATCTGGAATCGGCCGGCAAGTATCCATCACCTCATAGCCGTAATATCCATTAGCCCCTACATCGACTTGAAATATATGCGGGTTTTCACTAATGAGCATTGCCACGGCCCCTGCGCCTCCGCTTGGCTCAGCATAAGACCAATCCTCACTCAAGACATCCCCGCCTTCAGCAGCAATAAATCGTGAAATATCAGTGGCAATGACAAGTGCTTTCGCTCCCGGCGAGACCTGGGAAAGAATAAAATTCACCGCCATTTGGACTCCGGCAGTACCCGAATAGCAGGCTTGCTTGAGCTCGAATAATCTGCAATTCCGATTCAGTCCCAAATAGTGGTGAATATATGTACTGATTGATTTTCCAAAATCAATACCTGATTCCGTACAGGTTATAAGCATTTCAATTCGGTTTTTTTCCGCTTCTGAAAGAGCGTCCACCAGCGGTTTGGCCGCATTGACTCCGAAGGTAACCGGATCTTCATAAGGTAGGGCAACAGCCTTTTCTTTCATTAATAAATTTTCAAATCTCGCAGGGTCCAATTGCCTATGTTGCGCTAATTGCATGACATCCAGATAGGCCGAGCCACCAAAAACATTCATTGCCTCAATTCCTACTAGAACCATAATTATCCCCCTCTCCTAAATGCCCGACTCACATTTTTGCATACAAATGGCAGTATTAATTCCGCCAAACCCCATGCTCAGATTCAAGGTATTGTGAATCACTGCTGGTATGGACTCATTTTTCACCCAGTTGCAGTCCACTTCGATAGGCTCCTCCAAATTACGGGTAGGGTGAAGTCTCGACTCCTTCATTTGTAAAAGAGTAGCAATAATTTCAACAGTACCTGCCGAGCTCAAGCCATGACCAATAATGGATTTGGTTGCATTGATGTAAGCGTGTGATAGTTTACAGTCCTGTAATGCCTTTATTTCTATCTCGTCCCCCACTACCGAGCCTGTCCCATGGGGATTAATATAATCAATCTTTTCCGGTAGCAGCTTCGCTTTCTCCAAAGCTCTTCTAATTACTCGGACCTCGCCTTCATAGGAGGGATTGGGATTTCGGTTTCGATCCATCCCCATATCCCATCCTGCAAGTTTTGCATAGGGTTTCTCCTGACGCCTCATCGCAGAATCGGATCGCTCTATGACTACAACCCCGCAAGATTCCCCATATATGAACCCGTCCCGCATCTTATCAAATGGTCGACACGCCCTTGCGGGTGCATCGGCATATCGGTCGCTTCCCATTGCTCCCAAGGATCGCAACGCCTGGCATTCCAAATACGAGATATCCATCAATGCACCCATCGCAATGCATACATCAACACGATCCGCTTGAATCGCCTCAATCGCTTGAATGATCGCGACTTGTCCACTCGCGGAAGCGCCTCCGACCGTATATGCTAATCCTTGAATGCCGAACTGCTCGGTACATAGTCCGCACAAATCAGTATCCATAAAGGAAACCCCGTAGGTCGGCGGCACAAAGCACATTTTTTCGCGGTATGTCTCATAGGTCTGAAGTAATTCCCGCTGTTGAAAATTGGAGCCTCCAACCACCAGTCCAATGCGGCTCGGGTCGACGTTATCCAATTTAGCATCATCCCAGGCTTCTTGAAGGGTAACCATGGCTACCTGCCCTGAAAATGATGCTGTTCGTAGCATCCGTTTGGAGAATGTCTCCGGATAAGACAAGGATGGCAGCTCCGCCCCTATAAATGAAGCTTCGCCCCTCCTACCGGGGCGCTGCATGACTCCAAATGCATGCTGCCCTTTGAATAGCGCCGAGGCAAAGGCCGCCTTCCCTTGGCCAATCGCCGAAGTAACACCAACCCCCGTAATGACTAGCTCAGGCAGTTTATAATTTTGCATGGAGCGCATCTGTCAATTCCCCTATATTTTTCACGCCAAACAACTCGACGCGCGGAATATTAAGAGATAATGCTTCCATCGTCTTGGTTACAATTTCGGCTCGGTCTACCGAATCTGCACCCAGATCCACCAATCGATCACCATACTGGATATTGTGATCTTCTAATTCTGGAAGCACTTCACGAATACAACGTGTGACAATCTCAAATACTTCTTCTTTACGCATTTGTACCCTCCTACAAAATAGATTGATTAGAACTCAACTTTATCAAGGGATATCCTCCATAAATTTCGCCCTACACACAGTTTCGATGAAAAATCGGATTAAATTTCTCATAAAGACCTGAAGTATTTATACTCCATTCCGTTTTCCTTGGTGCTACAATAGTGTAGATGTAGTTACCCAACCGGTAAGACTGGGCAGCATACTGTGGAAAATGTGAAAATGTACTTCGGTAGTATCCATTCACAAATCTGGTCTCAATAATTTCAAGCACATGCGGCGATGTTGTAAAACCTGTACGCAATATTTTTGAAATCGCCTCCTTTACCGTCCAAAAAACCGTCAATAAAGCCGAATACTCCTCTACTCCCTGCACGTCGGAGATTCTTTCCCTTTCTTCCGTCGTCAACTGACTTTCGATGGTCTTATTTCGATTAGGACCAATTCTCTCGAGATCAATGCCCATGGGATGCGCTTCAGGGAAAACAACAGCGGTCCCGATGCAGTCGCAGTGGGCGATGCTTACCTGGTAGCTGGGGACACCCGTGATTCGAAGCAAGGGCTGGCCGAAAATACCTGTCTTCACACTTACGTTGCGCAGGTTCGGCTCGCTTAACAGCACCGAAGCTGCTTGTTTTGCACTTAGCCTGCCAAGCAGAAAGTTGGATTTTCGCCGATGGAATACCAGATTCTCGAAGTAACTACACTCCTCCGAATCAAAAACTTCCCGGTCGAGGGGAGCGCCCGTATTATAATCTGCATGCACAAAGCTGACTGCCGCCTTCATTACGGTATCTTCCCGTTTCAACATGAGTTGCTCAACATACGAGGCCACTACATTCCCCCCCTATGATGTATTCCTACATGATTCCATTTTGAAGTCCAAATCAAAAAAGGCCTTCAAATCCCTTTTGGGTTCTGAAAGCTTCTACATGGAGAATGAACTCCCCACAACTTCTTCATTTTAAACCTTACTAATAATCTCCAAGGCTACATTCACTAATCTAGTATCACCCATAAATTCTAACTGAATGACCGCTTGTCTTTTATGTCTGTCTATCTTCTTAACTATACTGCTCCTTCCTTTAAGAGGTCCATCTATGATACGTATATTGTCTCCTTCAATAATTCCGGTTGATGATTCTATACAATAGCTATCATTGCATAAACTTTCTAACATTTGTCTCTCAGAATCTCTCATTGAAGCTTCTAGCTTCGAGTATCTCAATAAACGAATGATATCACTAGAAGTGCAAATCACTGAATTTGCATTTGTTACGAACTGCAAGTCGGGTAAATTCGACTCAATAAATACATAACTTGGGAACAAAGGAGCTAATTCTTTCTTTACGGTTCCTGCTACTTTAAAAAGCCTCTCTTGGAGCGGTATAAATGGTTTGTAAACTTCAGAATCCAACCATTCATTAAAAAGTTGCTTGACCCTTTCCTCCCTACCCGTTCGCACAAAAAAAACGTACCAATTCACTTCACTCATCTCCTATAAAACGTACTGCCAAATCATCTCCTATACTGTCTACTGCTAATATACATAGCTTCGCCCTTTCACTTATCCTACTTGATAAGCTACAATCTCTCATGATATATCCCTTATTAGTGGTTAACGTGACCCGCCAGCGATTAACCACAGATAAGTTCCTTTATTTTTCATATAATCATATAATTGGAATAATGTATTTCCATTATAATCCTCTATTTAAACACTGTCAATTACCAGTTAAATTCGCAGCGGCCAAGTGTATCATAGAGTGACAAATCTTTCTGAATATCTACAATATTCATTTGAAATCGAATAGGCCTTTTTGGTTCGGACGCATTCTGAATTCAATAAAATGTTTCTTATTCGTAAATTGAAAATAAATATTTTCATCCATGAGGTGATCGAGTGAGAAACCAGGCGCTTTACCAAATGAATGAGCAGGATAAATTTGAATGGAGCCATCAATCTCTCGCTTTATTTTTTGAATGCTATGATATAGCTCTTCAGGATCTCCTCCATTCGGATCACAAAGGCCACAACCTTCAATGAATACTGTATCCCCAGTAAATAAGTGATCTGATAAAAGATAGCATACACTTCCCACGGTATGCCCGGGGGTCAAAAGACTTATAATTTCCGTTTCACCAAGCTTGATTGAGCTCCCGTCTTTAAGCGGATATAAATTTCTACATCTAAAATTATAAAAATCGATTTCTTCTATTGACATGAATACTTGCGGATTATATTTTTCCAAGAGTGAATTCACCAAATTTATGTGATCAAAATGTGAGTGGGTTAATAGTATTGCTTTGAGATCACCATTCAATTGTTGAATATAGGACTCTACTTTCAATAAATCCCATGATGGGTCAACAATAGCTATGTCTCTTGTTTTCTTATCCATCACAAAATATACATAGTTAATGAAATTCATAAAACGGACTTTTAACTGTTCCATATGATATGTCAGACTCATTTAGCTTCACTGAACCACCTTAACTCCAAATTTATATGTATCCCCTTCGGTACCTTCCTTTCGTAAGCCTGTAACGTAGAAACCAGTAATTTACACAATTATGTAAACTCAACTTCGTTGTAACAATAATTATAGCCATCTATGCAATAGAAATGCTCCGACTCTCTGTTACAAGATCGCTCCATGTACTCGTTAGAAAAGTACCTGTATAGTTCCTCCACAATCTTGTCAAAATAAAAAAAAAACGCCTCCTCCGTATGGTAACGGTGAGACGTTTTTTTGAAATTCTGTGTACCTGCGGAATGCTCCGTTACGATACCAGAATTCCTCGTTATTTTCGTACATTTAACGCTGATGTGATCGTGATGAATCAAGGATGCCGAGGACCGGGATCGAACCGGTACGGTAGTCACCTACCGCAGGATTTTAAGTCCTGTGCGTCTGCCAATTCCGCCACCCCGGCAAGCATTTAGGAACGTTATTTTTACACTTACTTGTCCTACAAGTACTAGAGAAACATTACTTATGGTTCTCATTATGTGAATACCGTTCAATTGGTCACCAACATATAATACGACAATTTCATCGGTTTGTAAAGTGTTTTTTAAAAAAAATAATAAAATTCTCTGCTTGAATAACTTAAGGTCATTTGAATTACACTAATAAACGTCTTTCCAAACTACCAGAAGGGGTGTTACGAATGCGTGAAGGTATGATTCCAGCTGTTCTTGGAACGGTAGTATCGGCTTCAGGTGCTGTATTGCTGAGCAGTAAGTACAAACTTGCAGCTACAGGCATTCTCGGTTTCGGACTGGCTCATGTAGTTCTGGGAGCGATTGATCTGATTGAGCATCGCTAGTTGTTTGGGAAGTGCCGGGCAGGATTCCATTCCTTCCCGGTTTTATTTTTATCAACGTTTAGTATGGAGCGTAGGCGTTTATGTAAAGTGTAGAATCTCAATATATCTATAAAGGAGCTTGTGATGCGCTATGAGAGAAAATAACTCCGAAGAAAAGAATCATACTGACGATCAAACCGAACATAAACAATCGCTGGACAAACGTGAGCCGGGATTTAATCGTATTCCTGATGTCGATGCTGATACGCCTGCTGCTACCGACATGATCGATGAGGCCGTAAGCCGTGGAGTCGACAAGCTGCGTAACGATTTTACAAAATAAAGTTTGGGTAATAAAAAAGCAGGCTTAATGAGCATGTTTACCTAATTCTTAGTTATATGTACAGTGATTTCGCAAAATCACTTGAAAATAAGCATAATCCAGCCAATTATCGAAATCCACAGCATAATGCTAATCAAAAGCCCGAATACAATACCTACAGAGAAATTACCTTCAGTCTTTGGCAAAGCATTTCCAAATTTTAATCTAAGCTTCATTTGATTCCAGTTCATAGAACCCCCTCCTTAAGTTCTATTTCGGAATATGAAGCTTATTTTTGTAGATCAATAGTCATATTTATAAAAATAAAAAAGGGTTCTTTGTCCTATCATGCTGAGCGGGGAAAAAGTATTACAGCAATACCAATTAAACAAATCAATCCCCCAATGATATCGTACACATCAGGTGTCTTTTTATCAATCCACCAGCCCCATGCAATTGAAAGAACAATAAAGACACCTCCGTAGGCTGCATACACACGCCCAAAGGAGGAGAAAACCTGAAAGGTTGCAATGATCCCATATACAGCCAAAATTACTCCGCCGCAAAGTCCGACATACCATGTCTTCCCTTCACGCAGCCATTGCCAGATCAAATATCCTCCTCCAATTTCAGCGATGCCAGCCAAAATAAAAAGTAACGCTGCCTTTAACACCATTTCACATCCTTCATTCTGCTAAGCTGCTTGATCGATTTGAATGTCTCATTAGAACACTCGGCTTAAAATAATAATCACTGCGATCACGCCGACCAGAATAAGCAGGTTGCTGACCTGACGCCATAAACCAGAGACTCCCTCAGAGTGAAGCTTTTGCTGATTTACATCAAAGTTTGCTTTGGCTCCTTCAGCATCTACAGGCTTGGAGAACGGTCTGTTATCTTCATTCATGTAAATAACCTCCTTGTTCAGTATCATCTTAATGATACCAAACTTCACCTCTGATTTCGCATTGATTTTATTGTACAACCATGTGTCGATATTCACTGAATATAAAGCATGATGACGAATTAGGGCAGAGTGGGTATTTAGACGCCTTTCATTGCAGGACCGTAGTTATGATATAATTTAGTCAACTTGTTCAAGAACGTAATCAGGGTGTAACTACTTCTCCAACGCTGATGGATTTACATCCAAGAATCTTCATTCCGATTACAAACCAGCATATTTTGATTGTAATTCCGAGGGAGGATACCGATGTCCCCAATTTTTTTAGCTACTATAATGTTAATGGGCCTGTTGTTATTTCAGGCAGCCATCATTCTGGGTATTATTCATTGGATTTCCAAGCACACCCGCCGCCCAGCCCAGACCAAAATGTACCTTACGCTGGGTTTGCTTGCTTTGATTTTAGGCTTCTTGGTGTGGAACAACTGGATATATCCACAGGAATTCAATGGTTGGACGATGATTTGTTTGCTAGTGATCATGATTAGCGCATGTATACAGCTTAGAAAACAAAAAGGAAAAAGCTAGTCTCATTACATGCAGCAAAGGAGGAGCGCCATGAAATCTCACTCAATACGCTTTTGGCTACAGAGGGTGCTACTGCTAATGCTTGTTTTACTCTTTAGCGGCTCTCAGCAATCGTTTATCATAGCCGATGCCGCCCCACCTGTTAATGCTCAAGCCTCAGCTAAAGCAAGGCAGCTACTTGCCTACCTTTCCAATGTGCCGGCTGGTATGCTGATCTCCGGGCAGCACGATTACTTGGAGGCACCGGATGAACAAAATAACAAACTACAACAAATCAGTGGTCAATACGCAGGGCTTCACGGATATGAGTTTGGAGGATTGGCCAATCAGTCTCGTACTGCCTTACGAGAACAGCGGCAACGTGTTATGGACAGCGCTATTCGATGGAGTGAGGACGGCGGGATCGTAGCTATCACCTTTCATCAAGCGTTACCGGGTACACCCAAAACGTGGAAGAACGTACAAGCCAAAATTACTCAAGCTGAGTTCAATCTTTACGTCACGCCGGGCACCCCCCAATATAAGCAGCTGATCGCTGATTTGGACGAGGTTGCTCTGTCACTCAAGAGCTTGCGAGACGCAGATGTGCCTGTTTTATGGAGACCGTATCACGAAATGAACGGCAGCTGGTTTTGGTGGGGGAACAAGCAAAATTACGCCAAACTGTGGGATCTGATGTATGATCGGTTTGTACGTGTCCATCATCTCGACAACCTGTTGTGGGTATGGAGTCCCAATGCTCCGAACGCATATAGCACTCCCTATAATCAAACCTTTCCAGGTATACATCGAGTGGATATTCTCGCAGCCGATATCTACAACAATGATTACAAATCCTCTTACTACACCGAATTGCTAAAGCTTGCGCAGGGCAAGCCTATCGGAATCGGGGAAAGTGATATTCTACCGAGTGCAAAGGTGCTCCAAAACCAGCCTGACTGGGCCTATGCCATGACATGGGGAAAGGAACTGTCTGCAGTCAATTCTCAGGCAGCGATCAGACATTTCATGAACCAAAACAATGTTATCACACGAGAACTACTTCATGAGTCCTTCCGCTGACAGGACAAAAAGCTTCAACTTCGCTCTATGAGTGAGGTTGAAGCTTTTTTATAAATAAAACCCAATCAAGTCCTTAACTATTTCTGATTACTTCTTCCAGATCAATATCGGCATATGCCTCTTCACCAAGATGCACGGATACAATGGTGTAAATCCGTTTGGTCAATCTTGACATCAGTCGATCACCCGGTACTACAGAATATTCTTCCCGAAAATCTCCAATTTTGTGAAAACCGCTGGATATATGGATGTACAAGTTGCCTCTTCGTGTTTTACCATGTACCAACATCAAATCTCCTCCTGCTGTAACATCCTAATTTCCCCGTTACATATATATCGGTCAGAACAAGATAGGATATAAGTCCCTGGTACTCTTTACCCGTTTCATATGATTGTGCAATTAAACGAAACGAGCCTGCCATTGATGTGACAGACCCGTTTTTATAAAGCTATTTCCGTAATTTACGAAGAAACTATTATTTATAGGATTCTGCTATCGCATTTGCTGCAATAATAGCGTTGTACACGTCGTCAGGGCTGACTGGGAATGGCATGTTGACCATCGTATCATTGGATGCACAAGCAGCCTCAGCTACTTGACGCCACTCGGCCTCAACAAATTCCTCTACCCCCAAATCACGAAGCGTCAATGGGAGATCTACATCCTTAATCAGCTTAATCACGGTTTCCAGTTCCTCCTTTGGAGCATTTTCCAGCACCAGCTGAGTTAACAGACCAAATGTAACCTTCTCGCCATGCTGTGCTTTGTGGAGCGAAGGGACAGCTGTCATCCCATTATGAATGGCATGCGCTGCTGCCAACCCGCCTGATTCCGCACCGACACCACTCAAATAAATAGTTGCTTCAATCGTATCCTCCACTGCACGAGTATATACTTTACGATCGACGGCACGTTTGGCCTTCACTGCATTTTCCAGCAGCGTTTCATAGCAAAGGCGGGCAAGTCCCAGCCCTGTGGTGGAAGGCTTGTTCAAAACCAGGTTGTCCCCGTTGGACTGATAGCAAGCACGGGCTTCAAAATAAGTAGCTAACGCATCACCGATACCGGCTGCAAAGAAACGCGCAGGTGCTGCTGCCAGAATTCCTGTATCCGCCAGTACAACGTCTGGATTCGTAGGCAGGAACAAATATTCATCAAAGGAGCCATCTTTCTTATAAATGACCGCAAGCGCGGTACAAGGGGCATCCGTAGAAGCAATCGTTGGGAAAATAACGACAGGCAGCTTTTCATAATAAGCGGTTGCCTTAGCGGTATCCAGCGTTTTACCGCCGCCAATCCCTATAATAATGTTAGAGCCATGTTTATGCACTAATTCACGGTTACGTTCAATTTCTTCCTTTGTACATTCATATTGGAATTTCTCGAAAACTGCCTGGTTACCGGCTGCTTCAATAGAAGCACCAGCCTCCTTTTGGGCCCTTTCAAGAATAAACTCATCACAAATAACAAAGGCTTTATCGCCATAATCCTTAATGTAGTCATTTAATGACGAGAGCAGATTTTGACCAGAAATAAATTTCTTGGGTGAAGTAACGGACCTTACAACGTTTTTCATGTAAATTCCTCCTCAGCTTTGACTCATACCGAGACGAATAGCCATTTCAGCATGTGACACATCTAACTATAAACCTCTTTTCACCATATTAAAAGGCTTTTTATGGAATATTTTATGAACAAATTGTGTATCCGTCACCCTTCACGGCTGAACTCCATTCAGAATACAGAATTCCCATCATGATACGGTCATAGCTATTACCATCACGAAGAACAGCGGAACGTACCCTTCCCTCAAGCTGAAAACCAGCTTTTTCGTAGGTCCGAATAGCCCGATTATTGTATTCAATTACATCCAATCCGACCCGATTCAAATTTAATTCATAAAAGGCATAACGAAGAATGAGTCGCACAGCTTCTGTCCCATAACCTTTGCCACGATATTTCGTATTGCCTATGCCAACTGCCAGCTGTCCGGTTCGATTATTCCACTCAATCCCATGAATAGCAACAAATCCGATCAAGACATCATCTTCTAGTGTTCTTAATCGAAAATAAACCTCATTAGAGCTTGGAGTCCCTTCTGACTCCATCTGCTTCAATGTGTAAGGGAGTGCCAAATCCGTATCTACATTTCGAAGGTACTCCGCATCCTCCCCCCACTTGAACATCACCTCGGCATCCTCGTCTCTGACTGCGGCCAGTTTAATTCGTTCTCCGTAAAATAAATTTTCGATCTTCATTCATGCTTCATCTCCTGTTGTACATTTTGTCCGTTTTTTCACTCAACTATTAATCTATTAAATGTCCGCAATATAAGCTCCCCTCATGAATTCAATGTATAAATTTTACAAAATAATCAGTTAGAACACAATCAAATCATCAGGTCACTTATGCAGAATGCTCAAAAAAAGACCTTGCAGCCGCAAGGTCTTTCGTATTCTTAATATTTAAACAGCATAGCAACCAGTTGATATCCGGCTCCAATCGTCCAGAACAGCACATAATCACCACGCCGGATACGACCGGATTCGATGCCTTCATACAAGGCAATGAATGGACTGCTGGTACCTGTGTAACCGTAACGATCACCCACATAGATCATCTGGGCATCCTCCAGCCTCAAATGGTCCTGAATCTTCAACACATTTGCCAACGAAAACTGAGACAGGCAATAAGCCCGTATATCCTGAGGTGCCAGCCCATTCTTCTTTAAAATACGTTCAAGCAGATCATATGTTGGGGGCAGAGCCATATTCGCATCAAACGGAAGCCACTGAATATATTTTCCGGGTGCATTCGTTTGCAGTGTTGCCGCTAATCCCTGGGCAGGATATAAAATTTTATCTATATTGATCGGGTCTGTAAAATACATGGAATCTATAAAGCCGGTATCCTCTTCTGTACGCTCCAAAATGGCCGCACACGCAGCATCTCCATAATTCGCATATGTAATTTCATCCTCGGGACCGGAAATGAGCGAGTTATAATCCGAACCAATAATAAGCGCTGTCCGCACATCAGGATTGGATAGCATCGCTCGGCTAGCCTGATCAACAGCTACGGTCATCCCAGCACAGTTAGCATTAGAGTCCATCACGGCTACGTCATGCCTGGCCCCGATCGCTTGGTGAACAAACAGCGCATTCATCGGAAACAGCGACTCAGGAACTTGGCTGGAGAACACGATCATATCCACATCACGTCCTGTCATACCGGCTTGTTCCAATGCTTTTTGCGCGGCTGCAATCCCCATGGTTAGACTGTTCTCATCCGGATTATCAATGATATAACGATTTTTTCTGCCCATATGCTCCATGAAGCGTCGAATATCTTTGCCCTGTTCGTCAAAGTGGCGAATGTAATATTCGTTATCCAGCGAATGGGACGGATGATACGCACCCAAGGCTTTAATTTTAACATGGCTCATCAGCAGTTCCCCCTTACATACACCTCAAAACATTATTGTACAACAATATCTACGTTGTTTAATCCCGCTTCACGCGCTACACGACCCAGCTGCATTTTAATAATCGTTTGTTGAAGGCTGATACCAAAAATCACTTTGGCAAACCCGGTTTTTTTATAACGCGCAAAAGAGCCCTTCAGTTTCTCTACTTCTCCCGGACCCAGCAACGCCATTTGGGTGCAATCTACCTTGAGCGTGAAGTTGGATGCCTGAATATTCGAGGTTTTGGCTTCATAATCTTTTACAAAACGTTCATACTCCTCTTGGCTAAAAACTCCCTTCACTGCCATATGCACCGTTTTAATGGCTTGATCCACTTCGATGGTATAAGGATGTTGACTCATTTTAGTAGGACTCCTTTGATTTCATATTTTTTCTATTAAGAGTATCGGAAAAGTATGTAGCATTTTTAATATTAAACTAGGAAAAATCACGACTAAAAGATTACAGATTTGTGAATATACAAAAAAAACCGCCACTGCTCCTAACTACAGGAGCAACTGACGGCTAACAAGTTATTGGTCCATATTGAATTAATTTGTAAACGTATGCCGACCAAGCGAGATGACAGCCGGACGGCTTTTACTCCATTTGGCTGTAGCAATGGCCGGATTGTAATAATACAAGGACACATTCGTCGGATCAGCACCATTCAATGCTTGTCGTGCCGCACGGTATGCGGTCTTGTTTGGCTTGAGGAGGTATTGACCATCCTGTACAGCGGTAAACTGGCCCGGCTGCAAAATAACGTCCGGAATCGAGCTTGGAAATTCACCAGACTGTACACGGTTTAATACGACAGCGCCAACAGCCACCTGTCCTTCAAACGATTCTCCACGTGCCTCCGAATAAATGATCCGGGCCAACTGTTCCAAAGCGGTTAAGCGCACCTTTCCAAAGGAATCCAGCTTGGCTTGTGTTGCCGCTCCAGCTATACCGTCAGGCGTCAGACCATTGTCTCGTTGAAAACGGGCTACTGCTTTACTGGTCAGAGAACCATAGTACCCGGTAAAACCGGCTTTGAAGTAACCGAGCGAATGCAGTTGCTGTTGAAGCTCCAGCACTCGATCGCTCTGAATCCCTTTCCTCAAAGCTGATGATTGCGCTTGTGCTTGCTCCGGTAAGACTGATAGGACAGCACCCAGCATACATGCGCAGGACAAGATTAAAATAGATAGTTTTTTCATATTCCAGACAACCTCCTCTTTCATGTTCTGTCCGGTACAACCATTCCGGCCTGTACAACTCAGGGGCGTTTATCCGATGTTGTTTCTTCTGCCATAGCTTATTGCCTAGCTGCGGAAAGACGCGTTGCTACATGTGGTATCGGACAAAGCTTCTTTCACACGTCCGTTGCAGTATACCATAAGCCACATTTACGTATCATCCGGCTCTGGTCCTAAGACTGCACCAGCCAATAAAGGCCAGTTCTAAAGGACTGATTTCGTAATAGAAGCAATGAGCCCTGTTCTGACTACACTTGAACACGTGACTTTTTCCGCTATTTTTCGTCTTCCGCTCGCCCAAAACCCAAATCTGTCCATGCACACATTCATAGGCGAATACATAGGGTAGCGTACGATTATCAAAATTGGAATAACAGAAAGGCAGGAAACGGCACGTGAATGGATATGTGGATTACGCCTCTCCCTCCGTACAATTTACCTATGATTTAAGCGACAATGTTTTGTTTCAAAAGGATGCTCAAAACTCGATTAACGAGCTTTCAATCAAGCAGCTGAATACGTTGGTAAATGTATCGCTGCTAGACATCCGTCTCAGTACGGCTAACGTGGTAGAA
Organism: Paenibacillus sp. BJ-4; assembly: GCF_020404765.1. Taxonomy (GTDB): domain Bacteria; phylum Bacillota; class Bacilli; order Paenibacillales; family Paenibacillaceae; genus Paenibacillus. The sequence goes on from NZ_JAIVEM010000107.1 coordinate 25,557, forward strand.
CCCCATTACCATCAAAATGTTACAGAATTGGTATACTGCATCTCTGGAGCAGTAACGGTATCGCTGATTAATCCGTTTACCAGCGAGTTACGACATTTCCCGATAACACCTGGTCAGGTGGCTAACGTCCCTCAAGGATGGTGGCATTATCTTGTTGCTACGATGGACAACACTCATTTACTGTCGATTTTTAATGCCCCCATCCCTGAATTCATTCTCGGCTCTGACGTCTTGCGCTTAACGCCAAGTAATATTCTGGCTCATACGTACGGTCTGAATGAGAATAAAATTCAAGAGACGCTCAGCCCAATTAAAAAACCCGTCCTCATCGGCCCTCCCAAGGATTCCAAGCATCAGCCGCTTCGAAAACCAGGCATACATGTAAGACTTGCCGATACTCCAACACATCATCAGGCCACCCCTGAAAGAAGCTACGCATATACAAGCGGGTACCCCGGTTTTTCCTTTAATCCCTATCAGGACTAGGCTTAACCCTGATCAGACCCTAAGTTCGATTGAATGTCCCTTTCCTGTATGTTCGCCGTTACCATTAGACCCTTATTCTCATAAAATGCGAATGTACAAGAGGGGGTGATTGAATGGACGCGTACTACAACTGCTTGAAATGTATGAACAAAAAGGTGCGTATTCTGACCATAGACGGAAAGCAGTACGAAGGAACTATTACGGATGTCGATCGCAATAACGTGTACTTAAGAACAGAACGAAATGGTCGTGTACAAACGTCTGCCTTTTATCCTTACGGATATGGTGATCAAATCTTAACTTTGAGCCTGTTCACCCTGCTCGCGATTGCTTTAATTTAATCCTTAATCCGTGTCATGTCCAGCCTGCACATGCCAATACACCTCATATGACAGCTACCCAGCCCGGCCAGATTATGTTAGGGCTTGTATGCTGCTATTTGAGGTGTTTTATCATACAAGCCAATCAAACTCATTTTTCAAAATGATTAAACCCCTCACCGGTATATACCGATGAGGGGTTTAATCTACTCAATTCAATTTAAACCCAAAAAGACTTGGTGATGATGACCAGCAGAATGAACAGTACAAGAATTGCCCCTGTTGATGTCCAAACTCCTGGGTATCCTGGACCGCCGCCTCTTTCACATTCACTCATGGATAAATTCCTCCTTCATTTCAAGGTACACCATAGCTTATGTAGCGAGTTTTCCTATGGACCGGGCTTTTTGGCAATGTTATGAATCTTTCCGTTGATAGACATTAGCCTACACCCTTCCTGGGCAGGAGCATAAGATATCACATCTAATCTTGAAGGAGTGAAGCAATTGAATTCGAATCAAGCGCTCAGTTATAGCACCAATCAACCTTTTCCCCACCATTTTACCCATCACCGTGTGGTTGTACACTCTGTAGATCCATACGTAGTAGAAACATTAAAATCGGTGATCGGCAAGTACGTTGTGCTTGAGACAACACGTGGCAGAATTGACGGATGCGTAGTGGATTGTAAGCCCGACCATGTCATTTTAGATGTATATGGAAAGAAATTTTTTGTTCGTATCTGCGAAATCGTATGGATTATGCCCGGCTAAAAGATCAGACAACAAAAATCCTCGCAGATCCTATCCAGATTCGCGAGGATTTATCGTGTTGTGTCGTGCTAATTTAGCTCTCCCGCCAGTGAAGAGCGCAGTTCATCGATCGTTCCGTTATATTCGTCCAAATCCACTGCGCCATTGATACCCGGAACACTGCCTGTGCTGCTGTATTGCCAAGCCCACCAGCTATTCCAGGCTGGAACTGCAGTCGGCTTTTGTGTAGTGCTATATCTGGCTACCCACAGTTTATACATAGAAAACGTAGGGTCAAACTTGGAAGCAAAAACATTGCCTGTATAGACGATCGGCTGACGACCGGTAAGCTTCTCCATTTCATCCAAAAAGGCATGAGCCACTTCACTAATTTGTGCTGAAGTAAGTCCCTTGGGGTTATTTTCATAGTCCAGCACAGGAGGCAAATCCAGCCTTCCTCCTGCTGAATCTATAGCCCTGGCAAAATTAGCAGCTTCCTGACGAGCCCCATCCGTAGTAGTCGCGTTCAAAAAGTGATAAGCACCAACCAATATATTGGCATCTCTGGCTCCCTGAACATTCACTAAAAATTGATTATCTTGATATTTTGTCCCTTCCGTTGCTTTAATGAAGGCAAAAGTCTTACCTGCCGCCGCCACTTGCTGCCAATCGATATTGCCATTATAGTGGGAAACGTCAATTCCCTGAGCATGACCGTTGGAAGCAATGGTAGGTTCAGTAGGCGAAATAGCTGTAACAGGCTCCGTAGGTACTGCCTCATCTGATTTCTGATCTAACGCTATGACAACCTTACCGTCGTCTTCATTTAGTACATGATAGGGTGTACTGTTATTTAGATCTACTACAATACGTACTGAAGCGGGATTTGTACTAAATGCAGAGTATCTGACTTGTGAAACATTAGGATCATCTGTAACTGGAAAAGCTCCTTGTCCACCTTTGTCAAAAGATTGCGATGATACAAAATCCTCAGAAAATTTTGAATCAGGTATGTCTACAACAATACGGTCTGCGTGAGTCAACGTAGCTACTTTGGGGCTTACTTTTCCATTCACCGCAATGGTTAATTGATGATTAGTGAAGCTAATTTGGCTGATAGCTGCACGTGCACTCTCTTCTACATCAGTGACAGTCTGAGTGGCAGAATTTCCGTGGGAAGACTCGCTATTCCCGCTTAAGGTTGCTGGAGTAGTCAGGACCACTGTTTTAAGCTCACTATTCCAGGTCACATTAATTCCCGTCTGCTCAGATACAAAGCGAATCGGAACATAGGTCGTCCCTCCTGTAAGCAATGGAGCTACTGCTAATCCCATTTGGTGTCCGTTAACAGAGGCAATGGGATTGTCGACCTGAAGACTGAGATTTTGATCCTTATTTTGATTCTGTATCGTTACGGTACTTGTCTTGGACTCCCAATTGACCTTATAACCTAACTCCTCCACAATGAGACGAAGTGGGACCAACACATTCCCTTTTACTTCTTGGACCTGAACTCCCTTTGCAGCACTGATGTCTTTACCGTCCAACTGGATATGTGAGCTTGAAGATGCAGCGTGACTCTCTACTGGAAATACGAGTAGAAATAAAAACAAAAAAGCAAACCAACGAATGTTCTTCATATGTACCCTACCATTCTCTAAATTTTCGCTTGTTGTCTTGGAATCTATGATCTTGGAATCTACGATCTCAAAACCTTTTATTTTGATAGACGCGAACAATATGTAGAAGTTACGATTAGTTTAGCACATATTTCAAACTTACTCATTCACTGTACAAAAAAAACTCTGCCAGCTATGGGGTCAGTCCTTATACAGCAAGCAGAGTTCTTTGGGGTTTTTACTGACTTTTTTTAGCACATACAAACAATGTTTATTTCTCTTAATTTACACTGTTAAAAAGGTTAAACCTACAAGCATGACCGAAGTGATAGACAGCACCAGTAAGGGAAGCAGCGCTTTCTCCCGCAAAGCCTTAAAGCTTACATTCAGCCCCATGCCTACCATAGCCATCGTTAGCATAAATGTAGTAGCTTGGGAAATTTCGTTCATCAGTCTGGAAGGAACTACAATATATTTTCCCAAAACATAACTGCCCAAAATACTTGTAGCGATAAAGCCAATGAGGAACCACGGGAACTCCACTTTTGCATCTGGGCGAAGCTTCCCACTGCGTTTCATCCAGTACATTAAAATAAAGCTGAGCGGTATTAGTAAAAAGACACGCCCCAATTTAGCCAATAGGCCCATCGCAAGAGCATCCTGTCCGGCAGGCGCCGCAGCTAAGGCCACATGTGCAATTTCATGCAGACTGCTTCCCGACCAAATTCCGTATTGCATATCCGTCAAAGGAATCCAGGGGCGAAGCACTGTAAATAAAATGGCAAACACCGTGCCAACCAAGGCGATTAATCCAACTCCAATGGCCGTATCCTCATCTTTGGCTTTCAGCAGGGGAGACACGGCCGCAATGGCTGCTGCACCACAAACCCCTGTCCCAATCCCCAGAAGAAGCGATAGCGAAGCATCTGCCTTGAAACGTTTGGCCAGCCCAATCGTAAACAAGATAGAAAATACAACAATACCTACATCACGCAAAAGCAAACCCAGGCCTTGATGAATGACTACATCCATATTAAGCTTTAGCCCATAAAGCACAATAGCTCCTCGCAGCAATTTTTTAGCCGAAAACTCAACCCCTGGGCGTACAGCTTCAGGATACCCGCACAACTGCCGGTACAGGACAGCGAGAAACATGGCGCATGCCAATGGGCCAACATAATGAAAGCCTGGCAATTCGTTCAGAGCGTATCCTGCCAATGCGAATATCATCGTTAGCACAATGCCCAGTACACATGAGGTCCATCGCCCCCTGTTTGATGATAATTTGATGTATTTTGTATGACTACTCATGGTGACTCCCTCCCATTCTGTATGTATCCAGCTTAATCCGTTTTTTGCCATAAGAAAAATAAATCATTATAATAATTATGATAAGTAAAAATATATGATCGGTTTGGAGGAATGGGCTTTGGATCAATCTTTAATCGTATTTGTAACGGTCGCGGACAAACAAAACTTCACACGAGCTGCTAAAACATTGCACATGACTCAGCCTGCTGTAAGCCAGTATATTCAAAACCTGGAGCGTACCGTAGGAGCCCGGCTTTTGGAGCGAAGCAACAAATATGTGCGCTTAACCAAAGCCGGTGAAATTGTGTATCACCATGCCCAGGAGATTATCCGCTTGAACGCCCGAATGCAGTATTTGGTGGACGAGCTGATGAATACGGCACAAGGGAACCTGTCAATTGGCGCAAGCTATACGTATGGCGAATACGTGCTGCCGCATGTGATTGGCAAAATAAGAGTACAATATCCGCTCATTCAGCCTTCTATTACGATTGGCAACACCCAAGAAATCGAAAGAATGGTTATCCGTAATCAACTGGATGTAGGGATTATTGAAGGGGAGTTTCAGCATGATCATTTATATATTGAATCATTTGCTGATGATGAAATGTATATCGTCGCTCCACCAAATCACCGTTTGGCTGACAAACCTCAAGTGGATTTAAGTGAGCTGCAAGAAGACATCTGGATTCTGCGCGAAGAAGGCTCTGGAACCCGGGAAGCAGTTGAAAAGATGTTTGGACGATTTCAGTTCTCCCCTTCTCATATGATGGATTTTGGCAGCACGCAGATCATCAAGGAGTCTGTAGAAGCAGGCCTAGGGATTTCGTTACTGTCCCGATGGGTCATTCAGAAGGAACTTACTTTAGGTACATTAAAAATATTAGATATCCGTAATCTTCCGGTTATTAGAAAATTTTCTTTTCTGACCCCTGCTGCGGTATTTGAGACCAAAGCGACCAGCGTATTTTTGGAGATTTTGCGAGGGGGTAGCGTGAAAAGGTAAAACTCAGAGGCAATAAAAAAAGCACCGACCAGGTGCTTTAACAGGAGGCTTAAACAGGAGGCTTTAACAAATAAGGCGCTTTGAATTGAGATGCTTTAACAATCTAAGCACTTTAACAAGTTGAATTTCGGGATCATGTGAATTATACATCATCATATTCATATGGTTGTTTTATGAGGAGAGATGATCTTTTCCACGATAGAGGAAATGGGAGAAATCGGCGTAGCTGCCTTGAAATTGTTGCATATCATGGGCGGCAATACCTACAAAGTTTCCGGTAAATCCACCGGATAAAAAGCTAATATCCTGCATTTTAAAAAGTCGCTTCCAGGTGGGTTCCTCCCCGATTCCATAATAAAATTGTGCGTGGGCGGCATAGACTTCTACAGCCAAATGTACAGGAAGATCATCCTGAAGCTTAATCACTTGCGGAATTAACGTAAATGAATTAGCTTCACATCGCATCATGCGCAGCACCTTTCCTAGCCCTTCTTCATAGCTAACATATGCATACAAATAATCCTCTTCATTGAGATACAGCAAAAGCCCTGCCATTTGCAAATAGCTTGCAGGCTGATACTCCAGTGCTGTTTCTACCCGAAAACGATGATCCGTTTGCCGAATGGCAAGCACGTGATGCTGAAACAGACTTTGAATCGATTCTCCAGCCCGAATTCGAAGATAGCCGGGACGCTGGCTTAGCGAACACCAGCTATCGTCTGCCAGTATACGCAATGTATTCCACGTTTTATCTAAAGCAGGTCCCTCGAAAACATCTTCAAATATATAGCCTTGCTCTTGCTTGACTGAGCATGTCCCTTTAGGTGCAGGCACCTCCAGTTGAGGTGTATGGCCCCCAGCAGTTAATCGCAGCCAGCCTTCATCATTCCAGTACACCTGCTGCAAGGCTGTTTCCCGCCCTAAAATGGCATACTTCCCTTCCACAGGACGTGTACACAAATGCGCCATGTACCATTCGCCGTCCGGCGTATGTACAAGACTGCCATGCCCTGCACATTGTAAAGGAAACTGAGGCTGATCGCGTGACGTAAGCATCGGGTTATGCGGGTCCACTTCATACGGCCCGGCTATCTGCTTCGAGCGTGCTACGGTAACCGCATGTCCCGTACCCGTTCCGCCCTCTGCTGTAATAAGGTAATAATATCCGTTGTGTTTGTAGATATGAGGCGCTTCTGTTTTCTTCAAAGGAGTACAATCAAAAATTTTAACAGGCTCGCCAATGAGTCGTTGTTGTTTGCTATCATATTCCTGCATGACAATCCCCGAAGATTTATTGCTTTCCAACATACGGTAATCCCACAACGCATTCAACAGCCATTTGCATCCGTCCTCGTCGTGAAATAAAGACGGATCAAATCCACTGCTGTTAAGATAAACCGGGTCTGACCACGGTCCCTGGATCGTAGGTGCCGTCATCACAAAATTATGAACGTCCTTGAACGGACGCTTGGTGCTTTTCACATCCGTATAGAGCAGATAAAAAAGGTTATCCGCGTAACTCAGCTGCGGCGCCCAAATGCTACAATTTTTCGGGTTTCCTCTTAAATCAACCTGATCGGTCAAAATATCCGTACAATGCTCCCAATGGGCCAAATCTTTGGATTGATACACCCGTACGCCAGGCAACCACTCAAACGATGACACCACAATATAGTAAGTATCCAGGGCGTGTGTAATACACGGATCGGGATTAAAGCCTTTTAATATGGGATTTTGGATCATCATTGAGACATCACTTCTCCTTGCTTCCAAAATGCAATTCCAGCAAACACCTGCTCTTTACCCCAAGCCTCTGTTTCCGCTTCAAAACAATCCGCCCACGGAACGCGCTGGCTGCGCAGCAAAGCAACATCGGGTACACCGTATTCCTGATAACAAACGGTTTTCTCATTCGCAGCATTATCCCAATTGTCCCAGCCACGTGGATCAATATGCTCGCCCATTTTACTATCGACAAATACCGTCTTGGCATATTCACGCCACGGACGTCCCAAAAATACCGGAGTAATGTCCGGCTCTGCGGTTAAATAGCAACGGTTGAATACATAGCCATACGCTTGCCCTTGCGGTGTAGAGGCGGCTGTGACGTAGCTCGTTGCGTTCTCATGATGGCGCAAACTGCGAATTTCACAATCCTCAAAATAAGCGGTAGCCCCGCCAAAAATAAAGTCTACTGTACCCTCAATATAACAATGCTGATAGAGCTGGCGATAATGCGCGTGATGCTCTTTCAGAGGGATTCCGCCAAACTTTAATCGCTCCTTCGGAGCCGGAGGCAGGGGACCTGTAAATAACGTATCCTGATGCCCCTTAAAGGTACAGTTTCTAAACACAGTTTTATCACAATGAGCATACACGGCAACGGCCTGCCCAATGGCTTCCCCCTGTCCAGCCGTGTTGGAAATTGTGAGATTTTCCAAGATCAGATGGCTGCCGCCCAAAAATAAAGTGGGTGTCGCAAAGGTCCCTATCTCCTCGCCTGCTTTATCCCGCTCCTTGGCATACCGATGCATGCGAATGTCGACCTGCCCGATACCTATGATATGTAGATATGAACGGTAAATCCGTACCTCTTCCTCATAGGTACCCGATAAAATAGTTAGCGTTTCCATTTCGTTGGAAGACGATTGCTCCAATACAGCAATCGCCTCCTGAATCGTATGGAAATCACAAAAGGATTCTTTCCCTACCAGCATGGTTTACCCAATCCTTTCATTCGGTTTACAAGTGCTCAGCTAAAAATGACTGCCACGCCGTTCGCATTTCCAACGTCTCCATATGTCCACCGCCCGCAATCACAGGCTGCCAATGCTCCGGGTGACCTACTTCCCGGTAAGCTTCCAGCAGTCCTTTTGCCAAATGCTCGACCCCTTCAATCGGACACATCCGATCATTTTGGCCTGTTATGCTCATACGTGGACGAGGGACAATCCGTTTTTGAATATCCAGGGTCGTAAAATGCTTTAACAACCCGGGGACATAGGAATAGAAGCCATGATGATCCAAGCCTCTTTTGGCGATCAACGTATGGGCATCGACCTGTCCGCAAATATCAACAGTGACCTGTACCCGATCATCCAGGGCAGCCAACCACCAAGCCATGAGGCCACCCATCGACATGCCGATCGTTGCGATTCGGGAAGCATCAATGTCCTCACGCTGACACATATAATCCAATAAGCGACGGTTATCGTAAAGCATCATGCCCCACAGCACCTGCCCCTGCCAGAGCATCTCCTTTACCAGTTCACTCTCGGTTTTCCCCCCGCGTTCATTAAATCCCCACATGTCAATACAGCACACGCAATACCCCATGTCTGTCAGGGTTGTGGCAAACGAGGGCTGCTGCAAATAAGAGCTGCTCTGGATCAATTCCTTGCGACCGTTCGTATAATCGCCCCCATGAGAATGGTTGAAAATGACCAATGGAAACGGACCGTTCCCTTGTAAGGGGGTGGCTACATAAGCGGGTACAGGCTCAATTCCGTTCAAATCCAGCAGGAGACATTCCAGTCGATATCCCTCCCGCTCCTCTTGGTTCAGCAGAGTTGCTGTCACAGGACGATCTTCCGGAAGATCTCCTAACAATACTTGCAGCCTATCCACGTTCCTGCCTCCCCTCAGTTCCTCTCTAATTCAAAATATTTTGACTAGAAGGCTCCACTGTTACTTGTTCTATCAGCTTTTCTGGCTGGGCTGTGTTCTTGGAATGACAACGATTGATTTCAACGTCTTCCCCATTTTCAATGTAGAAGGCAGGACCTTCATGATTCTCAATCGTCACCTGCTGGAAACGGATATCTTTCACATTTCCTAGGTAAAAGCCACGGTTATTCATATCCTCAATCCCTGTCATCATGGCAGGACGGCCGGGAATCGCATTTTTCGCCATGGAAATATCTATATTGGAAAATGTAATTTCAGAAATGTATTGCTCTGCAAGTCCGTATAGGAACCCAGCAGCCGCATGAACCTGACGTGCCGTAATATCGGAAAAATGGATTCGTCTAAAGCACGGAGTTTCATCGGTAACCGGATAGGGATTTTTGTCCCAGACATATTTGTCCTTGCCCCGAGGTCCGCAGAAATAATACAGGTTTAGAACAAATGGACAAATGACCTCTTCCATCACAATGTTGCTAACGCGAATATCCTCGATGATTCCGCCGCGTCCCCGTCTGGATTTCAAACGTATGCCCCGATCTGTTTGCTTGAACACACAATTGCTGATCGTAACATTACGGATATCTCCGCTCATTTCGCTTCCTAAGACGACGCCACCATGTCCATGCACCATCGTACAATTGGTAATTGTAATATTTTCGCAAGGAATCCGCTCCTGCGTATCTTCGGTGCCTGCTTTGATCGCAATACAATCATCGCCCACATCGATATTGCAGTTGCTGATACGAACATTGGAACAGGATTCAGGATTAATGCCATCGGTATTCGGGGAGTCCGCCGGGTTAAGAATGGATAAATTGTCAATCGTCACGTTGTAGCAAGCGATGGGATTGACAGTCCAGCTGGGGGAATTTTTCATCATGACATCTTTAATAGTGACCCGCTGGCAACGGTCAAAGCTGATTAATTTCGGTCTCGGATACTGTAGCTCCCCAGGATGGTTTCGATGCTTTTCCCACCACGGTTGACCATTCCCATCCAGAGTGCCGCTGCCTGTAACTGAAATGTTCTCAAGGTTCTGCCCGTATATACACGAAGCATGTACTTCTCGCTGAACGCCTTCCCATCTGGATTCCACCACAGGATAATCAGCCAGATTTGTACTGAAGGACAAAATTGCACCAGGGCTTAAATGCAGTTCAATATTGCTTTTAAGAAAGATAGCCCCTGTTTGATATGTACCTGAGGGAATAACAACCGTTCCTCCCCCGGCATTGCTGGCCGCTTCAATTGCATTCGCAATCGCTTCCGTGGCCAACGTCGTACCATCCTGTGGGGCTCCATAATCTACAATGTTATATGCTTGCATTTCATCCTCTCCTGTCTTCATTTTTTGTGAATACGAAAATGATTTATAGACTTGACTTGAAAATACACTGGAAAACGGAGTAGGCGGAATGGTGCTGAACAAGCGTCAGCGGTCGACAGCGATGGTAAGCACCTCCGCCTGTGTAGTGGCAATTCATGTACACTGATGTTCAACCTAAACCTATCCTTATTTTTTCGATTTCTTGTACGCCTCCTCATATTCAGCCGTAATCCGTGACCCACCGGATTTTTTCCAGTTTTCTACGGCTGCTTTAAATCCGGCTTCATCAAGCTCACCCATAATAAATTTGAAGGAGGCGTCGGTAATGATTTTCTCCAGCTCGGTTCCTTGCTCATTAGCCGTGACTGAATCCAGAGGCACTGTCGGGTCCAGAACAGCAAATTTATTATTTTCTCGGACTAATTCATTAGCCAGCTCTTTTTCGGGATTGGCATCTTTTAAGTTATAAGTCACTTCACTTGGTCTGGAGCTTGAAAACGGCTGAACATCCGCTTGCCACAAATCTGTATTCATAATTTTGAAGGCTCCGTCTTTTTCGATTTTATAATGAGTACCTTCAATACCACCGGTCATGTACATGTATACATCTTTGTCAATTAAATCATCTACAAATTGCAGCAGTCTTTTCAATTCAGCTTCCGTCTTTACTTCGGATTTAGGAAATGCCAGCAAACCACCTACCCCGCTTCCCTCAGACCATACGTGGTATTTGCCATCTCCATTTGAAATCTTGTTAACCGGTACCAGCTTCAACCCTTTTTGTAAGCCTTGGGACAAGGTTCTGAGATTAGAGATATCAATCATGCCTGTATAAATTCCTGCTTTACCTTGAGCAAATTGTTGCTGCTGGTCCGTTTTGGCGGTTACCGCAAAGTCTTTAGAGAGATACCCGTTTTTGTATAGTTTTTGGGAATACTTTAAGGTCTCCATATATTGAGGAGTATCAAACTCTGGCGTAAACTTTCCGCTTTCATCTACTTTCCAGCCATTAGGCGTACCAAAGTAGGAACTTAAAGTTTTGAAGCTGCTGTAGCGCAGATCCGATCTGTCAACAAACCCGGTCGTATCATTTTTGCCATTCCCATCTGGATCATCTTCTGTAAACGCTCTCGCAACTTCATACAGCTCATCCAGTGTCGTTGGCACCTTCAGACCTAAGCGATCCAGCCAATCCTGACGAATGACCAGACCCGCCCGAGCCAGATTCTTCTGGAACGGAACACCATACAGCACCCCTTCAATGGAAGCAGCCTCCCGCACTTCAGGTGGGATCTTTTTTAAATTTTCATAATCATCTAAATACTTTCCTACATCCCAGAATAGTCCTGATTTCAATGAACTACGCACTGAAGAATTTGTCATCATCGTCAGCGTCACCATATCAGCCAATTCACCCGAAGCTAGTGCCGTGGTGATTCTCTCTTCTTTGGAAGCATCCGGCACCCAGTTAAAGGTGATTTTGGAATTGGTGTATTCTTCGATTTTACTTTTGATCGTTTCAGTAGGCGGCGAAGCTGTATGCAATACGTTTAACCAGGTAAATTCCAGTTTGGATTTCGGATCATAGGTTTGGCTACTCTGATCCTCTGCCCCCTTGTCACCGCAAGCAGCTAAAAAAACACTCATGACCATAAGTCCGGCAAGAAGGCCCGATACTCCCTTTTTCATCGTGATCCCTTTTTTCATCGTGTTTGCTCCTTTTCTGTTTATATATTTATGCCATATCTTCCTCTTTTACCAGAACCTCTCGCTCTATTTTGCTGAATACCTGATGTGTCATCCACATCACGAGATAGCCGAGGATACTCGCCCCGGCAAAAGTCAGAATTCCCGGGTACAAGCCTAAAATCAATGCAAACAGCACGACAATGGCTACAAAAAGAACAAGCGTATATTGTAAATACGAAAATCCAATCACAATTGACATTTTGATTTTCAGTTTGATCCCTTTCCAATCATAGTGAGCCAGCAGCGGAAAAATGTAGGCCAAAGAGATCAGATACAAAAAGGCTCCAATAAGCGTCACTACACGAACATACCAGGACGAGACATTGACGATATCCACGTAAAGCACATAGCCCATGAGGCTGTAGAGTCCGCCAATAATCGCTGCTTCTTTAAAGCTTTCTCTAAAGTAACGTACAAACGTCGAGAAAATGGGCACATCCTCATTGCCCCGAATCCATTGCCGTAAAACACTAAGCATAGCGACGGTTGCAGGTCCCACACCTATAAAGCCCAAGCCCAGGATTGTCGCAACCGTCCATAGCAGGTTAAGGTAAACCAGCCGAAGCAGACGCATGCACCATTTGTTCATGTTTTCTACAAACCGTACCATTTTGCATCCTTCCCGTCGTCATTAGTAAACGCCGTCTTCACCAAATTTCTTAGCAAGTCGATTGGAGAACATAATCAGGATTAACCCTACGACTCCTTTAAAAAGCCCTACCGTTGTACTGAAACTTAGTTGTCCATTCTTTAAGCCCGCAGTATAAATATAGGTATCAAAGATTTCCGCAACCTCACGGTTCAATGAGTTCAATAGCAGATACATATGCTCAAAGCCCAAATCCAGCGTACTGCCGATTTTCAAAATGAGCAGTGTAATAATAACCGGGCGGATTGCAGGTAAGGTAACATGCCATGTTTTTCGCAAGCGTCCTGCGCCATCCATCTCTGCTGCCTCGTACAGTTGCGTATCTACCACGGTGATTGCGGATAAATAAATGATGGTAGACCAGCCTAGTTCCTTCCAGATGACTTGCCCCATATAGACGGTTCGCAGCCACTCCGGAGAAGTTAAGAAGCTGATTTTCTCACCGCCCAGTGCGGCAATCATTTCATTCAGTACCCCGCCGTCCACCGTAAGAAATACATAAGAAATCGAAACGATAATAACCCATGACATAAAGTGCGGGATGTAGATGATGGTTTGAATAATGTTTTTAAAAAACAGCTTCCTGACCTCATTCAGCATCAATGCCAAAATGATAGGTAATGGGAAAAAGATTACAATGTTTAGTGCAAATAAAATGAGCGTATTACGTAACAGCATAAAAAACGTAGGCTCGGTAAATAAACGGATAAAATGCTTCATGCCTACCCACGGACTACCCGTGATTCCCTGAAAGGCTTGATAATCCTGAAACGCAATGACCAAGCCCCCCATGGGGAAGTACTTAAAAATAATGAAGTACACCAGTCCGGGTAAAACCATCAGATATAGCAGCTTGTGTTTTTGCATTCGTAAAAGGCTTTCCGGCGTTCTTTTGTTCTTTTTCATTTTCACCTTCATGTTAGATGCGGGGACACTTGAAACTTTCATTCATTCGACCTCCTTCAAACGTTCCTGTATACGTTTTCAAGAGTACGTGATTTTTAGCATTCCGCATATAATCATCAAATGATAGCGTTTACAAAAATATACGCACAGCCTACTTTTTAGCCTTTTGACCTTAGCTAATGATTACTACATAACCTAATGATTACCCTCTTTTCCCCATGCTTAGGGAACACCTCAAAATTTGATTATATACGGAATTTCTTCCTCTTGATAAGGTTGACATGTAAACGATTACGAGGAGGTCAACCGCATTGGCGCAAAAACTACGAAAAAAAGAATCGCTGGGCAGTCGTATTTTCAACATTGTAAATAGTACATTATTGATTCTCATTGCCCTCACTTGTCTCTTGCCTTTTTTGAATATCATCGCCAGCTCTTTTGCCTCAACCGAAGAAGTGATATCCAAGAAATTCATTCTTTTCCCAGTTACCTTTTCCTTAGACGCCTATCGCTATATCCTGTCGACTCCAACCATTTTTAGAGGTCTCGGGGTTTCGGTCGGAGTAACGATCGTCGGTACAGTTGTAAGTATGATATTTACCGCTTTTATGGCCTATGGATTATCTCGAAAATATTTACTTGGCCGCAGTACCATTAATTTCATTGTTGTATTTTCGATGCTGTTTAGTGGGGGAATGATTCCGACATTCCTGGTTGTCAAAAGCATGGGGCTCATCAATTCGTATTGGTCCTTGATTCTTCCCGTAGCCATTAATGCGTTTAACCTGATTATCATGCGTAACTTTTTTCAGGCTTTGCCGGATGATTTGGAGGAATCGGCCAAGATGGACGGGTGTAACGATTTTGGGATCTTCTTTAAAATTATGCTGCCGCTAGCCCTGCCTTCGATTGCAACCATTTCTCTTTTCTATGCGGTAGCCTACTGGAATACGTATATGCACGCAATTCTCTATATCAATGATTCTGCAAAATGGCCGATTCAAGTCTTACTGCGTCAAATTGTAATCGTTTCTAGTGGTATGCAGGCAGAAGGAACTGCTGTAGATGTCATCCCGCCTGCGCAGACGATTAAGATGGCGGTTATTGTCATTGCAACCGTTCCAATGTTAATCGTGTATCCCTTTGTACAAAAGCACTTTGTCAAAGGGGCTTTGCTAGGGGCGGTTAAAGGGTAAGCTGTCCCCTTATTGCTCTGAAGTTCAGGTCAATCGGCTTGCTTCATCTTCCGATAAGCTCCGGGTGTAACCTGTTCCTTCTTTCGAAACGAGCGAATAAAGTTTTGCGAATTATGATATTGCAATCGTTCGGCGATTTCTTTAATCGTCATATCTGTCTCAACGAGCCACTTCTTGCCCATTTGCAAACGGTAGCCCATCAGATATTCGCTGAACGTCGTTCCGTATTCCTTTTTGAAGATACTGCTTAAATAATTCGGATTGTAATGAAGCCGATCACCAATAAGTTCTAATGATAATTCCTGGTCATATTCAGCACGGATAATAGCGGCAATTTTTTCCGAGAGACAGCGGAATTGCTGGTTCGTCTTCTCCTTCATGCTTTTTACCATGGGGAAAATAACTTGCTCTACCAGCATACGTTCAATCTCTTCCGGGTTTCGGATGTCCAGCAAGCGATGGTATAGGGCATGATTGTCTTGCGTCAGCAACACTTCGATCCCCAACAGCTGTTCCAATTGGATGAGGTTATTCACAAACCGCACCAGCAGCACCTCAAAGTTCATGGAATGATTGTTCTTTGTCATTATTTCCGCTAATAAGGAATGGACCGTATGAGATACCTGCTCTTCATCCCCTATTCGGATAGCATCAAACAGTTGCGATTCCAATTCAGTAGGATAATGAAGCAGCACCGGACCTGAAATGACCATGGAAATATCTTCGTAAAAAATAATCGACTCTTTACCTAAATTTAAACGATGATGTAAGGCTTGCTTGCTCATCTCACAGGCTTCTTTACTTTCCAATAAGTTACTATACGCTGTACTAATGCCTATGCTGATGGATACATTCAAATACTCTTTTACGGTTTGAATCAAAAGAGTCGCGTCATCCAGTACCTGCTTTCTTATTTCATGCTCGTTCTTGTCTGTCCATATTAAAATGGTAGCCTGGGTACCATCATTCAAAATGATGGGCAGCATACGCTGCTGCTCTGGAATTGTTTCTTCTACGATTTTGTTAATGGCCAGCAGTAACACATCTTTATCTGATGGCTCCCGATCTCCCAGATTGTCCAGTTGGATCAACATCGTAATATACATTTGATTCTCAAGCTGTGAATAGCCGAGGCGAGGCATTTTTCGTGCCAACTCCTCTTCGGAAATACGCTTGCGGAACAGGTTGAGAATCAATTGGGTTTCAAGCTGGGGCATTTCAGACTGGATGAGGCTTTCCAAGCTTTCCTTCTCTGTAACAATGGTGTCGATGGAATCAATGATCCATTCAATTTCATTTTTGGAAGTCTCATTTTTGAACGTAAAATTAGGGCTTTTAGGCAGACTGCGTTTAATCTGCTGGAATGGCTTGGTAAAGTAAACAGCAATGAAATACGCCACTACTACAATTAAAAGCGTTAGCACAAGTCCCATCATGATGATCCCAAATTTGGTCGTTTGAAATGCATTCGCAATTTCATTTTTATCTAATACCGTTAAGTAAGTCCAATTGTTATATGCAGATTTGGCATAAATGACTTGGCGTGCAGGCTGATGCTTTGTTTTCTCCAATGTCAGCATGCCTGTGTTGTCTGATTTTGCTGTAACTTCTGAAATGTGCTGAAGCTGCTGGGTAGACAATAAGCGGGTAGCAGGCTCAGTTTCGTACATTAAATCGCCTTGGTTATTCAAAATAAAAACAGGCATATGATCCTCTGTTTGAATGGTACGCCTTAACGTCTGCAACGAAATATCTGACAGAGCAATGGCCTGCTTCTTTTGGGAAAATACAGGTAATGTATTAACAAAACGGATTCCTTTATCTGTTTTAATCCAGAATAGTCCCTTATCGTGCTGGTCGATATAAGTATCAATCAGCTTTTCCCGTTCCGTTTTTGTCAAATAGGACAAGCTGCCATTGGAAATTTTCCAATTCTGGTCCAGACTGATCAGTGAATATTCCGTCCCTTCCAATCCCATTGTGGCAATATAATTGAGCTGCGTATTCACATTCCGATACGCTATAAAATCTTTTTCCGTAATGGGATGTTTCACAACTTCATCAAACGAGCTGGTCGTGCTGTACGTATTAAAAGCATATTCAATCGTTTGAATCTTCTGCTCCAGACTGTTTCTGATCTGTGCCATGTAGCTTTGCTTGGTATTGGAAACTCTCTCCACAACGGAGCTAATTGTTGTAAAATAGATGTAGCTGCCGAAGCTGGCCACCAGTCCTATTCCAAAAACCAGAATCGTAATAAAAATGGTGTAGAACATTCTGCCTTTTTTCATTGCGCTCCCCCTTTGGTTCTTTGCATTACACCAAAATTATAGCGCTTTCATAATGAGGTTTAAATCATTTTTTTCACGTGTGCATTTATTTTTTACATCCGTATCATTCCAATTTAAGTCGATTTTTTTGTTCGCGGCAGTTAAAAAGAAATTTGGAGGTACATTATGTTACATGTTGTTAGTCATAAAGAACAGATTGTAAAAGATGAATTTCCAGCAGACACGTCATTTCTCTCCCTCTATCCAGTTGCAGTTCAGGAAGCTCGTCCCTTTATATTGGTATTGCCTGGCGGCGGCTATGAGCATTTGGCCTCACATGAAGGAGAGCCTATAGCTCGATGGTTGAATGATTTAGGCATCCATGCAGGAGTACTGGAGTATCAAGTCGGCGATTTTGAGATCCCCTCCTTGTTGGAGGATGTGGAGCATGCCCTGCAATGGGTACGTCAAACCCCAAAGGAATGGGCTGTGATTTCTGAACAGGTGGGGCTTATCGGCTTTTCCGCAGGCGGGCATTTGGCCTCCATCGTTGCCACCACAGGAAATGAGAAACCAAATCTTCTGCTGCTGGGATATCCCGTCATTTCGTTTTATGACCCTTATACACATATCGGAAGCCGTACACATTTTTTAGGTGAACAGCCGACACAGGAGCAGCTTCAAGCCTACTCATCCGATCAGCAAGTGACTTCACAGACACCTCCAACTTTTATGTGGACTACAGCTAATGACGCCACCGTTCCGGTAGAAAACAGCCTCTTGTTTGCTTCCGCATTGTCCAAACAAGGTATTCCATTTGAACTGCATATATTCGAGGAAGGACGACACGGTTTAGGGCTGGCAGAGGACAACCGTGAATGCCGACAATGGATCGATCTGGCCGAAGCCTGGCTTCAAAAAAATCGTTATGTTCAGGTAAAACAGCAACTGCCCATCCGGCTGTTTATCGCCGGAGACTCGACTGCAGCTCAAAAGGGGGCTACCGAAAAACCGATGACAGGCTGGGGCGAACACCTGCAAAGCTACTTGGACCCATCTGTTCATGTGGACAATCGCGCAGTTAATGGGCGCAGCACCAAATCCTTTATAGCAGAAGATAGGCTAGCTGATATTGAAAAGGATCTTCAAGCTGGCGATTATCTGTTTATTCAATTTGGACATAACGATGAGAAAAAAGAAGATCCCACTCGTTATACCGATCCTGACGGGGAGTATCGTCAAAACCTCATTCAATGCATCGAGTCTGCTCGGAAGCGTGGCGGGTTTCCTGTGCTGTTGACCTCTGTAAGCCGCCGCCGCTTTACCGCAGACGGTGAACCTGATCCGCTGGCTGTGGGAGCCTATCCTGCAGCTATGAGACGAGTAGCGGAGCAAACCCATACACCCCTACTCGATATTTTTGAAGCTTCTCAGCAGCTTTATCGTTCCATGGGTGAAGAAGAATCCCAGCAGCTTTTTATGCATTTGCCTGAAAAAGTGCATCCGAATTATCCCGCCGGTGTAACGGATAATACTCATTTTTCCGACGAAGGAGCAAGACAGATCGCCAAGCTAGTAGCGGAGGCCATTGGTCAATGTACGGAACTGTCTGCATTAAAACAACGTATGGTGGGATGGAATCAAGACAACGGTGAAAAGCCTATACACGAGCTTGTAAACTGATATCCAGAACAAGCAGATCCAAAATATGAAAGGGGACTCGGGGCGGATAACTCTGACGTCCGTTTTCTTTCATCGATATATTTTAATTTTTTATCATCATATAGGACTTTTGTATCATTTTATTGTATTATTTTGACAACATTTGTCAAATAAAGTGAAATTAATAATTTTACATGGTATATTTTAGGAGCTAGTATAACATTTCAGGAGGTTTTTTTTATGAATACTAAGAAAATCATATTAACAACAGCAATGTCTTTGGGACTGATTGGTAGTATTATCGTCCCTAATGCTTCCGCAGCAGTAAGCAGTACATATAGCCATATTCAAAGCGTAGGTCCTTCTCCAGAAATTACGCCAATTGTAGAAGTTAACGGAGTATACTACAGAACTGCAAAGCTGCCAAGAAATTATTCCTATGCGCTATCAAGTTACCCAGGGGATACTTATAAAGTAGCAAGCGGAAATGTCACAGTCTCCGCTTCCGGTGTGGTAACAACCACCACTGCAACGAACGCAAGAGTCGAAATTTACAACGGCAGCGGTAAATTGAGAATGGTTTACACTGTTAAGGTACTCTAAGATTAAATAAGGGCATTAAGAAGCACTGTTCGTTTACTACGGCAGTGCTTCTTTTTGAACTAAAAAGGAAGACTCGGGTGAGGGTGACCCCCTCGGCTAAATACCAGTCACGTCCTACTTTACATCTACACTAAATTCAAACAGCCCTACAGAAATACTTCCCATTAATGTAGACGAAACCACCAAACTCTTCTATGATGAAAACGGAGCGTAAAAACACGGCTCGGTTGGTAGTCCGGGCGTATTGGGTTATATTACCGATACAAGTAACCTTCCCCCTCGGGATGTCCATCGACTCCGTAACACTTTCAGAGGGGGTTTCATCATTATGAAGCTAACGGTATATTTCGAAAAACCTTATTGGGTCGGAGTAATCGAAACACAGGAAAAAGGTAAGGTTCGGGCAGCGAGATATGTATTTGGATCGGAGCCGTCGGATGCCGAAGTGCTAACATTCGTCCAAAGCGGTGAACTGTCCGATCTGACTGAACGCATGACAGTAGTAGTCGAAGGAAAAACATCTTACGATCACCGGATTAACCCCAAACGTTTACAACGGTTGGCGGCTAAGGAAGTACGTTCTCGCGGCACCAATACGTATGCGGAACAGGCAATCAAATTGCAGCTTGAACAGCATAAGGCTGAGAAGAGAACAATGAACCGTGAACGTCGTGAGGAAATTAAAGAGTACAAACGAGATATTGCTCGGCTCAAGGCAAAAGCCAAACATAGGGGCCGGTAATAGAACTTTATTTTTCTTGTAATTGCTACGTTCCTGTATAGATTGAGAAATTATCGTTCTTCACACAAAGAGCTGTCCCGTAGCATTTAATGATCTGGGACAGCTCTTAATCTTTATATTATATCGCTTTTTTACGATACCGCTGCTTTATCCTTTATACCAGCTTTATAATGGCTGTGTAGCCCTAACATTTAAGACCATAAATATTAATCACCAAACGGAGCCCCGACACCATACCTGCTGGCAAGTGGAATTTCCCGGTGGAAAGCTCAAACTTAATGAAACTTCACCGTTTTGTCACACCACTTAGTAAAGGTAATATACCACAAAATGAATTCACGTTAGCAAATACGTTAGCAAATTCTAATCAACCCCTTTTAAATACTACTTTCCTTCCGTTTTCTTTACCTCTATATACAACAAAAAAACCCTTGCTAGGCAAAGGTTTTTGAGGAAATGGGCCCTGAGGGACTCGAACCCCCGACCAATCGGTTATGAGCCGACCGCTCTAACCAACTGAGCTAAGGGCCCTCAAAAAAACATGTATATTTACGCTACATATTCATAACAGCAACGTTAATTAATATACAACATTTTCTTGTGTTTCGTCAATAGTTTTTCGGTATTTTTCTTTTTTTATTTATTTTTAATACATCACGGAATAAATCGGACACCATAACGTCCCTTACGCGAGCGGTACACCTCCACTGCGCGGGGATCATTGTAGCCGTACATCCAGCCGTCATGTTCCAGCCTTTTTGCCAGACACCCGGCCTGAAATTTAGTTGTGTACAGTCTGCCATAGTAAACCCAATACATCCAAACTCCCTCTTTTCACATGATGGTAGGAGTTAGTGTAACCGGATCGAATTCGATTTACACAGCTTGAATCATAACAATCTACGCTGGATGACAACGAGTCTGAGCCGCATCAACCATTAGCTCCATTGCCTGTAGATGCTCTGCCTTATTTGCCAAAGGAAGCCGGGTCCTGACGCCAGGAACGCAGCAGTTCCATCTCTTCCTCCTGAATGGTTCCTTCACGCAAGGCAACCTCCATCAGGGCCGTGTAATTGGACAAGGTTTGCAGCTTCACACCTGCTTCTTCAAAAGCTTGAGTCGCTTTATCCAGCTGGTAGCTGAAAATAGCCAGTACCGCTAACGGCTGAGCGCCTGCTTGTGCTATGGCCTGTGCTGCTTTAATGGAACTGCCTCCTGTAGAGATAAGATCCTCGATAACCATAACCTTTTGTCCTGCGCTGATGCGGCCTTCAATTTGGTTCTCTTTCCCGTGTCCTTTGGCTTTGTCCCTTACATAGGCCATCGGCAAATTCAGCTTTTGCGCTACCCAGGCCGCATGAGGAATCCCTGCTGTAGCTGTCCCTGCAATAACTTCGGTTTCGGGATATTGCTCGCGAATCAGGGCAGCAAAAGAGTCTGCAATCAGCTCTCGCACCTCCGGGTAGGACATGGTAAGGCGATTGTCACAGTAGATAGGCGATTTAATACCGGATGTCCATGTAAAAGGCTGCTGCGGACGCAATGCCACCGCCTGAATACGCAACAGATGGGATGCAATTTGCTCTGGTATATTGTTTAATGTAGTCATGCTTGTATCATCTCCTCAATAATGTGTTGCGCTGCGGCGCGTGGGTCTGGTGCTGCCGTGATCGGCCGTCCAACGACAATGTAGCTGCTGCCTTGGGCAATGGCTTGTCCAGGTGTAAGCACACGTGACTGATCACCTGTGGCGCTGCCTGCCGGGCGTATGCCAGGGGTTATGGTTTTAAAGTTAGACCCGCATACGGCGCGAATCGCAGGCACTTCCAAAGGTGAAGCTACCACACCATCCAGTCCCGCCTCACGGGTCAGCTGTGCGTAACGAACCACTGCATCCTGTACCGTACCAGGAATACCTAACTCCTTATTCATGGTCGTCTGATCCGTGCTGGTCAGCTGTGTGACTGCAATAATGAGCGGCATGGCGAGCGAGTTGTCTGCGGAAATAGCTGCTTCTGCACCAGCTTTAGCGGCTGACATCATATTAACGCCCCCAGCAGCATGTACGTTGAACATATCCACACCTAAGCGGGTAATACTCTCTGCCCCTCCTCGCACTGTGTTAGGAATATCATGCATTTTCAAATCCAGAAAAACGGAGTATCCTCTCGATTTTAATTGTTCTACAAAAGCGGGTCCTGCGCTATAAAACAGCTGCATACCTACTTTTATATAACAGGGAATACCCTCCAGCTGCCGAATTAGCTGCTCTGCCTGCTGCGCATCCGGGTAATCTAACGCGACCATCAGCCGTCCTGCCATCTGCTGAAATGCTTCGTTCACCGTTCTACATCCCCTTTTCGCGTTGATTCGGGTGTATTTGCCCGTGATAAAGGACATCCGTCAGCAAAAGCTGATGAATGTCCTTCCTTGTTCTACTTATTTTTCATGATCTCATTGTATCGCCTTAGTTGCTCAGAACCGGCATGGATTCTGACGTGAAATTAATCGTCTCCAGCATTCTTAGCAAGGCGCGTACGGTATCCAGTGAGGTCATGCAGACAATACCGTTCTCAACTGCTTCACGGCGGATGCGGAATCCGTCACGCTCTGGTGTTTTCCCTTTGGTCAGCGTATTGAAGACAAAGTTGGCTTCACCCGTACGAATCATATCCAGGATGTTCGGATTACCCTCACTCAGCTTGTTAATCGTGTTCACCGGAATGTTGGCCTGCTCCAGTGCAGCTGCCGTTCCACCTGTTGCAATAATTTTGTAGCCCAGTCTGTAAAAGCCCTGCATCAACTCGACAGCTTCTTCTTTATCTTTATCCGCTACGGTGATGATGATCGCCCCGGTGGATGGAATTTTCATACCAGCACCCACGAGTCCTTTATACAGAGCTTTGGCATACTGGATATCACGACCCATAACTTCACCTGTCGATTTCATTTCTGGCCCCAGGGTTGGTTCTACACGGCGCAGTTTGGCAAAGGAGAATACCGGAACCTTAACCGAGACATAGTTACTTTCAGGCCATAGACCTTCTGTGTAGCCTGCATCCTTAAGCTTACCGCCCAAAATAGCCTGTGTCGCCAGATTCGCCATCGGGATGTTCGTTACCTTGCTCAGGAAAGGAACCGTCCGTGAGGAACGAGGGTTAACCTCGATGACATACACCTCGTCTTGATGAATGACGAACTGGATGTTTACCAGACCGATCGTTTTCAATTCCTTGGCGATGCTAATCGTAATATCCACAATTTTTTTCTTCAACTCGGCAGACAAGTGCTGTGGCGGATACACCGCGATAGAGTCACCGGAGTGAACCCCGGCCCGTTCCACATGCTCCATAATACCTGGTACCAGTACCGTTTCACCGTCACAGATGGCATCAACCTCAACTTCTTTGCCCAGCATGTAGCGGTCGATGAGCACAGGGTGTTCCGGATTGATCTTAACGGCTTCTTCCATATACCGCAGCAATTCCGTATCCGAGTAGACAATTTCCATGGCGCGCCCGCCCAGGACGTAGGATGGACGTACCAGCACTGGATAACCCAGCGCCTGAGCGGTTCCTACCGCTTCATCTACAGAGGTGACCGTGTTGCCTTTAGGTTGTGCGATGGCCAGGCGAGACAACAGTTGCTCGAACTTTTTCCGATCTTCCGCTTCGTCGATACTTTCCAGACTTGTGCCCAGAATGTTCACGCCTGCTGCACTCAGTGGAGCTGCGAGATTAATTGCCGTTTGACCGCCGAACTGGACGATAACGCCGATCGGTTTTTCCTGCTCGATGACATTCATTACATCCTCGAAGAAAAGTGGCTCAAAGTAGAGACGGTCAGATGTGTTAAAGTCGGTAGAAACGGTCTCTGGGTTATTATTAATGATAACTGCTTCGTAACCTGCCTTTTGAATAGCCCATACCGCATGTACGGTGGAGTAATCAAATTCAATCCCTTGCCCGATCCGAATTGGCCCGGAGCCAAGAACGATAACTTTTTCTTTGTTGGATGGGATCACTTCGTTTTCCACTTCATAAGAGGAGTAGTAGTAAGGCGTTGTGGCTTCAAACTCAGCTGCACACGTATCTACCATTTTGTAGACAGGACGCAGGTTTTGACCCAGACGGAGCTCACGCACCTCACGCTCGGTTGTCAGATTGTTAGCTGTTTGACTCAGACTGCGAATCTCAGCGATAGAACGGTCGGTAAAGCCTTTGCGTTTGGCCTGATAAAGCGTTTCGTAAGTCAGCTCAGATTCTCCTGCAATAACAGCTTCAAACTTAACGATTCCTTCTACCTTATCAAGGAACCACCAGTCAATTTTCGTTAAATCCTGAATTTCCTGCTGCTGCCAGCCGCGGCGGAATGCCTCGGCTACCAAGAACAAACGCTCATCATCTGCTTTAATCAGGCGATCCTTGAGCACCTCATCAGACAGCTGATCGGCTCCCTTAAGATGCAGACGGTGTACGCCGATTTCCAAAGACCGTACCGCTTTATGGATGGACTCTTCGAATGTGCGTCCGATGGCCATGACTTCACCCGTTGCTTTCATTTGCGTACCCAGCTTACGGTTGGCAGAAATGAATTTGTCAAATGGCCAGCGTGGTATTTTGCTCACGATGTAATCCAGTGTCGGCTCAAAGCAAGCATACGTTTGTCCTGTTACCGGGTTCACGATTTCATCCAGTGTGTAGCCTAGCGCAATTTTGGCAGCCATTTTGGCAATCGGATACCCCGTTGCTTTGGATGCCAGTGCCGAGGAGCGACTTACACGTGGGTTGACTTCAATGACATAGTATTGATAGCTGTGTGGATCAAGCGCAAACTGTACGTTACATCCGCCTTCAATATTGAGGGCGCGGATAATTTTCAGGGAAGCAGAGCGCAGCATTTGGTACTCGCGATCTGACAGCGTCTGACTCGGTGCTACGACGATACTGTCGCCGGTATGCACGCCGACCGGATCAAAGTTTTCCATATTGCAGACAACGATGCAGTTATCATTGCCGTCACGCATAACCTCATACTCGACTTCCTTCATGCCTGCGATGCTTTTTTCTACCAAACATTGTCCAATTGGACTGTAACGTAAACCGGAGCTGACCGTTTCACGCAGTTCTTCTTCGGTCGAACAGATACCGCCACCCGTTCCCCCCAGTGTATAAGCAGGGCGAACGATAATCGGATAACCGATCTCATTAGCAAAATCGAGGGATTCTTCTAATGTGGTAACAATTACACTTTCAGGTACAGGCTGTTCCAGCTCACGCATCAACTCACGGAACAGATCACGGTCTTCGGCTTTTTCTATCGAATTCAGTTGTGTTCCCAGCAATTTGACGTTTTCACGCTCTAACACTCCGGCGCGAGCCAGCTCCACCGCCATATTCAAACCTGTTTGTCCTCCCAGTGTAGGAAGCAGGCCGTCCGGACGCTCTTGACGGATAATCTGTGTTACAAAATCAAGTGTAATGGGCTCAATGTATACTTTGTCAGCCATATTGGTATCTGTCATGATGGTTGCCGGATTACTGTTGATCAGTACCACTTCGACGCCTTCTTCTTTGAGCGCTTGACAAGCTTGTGTACCAGCGTAATCAAATTCCGCTGCCTGACCAATAACGATAGGACCGGAACCGATCACGAGTATTTTTTTAAGTTCTGTATTTTTCGGCATATTAGCGCTCTCCTCTCACTGCGGCGGCGATAGCAGCCTGACGTGGTTGCTTTGGATGAATTCTTTTGTGTTCACGGATCATGTCCAGAAAGCGGTCAAACAGGTAGCCGTTATCGTAAGGTCCTGGCGCAGCCTCTGGATGGTATTGTACGGAAAACGCAGGATACTTGGTATGTTTAAGACCTTCAATCGTCTTATCGTTGTTATTAATGTGTGTCACTTCAAGGTCAGTTCCCTGGATCGAGTCCTCATTTACCGTGTAGCCATGATTTTGTGAGGTAATAAAGCAGCGTCCGCTCTCCAGTTCTTTCACCGGATGGTTACCACCGCGATGTCCGAATTTCAGCTTCTCCGTATCCGCTCCAGAAGCTAAAGCAAACAACTGGTGTCCCAAGCAAATTCCGAAAATCGGGTATTCTCCTAACAATTCAGCTACTGTACGAACAGCATGTGGTACATCTTTCGGATCACCAGGTCCGTTAGACAGCTGGATACCGTCCGGGTCCAAGCGGCGAATTTCCTCAGCCGTCGTATCATGTGGAACGACAACCACATCACAGTCCCGTTTATTCAGTTCGCGCAAGATACCGCTTTTGGCACCATAATCAATCAATACGATCCGCTCTCCGTTGCCAGGACTGCTGTACGGATGAGGTGTGGAAGTCATAGGAACCTGATTGCGCAGTTCTTCAATGGTCAAGTCAGACATCATTTCTTTCAGTTCTTCCAGCGGCTGGGAACCAGTCGTCAAAATGCCCTTCATCGTGCCGTGATGGCGAATAATCCGGGTAAGCATGCGGGTGTCGATGTCGCTAATGCCAATGATGCCATATTCCTTCAGCAAATCGCCCACGCTGTATTGAGCACGCCAGTTACTTGGCGCCGGCTCGTAATGTCGAACAGCAAAGCCATGGACATAAGGCCGTACCGATTCAAAGTCATCCCGAGTAATTCCGTAATTGCCAATCAGCGGGTAAGTCATCGTTACGATTTGTCCGCAATAAGAGGGATCCGTCAGCACCTCTTGATAGCCTGTAATCCCTGTGTTGAAAACGACCTCGCCTGTTTTTTCACCTTCCGCACCAAATGATGTGCCTGTAAACAGCGTGCCGTCCTGAAGTAACAATCTTGCCTGCATCCCGTCTCACTCCTCTATATTGTTTCCTGCTATTAGGTTCTATTTTTTTAGTGGTTTCTATTTATTTTGCTTCGTCAGCAGACCATACCAGTTTGCCGTCTACCCAAGTTTTCACGGGCCAGCCTTTGAGCTTCCAGCCTGTAAAAGGAGTGTTGCGTCCTTTGCTGGCAAACGTTTGCGGATCAACTGCCTGCTCCTGCTCCAGATCAATCATGGTCAGGTCAGCTGGAGCCCCTTCTTCCAGGCGTCCCGTATCAAGGCGGAAGACACGCGCTGGATCAGCAGTCATACGACGCACTAGAAAGTCCAGCGTCCACTGTCCGGTAGCTACGAATTTTGTGTACAACAGCGGGAAGGCCGTCTCAAATCCAACGATTCCGAATGGCGCCAGCTCCAAACTTCTTGCCTTCTCTTCCTCACTATGCGCTGCATGGTCGGTTACGACGATGTCAATCGTACCGTCTTCCAGTCCCTCGATGCATGCCTGCACATCACGTGGGGAGCGGAGCGGAGGATTCATTTTCCAGTTCGCATCCAGCCCAGGGATGTCCTCATCTGACAATACCAAGTGGTGTGGGCATACCTCAGCCGTTACCTTGATGCCAAAAGATTTCGCGTGGCGGATTAACCGCACTGACTGCTCCGTGCTGACATGGCATACATGATAGTGTGCCCCGGTTGCCTCGGATAGTAAAATGTCTCGTCCGACATGAATGGCTTCGGATTCGTTCGGAATGCCTTTAAGTCCGTGGCGCTTGGCAAATTCGCCGTCCGTCACCGCCGCTCCTTCAACAAGCGTGTTATCCTCACAGTGTGCAATAACCGGCATATCCAGTGCTTTGGCCCGCGCCATGGCATCCTTCATCATTTGCGCGCTTTGCACCCCGACACCATCGTCAGTAAAGCCGATTGCACCTGCTGCCTTGAGCGCTTCAAAATCTGTCAGCTCACGCCCCAGTTCGTTTTTCGTAATGGCTGCGTAAGGAAGAACCTTGGCAAGCCCGGCTTCCTGTCCCTTTTTCAATACCAGCTGGACTGTGTCCACATTGTCAGTCACTGGACGTGTGTTTGGCATGCAGGCAATCGTCGTAAATCCGCCTTTCACCGCCGCACGGCTGCCCGTTTCAATCGTTTCTTTATATTCAAAGCCAGGTTCTCTCAGATGCACATGCATGTCGATTAAACCGGGGATGACCAGTTTTCCCTGGGCGTCGATTTTTTCAACTTCGCGCTCCTGCTCAGATGTCCCTTCTTCTATAAGTAGGCTGACTCCAGCATCCGCATTTGCAATAGCCAAAATCTTTCCGTCGGCGATTAGGATGGATTTCAATTCAGCCTCGCCCTGCTCGTTCAATACGCTTGCATTCATAATTAATTGTTTCATCTGAAATATTCCTCCGCTCAGTTTTCTGCAACTTTTCCTACGATCCTACTGACAGCTTCTACAGCTTCATTGCCCGTTCCATAACCGCCATGCGGATCGGAACCCCGTTTGCCATTTGCGGAAAAATTCGTGATTGTTCGCTTTCCACAACTGCACTATCAATTTCCACATTCCGATTCACTGGAGCTGGATGCATGATAATTGTTCCGGGCTTCAGGTTCGCTGCTCTTTTCTCTGTCAAACCGTACTGCTCGCGGTACTCATCCGCTGAGCGCAACATCCCTTCGGCATGCCGTTCCAGCTGTACCCGAAGCATCATGACCACGTCCGCCTGTAGTGCCTCTTGCATCGGAACATAAGGCGCGTACGCCGCAAGATCAGGTGCTTGCATATTATCAGGAGCGCAGAAGCTAACCTTGGCTCCGAATTTTTGCAAGGCCCACAGATTCGAGCGAGCGACACGGCTGTGCAGAATGTCTCCTATGATGGATACTCTCAAGCCTTTAAGCTCACCGAAAGTTTTGCGCATGGTGTACAGGTCCAGCAGAGCCTGCGTTGGATGCTCATTGTTGCCGTCCCCTGCATTAACCAGTGGAACACTGACCTTCTCAGCGAGCTCTTGCAGCACCCCGGCTGGCTTTAACCGGATGACTCCTGCATCAATGCCCATGGATTCGAGCGTACGTACTGTATCGTAAATGGACTCCCCTTTTTCCACACTGGAAGCCGCAGCGGAAAAGTTCAAAACCTGAGCGCCCAGCCGCTTCTCTGCCATTTCAAAAGAAAAGCGGGTGCGAGTGCTGTTTTCAAAAAACATGTTGGCCGCAAAGCGTGATTGCAGTACTGGAACCAGTTTTTCTGGTTGAGATTCCCAATAATGAGCGCGATCCAGAATGGACTCGATTTCATTGCGGCTAATTTCTTTTAATCCGAGCAGGCTTCGTTCTCTAAGTTGACTGGCTGTTGTGATCATTCCTGTTCCCCCCGGTTCTGATTGATCGTCACTTCGTCCTTGCCGTCCGTCTCCTGAAGCGAAACTACGATTTCCTCGGATTTGGAAGTCGGGATGTTCTTGCCGATGTAATCCGGACGAATCGGAAGCTCACGGTGTCCGCGATCCGCCAGCACTGCCAGCTGAATCATTTGCGGTCGTCCGCAATGCATCAATGCATCCATCGCCGCGCGAATGGTACGGCCTGTGTACAGCACATCGTCAAAGAGAATGACTTTCTTATCATGAACCGATACGTCAGCAGGATTCATCAAAAGCTCTTTTCCATTTCCTTTGGTTTCACTAACGCTGCTCCGGTCATCCCGGTAAGCTGTGACATCCAGCTCTCCCCATGGAATCGGCGCACCTTCGATTTCGGCAATTTTCTCAGCCAGACGCTGCGCCAAATGAACCCCGCGTGTTCGAATTCCTACTAGGACACAATCATCAATACCTTTGTTTTTCTCCAAAATTTCATGTGCAATCCGTGTTAATGCCCGACGAATCGCAATTTCGTCCATCAGTACATGTGTTTCATTACTCATGCTCCCAGCCTCCTCAGGTAATGTTCCCTTCAGACCTGGTCCCGTGTTCGGATACAAAAAAGACTCCTTGCCCAAGTTTGGCAAGGAGTCTCGTATGAACAGTCTTCCACCGTTCTCCGATCTCTCGGACACACTGAAGTCATACCGCCGCAGCGGATGCACTGATCAGTGATCCATTCACGTTACCTTGCCAGCCTCACGGGACTGATTTAAAGGTGCTATTCAGGATTTTCTTTATCCAGCTTCTCATAGTGTGAGATGGTAGCCATCTCTTGGACAAAGTTCATCGCAACTACAAGAAGTATGACAGATCGAAAATCATGTGTCAACACCTGTTTAACCGGAACCACCGGAAGCACTTTAATAATTATACAACTTAATTGTATAATTATCGATAGTTGTTTTTACCCATACCTTGCCCAAACAATAAAAAAACCGCCAATTAGGCGGTTTCTTTTAATAATTTATTCAGGTTTTTGAATACGAATACAGAACTTCGTTGATTTTAGCGACTACGCAAAGACGCCAAAACATCTTCCATATCGGGAGGAATGGGTCTGCTGAACTCCATATACTCGCCAGTGGCTGGATGCTTAAAGCCCAACACCGCTGCATGCAGCGCCTGACCATTCATGCGAACCCCTTTGCTGCGTCCATACATAGGGTCACCCACCAAAGGATGCCCAATAAATTTCATGTGTACACGAATTTGATGTGTGCGCCCTGTCTCCAATTGAAGCTCAAGCAGGGTGTAATCCCCCAAACGCTCAATGACGAGAAAATGGGTGACTGCATGCTTGCTGTTTCGTTCCGTCACGGTGAACAATTTACGATCACCTGAATCACGACCTATAGGAGCATCAACCGTTCCCTGATCGTGGCTCAAATGACCGTGAACCAAAGCTATATATTTACGCGTAACGCTGTGTTCCTTTAGCTGTGCTGCCAGCGAAGCATGAGCCTGGTCATTTTTGGCCGCCATTATGAGTCCTGATGTATCTTTATCAATACGGTGAACGATACCCGGACGCAATTCTCCGTTAATGCCGGAGAGATCATGACAGTGATACATCAGCGCATTGACCAATGTTCCTGAAGTATGTCCTGGTGCGGGATGCACGACCAGACCGCGCTGTTTGTTAATGACAATCACGTCCGAATCCTCGTAGACAATATCCAACGGAATATTTTCGGGTATAATATCGACATTCTCTGGCTCCGGTACGGACAATTCAATACGATCTCCTTCAGCCAGCTTGTAATTGGCTTTGATTGCGGAGCCATTGACCAGCACCCGACCGTTTCCGATCCACAGCTGTATCTGAGAACGGGACACATCCTCCATTTTTTCGGCGATATATTTATCTATACGCGTTTTGGCATCATCAGATTCCGCTGTCCATTCCAGGGATTCACTCTCCAGCTCCTCCTCGTAAGACAGACTTGTGGCTTCACTGTTTTCATTCGTTTCTTTCATGCTACGACTTCCCTTCAATGCTGTCATTGCCATTTTCTTTGTTCCGACGCGACTCCAGTAATGTATCCAAAATAATCAGGGCTACACCGATGACAATCGCCGAATCCGCCACATTAAAGATCGGAAACGTATAACTTCCAAAATTGAATTGTGCAAAATCGACCACTTCTCCTGAAATAGCCCGATCCAAAAAGTTACCGACTGCGCCTCCAAGCACCAAGCTTAGTGCTACGGGAAGCAATTTCTGACCAGCCTTCACCGTTTTTCGCAAGTACCATACGATGCCGATCACTACTACAATTGTAATCACGATAAAAAGCCAACGTTGACCTTCCAAAATCCCAAAAGCGGCTCCACGATTACGATGGGACGTGATTAAAAAGAAGTTGCCAATCACCGGTATTTGCTCGTACAATTCCATCCGCGTAGCCACCAAATATTTGACTCCCTGGTCAATCAAAAAAATAATTAGCGCAATACCAAAATAAATCACGGTCCTTCGTCACTCCGATCTGCTTATATCCGTTGTCGAACCCATTTATTGTAGCATAAGCCTTCTCAGATCGTCCACGAGTCCCATGAGCTCGCAAGTACAGTTTTGAGTAGAATTTCCTACTGTAAAAGAGGTCTTTCCGGTGCAAACTACAAGGAGCATCCCCGAGACAATGCATATGCATCTTAATCTAAAGCAAGGAGAGGATTCCATGTCCCCATTGACGGAGCAACAATTGCAGGGATTGCGTAACGAACTACTGCAACGCAAGAAAGAGATTGAGCATCGTTTGCAGGACAACGATCATTACGGACTCGGTGATTCCCAACGCGAGCAGACCGGCGAGCTATCCCCGATTGATAATCATCCGGGCGATTTGGCAACCGAAACATATGAGCGAGCCAAGGACATTTCCTTACTGGAGCACGACGAATTCCAATTGGAACGTATCGAATCAGCCTTGATGGCGATGGATAAGGGTACGTACGGCATTTGTGCCGCCTGTGGCAAACCCATTCTTTATGAACGCCTGCTGGCGGTTCCCTATACTATTTACTGCAAAGAGCATAACCCCGAAACAGAGGTATCCAACCGCCGTCCAGTCGAGGAGGAATTTCTGGCCCCCTCATTTGGCAGAACAAGTCTGGATGAGCGTGAAGATCAAAACGGATTTGACGGTGAAGATGCCTGGCAAATCGTTGAAAATTGGGGTACATCCAATACGCCAGCCATGGCGGAAAGTGGAGAAATCCACCGCTATGATGATATGGAAATTGAAGCAGGCGATGATAATATGGGCTTCGTAGAGCCATACGAAAGCTTTATCGCTACTGACATTTATGGAAGAAATGTATCAGTCATTCGTAGTTCCATTTATCAGCGTTATTTAGAAAATGGCGAGGGTGAAGGTCTGCTGGAGCCGGATATAACGGACGAAGACGAAACATAAACTTAGATAAACAAAATATCTGTAATCTAGTAGGTGGTAAGCTCCAGCTGCCGCTGCACAATCCGTACAATATCTGCTATATAATCGCCGATTATCGGTAAATTCAGCGCACCGAGTACTTGCAGCACATAAATAATGGTGGCCGCAAAAAAAGTAAAGCCTAGGGCGATGCCAATCCCACGGGATATACCTGATATTAAATTCAGCCAGAATAATCGCCAAGGTTTATTTAGCAGCAGGGCATAATCGGCAATACGTGTTCGTTCCATTTGCTCTGATACCGCACGTATCAGCTTTTCCATTCGATTTAGCTGCTCTGCCTGATTACCTGCTGTACCTTTATCTGCGGCGATGGCAGCTTCTCCCCTGTTCATTTTTTGGCGACTTATCCCCTGCTTACGCCTTGATCGTGCCGTCATCTGCACAATCCCCCTTTTTCCATGGCTGCCCTGAACGCAGCAAACGAGCCGAAGCACGTAACGGAAAAGATCCGTTTTCGTTGCTTAGGCTCGTTTTTATACGCTGCCTGTTCTTGTATTATGGGACAGGGGGCTTGTAATTATTCCCCAATATGAACGCTGATCGTTTTACCGTTCACTTCTACGCGCTCTGCTGGCTCGGCCTGACCGAATGTCACGGTGGTAACCAGTACGTTTTCACGCAGCACAGAATCGAAGCTTTCGATCGCCTGACGTAGCTCGTTATCTACATCCAGCGTCAGTGCCACGTACTTTTCAATCGGCAGATCCAGCTTTTTACGGTAATCCTGCACCGCGCGCACCACTTCACGTACCCAGCCTTCCTGCTCAAGCTCAGACGTAATGTCCGTGTTCAACGCTACAGTTAATCCATAACCGGAAGCAGATGCAAAACCTTCTTTCGCTTTTTTCTCCACCAGCAATTCCTCGGCCGTAACTTGAAGCTCTTCTCCCTCTGGAGAAGTCACGTTTAGCACTCCTTGCTCTACTACCAAACGGGTATCCTCAGCAGACATGCCTTTGAAAAAGTTTTGCAGGAAGCCGACATTTTTGCCGTATTTCTTGCCCGCTACCTTCAAATTCAGCTTCAGTGTAAAATCTACAAAGCCGCTATCGTCCGTCTCAACATGAATATGCTTCACATTGATCTCATCTTTGATGATTTCCTCGTAGCCGCTCAGTTCAAAATCCTGATCCATCGACAAAATCAACTCGGATAACGGTTGACGCGTTTTTAAACCCGTTTCGTTGCGGACGTTGCGTGCCAATTCTACTACACGACGTGCCGTTTCCATATCGCGCTCCAATTCCAGATCAATCAAGGATTCATTGGCAGTTGGATAATCATCCAGATGAACACTTTCCCCGTTGCTCAGATTGAGATAAATATCCTCTGCAAGCAGCGGTGTGAACGGTGCAAGCAGCTTCGCTGTCGTCAACAGCACCTCAGTCAATGTGCGATACGCATCGAGCTTATCCTCTGTAAGGCCGTTGCCCCAGAATCGATCGCGTGAACGACGGATATACCAGTTGCTCAGCTCATCTACAAACGATTCAATCGCTTTGGAAGAATTCAGGAAATCATTTACAGACAATGCTTTGTCCACTACCAAAATCAGGCTGTTCAGACGGGACAAAATCCAACGATCCAGCTTATGAGCCGACGGCTTAAACGGATGCTGCGCTGGATCAAAGCCGTCGATATCTGCATATAAGGTCAAGAAAGCATGTGTATTGACAAGCGTATCTACCAGCTTCGATTTGGCTTCACCTACGATGCCTTTGGAAAAACGCTTGCTATTCCATGGCGCACTATCGGACAGCAATGCCCAACGGAAAGCATCTGTACCGTACTCGTCAATCACTTCCCATGGATCAATCACATTGCCCTTGGATTTGGACATTTTTTGACCCTGCTCATCCAGTACGTGACCTGTTGCCATAACTGCCTTGTAAGGAGCTTTGCCAGTCAACATGGTCGAAACCGCGAGCAGGCTGTAGAACCAGCCACGAGTTTGGTCAATCCCTTCACAGATCATATCTGCCGGGAATTGCTGTTGGAACGTTTCATTATTTTCAAATGGATAATGATGTTGTGCAAATGGCATGGAGCCACTATCGAACCATACATCGATCACTTCCGGCGTACGGGTCATTTCGTATTTGCCGCATTTACTACGCACCTTAATATCATCCACATATGGCTTGTGCAGCTCAATGTTCGCTGGTACGTCGCCAATCGCACGTTCCCGCAACTCGGCAATACTATGCGGTGCGAACTGCTCCCCAGTTTCCTCACATACCCAGATGTTCAGCGGTGTCCCCCAATAGCGGTCACGACTGATGTTCCAATCCACCAGCTCCTCCAAAAACTTGCCGAAGCGTCCTTCGCGTACATGGCCCGGATACCATTCGACTTCGCTGTTGTTGGCAATCAATTGATCCTTAATCGCGGTTGTTTTGATAAACCAGCTGTCCATAGCGTAATACAACAGCGGAGTATCACAACGCCAGCAGAACGGATAGCTATGCTCGTATTTTTCCTTGCTGTACAGCAAGCCTTTCTCAGACAGCATCTTAACAATATCCACATCACAGTCCTTCACAAAACGGCCTGCAAAGTCAGTAATTTCCTTTACATAGTTACCTTGAAGATCCACCACATTGATGAATCCAACGCCATTTTCACGGCATACCCGGTAATCATCCTCACCATGCGCCGGAGCCATATGAACGATACCTGTACCGCTGGAGTCTGTTACAAATTTTGCGCCCAGAATTTGATTACCCTTCTCAACCTGGAAATACGTAAATGGCGGAGTATAAGTCTGGCCAACCAGCTCTGAACCGGACAACGTGCCAAGCACTTCATGTTCGCCTTTAATTACGTCCTCGACCAGATTTTTAGCAACGATGTATACGCCGTCTTCCTGTTTCACACGTGCATATTCCAGCTCAGGGTTAACGGCAAGCGCTACGTGGCTCGGCAAGGTCCAAGGAGTTGTCGTCCAGGCCAGTACATATTCGCCACTGCTATGCAGCTTGAATTTAGCCGTTGCGCTCAAATCTTTAACATCTTTATAGCCCTGTGCCACTTCATGAGAACTCAGCGTGGTCTGGCAATCCGGGCAATACGGACTCACACGATGACCACGATACAGGAGTCCTTTTTCATGAATGGTCGCCAAAATGTTCCATACACTCTCGATATAGTTGTTATCCAGCGTAATATACGGGTGATCAAGGTCTGTCCAGTATCCGATTGCTTCGGTCAGATCACGCCATTGTTGCTCGTACTCAAACACGCTTGCTTTACATTTTTTAATGAACTTCTCAACGCCGTATTCTTCAATTTCAGGCTTGTGGGAGATACCCAGTTGCTTTTGCACACCTAATTCGACTGGCAAGCCATGCGTATCCCAACCCGCCTTACGTACAACGCGATATCCCTTCATTGTCTGATAGCGGCCAACGAAATCCTTAATTACACGACCCAGCACGTGACCGATATGCGGCTTACCGTTGGCAGTTGGTGGACCTTCATAAAATACAAAGTTCGGCTTTCCCTCACGATTTGTGATGGATTTACGGAAGGTGTTCTCCTCTTTCCATTTGTGCAGGATGCGTAGGTCGCGGGACCGTGCTTTTTCTTTAACATCCACTCTGTTCATAATGTCATTCTCCTTCTCTGCTCATCATTTTGATTGCTGTAGCGTTTCCCAAAAAAGCAACAAAAAAAGCCCCATCCCTGTAAAGGGACGAGACTGTGCTCGCGTTACCACCCTGATTCCATAAACAGACCCTTCTACAAAAAAGGTACTGTCACGGCTCTCTGAGCCCTACTCAACTACAGCAGGGCGCCATTGTAACGTATGGCAAACGGTAATTGCTTACACACGCCGTAAAAATCAAGCGCTTCAGCTTACTTCTCCGGGAGGATCTTCGGTCATGTTCTGAACGTTGGCTTGCACCAAGAGGCCAACTCTCTGAGGAACAAATCATGACGTACTCGTTCCCATCAACGAATTATACATGTTTAATTCATCGGGGTATTGTATCAGCAGCATCGCCGCTGACTTGAATAATAACCCTTAGCCGATGCACGAATAGTGGTTATATTCAGTATAGTATTACAGTTATAGCCTGTTTGCAGATAAAAGTCAACCCTGACAAAGCCTATTAAACGCTGTCAGAAAAGACAATTAGTAAATCTCCTTCATTTCACGCTCGCGCTCCAGCACTTCACGTTCCCGGTTTTCAAGCGCTTCCCAGCCGTCCTGACTTAACAGATCAAGCTGCGCTTCCACCAGTGTACGAAAACGTGCCCGGTAAATCGAAGCCTGCTTCTTCAGCTCTTCAACCTCCAAAGCGATTTTGCGGGATTTGGCCAATGCTTCGTTCACAATGCGATCCGCATTTTTTTCCGCTTCCTTTACGATCAGCTGGGATTCTTTCTTGGCGTTGTTACGTACTTCATCCGCCGCTTCCTGCGCCACGATAATCGTCTTGCCCAGCGTATCTTCAATCGTCGCGAAATGGTCAAGCTTCTCCTGTACGTTTAGCAACTCAGTGCTCAGTTCTTTATTTTCACGAATAACCGCTTCATAATCTTTGATCACCTGATCCAAAAATTCATTGACCTGATCCTCATCATAACCACGAAGCCGGCGGGCAAATTCCTTATTATGTATATCCAATGGCGTTAATGGCATGCCGTCCACCTCCTATAAGATTGACAAAAAATACATATTCCGCGTCACGACGCTCACTATCATCTATCGGTCATCATACCCCGTTTTGTGAATACTGTACAGAGCAAAATCGTTCCAGTTCTATGCTTTAGCTAATTCTTTCGACACAAAGCTCGTGAATCCTGCCTCAAGCTATACAAACTTACCGATTTTGACACGGAATCTTCCCTTTTTTGTCATCCCATCTGTTTCGAGCACTTTGAAACGCCCAAATCCTTGCATGGAAATAACATCTCCGGCTTTAAGTGAAGTGGATGGATTCTCCTCCACCTTCCAATTGACGCGGCACCGTCCGGCCCGGATTGGAGTTAGAATTTTGCTCCGGCTCAGCTTGTACACGTCACTGGCAATTCCATCCAGACGCAAAGAAGCCACCGTCAAATCCAACGACTCCAATGTAGCTTCCTTTGTCCGCAGGCTTCCTGGAGGCAGCAGTTCTGTCCATACATGAACACGATGAACCTGCTGTAGGTGCAGCGTAATGAAATCACTGATTTCCGAGGCTACTAATACATGGCATCCATCGTCCAGTACGTGAATATCACCGATTTTTCCACGCTTGATTCCAAGTCCTAATATGGCCCCCAAATAATCACCGTGCTCCAGCGTACCAATTTTATGATCATCAGAGCTGATGGAAAGAACCCGTATCCCCATATCCTCATCGTCTAAATACGAATAATCGGGCGCAATCAGCGCCCGCTTTCGTTCCGAAGCCTCGTAGCCGCCATCTACCCTAATCGTGACCTTATCTTCCTTCGAAGATAGTGTCTCCAATATGTACAGTTGGCGCGGATCCAAAAAATCAGTCAGCTTCTGCTCATGATAAGCTCCCGCATGACTGATCCATTCGGAAGCGCGATCCACATAATCCCGTTCATCCGGGTGAAAATGCTCATAAATCTCGGTTCTCATGAGTCCTCCTAGACGAAATTGCTAATTAAAGAAATCAAACCATACGACGCAAAACGCAGAGCAATCAGCGCCACGATGGGTGAAATATCAATCATCCCGATTGACGGGATGAACCTGCGAAAAGGAGACAAATAAGGCTCCACAAACTTGGCAAGTAAATCACCAATCACACTCTCTCTGGCATTAGGAAGCCATGACATTAGGACATAAGCAATGATCATGTACGAATAAATCTGAAATAGCCAACCGATTACCTCGATCAAAAAAAACTCACCTCATTCTGTTAAATTCTTGTTCAGTGTCAGCTAGTATTTCCGTAATGGAGCCTTGTATTTCAACCGTATCCGGAGTACACAGAAAAATATTGTTACCAATTTTGGAAATGCCACCGCTTAACGCATACACGGTGCCGCTCAAAAAATCAATAATACGCAGCGCCTGATCCTTGCGAATTCGTTGCAGATTGACTACGACGGTGCGATGGGAACGAATGTGGTCGGCAATTTCCTGTGCTTCATCGTAAGATCGCGGCTCATACAGGACAACTTTCACATTTTTCTGTGAATGGATGCTGACAACATTATTGCCCTTCTGGTTCTTACGTTTATCAAAGCTTGGGGTTTCAATTTCTTGCTCTTCCGGCGTATTCATAACCTCTCGCTCAATAACTTCCTCTTCTTCCTGAAGTCCCAGAAAATTCATAAACTTATTCATCACGCCCAAAGGAAATCCTCCTCTCTTCCGACCAGTACGGAACCAAGCCGCAGCCAGGTCGCTCCTTCTTCCACCGCTATCTCAAAATCGTTGGACATCCCCATGGACAAGTGAACGATAGGCTCTCTGGTCAAGGCTTGTCCATTTAATGAATCACGCAATTCACGCAGTCCCCGAAATACAGGTCGAGTTTTTTCCGGGTCTTCCTCATGAGGAGCCATCGTCATCAAGCCGATGACGTCCACATGCTCCAACTCACGAATTTGTTCCAGGAAAGGAGCAACCGCCTCAGGAGACAAGCCGTATTTTGAAATTTCTCCAGAGATATTAACTTGCATGAAGGCTTTGACTCTCACTCCAAGAGCGATGGCCTTCTTTTCCAACTCCTGAGCCAAAGATAAACGGTCCAGCGAATGTATAAACTCAAATTTCCCAATCACATCTTTAACCTTATTGGTTTGCAGATGACCAATAAAATGCCACGTCCCCCGGTCACCCAACTTGCTCCATTTATCCGCAGCATCCTGCCAGCGATTTTCGCCTACATGCTCCAATCCGCCGTCCAATACCGATTCCATTGTTGCAGCCGAAATATATTTCGTGACAGCGATCACATTCACTTCATCACGTGAACGTCCACTACGAGCACATGCTGCTTCTACACGGGCGTTCACTTCTTTAATTCGTTCCTCCAAAGACACGGGAGGACTCACCTCTCTTCCAGACCAATCCAGCTCGCCATTCTCCCTGTAACGCCGCCTTCCTTGCGATATGAAAAAAACAAATCGCTACGGCTACTCGTACATAAGGTAGTACATTCGATATGGCTCGGCAATATTCCTGCTTTCATCATAATGTGTCGATTGCATTGTTTCAAGTCAAGCAGTGTTTTGCCGCCCGTTAACGGGAAATAGACGGAGCCTTCCCAATCATCATTACCCGGGCAATCATGCTCTAAAACCCGAATTTGGTTCATGACATGCTCATCCACCTCGTATGATTCAGAGCCAATGGAAGGGCCAATGGCTGCAAGCAAATCAGAAGGACGTGATCCAAATTCGTTCTGCATGGTTTGCACCATTTTCAGGGCAATCTCTGCCACCGTTCCCTTCCAGCCCGCATGGGCCAGCCCAATCACACGCCGCACCGGATCACAAAAGTATAACGGTACACAGTCCGCATAAAAAGAAGTCAGCAAAATGCCCGGTACATCTGTCAATAGTCCGTCTGTATCCTGAAAAGCAGATGCACGATCCCTAAAGCCGCGTCCGCGGTCAGCAGCCTTAACGACAGCAACATGATTGCCATGCACCTGCTCACCACACGTCCATGCTTCAGCGGCAAAACCAAGCTGCTCTGCAATAAGCTGTCGGTTGCGGATCACTTTCTCCGGGTCATCCCCTACATGAAACGCACAATTCAGACTCTCGTATGGCACTTCGCTAACACCGCCATGACGTCCTGTAAACCCCGCTGTCAAGCCCCGAACCTTCCGTTTCCAGGATTCAATATATAACAACTCCGGCACGGGACGCGCGCCATCTTCCATTGACGCAGCACCCGTTGCCACGGTATTCACCACAAACGGTTCCATTTGTCTCACCTCTACTGCCCAGTGTACCAAAAAGCCGCCGTCATGTCTTCACAAGCAGCTAAAATACATAGACCTGCTGGTCAGAAGCCCCTGCGGTCACTCCGCTCCTGGCGTTCGATATACAGCTTTTCCTCCCCTGTACCTAGCTCATCTAGCCCCTCCAGTCGTACAAGCACAACATCCGAGCCGATCTTGACAATATTTCGCCATGGGATGACCAATTCACTTCCCCCTCCAAACCAGCCCATAAACCGGGTGTTGCCTGGAACCACTATGGCTTCAATTTTTCCCAGCCGCACATCAATCTCCAAATCACTGATTTGTCCCAGTCGTCGCCCATCTACAATGTTAATGACATCCTTTGTTTGAAACTCGGAAATTTTCATTGCTCTTACCGACGTTTCCGGCGTACTCACACGCATCACATCCTTTACTTCACTATATGAGCGGGAGAACCCAAAAAATGTCCTGTAAACGCAAAAACGATCCATATAGGATCGTCAGATTGTCGAGAAACCCCGTCTTTTTGAGACGCGGGTTCTTTTTCTTTACATAATAATGGTCTGGTATCTGGGAGAAACGGGGTGTTACCCCTGTTTCTCCAG
>NZ_JAIVEM010000072.1 GCF_020404765.1 Paenibacillus sp. BJ-4
CAATTGGAAGCGGCTGGTGTAGACGCAATTGTAGCCCAGGGAAGTGAAGCTGGGGGACATCGCGGCACATTCTTGAAGAGCGTTTCCGACACTCAGATAGGCACCGTGGCTCTTGTTCCGCAGATCGTGGATCATGTAACAATTCCAGTCATCGCATCGGGAGGCATCATGGATGGAAGGGGGCTTGTAGCAAGCCTCGCATTAGGAGCCGCCGCCGTACAAATGGGAACTGCCTTTCTGGCGTGTCCCGAAAGCGGTGCTCATACAACGTACAAACAGAAGATTCTTTCAGAAAATGAGGATTGCACCGAAATTACTCGCGTGTACTCTGGCAAAGCCGCACGAGGTATTCGAACAGAATTTATGAATGACATGCATCGGTATCCCGGAAATATTCCTGCCTACCCAATTCAAAACGCAATGACGAGGGACATTCGCCAGGCAGCTGCAAAAGCGAATAACCCTGAGTACATGTCACTCTGGGCGGGCCAAGGTCTTCGGTTAGCCACCGATCGCTCTGCCGCTGCAACTGTCAAACAGACGATCGATCAAGCAAATGTGCTTGTCAAACTAATCTTTAATCTTCGAAGAGTCGGAGACTAATACAATTGTACCTAGATAAAATGAAGAAACCATAGCTCGTCGCTATGGTCTCTTTCAGCAGTCAGTAAAATTACTAATTACGAAATTCGCCCCACTCACTTCAACTGTCCGTCAGCGACCTACCGCTGAACCGTTTGATCGCTTCCTCGGTCACCGGCGCGAAGAGGTTAACCAGGTTGCCGTCGGGATCGCGAAACAGCACAGCACGGTTCCCCCACGGCATCGTGGTTGGTTTCTTTACCCACTCGTTGACAAACGGCTTCAAGCGCTCGTATTCGGCATCGACATCGTGGACGCGAAACTCGATGATGACAGTGTGATTGTCGGCTGCCACTGC
This sequence comes from Paenibacillus sp. BJ-4, assembly GCF_020404765.1. Lineage (GTDB taxonomy): Bacteria > Bacillota > Bacilli > Paenibacillales > Paenibacillaceae > Paenibacillus. The sequence goes on from NZ_JAIVEM010000072.1 coordinate 941, forward strand.
GGAACCAGCGCCGAACAGTTGCACCGTCTGGGAGTGGCCGATCGCCAGAGTGCACGATGGCACAACGAGTTCGGCAAAGACGGGCGCGGGGCGTTCCGCCGAAACACCCATGACTTTCTCATAGAACTCGACGAGACGATCCACGTCGTCGGTAATGATGCGTACAGAAGCAAAATTCACGAGATACCATCCTTCCTATAATAAATGATACAATACGGTATCATATCATTTTGGGTCAAAATACTTCGCATTTATCTCCCATTCCTTTATGGTTACTTACTCCGAGTATAAAATAACGCTACTGACAACAGTATGTCAGTAGTGTTCTAACATTTTTTTGGGCTTCCTCCCGAATTCGATTTCGGAATGCGTCAGTACACGATATGTCTTGATTCTTATCTTTCCAGAACTGCTCACATTATGGATTACAGTGATTAGTGATTACGGGTGCGGCATTGATTGTCATATCGAACAGTATGGGGCTACTAAGGGTTAAAAATTAATGCCTATTGATTCAACTATACCAGCTAATAGCTTGTCAAGATTACCAGTAAAGTGATTCTAAATCATGTGGTATAGTTAAAATGAGCATGCCAAATAACCCTCCAATTTCCGTTGTGTCTTGGAAGGTTATGCTAATAATAATCTTTTAAATTGGACGAAATCCCTTTTTGTTTTTCAAGATTGCATAGAGCCAATGGACGAGCTTATTTGCACATGCGATTAGAGCTACTTTATGTGGTTTTCCTTCTGCTCTCTTGCGATCATAGAACGCTTTGATTCGCATATTTCGGGAGCGTATAAGCCCACACTGGACAGCCATTACCAGTGCGTAACGCAACTGCCTGGAACCACGTTTCGTGATTCGATTTCGAGTTGCTGTAAATTTACCGGAAGCAAAGACACTCGGGTCAATGCCTGCAAAAGCCACTAACTTTTTAGGATGATCAAATCGGTCGACTTCTCCAATTTCAGATAAAATTGTTGCAGCAATTTTATGCCCAATACCGGGAATCGACTGAATTAATTCATACTCTTCAATTTCTTCAGCCAGAGCATCTATGTTCTGTTCCAGTTCAGCAAGATGCTCTTGGTACTGAAGAATAAGGGTAATAAGAACTTTCAAATTGATTAAGTGGCTTGCATACATGGTTTGCTGAAATGGGTTTTGCTTTGCCGCGTCTAGCAGTCGCTGAACCCGTTGGTTAATCCAGCCCTCTGACGCCCCCGTTTCGAAGAAAGTAGTTCTTTCATCTTAGCTTTGAGTGTAATTTCATCCGTCTGAAAAACTGAATATGAGGTTGGAAATTTACTTAAAAACCGTAGTGAAATACGGGAATACATAGCTCCAAAGACGCCTTTGTAAGCTGGGAAAACCTGATCTAAAACGGCTTGGAATTGCAGCTTCGTCTGTACACACATCTTTGAAAGGGACTCATACTGTCTTGTAAGATAGCGCAGATTGAGAAGTTGCACACCTCTTTTCTTAAAAGGTTCAAACTCTTCCTTGTAGTACAACTCTCCCAATAGGTAAGCGTCCGCAGCATCCGTCTTTACTTTACGAAGTTGAGACTTTCTAAGCCGATTTGAGATGAGCGGATTAATGACAATGTAAATGTAGTGATGTTCTTCTAGGAACTGAACAACGGGACTTTGGTAATGGCCGGTTGCTTCTAGAATAAGTAGAGGACGTAGTCTGGATGCAGTCTCAACATCCTTCAAAACTTGATGTAAATTTGCTAGGCCATCACGAGTGTGCTCGAAGTGGAATGTCCCTCTGAAGGGCTTTTCGCGCGCTAAAAAGGCTTGTCCATGACTTTCTTCTTTTGAATTTCTAGACCGACAACTGGATTCATTTCATCTCTCCCTGTAAGTTTAGATTCCCCGGCATCCCTAAGGTTCTTCTTGTCGCTCCATAGCATCGCTTGTTATACGGGATCTTACGTCCCAACCAGCCTCAATCATGGTCATGACAAGTAGGGCGAACACTATAGCGCTCGGGATCAAGTCCCACGGGCAGGTACGTTCGACCAGGCTACCTTAATCCTCTATGCAAATGAAAAAAGGATCAACCAGAAAGAACTGGTTGATCTCATAATACGAACGGGCAGGTTAGTTTAACTCCAGAAATAAGAAAAGGGAACAAGTGTTCTTTACATATATTATATATGAGTATATAATCAAAACGAAACGGAGATCTGGTGTGCTTGTTAAAGCAATGTAGATTTTTCTTTAGTACAAGCACATTATAAATAGCTCAATTGGAGGAGTCTGTATGCCATATTGTAAAGTCAAGAATGCCAATATATATTACGAAGAAATTGGTAAAGGCAAACCGATTATAATGATTCATGGTTTTACACCAGATCATCGGTTAATGAGTGGGTGTATGGAACCGATATTTGAAGATATCCCCGGTTGGCGTCGTATCTATCTTGACCTGCCTGGAATGGGACAAACAAAGGATTATGATCAAATATGTAATTCAGATGATATGCTGGAAGCAGTTATAAATTTTATTGAAACTCTTGTCCCAAACCAAGATTATCTCATAGCAGGCGAATCATACGGTGGATATATTACAAGAGGAATAATTAATAGACATAAAGATCGTATTGGTGGAGCTGCACTGATTTGTCCATTAATTATTCCTGAACACAAAAGAAGAATACTTCCTGAGCATTTTGTTGTTCATTGTGATCGCGAGTTTATGGACACCTTAAGTGAAGAGCAAATAAGTGATTTTAGCGCAAATCAGGTCGTTCTCAATGAATATAATTGGAAAAGGTATTCTGAAGAGATAGTGGCAGGTTGTAAGATCGCTGACTACGATTTTCTTAGCAAGATTCAAAGCAACTATGCATTTTCCACCAATATAGATGAATTAGTTTTCGATAAACCAACAGTATTTACTCTTGGGCGACAAGATGCAGTCGTTGGTTACATAGATGCTTTCAGAATTTTAGACAATTATCCTAGAGCAACCTTTGCTGTTCTAGATCGAGCAGGCCATAATCTTCAGATTGAACAGGCTCTATTATTTGAGTCACTTATGCGTGAGTGGCTTGAAAGAGTAACAGAGTTTGGATTTTAGTTGTATATTAATCCATTGAAATAACGGGAAACGATAGTTCAGTATCAACCACCTATTTAATTAGGTGGTTTTCTTATGCCTATAGATCAACATCCAAGATAATCATGCAAAATAAAAAGGGAGACGCGCGAACGTCTCCCCCCCAATCCAGGGTATCCCCCGGCTGAGATAGCGGCCCGCCACGCGTGGCATTTTCGAGTCATCCGCTATCTCGCATTCCAGTATATAGGAAAGCTGAGGGATACGACAATGGGAACAGCAGACGAACAATACAACGCATCATTACAACGCGAGATTGAAATCATAGAAGGTATCCTTGAAAGCAAGGCGCAATACCGGAAGATTGTTAAGGCTGGCATAGCACAGTGGGTCAAAGACCTGCAGGCTGGGAATATAAAAATGCAGACGGTGCAAGATTTGGATCGGCTGATTGAATTAGATATCAAGCTGCAAAAGGACGAGTTGTAAATCCGTATTATATTCCCACCAATTAATTCATAAATATGGATTTAATGAACAACATTATGATTTTATTGTAATAAAAATTAAAAAAATGGAATCTTTTAGTAGAATGAGGTGGTATTCTAATATATAAGGAGGAATAGAAGTATTATGAAGAAGAAACATTTAATCGCGTCAGCCTTATCTTTAGGTTTGCTAGGAGGAGCTATTGCTGTACCCAGTGCGATCTTTGCGGATTCAGATGCTGCAACTAATTTCGCAAGTACATCGACTTACGCGACCCATGATGAGGTGAAAACACCTGGTAATCATGATGTGGGCCTTTTTAGGACAAAAGATCTTTTTAATGTGAACCTTGACGGCAAGTCGCCATTAACAGAGTTCTCCATAGTTCCTGGATATGGTCATGTTAAGATTCGTGTAGTAAACAACAGCAAGTCGACGCTTACTTTTACCTTAAAGCATGTCGATAGTGGAGATTATTTATTTACCAAGTATGTGGGTGCTGGTGAACCATTTAATTGGTATAGCAAGGATGGATTTCGAAACGGAATGCGCTCAGGAAAATATGAAATACAGTGGCGTGCTGGCGGAGCTTATGTAGACGCCTCAGCATGGGGTATCTCAGCCAATAGCCCAGATGAGCTCTAATTAAATCAAGCTATCAAACAAAGAAGCTCCAACCTTTTCCGGTTCGGGGCTTTCTTTGTTTTACCCAAATGTCACATCATATTATCAAATAAATCAAAATAATTGTATTTACATTCGTGGGGGTGGTGATGAGAACGAGCGGTTCAGGACTTGGACCGTCTCGTTGAATTGGATATTAAGCTTCAAAAGGATGAACTGTAATAATCCGAACACGATAGGGTCAGACCTATGCCTATCTTTTCCTAGATGAAGTCAACAGCCCAATCTTTTTGGTTAATTGCACAATAAGCTACTTTGACTAGACTTTGGAGGTGATCATTAATTATGTTTCGACATTATTGTTGGCAAAAGAAAATGCATCGGAGAAAATTTAGAAGATGTATAGTTAAAAAAGTCAAAGTTTTGCCGAAGGTCATTGTTAAAGGGATTCGAGGACCGCAAGGACCGCAAGGACCGCAAGGACCGCAGGGACTGCCAGGTCCACAGGGAGTTCCAGGTGCTCAAGGTCAGCAAGGGCTACAAGGTTTTCAAGGAATTCCCGGACCCGCAGGGCCAGTAGGGGCAACGGGACCGGCAGGAGCAGTAGGGCCCGCAGGACCTCAAGGACCGGCAGGAGCAGTAGGGCCAGCAGGAGCAACGGGGCCAGCAGGGCCTGCAGGCTTCGGGATATCAGACTTCTTAAGTGTTTTCCGAGCAGATCCTGGTACGGGGACTGACACAGTTCCGGGTAACTCACCAATTACCTTTACTGGGGTTTTAGCGAATGTTGGTGGTGCATTTACTTTCACTCCTCCATCTCCAACGATAACAATTAACGAGACGGGGAGCTACTTCATCTCATTTTCTATCCACAACCAAGGTGATGCGGACTTCAATCTCACTGTTAACGGAACTCCTATAACACCATTACCTTTCTCAGGTAATGGTGGGGGGCCTACTGCAGCTGAGGTTATTATAACCGTTACAACAGTTCCGACTATAATACAACTGGTAAATGCCAACGCAACTCCTGCTCAGTTGCACAATAATATTAATACAACTATGACAATATTAAAGTTGACGCCTTAATATTGTTACTTAGTAGTAATTTATTCAGTAAAAGGTTTAAGGTTTATGTCTTTTATCCGGTCAATTTGTCTAATTATTCAGAGACCTGAACTATGGGGGTGGTGAAATGTAGAATGCCTAGAGAGAGAAGCCCTGAACGGGACAAAGCCAGACAGATGTGGTTGGAGAGCAGCGGGACGATGCGACTTAAGGACATCGCCGCTGCTCTTTCTGTTCCTGAAAGTCGGGTCCGCAAATGGAAGTCTATGGACCGCTGGCAGGATACTTTGAAAGGGAACGTTTTTGATTCCTCTAATGGGAACGTTCCAAATGGAACGAAAGGGAACGCTCCTAATCCAAGAGGAGCGCCAAAGGGGAACAAAAACGCTGTCGGCAATCGTGGCGGTGCTCCCCCTGGAAATCAGAACGCTAAAGGAAATAGTGGTGGTCCGGGCGGTCCCTATCGCAACAAGAAGGCCCTCAAGACAGGGATGTATGAAACCATATTTCTGGATGCCTTGGAGGAAGACGAGCAGGAGCTGTTTGATCAGATTGACACTTCCCCTTTGGTCCAGCTTAATGAGCAGCTTATTATGTTGTCCATTCAGGAGCGTAGACACATGCGCCGGGTCAAGCAGCTTGAAGCTGGCCTGACCGACGAGGAGAAGAAGATCAAGCAGGAGCTGCACCAGCGTAAGGACAAGGTTCCTTATACTAGCCCAAAAACAGGAAAGCAAATCAATTTGTCTGTTGAAACCGAAGGTATGAAGGTCACGGAAATTACGACCGTCACTACTTCCAAGCTGGATAAGATTTTGAAACAGGAAGAAGCGCTGGTTAAAACCCGTGACAAGAAGCTTCGGGTTATTAACCTTATTGCCAGCTTGCAGCAAGAGGAAGAAAAGCTGGAGATTGCTCGTGAACGGCTGGAACTGGAGAAATTCAAGACGCGTGGATATGGTGGTTCAGGAGGCGATGAAGGCGGCGAAAACGATGATGATGACGATGGGGATGACGACGAATGGTAATTACTCTTGCTAAGGAGCATCGAAAACGAGCCAAGCGGCGGTTAAAGCAGCGCCCTGAAAAGCTGGCTGAACTGAAGAGGTTCTGGCTGACTTCGAGCAATTCTGCTGGCGCATGCTCAAAATTAAAACCAAGGACGGCCGCATTATGCCGCTCACGCTCAATGATGCCCAACGGGAATTTGTCCGTGAAGTTTTCGAGCAGATTAGGGCGGGCAAAGCGGTTCGAATCATCATCCTCAAGGCCCGTCAGATGGGATTCTCCACCGTCACCGAAGCCGTTATTTATTACCTCACGTCTTTGCAAGAGGCTAAGAATGCTTTTATCGTCGCTCAGGACTCGCACGCATCCGGTAACTTGTATGATATGTTCCGTTTGTACTACGAAAAAGTGCCGGAAATTATCAAACCCATGAGCAAACGGAATAATACCAAGCGTTTCACCTTCGAGAATCCGTCTGTAAAGTCGTATGAGCACCGCCTGAATCCGGGCCTTAAATCCAAGATAACCGTTCAGTCAGCAGAGAGCCGGGTTCTTGCTCGTTCGGAGACGATTCATTATCTGCATGCTTCGGAGTTGGCTTTCTGGCCAGCGAGTAAAAAGAAGAAGCATATGTTATCCGTCTTTGCGGCTTTATCCAAAGAGCCGGGGACATTGGGCGTTGTGGAATCTACCGCCAACGGCATGGACGATTTTAAGCAGATGTGGGATGCAGCATGTGAGGGTGAGAACGACTTTACGCCCATGTTCTTCGCTTGGTTCCAAATGCCAGACTATCGTAAGCGGGTACCTCCTGATTTTGTACCGACAACCGAGGAATTGGAGCTAAAAGCCAAGTATAATTTGGACGACGAACAGCTTCAGTGGCGACGGTTTACGATCCGAAACGACTGTAACGGAGATCCACGCGTGTTCCGACAGGAATATCCGTCCGAACCGTTAGAAGCTTTCTTATTATCAGGCGAAGGCGTATTCGACAATGAATACATCCAGCAATTGCTTGAAGCTTTAGGAAAGCCGGGAACACTATACGAGGTTGACCAAGTAAAAGGGAAAGTGATCCGTGCAGACTCAGGTGAGCTGCGCGTTTTTGTCGCGCCCGAAAAAGGCAAACGGTACATTATTGGTGCTGATACAGCCAAGGGCAAAGCAGGCGGTGACTTCGACGCTGCATACGTACTGGAAGAACGCATCGGGGAAATGTGCGCCATGTTGCGCGGAAAGTGGGACACGGATTTATACGGTAAGAAACTGGACACTTTGGGTCGCTATTATAATATGGCTCTACTTGGTGTGGAAAATAACAACACCGGGGAATCCGTGCTGAACACGCTATTTAATACGTGTCATTACCCGCTTCTTTACTTTGCCAAAAAGGGCGACATGGGGTGGAACACGAACAGAATAACCCGGCCTGTGATGGTCAGCGACTTCAAGGAAGCTATTCGGGATCAGCTTTACCCGATTTATTGCCGGGAGCTGTACAAGGAGTGTCTAACCTTCATCGACAACAACGGTAAGGCGGAGGCAGATTCGGGCTGTAACGATGACTGCATAATGGCCTATTCGATAGCACTGCAACTGCGACAAGTGGCTGGTAGATGGTTCGACTGGTACGCGAAGAAACAGCAGCAGCGGGCAGAGTCCCGTGATGATTACAACGAGGAAGTGGGGTGGATTTAAACAATGAGTGAAGGAAATGCACAATGGTTTCAGATCAGCAAAGCAGACGACGAACGGCATATACCGTCCAGTGCTCAATTGCCGGATTTATTTGACGATCTGTACGATCTTCACGGTCTGTTACCCTTCGCACTCGGCAATGACCCTGCTTCCTGCAAGCTGCTGGTCAAAAACTCAAATATCATACCGCAATGCATAGAGGCATACAAACGTAATATTGCTGGTTATGGTATTGCCCTGGAGTATTTGCCGGGCGAAAATGACAAAACCGCACTGGGTGATTGGAATAAGGCAGAGAAGTTCCTGGAGACCTGCAATCTGGAGGATACCCCCGACGAAATCATTAGCCAGTTGATTGACGATTTGGAAAGTACGGGAATGGCTCATGTCGAGGTGGCTTGGCCTTTAGGTTCAGAGTTCCCGACTATCTTCCGGATGAACCCGAAATATATCCGCTGTACGAAGGAAAGTACGAAGGCGACTATCAAGCGCAAACGTCGAATCAGCTCTACGAAACAAGTGGAAGAATTTTCACAGGAGCTTTACACCCGGCGATATGCGATGAAACGTAATACTTCCGTCGTATGGTTTCGCTTATTTGGTACGGAGGCAGAGGAAGGTAGGGAGGAAAATCAAATTATCCCACTTCGTATCGGTCATGACGGTCCTTATGGGGAGCCACGATGGTTCGGCAATGCGCCGGGTGTGGTCGGCAGCCGTGAAGCGGAAGAACTGAATGTGTCCTATTTTAGCAATGGCCGCATGCTATCCATGCTCCTGACCGTTACCAATGGTAAGCTGACCAAACAATCTATGGAGCTGCTTAAAAAGGTGAAGGGTTCCGATTCTCAAGGTGGGATTTTGTATCTTGAAGCTAAGGGGGAGGAGACAGGCGGCCCAATCGATGAAAAGGTCGAGAAGGTGTCTATTAAGCTGGACAAGCTCAATGACCTGTTGCAACAAGACGCGCTCTTTCTGGAGTATGGTAAAGAAAAGAAAGCCGATATCCTGTCTGCTTTCCGTCTGCCGCCGATCCTAGTCGGCCAAAGCTCAGATTACAACCGGGCGACCGCCGATGCAGCTCTACGCTTTGCAGAAGAACAAGTTTTTGAGCCTTACCGCAAGTGGATAATGGCAGAGATATTCAATAAACGCCTGTTCCCGGCTATGGACATTTTCCGAGTGCGTGCCGTGTTGAGAGGGCCGAAAATTATAGACCCGGCTGAACGCAAGGCTATGCTGGACTTTATCGCTGACTGGGGCATTATGCTGGTGCGGGATCTGATTCCGATTGCCGAGGACGTGCTGGGAACTACCATCGACGAAACCAAGTTCACCGAGGAATATCTGGACACACCGATTGCACAACTTGCAGCCAGTCAGCCCGCATTGCTTGAGCCAGAGCCTGACACCGATACAGACGATTTGCAAGAGCGTGTTGCTACAATTGCCAAGCGCTTGTTAAAACAGGCTGACAAGGAGGCGGGCTTTCATGTGTGAGTCCTGCTGGGCGCTGATCGCCAAAGCTGACGACGATGAATTTCTGGATAGCCTTGAGCTGAGCTATGTTGAGCGTAAGGTGCTGGAAGAACTGTACAAGCAGGGCGAGGATCGCATAACCGAGATTCTGGAGCTTCAAGGGCAAGCCCTTCATGATGCCATTTCAGAACTAAGTGAAGATGCCCTGGGCGATATCGGGGAACTGGGTAAGGTGCTTATTGCTTTGCACACTACGGATGTGTTTGCGGAGCTGTTCGAGCAAGCCATACAGGAGGCTTTTGAACCGCTGTTTCATTTGGCCGGGGAAACAGAGCTGTCCGCGTTGGACAAGGAAAAGGTCTGGAGCACCAGCAACAAGGCTGCTGGCCGTTTCACGAAGAAGCTCAAGAAGCTGGTTCCCGACATGAACAAAGCTTCTACGGATGTGTTGCTGCGTAGCTTCGGCAAAGCCATTGAGGAAGGAGCTACACCGTCGGAGCGGGCTTTGTTGGTGCAGGAGGTCAGCGCACAGGCTGCCAGCGGCGAGGACGGACCTTTCAGTATGCAAAGGTCCCAGCGTGTAGCTCGAACGATGAGCACCGCCGCCGCCAACGGTGGCAAGCTGGAGGGATGGAAGCAGTCGGAGATTGCCAAGGGAAAGAAATGGCGTGCTGCTGGCGGCACCCGAACCCGTAAGAGTCACCGCAAGGCGAACAGGCAAGTGGTCCCGCTGGACGAGCCGTTTATCGTTGGTGATAGCAAGCTGATGTACCCCGGAGATCCGTCCGGAGAGGCGAAGGAGATTGTAAGTTGCCGCTGCACGATGCAGTTGGTACTTGATTAATCGTGAGGGGAGGTGAAAGAGAATATGACATTTAAATTGAAAGATGCAAAGATTACACATATTTCGCTGGTTGATAAAGGAGCCAACGGTGTTCCGTTTGCAATCATCAAAGCTGCCGGGAAAAATGCCATCCAGAAGCAAGTACAGATTGCGAAGGTTGACGATGCCAAGAAGGTTGTAATCGGCGTGGTATATCAACCGGACGTGGCTGACGCTCATGGGGATCAGATGGATGCGGAGGAAATTGAGAAGGCCGCCCATCTCTTCATGGAGAAACAGCATACTTACAACATCGACAAGCAACATGACTTAGACACGGACAAAGGCTATGTAGTCGAATCCTATATTGCTCCTTGTGACATGGAGATCGGTGAACAGACTATTGTTAAAGGCTCATGGGTGGCCGGGGTAAAGGTAACGGATGACGACACTTGGGATGATATTCAGAAAGGCGAGATTACTGGCTTCTCGATGTGGGGTGTCGGTAAGCGGGAAGAGATCAAGGAAGATGGGGAGGTATCCAAAGGGCTCTTGAGTAAAATCGTTAAAGCGCTCGGTGCAATGGGATTGATTGAAAAAGGCGCAGTCGCTGACAAATACAATAAGAACCGTAAGAACCGCGAATTTTGGGCTGCACAGGATGCACTCAACACGGTTCTTTTTAATTGGGACAGTTGGAACAGTGGAATGGAAACCGATCCGGACGCGATCCGTGAAGCCTTACAGGATTTCGTTGACATTGCTCAAACCGTTTTGATTCAAGAGGACATTGTGAAGGCGATGGGAAAACCGTCTGAGCAGATTGCCAAGGCTGGCAAAAAGATTTCGAACGGCAACATGAAACACATTGACGATGCCATTGCTGCATTGACTGAATTAAAAACAAAAACCGCCCCTGAAGAAGATGAGGGGTACGAGGAGGAAGACGATTTGAAGGCTGAAGATATTGCAAAGGCTGTACAGGCTGCCGTGGTTCCAATCGCCAAGCAGGTAGAAACCCTGTCGACGCAAGTTACTGAATTGAAGAAACAAGAAGGGGCAGAGCCTGAACAGCCAGCGGGAACACAACCACCTGCTGAACCTCAAGCAAACGCGCTGACTGATGCGATTACTAAGGCACTGGCGCAGTTGACCGAGCAAGTTCAAGCGTTGGCTGCTGATGTACAAGTTGTAAAGAACAGCCGTGGTGGTTCCGCTCAAGGTGGCTCTGGAGAAGACGAAATTCAAAAATCTGGCGGCGTAAGCTTCGGCGGCCTTCTGTAATCGAAAGGGGAGGTAAACATGAGAACAAACGGACAAATTATTAAGTCTACCATCACGACTACGTCGGACCAAACAGCCCTGAACTATGAGCAGGTGGACAAGTTTACCGAAATGGCTTATGAATCTACGGAGTTTCTAAAGGGAATTCGCACGGTTAACAAGATTAGCTCTAAAGGTACACTTGGCAAAATCGGTGTGACTGGCCGTAACCTGCGCAGTAAAGTGGAAAATAAGGAGGCCACCAATACGGCTGCACCTACTTTTCCTCAAGTGCCATACGCTGTAGCTCCTGTGGTCTTGCCGTTTGAAATCACGGAGGAATTTATCCGTCAGACTGAACGTGTACGTGGTCAGAATGCTGAGGAAATCATCATGGCTGCCATGACCAAAAATTACGGTGAAAACATGCAGGATATCGGGTTCAACGGGGATACTGCTACGCCGAATACGGACCCTGATTATGCTTTCCTCAGCATCAATGACGGATGGCTCAAGCTGGCGAAGACCAAGGGCAACTTCATTGACTGGACTACGCTTCCTGATGTGAAGAAAAAAGGCGTCTTCTTCGAGATCGAGCGTGCAATCCCTACTCGCTTGCGTACAGGTGGCGTGTTCAAATATTTCATGCACCCAAACACATTTAGTGAGCGTATTCAGGCACTGGCTGAGAAAGACACCAGCGCATCTATTCAGTTGCAGATAACTGGCGGTGTGAAGAAGATCAATGCTTACGATGTGGTTGAAGTCGCACATATGCCAGAGGGTGCCGTGTTGTTCACTTATCACGATAACTTTGCGTTGGTTAACACCTATGACATGCAGATTCGTAAAACTACCGAGGGCAGAGAGGCCATCTATGCAGACAAGCGTTTCTACGCTATCCATTCGGATTATGACTCTATCTTTGAGGAACCGGGGGCAGTTGTATACGTCGAAGGGGTGGAATTTTAATGGCCTATATCACATATCGAGGAGAAAACACCTCTTTGATGCTTTACGGCATCCGCTTCCCGGCCAAAGTCCCGGTGCTGGTTGATAGTGAATCTGTTGTTAAAAATTTTCGTGAACGCTCAGATTTTGATATTAAGGAAGAAAAGGTTATTCCGCTGGAAGACCTGACGCTTGTCCAGCTTAAAGATAAGGCTAAGGCTGCCGGGATTAAGGGATTTAGCAACATGAATACACAGGATCTGATCACTGCGCTACGCGGTGGAGGTAAACCTACCGACAATACGCCACCTGCAGGTGATCAACCGAAACCTGAAGGGGCTGATGGTAAAAATGCTGACGCCAACAATACTCCAACAGCGTAGCCGCGTAACCCCGATCCAAGAGGCATCGGCAGAGCTGCTACAGCAATACATCGATGACGCGCAAGTACGTATTGAACTTTATCTGCCCATTCCCTTCCCCGATCCGGTAGACAAGCAGATTATGCTTGCCTGGGTCAAGTTGGCTGAGGGACTAGCCCTACAAGACAGTGAGGAATACCTTGCATCTGTGGCGCGTAATTACGCGTCCGAGAGTGATGGGGCTTGGACGTACACCCGGCAGGCCGTGGAGGGCAAAACAACTGGTAATGCCGATGTGGACGCTATCCTGTTCTTGTGGGTGAAGAAGCAGAATGGACCGGATGATGGCAACATCACGGCTTATTTGTTATGAACCATCGTTTTCACACGCCACTGTCTGTGTATCGGACAGAGAGCAAAAGGGATGATGACGACCTGTTCGACGATCGGAAATCCGGTAAGGTGACTGACGTGAAATGCTTTGTCGTGAATACACAGACGGAGGCCAAAGCAGATTCTAAGCCGGTAATGTACATCGTCAAAAAGACGATAGGTATTCCGAAACAGGCTGACGTTAAACTAAGTGACGAAGTGGTGCTGCTAGGCCGCCGATACCTGGTAATTGACTCCATTCCGCGTCGTTATTGGCGTGAGCTGCTTGTAACATGTGAGGTGAAGGGAAATGACCGTGCATGATTTTGATGGGTTGGCCCGATGTTTTAGGCGCATTGCAGATGAGGGGATGGAGCGCATTTTGCGAAACATCGCGGAGGCAGCCGGGGAAACGCTGCTCAACCTGATTATTGATGAAATCGACCGACAGGATCTGATCGACACAGGGGCCATGTGGCAGTCCTTTTCTCGTGGCGACGATAACAACGTGTGGGAATGGGATGTAGACCGCAACGCAATCACGCTGGAGCTTGGTTCCAACTTGCCTTATGCACAATTGGTCAATGATGGTTACACCATTGAGAAGAAACATTTTGTGCCGGGTTACTGGAATGGTGGCGGCTCATTTGTCTACGATCCGTCTGCTAAAACTGGATTCATGGCAAAGCCGCGCAGCTTCATAGGTCGCCACTACTTTGATATTGCTGTGGAGCACCTTGAGGGCGGGATGAACCAACTGATCATGCGACGCCTGGAAGTCGAACTCGAAAGGATGTTGCGCTGATGATGGATGTGGGAGTAAAAGCCTGGGCTGAGATCGTGCGGCGGGTGTATCCTGATCTGTCTATCCTGCGAGATCGGTCTAAATGGATGGCTGGTGACTTCAAATTGCCAGCCGTGTTCATCGAGACGGACATTGTTTCGGACAAGGTTCACACGCCGAGGGCTGACAGGATAATTGAGGATGTGGGGCTGGTATTCCACTATGACAAGGAACGAGTTACTGAAGAGGACGAAGGGGAGCCTATACCGCTTGATCTTGACCCGTTTTTCACCTACCTTCGGCAGCAGCGGTTTAACGTTCCGTCCAAGCGTTTTGGGGTTGTGCTGGTCATTGAGCCGCCACGGACTAGGAAAAAGGCCGATCAAGTAGAGGTCACTTTTAGGTACTCGTATTTGCTTAGTGTACCGAAGTCACTGGTCAATGACGATGGCAGCACGATACAAAAGATTAATGATTTCTATATCAGCCACAACGGGGAGGAATTTGACGCATGACTGAGGATTTAAACAAACGGAATAAGCAGGAATGGATTGAGAGCGCAGCGGTCTTGAAGGCAGAGCCTTACGAGATTGCCGGCGCTCTTTTTGATTGCGCTGCTGACGCCTTGATTTCGCGGGCAGAAGTGGAGAAAAGACTGGATGCGTATTTGCATCCGGTCAAGGAATCCCCTGCTTCTGTGCCTGTTAAACCGCAAGTACCACAAGTGAAAAAAGCAAAGGAGGAAATGCCAAATGACAATTCAGAGGGATAGGGCCAGCGCGTACATTTCGCTGCTAGTAAAGGCACGTTCTCGGGTTGTTCCCACAACAGGCCGCGTTTTGATACCATATCAGGCCGAATGGGGCGCACCGAACCAGGCTGTTGATATGGCCGATGATTCGGAGCGCCTGAAGGAGTCCGGCAAGCTGGTTGATGTACTGGAGCTGGCTGCCGAAATCGGGGCGACTGTTATCGGCTACCGGGTTACAAACGGGGAAGAAAAGGCTGCATCTATCACTGTTGCTGACAGCTACACTATTGAGGCACGTTATCCAGGAACACGAGGCAATGATTTCGAATACATGGTGCGTCCGGCTCTTATCGATGACACCAAAAAGGAGATCGTAGTTCGCGATACCAAGGGCGTTTATGATACCGAAACGTATCTTGTAGCTGACAAAGCCGCTGCTGTGGAAGCTCTTAAAAAGTCCGCTATGGTTCGGTTTAAAGATATTGGCGCGACTGCTCTTACTGATACGGCTTACACCAAGCTGGATGGCGGTACAACTAGCACGGCCACATTGGCAGCGACCGACTGGAATCGTATCTTTAACCGGGTGTACGGCCTGACGTTCGATACTATTTATCTCTCCGTTGTTGATCCGGCTGTACAAGCTGCCGCCAAACAATGGCTGCTAGATCGTCGCGATAAGGGTCATAAGCTGGCGACGTTGGTTGTCGCTGGCCCGGCAGCTACGGACGGCGACATTGAGGCGCACAACGCACGTTCACGTGCCATGAATGCCCGTTATGTAATTAACTGCTCGTTGGCTGGTGAACACACCAACGGCAAAACCTACACATCCGTCGAATGGTCTGCATGGGTGGCTGGGCTGGTAGCTGGTACGCCTGCCAATAAGTCATTTACGGGTGTTGAAGTGCCTATGACATTGGCAAAAGTGGACTGGAGCCACACTGAGGCACTAAAAGGACTGGCAGAGGGAACGCTGATGGCTACACGAGATGGTTACAAATACATTATCGAATCTGCTATTAACACTCTGACCACGCTTGGGCCAAATGACCGGGAGGACTTCGGTAAAATCCGTGTCTCTGCCACAATTGATCAAGTCATGAATGATATCTACGATGCGGGTAAGCGTTGGAAGGCGAAGCTAGATAACGATAAGGAAGGACGTGGCATGTTTATTGCTGCGGTACTCGAATATCTCAAAATTCGTGCTCAGCAAAGGGCGATTGCCGAAACCTTCTCATTTGCTGAAAACCCTAATAAGACGAGTGAAAATGATTACGCCTTTTTCAAACTCGGTGCGAAACCAAAAGATGCAATTGAAATTTTCTATACTGACTGGGAGGTGGAATAATAGATGGAACGCGAACTTATTGGGCGTAATTTGTCCTTACAGGATGACAACGGCGAGGATATTCATACTGTCAAAGAGGTTGAGGTCAAGCTCACCACGGAAACGCTGGATATCGTCCGTGCTCGTAAAATGACAAAAACGAAGCAAATGACCGGGTACGAAATCCCGGTTAAAATCGTCATGTCTAAGCTAGAATCTCGATTGCGTTATCGTTTGCTAGAGGATTTCAAAGCGGGTAAGACCATGTTTCTGGCACGTATTACAGGAGGTTTGGAAGACCGCATTACAGGTAATACGGAAAGGGTTTTGATTACAGGTGTCCATATCCATGGTGAAATGGATATCCTAATTGCCAAAATCGACGACAACAACGGGATTGATATTACACTTGAAGGTACAGCGACAGACTTTGATTTTGTCGAGAAATTCCCAGAATATCTTGCGTAAACCCATGATTTTCACCTCATCATATGTATGATATACTTGAAATATATTACATATGATGAGGTGTACTTGTGTTTTATAAAATAAGTAAAATGCTAATTGGCGTTTTATTAATAGTTTTAGCAATTTTAAGAGGGATATACCCTCATTATTTTAAAATGCCTAATATTAAACTTGATGTATACTCTTATTTATTAGTTTTGTTGGGGGTCCTCATTTTATTTTTTGATTTGTTAAAACAAAAAATTAGTTTGTTTAAAAAAATAAAGCGACGTGTATGGGATAAGACGATTTTGTTAATTGTTTGCTTCACTATTATTATTTTACGTATGTTTTTTAAGGAATTAAATTTCGATAACACCTCGTTATATATACTTGTTTTGGTGATTATTATAATTTTAGTACCTGACATTAAAGAGTTATTATTACGAATAAAAAAGGTGAAGAAAGGGGACTTTGAACTTGAGCTTGAGCTTGATAAATTACGGGATAAGCTAGATGAAGTAGAAGATAAGACGGAGATCACAGTACAAACTTTAACTCCAGATGAGAAATTTTTCGAGTATCTAAAACAGTTTAGTGATGAACCTAGATTAACAATTCCTATAATCTCAGCGGAAATTGAAAGTAAAACTAGAGATTTAGCAACTTCAGTGGGCATCAATAAGATTTATAGTCATAGAAGCACAATGAAACTTTTGGTTTCTGAAGGAATCATAAGTAAAGATATTCTTAATCTAAATGACAAGTTCATGCGAATTCGAAATATTATTGTTCATGGTAAAAATGATGAAAACATTAATACTGCTGACATTATTGAGGCAGCTAATTTAGGACTGAGAATTCTAAAACTTCTTCCCAAAAGTGCTTCTGTAAATCAAAATCAAGATTGATCAATTTGTGAATCACCTACTACTCGTAGGTGATTTTTTGTTGTAAAAAAATATTTTAGGAGGAATAAAAATATGAATAATCAACAAAACAACGATAGATTGCAGAAATACCTTGCTAAATCCAAGGAAATACGGAAAGACGACATTATAACGGTGCAAGCCGATGGTGAGGACTGGTCTGTAAAGCGTCTTGCCACGCTGGATACACGTCGGTCATATGAATTGGCATTTGATGACGATGGTAAACCGAAGTCGCCTTATTTTAACGAAATCGACGTGATGATCGTCAAGGCCACAGAGCACGAATTTGACTGGAATAACAAAGACTTGCTGAAAGCATACGGTGCGACCAGCAAGTTTGAACTGCCACCGCGCATGTTGGATGACGTGGACGATTATGCTGCACTCAGCAAGGCTGTGCGTAATTTCAAAGAGACTCAGGAATCGCTTTTGGCTGACGCAAAAAACTCATCCGGCGAGACGGAGAAGCGAGCTGGATAGCTCATTTTTGGGTTAACCAAAAAAAATTGCCCGCCGAAGTCTTGCCGTATGAAGTAGACGAACAGCGCCAGTATTATTTTTGCCTGGCAGCATCAATGATCGCTGAGGAAGAAATGGCGCGTTTGAATCGGAAATAGTCACGTCAGAACAGGAAGGGGGTGGGAACAATAGCAACTACATCAGTTACGGTACCGTTTGAGGCCCGAGATATGATAACCGGCGCTGTCCGGAATATGCGGCGTATGCTTCAGGGCGCACATGACGACCTGATGAATTTTCGCCGAGCATCGGGCAGCATGTTTGATGATTTTGTATCCGGTAGCCGCCGGGCGAGGGAGTCTGCGGACGATCTAGGCAGACGGATTAATGGTGCGTCCGACGAAGTACGGCGTATGAATCAGATCCAGCTTGATGATATTTTTCGTCGTGCGCGTGCTGGAGCCGATGATCTTCGACGTTCCGCTGATCGTGCGGATGCAGATATCCGCAGCATTCGTGATGCTAATGTGAAATTACGCGCTGAGGATTCCATAAGTCCAGTCGTTGACCAAGTATCCGACAAGATTTCAGCTTTGGCAGCGTTGGCGGGAGGGATTGTGCTTGGTAGCGGCGTGGGTGACTCTATGTTTGGGGGCGTGTCCGATTACAGCCGTGAGGCGGCGCGAAGTGCGGCTTACATGCCAGAAAACATTCGTCAGCAGAGCCTTAATACGGTAGATGATTTAGTTAAAAAGGCCATTATTCCAGATCGTATAGAAGGAACCCGACAACTTGCTGATGCAGCTCCTTTAGTTCAAGACAAATCCAAGATGAGCGACTTCGTGAGGGCATCTGCTAAAATCCAGTACATTCGCCCAGATGCCGGAGCTGAGGAAGTACAACGGGCGCTGTCTCAAGCGTCGAACAGTTTTGAAGAATCGTACAGTCGTGTGGCCGACAGTATGATGTATGCCTATAAAGAGGTGGGCGACAAGCAGCAGGATTTGTTTGATACATTTTGGGAATACAGTCCTTACTTCTCCAGCAGCGGCACCGATTCAGAGCAAATGAGTAATTTTCTAACGCAGACGGTCAAGGGTGGGGCCTTTAACTTCGACAAGCCGGCGGATTTTTTCAAAGAGACATTCGGTGTCAAAGCTCTGAACACGGGGGATATGGCGACTTATTTTGCTTTTCGTGGAGCGGGTAAAGACGAAGCACAGCGCCAAGCAGAAGCCTTCACCGCTGATATTAATTCAGGGAACAAACAGCAGGCACAAGGGGCCATCATGGCTCTAGTAGCAGATCTAAGAAGTCAAACAAGAGACAAGTTAAAAGAGTCCCTTGTTACTTTGGGCTCTGGCGCAGCAGAAGATAATGCTGATTCTATTTTGAAAACGTTCGGTGTGCCGTATGAAAAAGCACCAAACATGAAGGGCACCACTGATAATTTGCTTCGTAAGCAACAAGCAGCGGACCCAATGACGGAAATGAAGCAAACTCGTGCTGAAATGAGCTTGCAAATGCAAGAGATTGGAACCAATATTGCTCAGGCCGCCCTCCCAGCGTTGAAAGAATTTAACGCCTTGCTAGTGCAAAATAAGGACAACATTCAGGCGCTCAGTATGGGTATAACCAGTGCGATAACCGGAGCGACTAGCTTTTATAAAGATCATTTTAAAGCCATAAATACTGCCTTAATGGGGCTGGCTGCTGTACTGGTAGCTAAAAAAATATGGTCTTTCGCTCAGGGTGTTAAGAAATTCAATGATGACTTAACCACCGCAGCCAAATGGGTAGGAGAGAAGGGGAAAGCGGGGGCAAATGCAACAGGCAGGGGAGTCAAATCCGGGTGGAATTGGATTCGACGAAAACCTCCTGAACCTCCAACTCCACCACCTGAAGAAACTCCAGCCCAACGAGCTGCCCGAATACGGGAGCGGATGGGTGGACGCGGTATCAGACGCCAATTGAGTGGAAACCGTAACCCTGTCGATGATCGTATTGGTGGTTTACGCTCTATTGCTTCCATGACTGTTAACGCCACGAAAGTCTATATAAATGGCTCTGTGTCCGGTGGTGGAGATGGCGGGGCAGGTGATGGCGGTGGCGATGGTGGCGACCGTGACAGAGATCGCAACCGTAGACGGAACCGACGTGGAGGGCGTAGGGGAGCAGGAGGCGGTAGACGTCGCATACGTATTAATGGACCTCGTCCTACTCCACCAAATCCACCTAACCCGAACCCAAGCCCAAGGGGATCGCGTGACAATCCTTATCGTATTCGTCGTCCTGCTCCACCCAATCCACCGCCACCACCGAGTCCTCCTTCTGGCGGTGGCCGCTTGAGAGGCTTCCTAAAAGGAGCAGGTAAAGCGGCAAAAGTTGGGGGCATTGTTGGAACAGTGGCGAGCGTAGCAACCGGCGTATATGACCTCTACCAAGCCTCTAAGGAAAAGGGGGTACGCGAGGCTGTATCTACTCAAGGCGGCGCGATGGTTGGCGGTGTAGCTGGCGGTGCTATTGGTGGTGCTTTTGGGTCTGTTCTTGGTCCGCTTGGCACAATGGCCGGTGCATACATCGGGAATATCGTGGGGGAGAAGATTGGTAAATTTGCTGACGAAAGCGGACTGACTCGTAAGGTGGTGGACGGTGCAGTAGGTATTTTCAATTCTGCTAAGGATACCTGGAGCGGTGTTAAAAACTGGTTTACTGGAGACAAGAAGGCAGAGAAGCCCGGCCCGCCGCCAGAAGCTAAGATTACAATTAACGGGCTTACTGTGCAAAAGCAGCAGCATCTCAAGCAAATTGGAGACGAGGTGCGCAAGAGTATAGTCGATAAAGGTCTTAAAGAGGGACTGAAAACTGTTGCTGAACAGCCAGAAGTCAAGCAACGCCTTAATGCGCTTAAAAATACATTCGGCGCTGTTTGGAAGATGGGTGACAGTAGCAAGGCTCAGAAAGATGTCAAGGCCGTAGGAACCGCTACAAAGAGCAGCGCTGATGAAGTAGCCAAGGGCGCAGCCAAGACCAAACAAGCTTATCAAGAGGTCGGAAATGCAGCCAAGACGGCTGCTGAAAAAGCGAAGCAATATCTACTCTCTCTTAAAAGCGTGTCGGGCCAAGGCAATAGCTGGGGTAGCGATCTTATTTCCCGTTTTGTTGCTGGTATGCGCGGCCAGTTCCCCACGTTGTCTTCCGTTGTCAGTTCCGTTGCAGTAGTCCTTAAAAAGATGAAGGACGCAAAAGACGCTAATTCTGGCGGTGGTGGCACTACACCGAAGCCTAAGCCAAGACCTTATGCTCAAGGTGGATTTGTTAATCGCCCTCATGTTGGGCTAGTGGGTGAAGCTGGTCCGGAAATGATAATTCCATTGTCGGCCAACCGTCGCAGTCGTGGCCGGGAGCTATGGGAACGGGCTGGGATTATTATGGGTGTACGTCCATATGCAAACGGCGGCCAAGTCGGACGGCCAAGCCTGATCGGTGCGTCCAGTATGATGCCGATGGCACAGATGCTTAATCCATCCGTTTCGGCTACCCCGAAGTCAGTGAGCATTGAGAATATAAATATTGATTTTGGTGAACTAGCGAAGGGAATAACCAACTTTGTAGAATTTGCAAAAATGTTTAGTAGTCCGCAAGGTCGAGCGTTGATTCGCAAGGTGGTTGGTGAGGAATTGATTAGAGTATTGGAGAATGGGGGATAAGCGATGCTGGCACTATCGCAAGGCAAGATCCGTCTTACCTTTCCGATCACACCGGCAGAGATTCAAATAACCGGAGGCAATGAAGTTGAAACCTTCACTGTCATAACTGGTCAGGAACGCACAGGGAAACCCGTCTCGAAGGTGAAACGGGTTTCTTTTTCTGCTATCCTTCCACGCTATTGGGAAGAAATTTGGGAAACGGATAGCAAGCAGACGGTCACGTATAAAACACCAGAAGTAACGTGGAAGCTGCTGGAGCAATGGAAAGGTAAACCCGTTGTACTTAACTTTGAGAATTTGTTTAGCCAAACGATGCTCCTGGAGGGGATGGATCAGACGTACAAGGACGGACAGGGAAATCTTCACGGTAACTATTCATTTGTGGAGTACAAGCCTGTTAAAATCGTCTCTTACTCCAACTCCAAGCAAGTTCTCAAGCCAGGTACGGTTATTACCAAATCGTCCAAAAGCCGCCCAAATACTACGGGCAAAAAGGACAAAAAGAACGATAAGA
Source organism: Paenibacillus sp. BJ-4 (assembly GCF_020404765.1). Taxonomy (GTDB): domain Bacteria; phylum Bacillota; class Bacilli; order Paenibacillales; family Paenibacillaceae; genus Paenibacillus. The sequence continues at coordinate 23,084 of NZ_JAIVEM010000072.1, forward strand.
AAAAATGATGATAAAAAAAAGAAGGCAAAGGATAAAAGCAAAAAGGCCAAGGAGGACCCGAACGCTAGGGGCGCTTTTGACTATACCGGTTCCAAAAAGCGAATATCAGACAAGGTTTCCAAGGCGAAAGGGAAGTGATGCATTATGGACGGCTTTGCTGTTGTATATGGCAAGGAGAACGCCCGGCAGATGCTAACGGATGGCATAGAGGAAGTGTCCTGGTCCTCTGGCCGTGATGAGATTGCCCGCAGCGCTACGGTGCGGCTTCGCAATGCAAGCAATATAAAGGTAGCTGGTATGCTGATGTGCTTTTCGCAAAAGGTTGGTGGTGCATTATATCATCACAAGAACCAATTTTTTCACGGCCCGATCATCAAATATGAACAAGACGAATTCACAAACGCCTGGGAAATTGAAGCGCGGGAGATCGGCTGGTACTTGTCCAAAAACAAGGGGACCCGACCATACTTAAAGGGTGAAGCTGGAACGGAGCTGCAAAGATACATCAAGAGCACAGGCATTGACTTCCGTTGTCCTGCTCTCGGCTTTAATTTGGACGAGCGTTATGGAACGATGGCCCATTCGGAAATTATCCTCGACGTATTGCAAAAGGCATATGAGCGTAGCGGCTACAGATATTATATAGACCTTGTTAGGACGGAAAAGAGCTTTTATCTGCAGGTGATGCGCGAAGGGACCAATACCAAGGTCCCTATTTTTGTTCCCGAGCAAATGACCTCCAGCACCGCAGGATACAGCATCGAGGACACCTATACAGTCGTCACCGCCCAAAAGTGGAAGGATGACAAGATTGCTTCTGCTGTTACCAAAACGGCAGCGGGTGCGGTAAAGACGATGGGCCGAATGGAAGAGATCATTGAAGTCGGTGAGGACGAAAAGCCGGAGACCATCGCAACACAGCGGCTGAAAGTTCTGTCTACCGCCAAGCAGATCAAGAAGATAACCGTCCGACATGAAGACCATACGCTGTCCGGGTTGCGTTCTGGCTGGCTGGTGTTGACTAAAACGGATCATACCTCAAAGTGGATTGTCGTCACGGCTGATAGCAGCTACAAGAATGGAACATATACCGTAACGCTGGAATTGGAAAGGAGGGAATAGCCGTGCTGAATGAAGCGCTCAAGCTTCTAAAGGATCAAACCAAAGACAATATCGACGCACGGGACACCGAAAGGGCTACGCTTCTAAGTTGGCCAGGTAGTCCGTCAATAGAGGTGGATGGTGACCTTACTCCCTATCCAGCGGATAAACTGGTGTTTGCTGAGTATTTGTTGGATCGGGAAGTTAAAGCGGATTTCATAGCTGCTGAATATCTGGAGGTCGATGAAGCCAAAGGCAGCGTTACAGGCGTATTGGCTAACGGTATGGTTTACGAAACAGGGGAGCCATACAAGCAGACCCCACGCAGCTCGTTACGTGGCAAGCTGGTTATTCCAAGCCCTTTGCAGGTCGGAGATCGCCTGATTGTCTCCAGGCTGAGCGGGCAGCGGTACTATGTTCACGGGAAGGATGTGGGGGCTGGTGGCTGATGATGAAACGTTATTCCCCGATCTTGATCTTTCCACACTTGACGAGGTGGAGCTGACAGAGACGGTAGCGTCTGAAACCAAATGGACGTATGTGATTGACTATCGCACGCGGCAGATGGACACCACAGATGATGGACGTCCCAAGAAGACAGCCACGTATGCCGAATATTTAGTGCAGACAGCGCTCAAAATCCTCAATACAGAGCGATTCCAATACGTAGTGTACGACGCTGATATTGGCGTCGAACGATCTGAATGGGCCAATTGGGAGGACGTTGAAATTAAACGCGACATCGAGGAAGCTTTGGCAGCTCATACGGAAATCACTCAAGCCGAGGTGCTGTCTGTGGAGCGAGACGGTCAAAACATGCACCTACGAATTAAATTAACCGGGTTGATCGGAGAAACAGAACTGGAGGAGGCGATTGAACTGTGAGTGTTAAGTTAACGGATCTGCCGGCGCTTCCTCCAATGGAAATTTTGGAGGAAACTCCCGAGGAAATTTATCGTCGCTGGGTCAACCGGGCGATTACATTGGCACAGGAAAAAGGCTTGCCCCCACCTCCTACTGATCCGGGAGAATATTTTTACGATCTGTGGTATCCGATTGCCATGGAATATTCAGAGCAGCAGGAGCTTTTAACATACGCATTTCTGCAAGCCTTCCCTATTTGGGCAGACAGCGAATTTCTGGACGGTCACGGCTGGTCGGATGGAATACCACGTAAGGAAGGGGAGGACGACGAAACATACCGCATGCGGATGCTTGAACGTGCGTTTACCGAGGAAGGCAGCGGGCGGCGTAAAGATTATGAAGCCTGGGCGAAGGAACTAGAGGGCGTTGGTGGGGCGGTTGCCATTGAGAAGGAACGGAACGACAACAGCATCGATCTGTATCTCACTGACCTTCAAGGCCAGCCGATTACAGAAGAATTTGCCGCTAAAGTAAAGGCGGATATGTGGGAAAACAAGCGGATCGCCGGGCATGATCTGGCTGTGCATCCTGCTCCAGTGTTTACGCTTCGTGTTGAGGCAAAGCTAAACACAGCCCTCCCGCTTCCTGATCTGGTGGAACCCATCAAGAAACGAATTGCCGACTATGCTATTGGTAGAACAAAACTAGTCTTTAATTACGTCGGTGCTGCTTTGCTGGTCAAGGGTGTAGAGGATTATGAAAATCTTACGCTTAACGGAGACACCGAAGACATTGAGGTTCCAGTCACATCTGTTTTGAATATTGAGGTGATCCTGACATGATACCTCTGCGGTACCGGGAAATGCTGCCGCCGCACATGTACGAAATCGGCATGGCCGAGCGGCATTTTGGTGTTATGGAACTGGTCGTAGATGACCGAGAAAAATCGATTGACGATCTTGGGAATCAATTCGTTTTAAAGACCGCTACCTGGGCATTGCCCATTTGGGAGTGGATATATTTTCACCAGGAGCAGATTGGGACGTTAGAGCAGCGCCGTGAAGCTATACGTCGTAAACGTTGGGCCAAGCGGCCATTTACGCTGCCCACGCTGCGACTTATCGGCGGGAAGTACGGCAATCTTTTGGATGTACAAGAGGATTTTCTTGCTAAGCAAATTCGTTTTGTTTACTCAGTCAATTCGGCTTTAGATGTTAAAGCCCTATTGGCAGACTTTGAATATATTCGGCCGGTTCATATCAACAAAGCTTTGCCTTCAATTCATGTCGACTTTCATCATCAATTCATGATAAATTCACGCATCCGTTTTCGTTCCCGTGTATGGTTTTTCGGTGGTCGTCCTTGGTATCTGGACGGAGTGGAGCTATTAAACGGTGCTGCGCCCTTGTCTGGATGGACTGGCGAGCGCGCGCGATATCGGAATAGCTTGGAGTTGAAGGTCAGCCATCCGAATCAGAACCGGCAGGAAGGTACAATAAAGGTTCGGCAAAACTATTGGCTGTTGAACGGGAGTGTATCACTGGATGGAAGCCGTTTACTCAGCTCCACCGAAAAAATAGAAATTGTATAGGAGGTAACCGATGGCTGAACAAGTATTAACGGTAACAACCGCTTACGCCAGAGAGCAGATGGCCCGAGCGCGAGCTGAGGGCGGTGCTCTTACAAAAGTAGTTAAGATGGCATTTGGCAGCGGTGGTGTGGATGCAGAGGGAAAACCGCTGCCTTTGGATGGTACTGAGCAGACTTTAAAAGTGGAGTTGCTGCAAAAGGATATTACCAGTTATGAATTCATTGCCCCCGCAACGATACGTTATGTATGCTCACTGGCTGAAACTGAATTGGCTGGGAAGACGATCAATGAGCTGGCGTTGGTTGATTCGGCGGGCAAGCTAACTGCTGTTCGAACCATGATTAATAAAATTAAGGACAGCGACATGGAATTTATATTTGAAATTGATGATATCTACTAAGGAGGATGAGTCTGATGGCGATTAAACAGCCACGTAGATTTGTTACCACGGATCAAGGGCACGCCGATGTTTTTAATCAACCGATTGATACACTTTATGAAAACGACCAGGCGTTGGCCGCACAGATTGAAAACATTAAAAACGATCCGGCCGGAAATGACATTGCATCCAAGGCAGCACTGGACAATCACATTTTTGATACCAACTTGCATGTAACTGCCGCCAAGCAAGCGACGTGGAATGCGGCAGAGGGAAATGCCAAGAAGTATACAGAGCAGTATGCAGCACCCAAGGCGCATACGCATCCTGCATCGGATCTGCCTTCCGCATCAACACAGGCGCGCGGAATTGTGCAGATTAATACATCGGTAAGCAGCACTTCTACAGATCAGGCAGCCGCGCCGATCGCGGTCAAGACGGCATATGATCGAGCCAATGAAGCATACAGTATGGCTCAACAGGCTTTTCAATCTGGCAATGACTACAAGCAACGCTTGGTAGCCGAGATCATTGCCAATGGAGGGTCGGCTACCATGTCCGAGGACTTTGATAGTCTCATTTCAAAAATAGCGCAATCTGCACAGATGAAATACAAGGTTAAAGGGATTGAACGGGGTACATCTGGTGGTGACCTATTTACTGTACCTTCAGGGTTTAATAGTCTGGCTTCCGGCTCACTTCTAGCATATGGACCTGGTATTGGCTATGCGTTCTATATGTCCACGACTAAGGATGCTACAGTGTCCTTTTATCTCTTGGACGGATCAGGTAGACGATTTGATTTTCCCGTGTTCCGTGAAACTTATACAAATGGGAATACCTACTATTGTACAGGCTTCAAAGTGGACAAGTCCGCAGGAAATGCAAGCGTGATTTTCTATACTGGTTCATCTCAGCAGGGAATGCTGGCCCGACAATCACGACCAATATTCCCACAGATTTTAACCTAAAAGGTGGGGTCAAATTGCGCTGTGATATTGCGGGCAGCATAACTTGGTACTATCAAAGCTTTCTTACAGCTATTGGCTGGTAAAGGTTGTTAGCGGCGTATCCAATCGGATGCGCTTTTTTTCTGCCCTGGAGTAGTCTGGGGCTTTCATTTTGTTGAAGGGGGAACAAGAGTGAGCCAAATTAAAATGTTTGGCAGCACCGTATGGACCGCAATGGTCGGAGCAACGGAAAAGGAAGCGGCGGCAGGGGGCTGGTCTGCGCTGACTGGTCTGATTGTTACATTTTTGGGTGGGTGGGACAAGCCGCTTCAGGTGCTGCTTACGATGATGGTATTGGATTATATTTTTGGAGTTGCCGCAGCTATTAAAAACAAAAAAATGGACAGCGATGTGATGTTTTGGGGAGGCATTCGAAAGGCTACAGTTTTGACGGTGGTGGGATTATCTGCACAATTGGACAATTGGCTACAACCAGGCGCAACGATCTTCCGGACGGCGGCTATTTACTTCTACGCTGGCCGTGAAGGACTTTCCTTGACAGAGAACTGGGGAGCAATGGGAATACCACTGCCCTTTAAGCTTAAAAGTTTCTTGCAGCAGTTAAAAGACAAGGGAGATGGAAAAGATGCTGACGCTGGAACAACTAAGGAAAAAATCTGAGCAGCGGTTAAACGGGCTTCATCCGGTTTTCAAGCAAGTTATGGAAGAGCTCATTGAACGTTGCTATGCCCGTGGAGTCTGGGTGCTAATTACCCAAGGTTTACGAACATATGCGGAGCAGGACGCACTCTATGCCCAGGGACGGAATGGAGATAAGCGTCCCAAAGTAACAAAAGCCAGGGGCGGATATAGCAATCATAACTTTGGGTTTGCGGCCGATTTCGCGCTGCTGTTGCGTGATGGTCGTACGGTGTCTTGGGACACACTGAAAGACGATGATAAGAATTCCCTTCCTGACTGGTCGGAGGTCGTTGAAGAAGCGAAGCGGCTCGGGCTTGAGTGGGGAGGCGACTGGCGCAGCTTTAAAGACATGCCACACCTTCAGATGACCTTTGGACTTTCAACAGCAGATTTCCGAGCAGGAAAGCGCCCAACTCAATCGCAGCTCAACACTATATTGGCTAAGATTAACTCACTCAAAATGGAGGATGAACCTATGACAGCAGAAGAAAAAGCAGCGTTTAAGGCGCTACAGAAACGTGTGATCGCGCTCGAATCTGCAAACAAACTTACAAAGGTTCCAGCGTGGGCCGAGCAAGCCTGTATTAATGCTAAGGCTGCAGGAGTGCTGGACACGATGAATGACGGTAGCTACGACTTTTATCGATTGGTCACCTTACTAGACCGGACTGGTGTATTTACGAAGGGAGGTGTTGCGTTATGACAGATTGGAAACGTAAACTGTCCAGTCGGAAATTCTGGGCGCTGCTGGCCGCACTTATAACGAGCTTGCTTACTGCTTTTGGCGCAAACAATGACACGGTTGTTCAAGTGACCGGCGTTATTGGTGCTTTCGGCGCAGTAATTGCTTACATTCTGGCTGAGGCTTACGTAGATGGTAAGTCGGCTGAAACATCAACCACTGACGATCTGTAAATTTACAAGCGTTTGGAATTACGATACACCCTGCTGGCTTAATGCCGGTGGGGTGCTTTTTTTGTTTACAGGAGTGTCCTTATGACAAACGGAGCTTTTCTACATGATTCGCAAAAAAAGATATTGACAACTGGTTGATTGCTGGATAAAAATAGTAAATGATTATAAAATACTGGAATTTTTATGCGAGGGGTGGCTATGACATGAAGCATACACCTACGATTCGAGCAGAATTAGACAGATACCTACAACAAGAGGGTTTGAGCTTTGCACAATTTGGTCATATTGCGGATATGAATAGGGGAGCAGTAAGTGCTATCGTGACAGGAAATAAGCCTTTGTCTGTTAACCAACTGGATCGAATTACTGAGGCTATGGGTTTGCCAGAAGGCTATTTTTACGACTTGTTCGTAGAAAACTACATAATCGACCATCCTCCGAATATGAGGCGAATCGAGCCATTTTTGTTTCGATGTGCAGAGTTGGACCAGTTGGATGCGATCCGTCGAGTGGTGGGAGCTATCATGGATAATCTACTGTATTCACCCAAGCTATTTGAAATTGCAGAGGAATTGCTGGAGCAGGGAAGACATGCGGCTGCATTGTTGCTCTATGAGGGGGTAGCTGAAGCGGAGAAATATCAACATTCTGAGCGTTTGGCAGTCTGTCAATATCGTATATTTACGATTCAAGTTGAAGACGACCAAAGCAAAAATCTTAGCGCAGCTACGATTTTTGAAGTTTTTGTTGAGCGCCTTGATGAAGTAGACCAACTTGACGCATTGAAGGATTTAGCCAACGTGTACAGGTCATTACGTAAATGGGATAAGGTTGATGAGATAGCGAGGAAAATGAGAGCTAAAGCCGAAATCCAATATACACTGAAACATCAACAGAATGGCCGGGAACGTCCTGAATCTACTGATAAGCTAAGCCGTCCATTGTTTGTATATATTTCCTATGCTGACCTGCTCTGTGCAGGTGTCTGTGAAGCCCAAGGCGATTATCAACAAGCTCTAGATTATACATACACCTATGCTAATTTAGATTGGGTAAAGGAGACTGACGAAGACACCAGACACTGGATTAGCTTGTTCAAAGGTTGGGCTGAAGGTAATACTTACACATACAAACTTTTATCTGGAGATATAAGCCTTTTACCTGATTATGTTGAATATATTGTTGCATCAAAAATTGATAAAGATATGGTTACTAAGCTGTTGAACGTAATGTATGCTGCTAATCGATATCAGTTAAATGTGAACGATATACTCTTACGCTTTAAACCTGAGATCAATTCTTTGTCCGAACAGTCGCTCTCTGGTAATATGTGTACTCAACAGGTGCTGTCAGAGCAGTTTGCACGCTTGAGTTATGAGTTAGCATATTATTATTTACATAGAGATCATTACACTGATGGCTTTAAATATTTGATGTATTCAATGGTAAGTTATCATACATTGAATAATGAGACTTATTATATAAACTGTTTAGGGCTATTTGAGCGTTTTCGAGCCCATGCAGATCCCGAAACAAAGGAAAGATACTCAAAATTCATTGAAAAGGTGTGGTTGGACAATGTTGAGAAAAATGGCAGTTTTGATTGTCGCGACTAGCTTTTTGTTTTTTGTAGGCTTTCAAACCTATAGTCATAACTCAAGTATTCAGCCTCAAGACACAATAGGGACAGCTTAATAAAAGATCATTGTTTGTCAATTAGTGCTGACCCTAAAAAGGCAAGTTTTAAATTTATTGATAAGGTGTGGATAGCTGATGTTAAAAAAATGGCACTGTTGATCGTTGCGGCTAGTTTTTTGTTAATTGTTACTATACCTGCTCAGACGCATAGTCATCAGCTCATTCAACTTCATGACCAGATTGGAGGAATATAAGCGAGAAAGTAACAAAAATCCCCGCGGACCATAAGGTTAGCGGGGATTTTTTAGACGATAAACTCCTTTAACAACTGACTACGTAATAACCCCGACTGGTAGGGTGTTTTTCTGTTTACCTGAATGCCCGGTCACAGAACGTATTTACACATATACTAAGGTGAAGATAAATAAAGGAGGGCTTAAGCTATGAGTGGGTGTGCAGGTCCGGCTGTTTGCAATGTGTGGACTTCTACAGCGGCAATTTTGGTGCTCTATATCCTTTTAGTTATCATTCTTAAATCATGTTGGGTGTAACTTTTTGAAAAGAACTGTTGAATAATACTGCTCCACTTGACTCATTCTGCCATAATAGTAGTTGCACTTATTGGGATATTTTATTCAAAAAACTAAACACTCGAATAACAAAAAGCCCAGCCAACCTTAACTGGTCGGCTGGGGAATATTTTTAGGCTCTTTTCGTAAAGATTGTTGCTAAAAGATATGAAACGTAGCAATGCCTTTGCCCCGCTGAAAACATTATTAATGTTTTCTCTTTTTGACATTTACGTTGAAGAGATTGGCAGCCAGTGCATTGCCTCGTGCATGCGCAAACGCTTTTTGTTTTGACCAGATCGATAAACTTTTTCTTTTCACATGGTGTTTGGAATGTCTTCTACTCATGGATATCACCTCCCTTCACAGGAAATGAAGGTACGGATGGCTTTAGTGGTGCTTTTTGCGTTTGGATATTTTGATATTCAATGCATTAGTTGCCAAGGCATTACCGCTCCTTGCTTTAGCAGTTGCAGCCTGAAAGACTTTAACGACCAGGAATTTGTTTTTACCGACACGGTGTTTAAAAGTTTTTACTCTTGTTCTGATCATCTGCATCCCCCCTCTGCTAAGGTATGCTTTATTTATATGTCAGTGGCGATAGCGATGTATCAGCATGAATCTATTAACAGCAAAAAGAAACTATTACCTAATAGATAGATTTCCTTGTTCCATATAAACCATATTAAACTCAACATATCGTCATATTAGAAGACTCTGATCGTGATCAGAAGATCATTATGCCCATTGGAGATGCAGATAGAAACTTTACGGAATATAAAAACACCGGATTGCCTTAGAAGCGATTCTAGAGGCTCGTTTTTTCTTTGGTTATTTTGTTTTTTTCAACAAGGGGGACTTTTTCAGTGGTCTCGCTACGGGGCTTTTTTATTGAAGGATTTCTCAAACTATTCACCGAATACCTATGCTGAGGTGATCAGCATGTTATCAGACATCGAACGTAAACTACTGCGGATACTTATAATTTCTCTGCTCAGAAGCGGCGTATGCCCACAATGCAGGAATTGGAGATCAAGACAGGAAGACGCGTAGAGGACTTAAAAGCCGGATTGCTTGCTTTAGAGCAAGATAATTATATATTGTGGGAGGATAAGACCAACTTGCGGGATGTCGTCATTCTGGAGGGATGGGATCGCAATCAAAAGATCATCATGCCCGCTGGAGACAGAGAGAGGTATTTTCGAGAATATTAATTTCTCATAAATATCATTGCTGCTTTGTATGCCTCAATATACAATTGTAGGGAAGTTGTTGATGAGACCGATTTGAGTGTGGGCAACATGGTTATTTGAATCACATAAAATCACATAAAAAATCACAATCTCGGCGAATATGGACGAATATAAACGAATGAAATTTTCTGGATAGGGAAGATAACATGCTATATAATAAGGGATAAGTTCAGAGACGTTCCTCTGCGAGAGTAAATCAAAGATGGGCGGCATGATGTAATAAGATTGAAAAAACCTTATGCATCAAGGGTTTTTATGATTAGAACCCCTGTTTGACCACATAGCGTAAAACAAAAGGCTGATTATGGATACACTCATAATCAGCCTTTTTTAATGCTCCAAAATGCAATGCTATATAGACTTTTACAGTATCTATAAGGTTTTTCCATTTATTATGACTTAAAATGAAAGCGTTGACATACCTTTCAACCCACTATATACTTAGCTTAGTTAAATGAATAGCATTAGGATTGTTACTGTTACGCAGGCGAAACCTAAGGAACAAAATGTTAAGATCCAAGGATCTTATGTATTTTGTTATACTTAGGTTTTTTTGTTTGTCTATAGAGAGAGGAAGGTTAAATACAAGTGGTTTCGGCATCTGCTGAAGCCTTTTTCTTCTATTTACTATGTTTACATCTGAGAGGAGCGACAAACTTGGAGTACAAATATGAGCTGGTCCAGGCAGACAATCATTTTCCGTTAAAAATTATAGTTCATTCCTCAAATGAACCAGCATACATACCTAGGCATTGGCACGACAGCATAGAAATATCCTATGTGCTTTCAGGAAAAATAGATAATATCTACATTGATGGCGCGAATTACAGCTCCAAAGAGGGTGATATTGTGCTCATCAATTCGAATGCTATTCATTCCTTTTCTGTGGCTAAGGGAAAAGGAAGAGAGGCCATAACCGTTCTGATTCCTTATAGATTTATTAGAGAAAATGTGAACGGCAGTAATCCCATTTCATTTGACTGTATATCCATGTTCGAAACCAACGGGCAGAGATTACAGCAATTTGCGGAGCTGCGTGATTTGTTAAACACATTATTTGCGGCATATCTCAACCAGCATAATGACCCTTTAGCACATATCCATTTAACGTCGCTCTCTTATAAACTGGTGTATCTTTTGTTAAAGCATTTTAAAATCGACAACGAATCTATTAGTGGCTTTAACTCCAAGAAATACTTGGAACGGCTGACGTTGATAACCGATTATATCAAAGAAAATTACGATCAAAGCTTATCCCTCGACTCCATAGCCCAGGTATTTGGGTTATCTCCAGAGTATTTGTCCCGTTTTTTTGTCAAGCATGTAGGCATGACCCTATTTCAATATATTAATGCCGTCCGCCTAGAGGGATCTTTTCGTGTTCTTATGAATACGGATCATTCCATCATACAAATTGCGCTGGAGCACGGATTTCCGAACGAGAAATCTTTTGTGAGGGTATTTAAGAAGGTTTATCAGGCAACGCCGCACCAATATCGGAAAGGGAACAAGGGGTATTCTGGGGCTAGGAGGCCAGTAATTGACCATATTTAGGTTAATAAAAGGCAGGATGCAAATAAAAGAAATCACTAAAATATAATGTAAGCGTTTTATAAATGGATCTGGGAGGTAAGACATCATGTTTAAACGGTTTAAAAAGACGGCTAAAACAACCATGTTATTGACTCTGGCTATCGGTATGACCCTTGCTTTCAGCTCCGGTGCATGGGCCAAGGATGTAAAGATACAGCCCACCTCATACCGGACGGTTACGGAGGTTAAGGATTGGGGAGCAACCATTACGAAGATCATTGTTAACCTGGGTAAGCCGGTACCTAAAGATGCGATAACAAAGGATACATTTAAGGTGCATGTAGAAAGAAGCGATATCAGGCTGGTAAATCCCTTTATTGAGAAAGGCAACCGTAAGGTCACCAAGGCCTATGTATCGGACAAAAGCGGCAACCCTGTAAAGAAAACCGGAAACTACGTTGTACTGGAAATGGAGATCGGCCCGGCCATAAAATTAAGCTCTGCTATTCATTATGATGCAGGCTCCGGGTTTAACGCCTGGAATGATAACAAATACACGATCACGCAGCAAAAAGCTATTAAAACCAAATCAGGAACGATTTCCGGCTTGAAGATTGATACTTCCACAGGTGAGATACGGGAGCTTGTTGATCAATTTACAACCGGCAAAGCTTCTTTTGACGGGGTTACTTTAACCTATGCGGGCTATACGCCGGCAAAAGACAAAGTGAAAAACCCTCTAGTGATCTGGCTACACGGTATGGGAGAGGGAGGCACAGATCCAACCATTCCGATTTCCGGTAATAAAGCAGTGAATTTTGCCTCCAAGGACATTCAATCCTATTTTGGCGGGGCTTATGTGTTGGCACCTCAGACCCCAACCTACTGGATGGATGGTTTTACAGGCTTCGGAGACGGCACCTCCAAGTATGAGCAAGCATTGATGTCCTTAATTAGGGATTACGTGACCAAGAACAAAGACATTGATACAGATCGAATCTACATTGGCGGGGACTCCAACGGCGGTTACATGACTATGCTGATGATCCGTGATTATAAAGATTATTTTGCAGCAGCCGTGGTCGCGTGTGAAGCCTTGAAGGATAACCTTATAACCGATGAACAAATTAACGAAATGAAGAACCTGCCGATCTGGTTTGTGGCCGCTAAAACAGACACCGTGGTTCCGCCAAATGATTATACGATTCCGACCTACAACCGTTTAGTGAATGCCGGAGCAAAGGATGTTCATATGTCGTTATTTGATAACGTAGTGGATACTTCCGGCTTGTACAAAAAGAGCGACAAAACACCCTATGAATACAATGGTCATTGGTCCTGGATTTACGTGTATAACAACGAAGTATCGAAGGTGATTAACGGAAAGAAAACAACGATGATGCAATGGCTGGCTTCCAAGACATTGGACTGAAAAGTATAGCTATGTAAATAAAATGGCAAAGCCCCGTCGGTTGTGAGAACAGCCTAAGAGAACATGGCTTTTATACAAATATGTTAAGTATATTATGAAATATAAAAAGGCTTCTCATAAGTTTAATAAACTTGTGGGAGGCCTTCCCTATTCTTTGAAAACACTCTTCAATCGTACTTTCAAATACAGAGCGCACCAAAAGCAGTAATGAAGTATCTCTACAATAATAAGGCTCGTCTCCGGCCAGTCCAATGAGGATAACGGCTTGGAACACAGCGTAACCATAATAAGAATGGCTTCAGAAACCAGAATGTCCACTAATAGCATAATGGCTATATGGGAATTAGTTCGTTGAAAGAGTTGTAGGGCATTGAAATTCCAGGCCGTTGCGATCAGCTCCAGCATGATGATTCCCAGAGACATACCGGCATATCCAAATCCGGGAATGGCAACTAAGGAATAAAGAATCATGAAGTTAGCAAGGACTCCTGTGCCTAGGCCAATAAAGGGAGTTTTCTTCCGATTTTGTGCCCATAAGATGCTTGTTGTGATTTCCCGCAATCCGACGAGTAATGGTAACATTGCTAATGATTTAATGGGAAGCTCGGCATTTTGTATACCAAAAACAAATAGGGAGATTTCTGAGGCATATTCAAAAATGAAAAAACCTGAGGCTAATCCCCAGACCCAGGCTACCTGAATAGCGGTATGACTTTTTTGGTAGAATGAATTATATTCATTATTTTGCCAATCTGCGGTTATTTTCATCGTGAGCGTATGGGTTAACGAGCCTGTAATCAAGGTAGGCATGTAAGCGACGACAAGGGCGATACCCGTGACAATACCGAACATCTCCGCTGCTTCTTTGGAAGAAACCCCAGCAACCTGTAATCGTTGAGGGATGATGATCGCATCTATAAAGTCGGAAGCCGGGATAAGTAGGCGTGTCAGCGCAATAGCAAATGAAGCTTGTACCACCAAAGGTAGATCTGTTCGAGTTGATGGGGGAGACAAAACTACAGAGGGACGATTGTATATAAAAAAAGCAGAAAGCATAGCAAAGGCTAACAACGCGCCTGTAAAAGTTCCCAGTACTGCTCCACCTACAGCAAACTCAATGCCGGATTGAATAAATAGTGGCACTAGCCACATTAAAGTACCAATCCTAACGGTTTGTTCTATGATTTCCGAAAGGGCAATTGCGGTGTATCTTTCAAGACCTTGCAAATACCCGCGCAGCAGACTTAATAAGGGAACGACCAGTAGAGCAGGGGAGAGATATCGAATCACAACATCGAGCTGCCGATAGCCAAGCAAATAAGCGATTGGCTTTGATAGCCAAAAAGTTAAGACACTGCATGCCAATCCTGCGATAATCAGAAAAATTGCAAAAATTTTGAACAATCGCCAGCCTCTTGCTGTCTGCTTGGCTGTAAACATACCCAAAGATGTCGGCAATCCCCCTGAAATAATCATCAATATTAAGCCATAGAAGGAATAGGCTAGCTGATAAAGGCCCATTCCTTCAGCACCAACAAGTCGCGTCATAAATACTTTTCCAATCAAACCGATGGCTTTCACGACAACCATCGCATTAGCTCTTACCATGGTTTGTTTTAATATAAGAGGTAATTTCAAATCGTTTTTCACCCCATTAGAAGCTGTCCATATTATTAATATGACAGCAACTTCCGGGATATGAACAAGTGTTAAGGATCATGATGCTTAATCTTGTATATGAATCAACAAATATTTAGTGTTTTTATCCCATCCCAAGTCAAAGGGAACTCTGAAACGGTCTGCAGTATGGGAGTTGACTAAAGGATAGCCGCTTTGATCAAAACCGACTACAACCGAGAAGTGGTCTACATCTCCGTTTAATACGTAAGCAATTAAATCGCCTGGAAGTAACTGGGTTTTGTCGAGATGCTGCTGCCGCTCGTTGACCGATTGGACAATATCGGAGAAGCTTCCTTGTCCTATGATCCTTCCATAACCGGAGCGTATCAGAAAATTTTTAAATGCGTCCGTTTGAACCCAGGCTTGGCTTCCACCGTGGCCATACAAGTAATGCCATCCTGATTTCATAGACAGCCCTCCACCTTCCTCCACATCCCCAATCACTTGGGAGGAGAAGTTGGTACAGTCGCCACCTTTGGAGTTATAATCCAGGTATTTTTGATTGTATCGCTGACCATTACCTGCCCCCCATGTCGTTCCTGCATATTTGTTCGCATAGTCAACAGCGCGGGCTCTGTTGTATTTATGAATAGCCCTCCCTGGTGTTACCGGATCTTTATGGGGAGTAAATAATAAGTCGGATGTTTGAATTTTTTTTGGATTCTCTTCTAGGGGATCTGAATACCATTCACGTTCCACGTACCAACAACTATCTTTTTTTCTCAGTGTAATGCCATGACGAGTTCCAATTCCAAAATCATGCTGACCGGGATAATTATCGAGATACTCATAACTCAATTTCAAGGATTGAACAAGGGACACTTTTGCTGTATCGCCCAATACATTGACACGAGCTATCCGAATGGAACTTTCGGCATTCACAAATTTTATTTTTCGAAGCTTGGCCCATTCATGAATATATTCCACCCTGTTCATTTCATGAAGGTACGCGTAGTTGCTTCGTTTATCTGTTAACAAGTAATCGTCCTTAATATGTGTTTTATCCTGATTCATCAACAACCGGGTACGGTCATTAAACAGCTCTTGAAGAAAGGAGACGACGTTATCTTGTTTAGCTGGCTCGGCTTGTGCACGAAATAAAGAGAAGCTGGAAGCAGGGATGAGTATTAAGATCATGCACAGCAATTGTAATTTTCTGATCCTAAGCACATTTATTCATTCTCCTTGAAAATGTTTGAGTTGTTATTGATCTTGTTGTCATGTTCTTCATTTATTGACCTCAATCAGTCCGTCGGGGGTCTCACGATTGGCAAGCAGTTCGGATACGGTGACGAAGGTAAAGCCTCTTTTTTTCAGCTCAGGCAAAATGATTTTTAAAGCATCAACGGTTTGCGTACTTTGATGTACATAATCGTGCATAAGGACGATATCGCCGTTGCGAGCATTGCGAAGTACCTTATTGACGATACGGTGTACACCGGGTTTTCGCCAATCCAGGGTGTCCTGATGCCAGGACCATAAAATCATTTTCAGCTCTTTTTCTTTAGATAGTTTGACGAGCGAGTCGGAATAGGAACCACCCGGTGGACGGAAAAGATGGGTTTCGGCACCCGTTGCTTGAACGATGCTTGCTTGGCCCTGATCCATTTCAGACAGAGCCTTGTTACGGGGAATATGATGGAAGGATGGATGATGAAAGGTATGGTTGCCGACATCATGACCTTCTTCTCGTTCCCGCTTCACAATGTGAGGGAGTTTTTCTACACGGCTGCCGACGACAAAAAAGGTCGCTTTGGCGTCATATTGCTTGAGCAAATCGAGAATGGCGGGCGTTTTGCTCTCATCTGGTCCATCGTCGAAGGTGAGGGCAATCACCTTGCGAGGGGTAGGAACTTCCCATACAATGTCCCCTCGTTCTTCATAATAGGCTCTACCCTTTGTTGGAGCAGGGGAGGCGTACGATGCGGCCTGTGTAGTATTGGTATAGGGTGTCGGGAAAAAGCTGGCACAGAACAAGGAAACAGTGATACTTGCAGATAGTAATCGGTTATATTTCATCAGGCATCTTCTCCGTTCTGACGTTTTCTCACATTAGCTTGCCAAGAAGGAGCGGATACCATTCCTTGTTCACAAAATTTATCTGCCTTCAAAACTCATTTAAACTCCTGTCCATCACAGCTTTTAACATGATCCTGACCATCAAAATCATGCTCCAAAAGAGTGGTAGCTTGCTTGTTGATTACTGCCCATTGCCATGTTAAATTGTACATATCCATCCTTGTTTCAATAAACAGTTGAGGTAGGTCTTTGTCCGTTCGTGAAACTCTTAATCTAGCTGAAAACGAATAAGGTTGACGGGACAAGCCGCAGAAGCTCATCAAAGTCTTAATATACAAGCGACTCGTTCCTCAACCTCGAACAGGAGATGAGACGGGATGAACACAAAGGAAGAGGAACTGCGTGCTATTAGCGAGACATTAGAGGCGGGTGAACATATCCGGTCATGCATTCATTGTGCGTATGAGTGGCAATCAAGCCCGCAGGACACACCGTGCTGTGGGATACTGGCGGTGACGTCCAAACGGCTCATTTTTTATTGTTCCACTTCTGGAACTCCATGGGTCAAGTTCATCAATTATCACCATATTTCATCGACCAAGCTGGAAACGGATTCACTGGCTTCAAAGCGAAAATGTTGTTCTGATGAACCGGAATGAGCGTGAGGTATTTAGGTATCTTCCCAATGCAGACACGTTGGAGTATTTTATAGCTGTCCTGGGCCAGGAAACAGGTATAGAGGTAAGTAATCATTTATACCTTATGTAATGCTCCATTTATAAAATGTAAATAAAAATGTAAAACCTCCAGCTCCGTAATATGCCGATGGTCGGCTGTTCACGAATTTGGAGGTTTTTTTGTCATGCAACTGAATGGATCGAGCGTCAGCTCAGCAGTACTATCACCAGTAGCGTGTACAGCACCAGCGGCATAATGACATTGTTGTAGGTATAGGAACGATAAGGGGTTGGGGTACCTGGGGAAAGCGAATGATGAGGCTGAGGAACCCTTATATACAGATGATCGGCGTCGATGTGAACAATCGTTCCTTCATACACATGATGATCCATCGTTTGTACACGGACGGTCTGATTGATGTGTGGTTTGAGCCTTTGATGCAGGTGTTGCCGAACCTTGGCAAGCTCTGTCTGAATTTCCGGTCTGGCCTGATATAACGTTTGTGGACTGACGGTGCTGTACGACATTCGCCTCTAACCTCCATACCATGTAATGATGCATCGTATGCAGGAGTCTATGTCATTGTGCGTATACCTATAATAAGGAAGCTTTTTTTACAAAGAGGAGAAATATTAACATTATACTCCAGTCCACTTGATGTTCCCTTTACATCAAAACGATACACTTACTGAGGTTGGTGTGAAAAGAAAGGGGCGCTCCGTTTTGAGTGAGCTTAACAAATCTATGAGACTCGGGACGAGCCAGCAACTGGCTTCATCTAAGGCCCGTATACGCACAGGTTCGCTAAAAATACAGAGACTGCGCGAAAATGCGCTCGCGTATACCTTTTTGGCTCCATCTCTCATTTTATTTGCTGTATTTATGTTTTATCCGATGTTGAAGTCAGTTTACCTCAGCCTACATTCCACAGATCCAGCAGGAAACGTTGCAGCCTATGTAGGTTTAGACAATTTTACTGTACTTTTCAGCTCGGGGCAGTTTCTGCAAGGGATCAAGGTCACGCTCCTGTTTGCGCTATTGACGGTCCCTGTAGGTATTTTATTGGCGCTCGTGCTGGCTGCACTCACCCATAGCAAACTACGCGGAATGCGCATTTTTCAATTCGCGTTTTCACTACCGATGGTGCTGTCGGTTGGTTCATCCGCCGTCATTTGGAAGTTTCTTTTTCATCCGACACTCGGGATGTTCAACTATGTGCTTTCCTTGCTACATATCAATCCGGTTCCATGGTTAACCAGTCCAGATTGGGCGCTGCTTTCCGTAGCCATCATGACCATTTGGATGAATCTCGGCTTCAATTACATTATTTTATCCAGCGGACTGCAAGGGATTCCAGACGACATGTATGAAAGTGCCAAAATGGATGGTGCTGGGCCACTGATCACGTTCTGGCGTATTTCCATGCCACTGCTATCGCCAACGATCTTTTTTGTAACGGTAGTCTCCATCATCGGGGCCTTTCAGTCCTTTGCGCAAATTAACATTTTGACCAAGGGCGGGCCGGTGAACAGTACGAATGTGTTTGTATACTCCATTTATCAGGAAGCCTTCGTTAATTTCCGATTTGGCACGGGGAGCGCACAGGCGATCGTGTTGTTTGTCGTCATCCTGCTGCTTACGATGATTCAGTTCAAATGGGTGGAAAGAAAGGTGCATTACCAATGAAAGGACGCCTTAATTCAACATTGCTGTATGTACTGCTTACGATAGCGGCTGCTCTGATTTTATACCCAGTCATCTATACGTTTTTTATGGCGGTGATGTCACCTGAGGAAGCGAGTGCCTATCCACCGCACTTTATTCCGCATTCCTTTCATTTGGCCAATTTTACCGAAGTGTTTGAAATCGTTCCGATAGCTGCCTTTATCGGCAACACCTTTCTCATTTCGGGCCTGACAATGATCGGTCAGCTTATTACAGCCAGCCTGGCAGCCTATGCCTTTGCCAAAATGGAGTTTAAGGGAAAAAATTTTATTTTCAGCATGTTTGTAGCCACGATGATGATCCCTTGGGAAGTGACCATCATTCCGAATTACCTGACGGTCCGCAGTTGGAACTGGCTTGATACGTATCAGGGGCTGACGGTTCCATTTTTGGCAACAGCCTTCGGAACATTTCTGTTAAGACAATTTTTTCTCCAGCTTCCAAAGGAACTGTTTGAGGCTGCCCGCATGGACGGGTGTGGACATATCCGTTACTTTCTGTTCCATGTGCTTCCGCTATCGCGTCCTGCACTTGGAACACTGGCTGTATATTCGTTCCTGAACATGTACAATTCGTACTTGTGGCCTTTGCTGATTACGAATAGCGAAAATATGCGTACCGTACAGATTGGGATTTCCATGCTCGAATTTCAGGAATCCACTTCATGGAATCTTGTGTTTGCAGGTACCGCGCTTGTCATTTTACCGTCTCTGCTCCTGCTGATTTTTGGACTGAAGCAGCTAGTACGCGGGATGGCAGCGGGTGCGCTGAAAGGCTGATCAAGCCCATATTAAGCTTCTTATTCAAAGTTAATATCCAAAGTTAACAGCAACACCTGCGCAAGCAGCCTATATAACAAAGCTTGATCATCAAAAAGCACCGTAAAAGATTTTCGTAGGCGAGATTATGATTCAATCAAAGGGAGAGAAGAGAGATTATGAGATTTGTTCGTCTGAAAAGTGCCTTGACCCTGCTTATTCTGACTGCAATGGTGGTTGCAGCAGGCTGTAGCAACAATACGGCGGCAGAGAAGCCGGATAATGGTAGTAATACTGGGGCAGCAGCGGGTTCTCCAGTAAAGCTGACTTGGTGGCATTCGATGTCCGGTAACGGTGAAAAAGCGATCAAGCAGATCGCAGCTGACTTCAACGCCAGCCACAAGGACATTCAGGTAGAGCCCGTATACCAGGGCAAATATGATGACAGCTTGAACAAGCTGAAAGCGTCGCTTGGTTCTGACAGCGGCCCGGATATCATTCAGGTATATGAAATCGGCAGCAAATTCATGATCGACTCCAAAATGATCACACCTGTACAACAATTTATTGATGCAGACAAGTTCGATCTGTCGCAGCTTGAACCGAATATTACGCGATACTACACGATTGATGGCAAATTGAACGCCATGCCGTTCAACACGTCAAACCCGATTTTGTACTACAACAAGGATGCGTTCAAAGCGGCGGGACTTGACCCGGCCAATCCTCCGAAAACCTATGATGAATTCGAAAAGGCTGCCAAAGCCTTGAGCAAGGATGGTAAATCAGGTGCATCCATCGCCATCTATGGCTGGTTTATGGAGCAGTTGTTTGCCAATCAGAATGCGGATTATGTGAATAATGGCAACGGGCGCAATCAGACGGCAACCGAATCGCTGCTGAATTCGGATGCAGGTGTGAAAACCCTGACGTGGTGGAAGAAAATGATTGATGAGAAGGTTGTATCCAATCTGGGACGTAACTCGGACGATACCGCAAAAGCCTTTTCCGCAGGACAAATTGCTATGACTCTGGATTCTACTGCTTCACTGCGTAATATTGTGGAACAGGTTGGCGATAAATTCGAAGTAGGCACGGGTTTTCTGCCAAGAGCAAATGATGCTAAAGAAGGCGGCGTCGTGGTTGGTGGCGCAAGCTTGTACATTATGAACAATAAGCCTGAAGCTCAGCAAAAGGCAGCTTGGGAATTCATTAAATTTGTCGCTTCCCCGGCTGTACAGGCACAATGGAGTGTGAATACCGGATACTTTCCGATCACCAAAGCCGCTTATAACGAGCAGGTACTTAAAGACAATATGGTAAAATACCCGCAATTCCAGACGGCGGTGGACCAATTGCATGCATCGGCGCAATCTACCGCTACACAAGGTGCTGTAATGGGGGTATTCCCGGAAGCGCGTCAAATTGTCGAAGGTGCAATCGAGGCAGTTCTCAGTGGCCAGCAACAGCCAAAACAGGCATTGGATCAAGCTGCACAAGAGATTACAGGCAAAATTGCACAATACAATCAAACGGTCAAAAAATAATCAGCCTTCCCTTAAAAGTGGCTGGTAAATTGTAATACGTCCCCCTTTATCGGCCGCTTTTATAAAATAACGGATTGAATGGTGACCCTCTCACTGATTCAGTCCGTTTTTTACGTTATATACAAAATGCTCTTTTAGAATGACTGTTTAGACGAAACGTCTAAAATGAATTATTTGCATTTTTCCTATTGCTGGATAACTAAGCATGGGCTTATAATGAATACATAATTTTTGTACTGGACGGTCAGTTCAAAAAAGGAGGAAGCATGAAACAGCAGACAAAGGAAATTATTTTTAACGGCGCACTCAAGGCTTTTTCCGAACGAGGCTTTAATGAAACGAATATGGAGGAGATCGCCAAGGTATGTGGCATCGCCAAAGGAACGTTGTACTATAATTTTAAAAATAAGCAAGAATTGTACATTTACATTTTGAAGATGGGGATGGAACGTTTTGTCCAGGATATCCATGAAGCGATGGCTCAAACTCCTAAGGATCAGGTAGAACTTAGGGTTCGCAAGCTGATCCAGGTACATATTGAGTTTATTGGGAGAGAGCCGGATTTTTGTCGTCTACTGGTCAGCAAAGGATGGGTTTCGCAAGAGCAGCATTTTAATATTAGGCAGGTGCTGGCTGACTATTTCGATTTTATGGAGGCAGAGATCGATTCGGGTAAGTTCTATGGGAAAATTTCGAGTAAGCTGGATGCAAAAACGACGGCAAATTGCTTATTTGGTATTTACATTTTTGCTCCGATGCGGTCAATGGTTTGGGGTGAAACAATGAATCTGCAGGAAGTTCGCGAAAGTATTGAAGTATTTGTATGTAACGCGCTGGGGATGCATCTTTAATAAGGTATGAAACATTAATAGACAAATGGAGTGATGAGAACATGAAAGCTAAAAAATATACGATTTACGCCGTACTTATTATTTTAATCGCTGTAGGTATTTATGCCCTGACCGCTTTCCCACGGGGAGGCAGCAGCTTGTCTGCGGATCAGTCTTCCTCCATTCCTACGGCTTATGTGGAGTCGGATACGCTCAATGCCAGCTTTAAAATGGCAGGACGGATTGACCAGATGCTTGTCAAAGAGGGCGATCAGGTGAAAAAGGGGCAGGTGTTAGCCCATCTGGAAAGTCGTGAGCTCGAAGATAAAGTGAAGCAGGCACAGGCTGCATTGCTGGCAGCCAAGAGTAATGTGTCCAAAGCGAAAGCCGCTGTACTGCAGGCTCAAGCAGGAGTAGGTCAGGCACAGGCCACTGTGAGCGTCGCTCAGGCCAAGAAAAGCCAAGGCACGACATCGGTCAGTGTGACCGCTGAGGCTTCCTCCAGCCAGATTGAACAGGCAAAAGCGGCTGCGAGCGCCGCCAAAGCAAAGCTGGACGCCCTCAAGAGCGGTGCAAGACCGCAGGAGCTTGAGCAAGCGCAAGTAGCTGTGAAGATAGCCAAGGAAACGCTGGACCTGACCGTTAAAAATCTGGAGCGTGCCAAAAAGCTTCAAGAAGCCGGAGCAGCAACCCAGGCATCTTTGGACCAGGCGACATTGGAACATCAACAGGCAGTGGCCAAGTATAATGCAGAATCCCAAAAATTGGATATGGCACGGGAGGGAAGCCGCAAGGAGGAAATTACGGCGGCTGAAGCTCAATACCGTCAAGCCTTGGCTGCAGTGAAGGAAGCACAGGCAGGAGCGGGTAAAGTTGCTGTGCAACAGGAAGATGTCAAAGCTGCTCAGGCTTCGGTAGAGCAAGCGCAATCCGCTGTAAAGGCGGCGCAATCGACGGTAGAGCAGGCACAATCTGCGGTTGAAGGGGCCAATGCACAGGTAGCCCAAGCGGAAGCCGCACTCCAGGAAGCTCAAACCTACTTGAGCTACACTACGCTGCGTGCGTCAGAGGATGGAATAGTGAAATCCAAATCGCTTAGCTTGGGGGAAATGGCTAGTGCAGGGTTCCCGGTCTATACCATCGAAACCTCAACACAGCGTTGGGCTAAATTCTATGTACCGGAAACATCTCTGAACGGCCTGAAAGCAGGAGATACCGTTCAAATTAAATTGCTGTCAGGTGGCAAGGAGCTGAAAGGTAAAGTGATTTTATTGGAATCCGCTGCTGACTTCGCCATTCAGAAGCCGAGCCAAAGCTCTGGTGATAAGGATGTCCGTTCCTTTGGAGTTAAGGTAGCTTTGCCGGATCTTGCGGCTTCGGTTCCAACGGGCTCCACGGTTCTGTTTACAGGCAAAGGGGCGCAATAATATGCAGGATCAACAGGGAAGACTTCGTATCCGCGATGTGTTTCGCGAGGAATGGCTGAGCATCTTCCGCGATCGCCGCTTTATGGCTATTCTGCTGATTACGCCGATTGTGTATACGATACTGTTCGGCTTCCTGTATTCACATCAGCGGATTACCGAGATGCCTGTCACGGTGTACGACGGGGATAATTCGCAGCTCAGTCGCCAAATCATTCAGGCGTTCGATGCGACAGACTCATTTGCCGTTACATTGCAAGCGACCAATCAGGAGGATGCTGTCCGTCAGGTAGAAACCGGGGAAGCCAAGGTCGGGATCGTGATTCCCGACAATTTCACCACTCGGCTTAAGCATGGGGAGAACCCGCCGGTGCTAACCCTGATTGACGGCAGCAACATGATGTATTCCAATAGTGCCAGTCGGATCGCCAATCAGGTCATCAGTAGCGTGAGTGCCGGAGTATCCATCAATTCTATGAAGCAAAAGGGAATGAATGCGGATCAGGCTGCCTCAACGCTAAGTACGATCCCGTTCCGATCCAGAGTGCTATTTAACCCGGTTTATGATTATAAGTTTTTTATGCCATTAGGGGTTATTTCGGCGGCTCTCCAGCAATGCTTGCTGCTCGGTATTGCTTTATCCTGCACACGTGATAAGGAAGCAGGAACGTGGGGGAGATTTGGTGCATGGAAAAATACTCCCTGGCGCTTGGCTATTGCCAAGCTGGCACCGTATTATGCGGCGGGAGCCTTCAATGTGCTGACTGTATTCAGTATCAGCGCGTTATGCTTTGATATTCCATTCAGGGGACAGGTTCTTCCGCTGATTATGGTGTCGTTGGCCTTTAACTTTGCATTGTGCGGTTTAGGGTTTTTATTCAGCCTTTTTTCCAAGACAAGAGTGGATGCCACTCAAACCCTGATGCTGATTGCTGTTCCTTCCTTTATGCTATCAGGTTATACGTGGCCACTGGAAGCCATGCCCGGCTTCTTACGGGGGCTTGCCGAAATATTGCCGCTGACGTATTACCTGGATGCTGTACGGAATATTACGCTCAAAGGACTGGATATCACATACGTCTTCAAGGATACGATTGCTCTAGGTGTCATTGGCTGTGTGAGTCTGCTGGTGGCCTTCGCTATTTATCCGCTATTCTTTAGACAGCACCAGACGGTAGGGCAGCATGCCGATGTTCCCACTCAAGAAGGCTTTACGTTTAAAGGCTGAAAGTAACTCCAAATATTCGAAATAAAAAAAGGCAGATCAGATGTTACTCCTGATCTGCCTTTTGGTTATAAATATATAACTGAACTAACCTATAATTGCGTTTTTAGGTCTTCAATAGAATCAATCGGCACGTAGGATGGAACGACAAGTCCGGACATTACTCCGGTCATGCTGGTTCCGATATTATCTACCTTATCCTTGTACTGAGCCCAGTAATCGGCATGTGTTAATGGCAGCCATGCAGCGGCGGTAGCATCTACACTTCCGCCGGCAACGCCGGTCCACATCGGGCCAATTTCAACCTGAAGGGCCGTTACTTTGTAGCCTAGTTTTTGCTCCAACACATATTTCAATACATTCGTGCTGGCAATTTCAGAATCCCAAGCAGCGTAGCTCAGCTTCAAAGGATCGCCATTGACGCGCTGCAAGCCCTTGATCCAATCCTGCACCTTGTCCGGATGCTTATCGGCCCAGTTCCTAGCAGCCTGCTGCGGGGCGGTACCGTCCTGAATTGCGATCATCACTTCACCCATATCCTCAGCAGTCCACTTGAAGCGGCTCAGAAATTCATAGGCGACAGGCGCATCCTGTTTCAAGCCTTTGCGGGCAATCGTATGGATTTCTTCCTTATCACCATACGCTTTCTTAGGGTCTTTCAAGTATTTCAAATCATACTTGTTAAACATCCAGTGAGGAGTCCAGCCAGTTACGACGATAGGCTGTTTGGCTTTGATCGCCTTGTCCAGAGTAGCTGTCATAGCAGCGCCGGAGCTTTCAAGCAGCTTCCAGTCGGACAGGCCGTAGTCGTTTATGGCTTTAGCAGTCAGTTTCATCAAGCCGGCACCGGGATCGGTACCGACAATGCGGTAGCCGACCTTCTTGCCGAAGTCCCCAGCAGTGGCAGAAGCTGGAGCCGAAGCGGCTCCGTTATCCTGCAAATCAGCAATCGATTTAACATTCATATAAGCTGGAACGACCAATCCCGTTTTAACACCGGTCATATTAGCACCCAGATCGTCAAGCTTATCCTTGTATTTAGCCCAGTAGTCCGCATGTGTTAATGGCAGCCATGCTGCTGGTGAGGCATCTACATCACCGCTGGCGACCCCCGTCCACATCGGGCCAGCTTCAACTTGCAATGCGGTTACTTTGTAACCCAGTTTGTTTTCCAAAATATAATTCAACAAATTCGTACTTGCAATTTCGGAATCCCAAGCCACATAACTCAGCTTAAATGCGTCTCCATTGACAGGTTGCAGACCTTGAGTCCATTCCTGCACCTTATCGGCATGCTTCTCTGCCCAATCCTTGGCAGCTTGCTCAGGACTGGTTCCGGCTTGAATGGCGACCATCATTTCGCCCATATCTTCCGGAGTCCATTTGAACCGCTTCAGGAATTCGTAAGCGACAGGAGCATCCTTTTGCAGTCCTTTACGGGCAATCGTATGAATACCCTCGGCTTCACCGTATGATTTTTTAGGGTCTTCCAAATATTTGAGATCATATTTGTTGAACATCCAGTGAGGAGTCCAGCCTGTAATAATGATCGGTTTTTTCGCTTTAATGGCTTTATCCAGTGTTGCCGTCATGGCTGCACCGGAGCCTTCTACCAGCTTCCAGTCGGACAAATTGTAGTCCTTAATCGCTTTGGCCGTTGATTTCATAATGCCTGCCCCGGCATCAATGCCGATAATTTTGTAATCGACCTCTTCGCCAACCGGATTGGTGGCGGCGTTACCTTTGCCAGTTGCGGAATGATCCGCTCCAATAAAATATTGAGATGCGCCGGCGATCAAAATGACGGCTGTAACCGCAGAGGTAATCCACACTTTTTGTTTGCCAGATACACGGCTTTTGCTTCTTTTCGCTGGCTTGAACAAGTTTTGCGTGAAACGGTCAAGCACAATAGCCAGGACAACGACAGCCAAGCCGGCTTCAAAACCTTTACCGATTTGCAGCTGTGTCACAGCACGGTACACAACCGCACCGATCCCTTCCGCCCCGATCATGGAAGCAATAACCACCATGGACAGTGACAGCATAATCGTCTGGTTAATACCAGCCATTAGGGTAGGCAATGCCAGTGGAAGCTGTACTTTGAACAGCTTTTGCGCTGATGTGGAACCAAATGCATCTGAGGCTTCAATCAGCTCACCCGACACCTGCATAATCCCCAAATTCGTCATACGAATGGTCGGCGGGATGGCAAAGATAACAGATGCGATTACGCCTGGTACAACACCGAGGCTAAAAAAGGTAACCGCAGGGAGCAAGTATACGAACGCAGGCATCGTCTGCATAAAATCAAGTAAAGGCGTGATAATGCGTGACGCCGATTTGCTATATGCACACCAGATCCCGATAGGAATCCCGATAATAATGGATACGAGCGCAGACGTGATGACCAGTCCGAGCGTATTCATCGTTTCGCTCCAATAGCCGAGATTGTCAATCAGCAGGAAGCCGATGACGGTAAACAGCGTAAGCTGAACCCGGCCGATCATAAACGCGATAATCCCGATGATCACGATGAACACCAGCGGGTGCGGGAGCATGAACAGGCCTGAGAAAAAGCCTACTACCGCTTCAATAACGGAGGAAATAACATTAAATAATCCTGCCAGATGAATACCCATCCAGTCTACAATGGATTGAATCCACTCAGCGATTGGCAGTTTCGGTATCATGGGCATTCACCTCCTTTGTAGTGGGTACATCTCCACTAAGTGCGCCCAGTAAAGCTCCCCGGACGATAACACCCAGCAGCTTCTGCTTATCATCGACGACAGCCAGTGGCACCTTGGATGAGCTTGTAATTTCAAACAAATCGTTAATGACAGTATCAGCAGCAACCTGTGGCCCGTCTGTCATCAAAATATCTTCAATCTTCAAATTGTTGCGCAGTGCGTGAACAGCATCCTCAGCGTTAATAACACCTAGTAGCTTTTTGGCACGGTCAATGACGAATAGATTGGAAATCCCGCGTTCCCGCATCAATTCCAGGGCAACACGTGGACCACGATCCATGGTAATGGTTTCCGGACGAAGCATGACATGGGCGGCCGTCAATACCTTGGACAGATCCACATCCTCGACGAAGCGCGCTACATATGAGTTAGCCGGTTGGATCATGATTTCTTCCGGTGTACCGATTTGTACAACCGCCCCGTCCCGCATCAATGCAATCCGGTCTCCGATCCGCAGCGCTTCATCCAGATCATGGGTGATAAACACAATCGTTTTCTTCATTTTATCTTGAAGCTCCAGCAGCTCATCTTGCATGTCGCGGCGAATGAGAGGGTCCAATGCACTGAACGCTTCATCCATCAGGAGCACTTCAGGGTCGTTAGCCAGCGCCCGTGCCAGACCGACACGCTGCTGCATACCGCCACTCAGTTCATCGGGCATTTTATCGCCCCAATTTTTAAGACCAACCAGTTCAAGTGCTTGCTGTGCCTTTTCCTGGCGCTGAGCTTTATCTACCTTTTGAATTTCAAGGCCATATTCTACATTTTCCAATACAGTCCGATGTGGAAACAGTGCGAATTTTTGAAAAACCATGCTGATGGTTTTACGGCGAACTTCGCGGAGTTGTTCTTTGTTCATCTTACGGAGATCCTTGCCGTGGACAAGTATTTCACCTGAGGTAGGCTCAATCAAGCGATTTAGCATTCGCACCAAGGTGGACTTGCCACTGCCTGATAGTCCCATAATCACGAAAATTTCACCTTGCTTAATTTCCATGTTGGCTCTGTTCACACCAACAGTAATTTGTTTCTCTTTGGCCAGCCTTTCCTTGCCCCAGCCTTGCTCCAGGAGCGGAACACCTTGCTCTGCGTGAGGACCAAAGAGTTTGCTGACATTTTTGACTTCCAAAATCGTCATACATACACCTCTTCTTTCTATACTTTGCTTGGTATTAACCCCATGTTGCATGATGGATTGAGTATAAAAAATCATAATTCTGGGCATCCTGAACGGTTAATGACAAAATTAATTGTAACAAAGCATCACTTACTTTTCAAACAAAAAAACTGTTCGTAAAGTACGTACAGAAAAAACTGTACAAAGTTTACTCTGATATGCTCCTTCGTTCTTTAGAATGCTCAAACATTCGGAACTTTACAACCGATAGTGCTTTTTTTAAAATAGACAATGAAATAAAACCATAAGAAAAAGATTTATGTATATCCATAATTTTAAAAATCTACTATCATTAGCAATTTTGCGAATTATGATTTTGAACGATCATGCTGTTGTAATATAGACAGAAGCTTTGCTTTTGAAACATTTCATTTATAATGAAAAGATTTCATATATTGCGTCAAAGCTTATCAGTTACGGGTAAATCGTTCATACTAAGTTGTGCAAAATGCTCTAAAATTAGGAGGTTGCAAGCATGAGCTTGTACCAGTTAGGTGATGAGCAGCAGGCTTCGCTGCAAAAAATTCGCAAACGTGTCATAGAAGCTATAGGTAAAAACATGGACTTGTATGGGATCACTCTGTCTGCGGGGCATTTGTACGGTTTGCTGTTTTTTGCGGATAAACCGATGACGCTGGACGAGATGGGCCGTGAAATGGAAATGAGTAAAACGAGCATGAGCACGGGGGTCCGGACGCTATTAGATCTGAAAATGGTGAACAAGGTGTGGAGCAAAGGCTCACGCAAGGACCTATATGAGGTCGAATATGACTGGCATCAAACGTTCACTGACTTCTTCGCTATTAAATGGAGAAAAGCGGTGGAAACGAATTTGCTGGTGCTACGTAAAGCCATTGATGAATTGGATAGGTTGATAGAGCAGGGTGGAGAATATGAGGAGTTTAAAGCAATACTTCAGCAGGATCGTCTGAAAATGAAGCAGGCAGTAGCTTACTATAAATGGTTAGACCGATTAATTGACTCTTTGGAGAGCGAAGAAATATATAAGCTGATTCCGAAGGAAGAAGTTCAAGATTAATTGCCAATGTCCTATCTTGTCTACAACATGCCGGAGCGCCAAAAGCGCTTTCGGCTTTTTGTGTTTCACTTTATAAAGGATTGATTGGCTTCACTCGATTTTTGGTTTGCCCGTGCACAAGGTATAATAGAGATATGTAAGGATTGATATTATAACGTTCTGTTAAACATATGAGATTAAGGGGGGTCCATGATGGGGAGCATTACAGTACATACCCGTTTAGGTCAGTTACGTGGGGAATCGGGAAACGGATATCATGTATGGAAGGGTATCCCATATGCCCAGCCTCCTGTTGGAGAACTGCGTTTTCACGCGCCTCAGCCTTTGAAGGCTTGGGAGGGTGTGCGGGCTGCGACGAGGTTTGGGCCGATCTGTCCGCAGCCTATGCCATCAGCAGACAGTATGACCGGAAATCTGGTAGAACCGCCTGAGCAGTCGGAGGATTGCTTGTACCTGAACGTGTGGACACCAGCTTCAGAGGCTCCTGTGGAGGGGCGGCCGGTAATGGTGTGGATTCACGGGGGTGCCTTTGTCACCGGGTCTGGAATTATTCCTTTATATGACGGGGCGCGGATGGCGCAAAAGAGTGACGTTGTCGTCGTTACGATGAATTATCGGCTGGGACCGTTAGGTTTTTTGCATCTGACTCCACGGGGAGACGGTCTAACCTCGAATACGGGGCTGCTAGATCAAATTGCCGCGCTGGAATGGATCAGGGATCACATCGCTGCCTTTGGCGGTAACCCGAATGAGGTGACGGTGTTTGGTGAATCGTCGGGCGCGATGAGCATTGCCGCCTTATTGGCGATGCCAGCCGCTAAAGGCCTATTCCAGCGCGCGATCTTACAGAGCGGGGCGTCGCAGGTATTGCCGAGTTCACAGGCTGAGCAAGTGGCGGCTATGTATCTTCAGCAGTTGGGTGTAGATCAGCATCCTGAGCGATTGTTTACGCTGCCGACAGATGCACTGATGCTCGCTATGGCGAAAACGCATGAAGTACTCCGACCAGGAATGGCGATGATTTATCAACCCGTTGTGGACGGGGTGACCTTGCCAGACGTACCTCTGTCTGCGATTGCACAAGGTTCAGCCAAGCAGGTGTCGGTTTTGATTGGAACAAACCTGCATGAAGGGGACTATTTCATCAGAAAAGAATCCCATCTCATGGACAAAACGACAGCGAGCCATGCATTGGAAATGATGACGGGTATGCCGGATTTCTCTGAGCTGACGGAACCTTTTCCTGTTACGATTGAGGGTCAGGCGCAAATGCTGACCGATCTAATTTTCTGGCTCCCTGCCTTGGCTCTCGCGGTTGCACAGTCAGCATACGCGCCGGTATGGATGTATCGTTTTGACTGGACATTTCAGGGGCATCCTACTTTTAGAAAAGCGGTTCATGGCGCGGAAATTGCGTTTGTTTTCGATAATCTGGAGCTGCTAGACAAGCTCGGTTTAGATATTCAACCATCGATGCGGACGTTGGCTCATGATATGCAGCAGGCTTGGGTGACCTTTGCACGTACTGGAAAGCCTGTGCTGCCAGAAAGGGAATGGCCGACGTATGACAGGGAAGAACGGGCTACTGCCATTTTTCATCAGGACATCACGGTGGAGCATGATCCGCAAGGGGATAAACGACGCCAGTTAACCGGGCAGATGAACATATAAGTTGACAACAAGATACGATCATTCAACATATTGGAAAAACAAAGCCCTCGCTCGTAATGAGGGGGACTGCCCCCCGTTTGTGAGACAGGGGTCAATCCCTCGTATACGGACGAAGGCTTGTTCTAGTTAAACAGTACCGATGGATCGTTGCTTATCCTTAACTTGCATGGAATCGCAACAATGTAATGTGGAAGTTAAATCTTGAATCGCTTCACGAGTTCTTGCAGATCCTGTGCCATTCTGTACAGCTCCTGAGATGAAGAAGCGATTTCCTCCATTGCCGCCATTTGCTCTTGAGCAGCAGCGGATGTAGTCTGTGAACTGTCCGCCGAGCTGCGGGACAGACTTGCCAGATGGGTCACGGTAGCCGAAACTTCTTCCGTACTGGCTGAGATTTCTTCAGCGGCAGCGGATACGCTTTGAATTTGCTCCACGATATGAGAGGTGGAACGCTCAATATTGGCAAAAGCTCCTTCTGCATCTTGGCTAATGCGCAATCCTTCGCCCACCTGACTACGAACATTACCATTCATCGTAGCGGTAGAGCGTTGAATCAGATCCAGCATCTGATTGATAATCTGACTGATGGAATCGGCACTTTTCTTGGATTGCTCCGATAGCTTGCGTACTTCTACAGCGACCACGGCAAATCCACGCCCGGCCTCACCTGCTTGGGAAGCCTCAATGGATGCATTCAGGGACAGCAAGTTGGTTTGCTTGGCAATGGCAGCAATGGCACTATTCATCTGCTTCGCATCGTCGGAGAGCTGTGACAGCTCATCCATCAGACTGGCCGTTTGGCTTACGGCTTCCAGAATACGGTCCATCTGTGTCCGCACATTGCTAATCATTTTGCTGCCTTGAGCAACATCATGCTCGGTATGTCCTGCTGAATCTACGATGGAGCTTGCCGATTCGGCAATGGTGCTGACACCCTTGGCCATTTCTTCAACAGCATTGGCAGTTTGCTCAGATGCCTCGGCGCTGGTAGCCGCATTTTCGGCCGATTCCATGACGGTTTCCGCTACATGCTGTACCGATTCGGTTGTCTGTTCCGTGCTTTCCTTGATCATCAGGGATGAGGAAGCAAGTCGGGAGGACGTTTGATTGACCTCGGAAACCATGGTGTGTAAGGCATGTGTCATCTGATCAAAATTCTGTGCCAGCTCGCCGAACTCATCCTTACTGGACAGATTAACACGTTCGGTCAGATTTCCATCACGGACGATGCGTGTCCCTGCTTGCAGCTTGCGCAGCGGAATCAGGAACGAGCGAATCATGAGCACGATGATAATGGCAGCGACCAGTACGGAAATAACAATCACAATCAGGCTTTGCTTCAAAATCGGTTGGGCAGCATCACTGTAATCCTCCAGATCCGACAGTGCGATAATGTTCCATCCGGTGACAGGGTCCTTGAGTGTAAAGGCCAATACGTCTCTATTCATAAATTGAATTTGTGATATGGAAGGTGTATCATTTTCAGCGTTTTTCTCTACTTCGGGAAGTCCCTCAATGGTGTCTGTAGGTTTTTTGCCTGAATTGTTAAAGGCTGCTCCAGCTCCAGACACAACTTTATGATTAGAATCAACAATAAAGAGTCCCCCGCGTTCGCCAATCTTAACAGACTGGAGGTTTTGACTCATTTTGTCCAGATTCAAAGCCAGGGCAATAGCTCCTTGACCGTCCTCCAGCGTTTTTGATAAATTAACCACTAAATTCCCTGTCGTGACGCTGACAGCTGGAACACTGACGAATACTTTGCCCTTTTCCTGCATCGCGTTTTTGTACCATTTTCTCTCTCTTGGATCATAATCGGCCTCCTTTTTTTTCGGTGTACGAATGTATTGTCCTTTCGAATTGCCGAGGAGCGCAGCATCCAACTCGGGATGAGCTTTAACGATGACATCCAATTTTGCCTGAAGGGCCTCTTGATTGGACACAAGGGAATCAGATTCGATTTCAGTGGCAAGCACGTCCACATCCTTCATAATGGGTGATACATATTGATTGACATTGCTTCGAATCAGATACAGATTCGTGTACACAGAACCAGCTACTTGCTGAGTAAGTTGCGTTGTAGCCCCCTGATAAGAAAAGTATCCAATAAGTACACTTGGAATCAATAAGACAGCCAAAAAAGATACCATTAATTTTGTTCTCATTAAATAAAACGATCTGAGAAATCTGCTCCACCATGGAACTGTTTGTTTTGCGTTAGTCATAGTTCTTGCTCCTCTGTGTCTGTTGATCACTACATTGTTTTATTCGACAAAAAACTATGAATTTTATAGATGTAATGTATGGAAAACGAGGAATAGTTGCATGTTTTAATCGTTTTTATTTAAAAATGGTTCTAAAGTACCATATGGTGCATGAATGCTTATACAAAAAAAGCCAAATCGGAGACGCAAAAAGCAGCATCGCGATTTGGCTTGAATGATTTGACTAGAACAATTTGACTTAAATAAGTGATGAAATGGGTATGAACTTGTTAATTTTTTTGCTGACGTGAAATCATAAACAGCGTAATCCAGATAAGCATAAAACCAGTCAATTGCGCTATTGTAACGATTTGCTGGAATGCGATCCAGTTAATCACGACTCCGACCATTGGAAAGCTCAATTCCGCCATGGTGGCATAAGACGCTTTGGTCGTGCTTAAGCCTTTGTAATACAGCAGCAAGCTGAGAAGACCCGGAAGCAGTGCCTGCAATAACAGATTGATAATCACGGCTGCGCCCGCCCATGTACCTGCAGGCATATTCCATGGTGCATGCTCCACAGAGGTGAGGACAATCAGCAGAGGGAGCGCCACCATGAAGCGCAGGGAGGTTACCGTCTCATATTTCATCGAGCGCAGCAAATAACTTCCCATAACTGTCGAACCGCCCCACAAAACCGCTGCTCCCAGTGCCAGTAGACTCCCGACCTGGACAAAATCATGAACATGACCGAAGGGGAGCGACCAGCCGAAGGTGAGAAGATACGTCCCTAACAAAGCGATAATAATGAGAATTCCAAAATTACGCGGCAGCATTTCCTTCAAAATAATGCGTGCCAGAATAATAGCGACCAGCGGTTGCAGCTTTTGGAGTAAAAGAACGGCATTCAGATCACCGTTGCTGAGTGCCATGGTGAAAATCACGCTGGCCAAAGCTGAGCCGCCCCACGAGACGAACAAAATCGCCAAAACCTGACGAAGCCGTACTGCTTTAAGCTCCTCACGATGCTTCCACAGGATCGGTGCCAAAGAAATAAAAAGCAGCACGTGCTCCATCAGTACAATTTGGGCTGAGGTGAATGATTTTAACAAAATAATACGAAACAGCGGGTCAGCACCCCACAAGGCCGCTCCAATCGCGACAAGCCAAAAACCACTTTTCATGTGGGAGCTGCGATCAAAACCCTTGGAAGTTAGTACAGTTGTTGATTGACTCATATTCATCTAGCTCCTTGCGAATACAGGACCGGTGGCACAAAAACCCCCGTCCATGGCGAGAGGCCATGCAAGACGGGGGCTGATCAAATAAACTTGCCGCTTTATGCAAGTTAAATGAAGTTGCTGCCAAACCAATCATGCAGCACTCATCGACTCACGGCATGTTTATGCTTCGATCTTCTTCCATCCGGACTTTACCGTCGGCTTTGGCATCTCACCAAATCAGTCCATATCCTGTTGCCGGATACAGAGTCGCGGGCTTAGCTCCATGAGCCATACCGCCGGTTGGGAATCACACCCTACCCCGAAGATCCTTATTCCGTTTTTTTATTTCTCCTATAGGATATACCTGTTTTAGAATGAAGTCCAGTGAAAAGTGTGTGTACCTTTAACAAAGGTTTTCATTTATTTTTTGAAAACGTTTTACATCATTACATTTTACGGGGTAATATCCTTATACTCAATGCGACGGATCGCTGCATAAGCGACCAGCATTCCCAGCACAGCAAAGCTGATTTGCACGAGGGCAAAGGAGCTAAGCATTGCACCGTTATTATTGGAGAAAAGCAATGCTACAATCAGGATGGAGGTCACAATTGTTGTGGGTACAGAATATTTTCGCATTCCCATATATAGTGGAACCAGTCCCATAAAGCTGGCGGCAACGGCATTCAACAGCGTCCGTACGGATTGTTGGCCCAATACAGCAAGCGTAAGCTGATCGGGTATAATAACGACAAACTGGTTAAGCAGATGAATGGCAGCCGTGATGACAATTTCCGATACAATAATGGACAGGAACGTAAACAGTACCACGACCAAGAGTTTGGCGATCATCAGTTTTTTGCGGTGAATCGGGTACATGAAAAGGATCGTAATCGATTTGGACTTGAATTCGCCTACAATAAAGCGGCAAAGCAAAACGGCGGCAAACACCATAAAAGTGGCTCTGACCAAATTGTCCATGAGATCCAGAAGCTGAGTGTACCGTGTAAATTCGGGTACTCCCTCACTGTGGCTGTCCAGCGCAATGAGGCAGATCAGCCCAAGAATACAGGCATTGGCGATCAGAGCTGAACGGATATATCCCGCCAGATGAAATTTTTTCAGCTCTAGCTGCATTAATTTAAGCATGGAGATCACCCCCATTTAGCAGACGCAAAAAGTAGTCTTCTAGCGTACTGTTTTTCTGATGAATGGAATCCACCTCAACATCATTGATAATGAGGGTTTTCGTAATTTGTTTTTGCGGTACACTTGTATCGTAAATACGTACACTTTGCTCGTTCAGCACCCGAATGTTGTTCAGATTCAGATGATGGGAGAGGACGTAGACTGCCTTTTTGCAATCGTTGGTTGTAAATTCGATGTATTCCGTATTGTTTTCCCGCACCTGTTCCATCGTTACTTCCTCAATCAGCCGCCCGTGATTAATTACGCCCACCGTATCCGCAATCTGCTCAATTTCCGCTAAAATATGACTGGACACGAGCAGGGTCATCCCGTATTCTTTGCACAGCATATGAAATAACTGGCGAATTTCCTTGATTCCCACCGGGTCCAGACCATTAATCGGTTCATCTAAAATCAGCAGCTCCGGCTTGGTGGCAATGGCTCGGGCAATTCCAAGACGCTGCTTCATCCCCAAGGAAAAGTCCTTAACCGGCTTATCACCCGCGTTGCGCAAATTCACCAGCTCCAGCGCATCCCGAACAGCCTGCTTGTTGTAATAGCCCATGTATTCACAGTGTAGCTCCAGATTTTGCTGGGCTGTCAGCCTGTCATAAAAAATCGGGTATTCAATAATCGAACCCATCCGTCCGAGTAGATGGTACGATTTTGGTGTTAATTTTTCACCGAATAATTCAATTTCACCTGATGTCGGCTTGAGCAGGTTGGTAATCATCTTCATTATCGTCGTTTTGCCCGCTCCATTGGGGCCGAGAAAGCCATAGGTTTCCCCCTTTCGGACATTCATACTGACCCCTGCTACAATTTCATTACCCTTCAGGGCTTTGGTCAGCTGATGTGTACGTAATAGGTAAGTCATGGGTGTTCTCCCTTCGTGTACGGTTGATAATTCAAGAATAAAGGGTGAAATATTCATTTTTCTTTCGTGATTCTTACAAATTTATTAAGTTCAATGATTCGTCAATAGTTGATTTTCTTCAAGGTAAAAGAGAAGACCGTCTGCTCATAAGGCTTGCTGGTCAATTGAATCTCTCCGTTCATCGTCTCGACCAGGCGTTTGGCAATCGTGAGGCCCAGTCCGCTGCCTTGTATCGCCTTATTGCGTGAGTCCTCCAGTGTGTACATACGTTCAAAAACCTTGTCCTGCTCCGGTTCCTGTATGCCTTTCCCACGATCCCATACTTCTATACGCACGGTGTCCGGCTGTTCCGATAAAGTCAGTCCCAGCGCTCGCCCGTCTGCTCCGTAGCGAATCGCATTAGAAATCAGATTATTCAGCACCCGCCCAATCGCCCCTTCGTTCCCCAAGGCATGAACGGGATACTCCGGGATATCAATATGCACAGCAAATCCCTGTGCGGTCAGCAGATCATAAAACTCCAAAATGCTGCGTCTGCACAGTTCTCCCACCTCCAGCCGTGTCAGTGGAATGTCCGTATCATTGGCCTCCAGCTTCGCCAAGCTAAAAAAGCTGCCGATCAGCTCAATCGCTTCGTTTGTTTTTTGATGAATTTTGGATAGCAGCTTTGTGCATTCTTCCGGCGAAATATTCGGATCACCATCCAGCATCTCGGCATACCCAAGCACAACCGTAAGCGGGGTCTTGAGATCGTGCGAAATGTTCGAAATCATTTTACGCATGGCGATTTGGCTTCGGTTGTAATCGGCTGACACCCTCAGATTCAGGTCCAGCAGGCGGTTGATTTCGGTCATGAGCCGTTGCAGCTCAGCGTCACCTGTGACATATAGCAGCTTTTCCGCATGGTTCACCGTCACAATCCGCTCTAGTAGGGTTCGGACATCCTTAATACTGCGCTTGTAGGCCACACGCTCTCGCCAAAACCATACAATAACGACTGACATGATGACGACGACAATCCATTCCGAATTGTTCTCAATATTCATATCAGCCGTTCTCCCATTTGTAGCCGATGCCCCAAAGGGTCTTAATGTGGACAGGGTGAGAGGGGTCTTCTTCAATTTTCTCACGCAGGCGGCGAATATGAACGTTAATCACGTTTTCGTCGCCCATATAGTCCTCTTTCCAGATAAATCCGTATAATTGGGCCTTCGTAAATACACGGTTCGGATTGGTTACGAACAGCTTGAGAATGTCGGATTCTTTGGCTGTTAACTGCAATTCATTTTCATTGCGAATGACTGAAAAATGATCCAAATCAATATGCAGATTGCCAAAGGTCAAAACCTGTGCTTTCGGTTGTTCCTGCTGCTGCTGACGGGCATATGTAGTAGATCTGCGGATCGCGGATTGAATCCGTGCGGTCATTTCCAGCATCGAAAAAGGCTTGGCGACATAATCGTCTGCACCAAATCCCAGCCCAAGCGCTTTATCCACGTCGCTGTCCTTGGCTGACATAATCAGGATCGGCACAGCGCTGCTGGTGCGGATTCGGCGGATTACTTCCATACCATCCACCTTCGGCATCATCAAATCCACCAGGACCAAATCATAGGTGTGGCGATCAAAAGCAAGCAGGCCTTCTTCACCGTCAGAAGCGGTGGTTAGCTTGTAGCCTTCTTTGGTGAGTACTTTGTGCAGCATTTCGGCAATGGATAGATCGTCTTCAATCAGTAGAATATGTTGTGACATAGGTGTGGAACACCCCTAATTTTTGGATTAAGCTCGTGTGACGAACTGTACCTGAATTATATAGAGCAGTGGAGGGGATTTCCATACAAAATCTCCAAGGCTGTAGTAAAATAGGCACATTGTTAAAATCGAAACCCTTGATTCTACTAGCCTTTAACCACAACAAGAGATGTATTGAAATTGCTTAAATGGCCGCATAGGGATGTAGAAGTAGTGGCTTTAACTGCAACATATGATTATTAAAGTTGATGAAAATTGGGCTTATTCGTAAATTCAAAGATGCTTAAAGCACCACATAAGATAGTATTTAAATCCGCTCATGAGAAGTAAGTGGGATTACCGAGGTCAACTCAACCCTAACATAAGATGTAATCAAATTACTGGCAGTTGCAATTCTACTATACTATACTGAAAGAGTTTACAAGCCGATATTAGGAATAGGGTGTTAAGATATCTTGGACATGCTTTAGGCAAGAGATCAGGCATGTCAAATCATGAGCTGCGGCACAGGACCGTCAATAAAGGAGAGCAACGATGTTTGTTATACGGGGAACACAAAAACTGCTGAAGGAATGGGATGCCGAACCACTTCACGTTGACATTTATCCGCCTTTAAATAGTTGGCATGCCAGCTTGTTTTTACTGAATCGGAGAAAAAATATTGTGTTTATGCATGATGCATCCCGCTTGAGCATTACGCTGTTTGGGATTAAAAAATCGCAGTACAAAAACCTGCCGACTCTTTTTGTCCAAGCCCTGAAGGAATTGATGATCAGCGAAGGTTTTGATGAGCAGATCGTAAAGGCATACACACAGGAAGGCGAGCAGATGCTGGCTACGACGACGAACAGCTATAGTGTGATGAGAACCTTGGATGAGATTATTTTTGTCATGAAGGAATTGGATATGGAGCATGGGTGCGAGCTGGAAAAAAATCAGTGGAACAACCGGATTGTGTTTAAAACGGTGCAATACCAGTATCCTGTTGATGTTTTTAAAGAAGCGTTAGAAAAGCATTATAAGCTAGAAAGTGTTTGAGTGAATTGCTATTTTAGGCAAAAAATAAGTTCCACTTATTCCCTCTATGTTATATAATCTACTGTAGTTCCAAAAGACTATATATAGAGAGAGGTAAGGGGTAATATGAAAATTAAATTAAGAAATAAAACGGGAATGATCAAGGAGCGCAAAGTGGGTTTTTCATGGACCACGCTCTTTTTCGGTTTTTTCCCTGCGCTGTTTAGAGGGGATTGGAAGTGGGCTGTTATTATTTTTCTGGTATCGATCCTTACGAGCGGGGCGTCCAGCTTTGTATTTTGCTTCATATATAACCGCTTACATATTAATGATCTGCTGACCCAGGGCTATGGCCCTGCGACCAAGAAAGCCCAAGCTGTCCTGATTTCCAAAGGATTTATTGCCGAAAATTACGCTGCTAACGCTGCAGGTTAATGTAAGAGCCAGTCATTAAACGACACATGCCCAAAGAGTATCCACCAAAGTCTATGTGACGGGGGATGCTCTTTTTTTATAGCTCACATGATGATAACGCTTGCGATGAGATGAATCATAGCGCAATAAACGGCACACTTTGGTAGAATAACATATAGAGTGTTTGACACCATGGGTCTGACCTAAAAATGGGGGGTACATAACGAGGAATGAAGAGGATTATTGATGTAGCCAAGGAAGCGGGAATTGAAGAAGAACATCTAGAGACGTATGGAAAATATAAAGCAAAGCTGAATCCGTCCCTGTGGGAGCAGTTGAAGGATCGTCCGAATGGAAAGCTGGTACTGGTTACGGCGATGAATCCGACGCCGGCGGGGGAAGGAAAAACACTAACAACCATTGGACTGTCACAGGCGCTGAATGCGCTGGGTCACAAAACCGTTGCTGCGCTGCGTGAGCCGTCCCTTGGGCCCTGCTTTGGTATGAAAGGGGGAGCCACTGGGGGAGGACAGGCCCAGATTGTTCCTGCAGAAGACATTAATCTGCATTTTACGGGTGATATACACGCGATTTCGGCAGCACATAATTTGCTGGCAGCGATGATTGATAACCATTTGTTTCATGGAAATGCTTTGCGTCTGAAGCCGGAACGGATCGTGTGGAAACGGGCTGTAGATATGAATGACCGGAGCTTGCGAAGTATTGTGACCGGATTGGGCACGGGTAATGGAGCGGTGAGAGAAAGTGGCTTTCTGATTACCTCGGCCTCGGAAGTCATGGCGGTACTATGCTTAAGTGAAAATATGGACGATCTAAAAGTGCGATTGGGTCGGATGGTGATTGGATATAACGAGGCGGGTGAAGCGGTAACAGCAGAGCAGCTACACGCGGTGGAGGGCATGGCTGTGCTGCTTCGGGAAGCATTGAAGCCCAATCTGGTACAAACGTTGGAGGGAACTCCAGTCATTGTGCATGGTGGACCTTTTGCGAATATTGCACATGGATGCAGCAGTCTGATCGGAACGAAGCTGGCGTTGAAGCTGGGAGAGGTAGTCGTCACGGAGGCCGGATTCGGGGCTGAGCTGGGGGCAGAAAAGTTTTTTGACATCAAGTGCCGCCAGTCCGGGTTGCAGCCAGATGCGGCTGTATTGGTCGTCACCGCGAAAGCACTGAAATATAACGGCGGAGTCTCTAAAAATGAGCTGGATGCGGAAAATCTGGAGCAATTACAGCTTGGTTTAGCTAATATGAACCGGCATGTACGGAATTTGCAAAAGTTTGGCGTGCCTGTACTGGTAGCGATTAACCATTTTGTGACAGATAGCGAAGCTGAGCTGGAACTGATTCTAGCGGAATGCCGCAGGCTGGGTGTACCCGCTGAGCTGTCGCAGGTATGGGCGCAGGGAAGCCGCGGGGGAGAACGCTTGGCTCAAAGCCTGCTAAATCTGCTCCAGGAGGACAAAGCCCGCTTTGCACCTTTGTATGATGCTGCACTTGATTTGCCGACGAAAATTGGCATGATTGCGAAGGAGATTTATGGGGCGGCAGAAGTAGTGTATACTCCGGCGGCTAAACGAGCGTTGTCCGGTATGGAGCAGCTTGGCTTTGGACAACTGCCTGTGTGTATGGCCAAAACACCCTATTCTTTTTCAGATCAACCGTCTTTGTTAGGAGCCCCGGAGGGCTTTACGATTCACGTGTCCAGGGCTTCTTTATCCGCAGGCGCAGGCTTTGTAGTGGTGGAAACGGGCAATACCATGACGATGCCTGGACTGCCTAAATCCCCGGCCGCCGAGCATATGTCGCTGGAGGCCGATGGAAGCATTCAGGGCCTGATGTAGTATTTTTTTTCGGAAAATACGACCATCTTATAATGACGCACCAAGCAGCTTGGGCAGAGCGGTGAGCAGCTTTTGCCGGGTCATGGCATCGCTCCAGTTCCAGCGGTCTGCATCTACGAAGTCTACCCGGCCTTGACGCCCACGGAGCAGGGAATATTAAGTGCGTACTGCCGCTGGGGAATCCCGGTCATCTGCCTAAAGCGGCGGTTAAAATAATATTCGTCAGAGAAGCCAACCTGACGGGCGATTTCACGTAAAGGCCGTTTGCATTCCAGCAGTAGCCGCTTGGCATGATCCAAGCGCAGCTCAGTGAGGTAATGCAGCGGCTTTTTGCCTGCTCGGCAAGCTGCTTGACGGTAATAGGCTTTTCATAGTGATCTTCCATATATGTAATGGTGCCTTCGATGGATGCTGGCAATGCATTATAGAGCTCTCTTTATTCTTTGCACGTTACTGCTCTGGGCCTATGTCCACCATACCTGTCCCGCTGATGAACATAAGCAGGCAGTGAGTTGAAATTGGATATGAGGAAGCTACAGGCTTGCCGACCAGCTCAATCCCCTTAAAATGAAAAAGCAGCGAGCTGGACGGGGGAGGGATGGGGACGACGAGGACTGATTCACGGTGTAACGCTCCTTTTATTGA
The DNA here is from genome assembly GCF_020404765.1 of Paenibacillus sp. BJ-4. Classification (GTDB taxonomy): domain Bacteria; phylum Bacillota; class Bacilli; order Paenibacillales; family Paenibacillaceae; genus Paenibacillus. The sequence goes on from NZ_JAIVEM010000072.1 coordinate 65,716, forward strand.
GAATGGTTATCATATGAACCTAAGTATACCTTCTCTCGGTTCAACAAAAAAAGAAGCCTATCAACAAGTATCGATAAGCTTTTCCAAACTTATTTTATGAATTTGGGCAATGTATTGATCATGGCAACCTCCATATCATTGATGGATTCATCATTTTGTAAATGAGAATTATTATCACAAGAGCAATAATAAGCGATGCACCCTCAACACTCAATGGATAAACTTGGTCAACGAATGTGATTTTGTACAAAATAAGCCATAGATTGCTTCAAGCTTGTCATGCCATTCTGCATAAATCGAACAAGTCCTTCATAGACATGTACTAATTCATTTAAAACATGTGCTGAAGGGGTTGATGACATGCGCCGGATTTCATGGATGCTTGCCATGGTCATGTGTGTAACGCTGCTGCTGGCCGGGTGCGGCAAGAAGAGCGCGGACGATGTGGTTAAAGATTTGAGTGACGTGGTGAGCGACCTGAACAGCTACCACGGTACAGCTTTGATGACGCTGCATACCGGCGACACGCCGCAGGAATACAAGGTGGATATTTCCTACCGCAAGCCGTCCTATTACCGAATTGCCATGACGAACGAGAAAAAGGATGTTACGCAAATTGTGCTGCGTAATGACGAGGGCGTATTTGTATTAACGCCCAGCCTGAACAAAAGCTTCCGCTTTAAAAGCGACTGGCCGAACAACCAAGGCCAAGTATATTTATATGAAACGCTGGTTCGTAGCATTATCGGAGATGCCTCACGTCAACTGGCTACCGACGATAAATCCTATGTGTTTGATGTGGCGGCGAATTACAACAGCCACGCGCTGGTCAGACAAAAGATATGGCTGTCCAAAAGCAACTATGCACCCACTCAGGTACAGGTTTCTGATGCAAACGCCAAGGTGGTCGTTGATCTGAAATTTGATCAATTTGCGTTTGATACGAAATTCGACAAGGACTCTTTTGATATGGAGCGCAATATGGCCTCGGGTAAAGCAAGTACGAGGAATGAAGGGGCGCCATCTTCCGGAGCAGTGGATTCCAGCGGTCAGCTTGATCCTAGCGGTGTGGTGGATGGGGCGACTGGCGTGAAATCCAGCGAACCTGGACAAGAGCAGGGAACTGCAGGAGATGCAACCCGGCAGCAGTCTGGGGAAGCGAAGGTGGATGGAGCTGACACAGGAAATACTCCAAAACCGGATACAGCAGCCAGCACGGAGCAACAAAATCCAGAAGCATCTAATGCAGCAACCGGAACATCGGCGGGCACGGATGCTGCAGAAGCTATGATGGGTGAGTTTGGATTGATCGAACCGTCCTACACGCCAGCCGGGGTGCAAATCAAGGATACGCCGGAGCTGGAGGAAAACGGTACACATGCGGTAATGCTGCGGTATAGCGGAACGTATAACTATACGATTGTGGAGGCACGTCCGAAAGATCGGGCGGTCGCTCTGACCGCAGGTGAACTGGTTGATATTGGAGGAAGCTTTGCCGTACTGACAGGAAGTGAACAGCAAACCCTGACCTGGATGAATGATGGAATCGAGTTCCGAATCACCAGTGCTGACCTGCCTGTGAGCGAAATGATACAAATTGCCGCTTCTATACAGGATCAATCGGGTAAATAAAACCTTATAAGACGGATGCAGACGGTCTAGAGTGTAAAATGCTCTGCTGCCGCCCGTATCCGTCTTTTGTTCATTCGCGGTCTAAGATGTGCATCGCTTGTATATCCTGTTCTATTGTAGAGATGGTAGAGGAGGCTGGCAAAGCCCCCTGCCATTGACAGCCACGTTTCTGAACATTACCATTAACCTTTAGGAATAAGGACTTTGCAACATTCCGAATGGTAAAAGGTTATGTTACAGGCTAACAATTGAAGAAGGTGACTGGATATTGCAAGCACAATACAGATCGACCCGGGCCGAAATCAACCTGGATCACCTTGGCGCCAACTATGAAGCTTTTCGCAAGGCATTGCCAGCGGATAAGCTGCTGCTGGTCTGTGTCAAGGCTAACGCCTATGGACACGGTGCCGTAGAAATTTCAAAGGAATTGGAACGTCTGGGTGTGGATTATTTGAGCGTCGCTTTTTTGGACGAGGCTTTGGAGCTTCGTCATGCGGGGATTGAACTGCCAATCCTTGTACTCGGCTATACCCCATCAGAAGCTGTACAAACGGCATGGGAGCATGACATTTCACTGACGGTGTTCAGTGAGGAAGTGCTGGAAGGTATCCGCCGATTGGACCGCAAAGGAAGCGAACGCAAGCTGAAGGTGCACATCAAAATAGACAGCGGCATGGGAAGACTCGGGCTACTGCCCGGGGAAACGGCTATTGCCTTTGTGCAGCAGGCCGGGCAGTTAGAGCAGGTGCTGCTGGAAGGCATGTACACCCATTTTGCCCGCGCGGATGAAGAAGACAAAAGCTATACACTGTTACAATATGATCGGTTTCGGGGCGTGGTGGAAGCGCTAAGGGAACATGGTATTACCATTCCCATTATACATACGGGCAACAGCGCGGCCACCATTGATACTCCTTCGCTTTCCCCTAACTTGGTACGAATTGGCATCAGTATATACGGACTGTATCCGTCTGATGAGGTAAACCGGCAGACTATTGAACTGTTGCCTGTGTTGTCGTTGAAGACGGTGGTGGTTTATACCAAGACGCTTCCTCCGGGCTGGGGGATTAGCTATGGCACCCGGTATGTGACCTCCAGTGAAGAGCGGATCGGTACCTTGCCGATCGGCTACGCGGATGGATACTCCCGTATGCTGAGTGGGAAAGTCGATGTGTTGATACGCGGTCGCCGCGTCCCGGTACTCGGTACGATATGCATGGACCAGTGTATGGTTTCCTTACAATCTTTCGCAGAGGATGCGGAAGAAATTCAAACCGGCGAAGAGGTTGTTCTCATCGGTCAGCAGTCCGGCGAAGCTATTGCGGCGGATGAGCTGGCATCCAAGCTTGGTACGATCCACTATGAGGTGATCTGCATGATCGCAGGCAGGGTACCGCGTGTATATACACGAGGCAATGTTCCTGTTGTTCGAGTGAATTCGCTTCTTCCTACCCGCTGGAATTAATTTCATAACGCAAATTACCGGATAAAAGCAGGAGTTTTCGCACAACGTCCCGAAATATGTACACAAGGAAAGAAAAGAGGGCTATAGCTGTCAAAAAACGCACCAGGCTCCGCTGACACTTGTATTTCGGGGATCAAACGCCTGTACGAAAGCGAACTGTGTAGTTTATAATGGAATGCAGCATAGATGATATACGAATATCATATACATTCTCTTGTGTTCCGTTTGAATAAATTACCGGGAATAACGTTATAATGGTACAATGGCGACAAGGTTTTGGGGGTGGAAGAGAAGTTGGCCAATTTGCAGAACACCAAAAGAATAATGATCAGTTTGCCAGATCATCTCTTGCAGGAAGTGGACGGGATCGTAGCTATGGAAAATTCCAACCGCAGTGAATTTATTAGGCAGGCTATGAAGCTGTATGTAGGCGAACGTAAAAAACGTTACATTCGTGAAGCAATGCAGCGTGGATACATGGAAATGGCTAAAATTAACTTGACCATGGCATCCGAAGCCTTTCATGCGGAGGAAGATGCAAACAGCACCTTGGGCCGTACAGTTAGCGGGGTGTAATCCATATTGATCGTAAAGCGCGGCGACGTTTTTTTTGCAGACCTTTCACCCGTAGTCGGTTCCGAGCAAGGTGGCGTCAGACCTGTGCTGATCATTCAAAATGATATCGGCAATCGGTTCAGTCCCACCGTGATCGTGGCAGCCATCACCGCCCAGATTCAGAAGGCAAAGCTGCCCACACATGTGGAAATCGACGCGGCCACGCATGGCTTTGATCGCGATTCTGTCGTTCTTCTGGAGCAAATTCGTACGATCGACAAGCAAAGGCTTACCGACAAAATCACCCATTTGGATGAAGAAACCATGCGCAAAGTGAGCGATTCGCTACAAATCAGTCTTGGTTTGATTGATTTTTAGTATGTTGGAACGACGAGTGAAACGGGAAAAGGGCAGCGCTTGGGCGCTGTCCTTTTGCATGTCCAAGGAAAATGCAGGCAGGGCCTCGCTTTAGCGTCACCTGCTGGCGCTTTGAATCGTTTTTTGTGATAATGAAAGACATGATGTATGACAAGAGCTGTAAGGAAGAAGGGATAGGTTTGTCTAACGAGGAAACAAAGACGGAAATCGGACAGGAGCCGAACGAAGCAGAACGCCAGGAGCGGAATGTCAAACAAGTGGCGAGAGAGCTGTCGCTGGCACTCAAGCAAATTCGGACAACGATCAGTTTGCTGGATGAAGGGAATACGATTCCTTTTATCGCGCGATACCGTAAGGAAATGACAGGAGAGCTGGACGAAAACCAGCTGCGTGAAATTGAAGACCGTGTGCTGTATTTACGTAATCTGGAGGATCGTAAGGTAGAAGTCATCCGCATCATTGATGAGCAAGGCAAGCTGACGGAAGACCTGCAGGCCGCTATCACCTCTGCGGTTAAGCTTCAGGAAGTGGAGGATTTGTACCGTCCTTATCGGCAAAAGCGCAAAACCCGCGCGAGTGTGGCGAAGGAACGTGGACTGGAGCCACTGTCTATCTGGATCTGGAGCCAGCCGAAGCAAGGCGATGCTCTGAAAGAAGCCGAATCCTATGTGAATGCAGAGCTGGGAGTCGAAAGCGCTGAAGCGGCTATTCAGGGAGCTTTGGACATTTTAGCGGAAAATATTGCAGACGATGCGACGATTCGCCAATGGGTACGTCGATATACACTCGACCATGGCATGTTAACCTCCGAAGCGAAGGACGCGGAGCAAGAGTCTGTGTATGAGAACTATTACAGCTATCGTGAGCTGGCCAAGAAAATGCCGCCTCACCGCATTCTGGCGATTAACCGTGGGGAACGTGAAGGCATTCTTAAGGTCGGACTGGAGGTAGCGCCAGATTCGATTTACAATTACGTGGCAGGTCAAGTGGTTAAAGGCTCGTCCGTTGTGGAAGAGCTGCTGCGCAGCGTCATTGAGGATGCGTATAAAAGACTTATTGCGCCATCGATTGAGCGTGAGGTGCGTGCCGAAATGACGGAGAAGGGCGAGCAGCAGGCCATCTCTATCTTTGCAGGCAACCTGCGCAGCCTGCTGCTGCAGGCTCCGATCAAAGGCCGCCGTGTGCTTGGTGTCGATCCGGCATACCGGACAGGCTGCAAGCTGGCGGTTGTCGATGACACGGGCAAGCTGCTGGAAGTGGCGGTCACATATCCGACACCGCCGAACAACAAGAAGCGTGAGGCTGCCGAGAAGTTCAAGCAGCTGATTGCCCAATACGGCATTGAGCTGATCGTCATTGGTAACGGAACCGCTTCGCGCGAGACGGAGCAGTTCGTAGCTGAGGTCATCGCGGAGATTGGTGACAGCAACTTGGCGTACCTGATTGTCAATGAGGCAGGTGCGAGCGTCTATTCCGCCTCCAAGCTGGCGCAGGAGGAGTTCCCGGATTTGGACGTGGCTGAGCGCAGTGCGGCTTCCATCGCGCGTCGAGTGCAGGACCCGCTGGCTGAGCTGGTCAAAATTGAGCCCAAAGCCATTGGGGTAGGTCAATACCAGCATGATGTATCACAGAAGCATCTGGATGAAAGCTTGAAGGATGTTGTAGAATCGGCTGTTAACCATGTCGGTGTGGATGTGAACACCGCTTCCTCGGCACTGTTGTCCTATGTAGCAGGAATTAACGCAACGATCGCCAAAAATATCGTGAAGTACCGTGAAGAAAACGGTAAGTTCAGCAACCGTCGTCAGCTGCAAAAGGTCCCGCGTCTGGGTGCAAAAACCTACGAGCAATCCATTGGCTTTATCCGTATACCGGGTGGAGAAAATCCGTTGGATCGCACGCCAATTCACCCGGAATCGTATACCGTGGTAGACCGCTTGTTGGCTGAGCTGGGCATCAGTGCCCACGATTTGGGCACCCAGGCTGCAGCGCAGGCACTGAACGTCTCCAACATCGAGCAGTTGGCCGCTAAGCTGGAGGTTGGTGTACCGACGCTGCGGGATATTCTGGAGAGCCTCCAGCGTCCGGGACGTGACCCGCGTGATGAACTGCCTTTGCCGGTATTCCGCAAGGATGTGTTGAAGATCGAAGATCTGGCACCTGGTATGGAGCTGCAGGGGACCGTCCGCAATGTCATTGATTTTGGCGCATTTGTCGATATCGGTATTAAAAGTGACGGGTTGGTTCATATTTCACAGCTGCGCAGCGGCTTCGTGAAGCATCCGATGGATGTCGTATCTGTCGGTGATAATGTAACGGTATGGGTGTTGAATGTCGATTTGAAAAAAGGCAGAGTGGGTCTGACGATGAAGCCTCCAGCAGAGGCACAATCACAGGCATAATACTATAAAGCCGCATAACCTTCTTACGAGGATATAACAAAAGCCGGAATCTCCGAACCAATCGGAGACTCCGGCTTTCATTTTTTGATGCCTTCGCGTTCACCCGTTGTTGGCATCAAATTCTACACCAGGGGCTTTATGATAAAAAAACCAACAATCGTTCAACAGTTTGATCTGACGACGGTCCTTTTTGTAAAAGGCCCGCATGAGCTGGTTGCTGAGCCATTGAGGCAAGTCAATCTCCTCCTCCGTGTTACTTCTGTATGTTTAGCATATGGGATGAGTACCTAAAGTGTGCTTGTGAATTAGGGTTAGACTTCGATCGTTATTTTGTAATATGCTTGTCAGTATGGGACAAAGGAGGAGAACAGGTAAGGATGGAGTCCAGGTCCATGAGTAATGAAGAGCTTCAGGAGTGGGTGAAGTATATTTCGTTGGAAAGCTTCGGTGTGCCGTTTCGGCATCAAGCCCGCTTCAATGCCCGCCTGTCTTCTACAGGTGGTCGTTATTTTATGAAAAGTCATCATATTGAAATCAATCCACATCAGCTTGCAGCCTTCGGACGCTCTGAGGTGGAAAAAATTATAAAGCATGAGCTGTGCCACTATCATTTGCATCTGCGCGGAATGGGCTATCGACATCGGGATGCAGATTTCAAGGCATGGCTGGCCCGTGTAGGAGGAAGCAGGCATTGCCAAACCCTGCCGGGAAGATTGGAAAGGAAGCCGCAGCCTTTTCGTTACAAGCTGGTGTGCGTTTCCTGTGGACAGGAATACTTGCGGAAACGTAAAATGGATCCACAGCGTTACCGCTGTGGTAAATGTGGAAGTAAACTCTGTTTGTTAGCACTTGACGGCACCCCCTGAATCATGGTAAATTAACCATACTGTATACAATATTTACAGTAATGTTCCCTGATAGCTCAGTTGGTAGAGCACTCGACTGTTAATCGAGTTGTCACAGGTTCGAGTCCTGTTCGGGGAGCCATGGAGAGGTACCCAAGTGGCTATAAGGGGACCCTCTGCTAAGGGGTTAGGCTGCGAAAGCGGTGCGAGGGTTCGAATCCCTCTCTCTCCGTTGTTTTTTGAAACAGAAAAGGGCGCTCGTATGCATCGGAATGATGCTTGCGAGCGTCCTTTTTGTCTATAATTCGTTTTGAAAATAACGGTATGACTTCTAATTTACAGTGTCAACTTCAACCATTTTGAGTATGTTCAACAGAGCATGAGCAACGCCATCCTCCACATTGGTCAGGGTAACTTCGGAGCAGACGGCCTTGATATCGTCTTTTGCATTGCCCATGGCGATGCCCTTCCCCGCCATCGTCAGCATGGAAATATCATTATAGCTGTCTCCGATCGCCACGGCTTCCTGCATAGGGATGCTCAGATGATTTGCCAGGTAACGCAATGCATTACCTTTGGATGCATCCTTATGCTCGACTTCAAAGTTATGGTCTGAGGAAATGACCATGTTAAGGTCGCCAAGATTCCGGTAGCGCTCACGGCCTTGATCCAGCTTGGCTTGATCAAAGGAGAAACAGAGCACGTTATAAATCTCCACATCCAGTGGAATGTCCTCATATGAGTTGATGCGGACAAGCCCCGTCTGTTCATATTGCTTTTCGGCTGCGTGTAATAAAGTATCCAGGGAAATATTCGGGTTGGCGCTTAACAGACGGTCCATCTCCACAGCAAGCAGCTGATGTCCGTTTTGTGGAGAATATATAGCGCGGTCTGTCATGACCTCATAGTAAAAATCGTTTGCGCGCAGCCAGCTCAGGACTTCAAAGGTTTCATCTCTGTCCATGGGTGTAGAGGTTAGCTGGTGGCGTTGTGCATCATGGACGGTCGCACCGTTTGCTCCAATGACGGGGGCTACTAGTCCGGCTTCCTCCAGCTTTGTCCAGGCATCATAAGACGCTCTGCCGGTAGCAATCGCCACCTGGACGCCTTGCTGCTGTGCTTGGCGTATAGCCTTCGCGTTCACTTTGCTTATTTTTCCTTCCTCATTCAGCAGTGTTCCATCCATATCAATCGCAAACAGTTTCATTTCTCCATCTCCTGTCTTTTTTATATCTCTTGTATGGGTCTTGAACTACAGCAGATCGACTTCATTTTCTATGAGGGGACAATGACCTCAATATCATGATGTTGAAAGATCTCCAGCATTTCCGCGTCTGGCAAGCGGTCGGTGATCACAGTATTGACTTCGGACAGACCGGCAAAGCGGTAAGGGAATTTTTTTCCGAATTTTGTATGGTCCGCAAGGACAATGACCTGATCCGCCTGTTTCATCATTTGATGCATCAGCATACCGTCCTCCTCGTGATATACACTCAGTCCATGGGGGGCTATACCTCCAACCCCAATAAAGGCTTTATCCACAAAATAGTGGGACAAGGTGGCGATGACGGAGGAACCATATACGTATCGGTGTTCTTTTTGCAGGCGGCCTCCCAACAGATGAATGGAGACACCTTCTTTTCCGGATAGCACGTCAGCTTGATTAATTGAATTGGTGATGACCGAGCATTCCTGTACATTTAGTTTTTCTGCACACGCCTGCACAGTCGTAGAGGAATCCAATATGATGCGATCCTTATCACGTATCATATTGGCGGCCAGTTGTCCGATCGCTTGCTTTTCTGCAGATAGAGTGAGCAGTCTTTCGTTATAATTTCTAATCGAATCGTGGAGTGAGGGGAGGAGAGCGCCACCGCGAGTGCGAATAATCTTTTGATGCTCCTCAAGCTTTACCAAATCCCGACGAGCTGTATCCCGTGATACATTAAAAATTTCGCAAATATCGTCCACCGAAATGCGCTTATGAAGCTGTAAGTACTCAACGATCTGTAGCATTCGTTCTTCCTGATACATAAGTAAGCTCCTTTGGTATAAAATGATTTCGGTTTATGTAAGTGATTATAAGTAAATATAAGTTTATTTGCAATAAAACATTCATGAACTTGTGATTTTAGATGTAATAGGATGCATTTCGTAAGTGAATATGCGTTTTATAATTTAGCGAATGTCTTATTTAAAATTTAGTATTGCCATTCTCTAATCTATTTGATATACTCTTTCTTGTCGCCAAGTTGGCGTATAAAAATAAGGCCCGTTGGTCAAGGGGTTAAGACACCTCCCTTTCACGGAGGTAACAGGGGTTCGAATCCCCTACGGGTCATTGTTGTCTTTACAGACTACAATGTTGCATGCTTAAGGGGAATTCCTGAGGTCTGGTCTAATGGCGGGCAGCTTGGATGAACAGCATGAGCCATTAGCTCAGTTGGTAGAGCACCTGACTTTTAATCAGGGTGTCGAAGGTTCGAGTCCTTCATGGCTCACCATTTATATTTTGTTATGCGGTCGTGGTGGAATGGCAGACACGCTATCTTGAGGGGGTAGTGAGCGTACGCTCGTGGAGGTTCGAGTCCTCTCGACCGCATCAGTGGAATAAACGGAAAAGTCTCTCGTAGTAGAGGCTTTTTTTGTTTGTGCAGTGATGTATGAAGTAATGATTATGAAGAAATAATGATTCCATAGTATAATATAACGCCATAATGTTATAGAATGATAAGTATAAACTTATGAAGTGACGGTGAAAAATATGGACACTCAATTGTTAGGAAATATATCAGAAAATATTTTGGGCTTGTTTCCGATTGTGAAGAAGAAATTTTTCACCTACGGTCCGCTTGATTTCCCATTGCATTTGTCGCCTAATAACTTTCAGGTATTACTACTGCTGCGTGAAGTACGCTCGTCTACCGTATCAGATTTGTCCAAACAACTTAATGTCTCGCGTCCGAATATGACTCCTCTTCTGGACAAGTTGGTGGAGCATGGGTTGGCTGATCGCCAGTCGTGTGACTCGGATCGCAGAGTCGTGAATGTGGCAATTACAGAAGAAGGCGACGCTTTTTGTGAACAGGTATTCCATACCTTTTCCAATAAAATTCAAGAGAGACTGGTGTTTTTGCCAGAAGAAGAATTATTGCACTTGAGCGAAACTCTAAATGAATTGAAGCAGATATTACTTAAAATCGACAACTCTACTCCGTAATTGGTGTACAAGAGCTGACTAAAGACCGCCGTTTTCTTCGGAAAATAGGCGGTTTTTGTTGCATATTGTGGTATAATGAAAACCAACATACATAATTCGGCAATTTTGGCACACGTGATCTTTGAAATGGGAACAGGGGACATGATATCGTTATTTGAGAGTCTGCTAGGGAGGAAGGAACTTCTATGCAATCTATTTACCAACGTATTGAGCACCTTATCAAGGAACGGGGAATGACCAAAAAAGCGTTCTGCGAGCAGCTGGGTATTAGTACGGGGAACTTTGGAGATTGGAAAAGAGGAAAAACGACGCCGGGCACGAATAAACTCATTGAAATCGCTTCGTTTTTTAATGCCAGTCTGGATTGGATCATGCTGGGACGAGATGAGCGGGGTGAGGCGCTAAAGGAGTCGAAAGACCCTTATTTTTTTGAGGCTTCAGGGCAACTGAATTGCCAGGGGGAAGCGCTTAGTGAGGCGGAAAAGGATTTTATACTTGAGTATATTGAATTTACTCGTTCTCGTAAAGAGAAAAAACACGGCAATTCAACTGCCGAATAGTGATTTGCTTAAGGTTTGAACTGAAATTTCATTAGTAAAAGTTATGCTGTCGGAGGGGAAACATTGTGGGAGATCAAACTATTTATCAGCGGATTGAAGCTTTGATTAAGGATCGGGGAATGACCAAAAAGGCGTTTTGTGAAAAGCTCAAAATAAGTTCAGGGAATCTCGGTGATTGGAGAAGAGGGAAAACAACGCCGGGTACGACGCATCTAATTCAAATTTCGGACTTTTTTAACGTATCGCTCGACTGGTTAATGAAAGGGATCAAGCCGGGGGAAGGCGTGCTCCAGGAGCAAAAGGCTGCTTATTTTTTTGGGGTAATGGGGCCATTGAATTGCCAGGCAGAAGATCTGGAAGCAGAAGAACAGAATTTTATTTTAGAATATGTTGAATTCGCAAAATACCGCAAGCAAAAAAAAGAGAATAACAAAACAAAGTCGGAATGATCTTCTTGCTAGAGGATTACCCGAATTGAAAACCCGTAAAACGGACTGGCGGGTTCGAATTACGAGTTTATTTGGGTTGTAGGGATATGGAGTCCATATATGTAGCTGGAACCCTTGCATGGTTGGTTTTAGAGTGGTGATGCCTCCTTATAGTCGTTATCGTCGATGTCCAGAATTGCTGCAACCTGTTTTCTGTACCTTTGTGCTTTGCGGGTGCCATGAATCAGATTGGATAAACGTGAAGGCGGAATGTTGTGTGTCTCGCAAAATGTTTTCTGATCCAGTCGAAGTTCGACAAGCCGTTGTTTGATGGCCCACCCGAAGGAGGTGACAGGCATTTTGTTGTTCAAGAGAAATCGCCCCTTACGGATTCTTGCGGAATAATTGGTGTGTTATAATAATCATCAGTAAACATGTTAGAATTAACCATCTAAAACCATGATACACTTTTATACGTGCTTTTACAATCGAAAATACGTTATTTCGTTAAATTAATTACTTAATTAAGTGAGTGAGGATTTTGCAAAATCCTGAAGTGCTGGGTGATCTGATTCAGCCATCTAGAGCCTGTTAACGGTGTGATTTGCGGTTATGCTTGGATAAAAAAAGCACTCTGCCACTTGGGAAAAGCGGTAGGGTGCTTTTGCTGTTGCAGCCGGATTGGCGAAACGAGGCATCAGGGAGGCGCTGGAAGGCGTTTGGATAGGCCGGGGGAGGGAAACAGCCCTACTTCATCCAAACGGCCTTTACGACTCATATAAGGCGGTTGAGTAATGTAGGAACTGGGCCAATGTTGTGTAGCAGTTCGTGCTGAAATGTAGCTGACCCAGGCACATTGAACTTTTTCCAGGTGGTGAGCAATACGTCGGTCATGCGCTCGATGAGAGTATTTTTTTCCTCATAAGGTGTATTTAGCAGCTTGGAAGCATCTTCAACACAGAAGGACACCGCTGCGGCAAGATAGCCGTGAATGGTCTGCTCCACATCATTTCCAAGGAGAAAGTTAATCCAGGTATGAACGGTAGCGAGTGTGCCAATTGCGCTGTATTGAATAAGTATGGCTTCAAGCTGGTCAAATTCAAGCCAAGGATACAGAGCTTTGGCAAGTTTGATCAGACGCTGACCAGACAGACGTGACTCTTTCGCGTGCTGTAGAGAGGAACGTTGGGTATGCAGCATCTTATCAATAAGAGCGATACGCCAACCATCCTCCTGTTGAATGGCGACATATAGGCTTTTGATAGCCATGCCGTCAAGCGTTGTGAATTGAGGATACAAGTCGTTCCGCATATAATGTTCCAGGTCTTGCAGACAGGTCAAGCGCCCGTTACGGAATAGTTCCTCCAATCCGTAAGTACGGGTAAAGCCGCCGACGGGGAGGGAAGGGTCCAACAATAATGCGTAATTTAGTAAGCGATTGCCTTTATGCAGGGTGGTTCGCCTCCTTGAGATGAGGATTATGTTATATTATTTAACCTTAAAATTAAGTTTATCACAATCAATTAAATAATTGTGTAATATATATTCACATTTATATTGCTAAAATGTCAAATTAAATATTTTTATAGCTCTTATATGTTATTTAATATTACATATAAAATAATTATTAAAGTTGGGTTTACAAATATAATATAAGGGAGTATAATAAATCTGTTGCCTCAAAGCATTACGATTTGCGGTCGTGGTGGAATGGCAGACACGCTATCTTGAGGGGGTAGTGGGCGTACGCCCGTGGAGGTTCGAGTCCTCTCGACCGCATTATATGTAAGACATGATTACAAATAGCAATAACCGAAAAAAGCATCCTGACACGTTTTACGTGAAGGGGTGCTTTTTTTGGTTTGAACGAATCTTATTTATCCCGCAAGAGCTTTTTAATATCTTCTGCCAGCTTATCCGGAGCTGTTTGCGGTGCATAGCGCTTAAATACGTTACCTTCTCGTGTGATTAAAAATTTCGTGAAATTCCACTTGATCGCTTTGGAGCCTAATACACCTGGAGCAGTTTTGGTAAGGTAGTGAAATAAAGGGTGTGCCTGATCACCATTGACATCTGTCTTGGCGAACATCGGAAAGGTAACTCCGTAGTTGATCTGACAAAACTCCGAAATCTCCTCACTGGAACCCGGCTCTTGTTTGGCAAATTGGTTGCTGGGAAATCCCAAAATTTCGAGCCCTTGCTCCTGATACTGGCTATACAGCTCCTGCAACGCCTTATATTGGGGAGTAAGCCCACATTTACTGGCCGTGTTAACGATGAGCAGAACTTTCCCTTCATATATGGATAACGGGATTTCTTTTCCTTGCAGGGTTTTGGCAGCATATTCATAAACGGTCATGGTGCCCCTCCTAATTTGATATTCTAAAATTAAATTGTAGACAATTCAATAGAGAGATGCAAGTCGCAATAGATGTAACGTGCGTTTTGTTATTGTAAAATCGCATTTTGTTCAAAAGGGCAAATCGCGCTGCAAATAGAGCGAATTGCAGTGTTTCTCATCGTAAAAGCAGGCTCAATCGGCGTTTATCTGGTATACATAGCACATTTACTTTTGCTTTTACAATAAAAGGACAAAACTCGTCCCATTACGCCAATATTGACATGCCTTTCATTTTCAAAAAGGGATGAAAAACAGAGATTCAAGGAGATGGGAGAAGCATAGTCATGTTGTAAGCGTTATTATTAATCTTTTGTGCTCCAAAGAACGATTTATAACCCCACAGGTGAGCTTTACAGTGTTCCTTGTGCGGGTGTATGATTCAAGACGTAATTTCAAATTAACAAGAATGAAGCAGCAACGAATTATCTAAGCGCTGAATTTTGCAAATGCAAAAGCGGGGGAACCAATCGGGATTAATACGGCTTTGGAAGCCGTGGTCTCACGGGGTGAATTTTCTGGCCAAGTGCCGGAAATAGGGCGACTCTCACGTCCAAATCCGACAGCTAACCTCGTAAGCGTACAGGGAGAGGCAACAAACCGCCGTGTGCAGCCATGGTTTATTTTATCATGGATATGTAAGAAGCCGGAGGAAAGCCTTTTTCCTTTGGCTTCTTTTTGTTGTCTTTTTATACCGGGAGAGGAGCTACTGATGGAAGGTCGGTTAATTATTGTCACTGCACCGAATGAAGCGGGCAGAAGTTTTGTGAAGTTGCTCATGTTCAAAAAACTGGCGTTTGCGGTACTCACCAATAGCGCTCAGGAGGAACGACAACTCAAAAAAATGGGTGTGGAGCACATTGTGCGCATCAATACGATGCAAGCGGGAAAATGGAATTTTCCCAAAAAAGAAATTGGTAGCGTGTATTTGTTCGAAAACAGCTTGAATCTGACTTGCCGTTTCCTGCAAATATGTCGGCCACTGACATCAGATTTGATCTATGTCATCACGCACGGCTGTAATCCACAAGGAATTTATCGGGGATTGGGAGCGGATCATGTGATCTACACATTGAACGGAGAGGTGGGTTTTCTGTTGAACGGATAAGCGCTTATAACGTAGTTGTTTTATGATTTCTGCTTTTATGATGGAGTAAAAATGACGATCTGAGGACCGATACGGGAGGGCTTGAACATGATGGATATATACATGCTGCTCGTGCTGGCTGTGAGTTACGGAGCGATACTGCTATTTGTACGCTGGTGTGATGCGCAGACCTCTAAAGGAGGGCGAAAAGGATGATTGTTGTGCTTGCGCTCACAGCTATGGTGTTGGTGTATTTAATCTACGCGCTCCTGAACCCTGAAAAGTTCTAATCAGCTATAAGAGGATGCGGACAGGAACAGCAGATCATGGATCAGATATCACAGGTTGCGGGTTTGGCGCAAACGTGTGCACTCGATTGGTGGTCTGAGTCAGGTCTGTTGTTCCACACGCAGGAGCATTTTGAAGGAGGAATAGAGGATGGAGCTGCTGCAAATTGGAATTGTGATTGTCATATTGCTGCTCTTGGTAAAGCCAGTGGGCACTTATATGTATCATGTATTCTCGAATGAACCGAATCGAACGGATCGGATGTTTGGCAGAACAGAAAAGCTAATTTATAAGATTGTGGGCTTGAAAAAGCTGGGGAGTATGCGCTGGACTACGTATGTTATGAGCTTTCTTGCTACCAATGTCGTGCTAGTAATCATCAGCTATGTGCTGTTGCGTTTGCAAGGAATGCTTCCCGGTAATCCGGCTGGAAACGGCAATATGGAAGCGTCATTGGCTTTTAACACGGTGATTAGCTTTATGACCAATACGAATCTCCAGCATTATAGTGGAGAAAGCGGACTTACGTATCTGACACAGATGGCGTTTGTCACGATGATGATGTTCACTTCGGCGGCTTCTGGATTTGCTGTTGCTGCGGCTTTTATGAGAGGATTGACGCGGCGCGGTGAAGGAATGGGCAATTTTTTTCAAGATTTTATCAAGGCGATTATCCGGATTTTCCTGCCGCTGGCCTTTGTGCTTACGCTGGTGCTGGTTGGATTGAAAGTACCGCAGACGCTACAGCCTACGGTGGATGTTACGACGCTGAGCGGAACACAGCAGCAGATTGCTTTGGGGCCGATTGCTTCCTTGGAGTCCATCAAGCATTTGGGTACGAATGGGGGCGGTTATGCGGGAGCCAACTCTGCTCATCCTTTTGAGAATCCAAGTCCCTGGACGAACGTGCTTGAAATTTTGGCTATGTGGGTGATGCCAGCTTCGCTGCCGTATACCTTTGGATTGTTTGCCCGTAATCGCAAGCAGGGCTGGATTATTTTTAGCTCGATGATGGTATTGTTCCTCATTTTCCTATCCATTACGTACGTGTCTGAGAAGACGGGGAATCCCCTGATACAGGCGCTGGGTGTAGATGCTTCTCAGGGAAGCATGGAAGGGAAAGAGGTTCGCTTCGGCATTGGACAATCGGCATTATTCACTGCGGTGACGACAGCGGCAACGACAGGCTCGGTCAATAATATGCATGACACTCTGACCCCGCTGGGTGGTATGGCTGCTTTGGGTGAAATGATGCTAAACGTTATTTTCGGCGGCAAGGGTGTCGGGCTGATGAATATGCTGATGTACGCGATTCTCGGTGTGTTCATATGCGGACTGATGGTCGGAAGAACCCCGGAGTTTATGGGTAGGAAAATTGAAGGCAAGGAAATGAAGCTGATCGCGATTGCCATTTTGGTACATCCGTTTCTCATTCTGGCGCCGACTGCGCTCGCTTTTATGAGTCATTGGGGATATGATGCGGTCACAAACCCCGGATATCACGGGTTGACTCAGGTACTTTATGAATATGCGTCATCTGCGGCAAATAACGGTTCGGGATTTGAGGGTCTTGCAGATAACAACGTGTTCTGGAACATGACGACGGGTATAGTGATGTTCTTTGGACGATATGTATCAATGGTTGCACTGTTGGCTGTTGCGGCTTCGTTGAATGCCAAAGCGCCGACTCCGGTGACGACAGGCACACTGCGCACGGACAACAAGCTGTTTGGGGCTATCCTGATCGGAGTTGTCCTGTTGATTGGTGCGTTGACCTTTTTGCCAGTCATCGTATTGGGGCCTGTTGCTGAATTTTTGACCATGTGATGAAGAATAAGCATGAAGAAGAAAATGAGAATGGATGAACGGGGTGCTTGATCATGAAGGAACAACGTAAACGCATGCTGGATAAAAGCATCTTGAAGCATGCGATCAAGGATAGCTTTATGAAATTAAATCCGATGATCATGATGAAAAATCCTGTCATGTTCGTCGTGGAGATCGGTACACTGGTCGTGCTGCTCATGCTGCTGTTTCCCGGTTATTTTGGAACTGGCAACGAAATGGGCTTTAATCTAGCGGTTTTTATTATCCTGCTGTTCACGTTGCTTTTTGCCAACTTTGCCGAAGCGCTTGCGGAGGGGCGGGGCAAGGCGCAAGCGGCCTCTTTGAAAAAATCCAAGCAGGATACACAAGCCAACAAGCTTATCGGGGACGAGATTCAGGTGGTCAGCTCGACTGAACTTCGCAAAGGTGACATTGTGATGGTGTCCCAGGGCGAGATGATTCCGAGTGATGGTGAGGTTATTGAAGGTCTTGCCTCAGTGGATGAATCCGCGATTACGGGAGAATCGGCTCCGGTAATCAAGGAATCGGGCGGTGATTTTTGCTCGGTAACGGGCGGGACGCGGGTAGTGAGTGACCGTATTAAAGTTCGGATTACAACAGAGCCAGGCGAAACGTTTATTGATAAAATGATTTCGCTCGTGGAAGGGGCGCAGCGGCAAAAAACTCCGAATGAAATTGCGCTGAACACGCTGTTGATCAGCTTAACGATTATTTTTTTGATCGTGGTAGTCACGCTGGCTCCGATTGCCCGTCATTTTAACATCGATTTGCCTGTACCAGTCTTGATTTCGTTGCTGGTTTGTCTGATTCCGACCACGATTGGAGGGCTTTTGTCAGCTATTGGGATTGCCGGTATGGACCGGGTCACCCAGTTTAACGTGCTGGCGATGTCAGGCAAGGCGGTAGAGGCATCCGGGGACATCAACACGATGATTCTCGACAAAACGGGTACCATCACCTTCGGGAACCGGATGGCGAGTGAATTCGTGTCTGTAGGGGGCGTAGAGAAGGCAGAGCTAGTGAAGTGGGCAGCGATGAGCTCTATGAAGGATGAGACGCCCGAGGGACGCTCGGTGCTGGAATTGATGCGCAAGCAGGAGTACACGCTGGATGAATCTTTGGCGGCAGGCGGAGCCTTTATCGAGTTCAAGGCGGAAACCCGGATGAGTGGTCTGGATCTGGCCGACGGACGAAAGGTGCGCAAGGGTGCGGTGGACTCTGTCCGGCAGTGGATCGTATCGCAAAACGGCAGCGTTCCAGCCGATCTGGAGGAAAAAGCGAATCAGGTGGCCTCTGAAGGAGGTACACCGCTGGCAGTCGCGTTGGATGATCAGATATACGGCATTATTTATTTGAAGGATACGGTGAAGCCGGGCATGAAGGAGCGGTTCGATCAGCTCCGGGAAATGGGTATTCGTACGATTATGTGTACCGGGGATAACCCGCTGACTGCCGCTACCATTGCGCGTGAAGCAGGTGTGGACGATTTTGTAGCCGAAAGCAAGCCGGAGGATAAAATCGCGGTGATTCGCCGTGAGCAGGAACAGGGCAAGCTGGTGGCTATGACCGGAGACGGTACCAATGATGCTCCTGCGCTGGCGCAGGCGGATGTCGGTCTTGCCATGAACAGCGGCACGGTCGCGGCCAAGGAAGCCGCCAATATGGTGGATCTGGATTCCGATCCGTCCAAAATTATTGAGGTGGTCGCGATCGGCAAGCAACTGCTCATGACACGCGGCGCTTTGACAACGTTTAGTATCGCGAACGATGTTGCCAAATATTTTGCCATTATCCCGGCGATGTTCATGCTGGCCATTCCACAAATGGGCGCCCTGAACGTCATGGGGCTTGGCTCTCCGCTGTCCGCTATTTTGTCAGCGCTGATCTTTAACGCGGTTATTATTCCGCTCCTGATTCCGCTGGCCATGAAGGGCGTAAAGTATAAGCCGATGAGCTCGGACCGACTACTCGGGCGAAATTTGCTGATTTATGGTTTGGGTGGTATGGTGGTACCGTTTGTCGGCATTAAGGCGATTGATTTGCTGGTGCATTTATGGATTTAAAGCAGCCTGTAAAAGGATGCATTTCAGATACAATGGAAGCGGAAAGGGTGAGCAACATGAGTGGGTTTTATCGGATGATGTCTGGTCGTAGATTTGCTGCACACGAAAAAGCCGAGTCTGCCGGACAAGGTAGTAGCAACCGTACAGAGACAGGCGCTATGTCAGAGGGGCAGCCGGAGAGACAGGAGATGCGAGGAAGTACAGTCGTTGGAGTCGCTTTGCGAACCTCGGTGCTGATGATCCTCTTATGCGGCTTGGCATACCCGCTAGTCAGTACAGGAGTGGCGCAGGTATTGTTTCCGCAGCAAGCAAACGGCAGCATGCTACAGAATGCGGAGGGACGGGTAGTCGGCTCTGAACTGATCGGGCAATCCTTTGCCAATCCGGCCTTTTTCCAAGGTCGGGTATCGAGCATTGATTATAACGGGGCTGGTTCAGGCTCAAATAACTACGCACCGTCGAATCCGGCCTTGATACAGCGAGTCCAGGATTCCATTGCCGCTTGGCAGAAACAAAATCCAGATGTGCCGATTAGTCAGGTTCCGGTGGACCTGATTACGAACTCCGGTTCAGGCCTGGACCCGCACATCTCGCCACAGGCGGCACAGGTGCAAATTCCGCGCATTAGCGGCTTGACGGGAATCGCGCAGGATCAGCTGAAAGTACTGGTACAGAAGCAAACAGAAGGCCGTAGTGCCGGAGTGTTCGGAGAGCCGCGTGTGAACGTGCTCAAGCTGAACCTCGCACTTGAAGCGCAAATGAAGGTAGAGTCTGTAAAGCCATAGATGGATCAAAAAAAGGTATTCCCGAGCGATAAGCTTGAGGGATACCTTTTTTATGAGATTGGGATGCTCTGGGATGGATAAAGCTGCAAGGAAGTGCTTTATTCCTTATGGGAGATATGAATTTTTGGCTTTCCTTAAGGCTGAAGCGAGTACGAACATGTATATAAATACAATAATGCCTATGATTAAATAAGATAACTTAATATTCATTAGATCCGTAAGAGTACTGCTCAAAATAGGGCCGATCATTAGGCCAATCGAGTATGCCGTGTTATAGAGTGCAAAAGTAATTCCATAAGAATGAATTCCACTTCGTTGAGAAATATCAGCAAGTTGGGGTAAGCAGGGAGCAAGAACCATGCCCATGCTAACCCCTAAAACAGCTAAAATAATAGCTTGAAACGATAATATTCCTGGAAGTGCAGTCAGAGGAAGAGCAATGGATACCATAAGTAGACCGAGGAGAATTCCATTTTTGTAACCAATCATACTGGAAAACTGTCCTATAAAAGGTGTTGCCAGGCCATAAGCAAGTGTGGGGATGGCAAATAATAATCCAATAAGTCCAGGGTTAGCGCTAAAATTGTACTGTAGGTGTAACGGTAATGTTGGCTCAAGTACGCTTGGGATGGATGCGCCGATAATCACAACTCCAATAACCAAAAGCAAATCTTTATTTTTCATGAACGAGAAAGGGGAAATATACTTTTCATTTTTCGCTTCTGGAATATCATGCAGGAGTATTAACCGAAGTACAGCATCAATGACGGCCAAGGAGATGGCAAAGTAAAAAGGAAGCTGGTAACTTCCCCATTGATACAACCAACCACCAATTGTCGGTCCGAGAAGGGTTCCGGCGGCTTGACCGGATAATGCCAAGCCCATAGCTTTGCCACGTTCTTCAGATGGATATTGATCAGCCAAGAGAGCGAGCCCTGCTGTCCAGGTCATTGCGGCTGCGATTCCCTGAAGAGCACGTGCCAGTACAAGCAGCCAGAGGGTGTGGGCTATGGCGAACATTAAAGTGGAGGCTATGAGTCCAATTAACCCCCATAATAGAGGTGTCTTTCTCCCAATCCGATCCGTTAATAAGCCAAAAACAGGTGTAGCTATAAATAATGCGATTGCATAACTGCTAAATAATAAACCGATTTCGGTTTGAGTTGCTCCCAGAGAATCTGCGTACCTAGGCAAAATGGGGACGACTAATCCATAGATTAACATATCAATGAATACAGCTAATCCAACAACAATTAGAGCAGCTTTTTGCTTATGCTGTGCTCCTTTACTACGTTTCATGATTACATCCTCCTTATGAATTTCTTCTGATTTCCTCTTTAATTTGTTTAACAAATTTTAATTGAAGCTCGCATTGATCATAAATATTTCTGAAAATTAACATGACGTTTACGGGGATATCCATAAGTTCAGCTTTTTGTTCCTGCCCCAATTTCATATCCCTATAGATTTTTTCGATGGCTTGCTGTTGAGAACTTAAAGCTTCTTCAATTTCATGGAGCCCAGCCTCATCCATAAAAGTTAAAGCTGTGTACAGTGCTGTTGGAAATACAACAGAAGATTCTTTAAATGATTCGATTAAAAGCCGACTAAACTCACTTTTTCCAGTCTCCGTAATAGCATATATAGCTTTTGACCGGTTCCCTGTCTGTTCTAACGTTTCCAAATGTACAATTCCTTCTGAATCCAGTTTTTTTAAGGCATGGTATATAGAAGCTGGTTGCACATAAGCCCATTTATCCGTTTGAGCGGATTGCATCTTTTGTTGTATCTCATATCCGGACATTGCTCCGTATTGTAATAAAAGCCCAAGAACCATTACACGTGTCGTACTCAAAATGATATCTCCTCTACATAGTTTGATAATAAACATTTAATACTAAAAGTTTAGTATTATAGTTTTACTGTATCATTACAAACTAAGGAAGTAAAGAATTTTGCATGAATGTACAGATATACGATTGGGAAAAGAAAAGAGATATCCTTACGCCTTTTATGGCGTTTTGGATATCTCCTTTTTTGGGTGTAGCCTAGGCGTCTGCAAATGATTATGGTTCAACCTGAAATCGTCTGAATAATGAGTATCACATTCAAGACGATAATGACAGCTGTCACGATCCAGGTTAGTGCTTTTTGCCATGTTTTGTTTGCGAATTCACCCATGATCTTTTTGTCACTCGTAAAGAGCAACAGTGGGATGATGGCAAAGGGTAGCTGGATGGACAGAATGACCTGACTCAGTACAAGTAGTTCCTCCGCTCCCTTTTCACCGGCGATAGCAGTGACAATTACCGCTGGAATGATTGCGATGAGTCGGGTTACCAGACGACGCAGCCAAGGGGAAAGACGAAGGTTGAGAAAGCCCTCCATGACGATTTGTCCGGCTAACGTACCTGTTACGGTCGAATTCTGGCCGGAGGCAAGCAATGCGATCCCAAATAGGATGCTTGCAAGTGTGGTTCCGAGCAAAGGCGACAGCAGATAGTAGGCATCGCTGATTTCTGCTACATCTGTTCTTCCGGCAGTATGAAACACCGCTGCTGCCACGATTAAGATGGCGGCATTAATAAAGAGAGCAAACATAAGCGCAATACTGGAATCCCAAGTTGCAAATTTAATGGCTTCCCGTTTACCTGCAGAAGTCTGCTCAAATTTGCGAGTTTGTACAATGGATGAATGCAGATAAAGATTGTGAGGCATTACGGTAGCACCCATAATACCGATAGCAATATACAGCATGCTAGGGTTGGTCAAAATTTGTGAATCTGGCACAAATCCGCCTAACACGCCGCCCCATGATGGCTGTGCCAAAATGAGATTGATGCCAAAGCACCCGGCAATTGTCGCCATTAGCACAATGACCAATGTTTCCAAAGCCCGAAAACCTTTGTTTTGCAGCAATAAAATGAGCATGACATCAAATGCGGTAATGATAACGCCATACAGTAGCGGGAGACCGAACAGCAGCTTCAATGCAATGGCTGACCCTATGACCTCGGCCAAATCCATGGCAGCAATGGCAATTTCGCATAAAAGCCATAAGCCGATTGCGACGGGACGACTATAGGTATCACGGCACATTTGTGCCAAATCTTTACCTGTGGCAATGCCAAGCTTGCCAGATAAGGCTTGCAGTAGAATAGCGATCAGGTTGGAGACTAGAATGACACTCAGTAGCGTGTAGCCGAATTTCGATCCGCCTGCAATGTCTGTAGCCCAATTGCCGGGGTCCATATAGCCGACAGCAACCATATAGCCGGGTCCGGCAAAGGCTAGAAACTTCCGAAACCAGGTACCGTCTTTAGGGACGCTCAAGGAGCGATTCACTTCGGACAGTGAAGCGATTTCCATCACGTTACCCTTCATATTTTTCATACGCTTCACCTTCTTTATTCATGTTGAATTATAGTATTAGTGACATAACGATTGTACTATCCCTATTGTACACCTACAATAGTTTTTGTCTAGTGCAACTTTTGTGTGGTCAAGCAAGTTAATCATATTTTTTAATGATTCATTTTGTGTGGTTCGTTTAAAGTACATACGAGAAGGAAATCATGTATTAACATGATGGTAGATTCCCGCGAGATGCAAATCATATAGAGAAGGAGAGATGAGATCATGGAGGCATTATACACAGCATCAGCGACGGTACATGGTGGAAGAGACGGTTCAGTTGCTTCATCGGATGGAGTTTTGAAGCATAAACTTAGCACACCAAAGGAGCTGGGTGGTGCAGGTGGAGAGGCTACTAATCCAGAGCAATTGTTTGCGGCAGGCTATGGGGCTTGCTATGAGAGCGCATTGGCCAACGTAGCTCGGAAAGCCAAGGTGAAGGTGGACAATGTTGAGGTTACCAGTCACGTTTCTATCGGTAAGGACCCTAGCGATGGAGGCTTCAAGCTGGCGGTACGTCTGGACGTGAAAATACCGGATATTGAGCGTTCCCAAGCTGAGGATTTGGCACGACAAGCACATGATTTTTGTCCGTATTCCAAAGCAACTCGCGGTAACATTGATGTCGAACTCAACGTCATTTGACTAGTATGCTTATTAACTATACACGCTGGCCGCCCACTTCCGGCGGCTTTAGTACATAGATCTTGATTCATTGAGCTCCCCGACCATTTGACATCAACGCCAAAATTCATTAAGATGGCTTAGGTGATTCTGGTCACCAGGTACGAAACAAATTTGAAAAATACGGGTGATATGATGTCTTACAGACCGAATATTGTTAATTTCACGCTGGCTGGCAGCAACGAAAAAGAAGGGCTTTATGAGTTTAAAATGAGTTTGGCCGATGGTACGGAGTGCCGCGTTTTTTCTCAACGTAATCCGGAGTGGACTTTGACGAATATTAGTCGACTGCTAACGACACCTTGCCCGGTATGCCATAAGGATTTTATCTGCAAGTGTATGGATCAGTTTCATGAAGAGATTTTAGGGCAGATTCATGCCAAACAACTGTTCGAGAAAGCATTGAGCTAGTTTCCGAACAAGTAAAAGTCGATACCTTTCTAAACAAGCGTCGGATGATTTCGACGTTTTTTTGTTATATTCGTTTTTGTTATATGCATGAAGTTGATTGCATACAAGCTGTTGATTTCCTTGGAGGTGAAAGCATTATGAAGCAGTCTGATCATTTAGAGCATTCCATTGTGTTGGTGGATGGGGTATGCCATTTTTGTCAGGGGGCAGCCCGCTTTATTATCAAGCGTGATCCTGAGGGGATATTCCATTTTGGTTCCCTGCAATCTAAGGAAGGACAAAGGCTTTTACGTGCAGGAGGACTATCTACAGATCAGCTGGATACGTTTGTATTGATTGAAGACGGTATGTATTATACAAGGTCAACTGCGGCTTTGCGGATTGCCAGACGTCTTCGTTTTCCATACCCTCTAGCCTATGCTTTCATTCTGATTCCCCGCTTTATGCGTGATGCTGTCTATAACTGGGTAGCACGTAACCGATACCGCTGGTTTGGCAAGGATGAAGAGGATCAATGCCAGATCCCCCCACCAGAGATTCGGGAACGATTTTTTTAGGTATTCAGAATTTAAGATTCAGAGGGATCAGCTTTCCTTCTGGAGCGATGACTACGAATCAGCCATATCACAATCGCCACAATCAGTATCAAGCCCGCAATAGCTACATACACGATATGTCGTAAATTCGGTACGTTGATGGATAATTTCAGCTCATTGGATTCCAATGGGGCAATATCCCAACGCAGTGTTTTTCCGTCCTCCGATACACCGTCCGCATTGCTGGCAGCGGGTCGGATTGGCAAGGACAGGCTAAAGTTAAGATCAAGCTGCCGCTCCAGTAATTTGCGCGCGAACACATTCATTTGCTGTAATTTGTCACTCAGTCCCCTGGCTTCTTCAGGAAGCATCCGTGGCAGATCAAGCTTCATTGTAAGATCATAATTTGTTGTGAAAAAATGTTGGGTCACAGCGCGTTTTACTTCTAATCCCTCGGGCAGATTGAATTCCTGATTGGGATTTTTTCCGTTTGTACTCCAACCTCCTTCGTAATGCCCCTTGATTTGATATCCCTTTCTCCCCTGTTCAGCTAGCGGCTGAACGTCCACATTGTTGCTTTGAATACGCTTGGCTAATCGATCCAGCAGCCCGGGATTGTCCAACATCACCAGCGTCTGATTGTTTACACTGAACGATGCATCCATATCCATACTCCGATCAAGATGAACATCTACATGGATATCCCCGCGAGCACACGATGTAAGGGTAGCTAGACAGCACAGCAGCGCAAAAATGTACAGTATTGGCCGAATTCGATGTTGCTGATGTTTGTCCTGATATGGGCTGCGTCCTGTTTGCTTCATGATATGCACCTTCTTTATATACGTTCTTTATTTTAACGATTGGATGTCTTCTATATATTACACATTCAGAGAGGCAAAATCGAACGATAAGGCAAAAGGAATAAGATTTATACTCTAAAAATGTTTCCTTAGGTAAAAACTTTAGTGTATACTCTAAAATATAGTTCTGGTAAAAAATAATTGTCTTAAGGAAATAGTTTGTCCCAATACGAATATTCCAAGGAGGTTTTAAAGCATGAACAAGCAGTCTAAGAAAACTTTGCCGCGATGGGTAACGACAGTTGGAGTATTTTCACTAGTTTTGGTTCTTGCCACTGCATGTAGTCAGGAGCAGAAGGAACAGGGAACGACGAGAGAGGCGGGACAAAAAATAAAGGCTACGACGACCATCGGCATGATTTCGGATATTGTTGGGAAGGTCGGCGGTGATCATGTGGAGGTTACAGGCATTATGAAATCAGGCGTTGACCCGCATTTGTACAAGGCTTCTCAGGGAGATATGCGCAAGCTGGATCAGGCCGACATTATTTTTTATAACGGGTTGCATTTGGAAGGAAAAATGCAAGACATTCTGAAGAAAATCGGCAAGCAAAAACCCGTCATACCTGTCTCCAAAAACATCACCCAGGATCAGCTGCGTACGGGCAGCCCGGAAATGGGGTCTGAGCATGATCCGCATATCTGGTTTAACGTACAAAACTGGATGTCTGCGGTAGAAACCGTCAGAGACGAATTGTCGGCGCTTGATGCTGCGCATGCAGAGGATTATAAGGCTAACGCAGAAGCCTATCTTGCTGAGCTGCGGAAGCTGGATGATTACACGAGGGAGCAGATTGCCAGCATACCGGAAGCCCAGCGCGTGCTAGTCACGGCACATGATGCCTTCGGCTATTTTGGAGATGCTTACGATATTCAGGTTAAGGGACTTCAAGGCATGAGTACAGAGTCAGAAGCGGGCTCTCAAGATGTGACCAAGCTGCGAGACTATCTGATGGAGCATAAAATCAAAGCCGTATTTGTAGAAACCAGCGTTCCGAGAAAGGCCATAGATGCGGTTATTCAGGGAGCCGCTCAGCAAGGTCATACGATAAGGATTGGTGGCGAGCTATATTCGGATGCCATGGGCAAAGAAGGCACGGAAGAAGGCACGTACATTGGAATGGTTAAGCATAACGTCAATACGATTGTTAAAGCGCTCAAATAAAGGAGGCAAAACATATGAGTCATTCACCGCTTGTCGTTCGTGATGTATCTGTAGCTTATCAAAAAAAGCCCGTTCTGTTCGATGTTTCCTTTGAGGTACCGGAAGGCAAGCTGATCGGTATTATTGGACCGAACGGGGCTGGAAAATCTACGCTGATTAAGGCAGCGCTCGGACTGATTCCAAAGCTCAAGGGTGAGGTGCTGGTCTACGGCAAGCCCTACAAGCAGCAGCTGCTCAAGGTTGGTTATGTACCGCAGCGGGAGTCGGTGGATTGGGATTTTCCGACGAACGCGCTGGATGTGGTCATGATGGGACGATACGGCAGACTGGGCTGGTTTAAACGACCGGGAGCCGCAGATCGCCAGGCAGCGATGGAGTGTCTGGACAAGGTAGGCATGAGCCCATATGCGGACAGGCAGATTAGTCAGCTGTCAGGCGGACAGCAGCAGCGTGTTTTTTTAGCCAGAGCACTCGCACAGGACGCTCAGCTTTATTTTATGGATGAACCGTTTGTTGGTGTGGACGCTGCAACCGAAAAAGCAATTATATCATTGCTCAACGATCTGAAGCGGCAGGGAAAAACCGTGCTGGTGGTTCATCATGATTTGTCTACGGTGACGGATTATTTTGACCAAGTCATGCTGTTGAACGGTCATCTGACGGCGTTTGGAGAGACATCAGAGATTTTTACCGAAGAAAATCTGCAACGTACGTATGGCGGACGTCTGAGTATACTCAAAACAGGCCCGGATTCCGGCACAATACTCGGAGTGAGGTGAGGGAGATGACAAGCTTGGCTACGCTTTTGACCGATCCGAATATGCAGTGGATTTTGCTGGGCTGCATTTTGCTCGGTTTAAGCAGCGGCGTGATTGGCAGTTTTATGTATTTGCGTAAGCAGTCGCTTATGGGAGATGCCTTGGCACATGCAGCTTTGCCGGGAGTATGCGTGGCGTTTATGATTACGGGTACGAAATCCGTGTTTGGATTTATGATTGGGGCTGCCATTGCAGGCATTGCTGCGACCTTTGCCATTAGTGCGCTGATCCGGTATTCGCGAATCAAAAGCGATTCGGCGATTGCGGCGGTGCTGTCTGTATTTTTTGGCTTCGGCATTATGCTGTTGACGGAAATTCAGCATAGTGGCGCGGGAAACCAGAGCGGATTGGATAAATTTTTATTCGGCCAGGCTGCGGCCATGGTATGGTCTGATGTTTATACGATGGCGGCAATCTCGGTGGTGCTGATCGGGATATGCATATTGTTCTTCAAGGAATTTAAGCTGCTTAGCTTTGATCCCGGCTTTGCTCGCGGACTTGGTTTTCCAGCGGGGCTGCTGGATAAGCTGTTGATGTTGCTGATTGTCATTGCGGTGGTGGCCGGCATTCAGGCCGTGGGTGTCATTATGATGGCAGCCTTATTGATTACCCCAGCAGTGTCAGCAAGATACTGGACAGAGAAGCTGGGGGTTATGGTGTGCCTCTCAGGCTTGTTTGGTGCTATAGCAGGCCTTGGCGGGACACTCATTAGCTCTCTGGGGCAAAATCTCCCTACAGGACCGTTGTGCGTCCTGTGTGCGACTGTGGTGTTTGGTGTGAGCCTGATTTTTGCGCCACAGCGCGGAATGATTTCCAAGGCTATCGTTCGGTTGAATACCAGAAATAATCTGGAGCAGGCAGTCGGGCCGCCGAGAAAGGAGCGTGCCCTATGAGTTCATTTTATGTGATTTTGACGGGAATGTTAGTGGCAGGGGGATGCAGCATTGTGGGCTGCTTTCTCGTGCTTCGAAAAATGGCCATGATCGGTGACGCAATCAGCCATGCGGTGCTGCCGGGGATTGTTATTGCTTTTTTAATCAGCGGGTCCAGGGATTCGGTATGGATGATGTTTGGTGCGGCCGTGCTGGGTCTTCTAACGGTGTACCTGATTCAGCTATTCCAGCAAAGCGGTCTGCAAAGTGATGCAGCCATTGGCGTAGTGTTTACGACATTGTTTGCCATCGGCGTTCTGCTGGTCAGCGTGTTTGCTTCTAATGTTCATCTAGATATGGATCACGTGCTGTATGGGGAGATTGCATATGTGCCGTGGAATACGCTAGAAATTGCTGGTGTCGATGTGGGTCCGAGGGCTGTATGGACTACAGGTGTGATGTTTTTAATCAATATGCTCGTGGTGTGGGGCTTTTTCAAGCAATTTAAGATCACATCCTTTGATCCCGCATTAGCAGCTTCACTGGGCATTCCGGTTGTTTTTTTTCATTATCTGCTGATGAGTCTCGTATCGCTTACGACCGTGGCGTCATTTGAGAGCGTGGGGGCAATTCTGGTGGTTGGAATGCTTGTGGTACCGCCACTTACGGCTTACCTGCTCACGGAGAAATTGTCCCATATGATTGTGTACAGCGTCGGATTTGGGGCTATCAGTTCGGTGGCAGGCTTCTACACGGCAAGTATGCTGGATGCCTCTATTGCAGCATGTATGCTGTGTGTATCGGGTGTGCTGCTGCTTATAGCTTTTCTCTTTTCTCCATCCCATGGTGTGGTGTGGCAAAAATGGCTTCAGCAGCGAGGGATGGTTGGCGAAGATAGCCATTAATTCGTTGGAAGCGACCACCTACAGGTTTACCAAAAAAGCGTGCAAACGGGCAGGAAATGCCTGAATTCACGCTTTTTTGCGTGTATACTGCCTTGTATGGCTTTTTTCGGGGAAAGCCAGGATGCTCATCTTGAATTGTCTGGAACACCGGAGTACATTCATTACAACCAGACAAGAACGGACGCAAATGAGCTGTCGCGTTGCGGGGAGGAACAAAGGATGGAGAGCTTCAAACGCAAATCACCCGAGGAAATACTGGATTCGATTAACAAACTGCATCGGGGCAGACTCAAAATTTACATCGGTGCAGTCAGTGGTTCGGGCAAAACGTATCATATGCTCCAGGAAGGACAATCGCTTCAGCATGAAGGCATTGATGTGGTGATTTGTGCGGTCTCGACCATGCAGCGGCGTGAAACCGTGGAGCAAATCGGCACGCTGGAGCGAGTGCCCAGTATTCATTGGATGCAGGATGGTGTGGAGCAAAAAGATTTGAATCTGGAAGCTTTGGTGGAACGCAATCCCGAGGTGGTGCTGGTGGATCATTTGGCACATCGCAACCGGGAAGATGCCCGATTTCCAACCCGGCTGGAGGATATTCAATATTTGCTGGAGCTGGGGATTAGCGTCATTACGACGGTCAATGTCTATGAACTCGAAGGGATAACGGAGTGGGTTTATCAGCTGACAGGGATTGAAGCGGCATCCACGGTTCCAGTCGATACACTGGAGCTGGCGGATGAAATCCGTCTGATTGATGTCACACCGGAGACCATTTTGGAACGGCTGGCGAAAGGATACATGCATACGCCCAATCCTGAAATGTTCCATCGGGGAAATCTCGGTAAGCTGCGCGAGCTGGCTCTGCGATTAGTGGCAGAGGATGTGAACGATTCGCTGGAACGGCACCGGGAGGAATTAGGATTGCACGGGGCGTCAGGAGCCGCAGAGCGTATTTTGGTGCCTGTTCAGTATCATTGGAACGGGTCCATTTATGTTCGCAGAGGAGAGCAGGTCGCCAAGCGGTTGGGTGGAGATATGCTGGTGGTCTCCTTTGTCAGCCCGAAGCACAAGCTGTCCAAGGAATCAGCAGCCTTCAAGCGCTCAATTGTGAAGTTGGCTGACAAGATAGGATCGACATTTGAAGAAATTCCGCTTTTTTCTCGCAGAAGATTGCCTCGTCAGCTTATCCATTATGCGGTAGCGCATAATGTTACCCGGATTGTCATGGGGCATTCTCGGCAGACCCGATGGCAGGAGCTGGTTAGAGGATCGCTGGTGAACGGAATTTTTAAACGGATGAAAAACATGGACCTGCTGTTGATTGCGGATCGAGCCGAGCAGGAGGGTGAACGGATTTTGCCAACGATGAGACAGGAGGAAGGAGATAATGATCCATATCATCGCTTGAGCGATGAGGAGGCACAGGCTGAGGTAGCCAAAATTCGGCGCGGCAAGCTCAAGGTGTACATCGGTGCTGCTCCAGGGGTCGGCAAAACATATACGATGCTGAGAGAAGGCAATGATTTGCTGGATAGTGGAATTGATGTTGTAATCGGATTGCTGGAAACGCATGGAAGAGCGGAAACATTGGCACAAGTGGGCTCTCTGGATATGATTCCCCGTCAGCCCATCGAGCGCCAGGGTGTACATTTGGAAGAAATGGACACGGAGGCCATTCTCAGGCGCAATCCTGAGGTGGTGCTTATTGATGAGCTGGCACATACCAACGTTCCTGGCAGTCCGAGATCCAAGCGCTATGAGGATGTATTGACTATTTTAGACCAAGGTATTTCTGTCATATCTACAATGAATGTACAGCACTTGGAGAGCTTGAATGACGCGGTAGAACAAATTACCGGCATTCGAGTGAGAGAGACTGTCCCCGATCATATGATGCGTTTGGCCGATGAGGTACAGCTAGTTGATGTGGCTCCAAAATCGTTGCAGCAGCGGATGCGTGATGGCAAAATATACGATCCTGCCAAGGTGGAACAGGCGCTTAGCCACTTTTTTAAATTAGGTAATCTGATTGCGCTGCGTGAGCTGGCTTTGCGGGAATTGGCAGATGATGTGGATGAACGACTGGAATCGTGGGATCGTCACGAATCGCTTCGGGGACCGTGGCGTAGGGAGGAAGTAATCTTCGTAGGCGTCACGATAAGTGAAAATGCTGAAAGGCTGATTCGCCGTGGTTTTCGTATCGCTTTTCGGTTGAAGGCCGTGTGGATTGTGACTTATGTTCATGTCGGTGAGAGTATACCCGAGGGGTTGAACCCTCGTTTGGAACAGCTAAAGATGTTGACCAACCGATTAGGAGGAAGCTTTGAAATTCGGCTTGTTTCCAGCCGACGGGAGATTGCAGACATTTTAATTGCTCCGGTGGAAGGATATACAGGTACGCAGCTCATCGTGGGGCAGTCTTCCCGAAGTAAGTGTTGGGGAAAGGTTACAGTCGTTCCGAGAATTCTCCGTCAAGCGCGTCATATGGACGTTCTAATCGTGGCGGACTATGATCCGAATATCAAGCTGGAGGAAGAGGGGTAAATTGCCCGATTCAAACTTAAATAGTCATATGCTGGTTTCCGGTTGTTCAGTGCTTCCATAGTATATTCTATCTCAAAGAAATGGAGGCGAATTTGAATATGTTTAAACATCATCGGCATCATTGTCATTTCCCTAAGCCAAGAAAACGCGTTACTAAGAAAATCATTAAGGTGACGGTCATTAAGTTTAAACCTAAATTTAAACATGATCATGATCATTTTGAAAAAAAATGTCACCATCATCGGAAACATCGTCATCATCGTCATCATGACTGTCATCGTCGTCACCACAAATTTTACTAAGATGAAGGTAGTGGGAGGCGGGGATTGTATCCCCGCCTTTTGCTCCTAAAAAGAATTTGAAGTCGTATTTGCATAAAAAATACTTGCTCTAAAATAGGTGCTATGCTATTCTACCAGTAAATAGATTGCACGTGACGGAAGCACCGTTCACCAGCCGTATGTACTTACGGCTTGATGAACGGTGCTTTTTTGCGTTGTTGTGTTGGGAAAGGGGATGAGCGTCATGATTCCGGTGAAAGTGGTGTTGGCTGTAGCAGGCCGGGAATATATTGAGCCGCTACTGAATTATGTACACGGAAGCGAGTACGCCAGAAGGCTGAGGATAACGGCATTTTCGCAGCCGGAAGCATTTTGTCAATACATGATGGAAACGAACGGAATGAAAAGACCGGATGTCGTGGTGGGTGAAGCGGCTTTTTTGAGTCTATGGACAGATCGGGAAGCTGCCGATATTCCTTGCTTGGTATTGCATGAGGGAGAAGAAGTAAGCGAATACGGACAACCGTTATTGAAATACCAGCCTTTATCCGAGCTGGTAGGTTCTATTTTGGAAATGGTAAGACAGCGGTCGAGCAGTCGACAAAGTGTAAACAGCCGGGAAGGCGGAATAATTATCGGCATAGTGGCGGCTTCCGGCGGGTTAGGCAAGACAACGGCTGCGCTCAATATGTCCAAGCAGCTGGGGAATGAGGGGTATTCCGTATTTTATTTGAACCTGGAAACGGTGGATTCAAGCTCGTTGTTCACAGGTTCAGGTAGTTGTAACGGTACAGAAGGAGAAGGGTTGTCCAGGCTGCTATATGATCTCAAGGCGACGGGAAGTGCAGGCGTTCCCTTATCCATGGCTTCCTATTGTGTACATCGTCCTGAGATTCAGGCAGATACTTTTCAGCCCGTTTATAATCGCAAGGAGCTAATAGACATGACCTGTGATGAAGCAGTGCAGCTGATTCGGACGATTGCCGAAAGCGGACAGTATGATGTAGTGATCGTAGATGGCGAATCCGAAAATGGTGACCGCGCTCAAGCGGTACTTGAAGCCAGTCATAAGCTGATCTGGCTGCTGGCTGATGATTTAATGAGCATGCATAAGTGTGGCCTATGGCTGGACGTTCTGGATTTAACACAGCCCGAAGGGCTTGAAGCCATGCTGTCCAAAACGAGTTTTGTGGTGAACCGTTATATGGGAACTATGATCAACGCCTTGCCCCGAGACTTTATGGAGCTAGACGGAGCGCTGCCGTATATTCCTTCATGGAAACAGATGCAGCATCGTGAATTACTGCTCAGTTCACCGATTTATCAGCGGGAAATCCGCCATCTGTGTCGCGAGCTGCTGAATGTGGAGAGTGCAGTACAGCCGCCCGCTGCTTGGTCTTAAAAGGGGGTGAAGGGGCTGATGAGCATCAATGAGGGGCGATTTAAGGCACTGCGAGCGGATATCCGAGGTGGGCTGGACGTGACGTCTTCGGTAGGCGATGCGGATTTGGTCCGACATATTGAAAATCGAGTTTTGCATGATGCAGAGCTGGCGGGCTTAACTTCCCGTGAGAAACATGCACTTGTCCGTAAAATTTTCAATTCGTTCCGTGGGCTGGATGTGCTCCAGCCATTGATCGATGATCCGACAGTTACGGAAATTATGATTAACAGTCACCGGGAGATTTTTGTGGAGCGGGCAGGTGAGGTGATTCAGGTGTCCGATCAATTCGAGTCCCGAGAGCGACTGGAGGATATGATCCAGACGATTGTAGCCGGAGTGAACCGAATTGTGAATGAGGCTTCGCCGATTGTGGATGCCCGTCTAAAGGATGGATCACGCGTCAATATTGTACTGCCACCAGTCGCCCTCAAGGGGCCAACCATGACAATACGCAAGTTTCCTGAACGTCCCATGACGATGGAGGACTTGATACGAATAGGAGCGCTGGATGAGGAAGCCGGCGCAATGCTCAGGGACCTGGTACGTAGCAAATACAACATTTTTATAAGCGGAGGAACGGGTTCCGGTAAAACAACCTTTCTGAATGCATTATCCCAGTTTATCCCACCGACCGAACGGATTATTACTATTGAAGATTCGGCAGAGCTGCAAATAGTGACCGTCCCTAACCTCGTTTCTATGGAAACGCGGAACGCGAACACCGAGGGCAAGGGGGAAATCACGATTCGTGATCTGATTCGTTCCTCCTTGCGTATGCGACCTAACCGGATTGTAGTGGGTGAGGTCAGGGGAAGTGAGGCGTTGGATATGCTACAAGCGATGAACACAGGACACGATGGAAGCTTGTCAACTGGCCATGCGAATAATATCCGTGATATGGTCAGTCGGCTGGAAACGATGGTGCTCGGCGGGGCCGATCTTCCACTTGGTGTAGTCCGGCAGCAGATTAGCTCGGCCATTGATATATTCGTCCATCTGTCACGGCTGCGTGACAAATCCAGGCGAGTACTGGAAATTAGCGAAGTAATCGGTTTTGAAAATGGTGAGGTGACGCTTAATCCGCTCTATCGCTTTCAGGAGCGCGGAGAAAGTAAGGGAAGAATTATAGGGGGGCTGGAACGTTGTGGTGAAGGTTTGCACCATACTTTAAAGCTGCAAATGGCCGGGATCAAGCCGGAAAGCTGGCACAGGGGGGGAACATCGGTATGAAGATAGGAATGGCGGCTGTGAAGCCGGAGCAAGCATCCCGTCAGGTCCCTTCTCTGCCTGACTATACGGTGTATACATTAACGACAATACAAAAAAGTATGTGCATTCTCTTTAGTGGCGTGCTATTCGCAATGATTGGCTATCTATTTTATCACCAATGGATATTATCGTTACTGTGTGCTGCCGGGGCTCTGGCGACGCCCCGTTATTTCAGGCAATTTTTGCTGCAACGACGTAGGTCTGCTCTAAGCATCCAATTCAAGCAGGCTTTATATTCCCTCTCGTCTTCTCTTTCGGCGGGGAGGTCGGTAGAGAATGGTTTTCGTGAGGCTGTGGAGGATTTGCGTTTGCTCAGTCCGGATGGAGATCATGATCTGATTTTTGAATTTAACATTATTACAGCCTGTCTCGAAATTGGACAGCCCGTGGAGGCTGCCTTGCAGGATTTGGCCCGTCGGGCCCAAATGGAGGATATTACGAATTTTGCAGATGTATTTGCGGCTTGTAAACGAACCGGAGGTGATCTGGTGGAGGTCGTACGACGAGCTTCAAATGTCATTGGGGAGAAGCTGGAAATTCAACAAGAAATCGGTGTGATGATTGCGCAAAAGCGTTTTGAATCGAGAGTTATGTTTGCTGCTCCTTTTTTATTTGTACTGTTTATGACAATGACCGCAGGAGATTACATGATGCCTTTATATAGTGGTACGGGTATGATTTTGTCCACCATTTGTCTGTTGGTGCTTGGTGGCTGTCTTGTGTGGATCAATCAAATTATGAAGATTGAAGTGTAAGGAGAGATAAACATGGTGATGTTGGTTTGTCTGGTCACGCTGGTTCTGCAAATGGGAGGTTGGGTGGTGCTGAACCGGATGTACGATGCTCAGTATGCACATTTTCGCCATATGAAGCTGGAAGGAATACGGCTGCAAAGACTTTCGGTTCCTTTTGTACACATGATTTATGTCTTGCGTGCGACTCAGAGGCTGCCTGTGCTGATGTTCAAGCTCCAGCGTTCGGTGCAAAAGCTGTATGGTATGCGAAACAGTGGAGAAAAAACGATACTTTTCCTGGCAGAAATGCTCGGATACGGATATATGATGGTCGCTGGTGGAGCCTTAATATCACTGATGATGGGTGGAGATGCAACTGGGCTGGTGCTTGGTTTGGGACTCGGTGTTCTGGTTCCAGTCGCACTGGCCAAGGATTTGCACGGAAAAGTACAGAAGCGGGATCAGCAAATTCTATTGGAATTGCCTGAACTGTTGAGTAAAATGATGCTTTTGGTTGGTGCAGGCGAGACGGTGCAACGGGCGTTGCTCCATTGTGTGGAGCGCAAAGGGGCAGATACGGTACATCCGTTGTATCGGGAATTGCGCCAGACTGTGGGGGAATGGGAAAGCGGTTATTCCTTTCAACAGGCATTTGAGCATTTAAGCAAACGTTGCGGTATTCAAGAAGTGACGGTATTTACGACAACGGTATTGCTGAATATGAGACGCGGTGGGAGCGATTTCGTGATGGCGTTACGTGAGTTGTCCCAGACGATATGGGGCAAACGGACGTCGATTAGTCGGACAAGAGGGGAGCAGGCTTCATCTAAGCTCGTATTCCCAATGGCGCTGATTTTGCTTACGGTTATCGTGCTGGTGGGTGCTCCCGCTTTAATGATGATGAATATGTAGGAGGAATGAAACGATGTTGACATTAGTAACAGGCGGTATCCGTAAATTGTACAACGAGGAGGAAGGTCTGGGTACGTTGGAAATGATTCTGATCATTGCGATTCTGATTGCAGTGGCAATTATTTTCAAGGATCAGATTAAGAAGATTGTAGAAGGCTTGCTGAAAAAGGCAGATAAAAAGAGTAACGATTTTATGGACTCATAATGCTGCGCATATTGGCACAAAAAGAGGACGGGAGCTTCTCATTAGAAGCGTCCCTCGTCTTTCCCATTCTGTTGTTGATCATTTTTGTGATGTTATTTTTCTGCCTGTACATATATCAAAAATCTATACTGGTGCAGGTCGCTTCTACCGCTTCGGAGAGAGCTGCTTACAGTTGGGATAATAGCTTCAGGGACCCGCGTACAGGGGCTTTTGCACAAGGACAACGGGATTCGCTTTATTGGCGTTTGAAGGATGATATCATGCTGGGCGCTTTGTTTGGCTGGGTCGGAGCTAATGATTTGGAAAGTGTACAGGTACCTGACGGCAGGGAGGGAGGCTCATTGCCTGCTCAGAAGCTGTCCAATGCCGAAAGTAGAATGCCTGCGGGGATGCAGGGACAGATGACATATGAGAACAGTTTGATTCACCGCGAGGTGACAACGGAGCTGAATAAGATCGTGAAAGTGCCGTTGTTGAATCAGTTTCTGGACCAGACGGATTTAGAAGGGAAAATGAGTTCGGGTGTGGTTGAGCCTGTGGAATGGATCCGTACGGTGGAACTGGCCCGGTATTACGGTGCGAAGTTTATGGGCAGAGGCTCAGGCGAAAAGGTAGATCCGGCAGGTGCCGGACAAGTGTTGATGCAATATGGCCAGAACGGTAAGTAAGGAACGGGAATGGACTGGAAAGGAGGAAGCGGGTGTTTGGAAAGGGACGAAATACAAAGGATAGCGAGTTAGGTGCTGTCACGGTCTTCTTGATTTTGATTTTGGCGGTCATGTTTGGCTTTATTGCTGTCTTTATTGATTATGCGAGAATTGCTGCCCTGCATGTGCAGACCGAGCGTCTGACTCATGCGGCGGTTCGTTCAGTGATGTCTGCTTATGATCCGGTATTGCAACAGGAGTACGGGCTGTTTGCTTATGGTGAAAGCGACGGACAACAAATCATGGTCAAAGTGCTGAATGACAGCGCTAAGCGTACAGCACGTGCACAAACGTTGCCGCTTATGAATACGAAGCTGGATTCGAGTTCTCTGCAAATGGAAAGGGAGCTTGGTAAATATTCCATATTTAATGAGCAGATTCGTGAAGAGATGAAGTATAAAGCGCCTGTCGATTTTACGTTTGAAGTGCTCGAAAAGCTGAAGCCCCTCTCTCAAAATATGAAGGAGGCTTCGCATACGGTTGATTTGCTGAAACGGCTGCAAAAGCTGTATGACCAACGTGAGGCCAAGCTGGATGACATGCTGGTGAAGCAGCGTGAGGCAGGGGCTCGTATGGAAGAGGTTCGCAAACGGATTATTAAGCAGCAGGGCGCATATATACCCAATCAGTATATTTGGGACCCGCTCGAGGTTGTAGCCGATATTGCCGCACAATACAAGCATTACGTGCATGTATATGAGGATAATAAGAAAAGCGTGGATGACGTTAAAATCATGCAGATGGAGAAATATTCAAGAAGGGCGAAATCAGCGCTTGACCGCCTTCGTCAGGCTAAGGTTCAGGCTGGAGAAGAGCATGATAAGTTGCTTCTGGAAGCCAAGGAGCCGTTAAATGAGGCCAGGCAGATTAATGAAGAGATGCGCAAAGTCATTGCGCAGTATAAACAGAGAGCAGCCAATGCAGGCTACGATGAGGTTTCTGCTGCACCTACTCCAAGCGGAGGGGGTTCTAATGCCGATCCCTTAGTAGGAAGCGCCCGGCAAAAGGTTGAGGATCTGTTGATTCCCGATAAGGAATTTGAGCAATGGGAAGCAGAAATCGAAAAGCAACGTGCTTCTATTAATACAGTTAACAACAGACTGACAGGAATGATGCGTGCGTTATCCTTTTATACAGATCCATTTATGAATGCAGATATGCTCAAGCAAGAAGTTGTCTCAGCGCTCAAGGAGATGGACAAGTACTTGAATGCATATGTCTGGTCGGGAGCTGCCAATGTACTCGACAGTGAAGCCAGAATGATGGACACGCGACGTGGACCTGACAAAGAACGCAAGAAAATGGAAAAAGAGGCGAAAAACAAGCTTAAGCATGCATATCGCATCATTGAGGTTCTTTCCAAAGGTAAACAAAGTGCAGAACAGTTCCAAGAGCTGGAGCAGTATTACAATGAAAGTATTGCATTTAATCAGTCTACATCCAGTCCATCTGTAACCACTGATTTATCCTATGACACCTATGAAGCGGCAGGGGCCTCCATGGATAGTATGGATGGTCTATACGGGGCTGCATCCGGTTTGCTGACTCAACTGGGGGATGAATTTTACCAGAACGAATATGCGCTTTCTTACTATCATCACGTGGATTTTAGCCGATTTGGCAGTTTGGCTGGATCAGGTGCAAATGTGGGTAATGCAGCACAGATTTTGGGTGATCAGCTGGAGGTGAATAATCAGGAGGTTGAGTACATCCTATACGGGTTCCATAATCCAACGGGTAATCTGGCATCCGCTTATGGTGAAATTTTCGCAATGAGACTTGCCATACGTACGATGGAGGGACTGGTCAAAAATAGCTCAAAGGGAAATCCGTTGGTTATTTTGGCGGCGGCTTTGTTATATGGAGTAGAAAAGGCAATTGAAGATATGATTATGCTGGCGCAAAAGGGGTATGTGCCTTTGTCTGATTTTCTGAAATTTCGAATGACGTACAAGGATCACTTGCGATTGTTTCTGATGCTTCATAGTAATAATGAACGCAAGATGTCCCGTATGCTTGCTTTGATCCGCCTAAATACAGATGTCAATCCTGCTGAGCGGCGAACGTATGCAAAGGGTGAGGTCAAGAACGGGATGCGGCT
The DNA here is from genome assembly GCF_020404765.1 of Paenibacillus sp. BJ-4. Classification (GTDB taxonomy): domain Bacteria; phylum Bacillota; class Bacilli; order Paenibacillales; family Paenibacillaceae; genus Paenibacillus. The sequence goes on from NZ_JAIVEM010000072.1 coordinate 105,538, forward strand.
GTGGTTTTTACCGGGGGTAATGAAGATGCTCGGAACTGCGTCAAAGGAAGGCGAGAGTATTAAGGGAAGTGTGTACTATGTTACGAAAACAGCGCATTTTTCCTATTAATCGGTATCTACAGCGGGTTCGTGGAGAGAAGCGGTGTGAACAAGGAAGTATTGTTCTAGAAGCGTCACTGGTGTTGCCGTTGTTCCTGTTCTTTATTGTTTTTCTCATTTATATGGTTCAGATGACGCTGGTATCCACGGCCTTGCAGACCACTGCTTCAGAAGCGGTTAAGCAGGTTTCCGCTAAAATCTACCCGGTATCTCTGGCGATAGATGCGGCGTCCGCCAAAATAGATGCAGCTCGTGAACCGCTGGATGAATTACCCAAGTTATCTGTGAGTGAATATGCAAGCCAATTTGCTGCGCAACTGCCATCTCCGATTGGCGATTGGGTAGAAAGCGCTGTACAGGGCGGTCGAAAGCCCCTGGATGAGCTGCGGGGGCGCTTGACGGAAGCAGCACTCGATCCTGTTCTAAAGCCGATGCTAAAGCCTTTTATGGAGGAGAGTATTCTTGAGTATGACCGTATTCATGTAACGAGTGTGCATGTGCCTTCTCTTACAGGAACCAAAGACCCTTATTTTAGAGTAGAGCTGTCCTATGAACTACCGATGAAGGTCCCATTTTTGTATCGCAGCATAGTGCTTCAGGCGGCAGCAGAGGAACGCCTTTGGATCGGCGATACAGGTGAGGGAGCAGGCACAGGAGATGCTATAGATGATAAGGATGCACAGCATGCCATACAGGTGCTGGCCAAGCCAGAGCCTGCCGTGAAGGGCGTGTACAATTTGATCAGGGCCAAGATTGAACCCGGAACGACTGCTAATCTGTCTGTACTTTATAAGTCGGGTCAAAGCACGGCCCAGCATTTGGGCTGGACCTCAGCTAATGACGAGGGAATTATTGAATGGAATTGGTTTGTGGGGACAAACACGACACCTGGTCAATGGAGCTTTGTGATTGAAACAGAGGATGGACAACGTATCGAGGTTCCATTTTCTGTAGAGTAGACAATAGATGGGGAGGGGGAAGGTCGCATTGACTTGGATGTATATTGTATGTGGAGTTTTACTGGTGATTGCGCTGGTCACCGATTTACGGAGTATGAAAATTCCTAATAAGCTTACGCTGCCCGGCATGGTCGCAGGTTTGCTGATTAATACGCTGTTTGGAAGCTGGCATGGTTTTTTATTTGCTGCTGCTGGACTTGGGACAGGATTTGGCCTCATGCTGATTTTGTATTGGATAGGAGCAGTAGGTGCAGGAGATGTAAAGCTATTTGGTCTAATCGGAGCCTGGACAGGTGCTGCTTTTGCGTGGCAATCGGCTCTATATTCAATTTTTTTTGCAGGCATTATTGGATTGGGAATCCTGCTATGGCGGAGGGAAACCATCATGAGACTGCGGCGCGTTGCTTTTAATTTGGGAGGATTTTTCCTGTTTCGCAGCGGCAAGGCGTTGACCAGTGGGAGAGAAGCGCATCTCAGGTTTCCATTTATGACCGCAGTCATTCCGGGAGCGATCAGTGCTTATCTTTACTTTTTGCCATGACATACCCGCCTGGCTGGATCATGCTGCCTTATAGGGAGCGGGAAAATGCTGAGGAGGTCATGAATTGTTTGGTTTAAGCAGGGATTTTGTCCGAAACAGCGGGACATTTATGGTTTTAAATAAGGAAAGCGGACTCAAGACTAATGATTTAAATTCCGTGCAAACCGGAATGATGACTGGTAATCGGATTCCTGGTCTTCTGGAACTAAGAATAAAGGAAGTCGATTTTCAGGTTGAGTTGCATTACGATATTTCAGGTCAACGCATGCTTTCTCAGGTATGGAAGGGCGGGGGCGTCTTGGCTTCTGAGTTTTATCGAATTCTTTTTGAAGTGGTAGATGCTCTTCATCGCAGCCCGCAATATATGCTAGATATAAGGCAGTTTATTTTGCATGAGGATTATATTTTTATAGACGGTTCTGGTTCAAGAAAAGCTGTCAGTTTAACCTATGTTCCTTTACAGAGTGTATTGTATGAAGGACAAGCAGGCAGTCAATTTAAGCAGATGATTATTCGTTTGATGACTCGTGTGGCTCACTTTCAGGGAGAAAATATGCAATGCATACTTGAGCTATGCGATAGAAATGAGTTTGAATTGCGATCGTTGAAGGAGCTGCTTTTGCAGGGGATGAAGGCTAGTTCAGAGAGCTTTAGTGCTCAAGATGAGGGGATAGAAGAAATTCATAATAGAAATGCCTATTTCCCAAATGAGCCTCAAGGAAAGCGTGATGGACTGTCCTCATTGCACCATCATTCAGAACGTGGAGGAGTGTACGGACAAGAGAAGCGGGAGACTTTGCAGGAAATTCAGGAGCTTAAACGGATTAATCGGCTTAAGCATTCTGTGAAGCCAGAGGAGAGTACAGAGGTAAACGCCGAAATGGAAGAAGTGGAGCCTACATTGCAAAAATATAAAACGTACATTGCTCTCGGGTGTTTGCTCGCTTCGGCCATCGTGTGGCGTTACATTTATCTGGATCATTCTGAGACCATGCCGTTGATCATTTTTGTTGTGCTGACTGTGGTACTTGCTGTGGTCGCTTATATAAGCTGGACGGGAAAATGGTGGCGTAAGGGCGCTTCGCCTCATATCTACGCCGATTCAGTACCTGTATTGGATTCGGAATGGTTAGGAGCTGCTACGCCGACTCAGCGGAAAAATGACCGCTATCAGGTGGATAAGCTGACCGGATTTATAGCGGGTCGTCAGCATCAAAACAAGCATTCTTCCGATCCGAGTAATCAAGGGCAGGAAAGCTGGCGATGGTCATTTCCAAACTCGGAGTCTGAGAGAACAGGAAGCCGAGTTGTGGAGGATAGTGGGATGGCTTCTGCACGTTATGACTTACACGAATCACCTAGGAATGGCACAGTTCAGGCAAATGAATTGGAAGCCAGTGAAACCAGCGAGGCTTATTATAAGTCTCTGTCTGGTGTAACGGAGCTACTAAATGCAGCATCCAGGCAAGAAACGGTGCTGCTTCGTACGGACCAAGAGACACATATTCCACACGTTCAGCAATCACCGATTGCCTGTCTGGAGCGCAAAGCACCAGGAAGTGGAGCGACCGAGCGCATTCGGTTGCAGCCAGATCAGTTCGTTGCAGGCAGCTTCTTTATCGGAAGAGATCCGCAATTGGTTCAGTTTGTAGACAATACAGAGGGGGCATCCCGTTCTCACATTGAGCTTTGTATGGATGCAAAAGGAGAAGGTCACATCATCAAGGATTTGTCCTCGACAAACGGAACTGTTTTGAACGGAGAGCCGATGGTGCCTTACAAGGAGTACGTTATGAAGGATGGAGACACTTTTAAAATTGCCGGAGTGTCTTACACTTATCGGCTGGACTCTGCTAAATCCTCCGATGCTTCCTAAGGTGAAGGGTAATATATTATGTATGTATAGAAGAAAAAGAAGCCCATTTAAAGTATTGGGCTTCTTTGACGTTTAAGTTGAGGGTAGTTTATTGAGTATTTTGATTCAATTTATCATCTAGAGTATGTTTGATGACATCTGTCAAATTACATTCTAGCTTGTTACATATATCGTCGATAATTTTCATAGCTATGTACTCGTTACGCCACATTTTAGCGGCAGTTGACGGGGAGGTATAACTATTTGCTGATACTCAGAGCTGAGCCTTTTGATACAGGTATAAAGAAACACTCTTTCTTATAACAATTTAGGAGATAAGGCTGTTTTCCATAAATTTGAATAATGCTATCATGTCATAACGAACTTGAACCGAGGTAAATTATGACAACCATTAGAGTAACTCCTGAACAACTTATATCCGTCTCCAAGCAATTTGACTCTGCACAGAAAACAGCGATTCAGATGAATAGTCAATTGATACAGCAAATTTCTTTTATGCAGCAATCATGGGATGGTATAACCAAAGAGCAATTCTACTACCGTTTCCAAACATCTCAGAAGAATATGACTGACTTTGTTACTCTGACGGATTCCATTGCTAGGGAGTTGCGTCATCATGCAGAAAAATTCAGATTAGCGGATCTAATGGAAGTAGGGAGTATAGACTCTAGCTGTTTACCACCTCCACCGAATGCTTGTGCAGTTCCTGCTCCAGATACACGGAATGCTTTGGAAAAATCGGCAGATAGTTTGGTAGAGCTTGGTGAGGATTTTATGGCTGCTGCGGAGGACAGATACGAAAAACGCTATGACTCCGTAGGAGGATTTTTAGACTATTGGACATTTGGTATTCCGAAAGGTCTGTATCAAGGATATGCGGAGCGAGCATCCAAGCAGTTTGATTCAGCAAATGATTTTTTTAACTTCTGGACTTTTGGTATACATGGAATGATCAGAGAAGCTACATTCCCTACAAATGCTTGGTCAAAGGAACATTGGGCCAATATGATTAGTACAGCTGCACTATTTGGAGGAGTTAGCTCAGTAATTAAGCCTAAAGTTGGTTTGGGATCGTCAATAAAATATGAGGTGAAATCTGGGACTATTATTGAAGCTAAAGGGACTTCAAAACGTTTATCTGATAATATGTTAGGTAAAAATGATGCTGACCCATTTAGGGATATTTATGGTCCGGGAAGACTTTCTCACCCAGAAGAGTGGAGTAACATTATTAAAAACACACAAGAAGCGGGTGTTGAAGTTAGGATTTTGGATAGAGATATTATGGCGTATGCTCCCAAAGGATCAGGGAAGCCTGGTCAACTGAATATATATGAGGATGCTTCAATTAGTGCATTGCGACATGAGTATCAACATTTCCTTGATGATAAGGCTAAAGGATTTCCAAGTTTGGATGTAACATATGAATTCAAAAATAGAATTATCATGGAGCTTAGGGCTTATATGGTGGAGATAAAAGAAGCAGAGAGGATTGGAAATAAGGAGCTTGCAGAACATCTCTGGGGCAATTACAGAAATGAACGGCAGTATCTTTTAGAGAATTTTGGACCAGTTAAACTAGATTGAATGGAGAGTGTATAATGAATCTACTCACTTTATCAAAAGAAATACGAGAGGGAAAGATAAGTGACGATAAATTAGTGGAGTGTCTGGATATTCATCATAACCAGGTTATGATGAATGCTATGAGTCAGATAGCAAAAAAGAAGCTCTGCAACCAAAAAATTATCGAAAAATTGAAGTATATTAGCCAGTTCAGAGATCCGGAAGTAAACAAGCTATTTGGTATTGATACTCTTGGACACTACAGTATTGCAGTACTTCGAGTATTGAACACCTCTGAATCTATAAAACAATATGATCTTTTAATGGCTGAACTAGATGATTTTGATAAGGAAATAGTTGAGAGGATAGCTGAAGGGATAAGTTAAGAGGCGTTGCAAGAATTCGTCCTAGTGTTTGTACAGGAATCAGAACACATTAAAAGAATAAAGAAGGGTTCTATGGTTCGTATTATTTAAATTAAATTTTTTTTGTATGAAAATAGATTGTCAAAAAGGAACCCTAGCTGGTGAGATGCTACCATCCTGGAGTTCCTCTTTTAATTCAACGCTGCTTTGGAGGAGAATGGAGTTCCTCCAGCGCTTCCTTCAGTGAAGGATAGTTAAACTTAAATCCGTGCTCCAGCGCTTTGCGTGGGAGTACTTTTTGCCCGTCCAATACAAGGGTGCTCATCTCACCGACAAGCTTTTGAACGAGAAAGCCGGGAACGGGGAACCAATGTGGACGATGGTATACTTGAGCGACGGTTCTGCCAAACTGGTCGTTCGTCAACGGGTGTGGTGATGAAGCATTCACTGCCCCAACGATCTCCGTTGTATGGATGCAGTACGTGATCAGACGAACGATATCCTTAATATGAATCCAGCTCATCCATTGATTACCGCTGCCTATTCTGCCGCCGAATCCGAATCTGTAGGGCAATTTCATAAGTGGAAACGCCCCTTTTTTTCTGTCCAGCACGAGGCTAATACGTAGCTTAATTAAACGGGAATCGGATGGATAGGCGCCTGTGGCCTCTTCCCACTGCTCGACCACCTGTGAAAGAAAATCTTCCGAACGACGTGGGCTGGTTTCATCGAACGTTTCGGTCAAGGAAGTTCCATATGCGGCAACAGCCGATGCCTGAATGATGACCTCCGGTTTTCTTTGCAGAGTATTCAGTGCCTGAGCCAGCCGGGCAACGGACAATAGTCGTGATTGAAGAATTCTTTGTTTGGACTTGTCCGTCCAGCGTTGATTCAGCGTTTCGCCTGCCAAATTAACGACCGCATCTGTGCCTTCCAGTAATTCAGGCCTTTGTTTCAATTCGTTCCAGCTCATGTATTGCAAGCGGGGGCTTGATTCGTGACCTTCCAGCGGCTTACGCGTAATGACCTTCACAGTGTATCCGTCGCCCAGCAGGCTTTTGACCAGCGCACTCCCTACCAATCCAGTACCTCCGCACACGATGATGTTCATGGAGCAAGCTCTCCTTCCGATTCGCAAAAATATATATGTTATAGAATATAACCCTTTTTAAGAAAAAAAACTTCTTTTGAACGACTTGTGTACGCTAATGGCCCCTAAAGGCCATCAATCCATGCTTTTACTTACCCTCGTTGGACGGGCATGTCTTCTGGTTCGTACTATGCTTGTATGATTCCCAATGAAAGCACATACGATAGGCTGCCATAAAAGCCATGTTGTTTGATTTCAATAATCACGTTAAAATGATTAAATTAATTAAGACAAGCATAACAGGATAATAAGGATAAGGGGATGAATCAGGATCATGCTGAAAATTGGTTCTCATGTGTCCTTCTCGGACAAGGGTCTGCTGAGTGCTACAAAAGAAGCGTCTTCTTACGGGTCCAGCTCGTTTATGATATATACGGGGGCACCGCAAAATACGCGTCGTAAGCCGATGGAATCCATGTATTTGGAAGAAGGCAAGCAGTTAATGACCGAAAAAGGGATGGAGGATATCGTGGTGCATGCCCCGTATATCATTAATCTCGGTTCCTATAAAGAAAATACCTATGAGCTGGCGGTTAGCTTTCTTCAGGAGGAAATTCGCCGCACACACGCGATTGGTGTGAAAAATATAGTGCTGCATCCGGGTGCTTTTACCGATAAGGATGCAGAGTACGGAATCGGGCGTATTGCGGATGGTCTGAACGAGGTACTGAACGGTGTTAAAGAGACAGATGTTAATATTGCACTTGAAACAATGGCGGGTAAAGGTACCGAAATGGGACGTAGCTTCGAGGAAATTGCCTCCATTATAGATAAAGTGGAGCACAACGAGCGTCTTAAGGTTTGTATGGACACCTGCCATATTCATGATGCGGGCTATGATATCGTGAACGATCTGGATGGTGTTTTGCAGCAATTTGACCGTATTGTTGGCTTGAATCGCATTGCAGTGGTTCACATCAATGACAGCAAAAATCCAGTCGGCGCTCGTAAAGACCGTCATACTCCGATTGGATCGGGCTGGATCGGCTATCAGACCATTCATAATGTGGTACATCATGAGGCACTTCAAGGACGCCCATTTATTTTGGAAACACCATGGATCGGAAAGGAAGCCAAAACGCAGCGTCCGATGTATGAAGTTGAAATTGCTTTGCTTCGCGGAAATGTGAAGGAGCGCTTTGGAGATGAATTTTTGGGTCAGGTCGAGCAATTGCATTCGTTTTTCAAAAAGCAGGATGTGGATGTACGAAAATTTGTGCTGGACACTTGGACTCTGCTGAAAAATGATGCCAAAGCGAGAAAAGCCGATCCACGTGAGCCGCTGGAGCGTCTGTATGACATGATCACGGAGGCAGCCCTGTTTCCAGAGCTAAGCGAAGAACATATTAATCAACGGCTGATTGCCTGGTTTGCCGGCAGTCATTTGCCAGTGACAGTATAAACCAAGGGGGATTAGTAGCCACATGGAACTTCACGTAAAACATCATCCAAACAGCACTTTATCTGCACATGAAAACCGCGCACGTATGCTTGTATCCTGCCCTGATGGGCCGGGGATTGTAGCGGCCGTGTCCCGCTTTTTGTACGAGCATGGGGCCAATATCGTCCAATCTGACCAGTATACAATGGACCCGTCCGGCGGTATGTTTTTTATGCGGGTTGAATTTGATCTGCCGAATTTGAGTGCAGCCCAGCCGCAGCTGGAGCAGGACTTTGTCGCTGTTGCTGAGCAATTCCGTATGGAGTGGACGATTGCTGCGGTCAGCCGCAAGAAAAAACTAGCTATTTTCGTTTCCAAAGAGGATCACTGTTTGGTAGAGCTGCTGTGGCAATGGCAGGCAGGGGATCTGGACGCAGATATTGCATTGGTGGTTAGTAATCATCTGGATATGAAGGAGTATGTGGAATCGTTTGGCATCCCGTATCATCATATTCCGATAACACCTGATACCAAGCCAGAGGCGGAGCGCCGTCAACTGGAGGTCATTGGTGACGACATTGATGTTATTATTTTGGCGCGGTACATGCAAATTATTTCTCCCAAGTTTATTGAGCACTACCGCAACCGGATTATCAATATCCATCATTCCTTTCTGCCTGCATTTGTGGGTGGCAAGCCGTACGCCCAAGCATATAAACGCGGGGTGAAAATTATTGGCGCTACCGCGCATTATGTAACCGAGGAATTGGACGGTGGTCCGATCATTGAGCAGGACGTGCAGCGGGTAAGCCACGGAGACGATGTAAATGAGCTAAAACGAATTGGACGCACCATTGAGCGGGTCGTTTTGGCAAGGGCCGTGAAGTGGCATGTGGAGGATCGAGTTCTGGTTCATGAGAACAAAACCGTCGTTTTTAATTAATCTTAAAATTTTAAAAAAAATTTTGAGTACACCACTTTTAAAAAAAACAAAGCCCGTCATTTCGACGGGCTTTGTTTTTTGTGATATTTTTTCGTGATTTTATCATTTTTTAAATGAGGTTAATACATAACGGGTATATTGATATGAGGACTCTGTACCACATTTCGACAACCATCTCTATAAACAATCTGGCAAACCTTCACGGCAAATGGTACAATACTTAAGAATGTATAAGTCATATTGAAACATTCAAGCAGATTCACTCACTCCAAGAGACGCTGTTTCGATATCGGACAGTAGTATTGGAGAGCATGACCGAATGCAATTGGCATACTTTTTACAATATGAGGAGGCAAACCATGACTGACCAGAATCAAGCGATTCAAAAGGATGAAAACTCCACAATCGACAATTTGTCCATCACAACTATTCGTACGTTGGCAATTGACGCCATCGAGAAAGCGAATTCGGGACATCCTGGTATGCCAATGGGCTCCGCGCCAATGGGCTACCAACTTTTTGCTAAAACAATGAATCATAACCCGGATCATCCTACATGGGTTAACCGTGACCGATTTGTACTGTCTGCAGGACACGGCTCCATGCTGCTGTACAGCTTGCTGCACCTGAGCGGCTATGATCTGCCTATGGAAGAGCTTAAACAATTCCGTCAATGGGGCAGTCTTACACCAGGTCACCCTGAGTTTGGACACACTGCTGGTGTAGATGCTACGACAGGACCACTGGGACAAGGCTTGGCCATGTCCGTAGGTATGGCAATGGCCGAAGCTCAACTGGCTGCAACATACAATAAAGACGGATTTAAAGTTGTGGATCACTTCACATATGCGATCTGCGGCGATGGCGATCTGATGGAAGGTATTTCCCACGAGGCGGCTTCACTGGCTGGGCGTCTGCAACTGGGCAAGCTGATCGTATTGTTCGACTCCAATGATATTACACTGGACGGTAAGCTGAATCTGTCTTCTTCCGAGAGTGTTGCCAAACGTTTTGAGGCTTACAACTGGCAAGTGCTGCGCGTAGAGGATGGCAACGATCTTCCAGCGATCCAAAAAGCGATTGAAGAGGCGCAAGGCGATTCCACACGTCCTACGTTGATTGAAGTGAAAACAGTCATCGGCTACGGAAGCCCGAACAAACAAGGTAAAGGCGGACACGGCGGTACTCACGGCTCTCCGCTGGGTGCAGAAGAAGCCAAGCTGACAAAAGAATTTTACAAGTGGGTATACGAAGAGGACTTCCATGTACCGCAAGAGGTTCGCGAGCATTTTGCAAAAGTAAAAGAGCGCGGTATCGCGACGAACAAAGCATGGGATGAACAATTTGCGAAATACAAAGCGGCTCATCCTGATTTGGCAGCCCAGTTCGAAACAGCAATCAACGGCGATCTTCCAGACGGCTGGGACCGTGATCTTCCGAAATACTCTGCTGGAGACAAAGCCGTTTCGACTCGCGTAGCTTCTGGTAATGCACTGAACGGATTGGCGCCGAACGTACCTTTCCTGACAGGCGGATCTGCCGATCTGGAAAGCTCCACGATGACACATTTGAACAATCTGACGAACTTTACGCCAGAAGACTATGCCGGCCGTAATATCTATTTCGGTATCCGCGAATTTGGTATGGCTGCTGCAATGAACGGTATGGCACTGCACCAAGGCGTAAAAGTATTCGGCGGTACATTCTTTGTATTTACCGATTATCTGCGTCCGGCCGTTCGTCTGGCAGCTCTGATGGGATTGCCTGTAACCTACGTTCTGACTCACGACAGTATTGCTGTAGGTGAAGATGGTCCTACCCATGAGCCGATTGAACAATTGGCTTCCCTGCGTATTATCCCGAACCTGACGGTCATTCGTCCGGCGGATGGCAATGAAACTTCTGCTGCTTGGGCTTACGCGCTGGAAAACAAGAAAAACCCGGTTGCTCTGGTATTGACTCGTCAAAACCTGCCAATCCTGGCTGCTTCTGCCGAGCATGCACGTGAAGGTATCCAACGCGGTGCTTATGTCGTTGCAGATGCAAAGGACGGCAAGCCGGTTGCTCAAATTCTGGCTACAGGTTCCGAAGTACAACTGGCTGTTAAAGCACAGGAAGCACTGGCGGAGCAAGGTATCCAAGTACGTGTTATCAGCTTCCCAAGCTGGGATCTGTTCGAAAAACAAGACAAAGCTTATAAAGATTCCGTTCTGCTGCCTGATGTGAAAGCCCGTTTGGCTGTAGAAATGGCGTACCCACTGGGCTGGGAAAAATATGTCGGCGACCAAGGCGACATTCTCGGTATCAGTACATTTGGCGCATCCGCACCTGGCGACCGCGTCATTAAGGAATATGGCTTTACAGTAGAAAACGTAGTTGACCGTGTGAAAGCTTTGTTGAAATAAAACGGAGTAAACAACGCTCCTGTGATGGAAATCCAAGTGAAACAGACAGTCGTAACCTGAGAAAGGCTTACGGCTGTTTGTTTCATACAACCGAGATTTTCAAGAAATCTTTTTTGAAAATCCAGTGTATAGGATACGGCGATGCAGTGTGTATTTTCTTACTGAATATGGAATCAAATCTATGTTATGATGCACAATATTCATTCAACCATTGATGAGCAGATGAGGGGATAAAAAATGTCACAGTTTGATGGAGTCAGCGTAGTTAAAAAAGCAAATATATATTATGACGGTCAGGTCACGAGCCGTACAGTCATCCTGAGTGACGGCAGTAAGGTTACACTGGGGATTATGCTGCCGGGAATATATGAATTCGGCACGGATTCCCGCGAGATCATGGAGATTTTGGCAGGGGATCTGAAAGTATTGCTTCCAGGTACTGAGGAATGGCTGGAAATACAGGGAACGGCAACGTTCCACGTACCTGCGCAGTCCTCGTTCAAACTTGAAGTACGAAGTGTGACTGATTATTGCTGTTCTTACCCTGAATAAACAGCTAAACAGGGTAAGAACACACGACTTCAAGCCAAGTGTCCTTACCCTTTAAGCTAGCGTATAACAGCAAAGAAAATTACAGCTTATTCGAGAGGCTTGCCACCAATGGTGCGGCCAATCCATGCTTCGTATGTCTTCACGACAGCGGATAAGTCCTCGTCACCGTAGCCTTGCGTTTGCCCGGCTTGAAACAGGCTTTTGGCAATGGCCAGCATTGGTGTCGGAATGGACAGGCTATCGGTAAGGGAGGAAGCAAGCTTCAAGTCCTTGAGCATCAAGGCAAGTGAGAACTGGTTGCTAAAATCATGCTCAATGATTTTGCGTCCTTTCAGGTCCGCAGCCTTGCTGCCAGCCGATCCGAGCTGAACCAGTTCAAGGAAGCTGTCTGCCGGAATACCGGATTTGGCGGCAATAGCGAAGCCCTCAGCCAGAGCGAGGTTGTTAATGCCGACCATCGTATTATGAGCGAGCTTGGCTACGGCTCCGCTGCCGTTTGGCCCCATATGAAGTACCTTTTTGCCCAAGGCATCAAAAACGTCCGACTGTGCTGCAATGGCTTCCGCGTTTCCGCCGACCATGAACACGAGTGTTCCGTCAACAGCGGCAGGCTTGCTACCTGTTACAGGAGCATCAATGAAGGAGCAGCCCAGCTTGTCCGCTTCAGCGGCAAGCTGTTTGACCAGCTCAGGTGAAATCGTGCTGTTATCCATCACGGTCACGCCAGATGTGAGACCGGCAAACACGCCGTCCTCACCGTAATAGATGTCACGAATTGAGTTATCATCGCTGACCATGGTAATGACCAGTTGCTGACCTTCAGTTGCCTCACGAGGCGTTGAAGCTGTACGAGCGCCCTGCTCTACCAGTGGCTCGCAGCGTGAAGCCGTACGGTTATAAACCGTGACTCCAAATCCCTGCTTCAGCAGATTGGATGCCATCGGGGCGCCCATGGTGCCCAGTCCGATAAATCCGATGTTTTTCATTGCTAATCACCTTTCTTGTTGGAGGATACCGTCCGATAAGATGCGAATTCGGCTTGAAATGAATGTTTAACAGGTTGTTCTCAATTTATTGTAGCATGGGTATGCCACCCTATCTACACCGGGGTCTGTCAAGGCACACGACATACAGGTAACGCAAGCTTGTCAGGCCCTGCAAATTAAAGTATCCTATTCCTAAGTCCTTATGTTCGTATTCATGGTCTTAGTAATACCAAACAGGAGGTTCCAAACATGTCTAAAAAAGTTATTTTTGATTACACTAAAGCACTCTCCTTTGTAGGTCAGCACGAAATTGATTATTTTGCAGAACCCATCAAACTAGCTCATGAGCAACTGCACAACCAAACAGGTGTAGGCTCCGATTTCTTGGGTTGGATTGACCTGCCTACCAATTATGATAAAGAAGAATTCGCACGCATCCAAAAGGCTGCAGCTAAAATCCAAAGCGATTCCGAAGTACTGATCGTCATCGGTATCGGCGGTTCTTACCTTGGAGCACGTGCTGCCATTGAGATGCTATCGCATTCTTTCTACAATGCCCTGTCTAAAGACCAACGCAAAGGTCCGGCTATCTATTTTGCAGGCAATAACATCAGCTCTACATATATGAATCATCTGCTGGAACTGATTGAAGGAAAAGACTTCTCCGTCAATGTTATTTCCAAATCAGGTACGACTACTGAGCCAGCTATCGCTTTCCGCGTATTCCGTGCAGCTCTGGAGAAAAAATACGGGAAAGAAGAAGCGCGCAAACGTATTTACGCAACAACGGATAAAGAACGCGGCGCTCTGAAAAAACTCGCTAACGAAGAAGGCTATGAATCCTTCATTATTCCTGATGATGTGGGTGGCCGTTACTCTGTACTGACAGCAGTAGGCTTGCTGCCGATTGCTACAGCCGGCATTAACATTGAGGAAATGATGCAAGGAGCGGCAGACGCATCCAAAGAATACAGCAGCCCGAACGTAGCTGAGAACCAGGCTTACCAATATGCAGCCGTTCGTAACGCTCTGTACCGTAAAGGTAAAGCCATTGAAATTCTCGTAAACTATGAGCCTTCCCTGCATTTCGTATCCGAGTGGTGGAAACAGCTGTACGGCGAAAGCGAAGGCAAGGATTATAAAGGCATCTATCCTGCGTCCGTTGATTTCTCGACAGACCTGCACTCCATGGGACAATTCATTCAGGAAGGCAGCCGCAATATTTTCGAAACGGTTATCCAAGTCGAAAATGTGCCTAGCCACATCACCATCGAGGCAGACCAGGATGATCTGGACGGACTGAACTTCCTGGCAGGCAAAACCGTGGATTTTGTAAATAAAAAAGCATTCCAAGGTACATTGCTGGCTCACACAGACGGACAAGTACCGAACCTCATTGTAAATATTCCTGACCTGAGCCCGTACTCCTTCGGGTATCTGGCTTATTTCTTCGAAAAAGCTTGCGGCATCAGCGGCTACTTGCTGGGCGTAAATCCGTTCGATCAACCGGGCGTAGAAGCGTACAAGAAGAATATGTTTGCCTTGTTGGGCAAACCGGGCTTCGAAAAAGAAAAAGCTGAGCTTGAAGCGAGATTGTCTGAATAAGGGAACTATAATCTCTGACCCAAAGCAGGATTTCGAGCAGGGTGTTATAGGTTGTAGCCTCAGATAAAGTACAGGGAAGCAGTTCACCGGCTGCCAGAAGCGGGGGACTGCTTTCTTGTAAAATGAAGTAAGGAAGGGTATACGTAATATGTTGGAACAATACCGAACCGTACGCGGTTCCGGCAGCAAGGAAATTGTGATCCGTAAATCCCGTTTTATCGGCCATATTCAGCCTGTTCAAACCGAGGAAGAGGCGACGGCTTTCATAGAACGCATCAAAAAAGAGCACTGGAATGCAACCCACAATTGTTCAGCTTACATGATTGGAGAAAGAGACGAAATCCAGAAGCAATCGGATGATGGAGAACCAAGTGGTACGGCTGGAAAGCCCATTTTGGAGGTGATCCGTAATCAGAAGCTGAAAAATGTGGCGATTGTCGTCACCCGTTACTTTGGTGGTATTTTGCTGGGAGCAGGAGGTCTGATTCGTGCATACTCAGACGGTGCCGTTGCAGCAATCGAGGCAGGCGATGCGATTACGCGTGTATTGCATCGTGAAATTTTTGTGGAATTAGATTATACTTGGTTGGGTAAAGTGGAAAATGAATTGCGGAATCGCAGCATCCGTACTGGAGAAACCATATTTACGGATAAAGTTACGTTAACCTGTCTGCCGCTGGCTGGTGATGCTGAATCCTTCAGCAACTGGATAACAGATTTGACACAGGGGCAATCACTTGTGTCGGAGGGAGAGCAGCTTTACTTTATTGAAGGGGAATAAATAATATGGCTAGAAGAGCAGTGGAACAGGAGTTGTCAAGAGGGCGGATTCTGGAAGCGGCCAGGCACTTGTTTATTACCAAGGGCTACCGTGCGATTTCAATGCGCAGCATTGGCCAGCATCTGGGTTACAGTCATGGTTCGTTATATTATCATTTTAAAGAGAAGGCTGAACTGTTCTACGCCATTGTAATTGAGGATTTTAATACATTGCGCGGAATTTTGCTGCAATCAGCAACAGGTACGCCTGAGGGCGGCTTGAGCAGACTGGAGTACTTGATGCTGGAATTCATCCGTTTTGGCTTAGAAAATCCATATCAGTACGAAATTATGTTTATGATGCACGATGAAGAATTGCTTGCATATTGTCGCACAGAGCAAAACCGTTGTGTGGAATTGTTTGCTTCTATGATCCTTCAGGAATTGAGTGGTCAGGGACACTCGGAGGAAGATTGTTCATGGGTACCGAAAAGTCTGTTTTTATCTATGCACGGCTTTGTGTCATTCTATATCCAAGATGGTTTAACCTTTGAAGAAATCAGACCTGCTGCTTTAGCACATGTAAAGCTGCTGTGCAGACACCTATGAGCGTACCTGCAATCACACGCCTCGGCCATGAACTTATAGGGCGCTTTTCTAGGTATTTGCACTTCAAGGCGGTGACTAATCATTACGTTACTTTGCGAAAGCGACTAAGAATTTAACAGACGATGATGAATCCAGGAGGAGAACATCATCGTCTTTTTTTTATGGTCGTCAGCCCTCCATGATTTTTACATAGTATTGTCGCCTGCGTGGTCCATCGAATTCACAAAAATAAATTCCTTGCCATCGTCCTAGTAGCATCCTTCCATCATGGATGATGACAGTCTGAGAGGGGCCCGTTGTGATGGATTTAAGGTGGGACGCCGTGTTTCCCTCCATATGGCGATATTGGGGATGTTCCCACGGGTAAACCTCATCCAGTCTTAATATCACATCATGTTTGACATCCGGGTCAGCATTTTCATTAATGGCAATTCCGGCCGTTGTGTGTGGACAATAGATGAGTACGGTTCCGTGTTGAACCCCGCTTTTTTCGACCAGTGAAGCAACCTCACGAGTAATATCACGTATTTCATCTCGCCGTGTAGTAGATAACTCTAAAGTATGCAGCATGATGATTTCATCTCCTTTCTTTTTCATATTTTACCCTTTTAGCTCTCAACCTAATATATAGAGTTGACGACAAAAGCTTTCCTTTGATAAAGTATCACATAAGAAAAACATAGTATAGACATTGGATTAGTTGAATGACTCAAATGAGGTACGCGCTTTGCGAAAAGCAAGGCTGCTGCTGTTCCTGAACAGGTTCAGAAGCGGAAAGGAAGTGTACGGATATGCATGTCGAAGTAAAGGGATTAAACAAGCATTTCGGTAATTTTCATGCGGTAAAGGACGTATCTTTTGAGATTCGGAAGGGCCATTTGATTGGTTTACTCGGTCCGAGTGGTGGCGGAAAAACCTCTATTTTACGCATTTTGGCAGGGTTGGAGCAACCAGATACCGGAGAGATTCATTTCCACGGAAAAAGAGTGAATGAGCTGGCCCCTCAAGAGCGCGGAATCGGATTTGTCTTCCAAAACTATGCTTTGTTTAAGCACATGAGCGTGTACGATAATATTGCCTTTGGTCTAAAAGTGAAAAAAAGCTCCAAAGCCCATATCAAAGAGCGAGTCACAGAGCTGGTCGAGCTGACAGGGCTCAAAGGCTTCGAGCATCGTTATCCGCATCAATTATCAGGTGGGCAGCGGCAGAGGGTTGCTTTTGCGCGTGCCTTGGCGCCGGAGCCTCAATTGTTGCTGCTGGATGAGCCTTTTGCAGCCATTGACGCCAAGATTCGTCAGGAGCTGCGAAGCTGGCTGCGGGAGTTGATTGAGCGGGTGGGCATTACCTCCATTTTCGTCACTCATGATCAGGATGAGGCGATTGAGGTAGCGGATGAAATTATGGTCATTAATCAAGGAAGGCTGGAGCAGAAGGGAACGCCTTGGGATATTTATAAAAAGCCGGGGACGCCGTTCGTTGCTTCTTTTATTGGTGAGTCGACAGTGATTGAACAGGCATCCAGCCTTAAGGGCTTCGAGGAAGCTGCTGGAGTAGGAGTACGTGCCTTGATCCGGCCGGAGTATATTGATGTCGGGCCAAGTGAAGAGTTTGCACTTCTGTCAGCGACCGAGGAAGGCGTTGTGAAGCATTTGCATTTCCGGGGAAGTGAGTGGATGGTTGAAGTACAGGTCGGAGATCAACGGCTTATGACGTACCGTTCGCTGGAGAAATCTACTCTGGAGCCTGGTCAGCAAGTGCGAGTGCTGGTACATCGGGCCTATCTGTATAATGACCAGACGAGCTGGATGGTGGAAAATCGCCTGAAGAAAGATCCAATGCCTATAATGATTTAAAAGTATAACAATTACGCATGAGGGGATGTCCGGCCTGATTTCAGGGCTTGGGGCATGCTCCTTTTGGCGTTGGAGGTGGAAGAATTTACGCAGACGATTTACGCAGAATCGGTGTGTTCGCTATAATAGTAATACGACAACCATTCAGATAGATAGGAGTTTAATTCATGAATCGGCTTATTTTTCTTGGCACGGGGGATGCAATGGGTGTTCCGCGTGTATATTGTGATTGTCTCGTCTGCACAGAGGCACGCTCGACAGGGGCGAATGTAAGGCTGAGATCGTCTGTGCTGATCGAAAGCGATACGGAGGACTTTATGATTGATTGTGGTCCGGACTGGCGCAGACAGCTAGAATTACGGGACCTCCGCTTCATCCGTACGATCCTTGTTACACATGCGCATTTTGATCATATTGGAGGATTGCCGGAATGGGCGGATGCCTGTCGCTGGACCGGGAATAGAGGCCGCTTGTATGCTCCACAGGAAGTGATTGATACGATTCTGCGTCAATTTTCCTGGCTTCCTGGACATCTGGATCTCATCCCTGTTGATCAGGGAGCCCAGCTTGCCGGGTGGAATATCCGAGGCTGGCGTGTGAATCATGGCAAGAACGGATATGCTTACGCTTATCGACTGGAAAAGGACGGCTTTTCGTGGGCCTATTGTTCGGATTCGATTGGACTGAATGAGGCGGAAATTCTGCCCTTGCATAATCTGAATCTGCTCGTGCTCGGAACGAGTTTTTATCATGAGGAGGCCGAGTATTCGACCCGCTCGGTATATGACATGCTCGAGGCTCAGGAGCTTATAGGAAGGCTTGAGCCTGATTGTACGGTATTTACACATATGTCCCATGATGTGGATGTCACACGCAACTACGGGCTTCTGGAAGGGATTTGCTTGGCACAAACCGGCATGAGTCTGCCGTTGGAATAGCAATCCCCATTACATCGACCGGCTGATGCGGAGTAGTTTGGAGATGCCCTCTTTGATTTGCAGCTCGTTGGCGTATGAATAGGACAGCCGCACATGCGTTGTACCCTCCGCGCCAACGGGATCAAATACGTTACCCGGTACAAAGGAGACGGACTCCTGTATACATTTGGCAAGCAACTCATTGGGCTTCAACGCAAAAGGCAGCTGGAGCCACAGGTTGAGTCCTCCTGACGGGCTGGTCCATGTCCAGCCTGATTCGCGGAGACTGCCTTCCATCGTTTCCTTACGAATCTGGAGCGCGATACATAGCTTTTTGATATGCTGCTGCATACGTGGAGATTGAAAGTATTGTAAAAACAGCTTTTGATTCAGCAGTGGCGATCCATTGTCCACCAGCGCTTTGACACTCATCAGGCTGGCCATAACCTGGCGTCGACAGGTCACGGCTGCGATGCGCAGACCGGGTGCTACATATTTGCTGTAGCTGCGAATGTAGACGACGCTTCCCGAGATGTCATAGGCAAAAATCGGGGAAGGGGGCTTTTGCCCAAAGCTGATGTCATAGGTGCTGTCATCCTCGACAATAAGACATCCATAACGCTCAGCCAGTTCGGGCAGACGTTTGCGCTGCTCATCAGGTACCGTAAAGCCGGTCGGGTTGTGAAATGTCGGATTCATATAAAAGAGACGCGGTTTTTCCGTTTTCATGCACCATTCAATCTGATCCATATCATAACCTTCCGGGCGAATATCAGTTGTAGTCAGACGTGCGCCTTGTCTACGGAATATTTCCATAGCGGGACCATAGGCAGGCCGCTCGATTAATACACGGTCTCCTGTACGTAGAAGAGATCGGGAAATTAAATCGATGGCTTGTTGTGCGCCGGAGGTAATCAGCACTTCGTCTGTTGATAAGGCAAAATGCTTATCTGCACTAAAATGCTGCGCCATGGCATCACGCAGCTCAGCATCCCCTTGTACAGAAGAATAGGTAGCCGCCACTTTCGGATGCTTTTCAAAAACCTGCATCATTAATTCTCCCCAATATCGGTTGGGCAGGAGAGACGGATCAATCAATGATTTGGAAAATTGGAAGTCGGCGTTCACAGACTGGACACGGGTAAGCCCATCCATTCCCCTCCAGGCGGAAATAGACGGATCGTCTGCCGCGTAGGCAGATTCCGAGTGTAAGTTTTGTTTGGTAGATGAACGTTCCGAGCGGGAGGAAAATCCTTCCAATGTATTTGCATGGGAAGCATGAGCGTAGTACCCTGATTTATCCTTTACATAAATACGCCCCTGTTGCTTTAATTCCTGATATGCCCGGAAGACGGTTAACCGATGCACACCCAATTCCTGAGCCAAGCTTCGCACAGATGGCAACTTAACGTTGGCTGGCCAGTCCCCGCGATCAATCCGCACATTAAGGTAATGAATGACCTGCTCATACAGCTTTAAGGCCTGATCGGTCGTCGAAAAGAGTAATTCGCTGTTGTTCCTGCCCATGCTGTCCACGCTCCTTTTGTGTGTATTGTACTATACATCCCTTCAAAATCATATACAACTGTTCTGTGGGTACACATCTGTTCTGTCTGTCTCCTTGTATGCTTGTGAGTAACAGAAGGGAGAGGGAAGTGTCATGATTGGTATTGCCTTTACAGTAATGTGTCTTATTTTTGGCACAACATTTTTGGCTATAAAAGTGGGAGTGGAAGCCGGGCTTCCACCATTCCTATCAGCAGGCACACGCTTTCTGGCAGCAGGAGCGATTTTGTTTATTGCGATGAGACTATCGGGAAAGGTTCGGTGGTCGTTATTATGGCGTAAGGAAATGCTGCTGATTGGAGCGGGAACGACCTTCGGTACATTTTCAGCACTGTATTGGGCAGAGCAATATGTCAGCTCGGGGATCGGTGCTATTTTGTCAGCTACTGGGCCGATGATGATTGTGCTGATGCAGTCCGCATTACTGCGGCAAAAAACGACGAGAATTACGCTCATTGGCTGCATGATTAGTTTTCTCGGGGTAGTGCTCGTGGTATTGCCCGGATTGGCGGTTCAGATTAGCGGTTTGTGGCTAGCGGGTTGCATAGTCATTTTGCTGGGTGAGCTGTGTTATTCGGGAGGGGCTCTTTATTCCAAGCGAGTCATGGATGCGTTTCGTGATACGAATCCGATTGCCTTGAATGCAGCGCAAATGTTCCATGGTGGTTGGATGTTGCTGGTACTGTCTGCGATCACGGAACCGTGGAGTTCTGAGGGGTGGCAGTACCTTCCTGCCATGGGGTCGTTATTTTATCTGATCCTGTTTGGTTCGATGATTGCACATACACTGTTCTACTGGCTCATGGAGCGTACGAATCCACTGTTTCCGACCACATGGCTCTATATTTCACCACCGATTGCTGTAGGCCTTGGTGCTTTTTTATATGGAGAGCATGTAAGCTGGTGGATGCTGGCAGGGGTGCTGCTCATTGTGACCGGATTGATGTGCATGAACAACGGAATCATCCGTCTGGTGAACAGACGAAAGCTGCGCACGGCTCCCTGAAAAATGTGAGTCATTTACATTCAGGCATCGTATTTGATGATACAAAAAAAACCTCCAAAGCAACCGAATGTTCTTGAATATGCGGCGCTTGGAGGTTTTTAACTTAAAATTATTCAATATTCAATACGAATTTGTCGATGGCATGCTTGACGCCGTCTTCGTTATTGCTGGTAGTGATGTAATCAGCCAGCTTCTTCAAATCAGGGATGGCGTTCTCCATGGCTATGCCGAGACCTGCACATTCAAGCATTTCATGGTCGTTCCAGGAGTCGCCGATGGCAATCGTTTCCGACAGCTCACAGCCAAAATGATTTGCCAGGAAGGTGAGAGCGTGGCCCTTGGTACCTTCATGATGCATAATTTCCAGAAAATGAGGCTTGGATTTCGTAATATGCACTTCATTGCCAAGCAGTTCGCGCAGCTCGGGAATTAATTCGTCCAACACTTCCGGCTCGTCAATGATCAGCAATTTAGGAGCCGGTTGCTCTATAACTTTACTGAATACAGGCTCTACAAAATATTCCGTATTGTTCAGCTCGGTGTAATCCTTGATTTTCTGATTATCTTCACGTGTGTACAGCTTGTCATCGATATAGGTTTGCAAATGCAGATTGCGTTCCAGGCAGAATTCATACAGGCGGCGTGCAGCCACGAGTGGAACATAACGCTCATACAGCACGTTTTCGTCCAGCAGGTTTTTGACCAAAGCTCCCTGGTACGTAATGATCGGCACGTTCAATCCTGTTTGGCGGGCAATTTTATGTGCGGAAGCGTAAGCTCGTCCAGTGGCGAGCGTAACCACAACACCTTTGGCTACAGCAGCTTCCAAGGCCTGTTGTGTCGCCGGAGTAACTTCCTTCTGATCGTTAATAAGTGTATCATCAATATCAATAGCAATTAATTTATACATATCGGTAATCTCTCCTTTATCTCTATCATGGGGCAATGCTAAAATTGTATCTCATAATATTCAAAATGACAATATCACATATAAGGGGACGCCCCCTATAAGAGCCTGTCCCCTTATAACCACTGAAGTATTGGTTTGAAACGATGGGAAAAAGTAGCTGTTAGTCTTCCAAAAATACAAGCCCGACAAAGTCGTCCAGCTCAATATTACCAAAATAATGCTTCAAATCGAGAGAGGACAAGGCTTGACGAACCTCGCCTTCATCATAGCGTTTGCCACGCAGAATATTTTCAATATCAGCGACGTCGCCCACACCGAAGAAATCACCATAGATTTTAATGTCACGGATATGGCCTTCTTTAAGGTCCATGCGGATATCAATAATACCGACCGGGAATTTACGGGTGTGCTTGATATTGCTCTCCGGGGATTGACCGTAATTCCAGTCCCAGGATTGATAGCGTTCTTTGGAAATTTCATGAATTTTAGCCCAATCAGCATCGGTGAGCTTATATTGGGGTACCTGATCCAGCTCTACTCCGAATATGAAACGCAGCAGTTCCTCACGAAATTGCTCTATCGTCATCTCACGATCCATCAGCTCGCTGATGTTAGCAACGCGGCTGCGGACGGATTTGGTGCTTTTGGATTTAAACTTTTCAGGGTTGGCATGCAAGGACGCAGCCACATTGTCCAGATTCAGGTTAAACATCAATGTGCCGTGGCTGAACATGCGTCCACGTGTGGCAAACTGGGCGTTTCCCGAAATTTTGCGTTCACCGACTTGAAGATCGTTGCGTCCAGTCATTTCGGCTTCCACACCCATTTGGCGCAGGGCATCAATAACAGGCTGCGTAAATTTGAGGAAATTATGAAAGGACTCCCCGTTATCCTTGGTAATGAAGCTGAAATTTAAATTACCAAGGTCATGATATACAGCTCCACCGCCGGACAGGCGACGAACGACCTGAATATGGTTGTCTCTGACAAACTCGGCGTTGATTTCTTCAATGGTGTTTTGATGCTTCCCTATAATAATAGAAGGCTGATTAATGTAAAA
Organism: Paenibacillus sp. BJ-4; assembly: GCF_020404765.1. Taxonomy (GTDB): domain Bacteria; phylum Bacillota; class Bacilli; order Paenibacillales; family Paenibacillaceae; genus Paenibacillus. The sequence continues at coordinate 128,646 of NZ_JAIVEM010000072.1, forward strand.
CAGCAGATAGCTGTCGTCCAGCGGTAGATGCTTAAGCGCATACTCCTCAATGGCAAGATTAATGGCTGGATCGTGTATGCCCTGGTTGTCGATGAACAGCATGTCCATTCCTCCGTATACAAACTGTGTAATTTTATGTGTATCATCTTCTATTGTAACCCAAGTGAGCAATGTACACAAAAGCTCATTTGCATTGACGGAACGCAAAAAACAGTCCCATAATGGAGCTAAATGATCAGGAACGGCCGGAAAGGATGATAGGCAATGATAGAGGTTTACGGTCATGGCGGGGACAGGGAGACGGCTGCGGCGACATTTGGTGGCGTAGCTGCGGATTTTGTAGATTTTAGCGCCAATATTAATCCGCTCGGTCCACCGCCCGAGGTGCTAGAGGTGCTACAAAGTGCGTTGGATACTGTGATTCGCTATCCAGATCCGGGGCACCGGAATTTTAAAAATATGCTGGCACGGCGATTGCATGTTCCACCCGAGTCGCTGAGTATCGGAAACGGTGCGGCTGAAAGCATGGCTTTATTGCTGTTGGGATTGGCTCCCCAACGTGTGGGTACGGTGGAGCCATGCTTTTCAGAATATGCAGAGCTGGCAGGCAAATTCGGGGCCGAGGTAAGCCGGGTATACGGCAAGGCCTCGCTGCAATGGAAGGCTGACGTGGAGGACATACTCCAGCTCATGGAGCAGGTAGATGTTCTGTTTTTGGGGCAGCCCAATAACCCAAACGGTGTGCAATACGGCGAGCAGGAGCTGCGCGAGCTAGCAGAGGCGGCTGGCAAAGCGGGTACCGTGCTGGTGGTGGATGAAGCTTTCATTGATTTTATTCCACAGGAGCGGCGAATTTCACTGCTGCCTATGCTGGATCGGTATCCTCATGTGATTTTGATCCGGTCGATGACTAAATTCTATGCCATTCCTGGTCTGCGCCTAGGCTACGCGATTGCACATCCGGACTATATTCGGCGAATGACGGACAAGCAGGTGACCTGGAGTGTGAATGGATTGGCGTTGCTGGCTGGGGAGGCGTGTCTGCGAAGCGGGGAGGCCTACGAGCGGCGCACACAGGAGCTGATTGCTATGGAACGCGGCCGTCTGCTGACCGCGTTGGCGGAATGGGGCTGCGGTGTCATTCCCGGCGAAGCGAATTACGTGCTGGTACGGGCGCCGGGAACGTGGAGTGCATCAGCTGTACAGCAGGCGCTTGGACAGCGCGGAATTCTTATTCGTAGCTGTGCTATGTATCCAGGGCTGACGGCGAGCCATTTTCGGATTGCGGTCAAGGACGCGGAAGCCAATGGCTTACTGCTGTCTGCATTGGGTGAAGTGCTGGAGGAGGAGCGTTGGCGTGACAGTTAGCTTGATTATTATGGCGGCCTATTTTCTGGACAGGCTGATTGGCGATCCGAAGTGGTTGCCGCATCCGGTCATCGGAATGGGGTATGCCATTTCAGCGCTGGAAAAGGCGATTCGCCGTCAGGTCAGCAGTGACCGTGGACTGAAACGCGCCGGCTTGCTACTGCCACTCATGGTGGCGGGAGGGACATTTGTGCTCGCTTGGGCGCTGCTGCGTTTGCTTGCCTGGGTTCACCCGTGGCTGTCTGTTGGTGCAGAAATCGTTCTGATCGCAACCACGATTGCTTCCAAAGGACTCAAGGAAGCGGGAATGGCAGTCTACCGCGAGTTGCAGGCGGGTGACCTGCCTGCGGCACGCCGGGAGCTCGGTATGATTGTCGGGCGGGATACGCAGCAACTGGATGAGCCTGAAATTGTACGCGGTACCGTCGAAACGGTCGCTGAAAACATCGTTGACGCGATTATTTCTCCGCTTTTTTATGCCCTGATCGGAGGGGCACCCTTGGCGCTGGCTTATCGTGCCGTAAATACGCTCGATTCCATGGTTGGCTACAAAAATGAAAAGTATCTACATTTAGGCTGGGCTTCGGCAAGGCTGGATGATGTAGCTAACTACATTCCGGCACGCCTGACAGCGCTTATGCTTGTGGTAGCGGCGTGGATGCATCCGCATGATGCTGCAAGAAGCTGGAGCACAGTCAAGCGCGATGCTCGTCTGCACCCAAGCCCAAACAGCGGCTTCCCGGAATCGGCCGTTGCCGGTGCGCTGGGGATTCGGCTTGGAGGCTTTAACGTCTATCACGGCGTACGCTCCTTTCGTGCATACATGGGCGATCGGGTACGACCGATGGAGTCGGAGGATATCCGGCACACGATCCGGCTGATGTTCACCGTGTCCAGCATGTTTGTTGGATTGTGTCTGCTAGGAGCCGCAGGCTGTTTTGTCTTGGAATGGACGCAGTGAGGAGTGATGCGACCTTGAAATATGGCTTGAAGGAAAAGAAAAAGGAAAAACAGGCACACGGACATGTTAATGAAGGCTCGCAATGGGATCTGGAGCTTGTGTTGGTACGCCACGGCACAACCCTGTGGAACAGGGAGCGTCGATATCTAGGACACACAGATATTAGTTTGCTAGCGGGAGCAGAGCAGGAACTGGAGCCTTTGCGGGAGAAGCTACAGGGTCGGTCCTTTGCTCGAATCTATTGCAGCGATTTGATGCGGTGTTGCCAGACCCTGCAGATCATTTTGCCAGAATCAGAATTAAAAGCTGGACGCACTCTATCCGCCAAGTCTCCTATTATAGAGCCATGCCTAAGAGAGCTTCATTTTGGCGAATGGGACGGAAAAACGTATGACATGCTTAAGGATGTGGCGTTGTATCGTGCCTGGATTGATGAGCCGCAGCGGATCACGCCTCCTGGAGGGGAGTCTTGGGTAGATTTTGAGCATCGTTTGCGCGAATTTCTTGACTCTCTGTATGAGTGGCGTATCGCTAGGGAAGTTCAGCCAATAGGTTCGGTTGATGCTCTCCCCTCTGTTCTGGTCGTCACCCATGGTGGCGTAATTCGTCAGTTGGCTCATATGCTAATTCCGGGACACGATTTTTGGAGCTTACATCCAAAGCCGGGAGATGCATTGAGAATTCAGTTGAGGCTGGCAGAGCCGCACAAGTTCATAGCAGAGATGCTTCCTTATTCATTAGATAATGGCGGGTAAACAGGCTATTTGGGTTGTAAGCATTCTCTTTTTAACCTATAATCATCAAGTAAAAGAACGGCTTGGCTAACACTACATCAAATATCCAGCAGACGAGGTCAGCGCAGTGTAATGGAAATTTCATCTACTCGCTGTTAAAAGGGAAGCCGGTGTGAATCCGGCGCGGTCCCGCCACTGTAAATGGTAATTGCCTGTCAGCCCTGCTTTATGTGCCGTCAAGCATATAAAGGAACTTGGGCGGCTGCAGCTTGCCATAAGTCAGGATACCTGCCCGTCCGCCTCTCACCATAATCCTTCGAGGAAAGGATGACGTGTTCGCAGTGACTGTCCATGCGGAAGAAGCTGCCGCCTGCGCATGATCTGCGCTAACGTGACCCCTGTGTCCTGATATAAGGATGCGGGGTTTTTTTGAAGGGAAAGAGGCTGGATTTAAAAGATAGCGGACGATATTCAAGCGATGCTCTTACGATTTTTTATGGAGGGGTGTAAATCATGTCAGGAAAAAAAATAAAGGTCTGGACAACAGGCCTATTGGCTTTGGTCTTGGTGGTTGTACTGAGTGCATGTGGCGCGAATGGAAAAAACGCCGAAAATAAAGGGAATCAGGCTTCTTCGCAGCAGACGGGACAGTCAGCGGCTGCACAAGAGCCTCCGGGCAAAACGGTTTACCCGTTGACGATTAAGGACGCAACAGGACAGGAGTTCACGTTCAAAAAAGCGCCGGATAAGATCGTTTCCGTCTCCCCGGCAGAAACCGAGGCGCTGTTCGCCATCGGGCTGGATAAAGAAATTGTCGGCGTATCCGACTACTCGGATTACCCGGAAGCAGCTACGAAAAAGCCCAAAATGGGCGGTATTATGAAGCCGAATGAAGAAGCGATTATTGCTGCGAATCCAGATGTCGTTTTTGCAGGGATATCCCTTAGTGAGCAGGCTACAACCAAGCTGCGCGATATGGGAATTATGATTTTTAAAACAGAACCGAAAACGGTTGAAGATGTCATAGCTAATATTGAGCTGTATGGAAAAATCACCGACCATCAGAAGGAAGCAAGAACGGTGACCGACAAGATGAGAGCAGATGTAGCCGAAGTGAAGGACGGTGTTAAAAATATCGGCAAAGGGCAGAAGCTGCGAGTATACGTTGAGTTTTCACCTGGCTGGACGGTTGGTAAGGGGGAGTTTATGGACGAGCTGATTACGCTGGCAGGCGGCGAAAATGTAGGTGCGACCCAGAAGGGCTGGTACCAGATCAGTGAGGAAAATATTATTGCTGCGAATCCAGACGTGATTTTGTACAGCAAAAGTGTCAAGGACGACAAAACAGGTAAGACGCTTGGCGAGATTATCAAAGCCCGCAGTGGATGGGATCAAATATCGGCTGTTCGCAACAACCGGGTTTTTGCCGTGGATGATAATTTGATCAGCCGTCCGGGTCCGCGCGTGACAGAAGGTCTCAAGGAAGTGGCCAAAGGCGTGTATCCTGAAATTTTCAAATGAACCGTAGACTGATCGGCTTTGGAGGTGTAGGCCTGGCCTTGCTGCTGCTGACGCTGCTGCTCTGTCTCGGCATTGGCTCGGCCAAGCTTCCGGTCAGCCAAATCACAGGTATTCTGGTTAATCATCTACCGGGATTAGGTGAGACGTTTACACCCGATTGGAATACGTCCTCGGAGCAGATTATTTTGAAGGTCAGGCTGCCACGGGTGTTACTCGGAATGCTGGTAGGTGCAGCGCTTGCGCTGGCGGGAGCCGGATTTCAGGGTGTGCTTCGCAATCCGTTGGCTGATCCATACACGCTAGGGGTGTCCTCGGGTGCTTCGGTAGGAGCGGCAGTACTGATTTATTGGGGGCTTCAGTTTTCATTTGTTGGCATATGGACGCTGCCGCTGGTGGCGTTTTTCACCGGAATGCTCACGTTATGGATGGTGCTGACGCTGGCACGGGAAGGTGGAAAGATTCCGACACAAAGTCTCATTTTGTCGGGTGTGGTGATGCAATCTTTTCTAGGTGCGGTTGTTTCCTTTCTGACAGCCATGTCGAAGGAGACAGTCAATGAAATATTGTACTGGACGATGGGAAGTCTCAGTCTGCGTGGTTGGTCATATACGGGAATCCTTTTACCTTATGTGGTCATAGGATTAGTGTTTTTGTGGAACCGGGCAAGGGTGCTGAATATTCTGGCCTTGGGTGAACGTCAGGCGGCTCACATGGGGGTTCAGGTAGATGCTACGAAGCTATCTGTGCTGATCGTATCCACACTGCTGACAGCTGCCGCTGTCTCGGTATGTGGAGTCATTGGTTTTGTAGGACTCGTCGTACCGCATATCATCCGTCTGGTCACAGGTCCTGATTATCGGATGATTGTTCCATTGTCCGCGCTGGGTGGAGCTATTTTTATGGCTTGGGCAGATACTGCGGCTCGCACGTTGTTAGCTCCAACGGAAATCCCTCTGGGTGTTATGACGGCCTTTGTCGGCGCTCCGTTCTTCGCATACCTCCTGTATCGGAACAAAAAGCTGCGCAGGGGGGGACTGCTGTGACAGAACAAAGTGGATCACAGAAGACGCGTATTCCGGCGTTAGAGGCAACTGGCTTGACTCGTGCTTTCGGAGAGTTCCATGCGTTGGAGAATATAAGCTGGAGCGTAGACGAGGGATCTTGGTGGGGCATTATTGGTCCGAATGGCAGTGGAAAATCGACCTTGCTGCATTTGCTTTCCGGTGTAGATCAGCCCACCTCGGGCAGCGTTCATATCTATGGTAAAAAGGTTGGCAGCTATAGCAGAAAAGAGCTTTCCCGAATTGTAGCCGTATTGCAACAGGAGGGACTTCCTCCCGTGGGATACACAGTCAGGGAAGTCGTAGAAATGGGACGTTTTCCTCATCAGGACTGGCTGGGCAGGGAAAAGGGTGTGGATGTTGACCTTATCACGGATCGTGTGCTGGAGCGCTTGGGCCTTATCTCGCTGGCGGACAGAGCATTGGATCGCTTGAGCGGGGGGCAGCGACAGCGCGTAGCTTTGGCAAAGGTGATGGTGCAGGAGCCACACATATTGCTGCTGGACGAGCCTACGACCTATCTGGACCTGCGTTATCAGCTTGAATTTATGGAGCTGCTGGCAGAATGGCGGCAAGAAACGGGTGTGACGATCATTGCGGTTCTGCATGATCTTAATTTGACAGCCCAATTTTGCGATGATTTGCTTGTGCTCAAGGACGGAAAGGTTGAAGGGGTGGGAGCCTCAGCGGAGCTGTTAACCGAGGAGCGAATTCACCGTGTATACGGCGTTGAGCCTGTGATGCTTCCTCATCCAGATAGCGGTGTACCACAGCTTTTGCTGCGCAGGAGTGCTCGTGATGCAGCAGATGAATAGGAGATTTTATAGCACATATAAAAGAAGCAGGGAGTGGAAGGTATGAACGAAAAGCTGCGTCAGCTAATTAATAGCATAACCCCGCCACATGAAGTGGCTGCATCGGCCGCTGCTAAGCATTTAGACCAATTAACGAAGCCGCCGGGAAGTCTTGGAAAGTTGGAAAGTCTGGCCATTCAGCTGGCAGGAATTACAGGGGTAGACAAGCCTGAATTTAATCGCAAAACCGTGATGGTCATGGCTGCGGATCACGGTGTATGTGAAGAGGGGGTCAGTGCCTTCCCGGCTGAGGTCACGCAGCAAATGCTGTATAACATGTTGTCAGGCGGTGCGGCCATTAATGTACTTGCACGCCATGCGGGCGCAGATGTCAAGGTTGTGGACGTTGGTGTAAATGCGGATGTCTCTCACCCGGATCTGGTCAACCGTAAGGTGCGCATGGGCACTTCGAATATGGCTAAAGGGCCAGCCATGCTGCGTATGGAAGCGGAGCAGGCGATTTTGGCCGGAGCTGAAGCTGTAGCCGAAGCATTCGAAGGTGGTACACGGCTATTCGTTACCGGGGAACTGGGCATCGGGAATACGACAGCCAGTGCTGCGGTCGTATGTGCCCTTACCGGACTAGAGCCGGAAGTTATTGTAGGCCGGGGCACGGGGGTAGATTCAGCCGGACTTACCCGTAAAATAGCGGTGGTCTGCCGCGCGTTGGACGTGAACCAGCCGGATGGAAATGACGCCCTCGACGTGCTGACCAAGGTCGGCGGTCTGGAGATTGCCGCCTTGGCGGGCGTCATCCTTGGTGCAGCCGCACATCACTGTCCAGTCGTGCTGGACGGCTTTATTTCCGGCGCAGCTGCCCTCGCTGCGCGCGCTCTGGCGCCTGCAAGCGCGGCGTACATGCTCGCCTCGCATGCCTCGGACGAGCGTGGGCACGCAGCGGTGCTACGCCAGCTCAAGCTGGAGCCCATGCTGCATTTGGACATGCGGCTCGGGGAGGGCACAGGTGGGGCGTTGAGCCTGCACCTGATTGATGCGGCGTGCCGCATTATGCGCGAAATGGCGACCTTTGCCGATGCTGGCGTATCGGACGGTCAGGGAGCCGCGCAGCGATGAAGGCGCTCGTGACCGGCGGGGCACGCAGCGGCAAAAGCGGCTTTGCCGAGCGCTTATGCATGACGCGCGCGCCGCGCGCCTGCTACATTGCCACGGCACAAGCCTACGACACGGAGATGAAGGAGCGTATCGCCCTTCATCGGTTCCAGCGCGAGTCTGCCGGGTATGACTGGAAGACGCTGGAGGAAGCGCAGGCGCTGCCGGAGCTGCTGCGGCGGCTTGGCGGCCTCCCTGATATAGCACAAATAGAGGCATGGCCGGCTGCGCAAGGCAGCGATCCTGCCAGCCTGCACGCCAGCCAAGTAGCGCAGCCATCACCCGCGCCTATGGTGCTGGTCGACTGCCTGACCCTGTGGCTGTCGAACGTGCTGCTGGCCGCAGACGAGGACGGCGAGGCCGCGTCCCGAGCCGCCATCGACGAGCTGGCGGCAGCGGTGGCGCAGTATCCGGGCCCGCTCGTCATCGTGACCAATGAGGTCGGTGACGGGATCGTGCCCGAATATCCGCTCGGACGGCTGTATCGGGATTTGAGCGGAATCATGAATCAACGAATCGCCCATCTGTGCGACGAAGTATTTTTGGTGACGGCGGGCATTCCCATAGAACTTAAACAGTTGGAGCATAAGCTATGAGCCGCGAACGTCAAGCTGTTGCTGCGGCCTTTCAATTTTTATCCCGTCTTCCGGTCAAGGCGGAGCTGGACTTTTCCCCGGAATTGCTTAAGCGTAGTGCAAGCTACTATCCACTGGTCGGAGCAGTGATTGGCCTCATCGTCTGGTGCTTTGCAGTGCTCGCCTCTTTGGTGTTGCCACCGTTGCCATGCGCGGTTCTTACTCTCGCCGTGTGGGTTTGGCTGACGGGTGGACTCCATTTGGACGGGTGGATGGATGCGGCTGATGCGTTGTTCAGCTACCGTTCCCGTGAGCGGATGCTGGAGATTATGAAGGATAGTCGTGTAGGAGCGATGGGTGTCATTGCTTGTGTGCTGCTGCTCATGCTCAAGGCTTCTTTACTATATATTGTGCTGGATACCGCACTGGTTGAGCGGAATCTGTCCGGCTTGTTGCTGCTTCCGATGGTTTGGAGCCGCTGGTTTATGGTGCATGCGATGAAGCGTTGGCCCAAAGCTCGTAACGATGATGGACTGGCAGCACGTTTTGCCGATATGAGCAGTGGACGTGTAGGATTGGCTGTATTCTGGGCTGTTCTGGTGACTCTGGGTGCGGCCGCAGGACAATATTTCCTTGCTGCGTTGCCTATAGGAACAGGTGGTATAGGGGATTCGTCGATGGTAGGGGCCTGCTTACGGACGTTCCTTTTGTATTCCGAGAACCTTCCAATCTGGATAGGCTTTGTGCTGCTGCCCTTGTTGGCTTACGGTGTTGGAACCTTCGCCGCAAATCGTGTCAATCGCCGTTTGGGCGGGCTGACGGGTGATATTTACGGAGCCTTGAACGAATTGCTGGAGACTGTTTTGTTGCTGTTTATTGTAATTTTGTACGGGCTGTGATGTGATCTGTTTAAAATGAATTCATTAAAGGGGAAGAGGCAATTGTCAACTTTCGAACCGTCCTGCACGAACCCGGCAGCTGTATTAATGCTTCAAGGAACAGCATCGGATGTGGGCAAAAGCGTGGTGACGACTGCACTGTGCCGTATATTTGTACAGGACGGCTATCGTCCCGCACCGTTTAAGTCACAGAATATGGCACTCAATTCGTATGTCACTGAGGACGGCAAGGAAATTGGACGCGCTCAGGGTGTACAGGCTGAGGCTTGTGGTATTGAAGCGACCACCGACATGAATCCAATTTTGATTAAGCCCGTCAAGGATATGCACTCACAAATTGTTGTACACGGTGTACCATATGCCTATATGAGCGCCTCCGATTACCGAAAGGACTTTTTGCCAAAAGCCAAGCAGACGGTCATGGATGCGCTGAACCGGCTGCGTGATACCTATGATATCGTGCTAATGGAAGGGGCGGGCAGCCCGGCAGAGATTAATTTAAAGGATCGCGATATTGTAAATATGAATCTAGCGGGCTGGGCTGACGCTCCCGTATTACTTATTTCAGATATCGACCGGGGCGGTGTTTTCGCTTCTCTGGTAGGAACGATCGAGCTGCTGGAGCCACATGAAGTGCAGCGTATCCGAGGATTCATTATTAATAAGTTCAGGGGCGATTTGTCTCTGCTTCAACCCGGACTGGATTGGCTGGAGGAACGGACCAGTATCCCGGTACTTGGTGTGCTGCCTTTTCTGCCGGACATTCGCATTGAGGCAGAGGACTCCGTGGTACTGGACAAAAAGCCCCGGCTGTCTGCAAAAGATAAGGAACTGGACATTGCGGTAATTCGATATCCGAGGATTTCCAATTTTACGGACACGGATGCTTTGGCCGCAGAGCCTGATGTGAGCGTACGTTATGTCACAGAGGTCGGGGAATTGGGCGTGCCGGACGCCATTATTTTACCAGGGACCAAGGACACCATCGGCGATCTGCTTGAATTGCGCGATAGAGGTCTGGAGGAAGACATCCGACAGGCCATGCAGACAGGACGTACGCAGTTGGTCGGCATTTGTGGAGGCTATCAGATGCTTGGTACGGCTTTGTTTGATCCTGAGGCAGTAGAATCAGGTTTGCCCCAGCAGGCAAAAGGTCTGGGATGGCTGGCTTTAACCACGACCTTTTTAAAGGAAAAACAAACCGTGCGCGTACAAGGAACCTTGTCTAATCATTGTCCACTGTTGCTAAACACTGCATCAGATTCGGATGATGATCCCAAGCCAATCATTGAAGGCTATGAAATACATATGGGTGTTACAAAGTGTGTTACAAAGTGTGTTACGGAACCACAACCACCTGGAGATGGAGCTTTAGGTAGGGATCAAATGCGTACGCTATTCCATATCCGGCGTGGCGAAGGGACAGGCTTTGAGGAAGGCTGGGGGACGTCAAATGGTAAAATATGGGGAACCTATTTGCATGGTGTGTTTGATAATGATCGTTTTCGCCGCTCCTGGCTGGATGGATTGAGACAGGCGAAGGGCTTGACACCGCTTGATAGCACCTTCACTGTACGGGAAGCTAAGGAACAAGAGTTTGACCGGGTTGCAGAGGTGGTCCGGGCTCATTTGGATATGGATCAGATTTATCGCATTATGGGGATGAACTCTTAAATTTTATACGTGGTCCAATAAAATATGCCTTTTAAAATAAAGAGGTGTCTCTACAGCCAGATTCATGACTGAGAGACACCTCTTTTTAGGTTGCCTGCTTATACAATTTTAAATTTTTGCACTGCTTTTTGCAGTTCAGTCGCTTGCTTGCTTAATTGACGTACTACCTCGCTGTGGCTCTCCATTTCATTCAGTTGCTCCTCGGTATTTAAACCGATTTCCTGAATCATGTGCTGTGCATTGGCAGCAATGAGGGCTGTCTCCTCTACGGAAGCCGATACTTCTTCTGAGCTTGCGGATACTTGCTGCGTTGCAGCGGATACCGTTTGAATCGTAGCATTGATTTTTTGCATAAGCTCACTGAGCTGATTAAAGGCCGAACTTGCTTGTTGAACCATTTCCGTGCCCGAATGAATTTCACGACTGACCCGGGTGACGGAATCCACGGACTGCTGTGATACTTCCTGAATGGTAATCAAATAGTCGGAAATCTCCTGTGTTGCTTCCTTGGATTGCTCGGCGAGCTTGCGGACCTCTCCGGCTACGACGGCGAAGCCGCGACCATGTTCACCCGCACGGGCAGCCTCAATGGAGGCATTCAGGGACAGCATTTGAATTTGTTTCGTAATATCGAAAATAGCAGAAACGATACTGCCAATGGCTTCGGAGCGCTCATTCATGCTATGAATGTATCGCAGCGATTCATCGGCGGCTTGTCCTACCTGTGTCATTTGGGCTACAGCATGTTGAGCGAGCGTATTACCGTTAACCGTTTCTTGGGTCGCTTCACTGATTTGATCGGATACATCATTGGCAGAGGATGCAATATGCTGCACCCCTTGAGCGATTTCCTCCATGGCCTGAGCATTTTCGGCAGCAGCTGAAGCTATGCTGGTACTACCCTTGGCCACTTCCTCTGCAGCAACTGTGGAATCCTGCACTTTAACACTTATGACTTCAGTCCGACGAAGCAACTCGTTGGAGCCTTCTACAACCGCACGAGATGTAGAAAGCACATGGCCGATCATTTCTTTCAGGTTATGAGACATGGATTGGAAGCTGCGGGCAAGCTGCGCAATTTCGTTGTCACCATGAACCTTAGCTTCCTGTGACAGGTCCCCTTGAGCGATTTTTTCACTATGACGAACCAATTCGGCAATGGGCCCCACAACCTTGCGTACGATAAGGGTAGAAATAACTCCTCCCAACAGGAGCGTAACTATAGTAATACCTATGCAAATCCATAAAATTTGTTGGGATTTTTCCTGTACAAATCCGACATCTTCGTTCACACCAAGAATTAGATTACTACCCGATACAGCAAAGAAGGCGGTTTTGTGTACCCCGTATGCGTCGCTGTAAATGTCACTGACATTCATCTCGCCTTGTTTGGCCTTTTTAATATCTTCTACAGGTACGAGGGCATCCTTGACCTTATATGCTGATTTTACATTACGTGCGACAACTTCGGCCTTACCATCCTTCACCACCGCGATATATGCCGATTCTAACTTGAGAGTATCGACCTTGTCCTGAAGATAAGATTCCATCTGTATAGCGGAGCCTGAATCAGAACCACTTCCTTGCCCAGCCTGAACAGCTAAAGAAATATTGAGATCCTGATACACATTTTTGGCTCCGGTTTCCAAAATTTGGTCTACCTGAGGTATGACACTGTTATTAATGATACTCATGGATACTGCATAGAAACTGATACTGAACAGAAGGGACGCAAAGAGCTGAATCAATAAAAACATAACTCGCAATTTCGCGCCAATGGAACGATTAAAACGCTTCATGAAAAATCTCCTCTCACATGATGGTAATAAAAAAATAGACGAATTCCCCCGCTTGATGTAGGCCGCTTGTCCACTGCGATACTAGACGCGCATGATCTACTTGTTTTCTTTTCTTTGCTTGAAGGTAAGACTGAAAATGTTCGGATTCTATGTATATTTCAGCTATATTCAAGAGACAAGAATGAGAAAGGGAAGTAATCCATGATTTACTAAAAAGTAGGTTAGACCTATTTTACATAATTAACAGGCGGTTGAATAGTCATATTTGCCCAAAAACACACAAAAAATATATTACTATGGTCTTGGGTGTTTAGATGTGAGTTAGATGTAAATGATCTGGAGCGTGTAAACGATTAACTTACCCCATCTATTAAAAATATTGTAAAAAAGAAGTAATATAAGCAGTATAAGGAATGACGATTTTTTCAAGCTTCCTTTAAGCTTGCTTTAGTAAGTTCGAATGTGGCTTCAATATGCATATAAAAGGAGAAAAAGGCTGTTATGAATCAGGAACTACTTTCCAAAGAAATAATTTCGCAGGTAGAAGGAGAAGATAAACAGGTGTCGACTTCCAGTAGCCCCCAAGCTCCCACAGGAGGAAATCCAATACGTCGCTTGTTTGACTTTATATCAGGCGTGTTCACTCCGATCTTACCGGCAATGATTGGCGCAGGAATGATCAAGGTAGTTATATATGTTTTAATGTCCTTCGGTTTTTTGCTGTCTGATCCGCAGGCGTCTACTATTTTATTGGCTATCAGCGATGGGGTATTTTACTTCCTTCCTATTTTTGTGGCGGCAAGTGCGGCAAGAAGGCTGGGTAGCAATGTGTTTGTTGCGGCAGCCGTCGGGGCATCTGTATTCCATCCCCAACTAACAGCTTTGCTCCAGTCCGGTGAGGAGGTCCGTTTTGCTGGTCTGTCAGTTATTAACCCGCAAGCTGCTTCATCCATAATATTAATACTTGTTGTCGTCTGGATGGCAGCGTATGTGGAAAAATGGTTAGACAAGCATATCCCTTCTTCACTTAAATTGATGGCTGTCCCGACTTTGACACTGGTGATCACTATACCTTTGATGATGTTCGTTCTTGGACCGCTGTGGAGTTACCTCGGTCAACATATATCGGATGGACTCGCATGGCTATTTGATAATGCAGGAATGTTTGCAGGGCTGCTGCTTGGGGGGGCGATGTCTTTACTTATTATTGCAGGTATGCAATATATAATGGTACCGATTATGATCAGCTCGCTTGCAACACTGGGTTACGATCATATCTTCCCTGTGGTCGTGGCAGCAGCATTTGCTCAGGCAGGTGCAGCATTTGGCGTGCTTTTTAAATCCAAAAATGTCAAAGTGAAAACGCTGGCCTTTTGGACAGGCTTGCTTGCCATGATGGGGGTGAGCGAGCCGGCGATGTATGGAGTCACAATGCGCTTTAAAAAGCCTTTTGTTGCGGCGTTGATCGGAGGGGCCCTCGGTGGTGCATTTATGAGTCTATTTGAAACTGAATCAATGGCTATTGGTGGTATATCAGGTCTGCCCAGCCTGGGACTATTCATCGGTCCCACATTTATATATGCCATTTTGGGAATGCTAATCTCGTTGGTTACGGCTGGGGTCATTACGTATTTCATGGGCTTCGTGGATGAGAAAGAGGAGCTTTCAAAAGTATCTCCAGTCTCCGGCAGCAGCACTTCCTCGGATGTGACTGTAGAAAAGAGCTTAAAAAGCTAAGGTGTGCCAATCGCACAGAAGCCCTATGAAAGTGTTTACAAAAAACTCTTGTCGGCTCTGTATTTATATGATACTATGGTGACAGTTATTTAAAACTGCATAATCGTGGATTGTTACTGAGCATATCGGGCAAAACCATAAGCAGGCACTGAGTGTCAGTTTTGGTTTTGCCCTTTTTTACTACTCCAAGCGGCTTAAGGTGATGGAATGAAGATAGCAAAGGTGCTGAACAATAATGTCGTGACGGTGATTGATGAACAACAGAAAGAACTAGTTATTATGGGAAGAGGAATTGCTTTTAAGAAAAGCACAGGCGATGAGATTGATGAGGGGAAAATCGAGAAAATTTTCAAGCTTGAAAGCACCGAGGTTTCCCGCAAGCTGATGACCCTGATGTCTGATATCCCTATTGAATACGTTGAAATTTCTGATGAAATCATTCAATATGCCAAAACGATACTTGGTGTAGAGTTGCATGACAGCATCTATATTTCGCTGACGGATCATATCCATTTTGCCATTGAGCGTTATCGTTTGGGTATGGATATCAAAAATGCACTTTACTGGGAAATCAAACGAATGTACCGCAAAGAATTCTCAATTGGGACCAAAGCATTACACATGATTCAGGACAAGCTGGGAGTTACGCTTCCGGATGATGAAGGAGCGTTCATCGCTCTGCATTTGGTGAATGCACAGCTCAACAGCGAAATGCGCGAAACGATAGCCCTGACTAACATCGTCAAGGACATTATTAACATTGTAAGCCGCTTTTTTGTAATAGAGCTGGATGAAGAGTCGTTAACCTATTATCGATTTATTACACATCTCAAATTTTTTGCTCAACGGGTAATGAATGGGACTCCTGTACAAAATTCAGATAATTCCTCTTCATGATATGGTCAAGGTGCAGTATAAGAATGCGTATGCCTGCGCGGAAAAAATAAGGGATTATACGACTAAAATCTATGGTCGAAGCTTGTCTCAGGATGAGATGTTGTATCTCACCATTCATATCGAACGTATCATTAAAAATCAATGATTTATCAACGATCAGAGATTTAGGATTGCTACTTCTAAACGAGAAGGCAAAACCTGAATGCTGAAAGAAGATTGGCTTTTTATAAAGCTGTCTGCTTTCTGTATTCAGGTTTTTTTATTGTCAATTCGCTTGTTATATATCTTAAAAAGAAAAGAGGAAACCCTCATGGATCGAAATCAATTATCCAAAGAGATACTTACACTGGTCGGTGGTGAAGAGAATGTTGAGCAGGTAGTTCACTGCATGACCCGTCTGCGCTTCAATCTTCATGATGATAAAAAAGCTCAGAAGGAGCAGCTGCAAAAAACGGACGGCGTCATGGGAGTTATGGAAAGCGGCGGCCAGTTTCAGGTTATTATCGGTAATGATGTAGCTAATGTATACAAATCGTTGGTGAGCAACATGTCCAAGGCACCACAAAGTGAAACAGGCGCAAGCAATCCAGCCAAGAAAAAACAAAATCCAATCAGCAGTCTGTTTGATTTTATTGCTGGGATGTTTACACCTATTTTGCCAGCGATCACCGGTGCAGGTATGATCAAAGGGATCATAGCCCTATTGGTGGCTATGCACTGGATGTCTGACAAGAGTCAAACCTATACGATTTTAGCGGCCATTGGTGACGGTGCCTTCTACTTCCTGCCGATTATTCTGGCTGTGAGTGCTGCTAGAAAACTGGGAAGTAACATGTTTATCGCGGCTGCGATAGGGGCCTCGATTTTGCATCCGACGATTACGGCCTTGCTGGCATCCAATGTGAAGGTTAGCTTTATCGGTCTTCCGGTGACAGCGGCCACTTATTCTTCGACCGTTATTCCAATCGTTATCGCGATCTGGCTAGCGTCCTATGTTGAAAAATTCATTGATAAGTATACGCATGCATCACTGAAGCTGCTTGTTGTTCCGACATTGACTCTATTGATTATTGTACCTTTGACGTTGATTGCAGTAGGGCCGCTGGGGGCCATTATTGGTAATGGCCTGTCGGACGGTATCTCTTGGTTGTTTGAAAATACAGGTGCACTTGCAGGTCTGCTGCTTGGCGGTACCTTCTCCCTGATCATTATGACAGGTATGCACTATGCGTTGGTTCCTATTATGATTGGTTCTATTGCAACATTGGGCTTTGACTACATGATTCCGATTATGGGAGCAGCTAACTTGGCTCAGGCCGGTGCTTCATTGGGCGTATTCTTGAAATCAAAAAATACCAAAGTCAAAACAGTGGCTTTCTCCACGAGCTTGACAGCTATTATGGGTGTAACCGAGCCTGCGATGTATGGAGTAAACATGCGGTTTAAAAAACCGTTTGTCGCAGCCTTGATTGGTGGAGCTGTCGGCGGGGGCTTCATGAGCTTGTTCGGCACAAAAGCGTATGTTATGGGTGGACTGGTTGGTTTGCCTGGCCTGGCAATGTTTATCGGACCGACTTTCTTGTATGCAGTTCTTGGTCTCATAATCGCATTTGTGGTTGCTGCGTTGGTTACCTATTTGATCGGCTTTGCAGATGAAAAGAACGAAGAAGCACCACAAGCAACAACAGATGCTGCTGGAGACACCGCCACTGAGGAAGTAGCACAACCTGCCGTGGCCTCATTGCCAAAAGGCGAGAAAATCCCGGTATTAGCCCGATTAGGGGTGAGGTTAAGCCGCTCAGTGAAGTCAATGACCCTGCATTTTCTCAAGAAATCATGGGCAGAGGATGGGCTATTGAGCCATCTGAAGGTCGCGTTGTTTCTCCAGTCGAAGGTACTGTGTTCTCCATTTCCAAAAGTGGGCATGCTGTAGGTTTGGTGAGTGATTCCGGACTTGAAATGCTTATACACGTTGGGATGGATACGGTTAAGCTGAAAGGTCTTCATTTTACACCTCATGTGAAAGCAGGGGATCGCGTGAAGGTAGGCGACCTCATGCTGGAGTTTGATCTGGTAGAAATCCGCAAGGCTGGCTATGAAACGATTACACCTGTTATTGTTACGAACGTAGCTCAGTTTAGCGGGTTGGAGTCTGCCGGAAATCAGCATAAAGTGGTTAAGGAACAGGAGCTTTTATATACAGTGATCGTCTAACGACAACAAAAGATTTTACGTATAATCTTGACATCAATCGTTGGATTCAACAAAAGGTAAGTCTCCGAAACAGGAAGACTTGCCTTTTTGCGTTTTCATTGGAATCCGAAGAAGCTGAGCTGGCTTAAACAATTTATTGGAACAAAACCTACAAAGATAGTTGGTTTTATGATATAGTAATAAACGGATTTAAGCGTCATTTTACACAACATAATCTGTCTGGAGGAAAAATATATGGATACTTTCTTTATTATTTTGAATGTGCTCGTGCTGCTTGCACTGCTCGGCGTGTTGGTCTGGATGCAGAAGAAGCACATCTCCTTTACAAAAAGAGTATTTGCCGGGTTGGGCTTCGGTCTGATCTACGGGGCTATTCTTCAGTATGCCTATGGCTCTGGTTCCGAGGTTATTACGAAATCGGTCGATTGGTTCAACCTTGCAGGTAATGGCTATGTCCGTTTGCTGCAAATGGTAGTCATTCCGCTTATCATGGTGTCGATTATCTCGGCTATTATGAATTTGAAGGGAAGACAGAACCTTGGCAAAATAAGCGTGTCCATTATTGCTGTATTGCTGATTACAACGGCTATTGCTGCTTCAGTTAGTATTGTAACCAGCCTGTCGTTCGATCTAAAAGCAATTGAGATTCAAAGCGGGGAAAAGGAGCAGGCACAGGGCCTGAAGATGGAAGAGCGTCTTGGAACGGTTCAGGATATGACCATTCCACAGCAGGTGCTGGAATTTATCCCCTCGAATCCTTTTGAGGATATGACGGGCGCGCGTCGTACTTCAACGCTGGCAGTGGTTATTTTCTCGGCCTTTATCGGGGTGGCTGTGCTTGGACTGGATCGTAAAAAGCCGGAGCAGGCACAAACCTTCCGCAATGTAATCGATGCCGTGTACGCTGTAGTGATGCGAATTGTGACGCTGGTGCTGAGGTTGACGCCTTACGGCATTTTGGCACTGATCACTAAAGTCGTAGCTACGACCAATCCGGATGAAATCTTGAAGCTGATTAAGTTTGTACTTGCTTCTTATGTGGCTTTATTGGTGATGTTTGTCATTCATCTTATTTTGCTGGCCTTGTTCGGCTACAATCCGGTGACATATGTGAAAAAGGTATTGCCTACACTGGTTTTTGCCTTTACTTCTCGTTCCAGTGCGGCGACCATTCCGTTAAATGTTGAAACACAAACGAAAAAGCTTGGTGTGTCCGACGGCATCGCGAATTTGTCTGCGACCTTGGGAGCGACCATTGGGCAAAACGGCTGCGCGGGTATTTATCCGGCGATGCTGGCGGTCATGATTGCTCCAACGATGGGGATTGATCCAACGAGCTGGGATTTTATCCTCACACTCATTCTGGTCGTTACGGTCAGCTCGTTCGGCGTGGCGGGTGTAGGTGGTGGCGCCACCTTTGCTTCCCTGATTGTGCTTTCTACCATGAATCTTCCAGTGGCTTTGGCGGGTCTGCTCATTTCAGTTGAACCGTTGATTGATATGGGACGTACTGCGCTGAATGTCAATGATTCTATTACCGCAGGACTTATTTCCGGCAAGGTGCTCAAGGAAAATGATCAGGACGTGTTCAACGACCGTGGAATGGATTTAGATGCAACGGCACGCTCTTAAATAAACGATGCAACGAATCGTGTACGGAGCAGGCTCCTATCATTTCTGTAGTAGATACAGCACATGCAGCGTGCATCTCAATATTCAGAGTCGGCCATCAGGCCGGCTCTTTGTTTTTATTTCATCGCAATGTAATTATGGCTGTTCACAAATTCTAATCTATGATACATTAAAATAATGTTTTTCTGGCTTGTTTCGGAGAAACCGCGGTTCGCAACCATCCCGCGCTATCAAAACTAGGAGGATTTCATGTTTAATCTGTTATGGGGGGCAGTATTTGTCCTCGTCAATTTTATGTTCTTTTTGTTGTGTTATCGTTTGTTCGGTAAAAAAGGATTGTACGCATGGATTGGTGTTGCTACCGTGTTGGCCAACATTCAGGTTACCAAAACCATTGATCTGCTCGGCATTACCACGACATTGGGAAATACGATGTATGTTTCTATGTATATGGCCAGCGATTTGTTGAATGAGAAATACGGGCCTAAAGAGGCGCGCAAAGCGGTGTGGTTCGGCTTTTTCACGCTGATTATGACAACGATCACGATGCAGATGGTACTGCTGTTCCAGCCGACTGCAACGGATTTTGCTCAGGCACCGATGCAACAGCTATTCGGATTGCTGCCAAGGCTTGCACTTGCCAGCTTGACGGCCTATGCGGTCAGTCAATTGCTGGACGTGCGTCTGTACGCCTGGATTCGCAAGTTTTTCCCGAAGCGTCATCAGCTCTGGATTCGCGGCAATGGCAGCACGATGATCAGCTCGTTTATAGACACGCTCCTTTTCTGTAGCATTGCCTTTTACGGTTATGCGTGGGGGATATGGCTGGAGCTGTTGTTTACCACCTATATTTTAAAATTCGTACTGACCGCGGCAGGTACTCCGATTTTGTACATCGCACGCAATTTCCGCTTTATAGAAGAGGAGGGGCAAACGCTCAAGCCATAATTGGCTTGGGGGTGCCCCTCCTTTTTTTCTTACTTCTTAAGATATAATTGGATGGTTAACAATAACTTATCCCAGCACCGTCAGCTCTTTTGGAAAAGAGGTCAATACTTCTACACCACCAGAGGTGACCAGAACGTCATCTTCAATCCGCACACCGCCGAGACCTGGCACGTAGATGCCCGGTTCTATCGTGAACACGAAACCCTCATGAAGCAGGTCGTTATTGCCTCCGTGGACAGATGGGTACTCATGTACACTCATGCCAAGACCGTGTCCAACCCGGTGGTTAAAGGCAGGGCCATACCCGGCGGCTTCAACCACAGCCCGTGCAGCCTGGTCTACAGATGCGCAGGTTACTCCCGGGCGAATGGCGGCAATCCCAGCTTCGTTCGAGCGGAGAACCGTTTTATATATTGTTTCCAGCTCAGTCGACAGCTTTCCAAAAGCAAAAGTACGCGTAATATCCGAAGCATAGCCGTCGGAGTATACGCCCATATCAAACATGAGCAGATCGCCGTGCTGCAGCTTGCGGGTACCTGGAACACCATGAGGGAGCGCTGTTTTGGGTCCAGACAGCACCGTGGTGTCAAAGGATGGACCGTCTGCTCCGATTTTTTTCATCTGGTATTCGATTTCAGCCACCAGCTCGACCTCTGTCACGCCTTCACGCACATGGGTTAGACCATGACGAAGAGCATCTTCCACCAAACGGGCAGCATGTTTGAGTCGTTGTACTTCCTCGGGAGTTTTTCTCACACGCATTTCTTGAAGTACAGGACCAAGATCCACATATTGAGTGGCGCCAATGGCAGTATGTAGTTGCTCGTAACGGAGAACGGAGACGTGTTCCTTTTCCAGGGCGAATGCTTTCACTCCGCTGCCTGTGCGTTGGCGAAGCAGATCATATGGATTGTCCGTATCGGTGTGGGTGGATATGCGTGTTACGGAAGAAGCCGCATGGGCGGCCTCTGCATCCAGGGCAGGTACGATTAGTTCAGGCTCTTGGTCTCGAAGCAGTACCAGACCGAGAAAGCGTTCATGCGGGTCACTGGCAAAGCCTGTAAGATAGTAAATATGCTTGGGATCAGTTACAAGTAGGCCGTCCCATGCTTGTGACTTCAGCTCATCATACAGCCGGGTTATTTTATCATTCATTCAGATTCATTCCTTTCTGTATTGTTCATTATAGCTCTTGTGGCATAACGATTTGTAGCTTAGAATCGTTTATCCTCGTTCCTGGCTTAATGTTTGCAGTCGAGCCTTCACATTCTGATCATAAAAACCGCCATGGTAGCAGAGTACCTTCTCAGCATCCAATACAGTCAGTTTATCGAGGCTTTTCAAGGCCAGTGGCATATCCGGCGTAGCCGACTCCGCAGGACCAACCAGTTCACCTTCGACGACGCGCAGCTCATCCGCTGCCAAAAGCAGCTTTTGCGCAGGCACATACAAGCTGATATGCCCTGGTGTGTGGCCAGGTGTATGAATAATTTGTATTCCCCCGCCATAAGGTAGTTGCTCTCCGTCCTCAAGAATATGAGCAAAACGCAAGTCTGGCAGGCGACGAATCATATCCTCGGCTTGCTGCTTGAATACAGTATCCATCTGGTTGATCCGTTCCGGTGTCAGCTTCACAAACGGCCGTTCCCCTGTCATGTAAGGAATGTCATCTTTATGAGCCAGCAGGGCCGTATTTGGCAGCAAGTCCAGCAATGCGTGAACATTCCCGATATGGTCAATGTCCTGATGTGTTAAAATAATTCTCCTCAGATGGTTGATATCCTCTCCCACATCAGCAATAGCCTTGCGCAATAGCTCTAATTGACCGAGCATTCCTGTGTCAATGAGCGTAAGTCCATCCTCATCCTTGAGCAGTACAGGATAAATGGTCGTCTTTCCAAAAAAGGATTCCATAGGTACTTCCAGAATCAAGATTTGAGACCGAATATTCATATTAAGCTGCCTCAGAATCCTTTGAACTCTGAAGCATACCTCCTCATCTTATGTTGTTAAACGGATTGATCGATCAAGCTGTTGTGTGTCCTATCTTCTATTATAAGACCCTTTGTGTCTAATCCGCAAAATAACTCGATATGGCTGTTCCGGCGCTTGTCTTGTACAATGAATCAATAATCACAACAGGAGGCGAATATGAATGATGAATCAGGAACAATTTTTTTCCATTGAATTTGCGCGCAGGGAGGATCTTCACGATATTGTGGATATTTATAATTCTACGATTGCGGGTCGAATGGTCACGGCAGATTTGGAACCGGTGACAGTGGAAAGCCGTATTCCGTGGTTTGAGGCTCATCAGGAGAACCATCGGCCACTGTGGGTTTTGAGGCAAAAAGGGGTCATTGCCGGGTGGGCCAGTCTCCAGTCCTTTTACGGTCGTCCAGCTTATAACGGTACGGCAGAAATCAGCATTTATGTCCATGAGAATTTCCGTGGAACCGGAACCGGAAGTCGTCTGGTCCAGCATATGCTAGATGAATGCCCAAGACTTGGGGTTACAACGCTGTTGGGATTTGTGTTTGGTCACAATGAGCCAAGTATTGCGTTGCTGCGGAAATTTGGTTTTGAACAATGGGGTTATTGTCCGCGTGTTGCCATACTGGATAACATTGAGCGGGATTTGGCTATATTGGGTAGACGAGTGGATGATGTTGAGGGATAACGAGAATAACAAGCGAGCGTGCAAAGATCGTTTAATTAAAAAGGCTGTCTCCAAGTCTCATACACTGGAAGGCGTGTGATTTGAAAGCAGCCTATTTCTTTACTTTTAGCGGTGAGGTCTAAACCGAATACTGTGAAAAATTTGATTAAGCACCTCAGATAACACCAAGCCGACAGCAATGGCTCCTGCGATCATCAGTGTGCTTATAGCCAGCTCCAGTGCTTGGGGATAATTATGTTGTACAAACTGACGCATGGCATTATAGGCCATGCCTCCTGGAACGAGTGGAATCATGCCTGCCACGCTGAAAATAATCACAGGCATTTTGTACAGTCGCGCAAAGCCTTGACTGACAATGCCGATAAGGACCGTTGCCAAAAGGCTGGCGCTCACAGGTCCCATACCACCCGTGGTCGAATAATAGACGAGCCAGCCGAGCATACCCACAAAGCCGCATTGCAGCAGCGAGCGCCGGGGGGCGTGAAACAGAATGCCGAAAGCAGCGGTGGCAATAAAGCTTGTGAATAATTGTGCAAGCATAAGCTTGGATCTCCTCCGAATCACATATACGTAATGATAACTGCAACGCCAGCTCCGATGCCAAAAGATGTCAGGCAAGCATCAGCACCCTTCGAAAGTCCCGAAACAAGGTGTCCGGCCATTAAATCACGGATGGCATTGGTTATTAACAAGCCTGGCACGAGTGGCATGACGGAGCCAATAATGATTTTGTCCATCATCTGCCCCCAACCTGCTATCGTGAGCAGAGCCGCCAGTAAGCCAATCAAAAAAGATGCGGAAAACTCTGAGAAAAACTTAACCTTAACAAGCCTGTGAAAATATTGCACGGATGCGAAGCCAATACCGCCGCACAACACGGCTGCAGGGAAGTCTCGCCAGACTCCACCAAACATAATCATAAAACAACCGCTAGCCAGG
This sequence comes from Paenibacillus sp. BJ-4, assembly GCF_020404765.1. GTDB lineage: Bacteria > Bacillota > Bacilli > Paenibacillales > Paenibacillaceae > Paenibacillus. Next base: position 152,249 of record NZ_JAIVEM010000072.1, read on the forward strand.
GCGGCGGCTGCCAGCTGTACACGGTTGGAATAGCGGAGAGGCCCGCATTCAATCTCTGAAAGCTCCTCTACCGCAGCGCGGGGAGACAAGTTACCTGTGCTGATTTTACGTGAAATGGAATTCACCGCAGTTACCTTGTGCAAATCGGTGGTCCGCTCTACGATACGAATGAGCTTGGCAGGCTCCGAGTTGTTAATGGCAAAAAAAATCCCGGTCGGTGTTACATAGCTATGGGACTCGGGGATACCGTAGGCCGAGGCAATGCGAGACATCGTGTCTTCGACGCGATAAGTTTCAGCTCCATTTTGCATCATCAGCTTGCCGGCCAACAGACAAACCTCCACGATCTCAGGAGTAGGATAGGAATGATTATTCATGCTCGCTCTCTTTCATGCGTACCGGGTCGTTTGACCCTATTATTTTCATTTATTGTAGCACAAAAAGCCGCCTTTTTAGAGGCGGTGTTGTTGGGGAAATTCAAGAATTCGGTTAAGATTCCACCGTATCTGGAATAACTGTATAATAGGACTCCTCCAAACATGCTGCGGCCTCAGACAGGCCCATAGATTTAAGCTGTCCTGCTACAAAAGCACGCAAGGCGGAATGGGTGAACAGATGTCGTGTCTGGGCATCCCGAATAAAGGCCAGTCTGGCTTCATACGATCCGCTGCGAAACAACTCACGCACAGCTTCACCTTGCTGTTCCCAATGGAAGGGCTCTGCCACGCTCAAAAGGGCACCCTTATTAGAAGAGTGATGCTTTGCAGTAGAAAATCTCCGAATGCCCAAGCCGTTCAACGTAGGAGCAGCTTCAATTTGCTTCCGTTCCGATCGCAAATTGTCGATGTAGACAGCCATATCCTGTATCGGCTGGATACTGAAGCGTTCCCGAAAGCATTCGCGTACAAATTGTGTACGTTCATCTGCGGCCTGAGCTGTTCGCTGATCTATATGTCCAGAATAGTCCTGTCCATTGACGTAGTACCGTTTTAATGAACTGTTTTCTGTAAAAACCACGCTTAAAAAATCCTGTAAATGGCGGGCAACCACCCATACCCCTGTCCAATCAACGGGGGATACGCACACAATGGGAGCCTGTGAAAGATCCTTTTCAAGTCCAAAATCGGTTAAAAAACCATAATGTATTCCATCCACGCCTGCATGGGCAAAAGGAATGACGTCTGGCGGTGTAGCCATATATCGTGGTGCGCGACCCTGCTCCATAATCAATCCCAAATCAAAACCCAGAGAATGCCGGTTCGCTTCAAGCTCCTGTTCAAATTCGATAAGTGCCTCAATCAAAGGTGTAGCTGATCCGTAGGCTAAGTTAGAACCGGAATCCATCGTGTATGCCTCCCTTTTCCAAGTACATCCGTAAAGCATTCATCCCTAAAAGTTAAGTGATTTCACACGAAATGTAAACCTCTGTAACGAATCTTTTCAAAAATGTGACCTTCTACCTGTGTACTGAGGAATAAAACTCTTTCGGGTCAAGCAGGACAAGATACCTATGTTAGTTCAGTATGTTAGTTCAGTACAGGAGTAAAGTGAATTTGCGAAAAAAAGTGGTCTTTTAAGTGTATGCTAGCAGGTGTCAAGCGGTGAAAACGGTAGGCGGATCGTAAAAGCGTAGGGTGCAACACAACAGGTCAACGGGTATAATATCAGGACAAGGTGAAGATGAGCGTCATCCAAAGATTTTACAGAAAGAAGTGGGCATATGAATTTGCAAAAGAAGGCCGTTTTTTTTGATGTAGATGATACTATGTATGATCATTTGCACCCTACACGTGATGCGCTGCGTACAGTATTAGGATTAAGTGAGCGTTTTCCTTATGAAGAAGCCTACCACCGCATTCGTTATTATAGCGATCTATTGTCGGCCCAAGGAGGACTATTGGAGGGGAAGGCAGGATCAGATGAGTTGGACGATATGAGGGAGAGCCGTTTTGTTCTGGCTTTACAGGAATTCGGAGTAGATATCACTCGTGAGCAGGCGGCACATGTGCAAAAAGTATACTTGGATCGCCAGTATCGGATAGCTCCTTTTGAGGGAGCTACATCCTTAATGGATGCATTGAGCTCGGCTGGATATTTGGTTGGCTTGATTACGAACGGTCTTGAAGAGCACCAGATGAGCAAAATCAAGGCGATGGCGCTGGAAAATCATGTTGCACCAGAACATATCTTTGTATCTGGAACCGTTGGCTATGCCAAGCCTGATCCACGCATTTTTGAGGTGGTGAACGAGCGGACAGGAACTTTGGCAGAGCATTGCTGCTATATTGGGGATTCCTGGCGGAATGATGTGGCCGGAGCTGTAGCCGCCAATTGGCGGGTAATTTGGTTCAATCACAGGAACGCTTCCCCGGAATCTGACGTGTTGGGAGCCTATGAAACAGCGGCAAGTTATTCAGAGTTGAAGAAATTACTGCTGCCTGATACTTTGAACCCGGTGCATATTGCATGTTCCAAAATCAATCCTGCATCATTTTGAATCTGTTCCTGAAGATAACCCGTAATACAACTTATCCGGCATATGTCTAACTTCATTTGAAATGGTTTAGAACCGAGAAGGAAGGGATCGCACATGGTTGAACAATGGAGACAAGCAGACGACATCATAAGTCAAGTGACCGTTTACAGTACGGAGGATAATGACCCAGTTACTATTAAAACAGTCACCCAGGACGTCCGCTGTATTGGCATCGGGACAGATGCGGCCGTATTTACACTTGATTCATTACCCGGCTACGCGTTCAAGGTGTATTCAGGCATGGCGATCGAGAAGAAAGATGCGGAGGCCCAGGTGTATGAACGTTTGCAGGGGTCCGATTATTTTCCTCATTATTACGGGAAGGGCGATAAATACATTGTGATAAGCTATGAATCCGGTATTACGCTGCTGGATTGTCTGCTCCAAGGAATACCGGTGCCGGAGCAGGTCATTCTGGATGTGGAAGAGGCGAGGGAATTTGTCCGATCCAAGGGATTGAATCCACGTGATATCCACCTCAAGAATGTGCTGATGCAAAATGGACGTGCCAAGGTATTGGATGTATCTGAATACGTCAAAGAAGGCGATGACAAACGATGGGAGCATCTGGTATGGGCGTATCATACGTTTTATTCAGGTATATCGGATGTTAAAGTCCCGTCCTGGATTTTGGATACGATTAAAAAGTGGTATTACAAGCTGGATAACTCCAGTTTCAACCTGGAGGAGTTTGCCCAGCGGGCCAGTCAATTGTTCTCTAAATGGAGATCATAACGGCTGTTGCGATAGGCCATTTAGCGCCTGAATTTTAAAAAAGGATTGCACCCGTAATGAAGGGAGCAATCCTTTTCTTTTATCTGAAATCTCGGGGTACTCTTCTGGCGACACCGCTCGCAATTGCAGCTTTAATGACATTTTCCCGTACACGTTGAACAGCGCTCTCATTAAATACCCCAGGAATAATATATAGCTTGTTTAACTCCTCGGGACGGATAGTGCTTGCGATGGCTTCTGCTGCTGCCAGCTTCATCTCCTCGTTAATTTCACGGGCACGGCAGTCAAGCGCTGCCCGAAAAATACCGGGGAAACAAAGCACATTGTTAATCTGATTAGGATAGTCCGAACGTCCTGTGGCGATGACACCTGCGATATCCTCGACTTCCTCTGGCGCAATCTCAGGAACAGGGTTAGCCATGGTGAATAGCACAGGAGCCTTATTCATGCGTTTCACGTCCTCTCGTTGCAGCAGTCCACCTGCCGATAGACCGATAAACACGTCAGCGTCCTTCAGAACCTCAGACAGCGAGCCAGACAGTCGTTCGGGGTTGGTATGCTGCGCATACCAGTTCCACATCGAGTTCTCATAAGTCTCATCAGCTGTAATTGCTCCGTGACGGTCTACGCCAATGATGTTGACGGCTCCGGCAGATAGCAAAATCTTGCTGCAGGCCACACCCGCCGCGCCGATACCACACACGACAATTTTGACCTCAGACAGTGATTTGCCGACGACCTTCAGCGCATTGATCAGACCAGCATATAAGACGACAGCTGTGCCGTGCTGATCGTCATGAAAGACTGGAATGTCCAGTTCTTTTCGTAGCCGCTGCTCAATCTCAAAGCAACGTGGTGACGAAATATCCTCCAGATTAATGCCGCCAAAAGCTGGGGCCAATTGCTTAATAGCCTTGATAATTTCCTCGGTGTCCTGTGTATCCAGGCAAATCGGAAAGGCATCAACGGAACCGAGCTGCTTGAATAGCATGGCTTTACCTTCCATGACCGGCATGGCTGCGTAGGGACCGATGTTACCCAATCCGAGAACGGCGCTTCCGTCAGAGACAACAGCAACTGTGTTGCGTTTGATCGTCAACCGAAAGGCTTTGTCCGGCTCCTCATGAATGGCCATGCATACACGTGCCACATCCGGGGTATATACCCGGGACAAATCGTCGCGATTCTGAATTGGAACCTTGGGCTGCATTTCAATTTTACCCCCAAGGTGTAGCAGAAAGGTACGATCAGAGATGGACAATACTTTTACGCCTTGCGCTTTTTTGATCCGGGTAATCATTCGGTCGATTTCTGCTGGATCGGCAATGGTCACCGTAATATCCCTCACAGTGACTTTCTCAGAGGTACGAATGACGTCAATCGCAATGACATCTCCGCCATGTTCGTTTACCAGCGTAATCAATTGACCAAATTGGATGTGCTCGGTGGAAATTTCCAGTCGTAAAATGATATTTTTACCGCCAATACCGCCTTGCATGCAAATTCCTCCTTTTTGTTGCATAACAAAATCAATTGATTGCGCTTACAAATGGAAGCGAGCCTCCAAATAGCTGCTGACATTTCAAATTAGTAGTTTCTTTCCCTATCATATTGAACAATCACCCATTTGTACAGATAAAGCTGGAAGATACCTATGACTCCGCATCAGAAAAGGACAAAAGCCCGGCTACATTTCAGCCCAAGCAATCGTCCTTTTCTTTAAAAAAATGATTTAGTATTGTGCATCATTGGATTCGTAGGCGCTTATCTGGTTACGTCATATTTTTACCATAATAAATTTCGTCCATTTCAGCTTTGAGGCGTGTTGATATGTTATGTTGCTCATCCATGTTCAGGCTTTCCTTTGTATAGCCGAACAGATAATTGTCCAAATCGAATTGTTTTAGCTTGCATTTGGTATGGAAAATATTTTCCTGATACACGTTCACATCTATCATGTCATACTGACTGCGTACTTCGTCGGGAATATAGTTTTGAATGGAGGCGATGTCATGGTCAATGAACAGCTTATGTCCATTCGTATCACGCGTAAAGCCGCGTACCCGATAATCAATCGTCATAATATCTGTGTCGAAAGAATGGATCAAATAATGCAATGCCTTAAGCGGAGAAATTTCTCCACAGGTAGAGACATCAATATCTGCTCGGAACGTACTGATCCCCTCGTCTGGATGATACTCTGGATAGGTGTGGACAGTAATATGACTTTTATCCAGCTGTATCACGACAGAGTCAGGCAGAGGGCCTGGTGATTCGGCGTATGATTCAGTTGGTACCTCCACAATAGGGCCTTCCGATATAAGCACTGTTACGCTCGCTCCTTGAGGAACATAGTCCTGTTGGGATACGTTGAGCACATGGGCGCCGATAATGTCGGATACATTTTTCAGGATAGCTGTCAGCCGGTCCGAATTGTATTGCTCATCAATATATTCAATATAGGCCTCGCGTTCTTCTTTGGTTTTGGTGTAACAGATATCATACATGTTGAAGCTTAATGATTTGGTCAGATTGTTAAATCCGTGCAGGGTAATCCGCTGTTCCGGTGTGATGGTCATAGGCTATTTCCCCTTATGGTTGCAGTATTCATACATAATATTCCCAACGTTCCTGTTCATATACCGATTCATCAAATCAGTTCTGTAGCTATAAGACTAAAGGCATGAACAAATATGTCTTACCCGTTAGGGAGAATTGCAAACAGGCAAGGGAACCAGAGGATCATCTCGTTTTAACATGTATGGAAATTAATATATATATACTTTATTTCTCCCTTAGCGATTTTTAAGTAACAGGATTTATAATGTGAACTATGCACATAAGGAAAAAGGCTATATGGGCGTCTACTCAAGTGTGGGAAAAGCGGGTTGTTAGAAGATTAGTTGTTGTGTTGTTGGAACAGAATCGACAATGGACTCGTAGTAAACAGAAGATCCGGGTGATTGACCGCTCTATTCAAGATGTACTTCATTATTTTTTAACGTTCAAAAAAAGTATATGTCATCTTCATAATATTTAAAACTTTACCGAATATGATTATAGACCCCGAAGATAGTGACTTTGTACATTGCGTAAACGAGAAAAGCAACTTCAGTTTATAATATGCGTATAAACCTAAAAAGCTAAGAATTATGAAGTTAAATGAATTTTGATGGCAAAAGGGATTGCATAACCTGATCCCACGTTTCTGTAAGAAAAACGGTGAAAGGAGTACCAAGATGCTGGCTTTGTCCGATCCGGTCTGGGATTTGCTCCAAGGCCCCTACGGTTCTTCTCAATACGTTCCGGAAATGTTGAACCAGCTCCAAGCCGGATATGACGGCGAAATAGCTGACACCTTGTATTGGGAGGAACTATATCACCAAAACACGTTGTATACTTGTACATTTGCAGCCGTACCTTACCTTGTAGACATTGCATTAAACAGCTCTGATGTAGGTATTCGTGCGGATATATATAACATCTGCGGAATATTCGAAGCGAAAAATTACAATCCTTTGCATACCAAAGTTCCACTGGAATTTACAAGGGATCAAATAGAAGTGGATTCTAGTGTGGCTGAATATATTTATGAGCAATATCAACATGCGATTGTAAGACTTGCACAGTTGACCGAAGAAATGGTGCTTAATGCGAAAGAACACGAGGGAAATATAGGCAAGCGTTATGTTTTGGCTGCTGCTGCTGCCTTTCAAGGCTATCGCAGTATAGCTAATATGCTTCAAAGTTTCGATACAGGGGACGAATATACGCTGGATTGTCCGCATTGCGGTGTCCCACTCTATATTTGGCCTGCTGAACAGAGTGATGCCCTGATCGTTTACGATAAAGATCCTGTACTTTCAAGCAGCCTGATTCCCCATCCGATTCACCCCGGTCTATTGGATCATAGAGGTTCCGATATACAGTGGCTACATGAGTACACCCAGAAAATCGAAGAGAACAAGCTTTTGACCCATTTGCCTTATTTAAACGGTTGGCTAAATTGTCCAGTATGCAACACTCCCGTATACATATGGGATGAATTGATGAAAATGGCTGACGGTGTTCGGCAACATACCGCTTAATCAACAAAGCTTGGGGCTGACCCATACAGCCCCAAGCTTTCCATTCATATTTCCATCCAATCCCTGCATGCCTTATACCATTTTAATCCCGAAACAGATTCAAAAAGGTCTTAGGCGTGTCGGATTCAAAACGCAGCAATACCCCAGTGACGGGATGAATAAATGACAATACGCGTGCGTGCAGACCAAGGCGGCCGATCGACTTGGATTTGGAGCCATATTTTTTATCTCCAACAATCGGATGACCGATATCCTCCATATGTACGCGAATCTGGTTCTTGCGTCCGGTTTCCAAACGTACTTCCAGCAAGGAAAAATGCCGATTAGCTTGAAGCAGCTTGTAATGAGTGACCGCGTGTTGCCCGTCATTCGGATATGGACTGGAGTACATTTTCAGCGTTTTGCTTTCCTTCAGCCATGAGGAGATCGTACCCTCCGTTTTTTTAATCTGCCCTTCTACGAGAGCGATGTATGTTCGTTCATACACCACTTCCTTCCACGCTTGTTGCATTTGCTGCTGTATGGCCTCGCTTTTGGCAAACATCATGACTCCTGACGTATCCCGATCCAAACGATGCAGCACAAAAATACGATTATACGGATGTTCTCGCCGCACATGGGCCGTAAGCTGGCGGTAGGCTGTCACTTCCTTTTCCTGCGCAGAGGCGACGGACAGAAGCCCGGCATCCTTATGAATGACAATGATGGCTTCATCCTCATGTAAAATACGCAGGCCGGTCAGCGGCACCTCGGGAGCAACTTTTTCCTTGGAGAGTGTGACGGTATGACCTTGCTCCAGTGGGAAGTTGTGTACTGTGCGTGCCACGCCGTCTACAGACACCTGTCCTCGGGCAAGCGCTGATTTAATGGAATTACGCCCCATTCCAGTGACATGCTCTACCAAAAAGCTCAGCAGCTCGGCAGGCTCTTGGACGATATATGTTTTTGCAGGAGTTTTATCAAAAGTGCTCTTTTTTCCTTGTGCTTCCGGTCTATGTGAGCCAGGTTTTTCGGCAGATTTGTGGTTGCGCTTGGAGCCGCCTGTGTTAAACGTTGATTTTGTATGATTTTTTCGTTGGGGTTTCCGATTGTTCATGGATTCTTTCTCCTTCTTGGTACCGTATCTCATCATTGTGTACAACTGCGGTACCGTGTTCACTATATCATGAGAAAACAGCGAATGCCATGGGGAAGGAAACTTGTATAACGGTCTTCCAGCGGTTGAACATTACCTTGAACCCCGGTAAACTAAAGATACCGAAAGAAAAGCTGATATGCGTCGAGGACGCTGGAAATATGAGGGGTTTTAAATTTATGAGTGTACAAGCACCGACGTTGGAACGGGCGCAGGATTTACTACAAAAATTTTATGGCTATCCCGACTTCCGGGAGGGACAAAAGAAAATTGTCGCCAGTATGCTGGAAGGCAACGATACGTTAGGAATTATGCCGACAGGCGGCGGGAAGTCCATATGCTACCAAATTCCTGCCTTATTGCATGAGGGTATAACGATTGTTGTATCACCGCTCATCTCGCTAATGAAGGATCAGGTGGATGCGCTGACGACGATGGGAATCGCGGCTGCGTATATCAATAGCACGCTGAGCGGGCGAGAAGTGAATGACCGCATCCGCGCCGCACGGAATGGCGATTTGAAGCTGCTGTATGTTGCACCAGAGCGGCTGGAGCTGGATTGGTTCCGCGATGAGATGACCCAGCTGCCGATTTCCTGCGTTGCGGTGGATGAGGCTCACTGTGTATCCCAGTGGGGCCATGATTTCCGCACCAGCTATCTGGCCGTGGCTCCGTTCGTGGAAGGGCTGTATGAACGCCCGATTGTAGCTGCGTTTACGGCAACGGCAACTCCGCAGGTTATGGACGACATCGTGCGGCTGCTTCGTCTGCGCTCACCGGAGACGTTCGTCACAGGCCTTGGACGGCCGAATTTGGCGTTCAGCGTGCTGCGCGGGGAAGACAAGCGCAGCTTTTTGCTGAATTATGCCCGAGAGCATGAGGGTGAATCAGGCATTATTTATGCGGCGACTCGTAAAGACGTGGACGATTTGTACCAACGGCTGCGCGATGCGGGCATGGCAGCTGGACGCTATCATGCCGGGATGACAGATCAGGAACGTGCAGATAGCCAGGAAGGCTTCCTGTACGACGATATCCGTGTCATCGTTGCGACCAACGCCTTCGGTATGGGGATTGATAAATCGAACGTGCGCTATGTCATTCACTACAACATGCCTAAAAATATGGAAGCCTACGTCCAAGAAGCGGGGCGCGCAGGACGTGATGGCGATCCGAGTCAATGCATTTTGTTGTTCGGACCGCAAGATATTATCACTCAAAAGTTCCTGATTGAGCAAAATCCGCAGGATGAAGACCGCAAGCGCAACGACTACCGCAAGCTCCAGCAGATGGTTGACTATTGCTACACAACTCGCTGCCTACGTACAGCACAGCTTGAGTATTTCGGCGAGGCAGAGGAGCATGAAGCTTGTGGCGTATGCAGCTCGTGCACGGATGAACGGGAGCTGGTCGATATGACCATAGATGCGCAAAAGATTTTTTCATGCATTCATCGCATGCGGGAGCGTTTTGGGGTTTCGATGGTAGCCTCAGTGTTGAAAGGTTCACGCAACAAAAAGGTGCTCCAGTATGGTTTTGACAGCCTTCCAACCTATGGGGTGATGGGCAATCGGACGGAAAAAGAAATTGCTGAAATTATCAATGTTCTCGTATCGGAAGGCTATTTGATGTTGTCTGAGGGCCAATATCCGGTCGTTCGTTTGCAGCAACTTGCAGTTGAAGTGCTGAAAGGTCAGCGTGAAGTTATGCAGCGTGTGGTTCGACATGCCACGGCTTTTGCAGGTGGGGCAGGTTCACGCGGAAGACAGGGACGCGATGCATATCCAGCGGCGGTCAATGAAACCGTATTTGAGCAATTGCGCCTGATCCGCCGTGATCTGGCCGCTCAGGAGCATGTACCGTCTTATATCATTTTCAATGATGCTACATTACGTGAGATGAGTGTGGCGAACCCGCAATCCGAGGCAGATATGCTGCGGATCAAGGGTGTCGGTGAAGTGAAGTTCCGCAAGTATGGCAAGCTGTTTCTTGATTTTTTTCAAAATCAGGGGAATGTCGGTGGAACGGTGAACGAGAATGAGATTTATCCAGACGATGTGTATGAGGATTTTGAATAGCTATACTAAAGAATAGAAGCATCCATGCAAACTATAGAAGGTTGTGACCTATGAAAGTCATTTTATCAACGTTAAATGCAAAATATATTCATACCTCGCTGGCCATCCGATGTCTCAAAGCCTACAGTGAAAAGGATTTTGACATCGAGCTGGCGGAGTATACGATCAAGGACCCGGTGATGAACATCGTATCCGATTTGTTCCAGCGGGGAGCAGATGTCATCGGCTTCTCCTGCTATATATGGAACATTGAAGAGACCATTAAAGTGATTGATGTGTTGAAAAAGATTATGCCCGAGGTCAAAATCGTACTGGGGGGTCCGGAGGTATCTTACGATACAGAGCACTGGATGAAGCGCTTGGCGAATGTGGATTTTATCGTTGTTGGTGAGGGAGAAGAAACGTTCCATCAACTGCTCCAGGAGCTGGAGGGGGAGCGCAAGTTCCATTTTGTATATGGACTGGCTTACCGCAAGGGAGAAGAGGTTATCCTGATGCCGGGCCGCCCGAAGGCGGATTTGAACGAGCTGCCGTCGCCCTATCGCTTTGCCGAAGATTTACCGGAACTCGGGAAGCGGGTTGTTTATTTTGAAACGAGCCGGGGGTGTCCGTTCAGCTGCCAGTTTTGTCTGTCGAGCATTGAGGTCGGGGTGCGTTATTACGATATTGAGCGCACAAAGTCGGACATTTTGTATCTGATTGACAACGGGGCTAAATTGATCAAGTTTGTGGACCGTACATTTAATATCAAACGGGACTATGCGCTGGAGATGTTCAAATTTCTGATTGAAAACCATCGCGGCTGTGTCTTCCAGTTTGAGATTACAGCAGATATTATGCGTCCCGAGGTGTTGGATTATTTGGCGGAAAATGCGCCGCCGGGCATCTTTCGCTTTGAAATCGGTGTCCAGTCGACGAACGACCCGACCAATGAGCTGGTTAAGCGCCGGCAGAATTTTGCCAAGCTTTCCCGCACCGTTACGAAGGTCAAGCAAAGCGGCAAAATCGACCAGCATCTGGATCTGATCGCTGGTCTGCCTTTGGAGGACTACAATACCTTCCGTAAAACGTTTAATGACGTTTTTGCGCTCGGCCCGGAAGAGCTCCAGCTCGGTTTCCTCAAAATGCTGCGAGGTACGGGGCTGCGTATTGACGCCGATAAATATAATTACACATACATGGATGTGGCACCTTATGAAATGCTGAGCAATGATGTCCTTTCCTTTGCTGATATCGTTCGGCTCAAACGCTTGGAAGATGTATTGGAGAAATACTGGAATTCCCATCGTATGGATCATACGGTGAACTATTTGATCGAACGTGAATTTGTCTCCGCCTTTGATTTCTTTCAAGAGTTCGGAGACTACTGGGAGGGGCAAGGCTGGCAAAAAATTGGCCACCAGCTCGAAGACTTGTTCACGCGTCTCCAGTCCTTTCTGGTATCGCGCGCAACGAAGCGAATGGAGATCGTACTCGGGCTGATGAAGCTCGATTATTTCCTGAACCATAAATACAAGCCGCGTAAAATCTGGTGGGAGCATACTTTGGAGAAGGACGACTGGTCCAGCTATATGAAAATGGTTCTTCAGCACCCGGATGTACTGTTGTCACCTGTGGTTGCGGACGTTGTGGCTGAGACGGTGAGAGAGGCTTCGACACAGCATGGTGTACAAGCATCTCCTTCTTCTGCTACGGATGTCCATCCCGCTATGAGCAGCCAGCAATCACAGCCATATCGCGAGATGATCCCGGCCTTCGCTTCCTTGAAGCTGGGTGAAAAGGAGCTGCAAAAGCACGCTGTGCTGGATATTTTACCGTTCAGTCTGGAACATATCCTGAGTGGCGGTAGCCCATTGACTGCTGAAGGGCGAACACTGCTACTAGTAGTCTATCAGCAAAATGAACAGCAAAAGCCGCTTTACTATACCATGCCGATCGGCAAGGAAATTGCTGCGATTTAACTAAAAATAGTTTTTAAAAACTACAGAAGGCATCGACTTTAACATACAAGAGTCGGTGCCTTTTTTATGTTTTATGAAAATAATTTTTACATTCGCATAATCTATTGCTTTATAAAATTTCACAAAACAAATATATGATTATTTCATCATATATTAACTTTATTGGAGTGTGACCTTGTGAAAAAGCATTCAGTGAAAAAGAGTCTTCTTGCTTTAAGCGCCCTTACCGTCTTGAGTGCGCCATTGTTATCCTCAGATATTCCTAAGGCTTTTGCAGCGTCAGCTACCAAATCCACTACCGCACAGGCATCGAAAGGACAAAATGCTGCATCAGCAAGAGCCACTGCTCCTAAAAATGTCATTATTTTTATCGGCGATGGTATGGGAGAAGCAAGTCGCAACGCGATTCGCTTGGCCACGGTTGGAAAGTCGGGATTGCTTGAAATGGACAATCTGCCGGTAACGGGCCTCGTTAGCACGAGCTCGGGGGACAACCTGGTTACAGATTCGGCAGCTGCGGCTACTGCAATTGCAACAGGTGTAAAAACATATAACGGTGCTATTGGGATGGATTTGAATAAAAAACCAGTCACAACGATTATGGAGTTGGCTAAAAAAGCAGGTATGTCAACAGGTGTCGTGACGACAAGCCAAGTGACAGACGCAACAGGTGCAGCCTTTGGTGCGCATGTTGAGAAGCGTTCTGCTCAAAGTGAGATTGCCAAGCAGTATCTGGAAAAGAGTAAGCTGGATGTTATTCTGGGCGGTGGTGAGGATTTCTGGTATCCGGCAGGAACAGCCGGTAAACATCCTGATGCCCCGGCAGAAGATCCTGAGGAAGCCAGTAAGGGAACTCAGGGAAATTTGGTGGAGCAGGCCAAGAAATTGGGCTATAGTTATGTGACAGATCAGGCAGAAATGAAAGCAGCCAAAGGCTCTAAACTGCTCGGATTGTTCGCCAATGAAGAAATGTTCCAAGCTCACAACAAGCTCGGCAACTCTTACAACCCAACGGTTTCTTTGCCAGATATGACAGCGAAAGCGATTGACATTCTTTCCAAAAACAAAAAAGGCTTTTTCCTGATGGTAGAGGAAGAAGGAACAGATGAGATGGCGCATGACAATGAAGGTGAATTAACGATTAAGGCCGGGCAACAGCTGGATAAGGCTGTTAAAGTAGCTAAGGATTATGCCAAAGCCCATCCAGATACATTAGTATTGGTGACGGCGGACCATGAAACAGGCGGTTTGGCGATTGAAGGTAAGGATGCGAAAGATGAAGCCGACGATGGTACAACCAATGAAGACGGTCCTTTCACCATTCATGGTACGGACGAAACGTTCTATATTGATTGGACGACAAAAGGACACACCGCAGTAGATGTTGCATTGACTGCAATGGGACCGGGCTCCTCTCAGTTTAGCGGGAATTACCCGAATACTGCCATTCATGACAAGCTGGTTAAGCTGCTTCAATTAAAGAAATAGCTCGGGGTGTGGGCATCATTTAAAAGATATTCCATATTGGAAATATGGTTTTTCCTATGATAAACTAAAGCTAATAAGTATATACTGAAAAAGAGTAAGGATGCTGCCAACATCCTCACTCTTTTACAACAGCCGCTTATAAGGGCGGTGGCTGTAGAGTTGGATTAGTGAAATAGACCGCTAACCTTTTCCAGAGGGCGGTCTATTTCTTTTTGTTGAAGGAAATAATCAAGATCACCAATGTCGCAAATTGAATCATCAACATCAATGTATCTTTAACCTCCACAGGCATCACCTCCTTTGCAGGAGACTAGCCGACCGCCCATCTAAGCCATTCTGTTGTTAGTTTATAGTATATCATATGGATAGTATTGCTAAAAAGGACAAGCCTGAACTAAAGAGTTACCTGTCGTGCCACTGCGCAGTCGGATGGTGCTTCCCAGCGCCCCCGCCCCCGGATTTCTTGAATTAAGCTTTGTTTAAGCAAAAATCCGGGGACAAAAGCGACCGCCTCGCTTGTACAGCACCATTCCGCCTACTCCGTTTTTGTGTTTCATTTTTCGAGTTCAATTTATTTAAGCTGAATCGACAATTTTGACGCAAGTAGAGTGCGCAGTTGTGGTCAAGATATTATTAGGATGAGTTCTCCTAGCAAGGTTAAATTTATTTGGGGAATACTCACGGGATGATCTGACTCTATAGCTCCTCATCTGGAGTATGAAACTCGAATATCAAATAATTTAGAAATCTGATTAATAAAAACATGTAATTACGTAATAAAATCGGTTATAATGAGGTAAGAATAAGTAAGGAGCCGTGCTCTAACACGGCTCCAGCATACAACAACTGCATAAAGAGCAGTCGGCCGCGTAAGATAAGGTCGAGAATAGACCGTTTACCTTTGGTCAGGGCGGTCTATTTCTTTTTCATGTAGGTAAGTAACGCCAGAATGAACATGCCGAACATGATCATTAAGGAGATAGCATCTTTGACCTCCATGGGCATCACCTCCCTTCTGGGAGATTAGCCGACCGCCCTCTATAGCCGTATATTGTACTAGAAAAGTATACCATAAATCAGAGATAATCAAAGTAATAAAACACTTAAAAACGTTTTTTCGACCTTGATGGAAATTCTCTTTAAAATGCTATTCCTTTACTCCTCCGTTGTTTTCTTCCCCCATACATATTTCATTGTAAAAAATATAATGGTCAGTACAATGACAAGCAGAGTAACCTGCGAGCCATAACGATGTATCAGTTCTCCAGCTGTCTCTACATGCTTGCCAAAGAAACGTCCGAGCAGAAAGAAGATTAGCGTCCAAATCAAGCCAGTTGAATAAGAGAAAAGTGCATAGCGTTTGAAGCTTATTTTATTGATACCGACGATGTAAGGAATAATGTGACGGACAATGGGCAGCAAATAGCTAATGCAAATCGTGAAATTTCCATACTTATGTACTAAATTTTCCGAAAAGGTAATGTACTTGTCCATTTTTTTCCGTCGTCGCAAACGGTCCAAAACGGATATACCTAACAGTCTCCCCAGTACATATCCTAAGGATAAGCCCGATATAACCCCAAGATAAACCATTAAAAAAGCGGGTAGCGGATGAAGGATTCCTATGCTTGTTACAGCCCCGCCAGTCATCACAACGACTTCGTCTGGAATGGGTAGCCCCACGATTCCGAGCCATAGAGTAAAGAATAATGCCGCATAGCCGTACTCTTCAATGATGGAAATTAAATGTTCAATGTCCATACCCATTTTCCCCCTTACTTATGCTTTCTTCCGGCATACATAGACGAATGCGGGTGGAACGTTCATGGGCACAAATTTGATCTCTTCAATATCAAACCATTCACCTAACTGCTGCTTCATTTGTGTAGAATATTGAAAGGCGATGAACATTCCTCCATCTCTGAGCGATAGATGAATTTGCTCTACGATCTGATTTCGCATGGCTTGTGGGAAATTAAAAAAGGGTAGCCCGCTTATTATGCAGTCAAGCTGGTCAATTTCGGCATTTTTTATGGCAAGCTGAAGCTCACGTGAATCGGAATAACACAGATAATTCGGGAACCTTCTTTTTAAGCTCTCCTGCATAGTCTGATCCTTTTC
This sequence comes from Paenibacillus sp. BJ-4, assembly GCF_020404765.1. Lineage (GTDB taxonomy): Bacteria > Bacillota > Bacilli > Paenibacillales > Paenibacillaceae > Paenibacillus. The sequence goes on from NZ_JAIVEM010000072.1 coordinate 168,391, forward strand.
AAACAGCAGAACCTTGGTTTGGGCTCTTGCAGCTGGAGAAATATATTGGGTAATTGCTCCCGTGCCAGCCCCAAGCTCGGCGACGGCATGAACTTCACTCCAAGGAATAGATTCAATCATACTTTTAGCCAGAAATCTGGAGCTTGGTGTTACACTCCCCACATATGTAGGTGAATGCAAAAATTTAAATAAGAACATAAATCTTTCGTGAACCAAATGACTAATACGGATCATGAACCGTTCCCCTTCTTTCACTTTTCTGAATACGTTCGTTTATTCTCTGCTAAGAGTAACAAATTATCCCTATACTTACTCCTGTCTGGAGTAGGGTTCATATCCCCGTCCGACGGCGGGGATTTTCCTTGGCTATAGTCTAGGGAAATGGGGATAATTATTCAGTTATCATTCAGCGTGCTCTCAGGCTACATTCAGTTTTGCTACCGATGAAAGGTAGGTGTGCTGCTAAAAACTAATGTACACAGAGAGGGGATCTACTTTGTCACCATCCATTAACAGGCATCTGATTACGACTTCCTACGAACATTCGAATACGGTGAAGTCAAACGAGAATGGATTAGATAACACGGGTCACACGACACACAAGAAATCTAACGATTCACTCGAATTGAGCAAGGAATTTGCAGAATACGCGAGAGGATGCAGGCTTCACTACCTACTGAAAACTACAGTAACGTTTACAGCAGTAACGATTACAACAAAATTCAGGAACCCTTTACGCTGACTACGGACCAACAGAAAACACTATTGTCTGATCTGCAAAGCTACCTGACGTATTCAGGTACTTCCTCTGATTCAGATGAGCTTACCAGCAGCACGAAAAACCCATTGGCCTCGATTACCGACTTATTATCGGGTTTCGATCTTTCCACGGCAACGGATAAGGAGGTATCAGATCTATTCGATAAGGTAGCAGAAACGATTCAAAATAATCGTCCTGCACCGCCGTCTGAAGGGGGCTCATTCCAGCCTGAAGCTGATAGCAGTGGTCTGCCTCCGATGATGCAAGCCATGGGCGGAATTATGCCTCCATTTGCATGGAATATCCAAGAAGCCTCCAACCAAGAGGATAACAGTACCGCATCTGAACAAGAGCTTACGGTAGATGAAAAAAGATCCTTGCTGAGTGATTTGCAAAGCATCCTGAGTTCCAGTCCTGTATCCGGGTCGACCACTTCGGAGAATGATCAAGAAACAGATCTGCTCTCTGCCCTGAAAAACGCAATGGGAAATACGGACGAATCGAATGCAACAGATGAAGAAATATCAGCTTTATTTGATAAAATCGCTAAGGTTTTTGAGCAATCTGTTTCATCGTCATCTTAGAGATTCCGGTGCAGTATCATGACTTAAAACGATTTTAAAACGGGCTATTCCACAATTGCAAACCTACATTTTATAAAGGTGGAAAAATGATATGAATATTTCATCGACATCCAGCAGTTCTATATCTGTTGCAAGCACTTCACCTTCATCCAGCACTAACGATACAGCCAGCCTGGAAAAGAGAAAGGCCCAACTTGAAGCGCAATACAATACAGATGATAGATTTTGAAGATAGCAGGCTCTCCGCACACCGGAGGGTCTGCTCTTTTAGCATTCAGCAATTCTTCAGTGGGCGCTATGGATAACGGACACACGATTTATTATGATGCAAGTGCGAGTGCAAATAGCTGGTTGAACGGGAAGACGATTATTTGTCCGGCGGCGGCAAACTGACTCCAGTCAGCAATGGATGAGCAGCTTGCCCTACATACATCCAAAGAGCAACCCTGGATACAGACTCTCAAAATGAAGTAAGTGACTATGTATAGAAAAATATATACAATAAATAACAGTAGAACCCCGTTTTAATGCACATTTGAAAATTGGAGGGCTTATATCATGTCGCTGAAAACTCAAATGAGTCGAAGTAGTAGGGATGAAGCGCGTTTAGTCAGAAACAAATTGATTGAATTTAATGCGAAACATGTACCTGAAGATGTTCGAACCCGATATGAAGAGATTAATCTTACCCTTAAAAATGAAGATGGTCAGATCATTGGCGGTCTCTTAAGTGTAATGTGTTGGAACTGGGTGGAGGTTGATATTTTGTGGATAGATCAGCACTACAGAGGAGCGGGCTACGGCTCGCAGCTGCTTGGTGAAATCGAACAAATCGCTAAAAACAAAGGGTGTACTTTTATTCAGCTCAATACGTTTACTTTTCAAGCACCTGAATTTTATGAAAAGCATGGGTACGAAGTGGTTGGCGTCATTGATGATGCTCCCCGAGGCAGTAAACACTATTATTACAAGAAAAATATCCAATGAGGACTCCATAATATGCGTCTACAGATCAAGGAATTAAATAAAGATCATAAAATAATGGTCCGTAGGAATGGCGAGGAAAAAGTGTACGGCTATTGGGCTTATTTTGGACATGAAATGACTTCAGGCTATGCGTATGTTATTCCGTATGGACAAAGCTTGGAAAAACTGGTTCCGGGCTGTGTTATTTCAGTTGAAACCTCTCACGTCCGCGTAGAAGGGTTCAGAAGGCTGGAAGCTGCTGAATTGACAGGGATTTTTAGACCTCAGGAAAAGTCAGGCGACTATTGGATTCAAGGAACGATATATCAAGTGATGCGCAACGAAGCAGGTGGGATGGACTGCCTGGAGATTGTTGTGGGAGACGCTTCGTTTATTTTGGATGCTGACGAGATGAATTGTGATGTAAATGTTGACGTGGGTGATGGCGTTGCCTTTGAAATCATAGGCTTGCAGTTGTTTGATGAGGGATTATAACAGTTCGTGCGATTGACTGGATAGAGATAAGGTGATAAGCACCAACTGATGATTTGAAAGGATGGATCCGAAAAGAGGTGACATATGTCCAATAATAATAGTAAATCCAAAGCGTTGGGTGCTTTTCTGAAATCACGTAGACATCGTCTTCAGCCGGAACAGGCAGGTATTAGACATTTGCAGGGCCAGCGCAGGACACCGGGACTCTGACGAGAAGAAGTTGCCATGCTGGCAGGTGTCAGTGCAACTTATTACACATGGCTGGAACAAGGTAGAGAATTCACAGCCTCGAAGGATATTATCGAGAATATAGGAAAAGCTCTTCAATTAACTACTGATGAGCACGCGCATCTCATTCAATTGTGGAATCCCAATGAGACGACTGCTGTGTCCTCCCCCCATACGATGCTGAATTCACAGTGGCAAAATATTATGGATCAGTTGACTTACCCCTCCTTTATCAGTAATGAAAGAGCGGAAGTGCTTGCTTGGAATAGTGCGGCGAACGAGGTTATTACCGATTTTTCCTCCTTGTCAGCTTCAGAACGTGTCATGATTCGATTATTGTTCGTCGATCCTGGAGTACGTAACCGTATGGTTAACTGGGAAGAGTTTGCGTCCTATTCGGTAGCTGTTTTTAGGACCTATTATGACAAGTATTTAGGAGATCCCTGGTTTGAGGAGATGGTAGAGCGGCTACGCGGGGAAAGTATGGAGTTTGACACCATGTGGAAGCAACACAAGATCCAGCTCAAAAAAGTGAACCGGGTTTCCTTTCAAATGCCTAACGCAGTGGAGGCAGTTGCTTATGATATTAATTCTTTAGCAAATATTGCGGACCACCCGGGTCTGCACATTTGTATTTACACGCCGGTTATGGAAGAGAAAATGTGATCTAAGATCCAACCTTTGCCTGGTAATGTTGTTACTAGCATAAACATACTGTGGTTGCTTTCATACGGGGCGATTAGAATGAGTACATGTTCAATCCATCCATCCATTACCCGGAGAGAAGAGGGAACCATCATATGCAGAAAAGAAAGCTGGGACGTGAAGGGCTGGAGGTGTCAGCACTGAGCCTGGGCACGATGATGATGCCGAACAACGAGGAGTCAGTGCGCACACTTTAGGGGGCGCTGGATCTTGGTGTAACGCTGTTCGATACAGCAGACCTTTATGGTGAGGAATACGTACAACAGAAGTTCGGCGGCAATGAAAAGCTGGTTGGACGTGCGCTCAAGGGTCGGCGGGAGGAGGTCGTGATTGCCACTAAATTCGGGATCACGCACACTCAGGGACCCAAGGGAGATCCGGCATATATTAAAAAGTCCGTAGATGCTAGCCTATTCCATCTGGGGGTCGATTATATCGATCTGTATTATCAGCATCGGGTTGATCCCAATACTCCAATCGAAGAGACAGTCGGAACGATGACCGATCTGGTCAAGGATGGGAAAATCCGTTTTATCGGCCTGTCGGAAGCGTCGGCTGAGCGGATTCGCCGCGCACATGCGGTGCATCCGATTACTGCGGTGGAAACTGAATACTCCTTGTGGAGCAGAGAAGTGGAGGACGAAGTTCTTCCGCTTCTGAAGGAGTTAGGGATTGGTTTCGTGCCTTACAGTCCACTGGGACGAGGGTTCCTTACGGGTCAGATCAAGCAGTTTGACGATCTGCCAGAAGGTGATTACCGTCGTCACTTTCCCCGCTTCCAAGGCGAGAATTTCGTTAAAAATCTGGAGGTAGTCTCCCTGATTGAAAAGCTGGCAGCGCAAAAAGGGTGTACCTCTGCTCAACTGGGCCTGGCATGGCTGCTGGCACAGGGCGACCATATCGTTCCGATTCCGGGAACGAAGAGGCTGGAAAGAGTGCAGGAAAACCTTGGTGCTCTACAGGTTTCTTTGTCAGAAGCAGAGCTTCGGGAGATCGAGCGTATTTCGCCCAAAGGCTTCGCTGCAGGCGCCCGTTATCCAGGTATTGTCTAGAAGTCTGAATATTGGCATTATGATTAATTATGATAAGACCGTTCCTTTTTGGAGTTGCTTGGGAGTACCAGCGGCTCTACAGAAAAGCGGTCTTTTTATATGAATTCTCTCATCCAGTCTATGGTTTGGATTATTGCGCTATATAAAATAACGCGCTAAAGTAAGAGGAATACCATATTTAACCACCCTATGCTGGTATGAAAATTTAAAGCTAGATCATAGAGAAGAATGAATAAAGAAGGGTGTGATCAGAATGACCACGGAAGTGACACACAAATTATATACCATGTGTATGATTCAGGACGGAACCAAGGTATTGCTTATGAACAGACCGGATAAAAAGGGTTTTCCGGGCTACATTGCCCCAGGAGGGAAAGTAGAGTTTCCAGAGAGTATTGAATGGGGCCATTCGTGAAGTAAAGGAAGAAACGGGATTAACGGTTAAGGAAATTGTATTTAAAGGAATTGACGAATATTGCGACCCGAGTCAAGGGCTGCGATACATGGTCTTTAACTATTTGGCTACAGCAACGGAAGGTGAACTATTGAACAATCCTCCCGAAGGAGAGCTGCTGTGGGTGGATATGAAGGAGGCGCTCAATCTGCCGATGCAGGATTGGTTTAAGCGGAGATTTCCCTTATTTTTCGAGCCGGGAACGTTCGAGGTTAGTTTTGTGTGGCTGGCGGATACTGACGAAACCCTCGAAGCAACGATTAAAAATTATGGGGTATAGAGATGACGACGACGATTTATTTTTCATCTAATCGGCTAGGAGAGGTCACGAATGATCAATTGCAGAGGGTGTTGGATCGCTTTGATTTGGGGCGCCTGCTGTCTTCCGAAAAAACGACAGAAGGAGTGATGGGACAAACTCTCTATATTTCCTCAACGGCTGGACAGTTTGTGTTAAAGGGAAACCCGCTTTTTTCGGGACAATGGGTGGAAGAAAGGTTTATGGTGGAGCAGTTGCACACACGGACTTTAATTCCTGTACCAGCACCCTATCTGGTGGATGATACCGAGGATATTTTCGGCTGGAGCTATGCTGTTATGCCGCGTTTATACGGTGAGCACATACATACACCCGAGCTGCAGGCAAGACTGACCTCACTGGATAAACAGCAAATGGCAGAAATACTAGCTGCTGCCTTGTTGGAGCTCCATAGCTGGAAGGTTAAGAGCAGTGGAGAGCTGGATACAACGACTCTGGCCATTCGTCCTTTTGAAATCTCTTATCGGGCATGGTTGTATGCAAGAATTCGATACTGGCTAGAGGATGCCCGAAAATACTCGGACATTTCTGTACAGGATATGGAATGGGTAGAGGGAATATTGGAAGATTCACGTCAAGCATTTGATCAACTGGAAGCTGCCACATTTGTGATGGGAGATTTTAAACCGCAAAATGTGCTTGTGCAGAACGGAGAAAACGGCTGGAGAGTCAGTGGTCTTTTTGATTTTACGACAGCTTATTTTGGCGATGGGGTTGCAGACCTTCAGAAGATAACTACCATGTATCTGGAAAACGGCCAGGAAGAGCTGGCACAACAGTTTCTTGCCGTTTATTTCAAAGGTATGGAGGCCAAAGAAGGATTTACTGAACGATTCCGGGTGCATATGCTTTGTCAGCAAATTCTCAACTGGGGCTGTGCCAAAGCGATGAAGCAAGTCACTTGGGATGACAAGCTCTCTTTTGCAGAATGGGCGCAAAAATTTACGGACGTTGAAATATATAAATCATAGTTATATAAATCATAACAGACCAATCAAGCGCATAAAGAGAAGGAAGTGAGTAGCATGCAATTAGTTAGATTGGTAAAGCCCGCTCGGACATGGAAGGAAGCGTACCTTTCTTTTTATGAAGAATGGAAAAAGAGTCAGGAGCCAATGGTGCCATGGGTAATTTCTATAGAGCCATATGATTTTGAAGAAATGCTGACGTTTTTAAGTAATCAGGAAAATGGAGTTGACCTGCCTGAAGGCTGGGTCAAAAGCTCGACCTATTGGCTTGTGAATGCAAATGAACAGGTGATTGGTGCGGTGAACATCCGGCATGATCTTAACGAACACCTATTCAATGCAGGAGGGCATATCGGTTACGGTATCCGTCCTTCGGCACGAGGGAACAGGTATGCTGCTACCATGCTGGCCTTGGCGCTGGAGCAAGCAAAGGAGCTGGGTATTATCAAAGCTTTGGTCGTATGCGACTCCGATAATATCGCCTCCAAAAGAACGATTCTGCGAAACGGCGGAACACCGGACAAGGATTACGTAGAGGAAGACGGAAATCTTGTTAATCGGTTTTGGATCGAGCTGTGAGTGAGAAAGAGGATAATGCGCGAAGCTTAGACGTTCATCAATGGCGAAGCCTGGAGTATCTTTCAGCAGGAAACTCAGCCCAAGTGGAGGTATATCGGATATTAAAATCTCAAGGGATATGCAGTGGCTGTATCCTTATGATCCTGTGTTCAAAATGATGTACAAAAACGCTTCGGAGCATCTCCAGGTTTTGTAACACGAACCAAGATTGTGAATCAGGTGGAGCGGGTAACCGTCAACTTTAAGTGTGATGGATGGCCTGTTGAGATTTTTGGACAACCGATTCCCGTGACAAGACAAAATGGATTTCGTCATATGGTTATTGAAATTAGAAGATTGGACAGATGAAGCACTAGGGAGGTTGTGGACCATATCAATCCTTCTATGCATGAATTTAAAACCATATCCAAACACAGAATGTATGATCAATATTTGGTGAAGCTGCGGGCATGCATCAAGCTTTTAGACGAACAGGGGTTATGGCACGTTGGTGAGGCGGAAACGAACAGTATTGGTGGGATCATCCATCATATTATGGTGCATGTGCGTAGAAACTCAGCCAAACTCATGGATTCGGCGATTACATACAAGCAAGGAATGGAGGATAGCTTCATACCATCCATGCAAAATAAGGAACAACTTATGGAGGAAGTAGAAGAAGCTTTTTCATCCTTCTGTGCAGCATTGGACAACACAGGCGCGATCAATATGTATGACGTTTACCATGTGGTAGAACATACGGCTTATCATCTGGGACAGATCATAGACCGGGTACAAAGATTGGCAGATCACCGTTTTCAATTTGTGCAAAATGGACTTAATGAAAAAGCATTGCATTCGATAGTGCAGCAATCCCTGAACGGAGAATGAGGGAAAGCGGCAACCTGCGTAATCGTCATGTTTTTATTTCTTAATTGATATTGATAATTATTATCACTTATAATGGAAGCAGACAGATTACGCTAAGGTAGGGAGAGTTGCAGAGTGACAGAGTCCTTGGAATTATATGATGTAACGATTATCGGCGGTGGTCCTGCCGGAATGTATACCGCATTTTATAGTGGAATGAGAGATATGAAAACCAAGCTGATCGAAGCTAAGCATGAACTGGGCGGACGGATGCGCATATACCCGGAGAAGATGATATGGGATGTTGGGGGAGTTACCCCGATTTTATGTGAAAAGCTGATCGACCAGTTGGAGCAGCAGGCGCGAACGTTCGAGCCCACGATTGTGCTGGGACAGCAGATCACAGGTTTGGAACGGAAAGCCGATGGAACCTTTCTGCTAACCTCTGCAACAGGGGAGCAGCATTGGACTCGTACCGTTATAATGGCCGTAGGTTATGGCATTCTTAAAATGGCCAAGCTGGAGATTGAAGGGGCCGACCGTTATGAGGTTACGAACTTGCATTATACCGTGCAAGAGCTGGAGCCGTTCCGGGGCAAGCATGTCCTGATTTCCGGCGGAGGTGACTCGGCGGTAGATTGGGCGAATGAGCTGGAGTCTATTGCGGCGAGTGTGACCGTCGTACATCGTCGGGATCATTTTGGCGGACATGAGAAAAATGTAGCTCGAATGAAAGCGTCTTCGGTCCAAGTCCTCACGCCTTATGCGGTGAGTCAGCTACATAGTCACAACGGAGAAACGATTGAGCAGGTGACGATTAGTCATGTAGAGACGGGCGAAACCCAGGTGTTGAATGTCGATGCAGTAATCGTGAATCATGGCCTGAAATCCGACTTCGGCCCGATTCGGAATTGGGGGCTGGATATGAGTGAGTGGCATGCCCGGGTGAGTGAAAAGTTGGAAACGAATGTGCCGGGGATTTTCGCAGCAGGTGATTTTGTCGAGTATGGAAGCAAGCTGTATCTGATTGCAGGTACGTTCACGGATGCTGCTCTTGCACTGAACAGCGCTAAGCTATACATTGATCCCTCAGCGGACAAAGCGGCTTATGTATCCTCCCACAACAGCCGTTTCAAGGAAAAGAATCGTGAGCTGGGTGTTGTGGAGTAGGCATCGGAAATAGGCTGAATTGAATAAGTAGAGCATATAAAAGGAGCTTCCAGAGCCATTAGATGTGGTTTTGGAAGTTCTTTTTTGTATCGCATTTACTTCCAGATCAACAAGAATGGATGCCTTACACAATATAGAATAAAATGAAGAGGATATATAAGCTTCCCATCGCCACCGCTTCGCGCCTTGCTGGCAAAGCATCCACCTGCGGATGATGATGTGAGGTGTCAGCTTCTTTACAGCCTGATGCTGCACACCTGTCAGCAAAGTGGCTTCGTTGCTTCCCTATTTGAATAATGAGGATATGTATGCACAGGAACGTGCGTGGCATCCTTTTGGGACATCATGGGTATGAGCCAGCGATCGAGTCATTAAAAGAAGAATGAAGCACGAGATGCCGAATGGGTAGCTGGCCGCCCGTAAGGCGCTCTCGATGATTCGTAGTAAGCAAATGGTCAAGCATTAAAAATTTAAACTAGCTTGCTTATAGATAGCATGGCTGGATCGGAAGGTGACTTATGGAAAAACGAACAGAGCAAGAGGAGGCTGTTTTGGCAGATATTATTCAAAAGGCAGAGCCCTTTGTACAGCAGCAGTTGGAGCATGATCACAGTGGTCACGATTGGTGGCATATTGACCGGGTAAGAAAGCTGTCCCTTACCATTGCTGCCCAAGAGGGCGCAGATTCGTTTATTTGTGAACTGGCAGCACTGCTGCATGATGTAGCCGATGAAAAATTAAATGATTCCAAACAAGCGGGGCTGGATAAAGTGGAGCAGTGGCTGCGTCTGCATGTAAGTGATCCGGATGTGATTACGCACGTGATGACCATTATTGCGACGATGTCCTACAATGGTGGCCAAAATCCGCCTATGGAGACGCTGGAGGGTCAGGTTGTACAGGATGCAGACCGATTGGATGCCCTTGGAGCGATCGGCATTGCAAGAACCTTTATGTATGCAGGCTCAAAAGGCACTATGATGCATCACCCGGATAAAGATTTTTCACAGCACGATTATCGTGCCGCAGGCAAAAGCGCCATCTACCATTTTTACGAAAAGCTGTTGAAGCTCAAGGATTTAATGAATACCGCTTACGCCAAAGAACTGGCGGCGACCCGGCATCAATGGATGGAGATGTACCTGGAGCAATTTTATAGGGAATGGAATGTGGATGTTAAATAAGTGGGTGCAATAAGATAAGGCTGTTTCCTCTAACCGGAGAGGAAGCGGCCTTTTATTTTTTTATAAATGTCATATTGATGTTATTGAGAAAGTGTGCTATTTTATTGTTAATATCAAAATGATAATAACAAAATATTATAAACTGTATAGAAAGTGAGGAAGCGACTATGTTTGGATTTAATTTTGTTAAATTTCAGCCGAGTGAGTATGTGATGAAGGTGAAGAACGGTAAAGTGGTTCGAGAGGGGGTCGGGTTATCCTTTTATTATTACGCTCCAACGACCTCGGTTGTCGTCGTACCTGTTTCTTCGATTGATGTGCCGTTCATGTTTGAGGATATGACGAATGATTTTCAGGCGGTGACGGTGCAGGGACAGCTGACTTATCGGATTGTGGATTATCGGAGAACGACGCAGATATTGAACTATACGTATGACTTGAAGGAAAAACGCTATATTTCGGATGATCCGGGCAAGCTGGCACAACGGGTGATTAACATCGCGAAGGTGCTTACCAAAAAGTATTTGGAGCGCGTCCCGCTCAAGGAGGCTGTTCAGTCCAGTGAGCGTTTGGCGCAAAATATGACGAAGGATATGGCTCAGCATACAGAAATGGAAAAGCTGGGAATCGAGGTCATGGGGCTGTCGATCCTGGCGATTTTACCGAATAAGGAGACAATGAGAGCGCTGGAGGCGCAGGCGAGGGAGGAAATTCTTCGCAATGCGGATCATGCGTTGTATGAGCGTCGCAATGCTTCCATTGAGCAGGAGCGGCGTGTGAAGGAGAACGAGCTGAACACGGAAATTGCGGTGGAGACGAAAAAGAGGCAAATTCGTGAAACCCAGCTTGATGCCGAGCGTTCCGTGAAGCAAAAGCAAAGCGAGATGAAGGAGGAGCAGCTGCGCTTTGACACGGCATTGGAGGAGAAAAAACGCGAGCTGATTGAGCTGACCGTAACGAATAAAAAGGCCGAAGCCGATGCCAAGGCCTACGAACTGACGGCAGTGATGAAATCGTTGCAGGATGTGGAGCCGAACGTGCTTCAGGCTATGGCGAATATGGATATGAGTCCAGATAAGCTGATTGCGATAGCATTCCAGGAGCTTGCAGAAAATGCAGGAAAAATCGGTCAGTTGAACATTACGCCGGATTTGTTGCAAGGTCTGATGTCAGATGCGGGAACAAACGGATCAGCAGGATCGAGAGGAGCTGGGGGAAGAACACGATGAACAGCCGAATGACAGAGCGCAAAATTATTTTGGTGAAGCGTAAAACGCGACTGGAGGAGTTGGTTGTCCGATATAATACAATCCAGCAGGCTCGCTTCTTTATGGAGCGTCTGGGTGCGGATTTCAGCGATTATGTGCTGGAGGATGAGAATTACCGCAGGGCGGTGGCGACGGCAACATCGGAATTAACAGCCTTGGGTCGAGTCCAGATTGTGGAGAGGGAGCATGTGCCGAACTTTATTTTTGGTGAGCAGGATACGATAGTGGTACTGGTCAGGATGGGCTCGTAGCCAACACGTTAAAATATTTGAACGAGCAGCCGCTTATTGGCGTGAATCCGGACCCATTGCGCTGGGATGGGATATTGTTGCCGTTTACCGTATCCGATCTGCGCTCGGTGGTACCGGATGTGTTTGTGCATAGGCGCCCGATTAAGGAAGTCACGCTGGCTAAGGCCCAACTGAATGATGGCCAGTCGCTGTATGCCGTGAACGATTTGTTCATTGGGCGCAAAACCCATGTCTCTGCGAGATACGAGCTAAGACTGGAGGATCAGGTAGAGCAGCAATCGTCCAGCGGCATTATCGTTTCCACAGGGCTGGGGGCAACGGGCTGGCTGACCAGTGTGCTGGCCGGAGCAGCCGGGATTGTCGGCAGTGCTACGCAGCTTCCGATTTCCCTGACTCCAGACGACCTCGTGTCAGATGAAGCCTATGGTCAAGAAGCAGCAACAGAAGGAATTGGCCATGATCATCGTGCAGCCTGGAGTTGGCCCTCGCTTTATTTTACGGTGAGAGAACCCTTTCCCAGTCGGACGACCGCTACGGAGCTCGTGTTTGGCCAGGTAGCCGCCCAAAAACCGCTGCGGATTGCTTCGCAGATGCCGGAAAATGGGGTTATTTTCAGTGATGGAGTGGAGAGCGACTTTTTGGAGTTTAATGCTGGCATTGAGGCAACCATAGGTCCGGCGGAGAAAAAAGGTCATCTGGTCGTGTAGAGGTTTGTACAGGACGACAATGGGTAATTATGAGTAAGGTACAACAACAATCAGATGAAACAAAAAGGAGGAATCAACATGAGCGACCACACTCAAGACGAAGCGAAAATCCGCAACAAGAAGAACGAGGACGGAGATTCCTTGATGGAAAAAACGAAGCTGGACAACGGCGTGGATATCGAGCCTGAGGCTGACGAATGGATTGCGAAGCCTTCCCCAGTGTCATACGATGATACGAAATCCTCTTCGAAGCAATAGGCTTTTGCGTCTCGATAGAGCAAATATGCAAAGACAGATGATCCTTAAACGAGGGTCATCTGTCTTTTTGGCATGTAAAGGCTTGGAGCGATTTGGAGGCATGTTAATTGAATCTGGAATATACCTTCCATACCAGCTCGCGACGGCTGCTTACATCTGTCTTCAAGAAAATGGCCTTCAGATGATCCTGCACCGTGTAGGCTGAAATATGAAGTGCGCTTGCCAGCTCTTTGGTCGAAAAGCCTTGAATAATGAGCTGCACAATCTGTCTCTCTCGCTCGGACCATGCATACACCTCCGCCATAAGCGGTAGCATATCCGTTGCTTTAGCAGGCTCAAACCATACAGCTAACTGGTTCTCGTCCATATGTTCCTGTCCCCCTTGCAGGAGGGTGGCCCTAAGTGTTACCCACGGGATTCCAGCGTCTGCGAAGGGAATACATAATCTGGCCGGTGGAGTGGATGTGATGGAAGCTTGCCCAATCGGCTGGAGGGCTGTGGATAGCGCTCGCAAGCATACCGCCCGGACCGGGGCGGGAAGGCTGCTTTCATCGATTCCCTCCTGCTGTCGAAGCAGCTTTAGCCACTGCTCTGCTGTTATATTAGACGAAATCAGCTCCAGTTTGTCGGAAAGCACCAGAACCCCTGGCTCTATTTCATTTTCCATGGTCGTGCCGGGAACTGGGGACAAGCCGACACTAGCCTGACGTAGATGGTAGGCTATAGACGGTGCTAGTGCTTCAAGCAGTTGTTGCTCCTCGGCACTGAATACAGGCTTTGTATGGTGGCGGAACAACGTAAGGAATCCCCAACAGCTTCCTTTGTACATGAACGGAACACGTAGCTCATCCCCGAATCCGGCGGGCTGTAAAACATCTCTAAACCGTTTGCTCCGATCCGGCTGCCCTTTTGTAGACCCGTGTAACGTCGCTATGGATCGTCCTTCTCGCACCATCTGATCGTATTTCATCATATCGTCGTGCAAATATTCGTATTCCAGCAGCTTGTTATGGATTTCTCCCACACCCGATTCCGTCAATGCCCCTGTGGAAAGCAGTGTACGCGGATCTACCGAGGTGCAGCACGCAGCATCGAAAGAAATCTGAGTACGTAAGCGGTCGATTAGCGTATGCTTGTACGTTTGCTGTTGAGCGTCCTTAAGCTGTGCCAGTTGTGTAAAGTGTACGTTCATAAGCTGCTCCCATCGTAAAAGGCTGGAGGTTTCTAAAGTCTTCTATTTAAATCCCACATTTATGGGATGGTGGATATACGTATGACCTTTATAATTGAGAATGATTCTTAATTAAATCTACAATATATGATTGGCCAAGGAAGTTCAAGGCCAAATGTTTGGAGGGAACTATGAGCTGGAATCATCCGAGTGTGCATAAGTATGCCGATACGATTGCTTTAAAAATACCGGGATATGGTCATTTATATGAAATGACAGATCGTTTGATAACCGCACAGCTTGAGGCACAAGCCTCTATGCAGACAACAGAACCAAAGCTACTGATTATCGGGGCGGGAGGGGGTCAGGAGCTAATTACGCTTGGAGGGCGACATAAAGCGTGGTCTTTTACGGCAGTTGATCCCTCTGAGCACATGCTGGATTTGGCACGTAAGCGTGTGAAGCAAGCGGGTATCGGTTCCAAAATATCGTTGGTTACAGGTACGTTGGAAGATTTGCTGTGTATACAGCGCAATGAGCAGTCTGAAAAACAGCTCAAACAGCCCTACGAAGAGCGTTTATATGATGATGCTGCTACCTGCCTGCTGGTGCTTCATTTTCTTCGGGGCCTGGAGAGCAAACAGGCATTGCTACGTCAGATATCCGCTCGTCTCAAGCCGGGGGCGCCTTTTTGTCTAGCTTCTATAAATGGGTGTCCGCAGGATCCTGCATTTTCCATTCAAATGCAGGCGTGGAAAGGTCATATGCTGAATCAGGGTATTCCCTTGGAGGACTGGGAGCGATTCGCCGCGTCCATTGGCAAAGAGTCAGACCCGGTGTCTAATACGGTCATACAGGAAATGTTGGCCGATGCAGGCTTTACCCACATTACCCGGTATTATGGCGCTTTTTTAGTGAATGCGTGGTTTGCGATTAAAGGGGGAGAAGCAGCTCATGGCGAAGGATAACATCATCATCATTGGCGGATATGGGCATGTTGGAAAAATAGTATGTATGGAGTTAAGTGAACTGTTCCCCGGCAAGGTGTTTGCCGCAGGACGCAGTCTGGAGCGTGCCACTGAATTTAGCCGGCAAACAGCCGGTAAAGTACGCCCTATGCAGCTGAATATTCATGAGCCGATTGCCACGTCGATACTAGAACAGGCCAAAGTCGTTATCATGTGTCTAGATCAGGAAAATACAGCCTTGGTACGTGCCTGCCTTCAGCATGGCGTGCATTACATGGATATTACTGCCAATGGAGCCTTTTTGCAGCAGGTGGAGCAGTGTCATCAGGAGGCACGAGCTTATCAGGCCACAGCTCTGTTGAGTGTGGGATTGGCTCCGGGACTGACCAATCTGCTGGCGCTACAAGCGGCACAGCTTATGGATCAGACGGAAGAGTTGAACATATCTTTGATGCTCGGTTTGGGGGATGAACATGGTCAGGCTGCTATTGAATGGACAGTAGATCAAATTCATACGGACCTGGAGGTTATGGAAGAGGGACGTCTGGTGATGCGAAAAAGCTTTACCGACGGCAAAGTAGCTGACTTCGGTGTAGGAGTGGGTCGCCATCGGGCATATCGTTTTCCTTTTTCGGACCAGCAGACACTTCCACGTACGCTCGGCATTCCCACGGTGAGCACACGCCTTTGCTTTGATTCGCGGTTGACTACCCGGCTGCTGGCAGGACTACGAGCCACAAATCTATCAGGCTTACTCCGACAGCAATCCGTGCGTGACATCGTAGTTCGTAGCTTTAGCAAACTGCATCTTGGAGGAAACGCTGTAGCAGTCAAGGTAGACGCGCGCGGAACCCTCAAAGGCAAGAAAACGAAGGTCGAATGCCAACTAAGGGGATATCAGCAGTCCAATTTAACCGCCAAGGCAGCTGTATTTGCAGCGCTGGCTCTGTACCGTTCAGAACTTCCCTATGGTGTATTTCACATGGAGCAGTGTTTTGCGTGGAGTTGTATGCGAGATTGGCTGGGAGAACTGATAGCCGTAGAGATTCAGGTGGACGGACAGCATGTTTAGAAGTTATATATTCTAATAAAAAGGTTTTTCATATCATCCAAGCCTTATTCAGCAATGCACTGCGGATAGGTCTTGGATTTCTTTTCCTATTGGATTACACTAGAACGAGTACATATTTTTGGGAAAGACCGGAGGGGATGAGATAAAATGTGGAACCCCTATGAAAGCTGGCTTCCCATTGGCAAAAGCTTTATCCCTTGGAGAGATACATCTCCACAGCGTATGGATGTAATTCAGCAAAGGTTCATATTTTTTAAGGAGTATAAGAGCATGAAAACATACGTATTTATTTTCGACGGCTTTGTGCAATTTGAAATCATGTTGGCAACGTATTTTCTTAAAAGCCGTGGGGAAATTGTCCCTTTCGCGATAAGCAAAGATCCTGTGACTTCATATGAGGGCTTTTCAATTCTTCCGTTTTGCTCTATAGAGCAAGTGGATGTAGAGAGAGTGGATCTGTTGGTTATTCCGGGTGGTGATGTAAGCGGAGTCGCTTTAAATAAGCATCTGCACGAACTGCTCCAGCACTTGCATCAGAAGAAAAGAGGGATAGGGGCTATCTGTGCAGGTACGCTGTTATTAGGTCAGGCGGGTGTGCTGAATGGGCACTCATTCACGACTAACTCAATTGAAGAGATGGAGAAGCTTGGTCGGCAGGGAACATTCTTAAACACCGATGTTGTTACAGATAGGCATATTGTTACTGCCAAAGCCAACGCCTATGTGGATTTTGGTATTGAGTTGGGGAAGCTCATGGACATTTACGAAAATGAACAGGATCTCGATGAGACCATTTCATTTTTTAAGTATTTTAAACCGCTAAGTCCAAACGAACGAGGGGGAGTATGACGTGAAGGTAGAACAGGACTTGGAAGAAATCAAACAAAGATTGGCTCAAATCGAGGCGAAGCTGGAACGCGGGTCGACTTCCGGGATAATCATGAAGTACATGATTATCATCTTCTTGTCTATTTTTTTCTTGTTTTTTGTGATCGGAGTTGTTCAATTTGTTTCAGCCTAATCGGTGTAAGAGGAAGAAAGAAGGGAGCTGCTTATGTCTATAGAAGCGATTATTTTTGATTTGGATAATACGCTAATTCATCGTAAACAGGCGTTTGTGGCATTTGCGGAGCGCTTTGTGGAACGATTTATTGTGGCCGAAGGCCCGGATAAGCGAGAAGCTGTAATCGAACGAATACGTCTGGCGGATCAAGACGGATATCGGGACAAGAGGGAGCTGTATACCGAGCTGCATGCAGACTTGGAATTGAAAAATAAAGATACGACAGTACAAGAGATGCTGGGCTTCTGGTATGGTGAATTTCATAAGTTTACGGTACTGATGGACGGAGCGAAGGAAGTGCTGTCCGAACTGCGGTCACGTGGTTTGAAGCTGGGGATTATCACCAATGGCTCACTCCGCACGCAGCAAGCGAAAATCGACCGGGTTATGCTGAGGGATTATGTGGATTCCATTATCGTATCAGGTGGCGTGAACATTGAGAAGCCAAATCCTCGAATATTCGAGCTGGCTCTGAAGGAGCTGGAAATTGATGATCCCAGTCACGCATGGTATGTAGGGGATCATCCGACAAATGATATTCGAGGTGCGCAAAGTGCAGGCTTGCATACCATCTGGCTGGAAGGCTTTATGCCGTGGGAGGAAATAGGCGTTATACCAGACTATCAGATTGGGAGTTTGCGCGAAATCATCAATTGGCTGGATCGTCTCAGCTATTCAATGAATACGGAGGAGGGGGCATCATGAGCACAGAGCATTATGAACATGGAGCACACGATCTAACCAAGCCTATCCTGTTATCGTTTCCAGAGCAATTCCAGACGGAGCGATTGACGATTCGCGCTCCACAGTGGGGCGATGGAGCGGTGGTCAATGAAGCGATTCGGGAGAGTGTAAATGAACTGCGGCCTTGGCTTCCTTTTGCGAGAAATCTTCCTACGCCGGAGGAATCCGAGATCAGGTCACGTCAAGCCAGACTTGAATTTCTGGAGCGGTCTGACATGATGCTATATGTATTTGATACGGCTTCGGGAGAATTTGTAGCCAGCAGCGGCTTGCATCGCATCGATTGGGATACGCGCAGATTTGAGATCGGGTATTGGCTCAGAACATCATGGACCGGGAAAGGTATTATAACAGAGGCTGTACATGGTATTACGGATTTTGCCATACAGCATTTGAAGGCTAATCGGCTGGAGATTCGTTGTGACTCCAATAATACACGTAGCGCCAAGGTAGCGGAACGAGCAGGCTTTACATTGGAGGGGATTTTAAGGAACACCGAATATGACGAAGAGGGAAAATTGGCACACCAGATGGTTTTTGCCAAGGTGCGCGGTATTGAATTTTAGCATCATTAGAAGTGGAGTGAGGAAACATGAACCGAAATAGCAAGCAGACAACCATCAAGCACAAACTTCAAATGCATGCTGATATTGGCCCGTACACGAACGGATTTGAAGTCGTTTCCTCCTCCATTGGCTTTGACGACTAGGTAATTATCATTTTGTACAAGCCGTTAGGAGAGGATCAACTGTTACTGGTTGGTGCCAGATGTAGCTACTACTGCCCTGACCAGTATGATTTGAATGGTAGAATCGTAGACCGTAATTGTGGTGCGACGATTCGAAATATTTTATTGGGTGATGCTATCCAAAATGTGCAAACAACCGCCAGTGGTGTATTTGGACAGGGTATTTCGATGAAGGAGTATTCGGCAATTATGGTTGGGGGACGCCTGTCGGCGAATCTGGCTTGGTTGCTTTTAGCAGTGACGGAACGAAGCTGTATACCAATCAGGCGGCGGAAATTGCTGATTGCTATGCGCTTAATGTGATTTGCTGCGTTTGTACGATATGGTGGAGGCTCATTATGATTGATTATAAGATGAAAAATATAGACAAGCTGGTGTGCATACAATATGACATCAGCATAAGGTTAAGCATTCTTGCAAGCGTTATCCTAAGGGAAAGCTTAACGGATTTCCAGCAGCCCAACGGGGACTTTTCCAGTGTTAAGGCAGGTGATCTAGCATGAGGAGCGTTCGTAAAAGCGTCGGCAGAAAGGCAAATCGGGCAATACAGGTGAAATCTCACTGGAAGAAACGCGCTGGGTATCTGGTTGCCATACTGGTCGTTATTGTATTGGGCTTGGGAAGCCGGATCTTCTCCTCCCGGTTGCCTGAATTTGTTGCCAGTCACTTTGGGGATGCCTTGTGGGCGTGCATGATTTACTTTGGGCTTAGAATGTTGTGGGTAGATCGTCAATTGTCTGTAGCCCTATGGGGCAGCTTGCTGTTTTGCTTCGCCATTGAGTTCAGTCAGATGTACCAAGCTCCCTGGATCAACCACATCCGGACGACGACGCTGGGCGGGCTGGTGCTCGGCAAAGGATTCCTGACCGCTGATCTGATCAGGTATACGGTTGGTATTGCGATATCCTGGGTGCTGGATCAAGGCTGCCAAAAGCTGATGGGGATCCATACACAAAAAGACGACGACAATTCATTGAAAACATCCAAATCACTCAAATAACTTGAAAAGCGAGGGTTGCGCTTGAAACAGAAGGGAAAACGTCACAGGTTGTTCGGTAAGATGATTGGATTATGTGCGGGGTTCAGCTTGTTATTTGCGACCATGCTTGTTCCAGGGCAGGCACTGGCCGAAAAACAGCTTGCTGCGTCTATTCGTTTTGACTTTGGCCCGGGGAAGGTAGCTGACGGATACACCCAGGTTACCGCCAAGGATGCTTACACGCCTGAGCGAGGCTATGGATTTATGGATCTGTCCAAGGTAAGCGAAGCGGATCGTGGTGGCAATGATGCTATTCGTTCGGATTTTGTCCGTGTTCAAGGCTCATCCTTTGTCGTCAATTTACCACCTGCGGATTACACGTTTTCCCTGATTGCCGGAGATACAGCCGGGAACACAGATATAACTGTTAAAGCCGAGTCCATCGTTAAGGTGGAGCCTACGACCAAAGCTGCAGGCCAATTTGTCGAGGCAGGATTTGAACTCGCCCTTATCGATGGTCAGTTGGAATTGTACTTCTCGGGAAATGATCCGAAGGTTAACGCTTTGGTTATCACGCCCAAGGACGCTCGAACGGCTGGAGAACATCCTTCGGTATACCTTGCCGGAGATTCTACGGTTCAAACCTATAAATCCTCGATGAAGCCTCAGGCGGGTTGGGGTCAAATGATTGCTCCGTTTTTTACAAATGAGACTACTTTTGTGAATCGCTCGATAGGTGGACGAAGCACGAAGACCTTCCTTGTGCAGGGACGACTAGATGATATTTTGAGGAATATCCGTCCTGGGGATTATCTGCTCATACAGTTTGGTCATAATGATGCGGCGATTAACAACCAAGAGCGTTATGTTTCACCAGCGGATTACAAAGTTTACTTGAAAACCTACATTCAAGGAGCCACACAACGTGGGGCTACACCTGTGTTAATTACTCCTGTTGGCCGTCGGGATTATGACGCAGCAAGTGCTTCCTTTCGGGTTAGCTTCCCGGAATATGTGCAGGCCATGAAGGAAACGGCAGCCGAGACAGGTGTTGCACTAGTTGATCTTAGTCGCTTGAGTGTAGCATACTATAATACACTTGGTCCGGAAGGTACACTCCCGTTATTTCTACATGTAGAGCCAGGGGTGTATCCTGCATTCCCTGATGGGGTGAAGGATGACACGCATTTTCAGGAGTACGGCGCAGAGCAAATAGCCCGACTGGTAGCTCAGGGGATCCGTGAGTTGAATATTCCTTTATCTTCTTATGTACAGGCGGAGGATTTGCAATAAAACGCTATCTCCATACCCATGGTATACTTGGAAAATAAGCTGGCCCTACCCAAGGATGGCATTGTTTCGGCTTGGGTAGGGCTTTCACGTTTGTGGACTTATCTATCTTGTAGATTAGGAGGAAGCGAAGATGACGGTTGCCCTGCTCAGCAGACTCATTGATAGTCAAATGTTCTATAATCAGCAGCGAAGTTTGTTCTATATACGAGAGGGAAATGTTCTTATGGGTCCTTCACCAGAGTTGACCTACTGGATGACACAGAGGGGCCCGGAATTGATTTTCATGCTGCATAACTTAAAGCGTCAGCATACGTATACCGCTTTTGTTGCGGAAGTTGCGTCCAAAACGCTGCATCAGTTTGTAAGCACCAATCAATTTCTGCATTTTCACACCAATCATGCGAGGGAGCTTACGGAGCTGTACGATCGATTCTTCGAACGGATTCGAAAGCTGTTCCAAAAGCAATCTATCGATAAAGCAAGACTGAGCCTGCTGCTCCAGCAGCATTACGGGCAGTTGAGAGATTTTTTAATTCGGACCAACGGACGAGCGATGTTTGCCAAGTATGCCAAGAGTGAGTATACCTTTTGGATACCTTGCGAGGAATATACGCCGGAGCTGCAAGCCAAGCTGCTAGGATTGGACATGGCTCGTATGCAAGAGCCTGTTCTCGACATCGGTTGCGGATCGGAAGCACGGCTGGTCTTCTATTTGCGTTCTCACGGAATCAAGGCTTATGGGGCGGATCGGTTGGCTAGAACAGAAGGCTGTGTAACCCAGGGAGATTGGTTGGAGACCACCTATGAGCAAAGCGCATGGGGAACGATCGTGTCTCATATGGCGTTTTCCAATCATTTTATACATCATCATCTGAAGGCTGACGGTAATATTTATGAGTACGCTCACAAATATATGGAAATCCTCAGAGCAATTCGGCCCGGAGGGAGTTTTATGTACAGTCCATGCCTTCCATTTATGGAAGAGCTTTTGGATGCCCGATCGGGTTATCAAGTAGAGTATATCCAATCTTCTACTGGTTATAAAGCCACGAAAATAACGCGTTTGGGTTCATAGGAGCTAAGTGTTCAGAGGTGAAAAGCAGAGTATAAGGGAGGCACAAAATGAATGTAGAAAAGTACAAGCAGGCGCTGTTAGTGCTTTTGGATTGAATTTAGTGCGTTCATTTGTCAGATTCAATCTTGGAATGGTAGTATAAGGATAGATATTACTCTATTTGGGATTCTATTAATCTAAATCATAGTTTCCTGAAAGCCGATATATGGGAATGAGGCGAGAACACACTGTTATTGTAGCCGCCCGAAAATAGATGTATACAACTGGGTTAGGAGAGTAGAAGAAGTGTCGGATTTATATACAAAAAAAGAAGTAGAGGAATATGTCACGAACGTAGCTCTTGAACGGCCTTTAGGTGTAAGTATTGCAGCCATTTTACTGATTTTTAATGGGGCTCTTCTGCTGGTGACACAGCTATTGACACTCAATGCGTTGAATGAGGCTTCTACGTTGGTAGGGGTTTGCAGGGGCATGTTTCAAGGATTCATTGCTTTGCTTGGTTTGGCCGGAACGACTGCCGGTGTCGGTATGTTGTTTGGTAAGAAGTGGGCTTGGTGGCTGGCTGTATTTTATTTTACATATGAGACTATGCGTTATGCCTGTGCCATTTTGTTCATTCCGAATGTCCCGCCCGTATTGGGTGGTGTACAGCTAAGTCCTGCTTTATATTACATAAAGTATGGTATGCGTATTATTTGGAATTTGTCGTTTACTTTGTTCATGTGTCGTAGTAAAGTGCCCGCATTTTTTCAAACGAATGAAGTCAACAAGTGGAGAGCATGTATTGCATTATTACTAATAAATGGAGTGCTGGTTGCCATTGGCTGGGGGCTGCTCAATTAAGTTTTTTATGTGAGGAAGGAGATGCATGATGACAAAGGAAACATTTCCGGTGCTGCAAACCAAACGGCTTCGTTTAAGAAAACTTATATTAGAGGACGCGCAGGACGTATTCGCCTATTTCTCCAAAGATGAAGTCACAAAATATTATGATCTGGAAAGCTTTATAGAGGTAGAGCAAGCAGAAAAATTTATTCGTTCCATGCTAACTAGATATGAGAAGCAAGAGGGCTTTCGTTGGGGGATTGCGTTAAAAGAAGCTCCTGAGCGGATCGTGGGTACAATTGGATTTCATAACTGGCACAAGGAGCACTCCCGTATTGAAATCGGCTATGAGCTGGCACCGGAATATTGGCGGCAAGGCCTGATGACAGAAGCGATGAAGGTGGTAGTTGATTATGGCTTTCATTTGCTGCAGGTTCACCGTATAGAAGCCTTCATTGATCCAGATAACGAAGGCTCCAGACGGCTACTGCTCAAAAGTGGTTTTACCCAAGAGGGCCACTTGAGAGACTATTTTTATGAAAAAGGGCAATTCGTCGACGCTGTTATTTTTGGCTACCTTCGGGAGGAGCATTCCGTGGATCAATAATTTTACAAATATCCTTTGTCTCCGTAAGGCTGGAGTCGATCAAGCCAAGTCTGCTCCAGTTTTGCCAGTGCATCTTTAACATCGAAGAACTCTGAATCCTTTTTCTTCAAAATGTCCAGCACTTCAAATTCAAACGCATCGTCGCCATATTCATTCCATTCCTGTTGCAGCGGTTTATTCATAAAAACTCCCATTTGCAACTCAAAACGACGACCGTTTAGCGACTTCAAATTCGGCGTAGCAGCGACAAACATTTTTCCATTGTGTGTATTACGAATGCAATAGATTCCAGCCTCTGTTTTTATCTCCTTGTATTGCTGTACCAGTTCTTTTCTTCGGTTCATGTTGAATCCTCCTATTTATAAACGTTACCCATCAATAATCTTTCAACCAATATTCACTGCCATCCGGTTTGCGATCCAATAGACCGTATTCAATCATATATCTTCGCACCGTGACATAATCGTCATACACTTCCTCTAAAATCACATTGATATCCTTCTCATGATACGTTTGTCCTTTTTCGAAACGTCCCGCAATTTCACGCAGCACAACCAGCTTGTGCTTTTCTTGCATTTTGAAGGTTTTTAGGCGCCCGTCTGTACCGTCCGGAAAATACTTTTTGAGTATCTTTTGCTTTTCGGCTTCTGTAATGTTGTAGCGTTCGTCCACCATTCGTGCCCGTACCGGCACTTCGACGATGGCGGGAGCGTGACGGTCCTTCTCCTTCAGCAGCTCCATTAATGTGAGAAATACCTTGGCCTGCCGTTCTTTTTCCTTGAGACCAAAGCGATGATTGCGTATGGTGGATGCACTACCGATTCCGGTTTCCTTTTGAATATCCGTATCGCCCATGCCTTGATAAAATAACTGAAGCAGCCGATTCTGATGATCCGTCAGCCCGGTCAGCTTTTTGTCCAGGCTAATCAAATATTCAAATACCGAACCATATGTCCGCTCAATATGAAGACGCATGTATCTCTCCGCGTCATAAAATACCCCTTGATCCTCATATATGATGCCTTGCTCGTATCGCTGTTCGTCCAGCAGGCAAACGATCTGCTCTCCCTGACGGATATACCCGCGCTTCAGTTCCTCGATTCCAGCATTCCAAAATAGCTCGGAATGATCCATTTTAGCAAACACCTCGATTAAATGATGGTTATTTTTATAGACAATATAACATTTTGTTTATAATAAATCAATGAGTTGAATGGTATGAATGGACTATACAACAACTCATAGTCTCCATGTCGAGAACAGTCTCAATAAATAAGATGAGAGCGGGTGGCAAAACGCGCATTACTTTTTGGGGAGATATGAGGAAGAGTGGAATCCAAGAGAGACGGTACAATCGATGCTTACTATGGAATTATAATACAGGCCAAAATTTCATCGAACTAAGCTGTGAAAAATAAACAATGAATGCAACGAAGATTTATGCTGGAATCGGTAATGGGATTGGAGGCGGGTAGGGGACCTATTGAATTGAACTTTTCAAAAAAAGGATGAAGTGACTCCAGGCATTCAACAACTTGCTTCGAAAAAATGATCCTTATGTTCTATATCATTGAATTTTCCAAATAAAAAAAGCTTACTGTCTCAGCGAATGTACCAGTTGTTGACTGATAAATACGAGCGGATTATGAGTTAATTTTGCCAATTCCAGCATCACAGCACCAGCAGAAGGACTAAAGCCCCAATCACCTCCGAATAATATGTTTTGCTGCTGTTCTGATGTAGGGGATTCCGGTTCTTCCAAACCATACTGCTCCATTAATCTCTCTTTCGTTTCTTGATCTATGGCAGGGTTTTCCTCTGCAAAGCTATAGTAGATAGGAACGCTTAAATGTAATAAAAGAAATAATGCTCCGAATATGATTATTTTTTTGCTTTGCATCGTTAGCTCCTGTAAATCTCAGTTTTGGAATCATATCATTTCGTAACAATTGGACTAAATAGTCCCTTTACAGGTTTTTAAGACCAGATTATAATGGTAAATAACAGCATTGATCTACATACACCGATTTATCGGGGTATAGCGCAGCTAGGTAGCGCGCACCCTTGGGGTGGGTGAGGTCGTGGGTTCGAATCCCGCTACTCCGATTTCAATTTAAATGTCCTGCTGACGCAGATATGCGCCTGCGGGGCATTTTTTTATGGTTTGCATTCCTATTTACCAATAAGTGCATACAGAAATGAGGGGAAGCATGTTACGTCGTTTTTTGGAATATTATAGACCTTATCGGTCTTTGTTTCTACTGGATTTTTCGTGTGCTGTTTTCGCCGCGCTACTGGAGTTGGGATTTCCGCTTGCAGTTAATTATGTGGTGGACGACTTATTGCCGCAAAATAATCTGAGGCTGATTTTGTGGGCCTGCGCTGGTTTGCTGGCAATCTACGGGGTAAATACACTGATGCAGTACATTATTAACTACTGGGGCCACATGCTCGGGGTTAATATTGAGACGGCCATGCGACGGAAGCTGTTTGAGCATATGCAAAAGATGTCGTTCCGTTTTTTTGATAATCACAAGACAGGCAGTTTGATGTCACGGATTACGAACGATTTGATGGAAATTGGGGAAATGGCTCATCATGGACCGGAGGATTTGTTCATTGCAATAATGACCTTGGTTGGAGCCTTTGTGCTGATGAGTTCGATTCACTGGAAGCTGGCGCTTTTGATTTTTGCGGTCATTCCGGTACTGATCTGGTTGTCCATTTATTTTAATAAAAGGATGACGAAGGCCTTTGATGCGATGTATGCGAGTGTAGGGGATTTTAATGCCCGCGTCGAGAATACGATTGGCGGTATTCGTGTTGTGCAAGCCTTTGGCAACGAACATTTTGAAAAGGTACGCTTTGACAAGGACAATAATCGTTTTCGAGGCGCAAAGCTGATGGCTTATAAAATTATGTCCAACGGGCTGTCGATGAGCTATATGCTGACCCGTATGGTTACGCTGTTTGTGCTGATTTTTGGTGCGTACTATGTCATTCGTGGAGAGCTGTCGTATGGGCAGTTTGTCGGGTTTATTTTGCTGTCAAATGTATTTTTTCGTCCGATTGATAAAATCAACGCTATCATTGAGAGCTATCCCAAAGGGATTGCGGGCTTCAAGCGTTATACGGATTTGCTGGATACCGTACCGGAAGTGGCAGATGCGCCGAATGCACGTGATGTGGAGCATTTGAGGGGAGATATTTGCTATAACGGAGTTTCCTTTGGATATGAAGGTAAGGACCAGGTACTAAAAGAGATTGACCTTAGCATTCACGCTGGTGAAACGGTTGCTTTTGTCGGTCCGTCAGGAGCGGGGAAAACGACGATTTGCAGCTTGCTGCCCCGTTTTTACGATGGCAAGGCGGCAGCATTACCATTGATGGGCTGGATATCCGCAGCATGACGCTGGGTTCTCTACGCCGTCAGATTGGGATTGTGCAGCAGGATGTGTTCCTATTCTCTGGTACCATCCGCGAAAATATCGGGTATGGCAAGCTGGATGCGGGAGAAGATGAAATATGGGAGGCTGCACACCGTGCGCAGTTGCATGATTTTATTCGTTCTCAGCCTGAAGGGATGGATACGGTGATCGGTGAACGTGGTGTGAAGCTGTCTGGAGGCCAAAAGCAACGGTTGGCGATTGCTCGAATGTTCCTGAAAAATCCACCGATACTTATTTTGGATGAGGCGACCTCTGCACTGGACACGGAGACAGAAGCGGCCATTCAACAATCGCTGGCGGAATTGTCGGCTGGACGAACGACATTGGTCATTGCCCATCGACTGGCGACGATCAAAAATGCGGACCGTATTATCGTGGTTACCGAAAAAGGCATTACCGAGCAGGGAAGACATGAGGAATTGGTTGCCGCAGGTGGAGTCTATAGTCGTCTACATACGGCTCAATTCGGTTCCTGATCTTGATGAATTGCATGATAAAGCGCCAAGGCGGGAGGACAACTTTGCCTCAGGTGCTTTTTTTATATGTGGAATAGCCCGATTCATCTCATTTACGCATGGATATGTTGAGAAAAAGGAAATGCTCATAGCTAGAAAAGTTTATACAATGGAAGAGGAATAAGAACTATGAAATTCGACTTTTGATGAAGGATTTCATATAATGTGAGCATATTGTGAACAACTTAAATTGAGGGTTCAACAAAAAAACAAATTTAAAATGATTTCCGTCCAGCTATGAATTTCAAAATTTGACGGAGGGAACGAGATGACAATGGAAGAGAGCAGTAGACAGGTACCTTGGCAGGCGTATTACGGACCTAATCTAGGTTATGTGCAGGACCAGTATGAAAAGTATGTAGCGGACCCCGGAACGGTTGATCCGGCTTACCGCGAGCTGTTTGATCAATGGGGTGAGCCGCCGCAATCCGAATACTCGGCTGCTTCCATGATAGACTACAAATTGCAAGGACCCCCCGCAAGCGCTCTGGGGAGCCTCGATTCGAACACATTACAGAAAGCGGTTACAGCGGGGAAAATGGTGTGGAACATCCGTGAATACGGACATTTGGCCGCCCAAATCGATCCGTTGGGACTGGATGCCGAGCAGGACACTCGCTTGCTTGATCCAGCATCTTACGGTTTAACTGAACAGGACTTAAAGGCCTTTCCGGCCTCTTTAATATGGGATAACGCTCCTGCGGGAACACTGAACGGATGGGAAGCCATTCAACGGTTGCGTGTAGCATACACAGGACCGATTGCCTATGAATTTAGTCACATTCATAGCGAAGAGGAACGCAGTTGGTTGAACAGCTATGCAGAATCCGGCTGGTCCTCCAAGCCACTCACAACACAGGAACGCAAGACGCTGTTGGGCAGATTGGTGGAGGTAGAACAGTTCGAAGAGTTTTTGCATAAAACGTTTGTCGGACAGAAGCGTTTTTCCATCGAGGGTAATGATGTGCTTGTACCTGTACTTGATGAGATCATTCGACTCACCACGAATGCAGGAGCAAGTCACGTTCTGATGGGTATGGCGCATCGGGGGCGTTTGAACGTGCTGGCTCATGTGCTGGGCAAGCCTTATAGCAAAATTTTCTCTGAATTTCATCATTCTCCGAATAAGGACCTGATCCCGTCGGAAGGCTCGACCGGAATAAACTACGGCTGGACTGGAGATGTGAAGTATCATCTGGGTGCTGATCGTTTTGTCAAGGATGGGGAGGCAGTACAGGCCCGACTGACCTTGGCGAATAATCCAAGTCACTTGGAGTATGTGAATCCGGTTGTGCAAGGCTTTTCCCGCGCAGCGCAGGAAGACCGTAGTCAAGCAGGCTATCCGAAGCTGGATGTCAGCAAGGCAGCCACGATTATCATGCATGGCGATGCGGCTTTCCCGGGTGAGGGGATCGTGGCGGAATCACTCAATTTCACAAATTTGCGCGGCTTCCGTAATGGCGGTACGGTGCATATTATTGTGAATAATCGTCTGGGCTTTACGACAGAGAGTGTCGATTCACGTTCGACCCGTTATGCCAGCGATCTGGCCAAGGGCTACGAAATTCCGATTGTACACGTGAACGCGGATAATCCTGAAGCTTGCATTGCAGCGGCTCGTATGGCTGGCGAATACCGCAATCGCTTCAAGAAGGATTTCCTGATTGATCTGATTGGTTATCGTCGTTATGGTCACAATGAATCCGATGACCCGGAAACAACCCAACCGCTGGTATATCGCAAGGTGAAGAATCATCCGACGGTGAGCAAATTATATGCTCAAAAACTGATGAAGCAGGGTATTGTGGATGAAGCGTTTAGTGCCGGCCTTATTGAAAAGGTGCAAAACCGACTGAAGGAAGCACATGAGCATGTGAAGAATCAACCGGAAGAGGAGCCTGAAATTACTGCTGTTAAGGCCAAAAAAAATCAGGGCTCTGTGGTCCGTACCGCGGTGGAACTGAAAAAGCTGCGCCAAATCAATGAAAACCTGCTCAAATGGCCAAAAGATTTTCATGTATATCCGAAGCTGGATCGCATTTTACAGCGTAGAAAAACAGCTCTGAACGAGGGGGAAAAGGTAGATTGGAGTTTGGCCGAGACACTGGCCCTGGCTACCATTCTCGCAGACGGCAAGCCGATTCGTATGACGGGTCAGGATGCGGAGCGTGCGACCTTTGCTCACCGTAACCTCGTGCTGCATGAGCCTGAAACTGGCAATACACATTGCCCGCTTCATACACTGCCAGAAGCACGCGCCTCGTTCAGTATTCATAATAGCCCTTTATCTGAGGCTTCTGTCCTTGGCTTTGAGTATGGGTATAACGTTTTTTCTCCTGAAACGTTAGTGATTTGGGAAGCACAATTCGGTGATTTTGCGAACTGCGCACAGGTTATTTTCGATCAATTTATTTCCGCGGGCCGTGCCAAATGGAGACAGAAATCCAGTTTGGTCATGCTGTTACCGCATGGAAGTGAAGGACAAGGACCAGAGCATACGAGCGCACGGCTGGAGCGTTTCCTCCAGTTGTCTGCACAAAATAACTGGACTGTCGCCAATCTGAGCAGTGCCTCGCAGTATTTCCATCTGTTGCGCCGTCAGGCTGCATTGAGCGAAAGTGAGGAAGCGCGTCCGCTTGTGATGATGTCGCCGAAAAGCCTGATTCGCAACAATCGTGTCGCTTCACCTGCTTCAGAGTTCAGTGAGGGAACATTCCATCCTGTGCTGGAGCAGCCAGGGCTGGGTGCACGCCCGGATCGTGTAGAGCGCATTGTACTTTGCAGTGGCAAAATTGCGATTGATCTGGAAGAGGCGTTGGAGAAAGATAAAAATGAGGCGGAAGAGCGTCTGCACATTATTCGTGTAGAGCAGTTATACCCCTTCCCGGAAGAGGAAATTCGGAATATCTTCAGCCGTTTCCCGCATGTTAAAGAATTCGTATGGGCTCAGGAAGAACCTAAAAATATGGGGGCATGGAGTTACATTGAGCCTCGTCTGCGGAATGTTGTGCCGCAAGGAGCGGAAATTCGTTACGCAGGCAGACCGGAACGTTCCAGCCCGGCGAGCGGCTATCAGCAAGTGCACAGCCTAGAACAGCAGCGGATTATTCAATCAGCGTTGAAGCAGGATTCCAAAAATAATATTACACTGGGGAGGTAGCGGCTGTGAGCGATATTTTAGTGCCAGCAATGGGAGAATCCATCACGGAAGGAACAATTTCTAAATGGCTTGTCAAGGAAGGGGACTCCGTAGGACAGGGGGATGTTCTACTGGAACTGGAAACGGATAAAGTCAATCTGGAAATTAGTGCAGAAGAAGCGGGAGTTGTCCAGAAAATCCTTCGTCAGGAGGGAGAGACTGTGTCCATCGGTGAAGCTGTTGGCTTGATCGGAACCGGCAGTGGTAGCGCAGGGGTGTCTGGTGCTGGAGAAGCAGCAGCGACTAAAGCACCGGAAGCACCACCCGTAGCGACTACACCGGCTACTGCAGTAGCAGAAAGGGCCGCACAGCCTGTTTCGTCTAATAATGACGGGGGAAATCAGACGGCATCTCCATCCGCCCGGAAGCTGGCGCGTGAACGCGGAATTGATCTAGAGCAGGTACAGGGAAAAGACCCGCTCGGACGGGTGTTCCAGGGAGATGTTAAAACGCATACGAACAGTGTTGAGGTTGCAGGTGCGGCATCGACTGCACCAGCGTCTCCCGTTGTCAACAAGCCTGCGGCTTCGTCTTCATCTCAAACGGAGTACAGCAAGCCTGTAGAACGCCAGCGGATGTCTCGTCGCAGAGCGACGATTGCCAAGCGCCTTGTTGAGGCACAGCAAACAGCTGCTATGCTTACCACTTTTAATGAAGTGGATATGACCGCCATTCTCGATGTCCGTAAACGCCGTAAAGATAAGTTCAAGGAGAAGCATGATGTAGGGCTCGGCTTTATGTCCTTCTTTACGAAAGCAGTGGTTGGCGCACTCAAGCAATTCCCTACCGTGAATGCAGAAATTAACGGCGATGATATCGTACTGAAAAAATACTATGATATCGGGATTGCTGTATCTGCCAAGGAAGGTTTGGTCGTACCGGTCGTACGGGACGCCGATCGTCTCGGCTTTGCTGAAATTGAGAAAAGCATTGCAGAATTGGCTGGCAAAGCACGCTCCAACTCGCTTTCTCTGGCAGATTTGCAGGGCGGGACCTTTACCATTACCAATGGGGGTATTTTTGGGTCCCTGCTGTCTACGCCAATTCTGAACACGCCGCAGGTGGGTATTTTGGGGATGCACAAAATCCAGCTTCGTCCGATTGCAATTGACGAGGAGCGTATGGAAAATCGTCCGATGATGTATATCGCCTTGTCTTACGATCACCGGATTATCGATGGTAGCGAAGCGGTTCGCTTCTTGGTAACGGTCAAAGAATTGCTGGAAGATCCGGAATCTCTGTTGCTGGAGGGATAATAAAGATCCAGTTATATCCAAGCATGATGTATATGAAAAAAAGCAGACTCTTGCGGGTCTGCTTTTTTTCCTGCATAGTAATACCATAAGATTCAGACCTAATAAACACACAGATGCAGAGAAGGGTGGGGACTGTTTTGGACAAAGATTTGCGCTACCCGATTGGGCCGTTTGTCGTTCCAGATACCATTACAGAGGAGCAGCTTCTTGTATGGGTTCACGACATTGCTGAACTGCCTTCGCAGCTTCGTCAGGCGGTTGAGGGATTGAATGAGCAACAGCTTAATACGCCTTATCGTGAAGGTGGATGGACGATAAGGCAGGTTGTTCATCATTTGGCAGACAGCCATATGAACAGCTATATTCGTTTTAAGCTGGCGCTGACGGAGGATACACCGACGATCAAGCCATACGATGAGGGACGTTGGGCCGAAATACCGGACGCTAGGGAGCTTCCACTGGAGCCGTCACTGCAATTGCTGGAAGGGCTTCATAAACGGTGGGTGACCGTGTTACGATCGTTAGGAGAAGAGCAGCTGCATCGAACGTTTATTCATCCTGAATCGGGTCAGACGATCCGGCTCGAACGAAACATCGGCATCTATGCCTGGCACGGCAAACATCATACAGCTCATATTACTTCCCTGAGAGAACGGAATGCATGGTGATTTGCATAAAAAAGAAACCTTTAAACTCACTTTAACCGTGGTTTTGAAGGTTTCTTTTTATTAAGAGCTAATTTATGAAGATGTCTCGGAGCCTCCAGCCAAAACAGAGGTCGCTGCCACGTTAACATGACGGTCCAGCCAGTCAACAATGTCACACATGACTTCATCGCGGTTTGTTTCATGCAGCATCTCATGGCGACCATCAGGGTAGAGGCGGTATTCCACATCCTGAAGCTCCAGGCTTCGATACATATCCACCAGCGACAATACACCTTTACCGAACAATCCTACCGGATCACGATCCCCGGCAAATATGTAGACCGGCAGTTTAGGATTAATGTTTTCCAGTGAGGAAGGCCAATGGATTTCTTGCAGCAGCCTGAAAAAATCAAGGAAGAAGCTTGTCGTACAGATGGCTCCACACAATGGATCATGTACGAATTGATCTACTTCCTCTGGATCACGGGATAGCCAGTCGAATGCCGTACGCACCGGACGAAAGGCACGGTTAAAACCGCCAAAGACCATCGCATTGAGCAGCATGCTGCGATGATCCATTCCTTGCAGCTTGGCTTGCAGCAGGGCAACCTGCTCCCCGAGTTTCAGCAGACCACGCCGCCCGTTCGTTCCCGATAACATAAACCCGTGATATACGTGACTGTCGTCATACATTATTTTCTGGGTTAAAAAGGACCCCATGCTGTGACCCAGCAAAAAACGAGGCAGATCAGGGAACTCCTTAGCCACAATTTCACCCAGCTCCAGCATGCCGTTTGCCATTCGATTGAACGCATCTGCTCCCGGCATACCGAGCTTATGAGGATCACCAGCTGTGCGCCCGTGACCGATATGATCGTTGGCATACACACCGTAGCCGGAAGCAGTGAGCTTCTCTGCCAGTCGGATATAGCGGTAAGACCTCTCACACATCCCATGTGAAATTTGTACAATCCCCTTTAGGGGCATCTGCTGATCGGGCAGCCAGCGGTAGGCAAAAAGCTCGGTTCCGTCATTTTCAGCGATGGTGAAGGTGTATTCCCGCATGATTAGACATCACATCCTTTGAGCTTTAAGGAAGATAAGATCTAAGTACGGTCATTTGTCCATTCAATGTGTAACCGTTCAGATTGGCAGGCAGCAGGAAGCAATCTCCAGCTTTACAGGTAAGAGACTCGGCATTATCGTCCCACGCTAGGGTACCACTGCCTTCGCAAATGACGAGAATCGTAAAGCTGTCTTTCGTTGTAGCAAGCGACCAACTTCCATCTACGATACCCTTTTCCACGACAAAATACTCACAGGCTGCAAGCTGGAGCCATTCACCTGGCTGTAAACCGCCAGTTTTCATTGTTGTTGCGCCTGCATCTTCGTATGAGGTCACATTGAGAGAATCCTCAATATGCAACTCACGTGGCTTGCCATCCAAACCAGGACGGTTATAGTCATATAACCGATAGGTCGTATCCGAATTTTGCTGGATTTCAGCAACGACAACACCCGCGCACAGCGCATGTACAGTGCCGGCGGGAATGAAGAATGTATCGCCTGCTTCAACAGGGACCTGACGCAAACTGCCGAGGATGTCTCCGCTTTCAAGAGCTGTACGCAGACTTTCGCGTGTTACACCTTCGGTCAGACCATAAATGATTTTCGCATCCGGCTTGGCATCAAGCACGTACCACATTTCGGTTTTTCCAAGCTCTCCGGCCGGAAGTCCCTCATAATCATCTGTAGGATGTACCTGAACCGACAGGTCATCATTGCAATCCAGCAGCTTGATTAGAAGCGGGAAGCGGCCACCTTTTTCCGATACTCCTTTGGCTCCAAGCCATTCCTGTCCATAGGTTTCGCGGATTTCATCCAGTCCCTTGCCTGCCAGCTCACCATTGATGACCGTTGTGGTTCCATTCGGATGATCGGCAATCATCCATCCTTCGCCAATATGTCCTTCTGGTGGGGTTAGACCAAATTGTTCTAATGCTCGTCCTCCCCAGACTCTTTCTTTAAATTCAGGTTGAAATTGCAGCGGATATGGCTTTAGCATAATTTCTCTCCTCCATGAATGGGTATTGAGTGCACAACAGAAATCCCTTACGACTTTCAAAATGATATATGTAAGGCGGCTGGAAAAAGCCGCTCATAACCTGGATAAGTTGGCTTGGAAAGCCGATATGCTATTTTTTTTCAATCGCCACCAAATATGGCGAGGTGTCCCGTTGTAATTGACGGTAAATAATACTTTGACCGATAGAGACGGGAAGAGCAGAAGCCCATTGTAGGACGGCTTCAGCCTCTTCATTGCCTCCAGCGTGTCCTGGATATAATACGGTGGTCAGAATGCCGCGTGGTCGCAGCAGTTGCAGGGCTGCTTCAAGCGCGGCGAGCGTAGTGTCCGTATGCGTGATGACAGATGAATCGGCGCCCTCGGAAGGCAAGTAGCCTAGGTTAAACATAACCGCAGCGACTTTGCCATGCAGCTCGTTGGGAATAGCCTTCCTCATTTGCTCATGACCCTGCAGCAGCAAGGATACCTCTGCTAATGAGGAGGAGACGTTTTCTTCCAGCCGCCGCCGGGCGAGTTGCAATGCTTCCTGCTGAATGTCGAAGCCGTAAACACGGCCCCGTTTGCCAGCGGCTTTTGCCAGAAACAGCGTATCTGCCCCTGTACCAACAGTGGCATCGATAGCAGCATCACCTGGCTGCACACGCGCAGCCACCAATTGATGAGCATAGCTCAAGACAGATAGGAAGCCCATTTAAGGCTGCCTCCAGTATTTGCCCTGCCACGTTTCACGTGATTTCAGCTCATCATCAATGGCGTTAAGCACTTCCCATTTCTTGAGCGACCACATGGGTCCCATCAGCAAATCGCGGGGAGCATCTCCAGTCAGTCGATGAACGATCATCTCGGGTGGCAAAAATTCCAGTGTATCGACGATCAGCTTAACGTATTCGTCCCTTTCCAGGAAGCGTAATAAACCCGCTTCATACTGCTTGACCATCGGCGTTTTGCGCATGAGATGCAGCAAATGAATTTTAATGCCTTGCACATCCATAGCCGCTACTGAGCGTCCGGTATCGAGCATCATTTCATGCGTTTCCTGCGGAAGACCATAAATGATGTGGGCACACACGCGAATATTGCGCTTGCGCAGCTTTTCCACCGCATCCAGATAGCATTGAGTGTCATGAGCACGGTTAATCAGTTCTGAGGTGGATTCATGGACGGTTTGCAGTCCCATTTCGATCCACAGGTACGTGCGCTCGTTCAACTCGGCAAGGTAATCCACTACATCGTCAGGCAAGCAATCAGGACGGGTAGCGATGGACAGACCCACAACCCCCGGCTGCTCCAGAATAACCTCAAAGTATTCTCGCAGTTCCTCAACCGGGGCATACGTATTGGTGTAGGCTTGGAAATAACCAATATATTTGGCGTTTGGCCATTTTAAATGCTGACGATCCCGAATCGTATTGAACTGGGTGACCAGATCATCACGGCGACGTCCGGCAAAATCACCCGATCCGCGCGCGCTGCAAAAAGTGCAGCCTCCTTTGGCAATAGATCCATCGCGATTCGGACAAGTAAAACCCGCATCCAGCATAACTTTAAACACTTTATTTTGAAATTGCTCGCGCATTTCGTAATTCCAAGTATGGAACCGTTTATCTCCCCATAGCAGAGGAGCAGGCAACAAATCTGTTTTCATGGGTGAACTCCTTTTTTTTACGATCACCTTATTGTAACAAAAATCAGTCTTAATTGGGAATCACTTGACCGAGGAAGACAATAAAAAGTGCGGATTTTATTGGATTCAGGATTGAAAAAGGTTACACGATGTGTTATATTGTAAGCGGTACCAGACATACAATATAAGGACTGCTTTCGAACCTGAAAATAAAAGTTATCTGGTGGCTAATGATTATTTTCAGGGAAATAGCTATGCTGTTTCTATCGCCTGCTTTAGGGGAAATGCACGTCGGTTCCATCACTAATAACCCGTGAGGTGATCTTTTATGAATACGCAGGATAAAACGCGTATGGATAAAGTTACTGTTGAGTTAACCTTTGATGAGGCGTTGGCGCTGACTGGTGTCCGTTTTGGGCAGGACCGTCAGATTGGAACGGCCGCACGTCAAAAAATCAGAGCGGCTTGCCAAAAGACAATTGATTTTTCACCTGCTGATGGGGTAGACTATGAACAATTAAATTAGTTGGACCCCAATCCAAATATATTGAAAAAGGAATTTCATTTCCGTATCTTCAAGCGGGGGTGGAATTCCTTTTTCCTTGATAACAGAGTATATGGAGGAGTAACATGCGTTTACGCGGAAGAAAAGGAATAAGGGAAAGCTTGGAAGAACAACAGGATCTGGTCATCTTGGAGCCGACGCAGTATAAAGGAAAGTGGCAGCAGCTTTTCGGTAATGATCGTCCGATTCATGTGGAATTTGGCATGGGTAAAGGACAATTTATTAGCCAAATGAGCTTCCGAAATCCGGACATCAACTACATTGGCTTTGATATGTATGATGAACTGGTACGACGTGCAACAGAAAAGTCTCGCCTGGCCTGGAGCGACACAGAGGTTGGCACGCCACCCAATATCAAGTTGGCACTGGCAAACATTGAACAGATTGAGAATGTTTTTGAACCTGGAGAAATTGAACGCATTTATCTGAATTTTAGTGATCCCTGGCCTAAAACCAAGCATGCGCGCCGTCGTTTGACGCATCCGCGCTTTTTGGACAAGTACCGTCAGCTTTTAAACAGCAGAGGGCAAATTCATTTTAAGACGGATTCGGAGACATTGTTTGAGTTTTCCCTGAATTCATTTGCCGACAGTGGTCTGCAAATGACGAATATATCGTTGAACCTTCATCGTGAAGGGATTAACGAGCAGCATGTTATGACGGAATATGAACAAAAATTTATGGGCAAAGGTATGAATATCCATCGTGTCGAGGTGCTGATTGGCAAAGACGCTTTGGAAGAGTACGACAAAATGCGTCTTGAAAAGTACGGAAAGTAAAGCGATAGAGATAAAACGATTAAAATAAAGCGGGGGTGCTTCCTTTTTAGGAAAGCACCCCGTTTGGTTCCAGTATATCCAAAATACTCTGTGCGCTCTGAAGAGGATAGTATCGCGCTACATTATGGACGTGCTCCTGTCGCTTGCGAACGATTTCCGGAAAATCGTGTAGTAATCGGTTCATCCATTTAACGACAACATCCAGCGAAGTAATCGGTTCTCCGAAGCCTTGAGCCGTAAAGTATTGACAATTTTCCTCCTCCTGTCCGGGAAGAGGTTTGTGAAACAGCATCGGAATCCCTTTGGCTAACCCCTCGGTACATGTCATCCCGCCGGGTTTGGTAATAAGAAGATTCGATACCTCCATTAATTTGTCGATTTCCCGTGTAAATCCAAAGATATGAATATTTGGATGATTGAAACGGGGGTCCAACTGCATTTTACGACGAATTTTATCATTATGACCCAAACAAAAAATAAATTGAATGTTTTCTCTCCAATCGGTAAGCGAGCGATGAATGACTTCGTCGTTCATAAGGCCCCAGCCGCCACCCATAACGAGTACGGTCGGGATAGGTTTAAGGCCAAATTGTTCCCGAATTTCATCGTGTCCCGGATGTTCCCAAAAATTTGGATGAACCGGAATACCGGTCACCTGGATTTTTGACACGGGTACTCCGCGCGCGCGCAGCTTGCGCATGACTTCAGGCGTAGATACAAAGTACCGATCAACCTCGGGACTGATCCATGTTCCATGTGCATCATAGTCTGTGATGACAGTACAAAGCGGAACATGTAAGCCTAAGCGCTTTAAGCGTGAAATCACCGCGCTCGGGATAGGATGAGTACATACCACCAAATCGGGATGAAGCTGTCGGAGAATGTTTCGGGTCTGTGTGTAGAACAGACGGTGCAAAGCGAGCGTTGTAAGACGGTTTAATGATTTTTTGTACTGATGACGGTAAACCAATCCGACTAGGCGAGGCTGCGATACAACAGTCTTCTTGTATGCTGTAATAATAAGCGGGGCCATTCTCGGATTCAAAAAGCTCCCCAGCTCCAGCACTCGGGTCTGCACATTCGGAGAAAGCTTCCGCAAGCTGCTTGAGAGCGCGTATGCAGCCTGAGTATGTCCGGCACCGAAACCTTCCGATAATAATAACACTCGTTTTTTAGCCACTCTCATTTCACCTGTTCCTGCTGGGATGTTCTCAATCATACCATATCGGCTTTAAGGCCAGAATGCAACCGTTCCGATTGCTGCAGAAGTTCCAATAACCGCTCCTGCAAGTACATCCGTGGGATAGTGGAGTCCCAAGTAAATCCGGGAAAAACCTACAACTAGCGCTATAGGCAACAGCGGTAGGATAAGCATCGGTGACTGAAGCATAAAAGGAACGGTAGCCGAAAAAATAGCGGTTGTATGCCCTGAGGGGAAAGAATGATCCGACAGGGGGTTGCGAAATGTATTCGTACCCGGTAGCGCCAAATACGGGCGAATCCGTGGATACAATTTTTTGACAATCGCTACGGGGATATGACTGACCCCCAGAGCAATGGCTCCCTTCATACCGGCATCCTTCCATGGATACGGAGCGAGCCACCAAATAAGTAACGTAGAGGCTATTGTAAAGGTAGCCCCGCCCAAATGTGTGAGATAATAAAGCCAGAAGTTCAAAAAACGGTTGTGTAAGCGTCCGTTGATCCATTTGAACAACTGCTGCTCCAGATTTACAAGTTTTACGACTAGACGTTGCATTTGGTTTCCTCCGGTTGCCGTTACAGGTAGGTCGGCAAATATTTTCAATCACTTTGACAGAATCAGGCCATAAGTAATTATTCTCTTGCTCTCATCATATTTTTAAACGCTATGCATTTCAAGAATCACCACTTACCTGGTTCAATTCTACACAAAAATGTTTAAGGAATATAAGCTGAATTGTATAACTTTCTTTGCGTTCATCCGTCTAATAAGATAGAGTGATTAGAAGTGGTTGCTAATTGGCCCACAAAAAGGAGGGACCAAAGAAATAAAAAGTTAGCAAATGGATGAAAATAAGACCTAAGCGTTATGAATGAGAGGCTCAGCGTCGCATTCCCTGCTTAAACGGGAATTTGTCGTGTTTTTTTGCTGCTGAGACCAGTTTTAAGGCTTTGACAAAAGTTTGAAAACCAACGAAAATCGTAATGGCATTCCTGTGTCAGCCAAAAGGGGGCTGCGCACAGCCAATGAAGAAAGCAAGGGTCGGGTCAAAATTACAGAAAAGGCGCACAAAAGCGCCGCAACTTGCGCTACACAGATAGAAAACAATAAACGCAAGATTTTTAAAGGGGTATAAAAAGGGGGTAACAAGAGATTATGTTAGACGCTATTTTCGTGACGCTCCAGATTATACTGGCGTTGATCGCTGTCTATCAGTTTGCATTCTCCTTGTTCGGATTGGTACGCAAAAAAAGAAAAGCGCATGCGGCTCCAGAAAAGTCATTTGCCATTTTAGTCGCTGCCCACAATGAAGAACAAGTTGTTGGAGCATTGATGGAAAACTTGAAGCAGCTTGACTATCCGAAGGAACTATACGATGTATTCGTGATTTGTGATAACTGTACGGATAAGACAGCAGACATTGTTCGCGCTCACGGTATGAATGCTTGTGAACGCACAAATCCGAATTTGCGTGGTAAAGGCTACGCCATCGAGTGGATGCTCAAGGAATTATGGGCTATGCCGCGCCAATATGATGCCATTGTCATGTTTGATGCTGACAATTTGGCGCATACCAATTTTTTGAGTGAAATGAACAATGATTTGTGCACAGGGGCCCGTGTTATCCAAGGGTACATTGATACCAAAAATCCTGAGGATTCTTGGATCACAGCCGCATATGGTGTATCTTACTGGTACATCAACCGTCTGTGGCAGCTGTCACGTCACAACCTGAATATGGCTAATTTTCTTGGTGGTACAGGCATGTGCTTTGAAACGAATCTGCTCAAGGAAATGGGTTGGGGTGCAACAAGTCTGGTAGAGGATTTGGAATTCACCATGCGTTGCACACAACGCAACGTATATCCAAGATTTAATTACGATGCCAAGGTATATGATGAGAAGCCGTTGACGTTCAAAGCTTCGTCCAGACAGCGTCTGCGCTGGATGCAGGGACACTTTACGGTCGCTCGTCGTTATTTCTTCCCGCTGCTGTGGCAAAGTATCAAGCATAGAAGCCTGATTAAATTCGATATGGCTCTTTATGGTTTGAACGTGTATATCGTACTGTTTACCTTCTTGATGACAGTAGCGATGTGGATAGATATTGCATTATTTGGTGGACCCAATATTGAAAATATCTATGTACAATTCCCTGCTTGGACCGGTTTTGTGGCTGTGAGTCTGAATATTGTCACCTTTTTGATCGCTATGATCCTGGAAAAGGTCACGTTCAAAAAAGTATATCTGTACTTGCTGCTGTTCCCAGTCTATTTGGTTTCGTGGTATCCGATTACGTTCTATGCGTTCTTCACACAGAACAACAAGCAATGGAGCCACACTCAGCATACGCGTGTCGTTCGTCTGGAAGAGGTTCAGAGCAAGCAAGGATAGTTGCGGTGCGGGACCAATGTACCCGAATGGTGAGGTGTTACTTGTTTCTTGAAAAGGTGTTGACACTTCACCTGCAACATGATAAGATATATGAGTATGTTAATGAAAAATATGGATTAACAAGCAGAAGGTCCGACTTCTCACCTGTCCGGTATTGCCGGCTGGTCATGATCCAATGATTTGTGAATTGACCTTTCATGATGAATTGAGTATCAGACAGGGATGTCGGCTGCATAGTCGTCATCCCTTTTTTGTGTCTACACACAAAATACAAAAATAACAGGTTCTGGAGGTGGAGGGTTATTAGTAAGGAACATATGATCAATGATGAGATTCGGGTGAGAGAAGTACGTCTGGTTGGTGCGAACGGGGAACAAATCGGGATTAAACCGACTCGTGAAGCTCTACAAATGGCGATTGACGCAAACTTGGATCTCGTGAACGTGGCGCCTCAAGCGAAGCCGCCCGTGTGTCGGATTATGGATTACGGAAAATTCCGCTATGAGCAACAAAAGAAAGAAAAGGAAGCCCGTAAGAACCAGAAGATCGTTGACATCAAAGAGGTATGGTTCCGTTCCAACATCGAGGAGCATGACTACCAGACCAAGTTTCGCAATGTGGTGAAGTTCCTGAATGAAGGGGACAAGGTGAAATGTTCCGTTCGTTTCCGCGGTCGTGAAATTACCCATGCTAATGTGGGACAAAAAATTCTTGAGCGTGTGAAAACGGAAGTTGCTGATCTTTGTACCGTGGAGCGCCAGCCCAAGCTCGAAGGACGCAGCATGATTATGATATTGG
Organism: Paenibacillus sp. BJ-4; assembly: GCF_020404765.1. Lineage (GTDB taxonomy): Bacteria > Bacillota > Bacilli > Paenibacillales > Paenibacillaceae > Paenibacillus. The sequence continues at coordinate 210,249 of NZ_JAIVEM010000072.1, forward strand.
CTCCAAAGAGTCAATGATAAATTAAGGAGGAAGTTCAATGCCTAAAATGAAAACACATAGCAGCCTTAAAGGCCGCTTCAAGATTACCGGTACTGGTAAAGTAACGCGTTACAAAGCTTACAGAAACCACTTGCTTTCCCACAAATCCAAACGTGCAAAACGTGTTCTGGGTACTAACCCTGAGATGGCACCTGGGGACGTTAGACGTCTGAAACAAGGTCTTGCTAACCTCAAATAGCATATAGTTCGGCAATGAATAAAGCATAAACATTATTTGGGAGGTCTTTTGATATGGCAAGAGTAAAGGGCGGATTCGTCGTTCGTCGTCGTCATAAAAAAGTATTGAAGCTTGCTAAAGGTTATTTTGGTTCTAAACACCGCATTTTTAAAACAGCTAACGAGCAGGTAATGAAATCGCTTGTTTACGCATACCGTGACCGTCGTCAGACGAAACGTAATTTCCGCAGACTGTGGATCGTGCGTATCAATGCAGCAGCTCGTTTGAATGGTTTGTCTTACAGCAAACTGATGCACGGCCTGAAATTGGCTGGTGTAGACATTAATCGCAAAATCTTGGCTGATCTTGCAGTCAACGATATCAATGCGTTCAATTCTTTGGCAACTGTTGCTAAAGGCAAAATCAACGCTTAATTATTGAGCGTGGAGACCATGAAAGTGGTAAAAAGGTATCCCAAGCAGTAAGCTGTGTAGGGATGCCTTTTTTTGTACCTATGGAGTGAAACGAAAAGGCTTATTTTCTCCAAAATACGAATAAATATGACGTGTAATGGCAGAATGTATGCTTTTTTTAAATTTTGCAACGCTTACATTTGTAAAAAACCAAAAAAAATTGACCCAAGGTTATTAATTATCTAGATTTTAGCCGATCATAATTGTATAATCTCTAAAGTAAGTCTTCTGTACGATCTGTCTCGTCAGTAAATGACATGTATGGCATGTACATTTTCAAAGAAAAAGAGACAGCTCCAGGGATCTAACACTAAGGGGGAACAGTATCAGCATGAAGAAAATTTTCAGTATGTCTTTGGTTATGCTGCTGGCGATCTCGGTCATTCTCGCAGGCTGCGGTAACAAAAATCAAGGTGCGTCCAACGCAAGTGGTGGGGACACAGGCAGTTCTGCCAAAACATCAAATGTCCAAATCGGCATGGTTACAGATGTGGGTGGAGTAAACGACAAATCGTTTAACCAATCTGCTTGGGAAGCACTGCAAGCGACTGAGAAAGATACAGGCGCTAAAGTTAAATACCTGCAAAGTAAATCGGATCAAGATTATATTCCTAACCTGAACCAATTTGTTAAGGGTGATTTTAACCTGACTTGGGGGATCGGTTTTAATCTGGCGAATGCGATTGGACAAGTAGCAAAGGATAACCCGAACAAAAATCTGGCGATCATCGACAGTGTCGTGGATGCGCCTAACGTAAAATCGGTTGTTTTTGCTGAAAATGAAGGTTCCTTCCTGGTGGGGGTTGTAGCTGGTAAGCTTACCAAAACAAACAAAATTGGTTTTGTGGGAGGACAAGACAGCCCGCTGATCAAGCGTTTTGAAAAGGGCTTTGAAGCGGGGATTAAAGCTGTAAATCCAAATGCAAAATTGGAAGTAAACTACACAGGCGCATTTGATAAGCCAGATCTGGGTAAAGCAGCGGCTGCGACGATCTATAACAGCGGCGCAGATATCATTTTCCACGCAGCTGGTGGATCAGGTACGGGTGTATTTAACGAAGCGCTCGCACGTAAGCAACAAGGTCAGCAAGTATGGGTTATCGGTGTTGATAAAGACCAATCCCTTGAGTTTGGTGACGACGTAACGTTGACATCCATGGTGAAACGTGTGGATGAAGCTGTAAAGCGTGTATCTAAGGAAGTTGTTGACGGTAAGTTCAAGGGTGGTATTGAAACACTGGCTTTGAAGGATAACGGAGTTGGTCTGGCGGATACATCAACGAAAAATGTCCCTAAAGACGTACTTGATCTTGTGGAACAATATAAGCAAAAAATTATTAAGGGCGAAATTACAGTTCCTTCGAAATAATCGGGTTTGAAGAACATAGAGGTGGCGACAAGGCTGGTTCATAAGACTAGCCTTGTTCTTACGTCTGGAGTTATACGAATCATAAAGGTCAGTCAGCTCATTGGAGCACATACTATAAAGTGTATAAGGGTGATTTCATGGATGCAGCGACCCCCGTCGTTGAGTTGAAGAACATTACAAAACGATTCCCCGGCATCGTTGCCAACGACTCTATCAGCATTAAGCTGCATAAGGGAGAAATTCATGCTCTCTTGGGCGAGAATGGCGCGGGTAAATCTACGCTTATGAATATTCTTTTCGGACTGTATCAGCCAGAAGAAGGGACGATTGAAGTCGGTGGTAAACCAGTGCAGATTGATAGCCCCAATAAGGCGATTGATCTGGGGATCGGCATGGTGCATCAGCATTTTAAGCTCGTACAGCCGTTTACCGTTACCGAAAATATTGTCTTGGGCTCCGAGCCTCGTAAGGGTCTGAAAATCAATTATAAAAAGGCTGCCGCCGAAGTACAGCGGTTGTCTGAGCAATACGGCCTGCAGGTGAATCCGAATGCCAAAATTGAGGATATATCCGTCGGTATGCAACAACGTGTGGAAATTATCAAAACCCTCTATCGTGGTGCAGATATTCTCATTTTCGATGAGCCTACAGCAGTGCTAACACCACAAGAAATCACTGAGCTGCTGGACATTATGAAGCGCCTGGTAGCTGAAGGTAAATCTATCATTCTTATTACGCATAAGCTCAAAGAAATCATGCAGATTGCAGATACAGTCACCATTATTCGTCGAGGTCAGGTTATTGATACGGTCAAAACGTCAGCAACAACACCGAATGAGCTGGCGGAGAAAATGGTAGGTCGTCGTGTGTCCTTTAAAGTGGACAAGCAGCGTGCACAGCCAGGACAGACTGTACTGGAAATGAACAATGTGGTCTCTAAAAACAAGGATGGCATTAGTGTTCTGAATGAGTTGAATCTGAGGGTAAAGGCGGGCGAGATTCTGGGGATTGCTGGTGTAGACGGCAATGGACAGAGTGAGTTGATTGAAGCCATGACAGGATTGCGCAAGGTCGATGGCGGAAGCATTCAATTGCTTGGGCAAGAGATCGCCAATCAGTCGCCACGCAAAATTTCCGAGGCAGGTGTTTCACATATACCGGAGGACCGCCATAAACATGGGCTGGTGCTCGATTTTTCCATGAGTGAAAATATGGTGCTGGAGACGTATTACCAAGCACCCTACAGTAAAAATGGCTTTTTGAACAAAGAAGCGATCGATAAACAGGCAAAAAGTCTCATTGAGAAGTTCGATGTAAGAACACCAGATATTTACACAAAGGCAAGAGCGTTGTCTGGCGGAAATCAGCAAAAGGCTATCATTGCGCGTGAAATTGATAAAAACCCGGATCTTCTTATTGCAGCGCAGCCTACACGCGGTCTGGATGTCGGAGCCATTGAGTTTGTCCAGAAACAACTGATTGCTCAGCGGGATCAAGGTAAAGCGGTCCTTCTTATTTCTTTTGAGTTGGACGAGATTATGAATGTGTCCGACCGAATTGCTGTCATCTATGAGGGCAAGATTGTCGGGGAAGTGCTGCCGGAAGAAACGAATGACCAGGAATTGGGACTTATGATGGCAGGAAGTGCAGTGAAGAAAGGAGCAGAGAATGGCTAACCTATTGAAAATATTTACGAAAGACTCCTTTGTACTGGCACTGGTCTCTATTATTTTGGGTCTTCTTCTGGGTGCTGTTGTGATGCTGATTGGCGGGTACGATCCCATTGTGGCTTATTCCGCATTGTTTAGCCGTGTATACGGAGATTCATACAACTTTGGCGAGGCTATCCGTGAAATGACTCCATTGATTTTAACGGGGCTGGCATTTGCTTTTGCAGCTCGCGCCGGATTGTTTAACATTGGTGGTGAAGGTCAGTTTCTGGTAGGTATGACAGCCGCATCAATCGTGGGCATCAAGCTTCATGGACTGCCTGCTATCATTCATGCTCCACTGGCTGTAATTGCAGGGGCAGTTTTTGGTGGCTTGTGGGCCGCGATTGCGGGCTATTTGAAGGCCAAGCGAGGTGTAAATGAAGTTATTACATGCATTATGATGAACTGGATCGGTCTGTATTTAGCCAACCTGGTCATTAATCAGTTTGCATTAATGGAGGGTGAGAATCGTTCGATGGATATTCAGCCTTCCGCTTCCATTTCCATCGATTGGTTATCACAGATGATGGGAAATGCCCGGGTTCATTGGGGCACGGTTATTGCTTTGCTGGCGGCGGTGTTTTTCTATATTTTCATGTGGAAAACAAAGCAGGGCTATGAGCTTCGGGCTGTCGGATTTAATCAGGACGCATCCCGTTATGCTGGTATGAATGTAAATCGTAATATCATAAAAGCGATGTTTATTAGTGGTGTTTTTGCGGGATTGGCGGGTGCATTTGAAGTGTTGGGGGTATTCCATTACCAATCCGTCATGGCTGGATCACCGGGAACCGGATTTGACGGTATCGCCGTGGCTCTGATCGGGATGAATAATCCGTTCGGTGTGCTGCTTGGCTCTGTTTTGTTCGGAACGCTTACGTATGGTTCCGCGGGGATGAGCTTTAGCGCGGATGTACCGCCCGAAATTATCCGGGTGGTCATTGGCTCGATTATTTTCTTCATTGCGGCCCAAGGAATTGTGCGTTGGGTTGTGAAGCCGCTCTACTCCAAGCGGAAGAAAGAGAAGGTGTTGTAAAATGAGTTGGTTAACACTTGGTGAATTAATCCATACAACGCTCGTTTTTGCGACGGCGATTATATTTGCGTCTCTCGGCGGAGTTTTTTCAGAAAAATCCGGTGTAACGAATCTTGGGTTGGAAGGACTTATGGTATTCGGGGCGTTTGCGGCTGGTGTCGGCGGATTTTATGCCGAACAAGCGGGGCTGGGAGGGACCTCTGCAGCTTGGGTAGGTGTGCTGTCGGCTGCAGTGTTCGGTATTCTGGTTTCGTTGATTCATGCTGTAGCCTCTATTACGTTTAAAGCCGATCAAGTCATAAGCGGGATTGTCATTAACTTTCTGGCGGCAGGTAGTACGCTATACATGGTCAAGCTTTTATTTGAAGGTGATGGTGATACCGGTCGTATTCAGGGTTTTAACGAAATATCCATCCCTTTTCTTGTGGATATTCCAATTGCAGGAAAAGCCTTTTTCCAAGCATATCCAACGACGTACCTGGCTATTCTATTGGTTATTGTTGGATATTTCGTCTTGTATAAAACTCCGTTTGGCTTGCGTTTGCGTTCGGTTGGGGAGCATCCGGGTGCAGCGGATACAGTAGGGATCAAGGTTAATCGCCTTCGTTATATCGGCGTTATGATCAGTGGTGCGTTGGCTGGTATTGGTGGAGCTACGATCACCCTGACTACAACCAATATGTTCTCGCACAATACAGTTTCAGGCCAGGGATATATTGCTATTGCCGCTATGATTTTCGGTAAATGGAATCCGCTCGGTGCTTTTGGCGCAGCCGTGTTTTTCGGTTTTTCACAAGCCATTCGCAACTATGTACAATTGTTTGCATGGTCGCAAAGTATTCCCCAGGAAATTATTTTTATGCTGCCGTATCTCTTGACGATTATTGTACTGGTAGCTGCTGTAGGCCGGTCACGAGCTCCGGCTGCTTTGGGTCAACTTTATGATCCAAGCAAGCGTTAATAACATTAATAACTCATCAACAGCTGGCCGCTGTATGTTTTAAAACTGTAAATTGGACATCTGAAAATCTGGTATCTGCGTCTGCAGGTACTAGATTTTTTTAGGTTGTGCAGGCATTTAAACATACGCTTCTGGTATGAAGAGAATAGAATGTGCTATGCAGATTGGACGGACGCTCGGCCCCTGTCAGCTCCAGTCTATTTTATGGTGGTGGTGAGCTATCAAGGAGCCGTTCAATCTGTCCATTCGTTGAGAAAGAAGGAGGAAATACGATGAAACAGGCAGTAACCAGAAAGCAGGTGGAGAAGCTTGTCGGCAAAGTCATCTTCGCTACTCGCAAGGATGGTTCCCAGGTCAGCGGCAAGCTGATCCGCATTTCGGGTAACCGACTGGTTCTTCAACCAAACCGCAAGAAAAAAGTCAACACGAAGGCGATTATTCCCCTGGTGCTGTTTGACTTGCTTGCCATCGGCACGGCTCCTTACATTGGTGCCTACGGAGGCGGATATAACGGCTACGGACCAGGTTATGGTACACCAGGATATGGCCCTCAGTCTGGCCCTGGGTACCCCGGAGTAGGTTATCCGTATTACCCCAATTTATTTTAGTATAACAAGATCATGATCCAAAGAGGCCGCTTTTCACAGTGATTTTTCAAATTCGTGGCATCGGCTCAGGGCTACGTATCGCAGCATGTGATATTGGTGACGCAGATAAAAATGGATTCCCCGGATATTGTCTTCGTCCACCATGACTTTGGCCCGCTTGCAGTGTCGCATTCGTCCATAGTGCTCGGCATACTCCAGCAATTTTTTTCCGTAGTGCTTACCTTGATGAGCCGAAGAAATTGCGATCAAATCAATGTATAACAGTTCTCCATGCAGCATAACATGAATGAAGCCAACAACCTGTGCATTATCCGGCCTGCAAGCCACAAAAGTGATGCCCCGGTTTAAGCGCCGGGGTAATTCTTTGCGTATTTGCTCCATTTCTTGGGCGCTTAAATGCGACAGGGGGACAAGCTCCTGCTCGATCAGACGAAAGATCACCGTATCATCCTGAGCGACGCGTTTGCGAATCATAAACGGGCCTCCTTTTCTACCCTGTTAACAAGACAAGACGTGGCTTTGGAGGTGTACACCCGTCTTACCGTGTGGTCTTTTTATAATATGCGGGTACCGGTTACATGCGTGCTACTATGAGGTGCTTCGAAAGATAAACATAAATTTTTATGAAATCTGGGTATTGACTATCCCAGATGGGGGACATATAATGTGTCTAAACATTTGAAAGAATGACATGAACTCAACGGCAATGAAGAGGACGAAGTGATTAGGGCTCTTTTGTTCAGAGAGTGAGGCATTAGCTGCAAGCTTCACCAAAATCCCTTTTTAACGAGCTCACCTCGGAGCTGTTTTCCTGAAAAGTATTTGGCCCCGATGTAATTAACGGTCGCTGAATCACCTATTAGGGAAAATCGTACGGTCTACGTTACAGACGCCAGATATGGGAATCCTTTGGATTTCTGTACCTGCCAAGGTTCGATATTGTGAGATATCGGGCAAACACGGGTGGTACCACGGAGGCTACAGCCTTTCGTCCCTCAGTAACAGCAAGTCTGTTCTAGGGATGGAAGGTTTTTTTGTTTTCACAAATGTCAGCTGTATGTAAATTTTGTAAAGGAGGATGACCAATGAGTGCACAAATTCCTGAAGTTCGGTCAACCGATGAATTACGTCAAAAGTGGATGGAACCTGAAGTAATTACAGGTTCGGAAATTTTGCTCCGTAGCCTGTTGCTGGAGGGAGTAGATTGTGTCTTCGGATACCCTGGTGGTGCAGTGCTTTATATTTATGATGCCATGTATGGCTTTGAGGATTTCAAACATGTCCTCACCCGTCATGAGCAAGGAGCTATTCATGCGGCAGATGGTTACGCACGAGCAAGCGGTAAAGTTGGGGTTTGTATTGCGACATCCGGACCTGGTGCGACAAACCTGGTAACTGGTATTGCGACGGCTTTTATGGATTCGGTACCGTTGGTGGTCATCACGGGTAATGTTATATCCTCCCTGATCGGCACGGATGCTTTCCAGGAAGCTGATATCACGGGAATTACCATGCCGATTACGAAGCACAGCTATTTGGTAAGAGACGTAGAGGAGTTGCCGCGGATCATCCATGAGGCATTTCATATTGCCAACACAGGCCGCAAGGGACCAGTGCTAATTGATATTCCGAAGGATATTTCGGCAGCCCAAACGCTGTTTGTTCCACAAACGGGACCTGTGATCATGCGGGGCTATAACCCAACAGTGCTGCCTAATAAAATTCAAATAGACAAGCTGACTCAGGCCATTTCCGAGGCAGAACGTCCGTTCATTCTGGCCGGTGGCGGGGTTGTATACTCTGGTGGGCATGAGGCACTTTACGAGTTTGTTCGCAAAACGGAAATTCCTATAACGACAACATTGCTGGGACTTGGAGCTTTCCCAAGCGGACACGAGCTGTGGACGGGAATGCCGGGCATGCATGGAACGTACACCTCCAATCACGCTATTCAACAGTCGGATTTGCTGATCTGTATCGGTGCTCGCTTTGATGATCGGGTGACAGGCAAACTGGACGGATTTGCTCCACAAGCCAAAATCGTCCACATTGATATTGACCCTGCTGAAATTGGAAAAAACGTTGCGACCGATATTCCAATTGTAGGCGACGTGAAGGCGGTACTGGAATTGCTGAATCAGGATGTGAAACGCGCAGATCGGGCAGATGCATGGAGAGCGCAAATTCAGCAATGGAAGAACGAAAAGCCTTATTCTTACAAGGATTCCGATACAGTGCTCAAGCCACAATGGGTTATCGAGTTGCTAGATGAAACAACCAAGGGCGGCGCAATCGTTACGACCGACGTGGGCCAGCATCAAATGTGGGCAGCACAGTATTACAAATTCAATCAGCCGCGCTCATGGGTAACATCTGGCGGACTGGGTACGATGGGCTTTGGTTTTCCGTCTGCGATTGGTGCTCAGATGGCCAATCCCGACAGATTGGTAATCTCGATTAACGGGGACGGCGGTATGCAAATGTGTTCGCAGGAGTTAGCCATCTGCGCTATTAATAACATCCCGGTCAAAATCGTAATTATTAACAATCAGGTACTTGGGATGGTTCGCCAATGGCAGGAACTGATCTATGACAATCGGTACAGTCACATTGATCTGGCTGGAAGTCCAGATTTTGTGAAACTAGCTGAAGCGTACGGTGTAAAAGGTTTGCGTGCTACGAATAAGGAAGAGGCACGTCGGGCTTGGCAGGAGGCGCTTGATACACCCGGACCGGTCGTTGTCGAGTTTGTAGTCAGCAAGGAAGAGAATGTATATCCGATGGTGACGCAAGGTTCGACAATTGATCAAATGTTGATGGGGGACGAGTAAAATGACGACTAAAAATACCATTGCTGTACTGGTAAATGATCATCCCGGCGTTTTGCAGCGGGTGTCTGGCTTGTTCGGTCGCCGTGGCTTTAACATTGAGAGTATAACCGTTGGTCAATCGGAAGAAGTCGGATTATCTCGTATGGTCATTGTAACTGTAGGAGATGAGAACAACCTGGAGCAGATTGAAAAGCAGCTTTATAAGCTGGTTGATGTAATCAAAGTCATCGATCTCAGTTCCAAGCCGATGGTTGCTCGTGAATTGGCGATGATCAAGGTAAAAGCAGAACCACCCCAACGACCAGAAATCATGGGTGTGGTGGAAACATTCAGAGCAGCTGTAATCGATGTTGGAACGACGAGCCTGATCGTTCAGGTCATTGGTGATACCGAAAAAATAGACGCCATGATCGAGTTGCTGAAGCCATACGGTATTCGTGAGCTGACCCGAACCGGGGTCACAGCTATGATACGTGGCAATGCTTAATATGGAGCTTTAACGGATTACCGCTTATAGCGCATTACATCAATAAAGAACCGCCCGCATAAGAGCGGGGGCTCGAAGAGATTTTTAGATACTGTTTGCGAGGTAAAATCTCTTGGAGTACCCGCTCATTATGAAGGGTCCAATTAAAAGGAGGAAATTAACCATGGCAGTTACAACGTACTACGAAAAAGATGCAGAACTTAGCGTATTGAAAGGAAAAACAGTTGCCGTTATCGGTTACGGTAGCCAAGGACATGCTCAAGCACAAAACCTGCGTGACAGTGGTGTGAATGTTGTTATTGGTTTGCGTGAAGGCAAATCAGCCGATGTCGCAAGAAACGACGGTTTTGAAGTTCTGAACGTAGCTGACGCAACAAGCCGTGCAGACGTGGTTCAAATTTTGTTGCCGGATGAGACACAAGCTTCTGTTTACAAAAATGAAATTGAACCTAACCTGAAAAAAGGCGCAGCTCTTTTGTTCTCCCATGGTTTTAATGTTCATTTCGGACAAATCGTAGCTCCTAAAGATAGTGATGTATTGCTGGTTGCTCCAAAATCCCCAGGACATATGGTACGTCGTACCTATGTAGAAGGTTTTGGCGTACCGGGCCTGATCGCAATTGAGCAGGATGCAACGGGTCAAGCCAAGGAAATCGGTCTTGCATACGCAAAGGGCATCGGTTGTACACGTGCGGGCGTAATCGAAACCTCCTTCCGTGAAGAAACGGAAACGGATCTGTTCGGTGAGCAGGCGGTATTGTGTGGCGGCGTGAGCGCACTCGTAAAAGCAGGTTTCGAAACATTAACTGAAGCAGGATATGCTCCTGAGATGGCTTACTTCGAATGCTTGCATGAGCTTAAGCTGATTGTTGACCTGATGTATGAAGGCGGATTGGCAACGATGCGCGATTCCATCAGTAATACAGCGGAATATGGTGATTATGTAACTGGACCACGTGTGGTAACAGAAGATACGAAGAAAGCGATGAAGGAAGTATTGACTGATATTCAGCAAGGTAAATTTGCTCGTGACTTTATCCTTGAAAATCAATCCGGACGCGCATTCCTGACGGCTACTCGTCGTAACGAAGCTAACCACCCAATTGAAGTGGTGGGTGGACAATTGCGTGAAATGATGCATTGGATCAAGAAATAAGCTCTTTTTGTACAATGAGTTCCATAATATGATTTATTATAAAGTTTAAATTACAATGCGGCCCTGCTTATTGCGTGAGCCGCATTGTAATTTAAAGGTCCTAATTCTGAGGGAGGTGCGTTACGTTGCGCAAAATATATATATTTGACACAACGTTGAGAGACGGAGAACAGTCACCGGGCGTGAACTTGAATACCCGTGAGAAAGTAGAGATTGCCCATCAGTTGGAAAAACTGGGTATTGACCGTATGGAAGCTGGATTCCCGGCTGCTTCACCAGGGGATTTGGCCGCTGTAAATGCGGTTGCCAAGGCTGTCAAAAATTCAACAGTCATTGGACTTTCGCGTGCAAGAGAGCAAGATATTGACGCGGTTCGCGAGGCGCTCAAGGGAGCCCAGGACCCATGTATCCATATCTTTTTGGCAACCTCTCCGATTCACCGTCAGCATAAGCTGCGGATGGAAAAGGCACAGGTATTGGAGACGGCCCGTTCAGCCATTCGCTATGGACTAAAGTATTTGCCCAAAGTGGAGTTTTCTCTGGAGGATGCAGGTCGTACAGAGCTTGATTTTGTAGTCGAAATGGTCACCATGGCTGTACAGGAGGGTGCGTCTGTCGTTAATATCCCAGATACGGTGGGTTACTTGACGCCTTATGAATACGGCAACATTTTCAAGCATATCAAGGAAAATGTAGTTGATGTGGAAAAGATTCAGCTGAGTGCACATTGTCACAATGATTTGGGCATGGCTACCGCTAATACGCTGGCTGCCATCCTGAACGGGGCGGATCAGATTGAGGGAACCATTAATGGCATTGGGGAACGTGCTGGAAATACAGCTATTGAAGAGATTGCAATGGCGCTGGAAACGAGACAGGAGTTTTTCCAGGCCAAAACGTCTTTGCAATTGTCTGAAATTGCCCGTACGAGCCGTCTGGTCAGCCGTTTGACAGGGATGGTGGTACCGGGGAACAAGGCGATTGTTGGTGCGAATGCTTTTGCACATGAATCAGGTATTCATCAGGATGGCATGCTCAAGGAAAAAACGACCTATGAAATCATGACACCGGAAAGTATCGGTCTGAAGGAAAGCAAGCTGGTTCTGGGCAAGCACTCCGGACGTCATGCCTTCCGCGAGCGTTTGATCGAGTTGGGCTACGAATTAAGCGAAGAAGATCTGAATCGTGCTTTCGGGCAGTTCAAGGATTTGGCTGACAAGAAGAAGGAAGTATCGGATGATGACATTCTGGCATTACTGGAAGAAAAACTGGCAGATACACCTGAGGTCTTCAAGTTGAAAACGATGTTCGTAACCTTTGGCAATGAGGCTACGCCTTCTGCCAAAGTGAGTCTGGTTAACGACGCAGGTCAGATTATTGAGACAGAGGCTGAAGGGAACGGTTCTGTCGATGCGATCTACAATGCAATTGATCAAGCCAGCGGCGAGAGCGTTGTACTTTCGGATTACTCCATCAAGTCTGTTACCCATGGTAAGGATGCTTTGGGTGAAGTGCATGTGGTGCTGACTCAAAACGGGCTGTCTGTACAGGGACGTGGCGTAAGCACTGATATTCTGGAAGCGAGTGCCCGGGCTTACGTGGATGCGCTGAACGGTTTAATCGACAAGCGTAAAAACTACAGCAATCGCGTAGATTACAAGTCCTAAATGTATACAAATTGAAGAAATTGGTATTTACAGGATCGGGGTGTTCCCGGTCCTGTTTTGTTATATTTCAATGAAAAATTCGGCTTATAGGCTAAACCTATTGAATTGATAGATTCTATATCTTAGTCAAAACCCTGCCATATATGTTACAAAGAAGATATGAAAAATACGCCCGTATGGCTGTATAACAAGAGGAGTGTACGTGATGGCAGACGTGAAAAAGATTGCGGTAATAGCTGGTGATGGAATCGGACCGGAAGTGGTCGCTGAGGCAGAGAAAATTTTGAAACGTACGGAAGAAGTGTTTGGTCTTTCGTTTGAAACGGAGCATGCGCTGTTTGGCGGAATCGCTATTGATAAAAAGGGAACACCACTGCCAGAAGAAACACTGGCTGTATGTCAATCTGCAGATGCCGTATTGTTGGGGGCGGTAGGGGGGCCTCAATGGGACAATAACCCTAAGGAACTTCGTCCTGAAACTGGTCTGCTGGGTATTCGCAAAGAGCTCGGCCTGTTTTCGAATCTTCGTCCCGCCGTCGTCTTCGATTGTCTTAAGGACGCTTCTACACTGAAACCAGAAGTATTGGAGGGAACAGATCTGATCGTCGTGCGTGAGCTGACGGGCGGCATCTACTTCGGAGAGAAGTTCAGACGTGAGAGCGCTCAGGGTGAGGAGGCAGTTGATACCTGCGCATATAATGTAACGGAAGTAGAGCGGATTGTTCGCCAATCTTTCGAGATTGCACAAAAACGTCGCAAAAAGCTCGCATCGGTAGACAAGGCTAACGTACTGGAAACTTCCCGTTTATGGCGCGAAGTAGTTAACCGGGTCGCTGTAGATTATCCAGATGTAGAACTGGAGCATGTATTGGTGGATAACTGTGCGATGCAATTGCTGCGTCGTCCATCCAGCTTTGACGTCATCGTGACGGAAAATATGTTTGGTGACATTCTTAGTGATGAAGCGGCTATGCTGACCGGGTCTATCGGTATGCTGTCCTCTGCATCACTCGGAGAAGGCAGTTTTGGTTTGTACGAGCCAGTGCACGGCTCAGCGCCGGACATTGCAGGTCAAGGACTGGCCAATCCGATTGCAACGATTTTGTCCGTTGCTTTGATGTTCCGACTTACCTTCGGGTATGAGAAGGCAGCTGACGCAATTGAGAAAGCGGTAGCTGAGGTACTGGATGCAGGACATCGCACAGCGGATATTGCGGTGGATAAATCTCAAGCCATCTCGACAACTCAAATGGGCGATCTGATCGCAGCAGCGATTCGCTAAAAAGCTCGGAAACGCACCTGTCTGAAAAAAAGCTACCTATTTATATAGTAAGCTTATACAGTCAATTATATAGTAATGCTATTACAGCAAATGTTTGCCCCGGCAGCTCCTGAGTAATCAGGGGCTGCTTCTGTATCAGCATGTGTAAGATGCTCGAAATGTGTATAAATCGTGAATTTATCATCTAGTTTAAAATAATTATAAAAAAGTAATGGTTATAATATTGACTTTGAATTGTGCGAATGATAACATTTATCAAGTAAGTTGTTAATACAATATAGATGATTGAGGAGAACACAATTGGTGTTTTTCTTACATATTTTAAAGGAGGATTTCATGTTATGGCAGAAAGATTGGTAGGAAGACCTGCACCTGATTTTGCATTGGAAACAGTGAGTGGGGACGGTCAAGAATTTGGATCGGTGAAGCTTTCTGATTACCGCGGCAAATGGCTTGTATTTTTCTTCTATCCACTGGATTTCACTTTTGTGTGTCCAACGGAAATTACAGCATTGAGCGATGCTGCTGACCAATTCAAAGAGCTGGATACTGAAATTCTGGGTATCAGTGTAGACTCTGTACACAGTCACAAAGCATGGATTAACACAGCTAAAGAAAACAACGGTCTGGGCAAGCTGAACTTCCCGTTGGCCTCTGACATCACGAAAAAAACAGCAAGCGATTATGGCGTTCTGATCGAAGAAGAAGGCGTTGCATTGCGCGGCTTGTTCATCATTGATCCAGAAGGCGAATTGAAATACCAAGTGGTTAACCACAACGATGTAGGTCGCAGTGTAGAAGAAACATTGCGTGTACTGCAAGCTCTGCAATCCGGTGGCTTGTGCCCAATGAACTGGAAACCAGGTGACAAAAACCTGTAATATCAGATATTGAATATTGAACAAGCAAGCCCCCAACAAACGGTTTTTATGCCGATATTGGGGGCTTGCTTGCCTGCTTGCTTGCCTGTGTTATACAGTGAAATATTTAGGGTGAGCTGGTTTGCATGGAGTAATACAGAGTGAAGCAACAAATAATTATGGAAATGTTGTTATGTTCTAGAGGAATTTTGGCTGACGAAAGCGAATAAGGTAGTGTAGAAGATAACAAGGCAGAACAGGTTTTGTTCAGAGGAGGCTGAGCCCGGATGAGTTATTGCTGTGGAGCAAGCATGGTAGGAACCAAGGGAACGCTGAAGCATTACCGTACCCAAGTCCATAATGTTCCTTTGCTGTTTTGCCCGGTATGTCGTCGCATTGAAGTTCATTATAAAGTCGAAAATGAATATGAAATTTTGGCTGAATATGCACATGGAGATGGGGCAAGCGAGATTGACTTTCAGGATTATGTCATGGAAGATGATGATACGATATTTGAAAACTGTGTAAATCGTGAGAGTGAAGATGCATTTGAAATTGTGAAGCGTCAAATTGACATGTCTCTTGATTTATTGATGGTAGCCAAACAGATGAATGATGAAAAATGGCAGGGAGAACTTAAGAGAAGACTGGCTGTTATGAGCCAAAGACGATCCCGGCTTCAACATAATAAGAGCGGCAGTTGACTTCCTACACACCAAAGAAGCTCTCAATTCTCGAGAGCTTCTTTGGTGTGTAGGGCGCCTATTCCTAACTTATTCTTTCGTTTTGGTAATGTTGCGTAGATATTATGACGAAAGAAAACGGGATAAAAATATGGATTCGACACTTTTTCCGATTGACTCGAATCCTTGATCTTGTCTATCATAAAATAAGACTCGAATTGGAAAGAGATGGTCGGAGTTTTGTGAATCTGTTTTCTACACCATTGAAGGGTAGTCGATAGATTGTCTTTCTCTTCTTCAAGAATGTTACGCGTCCGATACGGCCAGTTTATCATTCCGAAACAAGGGGGAAGCCTGGCATGATCAGTGAATTCCAAGAAGCCTTGCTTGATACCGTGGGAGCCTGCCCTCCCACACAGATCGCCAATAACAAGTATGAAAATGTGCTGGAGAACCTGGATAGTGGTATCATGCTGTTTGACAGTGACGGGGTACTGACCTTTATTAACGTGCAAATGGCGAAATTGCTGGAATTACCACGTAGTTCGCTGGCGGGTCGCAACCTGATGCAAATTTTGCATCATCCTGAGTTAAGTCGGTTTAAGAAGAAGAAAATCATGCGGATTTATAAAGAAACTATCTTTCATAGAAAGCGCTATCATGAGTTGATTGATGAGTATGGTCGGCATTGGTTGATAACAGTGACCTACGGGGATCAGATGGATGGCGATTTTTTGTTTAGTGTCAAGGATGTGTCGGATTACAAGCAGATTGAGCAGACGGCATACCAAAATGACAAGCTGGCGATGCTGGGACGCATTTCTGCTTCCATAGCCCATGAAATCCGTAATCCGCTTACTGCAATCCGGGGTTTTATTCAGTTGCTTCGACCGCATTTGATGGAGCTGGGCAGAGATGAGTATGCCCGCATTATTTTAACCGAAATTGATCGTGCAAACGACATTATTTACGAGTTTTTGAATTCGTCCAAGCCTTCGGCTCCGCAAAAAACGGCTGTATCTGTGATGGGGTTGCTGAAAGAGGTTGTGATGTTGACAGAAAGCGAGGCATTGATGAAGGGCTGCCAGATCGCACTGGATGAAAATGAAGAGCTCATGAAGGTTTCTATTGATGTAAAGCAGATTAAGCAGGTTATTCTCAATATGATTAAAAATGCGATGGACGCCATTGAAAGCATCAGCGACGAACGAGAGGGATGCATTGGTATCCATACGGTGCTTGAAGGCTCCTATGTCCACATTTGTATTGAAGATAACGGATTGGGTATGGATCACAATACATTGTCGCGTTTATTCGATCCTTTTTTTACAACGAAAGAAAGTGGAACTGGTCTGGGACTAGCTGTGAGCTATCGAATTATCAAAAATCACGGAGGCTTTATTCATGTAGACAGCAAGCATGGAAGGGGGACGCAATTTAAAATCACGCTTCCTGTGGTTTGAAAATGTACAATTTTCGCAAAGGAGTGCTGTGTGCAAATTCTTTTGCGTTGTGGAGCGCTGAGTATAGGTATCACATAGTTGAAAAAGGTCGCTTGGAGCGCATAATCTGAAAAGATTATGCGCTTTTTTGGGGCTATAAGCTCGTTTTTTTGCGTAAATGCGAAAATAAATTCGTGAATATAAGACTAAAAAAAGATTCACCTTTCACAGATTAAATGCTATTATATACCAGAATACAACATTATTTTTGATACTATAGACTTAAACAACGGCTTCCAAAGCTGTAAAACGTCTTAGATGATCGGAATCTCCGATATGCAGGGGGCTGAAGAGGCTGGATGAGTATACGACTGGAAGTAAAGAAAACGATTGGCATCGGTATTGCTGCGATAGGTTTGTTTATCTTGGTTCAGTTATTTCATGTAACTTTGGATAAGATATACTCTTATAATGTTTATTTCTTGCTATATCCAGTTATAGGTTTTGCCTGCGCTGCGATTTGTTTCTCTATTTTTTATCAATCCTGGTCCGTTCTGCTGGAGCAACTATCCTTGCAGAGACTTTTTATTGCGCCCACATTTCTAGTGACTGGAATGCTATACCTTGTTCATATCGTTTCGGTTAGTTTCCTAAGCCTGACGGATTTTTCTTTGTCTTCAAATATTTCGTTATGGCTTCTGTTTGTGAATCGAGTCTTTGCTGCTGTTATGTTCTTAATCATTTGTTTGCTCCCCTATAGAAAGACAAAGTCTGGATACAAGACAATTGCTTTGTGGGCAGGTATAAGCTGTATTTTGCTCATACTAGGCGTTATTAAGGCTTATGGTACTGAATTACCGGATCTTCGTATAAGGTATGAATTAGACAACCTCGGATGGATGTTGAATCTGGTGGTTATGTTGCTACTCGTGTCTACTATTGTCTTCGGGTTACGAAGATATCGCGAATTCCTCCCGACGGAATATGGCATGTTGCTTATTATTCGTGGGGCTGGGCTTTGTGTTGTGAGCCAGTTGTTCTACATGTCTTCTGAGCAAATGAGTGATGTCAATCATCTTATGGGACTTTTGATCAATACGATGGCGTTTTATAATCTGCTGAGCGGTTTGGTCCGGCAAATGGTTTTAGTTCCCTACCGGGAAAAGCAGGCGGCAGAATCTGAATTTAATTTCATTGCCTATACTGATGATATAACAGGACTTCCGAACCGTCGCCGACTGTCCCAACGTCTGGATAAATTGTTGCGTGATTCATTGAAATCGGATGAGACAGTAGCGCTTTTAGTGCTGAATATAGACCGTTTCAAAACAATTAATGATTCGCTTGGACATATGGCAGGGAATTACCTGCTGTATGCGGTAGGCGAACGCCTGGGACATTTTAGACATGAGGGGGAAGAGGTCTTCAGCATGGGTGGAGATGAATTTGCATTTCTTCTAACAGGGTACGAAGATATGGGAATCATGAGGAATCGGATTGATGATATGGTAAAGCTGTTCGATCAGCCTTTTAATATTAGTGGAGAGTCCTATCATGTGATGGTGAGCGTAGGTATAGCTTTGTACCCGCTGGACGCCGATCAGAGTGAGCAACTCATTCAGCATGCGGATACTGCTGTTCATAGTGCCAAGGAGCAAGGAGTGAATTTTCAGCAGTATACCAGTGTGATGCAGATGCGGGCGCATGAAAGACTCCAATTAGAAAATGATCTGCGGCGCGCGCTTGAAAATGAAGAGTTTTCATTGGTTTATCAGCCACGTGTTCACCTGCGAAGCGGCGAGTTGACCAGTTTTGAGGCATTAGTGCGTTGGAATCATCCCCAGCGTGGGATGGTGATGCCGGGAGATTTTATTTCGGTGGCCGAAGAAAGCGGTCTGATCGTGCCGTTGGGAGAGTGGGTGCTACGGGAGGCGTGTCTGCAAAACAAGCGCTGGCAGGAGGCGGGATACCAACCGATCCCGATATCAGTCAATTTATCCATGCGCCAATTTCAGCAAATAAAACTAGTGGATGTCATTCGGGGCATTTTGGCCTATACAAAACTGGACCCCTGCTATCTGGAGCTGGAGATTACCGAGAGTATGACCTTTGACAAGGATCGGGCTTTTGAACAATTGAAAAAAATAAAGGCCATCGGGGTTGCAATCAGTATCGACGATTTTGGTACAGGCTACAGCTCGTTGCATTATTTGAAAAATCTTCCGATAGATCGTCTTAAAATTGATCGTTCTTTTGTAAATGAGGTACTAGTCGACAGCAAAAACGCGGCCATCGTATCTACCATTGCCTCTATGGCTCACCATTTGAAGCTGAAGGTTACGGCAGAAGGCGTGGAAAACGAGGAGCAGCTTCATTTTTTGCAGGCCCAGGAATGCCATGAAGGGCAGGGGTATTACTTTAGCCGTCCCATTCCGGCAGAAGCCTTTGAAAAATTATTTTTGCGTGAGCCTATGAATTGGCTGTCTCAGGATAGTATGTAGTTTACTTGCATTTTACAGAAAGGTGAGTTATACTATATAACATCCTGATTCAGTTGTTTGACAATAGCTTGAGCTTGTCCACATAAGAATTGAGATGTTTTAAAATGCGGGTGTAGTTCAATGGTAGAACTTCAGCCTTCCAAGCTGATAGCGTGGGTTCGATTCCCATCACCCGCTTTCTGTTTTAAGACACTAGAAACCCTTGTGAAGCAAGGGTTTTTATTTTGTTCGTAATTAGATGAACACATTTTAGCCAGGGGCCATTGGGCATCCCGGCTTGTTTGCGTTCTTATGAACTATTTTACAATGTTATACAAATAAAAATCCGAATATTTCGCTTATGTGCTATAAATAAACAGATAAAAAGAACTATTTACCATTTTCTAAAAAATAAGTATAGTTATATAAATGGGATATAATATAAAAAAAGGATGGTGTAACTGTAATAAGGAAAAATTATCTTCTTTTTTGGTGTTAACGTTTGTGCTTTTGATCTTTCCGGTAAGCTCTACGTTCGCTGCAGCTGACTTTCCGAATACGTCAACGAACGGAATGACTGGTTTTGCTGGACAGGCTAAAAATGAAAATGGAGCTTCCAAGCCTAGTACAACCGGGGGCAAGAACGGTCAGGTTATCTATATCAACAATCTTAACGATTTGAAAAACCAGTTAGGGGATTCCACTCCAAAAATTTTGGTGATTGAAAAGAATATTTCTGCCTCCTCCAAAACCGTTGTCAATATCGGCTCCAACAAATCGCTCATTGGTTCTTACGCGCAAAACAAGCTGGTCAATATTCATTTGAAAACAACAGCTAATTCAGGAAATGTAATCTTTCAAAACTTAACTTTTGAACACAGTGCCAACATTAACGGTAACGATGACATCCAGTTATATCTTACTGCGGGTACTAACTATTGGATTGATCACGTTACTTTTGCGGGTCACAATTATGATCCGAATGGTTCGGATTTGGACAAACTTTTGTATATAGGGCAATCGGCCGATTATGTAACCATCAGTAATTCGAAGTTTGCTAATCATAAATATGGTCTCATTCTGGGTTATCCTGATGACGGTAATAAAAATTATGATGGCATGCCCCATATCACAATTGCCAATAATTATTTTGAAAACTTGCTTGTCCGTGGCCCAGGGCTTATGAGATATGGATATTTCCATGTTAAAAATAACTATATTAATAACTTCCAACTGGCTTACACCATAGCTACGAATGCAAGAATTTATTCCGAGTACAACTGCTTTGGCAAAGGTAGTGAAAAAGGTGGTATTCTTGATGATAAAGCCAATGGCGAGTTTAAAGACGTGGGGAGTTTTCCCGCCATCAAAAACCAAAAATCGCGTGTAACCAGCTGGAATCCAAGCAAGAACTACAGCTACCAGGTTCAAACGCCTGAATATACCAAAGAGTTTGTAACTAAATATGCCGGTTCGTCCAATACAACCTTGGTATTTGGAAAATAACTCTCAATTTATTGCAAATGCATTTTTATCTGCTATACTGACTTCAAGCAAGCATCCCATGAAAAGGAAGGTAACCATACGTCCGATGAAGTAAGCACACTGATTTTCCCATTGAACTGCACAGTTACTGGCAGGCGGCTGCAAGCTGCAACGGGAGAAGTGTGTCTGAAATGAGAGTTGGGACGTATGCGTTTATTCCGGAACGGGAGTCGGTTTTTTCGTTCATGGTTTTATTTTTGCATAAGCGTATGTTCTGAAACGATCATAGCAGTCATTCTATTTTCCTTGTATGCAAGCCGCAGCCTTCTGCGGCTTTTTTTATTGCTTCCGGTGTGAAACCCGGACTGGGAAAGGATGATCGTGGTATGAAAACCATTTTACGTGTTCGCAATGTAGTAAAGGAATGGAACGGAATCTCTTTGTTTGAGAATGTGTCAATGGATGTGACGGAGGGAGAACGGCTCGCGTTGTTTGGCAGAAATGGAGCGGGAAAAACGACGCTATTACGAATATTACTGGGAGATGAAGCGCCAACTTCTGGTCAAGTAGAGCATGATTTACCGCTGGAAGAGCGTGGCTGGCTGAAACAGCAGGATACGGTGAATTTGTCCCGGACGGCACTGGAGGCTGCACAGCAGGCCAGCCCACAGCACTGGCATCTCAAGCAAGCGTTGGGACAGCTGGAAGCTGAACTAGCCGATGCTGGAAAGGACGCGGAGCATTATCTGGAGCGTTATGGCGAGCTGATGGATGAGTACGAACGCCTGCAAGGCTTTGCTTGGGAGTCTGAGGTGGAAAAGGCGCTTACCCGAATGGGTGTGCCTACGGAGACGTGGTCCATTGCCTATGGTGATCTGAGTGGTGGGCAGAAGACAAGAGTGCGATTGGCCGGGCTGATGGTCAGGCAGCCGAAGCTGTTGGTGCTGGATGAGCCGACCAACCATCTAGATGCCGAAAGCTTGCTTTGGCTGGAGCAGTGGCTATCCACGTATCATGGAACACTGCTGTTTGTATCGCATGACAGAGCTTTTTTGGATCGGGTGGCTACAAGCATAATTGAGCTGACATCTACAGGCATTGGACGCTATACAGGCGGCTATAAGGAGTATAAAGCGCAGAAGGAACGGGAACTGCGGGAGCAGAAAGCCAGTTATCGCAAGCAGGAGCTGGCACGGCAGGCGTTGGAGGAAACGATTCGAAATTACAGGGAATGGTTTCATCAGGCCCATCGTGCCTCCTCCAAGGTTGAGATGGCCATTACACAGAGCTTTTATAAGGCCAAGGCTAATAAAAATATCTCCCGTTACCATGCGAAGGAGAAGGAGCTGGAGCGGCTGGAGGCCAATAGGGTAGAGCAACCGCGTGAAGCTCCGTCTCTGCACATGAAATTAAGTGACAGCGGGTTTCAGGCTAAATATTTACTGCGTGCCGAGCAGGTTGGTTTTAGCTACGGCGACCGTGTCATCGTGAAGGATCTTAATCTGAACGTTGCACGTGGGGACCGTCTGGCTGTTCGGGGACCCAATGGAATTGGCAAGACCACGCTGCTTCGGTTATTAACAGGTCAGCTTGAGACGCAGACTGGGACAATTACAGCCAACCCACAGCTGAAGATCGGATATTTTTCACAGGAGCTGGAGCAGCTTCCAGAGGATCAGACATTGCTGGACAGCCTGCTTTCCCTCCCGACGATGACACAGACGGAAGCGAGAACGGTGCTGGGCTGCTTTCTTTTTGCCAGAGAAGACGTGTTCAAAAGGATCGGGACGCTCAGTATGGGGGAGAAATGCAGAGTAGCTTTTTTACGCTTGTATTTTAGTGGAGCCAATCTGCTGGTGCTGGATGAGCCGACGAATTATTTTGATATTGAAACCCGTGAAATTGTAGAAGATTCTTTGCGCAGCTATGACGGGACGCTGGTGCTTGTCTCGCATGATCGGGAGCTGGTGCGGTACACGGCAACCCGGCTGCTCGATATGAAGTCGGGAGGCGGATATGAAATCTATGAGGGAACAGCCGACGAAAAGCAAGAAGAGGAGCGAAGCCGTCAACGGGAGCCGGAGGATCAGGAGCAACGCGAGGAGCGTCTAAGATTACAGTTGCGTCTTACGGAGCTGATGGGCATGACGGGTATGATGGATGAGAATGATGAGCATCTGAGCGAAATCAGACGTATTCGTGCCAGGCTGGATTGGCTGGATTCTCCAAGTATTCATAAGAATGAAGTGTAGGCCCTGCTTGCCAAAGCGCGGTAGTTTGCATATAATAATGAACAATAGTTCGAAAATAAAAATGTCTTGATGGAGAAGAGTAGGCAGTGTCCGATTGAACAGGGAGGAAGCGCCGTAAGATTGAGAGCGTTTCTGCAAATATTGGGCTGTTGAAGTTCGCTCCGGAGCAGTTCCTTGAACCTCAAGCGTCATGTGGATGACGAATGGGCAAGTAGAGGATACCGGTTCACGACCGTTACAACGTGCAGAGCGAGATGATGATGCATAGCGTGAATAAGCACCTGTATTGCCGAAAGGCAGAATAATAGGTGAGCTGAGCTTGATTGTCTAACGAGGGTGGTACCACGGTCTTTTCGTCCCTTACCGGGAGAAAGGACCTTTTTTTGTTGTCTGAAAAGCTGGAGATGAAGAAAGGGGACTGAACAGGCGATGAGCGAAACCATCCAAATGAAGGAACATTTGCTGGCCTTGAAGGAAGAAGCACTGGAAGTATTGGAGAAGGTGGCAACAGCCAAGGAACTGGCTGATCTGCGGGTTAAGTATTCAGGTAAAAAGGGTGCGTTGACTGAGATTTTGCGCGGTATGGGCAAGCTGAGTGCGGAAGAGCGTCCGGTGGTTGGACAGGTAGCCAATGAAGTGCGTGAGGCGATTGAAGAAGTTGTTAACCGCAAACAGGACGAGTTCACGAAAGCAGAGACGAATGAGCGCCTGCAAGCAGAAAAAATCGACGTTACGCTGCCAGGGCGCGCATTGCCGCAAGGTGGAATTCACCCGCTCAACAAAGTGATTGAGCAAATTGAAGACATTTTCACAGGCATGGGTTACCGAGTTGCAGAGGGGCCGCAGGCAGAGACGGATTATTACAACTTCGAAGCATTGAATCTGCCTAAAAATCATCCGGCACGTGACATGCAGGATTCGTTTTACCTGACCGAGGATCTGTTAATGCGTACCCATACGTCACCGGTTCAGATTCGCGCGATGGAAGCCATGAAGGGTGAAACACCTATTAAGGTCATTTGTCCGGGAACGGTTTTCCGCCGTGATGATGACGATGCAACACATTCCTTCCAATTCCACCAAATTGAAGGTCTTGTGGTTGGAAAGGACATTCGTATGAGTGATTTGAAAGGAACCTTGCTGCAATTTGCACGCGAAATGTTTGGGGAATCGACCGAAATTCGACTGCGCCCAAGCTTCTTTCCATTCACCGAGCCGAGTGCTGAAGTTGACGTTACCTTTGTGAAGAAAAATGGCGAACGCGTATGGATCGAAATTTTGGGCTGTGGCATGATTCATCCAAAGGTGTTGGAAATGGGTGGTTTTGATCCCGAGGTGTACAGTGGTTTTGCATTCGGCATGGGCGTAGAGCGAATTGCCATTTTGAAATACGGCATTGACGATATTCGTCATTTCTATAATAGCGACCTGTCGTTCTTGAAACAGTTTGCACGTCAATAAACAACTATATCAAGGGAAGTGAACCCATATGAAAGTATCATTCGAGTGGCTGTCCGATTATGTATCGCTGGATCAGGTGAGCGCGGAGGAACTGGCAGAGAAAATCACCCGTTCGGGCATTGAAATAGATGAAGTCGAAAATCGCAACCAAGGGATTACTGGCGTTGTTGTCGGCTATGTTAAAAGCAAGGAAAAGCATCCTGATGCAGATAAGCTAAATGTGTGTATTGTCGATGCGGGTCAGGGAGAAGATCTGCAAATCGTGTGTGGTGCCAAAAACGTGGACGCAGGTCAAAAGGTTCCTGTTGCCGTTGTGGGTGCAAAGCTGCCGGGAGATTTTCATATTAAGAAGGCCAAGCTGCGTGGTGTTGTGTCCATGGGCATGATCTGCTCGGCGAAGGAACTCGGCATGAATGATAAGCTGCTGCCAAAAGAATTGCAGGAAGGTATTCTGGTGCTGCCGGAGGATGCTGAAATTGGTACGCCAATTACGAAGCTGCTGGGGCTGGATGATTACGTGCTGGATTTTGATCTGACACCGAACCGTTCGGACTGCTTGAGCATGCACGGAGCAGCCTATGAAGTAAGCGCCATTCTGGGACGTGATATTACGTTGGCTGACCCGGTGAAGGATCTGGCGGAAATCAGTGATGCAGCGGCAGACCATCTGTCCGTGAAAGTGGATACACCTGAGCTGTGTACGCACTATGCGGCCCGTTATATTACGGGTGTAAAAGTGGGGGCTTCCCCGTTGTGGATTCAAAACCGCCTGATGGCGGCGGGCATTCGTCCGATTAACAACATCGTGGATATTACGAACTATGTCATGCTGGAATACGGCCAGCCGCTGCATGCTTTTGACGCGGATAAGCTGGAAAATGGCAACATTGAAGTCCGACTCGCTCGCGCAGGCGAAACATTAACTACACTGGATGATCAGGAGCGCAAGCTGGAGCCGCATATGCTGCTGATTACAGACGGTGTGAAGCCGATTGCACTGGCAGGTGTGATGGGCGGGGCCAATTCGGAAGTGACGGACGCGACCGTCAGCATTGCGCTGGAATCCGCGAAGTTTGATGGCGGTACGATTCGCAAAACCTCCCGTCAACTTGGACTTCGTTCGGAAGCGAGCCTGCGTTTTGAAAAAGAGGTTGATCCGGGTGCCGTTGTATCTGCTGTAAACCGTGCGGCTGCCTTGATTCAACGTTACGCAGGGGGAGCTGTACTCCAGGGGATCGTAGAAGCTGCTTCTGCAAAAGCTGAAAATCGCATTATCAAGCTATCGCTGGATAAAATAAATCGATATTTGGGAACAGAGCTGTCGCTGCTTGAGGTTAAAACGATCTTCGGCAGACTGCATTTTGGTTGCGGTGATGCAGAGCAAGGTGTGCTGGAAGTTGAAGTGCCTACACGCCGCGGGGATATTACCATTGATGTGGATCTTATCGAAGAGGTTGCACGTCTGTACGGTTACGACAACATTCCGACCACGCCGATTGAGGGGCTGACAACTCCGGGGGCATTGACGGCATCGCAATTATTGCGTCGCTCGCTACGCAAATTGTTGGCTCATGGCGGGTGGCAAGAGACAATCAGCTATTCGTTTGTACATCCGCAAAGTGCAGGGATGTTTAATGCCCTGACAGAAGGCAGCCAATCGGTTCGTTTGGCGATGCCTATGAGCGAGGACCGCAGCGTTCTGCGTACGAGCATTATTCCACAGATGTTGGATACAGCGGTATACAATATGAATCGGAAGCAGGAAAATCTGGCGATTTTTGAAATAGGCACTGTATTTTACACAGAAGAGCAAACATTAACTCGTCAGCCGCATGAAATTCAAGTGCTCAGTCTGCTGTTGACTGGAGTGCGCCGTGAAAAACAATGGAACATTGGTGCTGAGAAGGTCGATTTCTTTGATATTAAAGGGGCTCTTGAAACGGTGTTCGACTATTTCGGGTTGAGTGCAAGCATTCGTTATGTAGCTGATCAACCACAAAGTTATCATCCGGGACGTTCCGCCTCGATATGGCTGGATGTGAATGGAAATTCCCAGCGGATCGGCACGATTGGGCAAATCCATCCGGAATTGCAGCAGTCTTATGGACTGAATGATACGTATGTGGCGGAAATTGCTTTACAGCAAGTCATTGAACATGCCAACAGTCATATCCAATTTAGAGAGTTGGCTCGTTTCCCGTCTGTGGAACGTGACATTGCCCTTGTGGTTGACAAAGACGTTGAGGCAGGTGAACTGCTTCGTGTTATTTACGCTGCAGGTGGAGAACTGTTGCAGGATGCACGGGTGTTTGACGTATTTACTGGCAGCAAGCTTGGTGAGGACAAGAAGAGCGTAGCAATTTCCCTGACCTACCGTCATTGGGAGCACACGCTGACGGATGAAGAGATTAATGCGGCGCATTCTCCTGTCGTTACGTCTCTGGAACAAACTTTTGGAGCGGAATTGAGAAAGTAGCAGGAAATGCGGGAAGCCGTATCGAATCTTAGTGACAGAGGTTCGATACGGCTTTTTGGCCTATCATCATTGAAGCTCTCTACTCTGATATTCACCCGCTGCGGGGAAGCCGGACTATGGGGTTGAACGCTTCACGAAGGGCGGGGTACCATAGAATCGGACACAACTTAGAATCAACACACAGTAGTATTGAAGGAGGGCATAATTGTGACTACACCGGATCGCACTCGCGTCACTGTAGAGATCTACGGTACTTCTTATAAACTCGTCGGCAGTAATCCCGATTATATGAAACAGGTTGCCAATTACGTGGATGAGCGCATGCACAGTATTTCTCAAGCTCATTCACGTCTGGATATGCCCCGAATTGCCGTACTGGCTGCAGTCCATATGGCAGAAGAGGCTGTACAAATTCAGGAAATTCAGAGCCATATGAACCGATTAGCTGCGGAACGTGCAGAACTCCGGGGAGAGCTGGCACAGCTCCAGACAGCCTTGGGAGAACAGCAGCAGAAAAATACAGATATGCAGCAGTCTCTTATTCAATTGAAGGAAGAGAAGGAAGCAACCCAGAAGAAGTTGGCAGAAACCGAATCCGTATCAGCCAAGGAAATTGCTGCATTGAAGACAAGGCTGGAACAGCAGGAGAAAAAAGCAGCCGAGCTTGAAAATGAACAAAAGCAGGCTAAACGTGAATTGGAGGGGGCCCGTCAAGAAGCTTCCCGCAAATTGAAAGAGCAGCAGGAAGCGGCAAATGCTCGTATGCGGCAAGTGGAAGAGCAAACGAAAAAGGATTTGGCTGAGGCAGCAAAACAGGCTGAAGCCAAGCTTTTAGCTGCGGAGAAGGCTCATCAGGAGCGTCAGCGTACGGAATTGGAAAAGCTCCGTGCTGCTTTGCAGCAGGAGCATAGCCAGAAGGTAAGCGAATGGCAGACCAAGTGCTCCGGGCTGAATGAGCAGCTGGAGCAAGAACGTAAACAGGTGCAGCAAGAGTTGAGTGAAAAAAATCTCCAGTATCAGGAAGCGGAGAAACGAGCTGAAGAAGCTGCGCTGGAGCAGGAGATACGGATCGAGGAGCTTCAGGAACAATTGGACGAGTTGCAGGCAGGCAAAGCAGAGCTGGCTTCCCGCTTGGGAGAAGCGCAAGAGCAAGCAACAGTATTGAAGCAGCAGCAATCCGAGCTGGAGTCCCAGCTGGAAACACAGCGACAGGCCGCAGCAGAACGGGAACAGGCAGATGTGCTTGTGCGTGAAGAGCTGCAAAGCCGATATGATCAATTAGCGGCTGAAGCCAAGGCTATGCAGCAGCAAGCAGCTAAGCTGGAGGAAGAGCAGCGCCGGATGCAGAAGCTGCTGGAGCAGGCTCATGTATCTTCTCGCAAGCTGCAAAGTGAGCTGGCTGCGCTGGCTGAAAGCGAGAAGTCATGGAAGAAGCTTGCTGAGGAGCGTCAGCATTCTGTTGATGAACTGGAGCTTTTGATACAGGAGGCACGTCAGCAGAAGGAAGTAACGCAGGAGCAATTACAGCATGCGGAGGCTGAAGTAGAAGCTGTGAATAGCAAGTTTGCTGCACAACAGCAGCATCTGTTACAGCTGGAAGCCAAAATCAAAGAGCTTTCGTCTGAACTAATACACGTTCAGGATGAGCTGGAGCAGGCAAACGGTCGTGAGCAGGAAGGAATTCAGGCGTACAATATGCTTCAGGAGCAGCATAGCAGCATGAAGAGCCGTGTTGAGCAATTGGAGCAGAACATTAAGAAACTCCAGCGCGAAGATAGTGAACGGCAAAGTGAATTGGAACGTACTGAAGAGGAATTATTGGAGTGGCAACTTAAATATGAGCAGTTGAAGGCCGAGGTGGAACGTTGGGAGGCTGAAGACGCTGCACGTAAGGAAGAATTTGCTGCGTGGGAACGTGAAATAGCTGTAACGGTTGAACAAAAGGAGCAACTGCAGGAGGAGATTCGTTTGGCAGTTGCAGCTGCCGAAACGGCGAAGACTGAACAGCAAGCTGTAGAGCAGGAACGGCTTGCGTTACAGTCTGAGCTTAATGAAGTAGGGCAAAAATATGAAGTGGCGGCCCATCAGCTTCGTCTTTTACAAGTTCAACAGGATGTAGATCGGGAAAATACAGAAAAGATTTCGACGGAATTGCATCAATTACAAGAAGAATACACCAAGCTTCAAACGGAGTACAATGAATGGATTGAGCTCATCGAACAGGATCAGTAGATACGGATTATAGATGTAATGCAAATCCCCGGCTGCTTCTCGCCGGGGATTATTTGTATATTGGATTCACCGTAGTGTGTAATGACAAAAAGCTGCCCTTTGGCAGAACAAATCTGCTTGGGACAGCTTTGCCGCAATGTAAACCGAAATTAATCCTTGGCCTTGCGACCCGCTTCAAAAGGTGTCGATACCGGAATGAACAGGTCGATAATCCCGATAACCAATGCAGCGAGCAATGCGCCCAGAACGGAAACACTCACATTGGCCACAACATATTGAGCGACCCAGATAACCAATGCGCTCACCAGAAAACCTACGATACCACGTCCGAATGGGGAAACGCGCCGTCCAAATATTGCCTCAACGATATAGCCAATCAAGGCAATGACAATCGCAAGGATCAGCGCGCTCCAAAAGCCGCCTACACTAAATCCGGGAACGATCCAGCTTACGACCATCAGAACCAGAGCAGCCACGATGAAACGCACAATGTGCCCAAGAATGTTCACGGAATAACCTCCTTCGTTTTTTTGAATTTACAGGGTTAGACAAAAGTTAGTGTGTAGCATAAGGGGCTTTCTTATGTGTAAACAGAGTTGGCAAATAGCGTAAGTTTGCGGCTTTCGGTATAATATAGATATAAGTGAAAGGAGTAGTGAAGTTGGACTCTAAAATTTTTAAAACCCTTGAATACCAGAAAATTCTAAATAAACTAAGTCACTATGCACAAACGGCAACGGGCCAGCAAACAGCTCTTCAACTACAGCCCAGCGATGATTTGGAGCGTATCAAGAAAATGCTGAAAGGCACGGATGAGGCCTATGCCGCTGATCGGCTCAAAGGAGTGCCTT
The DNA here is from genome assembly GCF_020404765.1 of Paenibacillus sp. BJ-4. GTDB lineage: Bacteria > Bacillota > Bacilli > Paenibacillales > Paenibacillaceae > Paenibacillus. The sequence continues at coordinate 240,270 of NZ_JAIVEM010000072.1, forward strand.
CATTTAACGGAGTGGTGGATATTACTCCGGCGGTGAAACGCGCACGTATTGGCGGAACGCTGAGTCCGCAGGAACTGCTTGGTATTCGGACTACAGTGCAGGCTGCACGTCGTATACAGGTATACGTAGCAAGTCTGCATGAGGAGAATCCTGTCGAAACCTTGCTATTTTGGAGTGAGCAGCTTTCAGAGCAGAGAGGCTTGGAAAACTCGATTAAGGGCTGCATTGACGAAAATGCAGAGGTGCTGGATTCTGCCAGTACAGAGCTTTCACAAATTCGCCGGGAGCTGCGCTCAGGTGAAGTGCGTATTCGTGAAAAGCTGGATTCCATGATTCGTTCCTCCACCGTCTCCAAAATGCTGCAGGATCAGTTGATTACGATTCGTGGAGATCGTTTTGTAATCCCGGTCAAGGCCGAATATCGTTCTTATTTTGGCGGAATTGTGCATGATCAATCCGGGTCCGGTGCAACGCTGTTTATCGAGCCTGAATCGATTGTAGCTATGAACAACAAGCTGAGGGAAACACGGCTGAGAGAAGAACGTGAAATTGAAGTCATTTTACAAAAGCTGACCGCACTTGTCGCCGAACAAGCGGATATGCTGTTGTATGATGTGGACATTTTGGGCAATCTCGATTTTATTTTTGCCAAAGCGCGTCTTGCCCGTGAAATGAAGGCTACCTTGCCTTTGATGAATGACCGCGGGTACTTGAAGCTGAAAAAAGGCAGACATCCTCTAATCCCGTTGGAGCAGGTCGTTCCCATTGACGTGGAGCTGGGTAATTCCTATACCTCCATTATCGTAACGGGACCGAATACAGGGGGGAAAACCGTTACCCTGAAAACCATCGGTCTACTAAGCTTGATGGCGATGTCGGGACTTTTTGTACCTGTTGAGGATGAAAGTCAGCTATGCGTATTTGATGCTATCTATGCGGATATTGGTGACGAGCAGAGCATTGAGCAAAACTTGAGTACCTTTTCCAGCCATATGACCAACATCATTAGCATTCTGAAAAATATGACACCTAAAAGCCTCGTGTTGCTTGACGAGGTGGGAGCAGGGACGGATCCTGCGGAAGGCTCGGCTCTGGCTGTATCTATTTTGGAGCATATGCATGCCATGGGTTGCCGCATGGTTGCGACGACGCACTATAGTGAATTGAAGGCGTATGCCTATGAGCGCAAAGGAATCATTAATGCAAGCATGGAGTTTGATGTCGCTACATTAAGCCCAACTTACCGTCTTTTGGTCGGTGTACCTGGACGAAGCAACGCTTTTGCCATTGCCGAGCGATTGGGCTTGCCGACCCGTATTTTAGACTATGCCCGTGGCGAGGTAACGGAAGAAGACCAGCGCGTCGAGCACATGATCGCGTCACTGGAGCAGAACCGTCTGACGGCTGAGCAGGAGCGGGAAAAGGCGGAGCAGTTGCGTAGGGAAATGGAAGCATTGCGCAGCCGTCACCAGACTGAGCTGGATAAGCTGGAGTCACAACGGGATCGTATGCTGGAAAAAGCCGAGGATGAAGCAAGAGTTCTCGTGGATAAGGCTCGAAGTGAAGCAGAGAAAATCATTAGCGATTTGCGTAAACTGGCTCAGGAAGAAGGGGCTTCAGTCAAGGAGCATAAGCTGATTGCAGCTCGTAAAGAGCTGGATGAGGCTGGACCAAAGCAACGTAAGAAGAATACGGTCAAACGTGCTGCTGCCCCACGTACTCGATCTATTATGGCCGGAGATGAGGTATCAGTTCATAGTCTGAACAAAAAAGGCCACGTGGTCGAACTAGCTGGTAGCAAGGAAGCTGTCGTTCAACTGGGTATCATGAAAATGAAGGTCAGTCTGGATGATTTGGAACTGCTGCAGCCTGCTCAAACAACTGCACCAAGGGTTCAGAAGCCAGTGACAGGCGTCAAACGAACGCGGGATGATAATGTACGCAATGAGCTTGATCTTCGTGGAGCGAATGTGGAGGAAGCCCTGATCGAGGTAGATCGCTTCATGGATGAAGCGTTTTTAGCCAATCTGGGTCAGGTTCACATTATTCATGGCAAAGGTACTGGAGTTTTGCGCACCGGCATTCAGGAATATCTTCGCAAGCATAAGCATGTGAAAAGCTACCGCATTGGTAATTACAATGAAGGCGGCACAGGGGTAACTGTTGCTGAATTGGAATGAGCTACGGGTTTGCCGGCTCCAGCCGGCAATGCTCTGTAGCACGGGAGGGATGAAGTGAAGATGGCGATTGATGAATTGCTGTCACATCCGTTGGGAATGATGCTGGGCTATTTCTCGGTGGCGGTGCTGGAGCTGATTGTATTTTTGTCATGCTTTGAACTGGTAACCCGGTATAAATGTTGGGAAGAGATCAAGCGTGGGAATATTTCGGTAGCGATGGCTACGGGCGGGAAAATGTTCGGCATTTGCAACGTGCTCCGCTTTGCCATGGAAGCCAAATCCAGTGTGTATGATACGATGATTTGGTCGTTCGTTGGCTTTTTACTGCTGCTTGCGGCGTACTTTCTGTTTGAGTTTCTGACACCGGTATTTTCTATCGATCAAGAGATTAAAGAGGATAACCGCGCTGTCGGCTTGTTCTCCATGATTATTTCGATATCGTTATCTTATGTCATTGGTGCTAGTGTGACTTGACACATCCTGTATACTAAAGCTTGGTATACGCTTGGAACGGAAGGATGATAAAGCTTGGAAATGACTATTTGTCCATGGTGTAACATGGAAATTATTTGGGATGAAGAACTGGGACCTGAAGAAGAGTGTCCTTACTGCCATAATGACCTGAAAGGATATTCAGACATAAATGATGATGAAGACGAGTCTGAGTCGGCTTCTGCGCCTGTACCCAGACATGCGGTAAAGCATCGGCACGAATATCCGCAACATGAGTACGATCATGCGGCATCTGACAACTCGTTGCTCCATTCTCATGAGAAGGAAGCACTAAAGGGCTATCGTACCCTGAGCATTCAGCTTGGTGATGATGAGGAGCAGGATATTTTATATGAGGCAGAGGATGAAGCGGTAGTTGAAAAGCCAGAGGGCGCTCCATTGTTGCAGGACAATGAGCTTCATAAGCTACCTGTACTGCATACCTTGCAAAAATTTGAAGAAAGCGGTGCGGACTTGATGGCTTATGAGCAAGGTGCTGAACAAATACTTGACAGACAGGATGAAGTTCTTGAATGCTCCCAGTGCGGTGAATATATGCTGCATGCGGGAACGCAAACTGTAACCGGAGAAGGCTTTAACCTGTCGCTCTCTCCTGCGCTTGGCCAACCTGTTCTGGATTTGCCGTTTGTTTTAAATGTTTATGTGTGTCCGAGCTGCTTCCATGTTCAACAGACGCTTTCAGAGAATGACCGACTGCGGATGCTGGAGAAGCTCAGTGGCATTTCCAACAATTAAATAGCATTTCCCCGGATAGTCCCAAGCTTATTATGGGCAACTTAAATCGAAGAGATCTTAAAGCAAGCTGACTTGCATGTAAGAAGCTGGTGGGTGATTTTCGGTTAGGGGGAACTGCATTGAAATCAAACCTAAACGGACAATCCATTCTGCTGCTAAGCTTGAATGGATTGTTTGTGTTTGCAGCAGCTTTGTCCGGCACTTTTCTTAACGTGTATTTGTGGAAAAGCAGGCAGGATTACGCAATGATTGGTTGGTTTAATGTCAGCCAGCAAATTGCGCTGGGAATAATGGTCTGGGTGGCTGGAAAATGGGTCAAAGAACATAACAAGATGAATGCTCTGCGCGTGGGGACCGCCATGTCCGGCTTATTTTATTTGATTGTATTATTTACAGGACCGCAGGCTGTAAACTACATATGGCCGCTTGGGATGTTGTTGGGGGCAGCCCTGGGTTTATTCTGGCTGGCGTTTAATGTGATTTTTTTCGAAGTCACAGACCGGGTAAGCCGTGATCATTTTAACGGTTGGGTGGGTTTGCTGGGCTCATTTTCTGGTATTGTAGGTCCTTGGCTGTCTGGCTGGATTATTGCCCGAATGGAGGATGATGCGGGCTATCGCGTAATCTTCAGCATTTCCCTGGCATTTTATGTCGTGGGGGTGGTGCTGAGTTTCTTTCTTCGTAAGCGCAAAACGACAGGAAATTACAATTGGAAGGAGCCAAAGCAGCGATTGTCACAAAAAGGGAGCATGTGGCGTCCGTTGTCGTTATCCCTTGTTGCACAGGGCATCCGCGAAGGCGTTTTTGCCTTCCTGATTACATTGCTTGTATATGTGGTTACACAGCAGGAGTGGAAGCTGGCGCAGTTTTCACTTATTACGTCAGGTGTTTCGTTTTTCAGCTTTTGGGCTGTTGGCAAATGGCTCAAGCCACGCTATCGCTCGGTTGGTATGCTCCTGGGTGCCGTGCTGCTGGTTATTGTGCTTTTACCATTATTGTGGCGTATGGAATATAGCATGCTACTGATCATGGGAATCGGCACTGCCTTGTTTATGCCCCTGTATTTAATCCCCATGATCTCTGCAAGCTTTGATCTCATGGGGACGAGCCAAGGAGATGCCAATCAGAGAGTGGAACTCGTTGTACTACGTGAGCTATGCCTCATGGTCGGCCGATTGACCGGAACGTTAATTTTTTTGGGTGTGTTAAGTATTAGCAAAGCCCCTGCTGCGATGATCTGGTTGCTAATTGGACTAGCATTAATGCCGGTGGCCGGATGGTTTTTTATGCGAAATGTGCTAAAAATGGAGCAAAAAACAAAGCAAAGCACATCTCATTCCAATGCAAAACGCTGGCACAAGCAAACCGAATAGTCTGAAAGACTATTACAAAACCTCCAGATCTACTTTAGACGTGGATAGGAGGTTTTTCACGTTCCATATGATTAAGCCAGTGGCTTCGTTGTTTCGGGCGATGGACGGGTGGTACGGGTCAGTGAAAAAAGCTCCATTTCTGGTCGGTGTGTGCCTGTAAGCTCATCAGCCAACAGCTGAGCGCCCATCATATTGGTAACCGCCCCATTTCCCCCGTAGCTCTCTAAAAAATAGCAGTTTGGAAAACGCGGATGTGGACCAATATACGGCAAACCGTCATGAGAGGAGCCGAATACAGCTGCCCATGCATAATCAATCTTACATGACAAATTGGGAAAATGCTCCTCTAATGCTTGTAACAGCTTTTTCTGTTGGTGCAGCAATCTGATTTCACGCTGGTTTGATTTCAGTACAGGTTCATCCAAACCACCAATAATGATACGTCCTTCCTGTGTTGAGCGTATGTACAGATAGGGCCGTGCGGTTTCCCAGATCAGACATTGCTCATGCCACAAGGGTGTATCTCCGACTGGATTGGTAACGATAACATAAGAACTTTCCAGTACGACTCCGCGATCCGTTTTAATCTCTTGTGTTTCATAACCTGTTGCAAAAATGGCTTTTTTCGCCCGGATGGTTCCACCGCTGGTATGACAAATAACCTCATTTTCGCCGAATTCAAAATGCTTGGCTTCCGTATGCTCATATAAGCGTACACCGAGACGGCTTGCGGATTGAAACAGTTCTTGGGCAAACAGAAATGGGTTAACCTCTGCATCTTCGCGTGTGTACAATGCTGCCGGTTTTCGAAAAGGAAACCGGGCAGCCACCTGTTGTTCATCCCAGTATTCCACTGGGAATCCAAACCGGGTCAGCTGTTTATACTCTTCCTGAAGCACTGGCACATCCTCCGATGTACTTGCATAGTACAAGCTGCTGCGTCGAATAAAGGAAGGGTCCGTATCCAGTGTGGCAGCCAGCTTTTCTAACTGATCCAGAGCATCCTTGCACATACGGTAAAACAGCACGCCATTAGTCTCACCAAACGTATGGATAAGAGAGGTCAGGTGCTTATCATTGCTATATTGCAGCATTCCAGTATTGGCCGAAGAACTTCCACGTACCAGCTTGCGCTTGTCAATAACCACAGTGTCTACTTGTCGTTCTCCCAATAGCCTGGAGCAGAGTGAGCCACTCATCCCGCCCCCGATGATCAATATGTCACAATTCAAGTCCTCTGCCAAAGGTGGAAAGTTCAGTGGCTGCTCCAGGGTACTCGGCCAAAATGTATTTCCACTAATTAGATCCATATTCATAGCACTCCTTATTAGGAATATGTAGTATCTCATAATATGTCGTACATAGTATTTCGCGAAACGGACAAGATAACCAGCGTGCAACAAAACATATAAGGAGGCACGGACTATGCAATCTATGAACATGCAACCTTTGACTGGCAAAGAGCTGGAGTACATCGTAGACTCTATCTCTAATGAAAAACTACTGCTCAAACAATGTGCAGCGACAGCAGTGTCCATCCAGCAGCCTGCCGTTCAACAAGCCTGTTTACAGTTCGCCAGAACTCATGAACACCATTTGAACCTGCTTTCCAATGCTCTTCAACAGCACCAACAGCTTGCTCCTATGCAACCGCAGCAGTAATGATGCATGAATCAATAAAAGGAGGTATGACAGGATGTATCCACAGAACAATATGTCATTTATGCCCGAAGAGGATTTGCTCTATACCATTCTTGCTGATATGAAACGTACAGTGAGGGAGTATACAACGGCGACTACAGAATCCAATTGTCCGTCTGTACGCCAGCTGTTCACCGACCTTACGAATGATACGTTGCGTCTGCAAGGTGATTTGTACCGTCTGATGAGTCAGAACAATATGTATTCCACCCCGTCTAAAGCGCTGCGCATTGATTTGGACAAACAGATTCAAGAAGCTCGCAAGACTCAACAGGAATGCCAGCAGTTCATTCAGCAAAAATCGTTCGCTGCGGGAGGATACGGTCAGCCTATGCATCAGCAAAGCCAGTCTTCTCATCAACACAACCCTTATTACATGTAAACGGGTTATGGTGTAAACAAGTAACTTGGCGTTTGAAGCAATTTCCCATAACAGCCGTCCGTTGCCGGGTTTACCGGGGCGGACGGTTTTTCTTTGCAGGTTTAAAGTACGTATTGTATGATGTATAGTAATCTCTTTTGATGGAGGCCTTATTAGAATGACAGAACTGGATGATTTGAAATTAAAAGTATTGGAATTGTTAAAAGAAGATGCAAGAAGAACACCGACTTTGCTGGCTACTTTGCTGGGGGTTGACGAGCAGGATGTGCGTAAATCAATTAAAGAGCTTGAAGACCAGCATGTGATTGTCAAATACGCCGCTGTGGTCAATTGGGATAAAGTAGACGACGAGAAGGTTACTGCTTTGATCGAAGTACAGATTACACCTGAGCGTGGAAGAGGCTTTGAAGGGATTGCCGAACGGATCTATTTGTATCCGCAAGTTAAATCGGTTTATCTCATGTCTGGGGCATACGATTTGCTGGTAGAGGTTGAAGGCCGTAACCTCCGTGAGGTTGCGAATTTTGTATCGGAAAAGCTGTCACCTATTGACTCGGTATTGTCCACCAAGACCAATTTTACGCTTAAAAAATACAAGCAGGACGGAATTATCTTTGAGGACCATCAGGATGATAACCGTCTGATGATTTCGCCGTAAAGGAAGATCATGATGAATCTCAAATCAGAAGCATTTACCGATAGCAACAAAGCCATGAGTTCCTATTTGTCCCCGCTGGTACGCGAAATTCCGTCTTCGGGCATTCGTAAGTTTTTTGATCTGGTGGGTAGCAACAAGGATATTATTACCCTTGGAGTAGGCGAACCGGATTTCACAACCCCTTGGCATATGCGGGAAGCCTGCGTCTATTCATTGGAGCGAGGCTTTACCAGCTATACGTCCAATGCGGGAACACCAGAATTACGTGAAGCGATTAGTGAATATCTGAATGAGCAATTTGAAGTCCGTTATGATCCGAAAAATGAAATTATTGTGACGGTTGGTGGCAGTGAGGCGATTGATCTTGCCTTGCGCGCATTAATCGTACCCGGCGACGAAATTCTCGTTCCTGAGCCATGCTACATTTCATATTCTCCTATCACTGCGATTGGGGGCGGGGTTCCGGTAGGTATTGAAACGTTCGCCAAGGATGAATTTAAGCTGACCGCTGAGGCACTGGAGGCTAAAATTACGCCTAAATCCAAGGTGCTGATTTTGTGCTATCCGAGCAACCCGACCGGGGCTACAATGACTTATGAAGATTGGCTTCCGATTGCGGAAGTTGTGGAAAAGCATGATTTAATCGTTATTTCTGATGAAATTTATGCCGAATTGAATTATGGAGAAAAGCATGTCAGCTTTGCTTCTATGCCAGGTATGATGGATCGTACGATTCTCGTCAGTGGTTTTTCCAAAGCCTTTGCCATGACGGGCTGGCGTATTGGATATACATGTGGGCATCCTGACCTGATTGCTGCCATGCTCAAAATCCACCAGTATACTGTTATGTGTGCGCCTTCCATGGGGCAAGTTGCGGCACTGGAAGGCTTACGGAATGGTTTGGGTGAGAAGGACCGGATGGTGGAAGCCTATAATCAGCGTCGTCGTCTGATGGTTGAGGGGTTCCGGGAGATTGGTCTGGAATGTCACGAGCCGCGAGGGGCTTTCTACGTTTTCCCTAGTATTCAAAGCACGGGACTGAGCTCGGATGAATTTGCGCAGCGCCTTTTGACAGAGGCAAAGGTTGCGGCTGTGCCGGGGAATGTGTTCGGTTTGGGAGGCGAAGGCTACCTTCGCTGCTCATACGCGACCTCTGTCAGTCAGCTGACGGAAGCACTGGATCGGATTGGTCATTTTGTAGAAAAAGTAAGAAGAGAAGGTTAAAATTATTTTTTTATGGTTAAATCATAGAAAATAGTCTTTTATTTCTAAATTTATATGCTATAATTTGAAATCGAAAGCAGGAAGTTCAATTTTTCAATTGCAGGAGGAATGCTCATGTCATATGTTGGATATCATTCGTCGGGTTCAATAGGATACGACATTTCCCTGGAAGATGAAATTTTGCTTCTGCGCAATGAGATGACACGGACGTTTCAGGAAGAGCAGTCCTTCACCTCTGATCTTGTTATCGAGATCAGCTGCAAGCTCGATTTGAAAATCAATGAATACATGAAGCTGTATGGTACGGAGTGCAAGGTGTGACCATGTGCATTCAGCCGAAGGTATGAGAAGGCCGCAGGGCCTTCTTTTTTTGCGTTCACAACTTATGATATATTAGTGGCATGGAAGAGGGGGCGTACAGATGAGAGCAGGGATAAAAAGGCTGTCACCGTGGATTATCGGAATGCTGGCACTCGTACTATTGGCCGGATGTGGTGGACGGGACAAGGACAGCTTTTCCATTTTTATTATGGATAAAGGGGATGCTTCAGTCGTTCGTGATGAGCTGACACAAAAGCTTAAGGATAAGCTGGGCGAACAGGCTCCCAACATCGAGATTTCAGTCAGCCCGCTGTATAACCAGCAGAAACTGGTCGTTGAGTATGCTGCTGGAGAGCATGATCTGTTTATTTTACCGGAAGAGGATATGAAACTGTACGGACAGAATGGTTCGAATCTGCCGTTAGATGACGCTTTTGACAAGAATACGTATGCTCGGGGTGTGTTCGAAGGCGGCGTATTTAAGAAGAAGGGGCAGGGAGAAGAAGGAACAGATGTGATCCAGGAAACTCATTTGTTTGGAATTCCGGTGGAGCAGATGAAGATGTTTAAGGATCTAAAATATAACTCAAAAACATTGTTTGCTACCGTGCCGCCGCGTACAAGCAATAAGGAAGAAGCCATCAAGGTGCTGAAAGCACTCACGGAATGATAAGGGGGATGGAGTACGATGGGAATTTATACGAGAACAGGTGATGAGGGACAAACTTCGGTTATCGGAGGTCGAGTGTCCAAAGACGATGACCGTGTGGAGGCATACGGCACAATCGACGAGCTGAACAGCTTTGTAGGACAAGCAATCAGCTTTGCCGAAGGAGAAAAGTTTGCGGATATTCGGACCCAATTGGAGGAAATACAGCAGGAGCTGTTTGATTGCGGATCGGATTTGGCATTTGTTAAAATCAATGAAAGCAAATATAAGGTGAAGGATGAGCTGGCAGAGCGGCTGGAAGGCTGGATTGATGCATGTCAGGAGGAAAATCCGAAGGTGGAGCGGTTTATTATACCGGGTGGCAGCACATTATCCTCAACGCTTCATATTTGTCGTACGGTTTGTCGACGCGCGGAACGCCGGGCAGTCACACTGGGTAAGCACACAGAAATTAATCCTGCGGTACGTCGGTATTTGAACCGTCTTTCTGATTATTTCTTTGTCGTGGCCCGCACAGCGAATGTGCGTCAGGGTATACCCGATGTCGAATATGTGCGGAGCAAAAAAGTGTTCCGCAAATAAGGAGGCAACCGGGAATTTGTGATGAGCTTGTACTATGAACCTATCGTGTATATGATCCCTCCTGAAGAGGAAGGAATGCTGTTGAAGACGATTTTACAGAAAAGAATGAACATTTCACGTAAGCTGATATCCAAGCTAAAGCTGACCGAACAAGGGATTATGCTGAACGGGACACGAGTGTATATCAGCGTAAAGGTAAAGGCTGGGGATCGGGTGGAAATTCGGATGGAGCGCGAGTGTTCCGATGATATTTTACCCGAACCGATTCCTTTTGACATTTTGTATGAGGATGAGCATCTGTTGGTCGTAAACAAGGCGGCAGGAATCATTGTTCATCCGACTCATGGACATTACACAGGCACATTGGCTAACGGAGTTGTACATTATTGGCAGTCCAAGGGAGAGTTGTTCCGGTTCCGTCCCGTTCATCGTCTCGATCAGGAGACGACAGGGGTGCTCGTTGTGGCTAAAAATCCGTATGTACACCAGCATATTTCTGAGCAGATGATTGCGGGAACGGTGGATAAGCGCTATACGGCCTTGGTGCATGGGCGCCCTGGGCGACAGGAAGGACGCGTGGATGGGCCGATTGACCGTAATCCAGATGATCCGCATTTGAGAATGGTGACTCCGAGTGGTTATCCTGCTCTGACGCTGTATAAGCTGGAGGAAGCTTGGAATGAAGGAAGTCGTATCGGTCTAAAATTGGAATCCGGGCGTACACACCAAATTCGTGTACATATGACGTACATCGGCTGTCCGTTGATCGGAGACAAAATGTACCGGGCTATACCCGATGACGCAGCGTCTCGTGAGCAATATGAGCAGCTTGATGCCCGGATGCCTCGACAAGCGCTGCATGCCTCAGAGCTGTCCTTGGTACATCCAGTGACAGGGGAGCGTCTGACGTTCTATGCTCCTCTACCGGATGATATGGCCGAAATGCAGGAGCTGTTAAGAAACAAAATGGAGGATTAACCTAAAGATGAGCCAGTTGAAAATATACCAGTATTCCAAATGCAGCACCTGCCGTAATGCAGTAAAATGGCTGCAAAACAAGGGACATGAGACGGAACTGATTCCTATTTTTGAACAACCGCCCGGACCGGAGGAACTGGAGGATTTGATCAGTAAAAGCGGACTGGAGCTCAAGAAATTTTTTAATACGAGCGGTGAGGTATACAAGGAGTTAAAATTGAAGGACAAGCTCGGAGATATGAGCCGTGAAGAGCAAATTTCGCTTTTATCCTCGAATGGCAGGTTGATCAAGCGCCCCATCGTAACAGACGGGAGTAAAGTAACGGTAGGCTTCAAAGAGGAAACATTTGAGGAGGCATGGGGTGCTCAATAACGCCCAATTCCGCTTCGGGATATGGTATACTGTTGGGGTTAAATAATATGAATGGGAGCAATACAATCTGTGACACAACGTAATGAACAATCCATAATGCTGGTTGACGGCATGGCTCTGCTATTCCGCGCTTATTATGCAACTGCCGCTAACGGCTATATCCGTCGCACAAAAGCTGGAGTGCCAACGAACGCCATATATGGTTTTATTCGATATTTTTGGGATGCTGTCCAAACGTTTGATCCTACCCATGTTATTTGCTGCTGGGACATGGGCGGAACGACTTTTCGCGGGGAGCATTTTGCAGCGTATAAGGGAAATCGAGCCGATGCACCGGATGATTTGATTCCCCAATTTGCATTGATTCGTGAAGTGACGGATAGCCTCGGCATTCCCAACATTGGAGCTGAAGGCTTTGAAGCGGATGATTGTATCGGTACGCTTGCGCGCTATTATACGCAAAATGAAGACATGGATGTGATGGTTCTCTCAGGAGATCATGATTTACTCCAATTGGTGGATGAGCGGACACGGGTCATCATTATGAAGAAAGGCCACGGCAATTATATGGTGTATACCCCAGAGACGCTGTTGGCTGAAAAAGGACTTAAGCCGCGCCAAGTGGTCGACCTCAAAGGCTTAATGGGGGATGCGAGCGACAATTACCCGGGGGTACGCGGTATTGGTGAGAAAACAGCGCTCAAGCTCGTACAGGAATATGACTCCATTGAAGGAATTCTGGAGAACCTGGATCAGTTGACGCCATCGGTGCGCAAAAAGATTGAGAGTGATCTGGATATGTTGCATCTTTCACGCAAGCTTGCTGAAATTCATTGTAATGTACCTGTAGCATGTGCTTTGGACAGCTGTTTGCTAACACTGGATCATGTGCAAATTGTCGACAAGTTTGAGCAGCTTGAAATGAAAAGCTTATGCACGTTGATGGGTGTTGCCACCGGATCATAATGAGGCAGGTATGCTTCATATGTATACTCAGGAATAGTACACGTAAGGATGCTGACGTTTGGAACGTTAGCATCCTTACGTGTACATAGATATTAACAGAGATTCGGTCATGTGAAGGATTATTTACAATTGTGGTCAAGGGATTGACCTTGGGCATGTTTCAGGTGAATATAGTGTAGAGGGAAACGGACTACGTACGATTGAGAGGGGACAACAGAAGCAATGACAGTATTGGGAGCAATTGAAGCAGGCGGTACCAAATTTGTATGTGGAATTGGCAATGAACGGGGAGAGGTACTGGAGCGTGCGAGCTTTCCAACAACCGCGCCAGCAGAAACGATGGAGAATGTCATTTCATTTTTTGAGGGGAAGGGTATTGAAGCGCTGGGAGTAGGGTCATTTGGACCGATTGATCCTATCGAGGGTAGTGATACATACGGCTATATTACGACAACACCCAAGCCGCATTGGGGAAATTACAATCTGATTGGCAAGCTGAAAGAGCATTTTGATGTACCTATGGGATTTGACACCGATGTGAACGGAGCTGCATTGGGTGAATCCATCTGGGGTGCAGCCAAGGGAATGGACAGCTGTCTCTATATTACGATAGGTACAGGCATCGGGGCGGGGGCTCTGGTTGGTGGAAAATTGATTCATGGATTATCTCACCCAGAGATGGGGCATATCCTGGTGCGCCGTCATCCAGAGGATACTTATGAAGGGACATGCCCTTATCACGGAGATTGTCTGGAAGGACTGGCAGCGGGGCCTTCGCTCGAAAAAAGATGGAAGGTTAAGGGACATGAGCTTTCTGTTGATCACTCGGCTTGGGAAATGGAAGCGTATTATCTGGCACAGGCTTTGATGAGCTACGTATTAATTCTGTCACCACAAAAAATTATTATGGGCGGAGGAGTAATGAAGCAGGAGCAGTTGTTCCCGCTCATTCGTAGCAAGCTTCAAGAGCTATTGAACGGTTACGTACAGCATCCGAGTCTGACTATAGACATTGATCAATACATCGTAAGCCCGGGATTGGGCGACAATGCCGGATTGTGCGGTGCTCTGGCCTTGGCCAAGGAAAAGCTAAGTCGTTAAGAATTTTTGGGTTGACGAGGCTCCAAGGTATGGTTATCATATAGGCAACAGCATAGTACGGCTCAAAAAGGGAAGCACCTTTCTTGCGAATACGCAGGATAGGTGCTTTTTTGTGTTTTTGCGTTGTACGGGACTGTAATCAACGATACACAGGGAGGAAAAAATATGGAGATTGCATTTTTGAATCGCTTGTCCAAACGGAATGAACATGGCTATGAGAGCTTTGCCCAGGTATGGATTGGGCAACATGAGAGGATATGGAGTGCCGGCTGGAGCACGCATCATGGCTTGGATGAAAGCACGGATGATCTTTGGTATGAGGGAAGCTTGTGGCAGGAATTGCTGCATGTGTACCGCCATGAGCTGGCGCTCAAGATGGCTGAGGGCTATAGACCTTTAATCAATGGGGTTTTTCATGAGCAGGAAGGAGCAGCAGGACGGGGACAAACGCTGCAAAAGCTGTATTGTTATAGCGATTTATTTCCGCGTGATGATGTTTATGAGCAATTAACAATGTGGAGACGGCAAAAGGCAGCCGCCGAGCGCAAGGCTCCCTATTTTATTGCTACGAATCGTCTGCTTCGACTCATTAGCGTTTATCTTCCCCATACAGATGAGGAGTTGCTCGAGCTACCCGGTATGGGCCAGGGGAAGGTGTCGCAATATGGGAACGAGCTATTGGCTATTACGACACAAAATGACCGGACCACGCCATTCCCCCTGAATTGGGTAACCGAGACGCTGGAAGAAGAAGTTTTTTTGTCATGGATGTACAAACAAAAAGAGAACCAATACAGGCAGGAACTGAACAAATTCAGCCTGACAAAAACGATTATTGAAGGTATTTCAGACGGTCTTTCGCTGGAGCATATCGGAATAAAGGCAGGTTTGCATCGTAGAGAGATGATCGAGGCTGTGGAGCATCTGGACAGGGATGGATTTGATATGGAGAAGCTAATCCGTAAGGAACTGGTAAACGTATCCGAGGAAGAGCAGGCAGCCATCTGGTCTGCCTATGAAGAGTTGGGGGATACGCTGCTCAAGCCCGTCATGCTGCAAGTGTATGGCGAAGAAAAGGCGGCAGAAACAGGACTGGATCAAGTTTATGAGCGCCTGCGCCTAATCCGTATCCGTTACCGCCATCAGGAGACATCAGATCGACATGTAGGATAACCTAGTACAAATCGGAAGCACCGCTCATTCGCCGAAAGGTATAATAGGTCAGGGCTTTTTTAGAAAAAAGTTGAGTGATTGTGTGGGAAAATACGCAACAATACAACAAAACAGCAGCTATATCCTGAACGGATACGGCTGCTGTCTTGGTCACTCTTTTCTTTTCAAACCCAATCCTTCTTGCGGAAAATACAGAACATACTGACACCTAGCGCCACCATAATGCCTATGACAACAAAATAACCATAACGTGTATGAAGCTCAGGCATATTATCGAAGTTCATTCCATATATTCCGGTAATAACCGTCAATGGCATAAATACGGTCGTAATTGCCGTGAACACGCGCATAATTTCGTTTGCACGGTTGGCAATACTGGATTGATAAGCTTCTCGAAGGTTACCCATCAAGTCGCGATAAGTTTCGAAAGTCTCCGAAATTTTCACAGCATTTTCATAAATGTCGCTAAAGTATTTTTGTAATTGATCGTCGATGAGTCGTAAATCCCGTTTGTTCAGGGTGTTAATGACTTCCTTTTGCGGACCTAGCACTTTTTTCAGCCACAGAATCTCACTACGCAAGCCGATGATCTCATTCAAATGCGACTTTTTCGTATGCATGAGAATATCTTCTTCCAGCTTTTCAATGCGAACCTCAATCCGGTCACCAACCAAAAAATAGTTATCAACAATCAAGTCGATCAACAGATACATAAAACGGTCCGGCTGACTTACCTCCTGCTCCCAAAGCATAGGCTTAAGGGTGCGAAGTTCATTGATTTTTTGCTTGGTCACCGTAATGATAAAATGACGGCCAAGAAAAATGTTCAAAGCACGCAAAAATATTTCTTCATCATCAAAACGAATACTGTTTACAACGATAAAATAATGGCTTTCGTAAATTTCAATCTTCGGGCGTTGCTCTTCTTCACTCAAACAGTCCTCGACCGCAAGATCATGCATGGAGAATAAAGGCTGGAGCACTGCCAGATCATCGACATCGGCATCAATCCAATAAAAGCCTTCTGCTGGTGCAGTAAGCGCCATTTCAATTTCTTCGACAGGGGTAAAAACCCCGTTGTTTACCAAACGGATTTTCATATTTGTCACTCCTTATGCTCCGTCGCAACGGAAATACGTGTACCTTAAGCATAAGGAATGGACTCAGTTAGCCAGTTAGCCGGTTCGGGTAAGCGCGCATTCCCATCAAAAGCCGAAGGCTTTTGGAGCATGCAGAGCCTGGCGTCCCGTCTTTCGGCAAGCTGAAGTCATTCCTATGCTGTTGTTCAGGGATCGCCGCCTATTCGGACTCGGGTCGCCTTCCATTCCGGATTCACCTCACAAATGTTCTTTTTAAGGTTGCCACAGTACCGCAGAAAGCAATCAAAATTTGCACTGTTGCTCTATATTTGTGCCTATTAGCACTTGTATAGTATAACGCTCGGCCTACGGCCTTTCAAGCGCAAAATCATGGGCTGAATCAGCAGCAATGACAAGAGCTTCAATGATAAGAGTGGGATGATTTAACCTATGGAAAAGGTAGACAAAATGTGAATGAAGGACACAAATTTACAAGTCCCATCTTGACGAAGCCCAGCCGATGCATTAAAGTGTTTAAAAAAGAACTTTGTGAACCTAAAATGAATATAGCGAAATCTTATCAAGAGCAGGTGGAGGGACTAGCCCGATGATACCCGGCAACCGGCGATTCTAATCGCACGGTGCTAATTCTTGCAGGACGTGCGCTTTGTACAAAAGCGTATTGCCCTGACAGATGAGAGAGGCGCATATGGATACAAATATGACCTTTCTCTAATGGAGAAAGGTCTTTTTATTATATGCCCGGCATCTCAACAGACGATTTTCGCAAAACTTACCGAACAAGGAGTGAGTTATATGCCGATTAAGATTCCGGATACATTACCAGCCAAGGAAGTGCTGGAGAGCGAAAATATTTTCGTAATGGATGAAAGCCTGGCCTATCACCAGGATATTCGTCCGTTGCGCATCGCCATTTTGAATTTGATGCCTACAAAAGAGACAACAGAAACCCAGCTTTTGCGACTGGTCGGCAATACTCCGCTGCAAGTGGACGTTACATTGGTACACATGAAGTCCCATGTATCCAAAAATACATCGCAAGAATATTTGAACATGTTTTATAAAACGTTTGACGAGATCAAGAACAGTCGTTTTGACGGCATGGTTATTACAGGCGCCCCGGTGGAACAGCTTGAGTTTGAAGATGTGAACTACTGGGAAGAAATCCAGCAAATTTTTGAATGGACGAAAACGAATGTCACTTCGACCATGCATATCTGTTGGGCCTCACAGGCAGGTCTATACCATCATTTCGGTGTCCCCAAATACGGACTCGACTTCAAATGCTTTGGCGTATTTCCACACACGGTTATTAAGCCTAAAGTGAAGCTGTTACGCGGTTTCGATGAACTTTTTTATGCTCCACATTCCCGGCATACGGAGGTTCGACGGGAGGATATTGATCGTATTGCCGAATTAGAGGTTTTATCCGAATCGGAGGAAGCCGGCGTGTATCTGGTAGCCACGTGTGATGGTAAACAAATTTTTGTAACGGGTCATTCTGAATACGATCCGCTTTCGCTGAAATGGGAATACGATCGTGATGTGGCCAAAGGATTGGACATTGAAGTCCCCAAAAACTATTTTCCCAATGATGATCCTGAACGCACACCGCCCTCTATCTGGCGTGCGCATGCCAATTTATTATTTTCTAATTGGCTTAACTATTATGTATACCAAGAAACGCCTTACGATATCGGGCCCCAGATTTAAAAAGGGGCTTAAAATTCACCTTGCCGCAGTACCACCTTGCAGTAGTGCAGCAGTATAGTGTTTGATCATCCATTTGTGCAGCGTAGGTTACAACATCCGAATTGGAAGTTAATGGGAGGATTCATATGAGTGAGAAGCAGTGGAAAATCGAAAGCAGATTAGCGCAGATCGGTTCAGTAGAGGAGCCAGTAACCGGGGCTATTAATTATCCGATTTATCAAGCTACGGCGTTCCGTCATCCCCGTCTGGGTCAAAGCACAGGATTTGATTACATTCGGACGACCAATCCGACGCGAAAGGTACTGGAAGAGGCCTCAGCTGTATTGGAATCTGGTGATGCAGGCTTTGCTTGCAGTTCCGGCATGGCAGCGCTGCAAACGGTATTTGCTTTGTTTGGACAGGGAGATCATCTCATTGTATCGTTGGATCTCTATGGTGGGACATATCGTTTGCTGGAGCGCATTTTATCTAAATTCGGCGTGACGGCAAGTTATGTGGATACAAACGATCTTGAAGCACTCGAACAGTCATGTCGACCGAATACTAAAGCTGTATTCATAGAAACGCCTACGAACCCATTGATGATGATTACTGATATTCGAGCGGTGGCTGAATGGGCATCACAACGTAAGTTGCTTACTATTGTAGACAATACGCTGCTAACACCATATTTCCAGCGTCCATTGGAACTGGGTGCCGATATTGTGGTACATAGCGCAACCAAATATTTGGGTGGACACAATGATGTACTGGCAGGTTTGATCGTAACCAAGGGCAAAGAGCTGTCGGACGAAATTTCCTTCCTTCACAATTCTATAGGAGCTGTGCTTTCCCCAAGCGACAGCTATCAATTAATGAAAGGCATGAAAACGCTGGCGTTGCGTATGGATCGACATGAGCATAATGCGACGGTACTTGCTAACTATTTATTGACTCACCCTGCAGTGGCGGAAGTATTTTATCCGGGGCTCGAAGGTCATCCGGGTCGTGAGATACAAAACAAACAATCCAGCGGCAACACAGGTATTTTCTCCTTTAAGTTAAAGGATGCTCGCTATGTGGAGCCCTTACTTCGTCACATTAAGTTGATTGCATTTGCCGAAAGTCTGGGCGGAGTAGAATCGCTGATGACCTATCCTGCGGTGCAGACGCATGCCGATATACCAGCAGAAATTCGGGATGCAGTGGGGGTAGATGACAGGCTGCTGCGTTTCTCAGTAGGTATCGAGCATACAGACGATTTAATTGAAGATTTGCGTTCGGCCTTAGAAGCGGCACGTCAAGAAGTTGAAGGAGGGGAGTAGCAATGATTGAGGATGCAAGGAAAATCGAGCAAGCTCTTAATAAGGAGCGGAAATTCGCCACCAAGCTGCTGCATTTTGGCTCTGAAATAGACAGTGTAACAGGGGCGTCGAGTGTTCCCATCTATCAGGCTTCTACCTTTCACCATCATGATATCTTTAATCCTCCACAGCATGACTATAGCCGTTCCGGTAATCCGACACGACAAGCTTTGGAGGACTATATCGCCCTCTTAGAAGGCGGAGCCAGAGGTTTTGCCTTTGCATCCGGCATGGCGGCCATTTCCACTGTATTTATGCTTCTGTCGGCTGGAGATCATGTCATTGTTTCGGAGGACGTATATGGAGGAACGTATCGACTGCTGACCTCTATACTGAAACGGATGAATATCGAAACGACCTTTGTCGACATGACAGACCTCAACCTTGTAAAAGAGGCCTTGCAGGACAATACAAAGGCTGTGTATATAGAAACCCCGTCCAATCCTACACTCAAAATTACTGATATAGCAGGAGTAACCTCTTGGGCACAGGACAAAGGACTTTTGACGTTGCTGGACAATACGTTTATGACACCTTATTATCAGCGTCCGATTGAGCAGGGGGGCGATATTGTCTTGCACAGTGCGACCAAGTTTCTCGGTGGACACAGTGATGTGCTGGCAGGGCTTGCGGTAGCACGTACCGACTCGTTGGGAAGACAAATCAAGCAGCTCCAAAACGGGATGGGGACTGTGCTGGCCCCACAAGAGTCATGGTTGCTCATGCGTGGCATGAAGACGCTGGAAGCCCGGATGGCACACAGTGAAAAAAGCGCAGCAAAGCTTGCGAACTGGCTGAACGAGCGGGCCGATATTCAGGCTGTATACTATCCGGGGCTGGAGAATCATCCGGGGCGTGCTGTTCATGAGAGCCAATCCAGCGGCTACGGTGCCGTTATTTCGTTTGATGTAGGTTCTGGTGAGCGGGCAAAAGAAGTCCTCAGTCGTGTGCGTATTCCAATTGTTGCGGTGAGTCTGGGAGCTGTAGAAAGCATCCTGTCGTACCCAGCGATGATGTCACATGCGGCTATGCCGCATAGTGTACGTCTGGAGCGTGGAATTACGGACGGACTACTTCGTTTCTCTGTAGGACTGGAGGATATTGACGACCTGATCAGCGATTTGAACGAGGCGTTAAGATAGAGCATTTAGCTAGAGCATTTAGCATCAGTACAACAGCAGCATCTTGGCGTGTTCATGCAAAAGAAGCAAATTATGTACAGTACTAAACAGCAAGTTTCCAGTATTTCAGGAGACTTGCTGTTTTCAATAGAATAACATAAAGAACAGTGTGAAAAAACGCACATTTCAGTCCTGTTTTCTTATTTTTTGGATATACGTACTGTTAAAAATGAGCTGGATAACCCCATACTTCTCAAGGTGAAAAGCAGAAAGAAGCGGGAATAAGTATGGTTCCTTACCTAAAGATATGTTAGTATTATCAATAGGTTTTACTATGCTAAATAGTACAGACAACATACAAGGCAAGTCATGAACATACATTACGGCAGGGTTCGAACGCAGGTTTGTGAAAGCATTCTCGTTCATAAGTCCTGTCTTTCATTTCGTCGCCCTGTGAAAGCGAAGGAGGATACACCATGAGTGTAATCGACCATATTTTAGATAAAGCCCTGCGCGGCGAACGCCTGAATTTAGAGGATACCGTTGCTTTGTTCGAATCAGACGAGGTAGAGAAAATCGGTCATGCGGCGAATAAAGTCATGAATCGAATGCATCCGAATCCCGTTAAAACCTTCGTCATCGGACGAAATATTAACTATACGAACGTGTGCGATGTATATTGCCGTTTTTGCGCTTTTTACCGCAGACCGGGTTCAGATGAAGGTTACGTTCTACCGGATGAGGTGATCTTTCAGAAGATCAAGGAAACGCAGGATGTAGGAGGCACTGAGATTCTGATGCAAGGCGGTGTGAATCCGAATCTGCCGTTCAGTTACTATACGGATTTGCTGAAAGCCATTAAGGAGCGTTTTCCTAATATTACGATGCACTCCTTCTCGCCGGCTGAAATTCATAAGATGAAAGAAAAATCCGGTCTTTCCATGGAAGAAACCATTCGAGCCATTCATGAGGCCGGACTGGATTCACTGCCGGGTGGAGGCGGAGAGATTTTGGATGACCGCACACGCCGCAAAATCAGCCGTCTCAAAGGCTCGTGGCGTGATTGGATGGATGTGATGCAAACGGCCCACAAGGTGGGTATGAACACGACTGCTACGATGGTTATCGGCTTTGGCGAATTGATGGAGGAGCGAGCGCTGCATTTGCTGCGTGTTCGTGATGCTCAGGACGAATGTATTGAAAATAAATATAATTCTGAAGGATTTTTGGCCTTTATTCCTTGGACCTTCCAACCAGATAACACAAATCTGAAGAAGGAGCGCCAGACACCGGAGGAATATTTGAAAACTGTTGCGATCAGTCGCCTTGTACTGGATAACATCAAGCACATTCAGTCCTCATGGGTAACCATGGGACCGGAAATCGGCAAAAAATCGCTCTACTACGGTTGCGATGATTTTGGCAGCACAATGATTGAGGAAAACGTCGTTTCCGCCGCAGGCGCAACGTATAAAGTCAACATCGAGTCCATTTTACAGTTGATCCGCGAGACCGGTCACATTCCGGCACAACGTAATACCCGTTATGATATTATTCGTACTTTTGACAGTGCCAGCAGTATTGAACATGACTTTATTATGCAAAATTAAGAATACATCCGTTCATATTTCGTAATCATTAAAAACGCTTATCTATCAGTAATCCGTATAGAGGGATTAGTGTAGATAAGCGTTTTTTGAATTGTTTATATTCATCTTGAAGTTTATTGTTGCAGGCAATAAGCAAATGATTAAAGATATTATTTCAAACTAACGGTTCTGACATTATTTCTATAAAATGAAGAACAAGATAATATTCCAAATGCAGACTTAAAACAGTCGTTGTTCTACTTTTGTTACTTCAACAAAAAGAAATAGACCGCCCTCTCCAAAGATAAACGGTCTATTTCGATCGACAAATCTTTGAACAGCCACCCCCTTATAAGCGGCTGTTGCTAATCCTTGGCTTTTGCTACACCTTCCATCGCTTCATATACATCATCTCAGCCTGCGGGTCAGTCATTTGAATGATCGCTTTGAAGCGCTGCAAATCCAAAAGATGAACATGGTACACAATAGTCTTTTCAGTTTTTTCATCGACCAGATCTTTCTTAATTTCATCCTTTGTCTGAACAGGACTTCCCACAGAAATACGTTGTATACGAAGCCTGCGGTACAGAACATCCTCGACAGTGTGCTGGTTATTGCTGATGACACAAACCATGCGGGTCAGACCCGTAAACATCATCAGCCGGGTCGTTTCGTAGGCGGCGAGGCAGGATAAGGCTGAGTACAGAGCTGGCTCCCAGCCTAACACAAAACCAGTCGTAATGAGCAGCAGACCATTACAAAGCATCACAATTTGTATCAGCGGAATTTTCCGTTGTGTTAGAAACAGAGCCGATGGGCGGCCATCGCCAGACTCGTTCAGCCCTAGTGAATCGAGTAGCCCCCCGTGACGGGCCGCCAGCCCTGCACCAAGCCCGATACAGATTCCGCCCCCCAAAGCACATACAACCGGATGGCCGCTCACTGCTGGGAAGGGCGACAGAATAATGGCTGAGCCTGAAAAGGCAAACAAGCCAGGTAATGCCCGAAGCAGCATGGGCTTGTGGGTAGACAGTGAATACAGCAGCATCAAGGGCAAGTTCAAAACGAATAGCAGTAATCCAAAATGCTCCTGTGTATAAAGCGACACGAGTCTGGAGATACCTGTGACGCCTCCAGCGATCATATCGTGCGGATGTAAAAACAATTCCAGACCGACGGATGACGTAATTCCGCCAATCACCGTATAAAAGACAGGGAACCTGCTCGTATCTCCCAAAGCGGACTTTACAAGCCGCTTCATAGAGCTTTGGTATGCTTTTCAATGTGCGGCATAGCCTTCCCTCCTAATGATTGTCGTATCCAGCCTCTACAGTTACATCGTATTACTTTCTTCGTTTCGAAGGCGGGGGTCCTTGAATTTGAATATTTTGTTCATCATATTAAAAATAGGTTTTGATTGCTTGGTCAACAACGGTCCAAGAATCGCCAGTATGAGGACATAAATGGCTGCAAAGGGTTGAACAATATCAAGTAAACCGCCTTCTTTGCCCAAATTGGCCATAATGATCGAGAATTCACCGCGCGCGACAATGGTCAGACCAATATTAGCGGATGCTTTGGGCGATAAGGAGGCCGTACGCCCAGCCAGCATCCCGGCCCAAATGTTACCGAACAGCGTAAGCATGACCGCCGCCAGTGCCAGCCATATTGCGTTTCCCCCCAGGGATAACGGATCAATGGAAAGTCCAAAGCTGAAGAAGAACAGGGCGCCGAAGAAATCACGGAAAGGCACAATTAAATGCTCAATCCGTTTGGCATGCTCTGTCTCAGCCAGCACCAGACCGACCAGCAGGGCTCCGATGGCTTCCGCCACATGAATCGTTTCCGAAAAACCGGCCACCAGAAACAGGGAGCCGAAAACAACAAGTCCGAATACCTCATTGGAGCGAATACGCAGAATTCGATTTAACAGAGGAATGGCCTTTCGGCCGATAATAATGACAGCAAGCATAAAGCCAAGCGCAATGAGTGCCGATAGCAGTACACCTCCGAGCGAGGATGAATCGCTGAGCACCAATCCGGAGAGGATGGAAATGTATACGGCGAGGAAAACATCCTCAAACATAATAATGCCCAAAATCATTTCAGTTTCGGCATTGGCGGTTCGCTTGAGATCCACCAGCACCTTGGCAGCAATGGCACTGGATGATATTGTCGTTATCCCGGCAATGACCAGCGTCTCCGCTATAGGGAAGCCGCTCAGAAAGCCAAGAGCCAGCCCCAATGTAAAATTGATGCCGATATAAATGGTCCCGCCCACAGCAATGGAGCGTCCTGATTTAATCAGGCGGCCTACTGAGAACTCCAGACCCAAGTAGAAGAGAAGAAACAGCACTCCGATCCTGCCCATAAAATCAATGAACGGAGCGCTTTCAATAAACCGGAAATCAAAATGCCATAGCTCCATCGCGTGCGGTCCAACTGCCATTCCAATCAGGATATAAAAAGGGATGACCGAGAAGCGCAGTCTGGAGGAAATAAGTCCGGCTGCTGCGATTAGAACAATAGCCAAACCAACCTCAAATACCAGATGATCCATCCAATCTACCCGCTTCCGTTCATAAGAATTTGTTTAAAGCGTTTTTGCTGATCACGTTCCCCAACAACGACCACAGTGGCATCCTCGTTAATAACCACTTCAGGGCCAGGATTTACAAACTTCTTCCCCTTTTTCTCCACAATAGCAATGACAGTAGCGCCCGAATTTTGCCTTACATCCAGATCACCGATAGAATTGCCAACACTTGCATAGTGGGGTTCCACTCTGTACCATTCGATAATAAAATCGTCAAACGTCATTTCTACGCTTTCAAGCTGTTTGGGTCTATACGTCATGCCACCGATGATGGAGGCCACCTGTCGTGCTTCCTGATCATTCAGAGTGGTCATAGAAATGCTTTGTTCCAGATCCTCGTAATCAAAATGGTACAACTCACGCCTGCCGTCATCATGAATAATAATGACAATTCGGTCGCCACTCTCAGCATCTATTCGATACTTAATTCCGATTCCTGGCAAAATAGACTCTCGAATATCCATTTGTAAAGCCTCCTGTATGATACGTTTATTTGAAATAAATGATATGGGAAATAAATCACATACTTTGAGTGTGATATGAAATCCGAATCGACTTGTATGAATTTTAATGAATTACATAAAACTGGAATCTATATTTTTCTTTTCAGACTTATTAGGAAAAATAAACAAATAGACATGCAAATGTGTGATATGCATATGAAAAGGGGAGATTAAGCCACATAACTAGAGGTGAATTTGATGGGAAACAAGCACAATTGCTTTTTTAGCTTACAAATGACAGGAATGAAAGGTAGACGTATTTTTGGGATGCTCAGCAGCAGCACAAGTGCTATCAAAATCACATAAGGGAGTGATTTGGCCGCAGCAACCACCAGATGAAGCAATGGGGAGGATTTGCGAATAGCTGGTTTGGAGTAATGCTCCAGCCCGTGGGAGTTCGTTTTCAACGAGGAAGTGTCAGCATAAGGCATCAAAGAAGAACTCGCAGTAAACTGCAGGGATTGAGTGGTGTCTTCCGCATGAAACGTCACAGGAAGGGACAAAATCTGAACGAGGCTCAATATGACGACCATACATGTACGCAGCATGTTCAGCATCGTTGACATCTTATCCCCTCCCTCTTATGAAAAATTCATATTGCTATAACCTTAACATACCCCACCCTAAATATTCAAACTTCTTTCGATTTTTGAAACCGATTATTCCCATATAAATATGACTTCCCGTTTCCAGTCGTTCACTTCGTATAACCCTACAGAGGCCGCCATATACTGAAAGCAGTGATCGAAAGGAGTGAGCCAATGGAACTGTTTACAGTGTGGACCAATACAGATGGAGAACAGGAAGCCGATCGTTTCTATGAGGTGGTCAAAAGTAGAACCAAGGGCCTACATATGTCACGGCGCGGATTTCGATTCACTTTCAGACAGCTGGAAAACAAAGTGGCATGGACCTGCAAGGGCACGGAGAGCAATTCGGAGTTTGAAGGCTTTCTCCCCTGTGTATACAGCATCATGTCTTCGGCGATAGCGGATTATATTATCCAAGTTAAAGAGTGGGAAATGCTTAACCAAATTCTCACTAAAGCTTGTTCGCTGTTGGAAAAAGAGGACACGACCCGAATTCGCAGCATGATTCGCTCCCTCCTAAATGATGATGGCCCGAGAGGACGTTTAAAACGCCACGGTAAACTGACCACTCTCCTGGAAAAGGATTTCAGGGAGCTTCGTGTAATGAATTTGGAAGGGCTTATTCAATTTAGGCTGCATGCGTATAAAAAAGAGCTTGAAGAAATCGTCGACTTTGCCATGGAGGAATTTTGGGCAGATCGGCAGTATGAAGAATTTATGGGGCTGCTCAAATACTTTGTGTTTTTTCAGGAAAGTAAAGTTCCGCTCGTGCATGTGCTTCATCAGGGCGGGCATGATTTTATCATTCTCGATAGCGCTATGGTCCCTATATCGACTCCCGATGCAGATGACATCATAGTGGAGATGCCAGGAATTGAGCTTGAAATGGAGGTCGAGGATCGAATCGTGAGCACCCTTATTTCGATTTCTCCTGCTTCCATTATATTGCATACACATGATGAACACACCCCCATTGTGCAAACGCTGCTGCATATTTTTGAAGATAAGGTAAAGCTGAGCAGACTTTATCCAGATCAGGATGTTCAAAAATAATAAAATGTTTGTATAATCCAACGGATTTCTGGAAAGCCTTTGCCTCAAGGGGAGGTTTTTTATGAGATCCATGTTGATATGGAAACGGATTTTGGGCACTATCCTCATTGCAGGCTGTATGATCATGCCTGGTAATGAAGTATACGGTCACAAAGAACCGGTCCAGCATAAGAAATGGCAATCAACACCTGTTTTAGCCCCACCCGAAGAACAGGTCATTACGACCATGACGGTCACGGCAACAGGATATACAGCAGGCTATGAATCCACTGGCAAACGGCCAAATCATCCCGGTTACGGTATTACGTATTCCGGTGTAAAAGTGCGTCGTGACAAAAACACACTGTCCACGATTGCGGCTGATCCCAAGACGTTTCCCTTGGGCAGCATTTTGTACATTCCAGGTTACGGCTATGGCATTGTGGCAGATACAGGATCAGCAATTAAGGGCAACAAAATTGACTTGTATTTTAAGACAACCCGGCAGGTATACTCCGAATGGGGTAAGAAAGACGTGAATGTTCAAATTATAAAAAAAGGGAACGGAAAATGTACGGAAAAGATGATACAATCGCTCCAAAAGGCGATAGAAACGCATAAATCCATTCCAAGCTCAACACTAGATGCTTCCATTTAATCCTTGAATATTGTCCTTTCTGACTTCACATACTATGTTGCGGGATGAGCTTATCCCACAAAATTTATTGGGAGGTTGGAAATTATGCCAAATCAAAATCAAGGCGGAAGTTCTTTCACGAACAAAGGATTCAAAGCAAACGTAGGTAACCAATTTAAAGCGGAATTTGCACAAGACAATTCGGTAGGTGTTGTTTCTCAAAAGGTGAAGCAGTCTGAACAAAATAAAATTCAAGACAACTTCCAAACACCAAATGAGAAATATGATGAAGAATTTGCGACAGATCAAGGCGGTACGAGCGCAGTAGCACAAAAAGTACAAAACTCCAGTCGTAGCAAAATTCAAAGCAATGCGCAAACACCGAACCAAAAGTTCGATGAAAACTTTAACACGAAATAAAACAGCATATATAATCGACAATGCCTCGGAAATTTCCGGGGCATTTCGTATGAAGTGAAAATGGTTAAGTACATATAGGACTAAGGTTTTATCTGCTTTTTAATTTTTTTTAAGGTGGAATTAAGGTTTAAAGTGCAAAATAAAGTCAGTTAAACAACACCACCTTGAAGCATAGGGTTTGGGAGGAGATATACAATGGACGAATTCAAAAATAATAATTCCGGACGCCGGAACGACAACGATCAGGTTGATGCAGATAGAACAACTCGACAGAACGAATCAAACGGTTCTTCATATTATTATTCCTATGGTCCCTTTTCTTCAGTTCAATCGGACGGACAACGCAAAGAAGGGCAGGTCGTGGAGAACGACGTTGAGATTACACCACCGCAGGCGGTAAGATCTTTTCCTCCCTCCTACCATCGAGCCGGGCCTGAGCAACATGATGGTTCAGGACGGAATAATGGCAACTGGCAATTCAAGCCGAATAAGCCCAAGTCGCAGATAAAAACGATTTTCCTGTCTTTTCTGGCCGGAATGCTGGTTATTACAGTATTGATGTATACAGCTGACCGAACCAATATGTTTACACCGGAAACGGCGATGACTTCAGCGGTAGCGGACAGCGGAGAAACGACAAATTCAGGAACCACGAATTCTACGCCAAGTGCAGTTCCGGCTGTGATGCCTTCAGGTACTGCTGATGTTCAATCCGTGGTAGCCAAGGCAGGGCCGGCAGTTGTCAAAATCGAAACGCTTGCCAAGCAATCCAGTAGTAGTGGCAGACAAAGCAGCCCTTATTTCAATGACCCCCTGTATCAATACTTCTTTGGAAATCAATACGGGGATAGCGATGGTAACAGCGGTGGCAGTAATGGAAACGAAGGTAGCAATAGCGGACAACTGACCCCGCTTGGTATTGGTTCCGGTTTTATTTTTGATAAATCGGGTTACGTTCTGACCAATAATCATGTTGTCGAAGGTGCAAGCGTGGTTCAGGTTACAGTGGAGGGAACCAATAAGCCGTATGAGGCTAAAGTATTGGGAAAAAATGCAGACCTTGATTTGGCGGTACTTAAAATTGACGGTAAAAATAACTTCCCGACAGTAACGCTGGGTAACTCTGATAATGCTAAAGTCGGTGAGTGGATGGTAGCTATCGGCAACCCTGAAGGTTTTGAACATTCGGTAACAGCCGGGGTGCTGAGTGCGAAAGAACGTACAATCACCATTAATAGTGAATCGACTGGAAAACCGACCCAATACAAGCATCTCATTCAGACGGATGCGTCCATTAACCCAGGTAACTCTGGTGGACCGCTGTTGAATCTGCAAGGACAGGTTATTGGTATGAACGTAGCTGTGAGTGCAGACGCACAGGGAATTGGTTTTGCGATTCCGTCCAATACGATTTTGGAAGTTGTCGATAAGCTGAAAAATAATCAGCCAATCCCGAAAGAGCCTGTACCCTTCATTGGTGCAAGTCTGTTAAATCTGAGCCCTGAAGTAGCCAAGGAATTGGGTACATCTCTAACCGAAGGTTCGGTTGTGCGCGATATTATTTACAAATCGCCTGCTTATCAGGCGGATCTGCGTCCTTACGATGTGATTATCGGAGCCAATGGCACACCTTATAGCACATCACAAGAGCTGATTCAGTTCATCCAAAAACAAAAGGTAGGTACAGCACTGACACTTAACATTGAACGGGCTGGACAGAAAAAGGACATTCAGCTGAAAATAGGCAACAAAAATGACTTTAGCTCAACTCTTCAGCAATAAGCTAATAACTCTATTTAAATGAACATGTTAATTGGAAACGGAAGGAAGAGTCCTTCCGTTTCTTGCTGTATGCGGCGGCAAGGTGCTACACGCGTCTACTCCTGCTACAATAGAGTGAAAAGAAGATGATAAAGGAGTTCGATCGTGTATGCGTTCTACCGTTCTGATTATTGATGACGATGAGAAAATTGTGTCCATGCTGCGCAGAGGGTTGGCTTTTGAAGGCTATGAAGTGCTGACGGCCGCCAACGGAGCAGAAGGATTGAATAAAATGCTTACAGCCGAGCCTGATGTTGTCGTGCTGGATGTCATGATGCCCCAGGTGGATGGTTTTGAGGTATGCCGCCGCATGCGCGAGGGCGGAAGCACGGTACCTGTTCTGATGCTTACAGCCAAGGACGAAGTGGAGAATCGGGTTAAGGGCTTGGATTTGGGAGCCGACGATTACCTCGTCAAGCCGTTTGCACTGGAGGAGCTGCTGGCACGGGTGCGGGCGCTTTTGCGGCGTAAAACCGAACAACAGGACAATAACGGAAACCGACTTACTTTCGAGGACCTGCAGCTGGATAACGAATCGCGTGAAGTGTTTCGTGGGAGCAAACGTTTGGAGCTGACAGCAAAAGAATTTGAGCTGCTCCATTTGTTTATGCAAAACCCGAAACGTGTGCTGTCACGCGATTTGATTATGGACAAAATTTGGGGGTATGACTATAGCGGGGAATCGAACGTGCTGGAGGTGTATATTGCCATGCTTCGCCAAAAAACGGAGCAGGATGGCGGCAAACGACTCATTCGCACGATTCGAGGAGCCGGTTATATTTTAAGAGGTGATGTGTAATATGTCTATTCGGTGGCGGCTGACAGCTTGGTATTCGAGCATCTTGGCTATAGTGCTTGTCATTTTTGGTCTGGCTATTTACGGACTGGTTTATTATTACACATACAATGAAGTAAAAAGTCAGCTTATGACTCAGGCGCCACGGATTAACAAGCAGCTATCGCTATCGCTTACTATCAAAGGTGGATTGTTTGAAGTCCCCAATCTGGATTTGGGCTTAAAGCAGGGACGTGGAATTGATGACTCACAGCTATATGTACAAATTTATAATTACACGTCCGGGGTAACCAAAACGACTCAAAATATGAAAGACCTCAATATCACCTTTCCTGTGCCAGCTACAGGGGAAGGAGCAGCTCAAAGTGAGGGAGTTCGACGTGTGAGCGTAGATGGAGATACCTTTATGATTTATCAGCAGCCAATCAAGGCCGCTGACCTGGTAGTTGGAATGCTACAGGTGGGGCAATTCACGGGCTCTCAGGATCGTCTCATGAACAGGCTGCAAAGTGTGCTTGTATACGGTTCGTTATTTGCTTTACTCGCCGCTGCGACCTCAGGCCTCTTTTTGGCTCGCAAGTCCATGAAGCCGCTGGTTAAGGTGATTGAGGGGGCAAATCAGATTCAATCCAGTAACGATTTGAGTGTTCGTATTGAATATGACGGACCGGCAGATGAAATTGGGCAGCTCATCGGGACGGTTAACAAAATGCTAGGCCGCACAGAGGCGTTTTACAAGGAGCTGGAGGATGCATACGGCGCACAGCGCCGTTTTGTGGCCGATGCTTCCCATGAGCTACGTACACCGCTTACGACGATTCGTGGCAATGTTGATTTTTTGGTCAAAATGTGGACTACCGAGCCGGGAGAGCGACCGAATATGGATGAAGCAATGATTCGCGAGCTATCTATGGAGGCGCTGAATGACATGGCCGATGAAGGCCAGCGGATGAGTCGTTTGGTGAGCGATATGCTGTCACTTGCGAGAGCAGATACGGGGAAAACATTCGATAAGAATCCCGTCGCGCTGGAACCGCTTGTAAATGAGGTTGCACGTCGGGCTCAATTTCTGGAGCGAACAGCCGAATGGAATGTGGGCGACTTTTCGCTGTTGAATGGCATTTATATGGAAGGCAGTAAGGATTATTTGCAGCAGATGCTATTTATTTTTATTGATAATGCGTTCAAGTATACTCCTGAAGGCACCGTCCGATTTGATGCCATTGTTTATCAGGGACAGGTGGGTCTGCGGATCAGTGACACGGGCATCGGGATGGACAAGAGTCAGGTTCCCTTTATTTTTGACCGCTTTTACCGGGCAGATGAGTCACGCGGTGTTACGGAGGGAATCGGTTTGGGACTGTCTATTGCCAAGTGGATTATCGATGAACATCACGGGTCAGTGGAAGTGGTTACACGTCAAGGAGAAGGAACGACATTTATCATCTGGCTTCCGGTCAGCTTTTCCGCACCTTTGGAATAAGCTATAATAGGAAGGCAACTACATCATAGAATTGGCCGGTAGAGGCTTGGATGCCCATAGCTGCCCACTTATTGGAGCGGTATACTGTGTCGAAGAAAGCGGGTGCTATTTTTGGAAGTACTCAGAATTTCACCCCGGGGTTACTGCTACGGCGTAGTCGATGCCATGGTATTGGCTCGTCAGGCTGCCAGAAACCTGGACTTACCCCGGCCTATTTATATACTGGGCATGATTGTGCATAACAGCCATGTCACCAATTCCTTTGAAGACGAAGGGATTATTACACTGGACGGTCCGAATCGTATGGAGATTTTAAGCCAGGTAGAGAAGGGTACCGTTATTTTTACCGCCCATGGCGTATCCCCTGAGGTTCGCAAGCTGGCCAGAGACAAGGGACTGACTACGGTTGACGCGACGTGTCCGGATGTGACGAAGACCCATGATCTGATTCGGGAGAAGTCATCGGAAGGATACCAGATTATTTATATCGGCAAAAAGGGGCACCCTGAACCGGAGGGAGCTATCGGAATTGCGCCGGATCATGTCCATCTGATTGAAAAGGAAGAGGAAATTGACACGCTTACGCTGTCTGAGGGCAAAATCCTCATTACAAATCAGACGACCATGAGCCAATGGGACATCAAGCACATTATGAAAAAGTTGCTGGAGAAGTTCCCGGGTGCCGAGATACACAATGAAATCTGTCTGGCAACGCAAGTGCGTCAGGAGGCTGTAGCCGAGCAGGCTGGGCAGGCGGATCTGGTGATTGTTGTCGGTGATCCGCGCAGCAATAACTCCAACAGACTGGCCCAAGTATCCGAGGAGATCGCCGGCACTACAGCCTATCGAATTTCAGATGTGACAGAGCTGAAGAGAGAGTGGCTGGAGGACGTTACGAAGGTTGCGGTCACATCTGGAGCCTCTACACCTACGCTGATTACGAAAGAGGTCATTACGTATCTGGAACAGTATGATCCGGCTAACCCTGATACGTGGGAGATTCAGCGGACCATTGATATGAAAAAACTGCTGCCTCCTGTACGGGAAAAGTCAAAAACAACGAAATAACATGGATTGACCATAGTCGCTATTCGAGGAATGATACCCGGATAGCGGCTTTTTAATTGTTATGATAAAGATAAATCTGATAAAGATAAATGGAGTAATAATTAAGTATTGACGAGTAAAGTCAAAACAGGTATAGTTACTTTAATGAATAAAAGCTTAAAAGCGAACAAGCGTTTAAGCGTCATAATATCATAAGTGATTAATAAAATATGTTTTATAGAGGGGAAGAAAAATATGATCGTTATCGCCGGTGTTCAAACACCTGAAGAACATATCCATGCCATTGTTGAAGCTATCGAAAAGGAAGGCTTGCAGGCCCATGTTTCACGCGGATCGGATCGCACGATTATCGGATTGATCGGCAGCGTAGAGCCCAAGCTGGCTGAACACCTGCGCCAAATGAAGGGCGTAGAAAATGTAGTTAAAATATCGAAGTCCTACAAATTGGCGAGCCGTGATTTCCATCCCGAAAATACGATCATTTCCATTAAAGGTGTAAATATCGGCGGGGGCGAGCTTGTGATTATGGGTGGTCCATGTGCCGTTGAGTCTGCTACGCAGATTGACGAGATTGCCGCATTGGTTAAAGCTGCGGGTGCACAAGTCCTTCGTGGAGGTGCTTTTAAGCCGCGTACGGGGCCTTACAGCTTCCAGGGAACCGGTGTAGAAGGTTTGATCATGATGGCCGAAGCGGGCAAAAAACACGATCTCCTGACCATCACAGAGGTCATGACACCAGAATACGTGGACATCTGTGCGGAATATGCGGATATTCTGCAAGTAGGTACACGCAACATGCAAAACTTCGATTTGCTGCGCAAGCTGGGAACCTGTGGAAAGCCAGTGCTGCTTAAACGCGGTTTCAGCTCGACTTATGACGAGTTCCTGAATGCTGCCGAGTACATCTTGGCAGGCGGTAACCCAAATGTTATGCTGTGTGAGCGCGGTATTCGCACATTCGAAACCTACACCAGAAATACGCTGGATTTGTCCGCAATTCCTGTTTTGCAACAATTGAGCCATTTGCCGGTTATTTCCGATCCAAGCCATGGTACAGGACGGCGCGAGCTGGTTGTTCCTATGACGAAGGCCTCGGTGGCTGCTGGTGCTGACGGACTGATTATTGAGATGCATACAGATCCCGACAACTCGATGACGGGCGACGGTGTACAATCCCTGTTCCCTGATCAATTTGCGGATTTGCTGAAAGATTTGGAATTGCTGGCTCCTGCAGTAGGCAAAACATTCCACACCCCTAGTACTGTTTCCTAAAACGAATACTTAACATCATTGCATAAAAGTTTTGCCGCATTGCAGTAACAAGATTAAAATCGCTTAAAAGCCCGATGTTTCGGGCTTTTTGTGCTATTCAAATGTTATCAAGGGCGTAAGAATATCTAACATTAGTTTAAAAAATACCTTACATAGCTATTGACCCGTGTCATGTTTGAGATTTATAATGACGACAGAAAAAAACATTCGATCATGAACATTTCAGTGTTGTATAAGACTTAATGTTCGGAAAAATTGGGAGGAAGAAGACATGTCCGTTGAAAACGTATTGAAAACAATTCAGGAAAATAATATTGAGTGGGTAGATTTTCGTTTTGTAGATTTATCTGGTCGTGCTCACCATATTTCACTGCCAGCTTCCGAAGTAGATGAAGAAACATTTGTTAACGGTGTTGCTTTCGACGGTTCTTCCATTCCCGGCTATCGTGGTATTGAGGAATCCGACATGGTTATGCTGCCTGATCCAGAATCAACTTTTGTCGATCCTTTCACTCAGCATCCTACACTGAATATTCTGTGTGACATTATTACGCCAGACGGCGAAAAATATGACCGTGATCCTCGTGGTATTGCCAAAAAGGCAGAGGAATTTTTGCAATCCGCAGGAGTGGGCACAGCAGCATTTTTTGCACCTGAGTCCGAGTTTTTCATCTTTGATGATGTTCGTTACGAAAGCGGCATGAACAGCTCTTCCTTCTTCGTAGATTCAGAGGAAGCAGCTTGGAACACAAACCGTAAGGAAGAGGGCGGCAACCTGGGCTTTAAAGTGGGAGTGAAGGGCGGATATGTACCTGTAGCGCCAGTAGACACTCAACAAGACATTCGTAGTGAAATGTGCCGCCTGCTTGAAGAAGCAGGTCTGAGAATTGAGCGCCATCACCATGAGGTAGCTACAGCAGGCCAAGCGGAAATCAACTTCCGTTTTGATACACTGAAGAAAACAGCGGATAACCTGCTCGTTTATAAATACATTGTACACAACACAGCTCGTCAATATGGTAAAGTGGCAACATTCATGCCAAAACCAATCTTCGGGGACAACGGAAGCGGTATGCACGTTCACCAATCCATTTTTGATGGAGACTCTCCTTTGTTCTACGAAAAAGGTGCTTATGCTAACCTGAGCGAAATGGCTCTTCATTACATTGGCGGTATTCTGTACCATGCACCTGCGTTGATCGCTTTGACAAACCCAAGCACAAACTCGTTCAAACGTCTTGTTCCAGGCTACGAAGCACCGGTTAACCTGGTATTCTCCAAAGGTAACCGTTCTGCGGCTGTACGTATTCCAGTAGCGGCTGTTACGCCAAAAGGCTGTCGGATCGAGTTCCGTACACCGGACTCCACAGCTAACCCTTATCTGGCCTTCTCGGCTATGCTGATGGCGGGTCTGGATGGTATCAAGCGTAAACTGAACCCA
This sequence comes from Paenibacillus sp. BJ-4, assembly GCF_020404765.1. Lineage (GTDB taxonomy): Bacteria > Bacillota > Bacilli > Paenibacillales > Paenibacillaceae > Paenibacillus. The sequence goes on from NZ_JAIVEM010000072.1 coordinate 275,725, forward strand.
ATCGAACTGGGCTATGGTCCGCTTGACACGAACATCTATGAGCTGTCTGACGCTGAGAAAGGTAAAATCCGCAGCGTACCAGCTTCACTGGATGAGGCTCTTGACGCTCTGGAAGCTGACTACGAATTCTTGACTGAGGGCGGCGTATTCACGAAGGACTTTATTGATAACTATGTAGAGTTCAAACGTTCTGAAGCTAAATCGGTGAACATCCGTGTTCATCCGCACGAATACAGCCTGTATTTCGACTGCTAATATATCGGCAGTGCAGCAACCTTGAAGAACAAACATTAGCCTACGGATAAAAGCTGTTGTTCAAGATAGGTCTCCGGTCTTATAGCCGGGGACCTTTTAACATTAAAATGAATATCACAAAGTGAAGATGTCAAATATGATAACATTCACAGCTTTGTCACATCATGAATGAATTCAAAAACATTTTTATACAAGTCTTGAACGCATTTATGAATACTGCTATCATAGCGATAATATCCACACCAGAGTAGAGAAGGGATGGGAAATTGTTGAGTAAGAGAGCCTACAATTTTAATGCAGGACCAGCGGCATTGCCGCTTAAAGTGCTGGAACGCGTACAAGCTGAATTCGTGGATTTTCAGGGGACAGGGATGTCTATCATGGAAATGTCACATCGTGGGGCCGTGTATGAATCTGTTCATAATGAGGCACAGGAACGTCTGTTATCTCTGCTGGGCAATCCGAAGGGCTACAAGGTGTTGTTTCTGCAAGGGGGCGCCAGTACGCAATTTGCAATGCTGCCCTTGAATTTCCTGAGCGAAGGACAGGTCGGAAGCTATGTAATGACAGGTAGCTGGTCCGATAAGGCATACAAAGAGGCCAAGCTGCTGGGCAAGACTCATATTGCTGCCTCCTCCGCTGATGAGAAATACATGCGTCTTCCGAATGTGGAGGCTTTGGACTTGCCTGAGCATACCGCTTATGTACATATGACGTCCAACGAGACGATTGAAGGTACACAGTTCAAGCAATTTCCAGATACGGGTTCCGTACCGTTGATTGTCGATATGTCCAGTGATATTTTTTGCAAGCCGTTTGATGTTACTCAATTTGGGTTGATCTACGCAGGTGCACAAAAAAACCTCGGACCTTCCGGTGTAACGGTTGTAATTGCCCGTGAAGAGCTGTTGACATCCTCACCGACCAACATTCCTACGATGCTGCGTTACAGTACGTATGAAAAAAATAACTCTCTCTACAATACACCACCATCCTTTGCCATCTACATGGTGAATGAAGTGCTGAAATGGATTCAGGAGGAAGGTGGCCTGGAAGGCATTGAGCGTGCAAACCAACAGAAAGCTGCTTTGCTCTACGACCGTATTGACAGTAGTGAAGGCTTTTATCGTGGCTGTGTAGACAGCAAAGATCGCTCTATTATGAATGTAACCTTCCGTCTCGCAAATGAGGATCTGGAAAAACAATTTATTAAGGAATCCGAGCAGGCCGGATTTATCGGATTGAAGGGACATCGCAGCGTAGGAGGGCTTCGCGCCTCGATCTACAATGCTGTTCCACTGGAGAACTGTCAAGCATTGGCGGAGTTTATGGATAGCTTCAAGCAACGTAACCGTTGATTTTACGGATATATTTCGATACACGCTATTTGAAATCGAAAAAGTAAAAGTAAAGCCTTCCCTGAACGTGTATAAGGGAAGGCTTTTAGTAGTGTGGGGGATAGATGATAAAATGTATATATTTGCAGTATATACATTTGCATTTAGCTGTAGATTATTTATTAAAACCATTTAATGATGAAGGGAACGAACCGTGATGCCATTACATATTGTGCTTGTCGAGCCGGAAATTCCGGCTAACACAGGGAATATTGCCAGAACGTGTGCTGCAACTGGAACACATCTGCATCTGGTAAAGCCGCTGGGCTTTCGTACCGACGATGCCACGTTAAAACGGGCCGGACTTGATTATTGGTATGCTGTCCACATTGAATACCATGAGTCTTTTGCTGAGGTACAGGAGAAGTATCAGGAGGGTCGCTTTTTTTATGCGACAACAAAAGCAAACCAGCGTTATAGCGATATTTCTTTCCAGGATGGAGACTTTCTGGTATTTGGTAAAGAAACGAAGGGGTTGCCTCCGGAGCTGTTAGCAGCGAATCCGGATACATGCATTAAAATGCCTATGTCAGATAAAGTAAGATCTCTAAACTTGTCGAATTCCGCTGCAATTATCGTCTATGAGGCGTTGAGACAGATGGATTTTCCAGGTTTATCGTGAAAAAAACCAAGTGAATCACGAATAAAGTACTAGGACATTAGTTGTTAATAAAAGTTGCGGAATATTTACTAAGTTGAATTTAACAAAGGGGCTTGACGATAGTTTATATCGTCGTAATTCGCAAAATTCTCTAATATAGCTAATGATAATTGGCTTGGTGGTCGATAAAATATTATAGACATTCTGTGCCATACTTTGATATGGTTCATGATTTTTTGAAAAAATGTAATAAAATTTCCTGCGATCAGCAGGATTCGACAAAAAGACAGCGAATACTACATAAAGAATAGTGTCTTTGTACCTAGTTTTTCGCAGGGAAAGTAAACTGGAAGTTATTACTGAATAGGAGAGGTGTACGCTTACGATGAAACCTGCCGGTGTAGTGCGTAAAGTTGATCAACTGGGGAGAATAGTCTTGCCTAAATCACTGCGCAAAAGATATCAAATGAACGAGGGAGATCCTGTCGAAATTCTGGTTCAGGGTGACCATATTATTTTGGAGCGTTATCGTCCGAAATGTGTATTCTGCGGTTCAATAGAACAAGTGAACGATTTTAAAGACCGTTATATTTGTGCTCAATGTCTGACAGAAATGACACAGTACTCCTCCTAATGAGGCAAAAGCATCACGACATTCGTTCGTGATGCTTTTTTTCTAATGGAGCCATACTTCGACAAGCATATTTTATTAGGTTTATTTATTATTTATAGAATAAAAAATGAGTGGGGACCGGACGAAGTTGACCATCTGACGGTTTGTTAACGATTCGTCCGTTCAATATGAGCGACGAGGAACCGCCTCCGTCCAAATTATAGGCATCCTGGACACCCAGATTGTACATTTTCCCTTGCAGTTCTTCGAGCGTTGCACCTGAACCTCCGCTTTCATTATAGCCGTCTACGACGATAATGAGCAGTTGATCATCTTTATAGTTGCCGATGACCGTTCGTGGGGCCCGTAGGGGCGAGATTTTCCACTTGTCAGGAATAGGCATCTTCTGTCCATTTTGGAGCAGAACGGGAACGAAGGTAGCCCCAAAGACAGGCTTTAAGCTATCCAGAGCGCCTTGATTGTAAAATTTGCCCCCGATAAGTTTGCCATTGCTGCTCAGTCCGACGAATGACAAATCCTTGTAACTGGATTGGAAGCCGGTAAGGTAGTGGCCGTTCAAGACGGTAGTACTTAATGGATAGCGTTTGCCGTCCCCATCCGCAAAGCCGCCTGCATTGATGCCAGCGACAGCTCCGTGTCTCGAGACAGCACGCATCGTTGTTTCAGAGCCGCCCAATTTGTCGCTTCCCAGTGACATTTTCATTGCGGTAGGATCTTTTAACTTAACCTTCATGGCGTACCCGTGATAGACACCTGGATTCACCTTGAACAATTCAATGGTAATCCGTTTGCTATCTACACGCTCATAGGGAACCCCCAGCTTGGCGGTAATACGCCGATCATAGATGACCGCGGGACGTTTGGACTGGGTAGAGGCTGTTTGGACAAGCTGATTCATCGTTTGGGTCGTTCGCTTATACAGCTCGGATGTCCGGCGAATCGTAGACAAGGTGTACGTTGCCGTTTGTTTGGCTTCATCGAGTTGCTTGCCTACGGCTTGCGTTTGTACAATCGGTTCGGCTTTTTGCAGACTCGGAGCAGTAGACCTGGGAAAGCTTAGGGGAGGATGCACTAACAAAATACACCCCAACAAGCCGATAAAAGGAGCAAGGGCTAACATAAAGAACCGATTCACTTGTTTTGCATCTATATTCATTTTAGCAAGTCCATTTTTTTCTGAAGTATATTAAGCTGCTGCTTGACTTCGTTTAATTGAGTATAAAGCTTATTGCTGTTATCGGTTTTGTTATTGGCATTGTCTTTCGTAAAGGTCAGCAGTTCATTGAAGGACTGCACTTTTCCCTGCAAGCCGCTAACTTCCTTGGAAAGTGCGGTTAGCTGCTTTTCATAGTCGGATTTGAGCGCTTGAATCTGTTGGTCTGTATGGGTTTGCATCTCGTCTAGCATCTGCTGCTTCAAGTGATTGCTATACAGATAGGTTGCGAGAGCACCTAGTATAATAAGAATAAACCAAAATAGCAGAAAAGCCTTTACGGGCAACCCCTTTCTTGAATTGCTCCGCCGGGCTTCGGCAAGAGGGCGTTCAGGTGAAACTTGCATGTGATTTTTCAACTCCCGTGTAAAGTCAAATTTCCAGTCTTTATTTTGCAGTTCCAATTCTATCATGGGCCTATTTATTTCGCAAAAGCGAAGTAAGAGTATAAGAATATTTGGAAAAAGAGATTGCATCGGAAGGAAGTCCTAGGATACAATTTCCTTAAATCGTTTTCACTTCCTATACGTACACATTCGCGCAATTTCTACATATGTAATCCCCAATTTTAGATTCATTTTAGCTAACTATGTATTTTTTTGTAAACTCAGGAGGTTAAGACATGAGAAAAGTATGGCAGGTGGTCATTATAGATATCCATCCTACAAGTATGCTGGGAACAAAGCTTATTTTGGAAGATCAGCAGGATTTACTTGTCAGAGGGATGTCCTCCTCCGGAACGGAAGGCCTGGAACTGGCTTGTTCCATCCAGCCGGAGGTCATTTTAATGGATTACAGGTTGCCTGAGGGGACCGCGGAACCGTTTTTGACTCAAATGCGGGCCTTGTCTCCAGACAGCCATATTGTTATTATGACGGATGAGGATAATATTACGTTGTTTCAGCAACTAATTTCGCTGGGAGCGAATGGAATGCTATCCAAACAGGCGTCACCCAACCAGCTTATCCATCTGATCAACGGTTTACGCGAAGGATTTGCTTCTTTACCGATGGACTGGATCCGTTGCGGGAACTGGCCGTTTATGCCGTTAGTGGCCTCTGAGCCTTTTGATGATTTGACACAAACTGAAGTTTTCATTATGGAACGTATTGTACAAGGCATTACATATGACAAAATTGCTACCGAGATCGAAGTAAGTCGACGCTCCATTGATAATTATCTACGTAAAATTTATGCAAAATTAGGCGTGTCCAGCCGGGCGCAGGCGATTGAACGTTATGCCTTATATGCACGTCAGTTGAAGCAGCTATATGCCTGACGCGTCAGCCCGGAGGCAGTGACCTATTTTCAGGAGAAGGAGGATGTTCATGCAATATTCCTTTGCTTCACGAACGGCTGCAATGTTGGCTTCTCCAGTGCGTCATATCCGGGAAAATGCGAGAAGACACTCCTTTATATCTCTGGCTGAAGAATTGCCTGCACAAGAACTGTTTCCAGTGAAGCTGCTGGAAGAAGCAGCTCATGATGTGTTTGGTTCCGGCCCTGATGCCCTCCAGTATGGTGAACCGGAGGGCTATTTTCCTTTGCGGGCATGGCTTGCGGGAGAGTGGGAGCAGCGAAAAGGAGTTAGGGTGCCCCCGGGGCAAATCCTTCTTACAACTGGCAGTCAGCAGGCCATTGACCTGATCGTAAGGCTGATGGTGGATGAGCGTGATCCGGTGTTGGTCGAAAATCCAACCTCCCCCGGATGTTTGCAGGTGTTATCTATGCAAGGGGCGCAGGTTGTGCCTGTTGAATCAGATGGGGAAGGTGTCATTCCTGATAAGCTTGAAGCTTTAATGATCCGCTATCGCCCCAAGCTTTTTTTTGCCACGCCGACGTTTACGAACCCGACCGGCTTCTTATGGAGCGCAGCAAGACGGCAGGAAATTTTGGATCTGTGCAGGCACCATCAGGTGCTGGTAGTAGAGGATGATTCTTATGGTGAATTGCATTTTAAGCAAAAGAACGAGTCCCCTGACAAGAGTCCGCATGGACAGAGTCGGAAATTTGCAGAGGCATATCCTTCGCTGTTTGCACTGGATCATGCAGGTCAGGGCGGTCAAGTGCTATATATTGGCTCCTTCAATAAAACAGTCGCTCCTGGGCTGAGAACGGGCTGGGCAGCTGGTCCTGCACCGCTGATTGAAGGGATGTATGCCTTGAAGCAGCTGGCTGATATGCAGTCCAGTACGATGAACCAGCGGCTGCTGTTCCAGCTTTTGACCCGTTCGCGTTTTCAATGGCACGAGCACTTGGCGATGCTGAACAAGGAATACTCAACACGGCTTCAGCTCATATTGGAGCTGTTCAAGCGTCCGTTTTGGAAGAACGTGACGTATCACATTCCGTCAGGCGGCATGTATGTATGGGTGCGGCTACCAGATGGGCTGGATAGCGCATTGCTGTTAAAAGCGGCGTTGCCCAAGGGCGTAGCCTTTATGCCGGGGGCACTGTGTGCGGTTGGCAGTGAGGGCGCGTCCCATATTCGCCTTAATTTTAGCCATCCGGGCCGCGAGCAGCTGCTTATGGGCATGAATCTGATCGGTGAGACGATCAGTGAATTTACCGCCCGAAGCTAGCAAGCGCAGAGGGGGCGGGAAATCTATCTGTGCCAACAGCAAATTACTGCTGAATGACACAGATAGGGCGTACCGACAACCTACCGCTCTAATGTCAGTCATTTTCCGTATCCGCAGCAGCGGTGGAGGAGTAAGGGACTGGCGTTTCTGCGATTCGATGTAGCGTGTCGCCTTCGTCAGGCTTTACGGCCTTTGCTGCGGCCGTTTCATTGCTCTGCTCTTGCAGCACCGCTGCATACTCGCTCAGGGCGGCTTCGCCGAACGGGGTCAGCTTATAGCGGCCACGGGCTACGCGCTCAAACCAGCCGTAGTAGTTGTGCTGCAGGACAGCAGCCGCTCCGCTGACGGCAGCCGAACGGGCGAGCTGTACAGGGGCGGCCTCCCCCAGGACCTGCAAGGCTGCGGCTACACGCAGCGCTTTTTCCCGGTAGGCCGTGACCAGCTTACGCCGGGTGCTGCCGCCGGTGTTGTAGTCACCGCTGCGTGCGTGAAATTCCCGCAGCAGTCTCTCCTTGCGCGAGCCGAGGCGGATCGCTGTTGTTTTACGATCATCGCGGTTAGGGCCCGCAGGTTCACACAATATCTCTACGAGCGGTGGCTTGGTCTTAAACAGGGTGACGGTAAGCAAGCCGACTCCCAGCTGACGGCATAGTGCGACCAGTTCGTTCCAGCGCTGATTCACGGCTCCCTTTTTTGCACGATTTCGTTCTACGGCCACATATACATTGCTGGTTAACTTCAAACGCTGCATGCCTTGCAGCACAAGCGACAGATTAAACGTCTTTTTGATCTCCACAATCAGTGGCTCCTGCTGTCCTGGCTTGATACCCACCAAATCGCAGTTGCGCACCTCTCCTTTGATTTCATATCCCAAGCTCTCAAAAAAGGCTTTGATCGGAGCATATAGCTCTGTCTCATGCCGAACCGCCATTGCTTCTCCCGCCCCTTTATCCTGTTATTCCGAGCTTATATTGTACCATAATGCGTCAGCTCCGCGTCGTTGTTGTATATTTTAGCACACAAAAAATAGGTCAATTCTGAAATCAATCTGCATAGGTATGTATTACACTTTTTTTTAGGGGGATTACATCATATCCTGAAAGTCGTGACGAGTGTAGCCATTACCATCAGGAGTGGAGGATAGTCATTACGCAGTCATGGGAGGAACCGAGCATGAATATTTTTGAACGCGTTGCGGAGTACCGGGCGGAAAACAACCGTCTGGCCTGGAACGGCACTTTTAGAGAGTATATCGAGATACTCAAGAAAGACCCGACGCCGGCGATGACCGCTCATGCACGGGTTTACAAGATGATTGAATCTTTTGGTGTAGAAGAGGTTGGGGGACATAAGCGATATAAATTTTTTGAGCAGGAGATTTTTGGGCTGGATCGTGCGCTGGAAAAGCTGGTGGAGGAATACTTCCATTCCTCAGCCAGACGGCTCGATGTGCGCAAGCGTATCCTGCTTTTAATGGGACCCGTCAGCGGGGGCAAGTCGACGCTGGTTACTTTGCTGAAACGTGGGCTGGAGAAATTTTCGAGAACGGATCAGGGGGCTGTGTATGCTATAGAAGGCTGCCCTATGCATGAAGATCCGCTTCATCTTATTCCGCATGAGCTGCGCCCTGAATTTGAAAAGGAGCTGGGTGTACGCATTGAAGGTAATCTCTGCCCCTCCTGCCAGATGAGATTGCGTACGGAATTTGATGACGATATCGAAAAGGTACGCGTGGAACGGGTATTTATATCGGAAGAAAACCGGATTGGCATAGGTACGTTCAGTCCTTCTGATCCGAAGTCTCAGGATATTGCTGATTTGACAGGCAGTATCGACTTTTCCACGATTACGGAGTATGGCTCGGAATCAGATCCGCGTGCCTATCGTTTTGACGGAGAGCTGAACAAAGCGAATCGCGGGTTGATGGAGTTTCAGGAAATGCTCAAATGCGATGAGAAGTTTTTGTGGAATTTGCTGTCTCTGACCCAGGAGGGAAATTTTAAGGCCGGACGGTTTGCGCTCATCAGTGCAGATGAATTGATCGTAGCTCACACCAATGAGTCGGAATATAAAAGCTTTATTGCGAACAAAAAGAACGAGGCATTGCAGTCGCGGATGATTGTAATGCCGATTCCTTATAACCTGAAAGTGTCGGAGGAAGAAAAGATTTATGCCAAGCTCATTGAGCAAAGTGACATGCGGCATATTCACATCGCTCCTCATGCGCTGCGAACGGCTGCCATTTTCTCCGTGCTTACCCGCTTGAAAGAAACGAAGAAGCAGGGCATGGATTTGGTCAAAAAGATGCGCATGTATGACGGTGAAGAGGTCGAAGGCTATAAGGAAGCCGATCTGAAGGAGATGCAAAATGAGTTTCTCGAGGAAGGCATGTCCGGGGTAGACCCACGGTACGTCATTAATCGTATTTCCAGCGCGCTAATTAAGCAAAATGTGGAGTCCATCAATGCTCTGGATATTTTACGAGCGATCAAGGATGGTCTGGACCAGCATGCTTCCATTACAAAGGAAGAGCGGGAGCGCTATCTTAATTTCATTTCCGTGGCCCGCAAAGAGTACGACGAGTTGGCGAAAAAAGAAGTGCAGAAGGCCTTTGTATACTCTTTCGAGGAATCAGCCAAGACGCTGTTCGACAACTATTTGGATAACATCGAAGCCTTCTGCAATTGGTCTAAAATCCGCGATCCGCTCACGGATGAGGAGCTCGACCCAGATGAGCGGCTTATGCGCTCGATTGAGGAGCAAATCGGGGTGTCCGAAAATGCGAAAAAGGCATTCCGCGAGGAAATATTAATCCGGATTTCTGCGTATTCGCGTAAGGGGCGGAAGTTTGAATATCATCATCATGATCGACTGCGAGAGGCAATTGAGAAGAAGCTGTTTGCGGATTTGAAAGATATTGTGAAGATTACGACCTCGACCAAAACGCCTGATGCGAACCAGCTTAAACGGATGAATGAGGTCATTAAGCGGCTGATTGAGGAGCACGGCTACACAGGGGCCAGCGCTAACGATTTGTTGCGGTATGTAGGCAGTCTCTTAAATCGTTAGTCATTTGAGGTTAGCAAGGACAGCAGACAGCGCAGTTCGATCAATCATATCATATGTGGGAATCCGGTAAGCACAGGAAGTTTTAGGTGCTGCCGGATTTTTTTGTATCAAAAGATGGTTGTCACATGAGTTTTTTTTCTTACGTTGATATGTGAAAAATCACAATTAATTCTCAGTTTTTTAACATTTTGTAGAAAATATGACGATAAATAGGTAATGTTAAATCTATGTAAACTATTTAGTTGGAGGAACTTATGATTCATGTCGATGAGAATAGGCTAAAGCAGATTCAATATATTGGTATTACCCATGATGATTTAGCTTTATTGCATCATTATCAGGGATTATTCCAATCTATTGTGAATGAGGTCGTCGATCGTTTCTATGAGCACGTAGAGCAGATCCCGCACCTTATGTCGATTATCTCCAAATGGTCGAATATTGAACGGCTTAAGCAAACACAACGAGAATACTGGCTTTCTCTTGCAGATGGAAAAATAGATGAGCAATTTATAGCACACCGTCTTTTTGTGGGGCAGGTGCATTCCCGAATTGGCTTGTCCTCCGATTATTATTTAGGTACGTATATTGCTTATCTTGATATTGCAGTTGATATTTTAAAGCATTCGGGGATTGATGACTGGTATCCGATTGTTCACGCTCTTTCCAAAATGTTTAATTTGGATTCTCAGCTTGTGCTGGAGGCTTATCAGAAGAAGGAAAAGGAACAAATTAACGAGCGGCCAACGAACAGACACAGGTGCTGACCGTTGTGTCCCGCATTGCCCAAAATTTGACCGGGATGATTGCCGAGCTTAGGGAAAATACAGATAATATCGCGGAGAGTGCCTGTAACACGGCTTCTTCCCAGGAACATACAGAGGAATTGGTACAACAATTGGGCGGTGAGATTAAGCAAATTGAGCAGATGAACAGCACGATCCGTGAGCTGTCCGATCAGACGCATCTGTTGGGGCTGAATGCGGCCATCGAGGCAGCACATGCGCAGGAAGCGGGGAGAGGGTTTCAAATTGTAGCACAGGAGGTGCGAAAGCTGGCATCCAATTCGAAGCAAGCGCAGGAGCAAATTCAGCGCAAAGTGATGGATATTGCTCGCATGCTGGAAAGCGTTCAATCCGAAACAGCTGCCACAACAGCCAGTGCTCGGCAACAAGCTTCCAGCTCCGAGGAATTGGCCTCCTTCACAAAGCTGATTGAAAATATGGTGAAGGAGTTGGAGATGCTTCAACATCCCAGCGAAATAATGTAGGTGTAAGAGGATAGATAGAATAGTGACAATGCTCTCCCTCTGTGGCGGTCCAATCAGCGCAACCGAGGAAGAGTGTATTACCTATAAGGAAATGGTTGATTTCTTCCATTCGGCATGAGCCGCAAATACTCTTTTCCATAACTCGTCCCGTTCCTGGTGACTATAGTGAACAAGTGGCTCGCCAAATACATCTGCCAATACTTCCAGCCACTGCGATTTATGATCCAGCTCTATTTTTTCCAATCCGTTCAGCCCATGCTTTTTCCAAATGCAGCCTCTTAGTTCATTTGTCTCTAATGCTTGTCTTTGCCGAATCAAAAATAGGTTGAACCATGGAGAATCCGCTGAGCGGCTATAGAAATGATGTTTTGGCATAAACTCTTCCAAATCCTGAACAACCGTAGGGTCAAAATCAACGCCAACAAATGAAGCAAGCGAATCATGCTCTAACCGCCAGCCTTTTGCAACAAGCCCGGACTCCGTAACCTTATATTGAAGAGGAGCTTGTTTATAAGTACCCATACGGAGTGGAACAGGTTCATAGGGCATATCGCCTAAACCGACATCAACAATCCATACTTCATCTTCATGCTGCTCATTTAGCAAGTTCACGGTTAACCCGAGATGAAATGAATTGATGCGTGGCTCTGCCCCCAGAGGCTGAACTCCTGCTCGATGCAGGCAGACTTTATAACCCAGTGAATGTAGTAGTGTGCTGAACGCACCATTCAGGTGAAAACAATAACCGCTTCTCCCCTGCAAAATCAGTTGAACGGATTCTTGAAAACCAATAGCTGCCGGTTTTCTTGCAAAAATGTCCACCGTTTGCCACGAAAGATGCTTCACATGGGCCTTATGCAGCTCAAATAAATAGGATTGGGTAGGGGGCAGAATGTCTTGAATTCCGATCCTGTTTAGATAAGCCTTTATTTCTTCTTTTGTCATGATGTACATGCCTCATTCACCTCAATGATTAGTTTTTCAAATACCTCTTCAGAGTAAAGTTCCTTGAGTCTTAGCATTATTGTAGAAAGAGAATGTACTGGTTACAATACTATAAATCTTTAAGTGTACCGGTACAATCAGCAGATAAATCCGGTTTAGTAACAAACACTTTTCGCGTATATGGCTATCAGAGCATAAAAAAACAGACCGTTTAGTTAGGTCTGTTTTTATATTCTGTTTTTTTGCTCTGGTTTCAATCGTGCAGATTATAGCAGCGCTCTAAGCTCACGTCGGTATCTGTTCAATTGCGCTAAGGATGGAATAACACGCTTAGCAGAACGGATGCCGCCTATTCTGATGTTGCGGACCACGTGATAGGGAGAGATCAAAAGCGCGTGAAGCAAATGTAAATCACGGGTGCTTAATGGACGATATCGCTGATAGTAGTCAATCGCGCGCAGCATCTTTGTCCCGTTCCAAAGACAATTTCGATGAAGAAGATGGGACAAGTCTTTCATTCTTACATGCAGGGAGCAATTTTCAAAATCAATTAAATGGATCTGGAGCCGTCTGTCTTTAATCAGATTGGGATAATTGTAGTCGCCATGTATAAAGGCGGAGGCTTTTTGCTCCGAGTCGATTGCTTCTCGAACCTTGGGCTGCTGTAAATAATTCGTCACTTCTTCACAGAGAGCCACGAGATGTGCTGTGCCTTTGCAGGGACTGAGGCGTTTTTTGTATCCAGCAATTTCATCACCCAAGCCTTCGTAACGTATTCTGGCTGCCGGAGCTTCAGTAACTGGAAAGTCTATGGCACTGGTGTGAAATTTGGCTAAGGTGGAAATTCCCTTTTTGAAATCTATTTTTTTTGTAAATTTTGGTCTTTGTCCATCAACCCAATTGGTTAACGTATACAAAATGCCTTCATAGGTCATATAAGCGGTTTGCTGCACTGTCGGATAAACCTTTTGGCTACGGGTAAATCCGCGTTCATCCAGGAAGGACAACACACGTGTAATAAAACGAATTTCATCTTCTGGGAAATTGTAGGGTTTTAAACAATAGGTCATATTGGCGGTCTCAATCTTGTGTATATCCTTCTTTTGACGACTACGTTGAATTTTGATTCCGTACATCTGCTCAACGTTCGATAAAATCGACATTTTGATCCTCACTTTCTTTTATGCATGGACCCATTCCTGCAAAATATGAATGATTTGTAAACGAAGGGGCCACGATTGATGCCAGTGATCCAGGATTTCGCGGTCTCTTGAGCGATTGGGGTGCTGGGAGGCATGCCACGCTTCTCGTGGCAGTTTATACAGGGCGGTTACCATTTTTCGTTCGGTTCGGCTTAGTGGCTTGCGTTTTTGGTATCCCTTCAGCAAGGATTTCACAAATTCAGGATTGAACTGGGTTGTATTCATAAGTGCTTTTGCCAGATCCGCATAGACTGAGCCGACCTTAACCCGATCCCAATCGATGATTTTGAGTTGACCACCATCAGAAATAATGACATTAGGGATTGTGATGTCACTGTGTATCAAAGAGGGGGAACGGTTTTCCTTCTGAAGCAGCTTAATAACGGAGGTGTCTTGCAAATCCTTCCATGCCCGCCTGGATAAACGTTTGCAGTCTTTGCCGAAAGCATTGTACCAGTTCCGGTATTTTGTGTCATGACGGCTGATTTGTTTTATTTTTCTTTGAAAAAGACGATCCTGGTTTTTCCATACCCGCAACTGCTGAAATGTAGGGAATTTCCCCCTTCCAATCCGATGCAAGCCGATGGATGTGGCATGAAGCGTGGCAAGTGCCCACCCAAGCTTTTCAAAATCTTCAGCAGTCTCCAATCCCCGCCCTTTGATCCACTGACTAACATAAAATGGCGTTCCTTGATGTAAAGTCCATAGCTTCCCGGAATGTGCCGGAAGCCACGTGGGCATGTAGCGATACTTTCTCTTTTTCAACAGATTGATCATGCTTGCAGCCTGCTTCATCTGTTGAATCGTATTTGAGCGAACCATCTTAGTACGACTAAATGGTTTTAATGCATAAGTTCCCTTTTTCGTTTTCACTTGGATTACAGCATTTTTGCGGTACAGTGACGGGACTAAGCTAGATTTTAACGGAATCAGGCCAAAACGACGGGTAATATTGCGAATCTGTGCTTTGGTATAGGATTTTGCCATAAGAACCTCACTTGACTTGAGATTAATAAAAAAGGTAATCCTCTGTTAGTTATCAGTCTATTCATAATGAGGTAATAGGTGCGGTTTTAGGGGCTATACTCGTTCTTTTACTGTGTTGTGTAAGCCAAAAAAACGGGAAAGCGAAAGTTCGCTGCCCCGTTTGAGTTAACTTTGTATTGCGCAAGCCAGGTTATGGCCTGAGTGATTCATTATGGTCGTCATCATAGCGGTCATCATCAAAATCCTTGTCCATATCCACGATTGCTCCAGATACCGCATGGATTTCGAGTTCAACGGTGCCTTCATCGGTAAGCACCTTTACATCGTAAATGAACCGCCCGTCTTCCTTATCCAATTTAGTAGATAGAAGGGTACCAGGCACGTTTTTGAGCGCGATTTGCCCAGCCTGCTTCTCGGTTATGGTAACGTGGTTGGGCTTGTTGAAGGAGGACTTGTCATTTGAGTCATCGTTAAGCTCAGAATGGGAACGAATGGTTTTTCCAGTGTAAGCATCTACATCGATATCCCAATCTTTATCGCCATGCCGGAGCTCCACTTCATAGTAGACCTTACCGTTGTTTTCGCGTTCTAGTTCGACATCTTTAACTTGCGCATGATTACCCACAGCCTTCTTTGCAATATTGGCAGCAGTTGTTGCTCCAATAAGATTCGTAGGTTTGGCGGCCCAAACGGCATTCGCTGATACACCTGTAACCGTAGCTCCCAGCAGCACCGTGGCTGCTATAATTCCTAATGTATAGTTTTTTTTCATCTATGAATCCTCCCTGTACTGTAAGCTTGAATACAGCTTATCTCTTGAACATGAAAGGAGCATAATAGAATCATGAGAAAACAATGAGAAAAACATGGGGATGCTCATCAGGTCAGCTTATTCGTCGTCGCGGCCTTGTTTTTCTTTTTCCCAAGTGACAGAGTCAATAGAGCCCGATACTGCGCTGACCTGCACGACTGCTTCACGCCCATCCTTTACCTCAATCTCTACGAGATAATAAAAACCTTTTTCGTTACGGTGAAGCTCAATATCATCGGATGTTCCGTTTACTGCTTTGGCAGCAAGCTGGGCAGCTTCTTTCTCTGTGATCACGAAAGACACCGGGTCAGAATTGCTGTCTGGACCCGATATGTTCTTACTTGGTGGGGAACCGGGATCGTGATCCTGGGGTTCCCGTTGGGTATCCTGATAAGCTTGCGTTTGCGTAATCGATTCAATGATACCGTCATAGGCGTTGACCTTTATTTCGTATTTTCCTTTGGCTCGTTCTAGCTTGACCAGATAGTAATGATCCAGGCGTTTGGATTCCAGCACCTCGCCGGGATACTGATGCAATATGGATTGGATGACCGTTTTTTCTTCCAATGGTGAAGCAGCTAACGATCGTGCCCATGGCCACTGTAAAAGGCAAATGGTGATCAAAATAGCCGCCACCGTCCCCCCCATTACCCACACATAAATGGCTTTCATTACTAGTCCCTCCTTGGGCTTATTATTTAGGAACGGAAGGGAGGATGATCGTTGCCGTTGTTCCGCTTCCCTGTATACTTTCCAGTCTAATTTGTGCGTGAATAGCTTGAGCAATTCCTGTAGCCAGTGCTAAGCCTAGACCAGCGCCCCCTTCCTCACGGCTTCTGGCTTCATCCACACGATAGAAGCGGTCGAATACTTTAGATAGTTTATCTTCTGGAATTCCAATTCCCCGATCTGTGATTCTAATACAGGGTTGAGGCGTATCGCCCACGGTATCGATGGTTAGACGTACTGGTTCGTCACTGTATTTGCGTGCATTATCCAAAAAGATAAATAGCAGCTGCTTTAGCTTATTTTCATCGGTATAGCCATTGCAGTCTGCCTGTACATCCAGGTGGATTTGCCGGGCAAAAGCATTTTCAAATGTCGCTTTCAATTCGGCTGCCACTTTGGTCAAGCGTACAGGCTCTAACCCGACATTCCATTGCTCCTCATTTTTGGCCAAAAGAAGAAGCTGCTCTACCATGTCCTTCATTCGTATGGCCTCGGAATGGATAGCTTCAACGGACTCGGTGAAGATGTTGGGATGCTGTAGACCCCGCCTTTGTAACAGGCTGGCATAACTTTCAATAATGGTGAGAGGTGTTTTCAATTCATGGGACGCATTAGAGACAAATTGTTCTTGCTGGACAAAGTTACGCTCCAGCAATTCAATCATGTCATTAAACGTTTTTCCCATTTCAACCAGTTCGTCGCGTGATGTGGAGTCGAGCGGAAGACGTTTGAATTTTCCGCTATGTTGAATCTCTCTCATCGTGCGAATCATAGAGGTAATGGGACGCGTAATCAGTCGCCCAAGCAGTCTTCCTGATATCACGACAGGAATGAGTGCAATTCCGGTGACAGCTACAAGTACAATTCTGAGGACCTGTAGTGTCTCCATCGTCGGCTGCAGACTTTCGGTCACCTGAAGATTGACAACCTCGCCATTGGTCCAAATCATGGGGACGGATACAAGAATGTAGCGGTTGTTTTCATGGGTAATCATGCGAACTTGTCGTGTCTCATCATAAGCCCCCTGCATCAAGCTGAGAGATTGCTCCGAAGAAGAGGTGATGGGGGGTAGAAAATCACCCTGCGGATTCATTAGCCGAAGCATGCCATGCAGCGGCACATAGGCTCGAAGAAGATCCTCTGCCGCTACGGATAGCGGAGCTCGCTGAATACCGCGAATGATGTTCTCCGCTGTGGCTTCTACCTGATCCTTTCGATTGTCGATAGAAAGCTGGCTGAACAGAAAATAAACCGAAAAATGAATGGCCACAAGTAAGATCGCAAGCAGTAACGAAGTGTACGTATGGATTTTGTTTTGCAGCTTCATAATGATTCCTTCAGAACATAACCAATTCCCCGTACAGTATGAATCAGCTCGGGAAGCTGGCGCGTAGGGTCGATTTTATTGCGCACATACCGAATATACACATCTACCACGTTGGTATCGCCAACATAGTCCATGCCCCATACATTCACCAGTAATTGCTCACGGCTAAGCACCTGTCGCTGATGTCGGAGTAAATGAACGAGCAAGTCAAACTCTCGCGGCGTAAGCTCAACGCTGTGCTCTCCTCGAAGAATCTCACGGGTACCTTCATGGAGGCGTAAATCCCCCGCACTAAGCCATGCATCTGCCGTCTGGGGAGCTGTGTCTTTCGCTGCGCCTACTCTGAGTGCGGCCCGTACACGTGCAAGGAGCTCTTCGATCACAAACGGCTTTGTAATATAGTCGTTGGCTCCCAAATCAAGCCCCTCCACTTTATCTGCAATGGAACTTTTAGCTGTTAGTAAAATGACAGGAACGTTCGCATCATTTTTGCGAATCCGTTGCAGCAGCTGGGTGCCGCTGAGACCGGGAATCATAATATCGAGCAAAACCAGATCCCATTTGCCTTTGCAATACGTCTCCAGCCCGTCAATTCCGTTTTTTTCTTTAACCACCTGATATCCTTCAAACTCAAGCTCGATCTCTAGAAGCCGAGCAATTTTCTCTTCGTCTTCCACGATCAGAATGGATTGGTTCATGTTCATGCCCTCCTGTAGGCGAATAGCCGATACGGAAGTATTTTAGCATATACGGACAGCTAAGACACTTTAAAGCAAAGAGAGGGGGGGGGGGGTGTTATGTTTCATGACATATAAAAGGAATAAAATGTAATGAAAACGCTATCTATCTGCTTGTTTATCTTTGGTGCACAATAAACAAGTCATTGTTTTGGTCAGGATGAACATTGTTTATGGAAGGAAAGTTGCAGTAACATAGGTTTAACCTATTTATCAGGGACGAAATACAACATGTCTAAGCCGCAGGAGGATCATATGGAAAACGAACAAGAAAAGCGTCACCCGAAAACGTTTGAGCCTTTTGCATTTATTCTGATTGTAGCTACAAGCATTCTGGGGGCGATTATCGGGATGCAGATTGTAACCAGCCTGGGCGTGACTCCGAATACGGCCATTATCGGAGCATTAGTTGCGATGTTGATTGCACGTATTCCGATCAACTGGTTTTTACGATATAAGTCCGTTCATCGTCAAAACCTGGTACAAACCGCCATTTCCTCAGCAACTTTCGGGGCGGCCAATAGCCTGCTGATTCCTATTGGAATCCCCTATCTTATGGGAACGCCTGATTTGGTTGTACCGATGCTGCTGGGAGCGGCGTTAGCCATGTTCGCAGATGCGACGATACTTTATAAAATTTTTGATTCCAAGCTGTTTCCAGCCTCGGGCACCTGGGCTCCGGGCGTTGCAACGGCGGAGTCCATCAAAGCCGGAGATAAAGGCGGTAAACGTGCCGGTTTGCTAGGCATTGGGGCACTGATCGGGGTAGTCGGCTCCTATTTGAGCATCCCGATGTCTGCTTTTGGGGTCGCATTTATCGGAAATATTTGGGCGTTGGGCATGTTTGGGGTCGGTCTATTGATTCGCCAGTATTCCATGCCGCTATTTCAGATCGATGTTAATGCGCTCTACATCGCCCATGTGTGATGATCGGGGCAGGGATTGTGGCGTTAATTCAGGCTGCTATACTCGTGTTTGGCTTTTCCGGGAAGAAAAAGGGCAACACCGCCATAGTTGCGGATAAAGCCTCGGATGCGGAATGCACCCGTCCGATTGCAGAGGCCCGTCGTACGCTTGGACTCGGTTTTATCGCTTATCTGGTTATTTCGCTACTGATTGCCATTATCGGTGGACTGGTTACACACATGTCGGTAGGTATGTTGATCGGCTTTATCGTATTTGCAGCCTTTGCCGCGTTTGTGCATGAAATTATCGTCGGTATTGCGGCTATGCATTCTGGTTGGTTTCCTGCCTTTGCAGTTGCTTTTATCACTTTGCTTGGCGGAATGATGATCGGGTTCCCACCCGTGGCGCTGGCGTTGCTAGCCGGGTTTAGCGCAGCTACAGGTCCTGCTTTTGCTGACATGGGCTTTGATTTAAAAACAGGCTATATCCTGCATGGTAATGGCAAGGATAAAGAGCTGGAACGGGAAGGCAGGAAGCAACAGTATATAACGGCTCTGATCGCTTTTGCGGTTGCACTGGTGACGGTCGCTTTGGCTTACCCGAGCTATTTTGCACAAAATCTGGTGCCGCCGATTGATAAGGTATATGTGTCGACAATTCAGGCCGGGGCTACGCCGGGAATTGCAAGCCAGCTTTTGCTGTGGGCGATTCCAGGGGCGATTCTCCAGCTCATCGGTGGTTCCAAACGCCAATTGGGCGTCATGTTTGCAACAGGGCTGTTGATTGCGACAGCAAACGCATGCTGGGCCGTGCTGGTCGGCATAGCGATCCGCTTTCTCGTAACTCGCTTTGGGAAAAAGGAGACTGTCGCTTCTATGACGATTCTGGCTGCCGGTTTTATCGCGGGGGATGCACTCTATAACTTCTTTAACTCTGTATTTAAACTAAAAAAGTGAGATGATGCAGATGGAAGCTTTAAAGCTGGATGAAAGGATTGTTGAATATGCCGTTTATGGCGGTGCTGTCTTAGGCGGTGGCGGCGGAGGCTGGGTCGAGGAAGGGCTGCGGATCGGAAAGCTGGCTCTTGAAGCAGGACAACCGCTGCTAGTACCCATAGACAGTTTTGCAGACGACGATCTTTTCGTCACTGTAGCTGTCGTTGGTGCCCCGGCTGCGCCGGACAAATATGTAAAGCCCGTTCATTATGTAAAAGCCCTGAATATGGTGTCCTCTATGACAGGAAAGGGCGTCCGGGCTTTGCACACAAATGAAAATGGCGGTGAAACAACAATTAATGGCTGGTTTCAGTCGGCCTTAACCGGTATCCCGGTTGTGGATTTTGCTTGTAATGGGCGGGCTCACCCGACAGGAACGATGGGCTCGATGAATTTAACCGAGCTGCCGAATTACGTTAGCCATCAGGCTGCCGTAGGCGGACGCGGGGAGCACTATATAGAATTGGGCATTACAGGTTCCCTGGATCATGCCGCTTCGCTGGTTCGTAAAGCCTCGGTGGAAGCTGGAGGATTGGTAGCAGTTGCAAGGAATCCGGTGACAGCTGCTTATGCGAAAGCCAATGGCGCCCCGGGAGCCATTTCCCGGGCAATCGCCGTCGGAGAAGCGATGCTGGCTCACCAGGGCGAGGCTGCGATTGCTGCCGTGACCGCCGAGCTGGGCGGTAAGGCTATCGCTACAGGTGAAGTAACGGAGTGTCGACTCGAAACATCAGGAGGTTTTGACGCCGGGGTGGTTTGCATAACGGACAGCGGACTGACCTACGAAATGACCTTCTGGAATGAGTACATGTCACTGGAGCTTGACGGGGAACGGTTAGCCACGTTTCCAGACCTGATCATGACATTGGATATCGATACAGGCAGACCTGTAATCACAGCTGCCGTAGCCAAGGGACAGAGACTGGCTATCATTGCAGTACCGAAGGAACGACTCCTGCTGAGCACGACCATGTTTAACAGCAAATTGCTGCAATCGATTGAGCAAATAATCCATAAGCCGATACTGTCCTACTTATAAAATATACAGGAGGAACGCAACGATGGCACTTCAACAAACATTAACTGTATTCGAAGCGCTGGACAGCGCCTATGTGAATGGAGAGCGAGTGAAGCAGCTTTTTGCTGGATATGAGGATATTTCGGTAACCGTAAAACAGGTGACCGGAGTGAAGGGAAGTACAGATTTTATCCATGTGCTTATTCCCGGTACAGAAGGTAAAAGCTCGGGAGGTACGGCACCAACATTCGGTATTGTTGGTCGCCTGGGCGGGATCGGCGCACGTCCATCCCGAATTGGCCTCGTATCTGATGCTGATGGAGCGATCGCGGCGGTAGCGGCTGCACTAAAGCTGGCAGACATGCAGCTTAAAGGCGATAGACTGAAGGGGGATGTGGTTGTCACCACGCACATTTGCCCGGATGCCCCTACGCGTCCGCATGAGCCGGTTGATTTTATGGATTCACCTGTGGATATTGTGGAAATGAATCGCCATTTCACCTACGGTGAAGGAAGGCTATATTTTGCGGGTCAGTGAGGATTTATTACGCCTGATGGAATAAACTACGGCACAATTGCCTGTTACTTTTCCGGTTACGACGCAGGATATCACGCCGTATGGTAATGACCTCTATCATATTAACTCGATTTTACAGCCTGCTGTAGCGACGGATGCACCTGTAGTCGGTGTTGCGATTACACCACAGGCGGCTGTACCGGGATGTGGTACCGGGGCAAGTCACGAGATTGATATTGCCACTGCCGTAAGATTTTCGATTGAAACCGCCAAGGAATTTACGAACGGAACGTGTACATTTTATGATCCGAGGAATTTGCCAGAATCACCGAATTGTACGGCTCTATGAAAATATTGCAGACAGCAGGCAGTGCCCAAAGACATAGCTGATGCATAACAGGGCAGGCCGCAGGCTTGCCCTTTGGCGTCAGGAGCGTAAAATAAAATGAAGCGAAGGCAGGGATTCAGGATGCATAAGCTTGGGATGATTATGATTGGACAAGCTCCCCGGTCGGATGTGGCCCCTATTGTAGAAAGGGCCCTGGAAGGACGGGCAGAGCTGGTGCAGGCAGGCGTGCTGGACGGGCTTTCATTAGACTATATACAACAGCACCTATCGCCGTCGCCGGGAGAATATGTATTGACCTCGCGTCTGACAACCGGGGAGTCGGTGGTCATTTCACGTGAGAAAATCCAGCCACTGCTTCAGGACAAAATCACACGTATGGAGGAGCAGGGGATACGTACGATTTTGCTGCTTTGTACCGGCGTATTTTCTGGACTGCACACCCGAACTGCTTTTTTAATCGAGCCGGATCATGTGCTTCCGCCTGTACTTAAAGCTATGTCCAGCGGAAGAAGACTTGGACTGATTGGACCGCTTGAAGAGCAGAAGGATAACCTCAAGTTGAAATTCAGTCCTTACGGATTGAATCCCAAGTTTGCAGCGGCCTCGCCTTACAGTGGCAGTGCGGAGGAATTTCGACAGGCTGCCGGACAATTCAAAGATCAAGCTGATCTTATTGTGCTGGATTGTATGGGGTATACAGATGTGCATAGAGAGCTGGCGGCACGTTATGCAGGGGTTCCAGCCATATTATCCAATGCCTTGATCGGTAAGCTCGTATCGGAAATGGTGTAAGTGTATAAGCTGACTGAAAATTTACATGTTGGTCACTACACAAGCGGATGGTACTTCCCATCGCTTGCCCCCGGATTTTCTGAATAAGTTCCCTACGGAAGAAATTCGGGAGCAGTTTAGGCTTACGATGCGAGCTTTCCTATGGAAAGCTTTCAGGCGACCGCTATCGCTTGTCCAGCACCATTCCGCCTGATCCGTTTCCCATATAAATATTTCGAGAAAGCTGATATAGCCTAAAAATAGGAGGTAAGAAGTATGAGTCAGCAACGTGTTGAAATCAGTAAAAATGTATTGCAAAAATGTTTGGGACTCACCGCCGAAGAGACACTTCTCGTTGTAACCGACGATGATAAAAAGGAGTTGGGCGAGTCCATATATGAAGCTGGTAAGGCACTGGGAGCCGAAGCGGCGATGATGACGATGAAAGTGCACTCCAAATCAGGCGAGGAGCCTCCGGCCCCTGTTGCCGAAGCTATGCTCCGATCCAACGTTGTTGTATGTGTCACCCGATATTCGCTGACACATACAAGTGCCCGCAAGCAGGCTGCAGCTGCTGGAGCTCGCCTGGCGACCATGCCAGGTATGACGGATGACATGTTCATGAACGGGGCAATTGCTGCTGATTATCCCAAGGTCAAGGCGCTGACCGAAGAGGTGACCGCATTGCTGACGGCTGCCAAGCAGGTACGGATTGAAAAGGACGGGTACAGCTTGAACTTTACCATTGAGGGTCGCAACGGCGTACCCAGCACAGGTATGTATTTGAACCCTGGAGAATCCGGTAACCTGCCTTCCGGTGAAGCGTATATTGCTCCACTGGAAGGCACGGCACAAGGGCAGATCATAGTGGATGGTTCTGTGGCGGGAATCGGTGCATTAAAGGAGCCACTCCTGCTGACGGTGCAAAATGGCAGATTAATCGCCGCAGAAGGAGAAGCCGGGCAGCCTCTGCTGGATATGCTGGGCGAGGGTAATGGCAGAATGCTGGCCGAGTTCGGTATTGGAACGAATGATAAAGCCCGCATTACGGGCGTTGTATTAGAGGACGAGAAAGTATACGGCACGATCCATGTCGCTTTTGGCAGCAATAATACCTTTGGCGGAACTGTTGCTGCGGGTGTGCATATTGACGGGGTCGTTCAAAAACCGGATGTATATTTGGATGATCGTCTGATTATGAAGGCTGGTCAATTGCTGGCGAGATAAAGGAGGGAATCATCATGCTTGGAATGATTAGAGTGCTCACCATGCAGGACGAAGCAGCTATCGGCCTCCACGGCCGAGTCATCGAGCAGCGCTACGGGCTGCCTGTTACCAGTGTATGTATCCCCGATCAGCCGAAGGGAATCTACGATGATATCACAGACAGGGAGGCCGTGCCCAAAATAGTGCTCGCGGCGCAACAGCTCGTTCAACAGGGCTGTACGTCTATCGGTATTAGCTGCGCGGCTGATCCGGCGCTAGAGGAGACTCGCCAGGCAGTAGCGGTCCCTGTCTATGGGGCCGGGTCCTGTGCGGCACATCTGGCACTGACATCGGCCAGCCGTGTCGGTGTGTTGACCATTTTGGACGAGGCTCCTCCATTCATTCGCCATATATTGGGCGAGTCTTATATCGGCACGGAGCGCCCTAAGGGTGTGCGGACAACGCTGGACTTGAACACTCCACAAGGCAAAGAGGCTGCCATGGCAGCGGCGCTGCGGCTTCAGGAGAAGGGAGCAGAGGTCATTGTGCTTGCGTGCACCGGTTTTGTAACGATGAACTTTGCACCAGAGCTGGAGCGTACGCTGGGTATTCGAGCCATTGATCCGATTGTGGCGCTGGGTGCGGCTGCTTCGGTACGCTGGCAGCCGCATCATGATGAAGCACAGGTAGGATAGACACTTAGCTTGATCATAAATAGTTTAATATCGGAATAAACCGTCTTTTCCAGAAAAGGGCGGTTTATTTGTGTTCCATTGAGTTCCTATAAATAGGAATGGTCTGGTTGGGAGAGACATGAGCAAGCGGTAAAAGGTTTTGTTTTGTAAGCTTTTTTGGTACACTATCCTGAAAATTAGATGAAGCAAAGATTTTGCAAAATAAATAGCAGGGTGGTCTGTCATCATGAAAATACCGGGTGTAACAGTTCAGGAACCCATGGCAATCCCCGAGTTGAAGGAGGCAAAGGTATTAAGCGGAGAACAAGGGCTTAACCGTGTTGTCCGTTTTATTGACATTATGGAGGTTCCCGATCTGAAAGGCTGGATTCGGGAAGGTGTATTGTTGATGACAACCGCTTATTCCATCCGTCATGAGCCTGAGGTATTGTGTCAAATCATTCAATTACTGTATCAGGGAGGAGCGGCGGCGCTTGCGATCAAGCCGACCCGCTTTCTCACGGAAATCCCCCGCAGTGCGCTGGAGGAAAGCAATGCCTGCGGTCTTCCTGTGATTGAGATACCAGCTGATATTCCATATACAGATATTACACAGCGTGTCATGGATATGGTGCTGAACCGACAAGCAGAGCTGCTGCGACGCTCGGAAGGAATCTATCGAACCCTAACCACAATGGTTCTGGAGAACAGTGGCATACAGGCTGTTAGTGACAATATAGCAGAATTGCTTAAAGCTCCGGTTGCTTTGATTGATAATGGAGGTCAAGCTATTGTCACTTCACCACAAGGATGGGATTGGATGAAGGCACAAGATTCTCGTTATTTTCCCATTAATGTGGATAAACGCACGGTCGCCAAGCTGGTCATTGCACGCAATGAGCTAGATGATATGGAGCAGGTTGGGATTGAGCAGGCACGTCTGGTGATGGCGTTGGAATTAATGCGTGAAAAGGCGGTAGAAGATACGGAGAGTCGGCTTCGGGGAAATTTCATAGATGAGCTCATGACACCTCCGGTACCGCTGCGCCATGAAGTTGAGCGGAGAGGGCGTCAATTGGGATTTAACCCGGCTTATGATTGGGAGGTGGCTGTCCTGGAAAGTGCTACGGCCCCGCCTGAAGAGATCCTTTCCGGTTTGCTGAACCTGGAATCGACCCGACGGCGGGTGGTATCTCATATTGAGTTTCGTTCCAATCGGGCCGTATTATTTTTGCCTACGCTGAATTCAAGTGATTATTATGACGGGGCTGGCGCTGATCAGGAACGATCCTGGGCTGAAACGCTGAAGCAATGGGTAAGTGAAAAAGCTTTGGGCACGGGTGATTATTATATAGGCATCGGAAGTGCCAAAAAGCTGTGGGAGCTGCTTCAAAGCTACAATGAGGCACGACGTGCGATTACGGTATCGCAGCGGCTGTATCCCGATCAACGTGTATCCACATACGGCGATATAGAGATGCATTATATGCTTGGAGAAGCGATGGATAAAGAGGAATTTTCCAATGTATTCGAACGTAAGCTGGGGAAGCTTCAGCAATATGATCGGTCACATGGCAGCGATCTACTCAAAACGTTATTTTATTATTTGGAAAACAGGGGCAGTCTGATAGATACGGCGAATTATCTTTTTATACATCGTAATTCAGTAAAATACAGACTAGAGCGGATTCGCGACATGACGGATTTTGATCTTAACGATCCACGCGAGCAGTTTATATGCCATACCTGTCTGATTCATTATTATTTGCGGGAACAAAAGTAGATGGACGCTTTGCCTTGGGGCGGGGAGGGAAGAGCATGGATAAAAAAATACTGGTAGCGGACGATGAGTCCAGCATTCGGAATGCACTGGCCTATGCGTTAAAAAGGGAAGGCTTTTTGGTGGAAACCGCCATTGATGGGGAGGACGCATTGGAAAAAGTGCGTTTGTTCCACCCGGATGTGCTGGTATTGGACGTGATGATGCCCAAATTGGGCGGATACGAGGTGTGCCGCCGTTTGGAAAGTCGGAAGGGTATCGGTATTTTATTACTGACTGCCAAAAACGACATCGTGGACAAAGTATTGGGGCTGGAGCTGGGTGCAGACGATTTTATGAGCAAGCCGTTTGATTTGAGAGAGCTGCTCGCACGCATCAAGGCGCTGGTACGGAGGCTGGAGCGAGAAGGAGCGCCTGCACCGGAGGGAGCGGAAACGGTACTTGGCCCGTTACGGGTACGTCCGTCCAGCCGAACGGCTGAAATCGGGGCAACGGCGCTGGATCTCACTCCCAAGGAATTTGATGTGCTGGCGCTGTTGGTGTCTCATGCCGGAAGGGTGTACACCCGGGACGAGCTGCTGGAGCAGGTGTGGGGCTTCGATTATGCGGGCGGAACACGGACGGTGGATATCCATATCCAGCGTCTGCGCAAGAAGCTTGAGCCTCATCAGGCGATATTGCAGACCGTGTATGGTATCGGCTATAAGGCAGAGAAAATAACGTGAATGAACATATATCGAATCAGCGAGGGAGCTTCCCTTCCACTGACCAGCAGAAGCGCAATCGCAAGCATACAGGCTTGAGTCTGCGTTGGAAATTTCCACTGGTGCTGGCAGCTTTGCTGCTGTTTACGGTTGGTGTGCTGAGCTGGCTTGTGCTCACCGGGATTCGCACCAGCCAGACAGATCAAATGGAGCGTGGGTTTAAACGTCAGGCTGAAATTGTGGAAATGCGCGTAAAGCAGTCCTATCTGTTGGGAGTAAGCAAATCGCCTGAAGCCTTTATGAAGAAGCAGGCCCCCCAACTTGCGGTGGAGCTGGGCGCATCCAGCAATATGCGCGTTATTTTATATGATCGCAAGGGACATGAGGTTGGCAATTCTCTACCGCTGGCTTTTCGAACGGATGTCAGTCAGGCGCTTTCTTACGCGCTCCAAGGCAAGATCGCTTATATTACGGAAGGCAGCACCATCATCTATTTGGCCCCGCTCCAAGGTCCGGACGGCTTGTTGGGGGTGGTGCAGCTTCATACCTCAATCGAAGCACAGCAGCAGTTCTATCGGGCCATTGCCCGCTTGTTTCTATGGACGGGGGGGCGGTGCTGGTATTGAGCTTTATTTTGGGCTTGGGTTATGTCAGCCGACAGACAAGGGACATCGGTCGATTGACTCGCGCTTCTGAGCAGATATCGGAAGGGCATTATCCTGAGGCGAGATTACTTCGAAGGCAGGACGAGCTGGGGAGACTGGATGAAGGAATGCTCCAGATGAGTCATGTGATCCGGGAGAGCATTACCGCGCTGGAGAACGAAAAGCTCCGGCTGGAAGAAGCGGTTCAGCGTTTGAGGGAGCTGGAGCAGCAACAAAAATCTTTTATCGGCAATATTAGCCATGAACTGAAAACCCCGTTAACCTCTATCCAGGCTTACGCTGATTTGCTGGATATGTATGGGGATGACCCTGAGCTGGTGCGTGAAGCCAGAGAAAGTATCCATAAGGAAACGAAACGCCTGTACGAGCTTGTAGAGGACTCGCTGCGACTATCTGTGCTGGATAAATATGATTTTGAATTGCATACGGAGGAAGTGGAGCTGCACTTGCTGCTCGAAGATGCAGGGAGCCGAACCCGGGGAAAAGCGGCGAAGCGTGGACTTCGTTTTTCGATAGATGCTGTTCCGGCCAAGGTATGGGGCGATCCTAAGCATATGATGCATATTGTGCTGAATTTGCTGGATAATGCGGTGAAGTACAATCGGGACGGAGGCTGGATGACGTTATCGAGTCGGGTGGAACGGGATACCGTGGTCGTGTATGTACGCAATTCAGGTCCGTTGATTCCCAGGGAAAAATGGAAGATGATTTTCGAGCCGTTTGCTACCTTGAGCCGTGATCGTTCCCGTCAGGATAGCGGTACGGGGCTTGGACTTCCTCTGGCGCGCAGACTGGCGGAGCGCATGGGAGGGGAGCTACATCTTACGGCCTCAGGCGATGGTGGCATGGAGAATGCCTATGAAAATGATAAACGAGATGACAATGGGAAAGGGAATGAATTTTCGCTTAAGCTGCCTTTGTTGGTTCCCGATGACTCTCTATAAACGGATGGATCGTTAGCTACAGTGCTAGAAATGTATCTTGTTTACAACTTGGAAACAATTCGATGTATTCATGAGACGTTAGGGCATTAAACTGGGGGTATCGTGAACAAGGAGGTCGTATGACATGATAAAGAAAAACAGAATGAACCACGTTCAAAAGAACGGTGTCCCCTGTGGCGATCATCCCCGTGCATGGCTTTTCAGACACAGAATCACGGGACTGCTCACAACGAGCGCAATAGCTCTTGTACTGCTCAGTGCTTGCGGAATGAACGATGCAGGGGAAGCCAAACCATCGTCTGGTACGAAGCCGGGACAACAGCTTACGGTGATTGACACCGATGCAGCCCGGCAGCAGGTAACGGACGAGCTGGTGGTATCGTCCATCGACAAGCTGGGGGATGTCTACGCGAGGTCTTGGCTAAGCGACGAAGAGCTGATTGTGGAGAGACAGACCCGGCTGTTGATTCATAATGTAAAGACAGGCAAGGAACGGGCTTTGCTACCGGACCGCAAGGCTCCGCAATTGCTCGCTGTGGTATCACCGGATCAGCGCCATGTCTTTTTTACCGAGGGCAGCACCAGCAGTAAATATGATATTCGGGGCTATATTCTTGACCTAGACAGCGGTAAGGTTACATCGATTGGCAAGCTGGATATGTCCAACGAAGTGAGCTGGGGGGATAAAGGTCATCTGATTTCAGGTGCACCGGACGGCAAGATTTATCTGATTGGCCTGGACGGCAAGGCCAAAGAATTGAATTTTCAAGACCCGAATCGCTCTGAACTGATTGCTCATGTCGAAAAAGTAGGGAACGCCATATTTTATACAGGCCATGATAAGCAAGGGTATCTGGTGCTGAATCGGTTTACTATGGACCACCCGCAAGCTGTAACGATTGCGAATGGTGCCAGCTCCTTTGCCGTGTCGCCTGACGGTAAATGGATTGCAATTGAAAAAAGAAAATGGAACACCTCCGAACCTGTTCGCATGATTGTATTGGATGAACATGGCAAAGAGAAGGGAACCGTCGGTCAGGGGACTTTAATGAGCCGTGGAAGCTGGTCCAGTGACGGTTCCAAGCTGGCTTTTTCCATTTATGATGAGGATCAGCAGGGGATGAGAGGGTTGTATGTGTTTGATCAGTCCACGGGTAAAACAACTCCGGTCACGACTGACATCCAGTCCTATGACAGCCCTACGGTATGGAGTCCGTCGGCTCGGTTCTTATCCATGTACCAGAATATTTCGGAAGGTGGAAAACAGCTGAATCAAAGCTACATCGTTCAATTCAAGGAGAAGTAAGAACAAAGGTGCACATCCACTTTCCCGGACTGCACCTTAACTTTATGATGATAATACCAAACTGGCTACACAAACTTGCGATGATGCTTTTTGCCATCGTATGAAAATAGGGCAAGCTTGCCCTCAATCATCGTTTCCAAATGAACGGCGCGACCCCACAGCTGATACACATACGGGAGCGTACGCTCCATATATTTTAAATCCAGGTCAATGCCTTCATACTGGTGCTTCAGCTTCAGCTCGCCTGTATGCAGATAATCGCCGTCCTCGACGACGATATAAGGGGAACCCCCGTTCACACGCGAAAATACTAGCTGATCCCGTATGTTTTCCCAGGATTTATCGGTGATTTTCCAATCCGGCCCGCGTTTCTCAAACACGTATAGATCCAAATCCTCTGTCAGTTTTTTGGTCATGTAATTGCGTATAAAAGAGGTGTCTGAGTCAAACTCCCGTACCTCGAACATTTTAGCGCGTCCTTCGCCCGGTTTGCGTCCTTGTCGCTCCTGCTCCTCACGGGTTGGGTGATCCCATCGTTTTTCAATATCTTCAAATATTTTAAGCCCCAAATAGTACGGATTCAGGCTTTGCTTGGAAGGCTGTACGACAGAAGCATTCAGCATCGCAAATTCAACGGTTTCATCCCCGGTCAAATCCAGTTCCCTGACAATTCGCTGATGCCAATAGGAGGCCCAGCCTTCATTCATGATTTTTGTCTCCATCTGCGGCCAGAAATACAGCATTTCGTCCCGCAGCATCGTCATAATATCCCGCTGCCAGTCCTCCAGCACCTCTGAGAATTCCTGAATAAACCAGACGATATCCTTCTCCGGTTCCGGTGGGAACTGTCGAATCTGGATGCCTTCGCTTTCCGTCGAATCCGGCTGTGGCTTCACCGTATCCAGTGACCACAGATCATCGTAAGGCCCAGGGGGACGCTGGTGTTTTCCAGGTTCTTTCTGCTCGCGGATTTTGAGCTCCATGTAGCGTTGTTTGTCCAGATGCCTTGGCTTGATGAGCTGTGGATCAACATGCTCTTGGATCGCCAGCACGGAGTCAATGAAGGATTCCACGGCCTTTGAGCCATATTCCATTTCATAGCTGCTGATTCGATCTGCGGTGGCAGACATACTTTCCACCATATTGCGGTTCGAAGCAGAGAAGCGGGCGTTGTGCTTGAAAAAATCACAGTGCGCCAGCACATGGGCGACAATCAGTTTATTTTGAACTAAAGAATTTCCCTCCAGCAGGAAGGCGTAGCAGGGATTGGAGTTGATGACCAACTCATAGATTTTGCTCAATCCAAAATCGTACTGCATCTTCATCTTGTGAAATGTTTTTCCAAAACTCCAGTGGCTGAAGCGCGTGGGCATCCCATAGGCTCCGAACGTGTATACAATATCCGCTGGACAAATCTCATACCGCATCGGATAGTAGTCGAGCCCGAATCCATTTGCAATCTCCATAATTTCTGATATCGCATATTCCAGCTCCTTCTGGTCGGTGCTCATCCCACCGTTCCCCCTTCCCGTTTGCGAAAAAAGGTACGTAAGGCTTGGTATACCTCACCTTTTTCCTTAATGACATAGTACATAAACTGATCTTTTTTAATGTTCTTGTAGGCTGACATCAGCGTGCTGCTGCGATTATATTGATTCACTTCTCCATAACCAAACATATTGCACCGCTTTATAAGTTCCTCGATTAGCTTCACACAACGTTCGTTGTCCGAGGTTAGGTTATCACCATCCGAGAAATGGAAGGGATAAATATTATAACTGGAAGGAGGATATCGCTTGTCAATAATCTCCAGTGCCTTCAAATAGGCAGAAGAGCAGATCGTGCCGCCACTTTCTCCGCGGGTAAAAAATTCTTCCTCCGTAACTTCCTTAGCCTCGGTATGATGCGCGAGAAAGACAATTTCCACCTTTTCATACTGACGACGCAAAAAGCGGGTCATCCAGAAAAAGAAGCTGCGGGCGCAATATTTTTCAAAAGATCCCATCGAGCCTGATGTATCCATCATGGCTATAATCACCGCGTTGGATTGGGGGATGGTCTTCTCTTCCCATGTTTTATAGCGGAGATCGTCCGGACTGATATGATGTATGCCTGGACTGCCCTCGCGGGCGTTGCGACGCAAATTTTCGAGAATGGTTCGCTTCTTGTCAATGTTCGCTTGCATGCCTTTTTTACGTATATCATTGAACACGATAGATTTAACCTCAATTTGATCCTTATCTTTTTGCTGTAGATGCGGCAATTCCATTTCCTCAAACAGCATATCTTCCAGTTCTTCTATACTAACTTCCGTTTCCACAATATCGTGTCCTGGCTGATCGCCAGCTTTCTCGCCTTTGCCTGGCTTCTGGGAAGCAGGATCACGTCCGATGACATCTCCCACCTGACTGTCGCCATCCCCTTGGCCCACATGCTTTTGCTTTTGATAGTTATAAATAAAGCGATACTCATCCAGACTGCGAATCGGCACTTTAATAATCTGTTTACCGTCCGACATAATAATATTTTCTTCCGTGATCAGATCGGGTAAATTTTGCTTAATGACATCTTTGACCTTCTGCTGATGACGTTGCTGGTCCTGGTACCCTTTGCGATGCAGCGACCAATCTTCGCGGGATACGACGAATGAATATGGCTGGCGTGGTTCCGGCATTATTAGGCACCCCCCAAGTGGATACACGGCACAGTTTGGCCTTGTTGGTTATTAAGTATATTCACGGGGATGTACGATATGTGATGGAACTCGATTTAAATTCTGCCCGTTTACTTTTATAATGAAAGTAAAAAATGTAAAAAAAGAATGGAGAACCTTGGGTTATGGAAGAAATTGCAGTACTTATAGTAGACGATGAACAGGGACTGCGGGATATGCTGACAACGGTGTTAAAAAAAGAAGGTTTTCTTCATGTTAAGCATGCAGCAACGGGGCAGGAAGCGCTGCAAGTCGTGATGGAATATCATATTGATGTGGTTGTGCTTGATGTTATGCTCCCTGATAGCGATGGGTTTGAGGTGTGTCGTCAGATGCGTCTGTACACGGAAGCTCCTATTCTTTTTTTGACGGCAAGAGATACAGACCTGGACAAATTAATGGGTTTTGGTATCGGGGGGGACGATTATATTACCAAACCGTTTAACCCGCTGGAAGTCGTTGCGCGTATGAAAGCTCGAATGAAATATCGGAAAGTTCCGACTGTGGCCATGAAGCCGTCCATACGTACTTTAGATTTTGGATATTTTCGTCTGGAACTGGAGTCCGGTGTATTGTATGTGGAGGACAAGCAGGTCGATTGTCCGGCACGTGAATGGCTACTGCTGGTATTTTTGTGCAAGCACCCTAACCGTATTTTTAGTGTACGGCAGCTATATGAAGCAATCTGGAGCGAGGCCTTCTTGGGTGATGAGAAAACCGTAGTGATTCATATCTCACGTTTGCGAAAAAAAATAGAACCTGATCCCAAGCACCCGCAATTTTTAATCAATGTAAGAGGGCTTGGTTATAAAATGGTGTCAGTCAAGTTGGAGGAGCAGGAATGAACTCTCTGGTTAAGATGTCTTTTCGTTTTATGAAAGTAACTCTTTGCTTTGTACTGGCCTATGGTCTTTGTTTTGTTATCAGCACTATCGTATATATTTTTATAAAAAGTATATTTGGTGCATCTCAAAATATAAATATGGATCTATTCTGGACAGGACTTGGTATCGTGCAGAGTGTTGTATTTATAGCTGCCTATGGATGGTATATTGGCAAGCCTCTAATTTACATGATTAAATGGATTGGAAATATATCAACGGGAGAATTCCAAGCGCCGTTAAGTGAGCTGGAACTGCCAGAGCGTAAAAAAAGTCGGAAAAATAGTTATAAGCTCCCGTATCAATTGTATAAAGAGCTTTTTGAACAAATGAACATCTTATCTGCTCAATTACGCCGCAATGAGGAAGAGAGAGCGGAAATAGAAAAGCGAAAACAGCAGTGGGTAGCGGGCGTAAGCCATGATCTGAAAACACCATTATCTTATATTGAAGGATATGCAGCCATGCTGACTGCCCAAGAGTATGACTGGTCCGATGAAGAACGAAGAAGCTTTAGTATGTGTATCAGTGAGAAAGTGACGGAAATGAAGCAGCTGATTCAGGATTTGAATGCTTCTATGCAGCTCAAAGAGAGCCCTCTGCCGATCCAATTAAAGAAAGAGGACATTGTGGAGTTTCTCCGTAGTGCAGTCATAGATATTGCTAACCATCCTTCGGCCGAGCAATACGAATTTTCTTTTACGTCAATGGAGGCAGCATATATTATGCCCTTCGATAGCAAATTATTAGGTAGAGCGCTACAGAATTTTCTAATTAACGCAATCATTCATAATCCTCCAGGTACACACGTTTCAATGAAAGTGAACAAAGAAAACGAAAAGCTTCATATTTCTATCGAAGATGACGGAATAGGAATGAATCCAAATGGGTTCATGCAGGTGTCTCATTCCAAAGGGCATGGGATACCTATTGCCAAAAGCTTTATCGAAGCGCATAACGGAACGCTTCATATCCTTCCAGGGAGTAAAGCGGGTATAAGGATA
This sequence comes from Paenibacillus sp. BJ-4, assembly GCF_020404765.1. Classification (GTDB taxonomy): domain Bacteria; phylum Bacillota; class Bacilli; order Paenibacillales; family Paenibacillaceae; genus Paenibacillus. The sequence goes on from NZ_JAIVEM010000072.1 coordinate 309,917, forward strand.
GAAATTTTACTGCCGCTTAACATCTGACTTCACTTTTTGGATTGTGCTCGTTTTTTTTTGCCTGTTGTTTAGGAACTGTTTACTTGATGTTAACTTTACTTCAGTAAACTGTATATAACCAAAACTTCAGCATTAAAAGTCGAGAGGAGATCAGGGAATGTCTGAATATGTAATACATACACAGCAGCTAACCAGGCGTTTTGGAAAACGGGAATTTGTAAAACGATTAAATCTCCAGGTACCTGGACAGCAAATTTATGGGTTTTTAGGACCTAATGGGGCAGGTAAAACAACCACGATTCGTATGCTGCTCGGGCTGATTAAGTCCACATCCGGAGAAATTGAGATTTTTGGGAAAAAGCTAAAAAATCAGCGCATGGAAATTTTGAAGGATGTTGGTTCCCTAGTTGAATCACCAGCCTATTATGCTCATTTATCCGCATATAGAAATTTGGAAATCGTTACAACGATGCGTGGACTGCCGACCCGAAAAATTCATGAAGTGCTGGATTTGGTGAGACTAAGCAAGGATGCGTATCGTCCGGTAAAGGGATATTCCTTGGGGATGCGACAAAGACTGGGGATTGCCATGGCGCTTATTGCCAATCCCAAATTGTTGATTCTTGATGAACCGACGAATGGTTTGGACCCATCTGGTATCCAGGAAATCCGGGAGTTAATTATGAGCCTGCCTGGGGCTTACGGAATGACGGTACTGGTTTCGAGCCATTTATTAAGTGAAATCGAGCAGATTGCAACCTATGTAGGGATTATTAATCAGGGTGAAATGATTTTCCAGGGAACGATGAAGGAACTCACAGCCAAAAGTAAGCCTCAATTGTTCATTGAAACCCAAGATCCTGTTCTGGCTGCTGGAGCACTGATTCAGCATGGGTGGGCGGCCGGAGCTGAAACCATAGAACCCAAAGAAGTTGTAACTCCAATAGTAGATCGGCAACAATCATCGGAGATGATCAAAGTGCTTGTGGAGCACAATCACCCCATTTATCGGGTAACAGAGAAGAAAAAAACATTGGAGGAGATATTCCTGGAACTGACTGGCAAGGAGCGAAGCTTATGATACTCCAAGTTATAAAGGCAGAGGGGTTCAAACTGAAGAAAATATGCTGGTGGCTTCCTCTTATTCAGGGCTGTGTACTTACAGGTATGACTGCCGTGGAATGGTATCTTTACTTTCGGCAAGGACCAGGAGGTGTCTATGCTGGTTTTGCCGTTATGTTCATGTTCCTCTCGTTTGTGATGCTGCTTGGCGGTACACTTTTGGCAAGCATTATGGCGGGTACAGAGCATGATACTCAAACATGGAAGCAGCTTATGGCGATGCCTGTTCCCAGAAGCTACATCTATTTATCCAAAATAGTATGGATCGTGATTCTGCAGTTTAGTACCGCCCTGATCACTATTGCAGGGATGAGCCTGATCTGGATGCTGTATACAAACGAGCCGATTCCATGGCGGATTATGCTGTTGCAGCCAATTAATGCAAGCTTGGCTACCCTACCTGTACTCGCTATTCAACTTTGGCTGTCCACACTTTTTACTAATCAAGCATTTCCATTAGCGTTTGGCATATTTGGTTCCATTGCAAGCTTGTTTTTGGCACGAACCAGTATTCTATGGATTAAAATATTGCCTTGGTCGTATCCTTCACTGTCAAGTCCTCTGATTAAGGAACACGTGATCTGGGTGATCATTGCTTTATGCGCAGGGGTTATCTTAACGGGACTTGGCACTCTTCAGTTTACCAAGCATGAATTCAAATAGAGAGGAGAAGATAAGAAGATACATGGACTCCATTTTACGCGTGGAAACGATAAAGCTTCAATGGATCATGGTATGGATTCTCATTATATTGGATGCAGTCATCAATTCTTTAATGGGAGTCCTGGAACTGAACGATTTGAAGCAGTTCTTTTCGCCCAGCTGGTTAACTTTATACACCTATTCAGCGCAATTTCACTCTATGTTTTTTTATCCGCTCTATTGTGGAATTATCGCTTCTCTTTTGTGTGCATACGAGCATCGGGATGGAGGATGGAAGATTTTATTAAGCAGCCCGTATCCTCGTCAGCATATCTATTATGCAAAATATATATTGCTCATTCTCATACTGGGTCTTGATCAGCTTATATTCATAGTAGGCTATTTTGTAAGTGGAAATATAGCAGGCGCTCCAGGGGAGATCCCCTGGCCTGTCGTCCTTTCTACCGGTTTGGGAGGATGGCTCGGGATTTTCCCACTGGCGGCACTTCAGCTTATGATCTCGATAAAAATCCGAAATTTCGGAGCTTCTCTGGGAATGTCCATTTGCTGTGTAGTTCCCAATATTGTCATAACAGGTTTTCATTCTTCCATAGGTGCGTGGTTTCCCTTTACGATTCCTTATTATATTATGATGCCTCAAACAGCGACTTATGCACCGAGAGTTGAGCCTTACAGTCTTGGGTTGATTGTACTTTTTACGTTTTTAGCCTATCTGTATGGTGGAAGAAAAATGTTTGTGAATAGGGACTGGTTGTAGCTAGGATTACAACCACAATAGTCGAACTACAGCCATACTCACAATACCGACAACGACGGTAGCCAGCAGATTTTTGCTCCACAAGGCGGTCACCAGCGTAGGAAGGACAGCTATGAGCACTTGCCCATTAAGAGTAACCGAATGTTCGGTTCGGACGAGCAGATTTTCCATCACAAGTGCTGTGAAAATGCAAATGGGGATATAGGAAAGCCATTGTAGCACTGGCTTAGGCAGCGCCAGCTTTTGCAGCACGACGAAGGGAATGATTCTTGGGATCGCCGTGACGATCATGCCGCCGATAATAATATACAGGACACTTGGATGAATGTTCATTTGTCGGTTAACACTCCAATCGTTGCGGTGATCATCGTAGCTACAATGACCGCGATATGTGATGGCACCCACCAAGACAAAAGGTACATCAGAACAGCCATACACACCACGAGCAGCAGACGGTGCTTGAGCTTGGAGGTCTGTACACTTTGCAGCTGGGAAATAAGCAGGGCAAGAAACATTGCTGGCAAGGCAAAGTCCAGACCAAAGACCTCCGGCCTGGAAATCCAGTTCCCGAGAATCCCTCCCGCCACACAGGAAGCAATCCAGACAAGATATGCCGTTATATTAAGCCCGTTCATCCAGCGATCGCTTACCTGTCCGCCTTTAGCCAACTTATCTGATGCTACCCCAAAGGATTCGTCTGTCAAAAGAACGCCGATGCCTATGTTTTTCCACAGTGAATATTTAGTAAAGTAAGGAGCCAGCGACGCGCTTAATAGCAGGTGGCGGGCATTCACAATGAAGGTCGTTAAAATAATGACGGATGGAGGACTGGCTGTAGCCAGCATTGAACACATAATAAACTGAGACGCTCCTGCGTATACAAGTGCTGACATCAGAGCAATTTCCATCGTGCTAACCCCGGATGAGGCCCCCACAATGCCTGCTGCGAACCCAATGCATACATACCCGAGCAGTGTAGGAATACAATCTTTAATCCCTTGTAAAAAGCTGAGTGAATCGGGCTCCGTTCTGCTCAACTCTGATGCTATGGTCATTTCAACCTTACCCCCAATGTAATAATTTTATAATAGTATATAACGGAAGCTTTAAAATAATCAATATATTATACGTTTGTATGTTATAGTGGATTTTTCCTGTGGCGAACAAGCCGTCTTTTGTGTATTCTTCTTATATAGACTTTTCGATACGAGGAGGCACAGTCTGTGGATTCAATGCAGTATATTATCGGCTCTAATTTAGCTCAAATTAGGAAGACTAGAGGACTTAGTCTGGATAAGGTGGCTGAATTGACAGGGGTCAGTAAAGGCATGCTGGCTCAGATTGAGAAGGGGAAGTCCAATCCTACAGTGACAACACTTTGGAAAATTGCGAACGGCTTGCACGTATCCTTTTCCTCCTTTCTCAAAGAGGACCCGCCGCAAATCACGAGAATTAGTAGAAAAGACCTGTATCCGGTTATTGATGAGGACGGTAATTATTTTGTTTACCCTGTATTCCCGTATCATTCGGAAAAGAAGTTCGAGGTGTTCACGGTAAGTCTGAAGCCGGGCTTTACACACCAGGCAGAGAAGCATCTGGGAGAAGAATCGATTCTTATGATCCGTGGGGAAATGTGCTTTGAAATGCAGGGGCAGCAGCTTAGGCTGAGTGCAGGGGATGCCATACAATTTCAAGTGTCTGACATACATACCTACCGCAATGATTCGGATGAGGATGCAGATTTTTATGTATTGATTTATTATGCGGATTAGTGGGATGATGAGCATAGCCTCAAACAGGCTTCCACATATAAAAAGATAGCAACAAGGAAAAGTGAGGAAAGACAACCCATGGAAAGCAAGTACATTCGAGAAACCTACTGCTTCAAGACGTCCCGTGTATTTCCCAACGATGTTAACAATCACAACACACTTTTCGGAGGCAAGCTGATGTCGTATATCGATGATATCGCATCGATCGCCGCTGCCAAGCTATGTCGAGTGAACACGGTTACGGCTTCGACGGATTCGGTGGATTTTTTACTGTCTATTCATCCGAGCGATTCCGTCACGCTGGAGGCATTTGTAACCTGGACAGGCCGCAGCTCGATGGAGGTGTTCGTAAAGGTGATTCGCGAAGGGCTAGTGACTGGCGACCGCAAAATTGCCGCTACTGCCTTTCTGACCTTTGTGGCACTGGACGAGAACAACCGTAAAGTAACCGTGCCACAGGTGATTCCGGAAACAGAAGAGCAAATGCAATTGCACCAGACCGCTCCATCGCGCGCAGCCATACGGCGCCAGCGCAGGGAAGAAAGCAAGCAGCTTGCGAGTTTCCTGACGACAGATTACCCGTGGGAACAGTAACATATCAGAGATCACCAATTTCATCATTCTTCATCATTTTGACGTAAAAAGGAGCCGTTTTTCCGTTGCAATCAGCTATGATCTGCTCGGAATACGGCTCCTTTTGAATGAACTGTTGAAATAACAGTGCTATTCGGTTTTAACTACACGGAAATGCTGATTCGTCCCGCCATTATCGCCCCATTGAATGGCTTTGGCTCCATCGGCGGTGGTGCCTTCGGATATGTCGATCAGCTTGCCGGTCGCCCGATTTTTCAGCTTGTAATAACCTCCGGTTACGGATACGAGCTGCCAATGCTGGCTGGACCAGCCTCCGTCGCTCCACTGCTCGATAACTGCGCCATCCGTTGTGGCACCGCTCTCAACACCAATCAGCTTGCCGCTGTTGCGGTTCACAATTTTATAATATCCACCGCCTGCATCCTTGAGCTGCCATTGCTGGCTTGCTGCTCTGGAATCTGCGCGCTGCTCCAGGTCGGCGCCGTCCGTCGTCGCATGGCCAATGATGCCCAGCGGCTTGTTGCTCTTGCGGCTTACCAGTTGGTAATAGGCATCCGGGTCAATGACCATTGGTGTGGTTACACCCTCTACGACACCACTGGCGGAGTCGATATTAATGCTGTCGAACCAATCCATGGCTAATGAAGTCGCAGTTGGAAAACGCAGCGGCAGCCACACATATTGAGAATCCTGCACAGGACCACTCCACGCCCCCGCCCAACGGTCACCCAAATACAGATACGAAGTCGTCTGCGTACCTTCAACAGGAATGACGTAGGCCGACTGTGAACCATAGGTTGTACTGTCCCCGAAGTTCATCGTATTGCTCCAGGTTCCTTCAATGCTGGATGCCGTAGCATACTTGGCCTGATTGGGATTCCAGCCGGTTGCCCCGGATGTAATCAGGAAGTAGACATCTCCTTTTTTGAACATCGCCGGAGCTTCACGATATTGTCCCGGCCACAGTGTGGTCACCAGCGATTCAACCTGCAGAAAATCTGGTGTCAGCCGATAAATGTTCAAATCGGCATTCACGCGGGTCGCCGAAATCAGGTAAGCTGTTCCGTTGTCATTGTATACCGTCATATCCCGTGAATCGTGATCCAAAGGACGGAAGCTGCCTTGATACGTATAATCGCCATCCACAGCATCGGAGGTAGCAACTGCAACTCGGGCCTCGTTGTAGTTCACCCCGTTTTCCTTGTGCATCCACAATACGTATTTGCGTGTTTTTTCATTGTAAATCACCTTTGGTCGTTCGATATTCGACATATTCAGCTCTGCTGCCGAGCTGCTGGTTAGGACGTTTTTGCGAAATTCCCAGTTTTTTAAATCTAAGGAACGATAGGCGGATACCGCCTTAAACGTGCCGCCCAGATTGCGATTTTCACCAAACCAATAATAATAACCTTCCACTTTAATCATACCGCCCCCATGGGCATGGACCACGTTTCCAGCAGTGTCTTTAAATTGAATGCCATTCAAAACATTCGCTGAAGCCGCAGAAGCTATTTTAGGTGAAAACATCTGGAATATGCTCAACGTCAGTAAAATAGAAAGCATTATACACAGCAAGCGGGCAAAATCATATTTCATTGTTTCGTCCTCCTCTATGCGTATTTTTAAAGCGCTTTCATAATTTAGTTCTATACAAAGCTTTAATAGAGTTGCTTATCCCAATTGTATCCATATTGAATTGAAAGTGCTAGAGTAGTATATTGACCATGTACACGGCACACGCCATCCATATCTGACAGACTCCCATCGAACGGTGAGTGTTGCGAACTGGCTGATATCCATTACGGCATACAGGAGGCGACCATGGAAATATACGCGATTGATACAAGCAAGCCGGAGGCTGAGACTCACTATGACTTACTGTTAAATCGGGTTTCACTGGAAAAACGGCAGAAGCTGGCTCGTTTTTTACATCGGGAGGACGCCTTGAGGGGATTATACGCCGATGTGCTGCTAAGGTGGTTGGCTTGTCGGCAATTGAAGGTACCTAATGTCAGCCTTCAGTTTACATACAATGCTTTTGGTAAGCCTTCCTTGTTGAATGCGCCCGGCTTCCATTTTAATGTTTCTCATTCGGGAAAATGGGTGGTATGTGCCCTTGATGAGCAACCGCTCGGAATCGACATCGAACAGCTCCGTCCTATTGATTTTGAGGTAGGCAAGGTATGCTTTTCGGACACAGAGTATGATGCGTTAATGCGTCAGGACACAGAGAGTCGCTTATCCTATTTTTATGATCTATGGACGCTTAAGGAAAGCTTTGTGAAGGCCGAGGGGCAGGGATTAACACTACCGCTGAAGTCTTTCTCATTTGAGTTGAGGGCACATTCGTTCATAGGCTTCACGACAGAAGGTTTTACCACCGAGTATTGCCATTTTAGACAGTATGAGCTGGATCAAGATTATAAACTGGCTGTCTGTGCAGCCCATGATCACTTTGCCCAGCAGATACAGCAGGTAGATATAACTACACTACAATTGGAAGTAGCGACTCAGGCGTAACATGAAGGGGATAGCGTTACAGCTGAAAAAAGGAGATGAATAGCGTTGACGTTCGTTTTGTTCAAGCACGGCCGATTGTATGGGGATTGGGCTTCGAAAGGAGATTCAATCGTGGTACAGCATGGCCGTATACAGGCCATCGGATATGCGCGGGAGCTTGAATTGCAGCTGTCCGGTAAGGAATATAAAACCGTGGATTGGGAGGATGCTTATGTGCTGCCCGGCTTAACCGATTCACATATGCATTTGTCCATGCACGGCATGAAGCTGGCGATGCTGGATCTGACATCAGCTACCTCCAAGCAGGAGATGCTGGACATGCTGCGCAAGCGGGTCGCTGTAACACCGCCGGGAGAGTGGATTTTAGGACTCAACTGGAACGAAAATGCGTTTATTCCTGTTGAAATTCCGGGTATAGACGAGCTGGATGCCATTTCAGATCAGCACCCGGTCTATTTGACCCGTACATGCTTTCATACGTTCTTGGCTAATTCAGAGGCATTTCGACGTGCGGGTATTCATGATAATACCCCCGACCCGGCCTCCGGAGCCTATGGACGAGACGCTGAGGGACGGTTGAACGGATTGATTTATGAGGAAGCATCTTTCGCCTTTACAAGTGTGCAGCCAGAGCCGGATTATGCGGTAAAAAAGGATACGATTCGACGGGCATGCCTGGATGCGCTACGTCTCGGTCTGACTGCTGCGCATACGGAGGATTTACGTTTTTTGGGCAGCGTTGAGACGATGCAGCGGATTTACAAAGAGCTGAGGGAGGAAGGCCTTGCTTTTCGTACACACCAGCTCATCTATCATCCATTTATGAAGGAAGCTCAAGCGCAAGGGCTACGTGCAGGGTCCGGTAATGAGTGGTACAAGATTGGTGCCATAAAAATGTTTGCCGATGGCGCCATTGGCGGAAGAACTGCGTTATTGTCCGAGCCATACAGTGACGCTCCACATACCTGCGGAATGGCGATTCAACCGCAGCCAGAGCTGAATCAGATGGTGGCGGCAGCCAGAGCCGCAGGCTTTCCGGTGGCTGTACATGCCATCGGCGATGGGGCGGCACACATGATTTTGACAGCGATGGAGACCCATGCGCTCACAGAGAAAAGCGGTTTGCCGGATCGCCTGATCCACGGACAGGTGCTCACGGCTGATTTGATCAAGAGAATGGCAAAGCTGCCGCTGATTGCGGACATTCAGCCGCGTTTTGTCGCAAGTGATTTTCCATGGGTACTGGATCGGGTCGGGAAAGAACGGACCGAATATTTATATGCCTGGAAAAAGCTGCTGAGTGCAGGTATTCCGTGTGCTGGCGGCAGTGACGCGCCGATTGAACCGCTGAGCCCTTTTCTCGGGATGCATGCGGCTGTAACTCGTACCAAGCCGGAAGAAATGCATGAGGGTTATCTTCCCGCTGAAAAGCTGGATATTCATGAAGCCATTCATCTGTTTACCACGGGAAGCGCAGTAGCAGCCGGGGAGGCTGCTGAGAGAGGATTGATTGCTGCAGACAAAGCCGCTGACTTTACGGTCATTGACCGTGATGTATCGGAGAGTCCGCAAGCTTTACTTGACGTTAAGGTACGAATGACGGTCGTGAACGGGAAAATCGCATATCAGTCGTAGGCTTAGAATATGAATGTAGGTCAAAAACCTTCAACTTCACTTTTTACGTGAGGTTGAAGGTTTTTCGCTATTACAAGCCGCGCTGCAGGAATCGGTCTGCATTTTTCATACTGGACCACAGATCGGAGCTGGCTCCGCCCGGATACCAGTAGGCGAATCCTGCGAATCCTTCCTCCAGCCCCAAACGATACTTAAGGGTCAAGGATCGTCCCTCCTCCAGCCATACCTTATGCAGCTGCGTGGCTTTGTAAAATATAGTATACTGCTGAACATCCTCATTCCAAATCGGTTTGGACGTTGAACGGGAAACTAACTGATTTTGCTCATTTAGGGAAATATCAGAGGAAGCAATGGTTTGGCCGCTGGCATTGAGCGTCCAATTCCTTGTAAATAAAGGCAACGCCAATATGGCCTTACTGGGATCGGTTGTTTGCTCAAAGCGTCTCACGCTTTCACGGAGCCACGGTAATGAGGACACGGAGCCGGGGATCGAGCTGCCTCCCCAATGCTCGTCATATCCCATAAGGATCATATAGTCTGCCGCAGCACCTAGCTGCTTATAATCAAAGGCGGCCGTCCAGTCCGTGCCGTAATCAGGAGATACGCAAATTGCCAGTACAGCATTCAGACTTTTTAACTTGGCCTTTAATTGCTGGATGAATAATGTGAGATTGGAGCGATCCTGACCATCCACATTTTCAAAATCAATGACAAGTCCGTCCAAGTCATGTATAGATACAGCATTGGCAAGCTGAGTGATGGTTTGACTTCGTAAAGCAGCACTCGACAGAATTTGGTGTGTCATCGTTGAATTAGAACGGTTCCCTACCATAGCCCATATTTTTTTATGATGCTGTTTGGACCAAGTGATCAGCGACGAATTGGTATAGTCACTGATCTTACCGGTTTCGTTCAGAAAAAACCAACGTGGTGACAGGGTGTTAATGTTGGATTGCAGTACGGTGCTTTCAAACTGCTGAACGGTTTGATCATATTGCCAGCCTAGCCGGATGGACGGGGTCGCAGAAGTAGTTTGGCGAGCATGCTGCGTTGAATATGTCAGCATACGTTCCAGCATTGCTGCTGTTTCTTCCCGGGTGAGGGAAGATGCAGGACGAAAATGGTTATTTTCACCTTTCATAAATCCGTAACGATTCACGGTGGCTACAGCTTCAAGCGCCCAATCTGCAATCTCATCAGCATCTGTGAAAGAGGAAGTGGCTTCTCCTGATCCTCCCGAAGAGCGGATAAGACGTGCGATCATCAAGGCCGCTTCCTGCCGGGTTACGGGACTATTGGGCTGGAATGTGGCGGACGTTCCTCCCTGAACGATATCAAGCTGGGAAGCAGCTTCGATCCAGCCGTAATACCACGCCTGTCTGGATACATCCCGATAGGAAGCGACAGCTGCCTTTACAGGCTCCAGACCGAGCATACGATCCAGTGCGGTAACCCACTCGGCTCTCGTAACTGCCTTTTTGGGGGAGAAGTAGCCGGGTTGTGTACCTGTCAAAATCCCTTTAGCGTGCAGGGAAATGATAGACTGATAGGCGTAGCTGTGTGAAATATCCTGAAACGCTGCGCCGGATGCTGCTGCCGGCGCAGCCAAATATGAAGTGGATGTAGTAAATATCGTTATGGCTGTCGTTGCTGCCAGGGTGAACCGGGTTAACCAACGGGATCGCTTGGAACTCATACCAAATAACCTTCTTTTTTATGATAGATTGTAGATGCATTTGTCGTTACTCGACGAATAATACTATCAAAAATAGTAAAGTTATTCATTGCTAAATTGCTGGAAACACACCAAAAAACCCGCTACCAGTAGGGTAAGCGGGGGCTAGATTTGAAACTATGCTTTTTTGGCATACATAATACCGATGGTCTGAGGTCCACAATGACTCGATATGACGCACCCGGCTGTAGTCAACAGCACCTCTTGTGCCTTCGTTTCTTCCTTCAAACGAGCTTGCAGCATGAGCGCATCCTGCTCAGCCAAGGCATGTACGACAATGATGATGTCGTTATCCATCTGATCGCGCTGGTTCAGGGCATTTTGCAGCATCTGATCCAGTGCTTTTTCACGTTTGCCCCGGACCTTGTAAGCAGGCGTCATTTTTCCATCAATGACTTTGATGACCGGGCGAATTTTGAGCAGACTGCCGATCAGGTTTTGCATGCCTGAGCATCTGCCGCCTTTGTACAGATATTCGAGTGTATCAATGACAAATTCCGTATCTATTAATGGTCGTGTTTTCGTCAGCATCTCTACAATTTGCTCTATCGTACTGCCATTTGCAGCCGCACGGGCAGCTTTCATCACAAGCAGGCCAAAGCCGCATGATAAATTCAGAGAATCAAAGACTGTGATGCGACCTTCCGGGAATTCGGAGGCAGCGAGCAGTGCATTTTGGTACGTCGAGGACAGCTCAGAAGACAGACTGATATATAGAATGTCGTCCCCTTGTTCTATGTAGGGAGCAAAGGCTTGAATAAAATCCGCTGGAGAAGGTGCGGCGGTGCGCGGCAATTGTCCCTCGCGGCTTACACGCTGAAATAATTGTTCTGGGTGAATGTTTACCCCGTCCTGTAATGCTTCATCACCAAACACGGTATACAATGGTATAATGCTAATCTCGTATTGCTCGCGCCAGTCGGCAGGAATATCACTGGTACTGTCCGCAAAAATTTTAATTTTGTTCATACATAGAATCCTCTCTGCGTGATGCGGAAAAATTATAAAGATTGCACGGAGGAAGGATAAATATCCGCAGTGCTATTCGGAATGGAAAGACCGATGGCAAGAAGTGCAATAAAGCCCACGATAATGAGTGCATTAATGATCAATCCTGTAATAGCAAAGGCCTTCTTACGGTTTTTCAACGCGATTCCAATGATACCGACCACAAGTCCGCTACAATTCAGCAACAGGCTGCCTAAAAAAATAAAAGGAAGCAGCGCTGTTCCGGTTTGCTGCAGAACAACTTCCGGATTCATCGTTTGATACTGGCTGAAATGAGCAAGCAGATTAATGACCATAATACCCATAATAATGTATCCGATCAGACTGACGAGCGACATAATAAAAGAAGCAATCCCGGGACCGGAATGCTTAAGCTTGACCGGAGGCTGGAACACAGGAGCTTCTGAAAAAACAGGGTGCTCCTCAGACGCAGCAGGCTTTTGCAAATTAGGATCTTGATAATTCATTTTTTCAACTCCTTGAACATAGTCCGAACAGGTACTAATTTTCCACAAAATAAACAAAAAAGCAAGCCGCATTACACATTACCCTCCAAAAGACAAGGTTTAAACATCAAATTCTGTAGGGAATCTAACCATACGGGCTGGCTGGTAAACTTCAACCCAATTCGATAAAATAAGAAGAACGTTCGGGTTAAAGAATGAGAAGAAAAGGAGTACATAAACATGCAACGTAGATGGATCATTGTGGGATCTATAATGATGCTGTTGGCAGTAGCCATTGGAGCGTTTGGAGCACATATTGTGAAAGCGCGAATCGACGCGGACGCTTTGGCTGTGTATGAAACAGGTGTAAAATATCATATGATTCATGCTGTAGGCTTGCTGATCATTGCATTGGCTGCCGGACAATGGGGGGCTTCGACCCGTTTAAGATGGGCAGCGTGTCTGCTGTTGACGGGTATTATTTTGTTTTCCGGCAGCTTGTATATGCTAAGTTTGACAGGAATCCGTGTTTTAGGCGCTATCACCCCATTGGGGGGTGTTTGTTTTATTGCAGGCTGGGTATTCCTGGCATGGGCTGCGATGGGGCTGAAGAAAGAGGGCTAGCGACTCGATTCGGGAATACGAAACGAAAAAAGAGAATCGGTAGGAAAGACGTAACATTTTCCACCGGTTCTCTTTTTTTTATACTTACTTTTTACTGCAAGGGATGTACAATCACGTTGTGATTTCATCAATTTCATTCATTTTAAAGGAGTACACCTGCTTCTCATCCACATGATACACACTCAGCAAGCTATTATCATGATCCAGGTTGAGTATGCGGCAGGGGATGCTACGCTGTCCGCCATAACGATTCACAATTAAACGTACAAGCGTATTATCTTGTATATAGCGTTTGATCCATTCATAAGTGCTAAGTTCTTGTTGTGTTGCAGGCTTCGGCTGTGCATGGGTTTGTTTGATCTCTTGAACGGTAGTTGACTTAGTCATAGCCGCGGCAGACTTCTTTTTGGAAAACTTCTCAGCAAGCTTAGCGGCGGGATCCGATGACTCATGAGCAGACTGTTTTTTTAGATACAAAGCAGCTTCAATTAAATTACCAAGTTCGATGCCAGATTGAATCCGGCTATCGGCAATTTGATCATGTTGGCTTAAGAGGTTAAGCAAGAACTGAAGGGCCTCTACGTTCGAACGACCTTTAACTAATACATCAACATTAAATAAATAACTGGTTTCGTCTTGATTTGATTCCTTTTTCATACATCCTCCAGCCCAAGCCCTGGGTATATAGTCTTTTGTAGTATCTATCAATATATCATTAAAATGCAATCTGTCATAGTACCTTAGGCCCTGTTATTGGATATTAACAAAAATTCACTCTATATAAAGCTCCATACATCATTTAAAGCCCTATGCATAAAAATTTCTTGAGTATGCCCCCGAATTATAGGCTTCTGTATGTGTAAGCAACCAGATATAAATCAACCAAGTCCATTGTATACATATATTGAGAATAAATGAGGCGGAGGGTGAAATCAAGAAGTTTAAATTTTAAATATTTTACAGTATAAAAATATAACGAAGCACTGATTGCTGGGCGAGGCGATTAAGTCTGCATCGAATCACATCCGTCCAGAAGAAAAGTAAAATCCCCCTTAACGAAAGGGGGATTGGGCATATCGAAACATGATATATTATAGTAAGCTCAATTAAAGCGGATTTTATTTGCGATCAAAATGGGATTCGTTGTGATCGAATAAGATAGTCATGTTCGACTGCCAAACTCACAAGACCACTCCAGAAATTTTCACAGGCCGAAATGATCTTCGCTGGTTCTGCTAAATCTCCGGACATAACCAACTTAACTACCTGATCAAATCCTTCTGGACGACTCGGCAGTTCCAGTGCCTCCGGTAGAACCATTGAGCTCGTTGAGAAAAGCTTCTGATTGTGCAACCCAACTAACATAGCCCCATATTGGGCAAACTGCATTGCCAAGTACGGCAAGTAGGTAAGGGGGCCATTTGCCCTCAACAGTAGAGACGATTTTAAGAAGAATGTCTGAACTACAGACGTTCACTTCAGCTTTCCAGGGTCCCGCCAACCATTCATGGCTAAATTCTACGGGGGCGTTTGATTCGCTTAGTACACAAAACATTTCAATGTCCGAGAAAGGGCGATCAGTACCTTTGGGAACAGATCCATAGACCCCTATAGCCAAGATTTTGTCTCTGTATACTTCATCTAACCTCGCAGCTATTTCGTGGCAAGTCTGAAGTCTCTCACTTCGAGAACTGTTGACAGGTCCATTCATGTTCATTAGTGATCCCCCTCTGTTTTATTAGGGTGAGTTGAAACTAACACATGGATGGAGGGACTCGGGCTTAACGGGGGACATTTTTTCGATTCATTCGAATCCCTCCCAGGCGATTTTGTTATGGGAATTGTACCCGAACGGGTTTATTTTAGAAAGCATGTTGCCTTTTCCATCTTGCTTACGGCCATGATAGGGCGGTTATAGGGTGAATCCATGGCTGAAGATTGTTGCTGGAGAGCGGTGGGAAATAGCGGCAAGTTTAATGCATATATTTTATGAGTAAAGCGATGATCTGATGAAGTTGTTTTTTAAGGGAACTAAAAAAATTATGGTCAATAATTTTCTTTTCTATTGTGTGATCAATGAAATACTTAGCAGGGTTTTGTAAGTCTTAGAATATACACTTCAAAAACTTCATTTTTTGAAGTGTACTTCTCATGGGGGGAATTGGCGAAGCAATCTTCATAAACCCAATACTTGTGCCCTATGCTATAGCACTTGGATGGGACTACAGCCAAGAAAGAAATAGATGAAAAATGGAACAGGCTGATCTTCTCATAGCTGAACTAGGCATAGAGGAATGAGTCATATGTTTAGGACCTCGAGGGCAACAAAAACTCAAGGTCTTTTTTATATGGATCGAGTGAGAGAAAAAATGCAGATTAGGAGTCTTAGAAGCGAGACAAACAAAAGCCAGACCTAAAAGGAGGGGGACGCGTGGAGCTGACAGACGATCATTCCATTATTGAAGCTGTACTAAAAGGCAAGAAACAAGCGTACGCGGACATTGTCCGGCGCTATCAGAATAAGCTTTACGGATTGTTCCGCAAGATGGGGTCTTCCGAAGCGGATGCTCAGGATCTGACTCAGGAGACACTACTTAAAGCCTATCGTAAACTGGGAGCACATAACCCGACGCAGAGTTTTGCCGGTTGGATGTATACAATTGCTGTCAATTTACAGAAGGACCGTGGACGCCGAAAAGATCCAAAGTCTCCGGCACAGGAAGATACATATGAACGTGAAACACCTGAATCGAAGTTGCTGCAAAAGGAACTGCGTCTCGAATTGGATCGCTTGTTAGAGACGCTGCCCGAGCATTATCGACTTGTGTTGATTCTGCGTTACACCAACCAACTGAGTCACAAGGAGATCGCTGGTATTACTGGCATGTCGGTTCGGCAGGTTAACAACGCCGTCCACCGTGCTAAAATCAGCCTGCGCAAAACCGTAGAAGCCAAGGAGGGGCAACGTTATGAGAGTCTGGGATCGTACAACAACGAAAAAAGCCAATCTTGAAACAGAGGACGGTAAATCGACGATAGAAGACAGAAACTGGGAAAATTTGTTGTTTCACGAAAGGCTACCCAATGAGTTTACCGACCAGGTGATGCTGGCGCTGGAAGGAATCGAGATCGAACCAGCTGACAGAGCCGACGCGAGCGATCATGATGTATCCAGATACTCTCCGAGCGAACAACCAGCGGAAACGAAGGCACAGATCTTGACGGGATCGACCGAACACAGGAATCGGCGACAGAACGCAGCCGCGTACGATGACACGTCCATCGTCGCTCAGGTGAAACATTACCGCGCTGCGAGACGCACTTCACAGCTTAAAGTATGGAGTTTGGTGGTCGCCGTCGTTGTATTTGTGGTTAGCACACTGCTGTATACGCAGCCGACCCTCGCAGATATGGTGAGATCGCTGTTCGCGAAAGACAGCTATGTGGATAGTGGTATGAAGAAGGTCCGTGAAGCAGGGCTGGTACAGATTTCGGGTGCCAGTGCTAAAGATCAGGGTTACACCCTGAAAGTCAACGAACTTATCGCCGATTCGACTAGAATGATTATCGGGATCGAAGTTTTCGATGCTAAAGGAAACGCTGTAGCCGGGGATTTTGGTCTTCAAGATGTCGATTTCAGCCTCTTTGATAACCAGAGAGGTGATGTTGGCGCTGTTCCTTTTGGAGTAAGCACAGGGGGCAACGAGAATATTAGCAGGATTGAGTTCGACTTTATGCGGCCGGTACTGACCGACAAGCTGCAGCTTAGTGCGCATATCCGTGAACTGAGGCTGTATGCGGACAAACTTAATGTGGAAGCTCCTATTAAAACGGTAAAAGGAGATTGGAGACTTAATGTGGAGGCAGATCTGACCAAAGCCAAAGCGCAAACGTTGCTGACTCCGATTGATAAAACGTATGAGACGCCAAGCGGCTTACGAATTCACATGCAGGGAGCTACCCGGACGCCGAGCGGCGGATCATTGGAATATACTACAGAGTTGACCCCAGAAGCCGCAGGCCGAGCGCTGAACGGACAAAGCGGATTCCACGAGCTTAAGTATCATCTGGAAGATGCACACGGGAAATGGCTTGGGGATAACAGAGACCCTGAATTCGGACGTCGATCTGGATTGGACCGTTGGAGTGGCAAGACACACTGGTTCTACCAGTTTAATGATTTTGCCTATGATAAGCAGCAAATTCGATTCGTATTGGACGGTTATATAATTCGAGAGAGAAGCGAGGCGTCGGTCGTGCTCGACCCGGCTCAAACTTCAGCTGTGCATCCCGTTAAATTCGAAGACTCGGGTGATGCTTATCTGTTCAAGGGGCTCAAACTTCGTCCCAACAGTTCTAATTCGGGCAAAATGTATGCAACCATTCCGGTTGGCGGTATGTTCAGTAGTCCTAACTTCACGCAAGACATCTGGGTTGCAGTTGACGAGAATGGTAAGGAGTATTCGATGTTTTTTGGCGGAGGCTACACCACAGATCGTTCAGGTGTAATCGAGCTGCAGGAGGATGCCGGATATTTCGTCGATGGGCTAAATCAAATGCCGAAACAGCTCACGCTAAAACGAAAGGTCGTCAACCATTTGTACAAGGATGCCGATTGGTCGTTTGTCATACCGCAAACGGGAACGAACGGCGTCATCCTGAAATAAGCAAGCGGGTATGTATCGAGGTTGATTGATGAGAAGCGTTTTTGGTATGCTCCCTTGGTGCAAAGTAGCTATGACAAGAACAGAATGAAGTAAAGCGCTTGATCAAGGTAAATCAAGTAACCACATTAAATCAGCTCACTCTGCTTTCGGAAGATACTTTCATAGGCTGCCACTTAACTAAAGAAAAGCAAAGTAATGCAATTGACCTGTCTACGCTTGCTGCGATAAGAAGAGACAATCCAGAGAGGAAGCTCGGAGCAGGACAATTTTCGCTATAGGAGCAGATAGATAATTTAAACGAATTTCACATCAATTATTTCGAATACACGCCAGTAGATTTTTATAAAAAGGCTGCTTTTGAAGTGGAATTAAGTTGCAAGAGAAGATTACAGTTCCTTAAATCGCAAACGGCTTTTTTGTCGAGGCGGATGACCGTTCATTATTAGATGATTGAAGAATTTGCTTCCAAGTTTTTGTGTGTGGTGTCATATGAATTCAAGAGCCTAAATCATACCCTGTAACCAAGGAATTTATAAAAGAGGGCCGAATGGGTCCTCTTTTTCATACGGTCTAAGTGACTTGTCTAATTTACTGATTCGCCATTCAGCGTGGGTTTAATTTCACCTGTGAGCCCTTGCCGCCCGTCTGGATTCCAGTTTCCTTCACTCCGGCTTCCTTTAGGTCGACCAGCAGGCGCTCCAGCACCGCTTTGGCGACAGGAGCTTCCTTCGCGCCCGATGATTTGACAACCAACTGCACCGGCTTGCCGGAACGCAGATATTTGTCCGCCTGACGCAGCTTCGTATCATAATCATGCTCCTCAATATGAGCAGTGAAGCGTAGCTCCTTGACCTTTTCTTTACCGCTCTTTCCACCAGCTCGCCCAACATTCGTTTTACGTGCTGCGGACTCTTTTTGCACGAGTGCTTTCCCTTTGCCCTTCGGAACCAGGCTGCAGGGCGGCGGACTGCTCATCAGTGAGGTACAGACCAGGTCCGCCCCTTTGGATCGGGCCATAGACAAGGCTTCTGCCTTGG
Source organism: Paenibacillus sp. BJ-4 (assembly GCF_020404765.1). Classification (GTDB taxonomy): domain Bacteria; phylum Bacillota; class Bacilli; order Paenibacillales; family Paenibacillaceae; genus Paenibacillus. The sequence goes on from NZ_JAIVEM010000072.1 coordinate 328,497, forward strand.
AGACTATACCGAGCTGCTCCCCTCCAAGCCCAGTGAGCACCACCTCGTCAGCCTTAATTTGCTCGTTGATTAATACTGCCACGTCAATGCAGCCTCCCTTAAAAAACAATGATAAAGCTATCATAATACGGAACCTGTTTGCGATTCAATTTTAGATTTATCCGTATTGACAAAAATCACTAAGCCCTATACTCTTTTAGTGATAATGATTATCATTTTCTAATGCAATATACATACAGGGGTGATTGAGAGAAATGAAGAAGATGTTGAATGGCCTATTATTATTTGTAGTTTTTACTATTGTATTAGCGGGCTGCGGTGCAGCTGGGGAAAGCTCGAAGACGGGAGGTACTGCAGGGTCTGAGCAGACTTCCAAAACGGCTGGTCCGGTTACGGTTAAAGACGATCACGGGGAAGTCAAGCTGGACAAGCCAGCGGAGCGTGTCGTTGTACTCGAATGGACGTTTACCGAAGACCTGATTGCACTTGGCGTACAGCCGGTCGGGAATGCGGATAATGCAAACTACAAGCTGTGGGTGACGCCAGAGGCGAAGCTGGCTGATACCGTAACTGATATCGGCACACGGGGCGAACCGAATCTGGAAGCGATTGCGGCGCTCAAGCCGGATCTTATTATCTCTAACGCCGATAACAATGCAGCGATCTATGCGCAGCTCAAGGGAATTGCACCAACGATAGAATTCGATCCTTACAAGGGGAACGGCTATGATTACGACCGTATGGTCGAAATCTTCAAGCAGGTCGCCGTGGCTACCGGTAAAACGGAACAGGCTGATAAGGTCCTAAGCGAACTTGACAAGCACTATGCAGATGCAAAAGCTACATTGGAGAAAGCGGGCAAAGCAGATTTCCACTATGCGCTGACACAGGCCTTTACGGCTCAAAATGCTGCCAGTCTGCGAATGTTCAAGGATAATTCGGTTGTAGCGGGGACGCTTGCGAAAATCGGCATGGTGAACGACTGGAAGTCGGACAAGACCGAGAAATACGGCTTTAGCACCGTTGGCATTGAAGCTCTTCCAGCTGTACAGGACAGCAATTTTATCTATATTACGCAAAAAACGGACGATGTATTTGGAGCCGCTATGAAGAACAACTCGGTATGGAACGGACTGGATTTTGTCAAAGAAAAACGGACCTACCCACTGGACGGTACAACATGGACGTTCGGCGGCCCAATCTCATCCAAAGTACTGGTTGATCAGGTAGTCGGAGTTCTAACGAAATGACCCGAACAGGCACAACGGGTTTATCGAAGACTTGGCGAGTAGGAGGCATCTTTGGGGGCGGATTGGTCGTCCTCATCGTGCTTTTTTTTGTAAGCTTGTGTTATGGAGAGGCTTCGATCCCGCTACATACAGTAATCGAGGCGTTGACCCAGCGTCAGAATACGCTTGAACATAACATGGTCTGGGATCTCCGGATGCCGCGTACGGTCATCGGAATCCTGGCGGGTGGTGCGCTGGCCATCGCCGGTGCTCTGCTCCAGGCCATCACAAAAAATCCGCTGGCGGCTTCTGATACCCTAGGGATTAACGCTGGTGCCTACTTTGTGGTCGTCCTTGGCGCAGTGATGTTTCCCGGATTGCTGCACCAGGCGCCGTTTCTATTTGCCGCTGTCGGTGGCCTGCTGGCAGCGGCACTAGCTTACTTCATGGGCGGGGGACGAGCTGGAAGTCCGATTCGGTTGGCGCTTGCCGGCTTAATTGTATCCATGGTTCTCGGTTCGTTTACCGGAGCCTTGCATATCTTTTATTCATTTGAAACGCAGGGACTATTTCTCTGGGGTTCCGGCTCGCTGGTGCAAAACGACTGGAGCGGGACGACTTACGCTTGGCCCTGGGTCGTAGGACTCTCAGTCATTGCCGTTATGCTGTCAAGGCAGTTTGATGTGCTGGATCTGGATGAGTCCACATCCACGTCCCTCGGACAAAAGGTTAGCATGACCCGGGCGGTGGGAATTGTGTTGGCTGTCCTGCTGTCGACCATTACAGTGAGTGTCATTGGGCCCATCGGGTTTGTTGGTTTAGTGGCTCCGCATTTGGTGCGCCTAAGCGGTCTGAAAATGCATCGTTGGGTGCTGCCTGGTTCCTTCCTGTGGGGGGCATTACTGTTGACGGGCGCTGATGTGCTGGCGAAAATGGTCCACCAATCAAGCATGGATCTGCCGACTGGAGCAATGATGGCCTTAATCGGGGCCCCTTGGTTAATTTGGTTGATCCTGTGGAAGATGAAGCTGCCTTCTGGTATCAGTGGACAGTCTTCAATGAACATAGGTGTTCGTTCACGGAAATTACCGTTTGGCAGGCTGGTCACGCTGTTCGCGTGCGGAGCTGTGCTGCTGACCGTATTCAGCCTGATGTTTGGAGGAATGCGTATTCCGGTAAGTGATCTGCTGTCCGGCCTGTTTGGCGGGGAGAATGCCAATTCGGCCTTGCTACAGTTCCGGATTCCACGCACACTGGTGGCGGCTGGGGCTGGCATCGCGATTGCGGTTAGTGGCGTCTTGATTCAACTGGCTGTCCGTAATCCCTTAGCCGATGCCTCGATCATTGGAGTTTCTTCAGGAGCCGGATTCGGCGCACTTGCAGTGATTATCGTTTGGCCCGGTTTGCCCATTTATATGCTGCCAATCGCGGCAATCGCCGGAGCGGCAGTCTCGGCGGCGGTGATTTTCTTTCTGTCCTGGAACAAGCAACTGAACCCGTCTGTTGTGATATTACTTGGCATTGCCGTATCAGCGATTGGATCAGCTGGCATTCAGGTACTGATTATCCAAGGTTCGCTTTGGGGCAGTACAGGCTATATTTGGCTGACGGGTAGTACCTACGCTCGAAACTGGGGGCAGGTGACGACGATTCTGGCCTTTCTGCTTGTGTTGTTGCCAATAGCCTGGTGGCTGGCTCGCCGCTTCGATCTTTTGGTATTTGACGATAGCAGCGCCATGGGACTGGGACTTCCGGTGCGCCGCACCCGGCTGCTGGCAATGGCAGTAGGCGTACTGTTGGCGGGCGGAGCGGTAGCCTGTGTGGGTACAATTGGCTTCATCGGGCTGATTGCTCCGCATATCGTGCGTACATTGATCGGGCACCATGTACGCCGTTCCATTGTTCTGTCGAGCATCTTGGGAGCGGTAATGCTGGTGCTGGCTGATACGATTGGGCGGACAGTGCTTGCGCCGACCGAAATTCCTTCCGGATTGCTGATCGCTCTGATCGGTGCGCCTTATTTCCTGTACTTGATGTATCGCTCCAATAAGAGTAAGTCAGTGTAATGGAAGATGTACATGAACAGGCTGTTTCCAAGCGGATTTTCCGTGGGGAAGCAGCCTTTATTATTTATTTTCTATGTAATCATCTGAATTTTATATTTACAAATCTAATAAAGTAGATATAATGTGGCTTATGGAACCGTCATTGATTTATAAAGCATTGTCAAACGAAACTCGTCGTCTAATTATGCTGTGGTTGAAAAAACCAGAAGAGTTTTTTGATGAACAGGCTTATCTAAAACAAGGGCTTAATTTTCAAATTGGCGTATGTGTGGGAGATATTCAGGCTAAAGCGGGACTTGCTCAGTCTGTGATTTCAAGTTATTTATTAACGATGCAAAAATCCGGTTTGTTAGAGTCTGAGCGTATTGGGAAGTGGACGTACTATCGTCGGAATGAAAAAACAATCCAGAAATTTGCCGAGTACATCCAAAAGGAACTATGAACAGAAAGGAGGTTTTTTTTTACATAACATATCTACAAATCTATATATATAATTTAATTGGAGGCTTATACTTAAAATGAAAAAGGTTAACCCGTTACTTATTATTGGTATTATCCCCTTCAAGTAGACACTCAAAAAAGTCCGCATGGTATCATGAGGATTGAGTGAACTTGAAGGGGATATTTGTATGGCTAAAAAAGGACAGAAA
>NZ_JAIVEM010000036.1 GCF_020404765.1 Paenibacillus sp. BJ-4
CAATTGGAAGCGGCTGGTGTAGACGCAATTGTAGCCCAGGGAAGTGAAGCTGGGGGACATCGCGGCACATTCTTGAAGAGCGTTTCCGACACTCAGATAGGCACCATGGCTCTTGTTCCGCAGATCGTGGATCATGTAACAATTCCAGTCATCGCATCGGGAGGCATCATGGATGGAAGGGGGCTTATAGCAAGCCTCGCATTAGGAGCCGCCGCCGTACAAATGGGAACTGCCTTTCTGGCGTGTCCCGAAAGCGGTGCTCATACAACGTACAAACAGAAGATTCTTTCAGAAAATGAGGATTGCACCGAAATTACTCGCGTGTACTCTNAATTCCTGCCTACCCAATTCAAAACGCAATGACGAGGGACATTCGCCAGGCAGCTGCAAAAGCGAATAACCCTGAGTACATGTCACTCTGGGCGGGCCAAGGTCTTCGGTTAGCCACTGATCGCTCTGCCGCTGCAACTGTCAAACAGACGATCGATCAAGCAAATGTGCTTGTCAAACTAATCTTTAATCTTCGAAGAGTCGGAGACTAATACAATTAACTGGACATTACGCTAACGGGAAACGTTAGTGGAATAACCAGGGAGCAGATTGCCGTTGCAGCTGTTCCCTAGTTTTCATTGAAGTAACGGGCAGGATAGTTGAATATTAATTCCAGTGAACCGTATCATATGTAAATGAGATTTTTAAATATTGCGAAAAAAATGTATTGCGAGGTTTTTATATGGAGAAAATACATAATATTTTTAGTATCCTTATTGGTGAATTTAGAAATGATACACTTAATCACAATTTGACATTTGTGGTTGCGATTGCTGCGGGTTTATTAACAATCAGTGCTCTTGTTACAATTTTTATTTCATTGAACAAGCAGCATATAATTCAAAAATGCAAAGAACTTACATGGGATATAGAAGATATTATTAATGGAAATGGAAAAGATTACAATAAGTATGAGTTAAAAAGTAAATTCACTTTATCCTGAATTTCGAAAGCCCGTAACAGTAAGGAATCGAGAGACTCAGCGTTCGAAAAACCTGTAAGAATCAGGGATAATTTACAGGGGGAATATTCAAAAATTGATTTCCAGCATACAACTTCCCCCACCCAGAAGACCGGGCATCTGAATTTCCATGTTAGATTTTAGAAGTCTTCATTCTAGCTGGGCAATGCGGAATTCCATCCGTTTCCAGCTGTGGCGGTTTGTGAATATCTTCGCCAGTTTGAGGACGGTGGTTCGACTGTGACTCACCAGCGTTGCTGCACAGTGGAAGAATTCCAGACGAAACCTTGCATTGGTATAGCCCCTATGAACCGGTTCGCAGAGGTTATAGGCCAGCAATTTGACGAGCAGGTCGATTTCATTCGCTTCAAAAGAGCCGGTGGCGATTTTGTCGATGGAAAATCCGCGTTTGGCTTCCTTGATGTAGTTCTCCATACAACAGCGTTGGTTATAAAAGCGCCACAAATCGATGGATTCCCAATCCAGGTTCGTGACGATGGCCTCGTACTCCCAGTCGGTATCCAGCAGGAGACAAGCTTGGTCATCATCAACGACTTTTGCCTTGCGGATCACGGCGACCCGCCGAGGCTTTTTCCAAGACGTGGCTTGGTACCCAAGAGCGATGCCTTCAATGATCCAGTCTTCGTCCACGTAACGTTTCCAGTACCGGCAAGCGGCCACTTCTGTTGCCAAACGCTTTGTCCATTTCATTTTGCCCACGTATCCAATCTTCCGCCCCTCCCACATGGAATAGAAGTCTTCGCCGCCAAAACCTTTGTCAAACCGGGAATAGAGAACCTGATGCTGACCGAAGAGGTTAAAGGTCTCTTCCAGAAAAGGGACAGCCTCGGTGGAGGAGTGAACATTTCCTGAGCGGAGCACGGCATTCAGGCAAAGGCGGGACTGTCCCTCAAAAGCGAGCAAGGGGTGGTAGCTTTTTCGCCCCGGTTTATGGGCATTCACGCCTTTTGCTGCTTTGGCCTGATGGCCATAGACCGTCTCCACCGTCGAATCCAAATCAAGAATGAGCTTGGAAGGCAGACAAGGCCGGATCACTTCGAGGTTCACTTGCCGGAGTTCCATTCGAACATGGGGATTGGTTTTCCCCAGCCGATCCAGTTCTTTGTAGAGAAGGGAGTGGTGTGGACAGCGTCCTCCAAGAAACCGCTGAAGGAGAGAGTCCTTTTGCCATCGGCGAAAGTGAAAAAGACGCTCACAGCCGAGAACCCAGCCGACAATGAGATATAGCAGAATGCGATGCACGGAAAACAAGGCATTGTGTGCTTTGCCTCCGGCTAAGATTTGCAGCACCTGGCTCAGTTTAATTTTTTCGAGATAATCGAGGAAGATCTTGCTTCCTCCGATGCTTGTGGACTGATCCAGTGAAAATTCGGTCTTGATTTTATGGATGGGTGTGGTAGACTTCACCTAAAAGGTGCTCCTCTCTTTGGGTGATTTTGTTCTCGCAAACACCATTCTACCAAAGATTTGAGCCCTTTTTTTTGTTTTTTAATAGAAGGTTACTTTCGAAATTTAGGTTAATGTTTCCTATATTGTATGCGGAAGCCCCTTAGGAGTAAAAAAACGCTATGCCGGCCACATCCAAAGGCTTAGCGTATATTTTCGTTAAAATGTTGGCGGGACCCCAGGAAGCGCTTGAGTAGGGCCGTGTTTATCCGCAGTACAAGCATTGAAAATAATAGTGCAAAGGATCAGGTCGCTGCTGCGGTCTGATCCTTTTTTGCTTGACCTTAGTCTAGGTAATGAACTAGACGGAAGACTGTGTGGGGAAATAATCCATCATGTTATACTGAGAGGGCACTTCCAGCCTATACCAATTTCATTGAAGGAGAATTTTCTAATGCGTAAAAAAAGAGTTACAAAAGTGCTCGCTGTAACGCTAAGCACGTCTCTAGCTGTGACTTACTTGATTGCTTTGGTCGGAGGGCATAGTGTTAGTGCGGAACAGCCCCCTCTTAAGGGGCAAACAATCACAGCGATTCAACCTGCAGCTGTTCCTGCTGCTCCAAGCGGTCCGGTTGACCCCAAAGAAGTGGAGGCCTTCGCGGACAATTACTTTGGGGAAAGCTTGAAGAAGTTCAATGTCCCGGGTGCCATGTTCGTCGTCGTTCAGGACGGACAAGTAGTTTTATCCAAAGGATACGGGTATGCAAACAAAGAAAGCAAAACCCCAGTTGATTCCAATACCGTTTTTCGCATCGGTTCCATTTCTAAGACGTTTACGGCTGCGGCTGTGCTGCAGCTTGCTGACCAAGGGAAGATCAAGCTGGATCAGGACATCCAATCCTATCTCGGAGGTATCACAATACCCAATTCGACAGGTAAACCGCTAACTATGGAAAATATGCTGACCCACATGACTGGGTTCGATTTCCCATATGAAAAAGATGATGACGCCTCGCCCGATCTTCTTAATCAAGAGACTTCTCTTCGAGATTTCTTAATTGATCGAATGCCAACCATCGTCCGGACGCCGGGGGAAGCCTACCAGTATGACGATTATGCTTTTGCTTTGGCGGGATATGCCGTGGAACAAGTTACCGGGCTCCCTTTTCATGAATACATGGATAAAAACATCTTTCAGCCGCTCGGCATGAATTCTTCCCATGATCTTGTAACCCCAGAGCTTAAAGCCCGAATGGCTACAGCTTACGATCCGCAAGGCACGCCATATCCGGAGTATGGCATTTATCCTACGGACATGCCTCAGGGCGGAATGTTGTCCACCGGAAGCGATATGGCTAAATTCATGGTCATGCTTCTGCAAAAAGGAAAGGCCGGAGATCGGCAAATGTTAAGCGAACAAAGTGTTCAGCGAATGAGCAAGTTTTCCGTTTTCGCTCATCCGGCCATACCTATTACAAGCTATGGATTTGAAAGCATTTTCAATGAACTGTCGAATGGTCAGTATGTCGTCGGCAAAGGCGGGAACATCCCCGGATATGCCTCATGGATATGGCTACTGCCTGAGCGCAAAACGGGATTGTTCGTCATTTATAATAATGATTCCGAATTGCGCTCGGATTTGTATGCTGCCTTTATGAACCATTATTATCCGAAGAGCACCGAGACGCCTGAATCGGTATCACCTCTGACAGAACAGCAAGCCGCGCGTTACGTCGGATTATACAGAGACCTGCATACCCCGGCATTTGTGACTAGAATTACGTACAATAACGGACAACTTGTAGCGGAAGACAAATACAAATTGAGGAATGGCAAGACTACTTTGAAAAAGATAGATCCCTTGTTGTTTATGGATGACCACGGGAAGAAAATAGCATTTCTTGAACAAAAGGATGGCGGTATTGCTTATATGTACAGACCTACCAAATCACCGTTAGCCTATTCGCCCAAAATGCAGGAAAAAGCGCTGTTTTCCGATGTCTCGAAAGAAAGCCCCTACCAACCGTCTATTGAAAAGCTCCATTCGCTGGATATCATCAATGGAAGAGATGGGCGCAGCTTTGACCCCAAGGCACCCATGACCCGGGCGGAATTCATCACAATGCTGCTGCATGCTGTCGGCTATCCGCCCTCCAAATCGAAATCCGGTTACACGGATATCGAACACCATTTTGCGGTCAAAGAGATACAGGCGGCGGTCGAGCATCATTGGTTGGGGGAGGAGCCCGGAGGCCGATTTGAACCGGATCGCACGATAACTCGGGAAGAAATGGCCGTCATCTTAACGCGCATTCCTCTTCCATGGCCGCTTGGCGATGAGGTGCGATTGGCAGGGCAAACCGATGAATCGGCTATCAAGGCCGTAAGCAAGCTTGTTGCTGCCGGAGTTACGGATCCAGTCACAATAACCAATTCTGACGGTTCAGTCGATTTCCGCTCCAAAGCACCTTTGCTTCGCCAAGAAGCCTCCTTTTTCATTGACAAGGCTCTATTTGTTCCTTAATCTCTTATCGGCCGTTACAGCCGCATTCGCACCGTGACAGAAACTCCAATCATGACTAACTTGTTGTTTGCTTCCAGTTTCATCTTTCACTACCATCCTTTCTTCATTTGACGGATTGTAATATGAAGTGGACACCTGCTGGAAATCAATAAAAAAATGGCCCATGACCTGATTCGTGTAGAATGAAAGTTCCAACACCAGCATTCACACAAGGAGAATCAGTCCATGAGTTATTCACATCTTAGCCTAATCGAACGCAGCAAGCTAGAAATCCTGCATCAGCTGTCAGAAGAAAATAAAGTTGTAGACTAGAAAAAGACTGACGGTTCTTCCTTAAGCTAACGGGCAGAATAGTTGAATAAAATGTGGAAATATACTAATAGATTTCGTAATGACCTGATCGATGTGACGGCTACCGCAGAGCAAAGTATAAGGACAGCTACCGCGCAGGGCACGAAAGCAGTATTTTTTTGTATGAAGCAGCCACCAAAGTATTAAAGGCAGCGCAGATCGGCGGCAGGCTCCCGAACATCGCCGCCCTGCAAGCGGAATACAAAAGGCTTCAAGAGGAAAAGCTGTATACCGACTATGGGAAACTGAAAAAGCAGGTAAAGGAATACGACGTTATCAAGCGGAACATTGATGGGATTTTGCGACAGCCAAGAGAAGCCGAACGGCAAAAGGAAACTGAACGATAAGCACAAAAAAAGAACGGGGCGCGGCGGTCATTCATAGACCAACCGCACCCCGTTTTTACTATGGGTGTGTCACGCAGCAGAACGATGATTTTGAGGGAAAAGGTATAAAACCCTTGCTCCTCTCAAAACGCGTCCGGAAACCAGCACTATACAAGGGCCTATGCGCCCCTATTGCGTAACATCCCGCTGCTTCTGCTTGCGCTCGGCGGTTGTTGATACTGAATTTCTTTCAAAATATCTCTCGTTGAATAAAAAAATTCTGATATACTGTTGATAATTGAGATACTGTGTTGTACGATGTATATGCAGGAGGTAGGTGTGAAAGGCGGAACAGATATGACGAATATATGAAAAACAAACCAGTTAACAGAGTATTTTAAGGAAAAGAATTAATTTCCGGGATGCGAAAAAAAGAGGAATTTACCGCTTGTTAGGACAGAATGGCGTTGGTAAAACAACAATTATGAAGATGATTACAAACTTACAATATTAATAGAGAAGAGGAATTTCTTATGAAAATACGTAGTCAAATTACATTTGCAAGTCTGGCCCTTTTAATAACTGGAAGTTCCCTGCTATACACATTGCCAACCTCAATTGTAAAAGCAGAGCCCACTCAAAATGTATCTAGTTCGTTACAAACAACCACTCAACGAGATCATAATTCCGTCAAGCAAGCAATGCGGGATACATTGCAACTTGGATTCCCGGGGATACTTGCTAAAACTTCTGAGGGTGGAAAAACGTGGGGTTATGCCGCTGGGATAGCGAATCTGAGCACCAAGAAACCAATGGAAACAGATTTTCGATTTCGCATTGGCAGCGTGACGAAGACGTTCACCGCAACGGTTGTACTTCAATTAGCTGGAGAGAACCGCTTAAATCTAGACGACTCCATCGAAAAATGGTTGCCTGGTGTCATTCAAGGAAACGGATATAATGCTAAACAGATTACCATCCGGCAGATATTGAACCATACAAGTGGTATCGCTGAATACTCAAGGTCAAAAGACGCTGATTTTATGGATACAAAAAAATCGTATACGGCTGATGAAATAGTGAAGATGGGGATTTCTCTGCCCCCAGACTTTGTCCCAGGAAAGAGCTGGTCTTATTCAAACACGGGATACGTATTACTGGGTATTCTTATTGAAAAAGTAACCGGAAACAGCTACGCGGAAGAGATTGAAAAACGGATTATTGAACCGCTTGAATTGTCGGATACATTCCTACCTGGCAATTCAAGCGTTATTCCAGGCACCAAGCATGCTCGGGGATATTCCCAACCAGACGAAGCAAGTGAGATAAAAGACGTTACTTATTATAATCCAAGTGCAGGTAGCTCGGCTGGAGATATGATTTCTACTGCTGACGACTTAAATAAGTTCTTCTCTTCCTTGCTCGGTGGCAAATTACTGAAGGAACCGCAACTAAAACAAATGCTTACTACAGTTCCTGTAGGAAGATCAGGAATCGATGGATATGGTCTTGGAATCTCTGAATTTAAGCTTCCAAACGGTGTCTCGGTATGGGGGCACATAGGTGGCATTCTAGGGTTTTCTACTTTTGCAGGAGGTACACTTGGAGGCAAGCATACGTTGGTCGTCAGTTTGAACAGTTTGGGTAGAGATAACAGTCCTAATCCTTTTAAAAATATTTTACTTGCTGAATTTAGCAAATAGGAAAAAAGGAAAATACGGATAAATTTTGTCATAGTTTTTATAGTTAAAAATATACCTTTCTAGTTCAAAAGCCTCTGCGTTCGGCGGTTGTTGGTACTGAATTTACTATTGATAAATATAGTACTGTGTTGTACGATATATATGCAGGAGGTACAATACATGAATGTAGAAGATTGGAAATCACAAATTAAGCGAGGAACACTCGATTTCTGTATTCTATTGCTAATAAAGCAACGACCATATTATGGGTATGAAATCATAAGTAAGTTAGAGCGGTATCCTATTGTTGCTGCAAAAGAAAATACAATTTATCCACTGCTTAGAAGATTATTGAAAGAAGAATATATTTCTTCATCTTGGCAAGAAAGTACAGAGGGCTTGCCACCGAGAAAATATTATACCCTTACAGAAAAAGGAAACGAATACTTAAAAGTGATGTCCTTAGAATGGGATAATTTATTAACAGCTATATCAGAAATTAAAGGAGAGTTAGATTATGGATAAAATTATGAATGACTATCTTGTAAAAATTGAAAAGTATTTGAAATCTATGTCCGATTCCGAGCGTATTGACATTGTAAAAGAAATCAAAAGCGTAATGCTTGAATTGCAAAATAATGGTGTATCTTCTGAGCAAATCATCGAACGGTTAGGAAACCCAAAAGAATTAGCGACAGCATACTTAGGTGAAGCTATTTCAAAGAACAGTAAATTTAGTTGGCATAAATTCGGCGCAATATTTGCATTTTGTAGCAGCTTTGCAGGCGTCAGCGGTATGTTACTTTTGCCGTTCATCAGTACTCTTTCCATTGCTTTAATGGTTGGTGGAGTTATTACGCTGATAGGCGGAATTGTTAAATTTTTCGGGTATCTTATGGGATATGATATTGCCGGAATAACAATCGAAATGGGAGCATTTACACCAAGCCCAATGCAGTTCTTGCCAATTTCTATTGTGATTGGTGTGTTAATGTTTTGGCTCGGGAAAGTCTTATGGAAGCTTACTATTAAATATATACACGCAATTAGTCAGAAAAAGAAAACAGTGTAATAATATAAAGAACGGGGCGCGGCGGTCATTCATAGACCAACCGTACCCCGTTTTTACTATGGGTGTGTCACGCAGTAAAGCCCTTACCCCTCTCAAAACGAGAGCGGAAACCTGCGCTATACAGGGGCTTATGCACCCCTATCGCTTAACAATGCCCGTTGTTGTCCTTGAGGCAACCGGACATTACCATCGAAATCTGGTAGGGTATCTTAAACGCAGTGGATGGATTCATTACATCGTCAACCCCCTGCAAGCGAAACGATCGAAAGGCACACAGCTTCGTAAGGTGAAAACAGATGCAGCAGATGCTTGGCATTTGGCTGAGATGAATTACCGAGGGGACGTTAAAGCACACCGTAGCCATCGGAGTTCACGACTGGAGATGAGCCGGGTTACCGGGTCGTGCGGCTATCACAATTGGGCAAAAGAGCATTTCAAAATGGAGATTAGCTTTGTGTTTATGTATATTTAGTGGTCAAACTGTACTCTGTACATTGTACAGTTGATAAGACGACTCCTTGAACAGAAAAGTTGCGAATCGACGAGCAAAAGTTCTCTTTGGTCGCTCAAACATTTGGCTGTATTGTATACTGGATTCCGTATAGCGCATAACACGAAGTTGCCAGTTCTAAGAATTGTGGATCTTCTTCTGTTTCTGAAAGGAATTAGGCTTCGTTGAATTATCGGGGAACGATAGCACAAAGAAGAACACAGGCTGCCATAATATCGGCAGCCTGTTGAGCTAACGGGCAGTTATGTATGGAAAAATTACTATATAGACACTACACCACGATCCTGCCGCTGGGATGACATGCAACCAAACTAATGGGAGATATGCTAAATTTTTAGAGCGTCATTAACGTTCTATTTATCCGGATAAACGCCAATCCAAAATTACTTGTGGTATTGGAGTTACAGAACTATTTTTGGTAATATAAAACTATCAGCTGAAATTTATTAAAAGGAACAAAAAAATGACTAAAAGTAAACTTACTCACTTTATATTAATTTTTTATATGGGCTGGACAATTAAGGAGCTAACATTTCATCCCAAAATATCTGATTTGGGGCTTTATCTGATATCCTTCTTGATAAAATTGATTTTTTGGATCGGGCTGGTGGTCATTTATTTCATATATATTGATCGAGTAAGGCCGCAACAAATCATCGGCTACTTAAAATTAAAACACAATGTTATCAAGGGAGTATTTACAGGCGGAATTATTGGATTCTTATTGGTAGTAATTGAGCTTGCTATCTTTAAAGGTTTTAGTTTTGACATAGGAATCAGATGGATCATTACACCGTTAGCGGCGTTTTCTGAAGAAGTAGTGTTCCGGGGATTCATTATGAATAAACTAAGAGACCATCGGGTGAAGGGATATAACTTTATACAAGCGATACTTTTTATGGGGATACACTTTCCAATAGGTATTATTTCAGGATATTCACTTCTTAACTATGTGACCATATTTCTCGTAGGATACATTCTTGGATTTATATATAAAAAGACTTCTTCAATATGGGCTCCAACAATTGGACATTGTGTTTATAATATTCTTATTTATTTAAGGCAGTGATGTACCAATTCCTTTTAGGGCGGCAATCATTATTGCACTATCGGGGAATGAGAACTCAATTGCATAAGGGGGGGCAGAATGTGGAGAGATGCTCAACATGCTTGGAACCCAAACCAAAAAAAAAAATTAAACTATGGGCATACAGCGATATAAAAATACCGGATCAGGATTGGGAATTAGCTGTGAATTGCTTTGAAAACATACCGATGATATGCAGCTTTGTCGATGACGAAAAATGCAAACCTATTCATTTTTTCTAAGTAGCCTTTATGTTTTTACCGGTGATGTTGTTAAATCTGGAGAAGAGGAAGTTATAAAAGAATTGGCCTTACTATTAGAAAAGTGAGCAATTTCGCTAAGACTGAGCAGCTTAATGCCTGGATTGAACGCTCAAAACACCTTATACAACATCCAAGGGACTATAATTATGATTATTGGGGCCTGGGATCTAAGTACGTTGATAAATATTTGTATCCTTTTTTTACAGTTTAATATTCACGTTATAATGGTTCTGTTTAAGTGTATTTAGGTGAGCAGAGGCAGGGGGGTTGACGGGACCACTTAGTAGGTAAAACAATAAGACATCTCGTTGGAATGGTGGAGGAAAACCTTTATGTATAAACAATTTCGAAAAAATCCTTTATGGTTTAATATACTAGCTCTTACCACAGCAGTAATCGAATTTAGCAGCATATTTTTTGTGAGCAATGCCTATTGCCGAAGTGGTGCCCAATTCACTATGGCTATCTTTTGCTGTGCTTATGGAATTAAAGAGCGGAAGAATAACTCTAGAATTTCCATTGTCTTTTTTACTCTAGCAGCTCTTTTCGTTTTTGAATCATTGCTAACTTTGGGTACCTACTAGTCGTTTCCTGTTTCTGTAATGATTTTTATGAACAGCAAATACAACGCAGATTGTCGAGAAACCCCGTCTTTTTGAGACGCGGGTTCTTTTTCTTTACATAATAATGGTCTGGTATCTGGGAGAAACGGGGTGTTACCCCTGTTTCTCCAGG